>CAWFUG010000012.1:0-115382 GCA_963818965.1 uncultured Verrucomicrobiae bacterium | reverse complement strand
CAGCCGCCTTTAATGGCCCTGTGGGTCGAAAAACTGGAGTGACCTCTAACGATGATGAGTAAAAACTGGGAACTCCATGCAGTGGTGAGCGGAAGAGTGCAGAAAGTGGGTTTTCGCGCTACGACGAAGCGATTGGCAGATGCGCTCCATCTCGTCGGCACTGTCCGCAATCTTTCCGATGGGACCGTAGCGACTGCGCTCAAGGCGCTCGGGAGACGTTGCAACTCTTTTTGACGCGATTATCTGAGGCTTTTCCCAAAGATTCCATTCAGGAGATCTCCGTCTCTTTTGCACCTCAGGAGACGCAATTGCATGCGTTCGAGATCTTGTAGGGATGTTATTTTTTTAACCGAGGGTAATTTGCAGTTGTAATTCCCGTTTCATTAAATTGAAGCTTGGCGTTAAACGTCAATGCGGTTCGTTCTTATGTTGAGCTGATACTGGATCGCTTCGCATTTTTTCGGGTCATCTAGAGGAAGGAATTTGTGGAGATATTCTCTTAAATTTTCAGGATGAGTGATCGCTTCTCTATTCTCTTCCATGCTCAGGGTATAGAGCACTTTAAGAGGTGTTCCGTGAGTAAAGACTACTATCGTTTTTCCATTGAGACTGGACTCTTTGCAGAGATCATTGAGAAATCCAATCATCTGCTTGGTGCAATGCTCTTTTGTTTCCCCGCCTTCTCCCATCGGTTCAAAATACTGCTCCTGAACGGTGAGCTTTTTGTATTTTTGGTATTGTTCGTTGGCGCTGTAGGCGCTTTTGTAGCTGCTCTGAATGGCCCCTTTGCTTATCTCCTTGAGCCGATCATCGACAATGATCTCGAGATCTCTGCTCATCGCCAGTGGTTGTGCTGTTTCGCGTGATTTTAGCAGGGAGGAACTGTAGATGCGCGCGATGCTGAGTTCTGAAACGCTGTTAATGGCATCTCTGAAACGTGCAGCCTCAATTTGCCCCTGTTCGCTTAAGGGATAATCATCGGTCCCCATTAAAAATTTTGTATCATCTTCAGAAGAGAGAGCGACTCCTTCTGGTAACGCAGGTTTTGCGGCAGTAGCGCTACTGACAAAGATAATATTCACGTAGCCTTGTTGAGGGGGAGCGTAATCTACTGGGGGTAAATAGAAAGCCATAAAAACAACCATTATTAATGTTAAATAGCATATATTGTAGCATGAGGTATTTCTTTTTGTCTATATACCCAAGTGGACTCAAATTTGGAAAGGCAATGCATGGATGATTTTCTGTCTTTGTATAAAGAACGCCTTAATCTTCAAGATACGACCTTTTCACGGATCGATCATGAAGAGGCGATGGTGGCTGTTGTTTATCGAGTTGCCCTGCCCAATGGGACACAGCTCATTTTAAAGATAAGCGCACGCAGCAAAGATTATTTGCGCGAGGTGTATTGTCTAACATACTTGAATGCTGTACTTCCAGTGCCACAAATCATCCAGGTCGTGCCACCGGAAGAAAAGATCCATGGCGCGATCTTGATGGAATACCTCCCTGGGTCATTGGCTAAGGTCTCGAGATCGACATTTCATTGGCTCAGGAATTGGGAGCATTGCTTGCAACCCTTCACCTCAACCGAGTTGTTGGTTACGGCGATTTAATAGAGCCAAAGAAATTAAATGCAGACCCACGCATCGATTACACCTTGAAATTTGAGAGGGTCTTGAGGAGTGTCGCGGGCATTTGCCCAAAGCGCTTGTGGAACGCTGCCGTCGCTATTATGATGCACATGTGCATCTTTTAGTTTTAGGCGATGGCCCTTGCATCGTGCATCGCGATTTTAGACCCGGCAATATGATCGTCTATGAAGGAAAACTCCAGGGAATCATCGATTGGGCATCTGCTCGCGCGGGCTTTGCTCAAGAAGATTTTGTCCCTATGGAGCACGGGGAGTGGCTGATCGATCCTAAGAGTAGAAAAGCTTTTGTTGCGGGCTATGCGAGTATTCGGCCTGTCCCTGATTATGAGGCGATGATGCCTCTCTTACGTCTGAGTAAAGCAATTGCAACCGTTGGTTTTACGGTCAAGCGTGGCACATGGAACAGTTCCCATGCGCGCATTTACCAGTTTAATCGTCACTTTCTTGAAACGGCTGTTTAAGTTTTTAATAACTCATCTGTTTTTTCAATTAGCTCTTGTGCAACACGCCTCTGTTTGATTATTTTCCAATCGATGCGATCGTATTTTTCTTTAATTCGTTTCACATGACTGAGCAATGGATTTCCTTCCTGATACAAATGCAGAGTAATAGCTGGGTCTTCGAGTTCTAGGGCTGTAACACAATCATCATCGGGATGAGCGATATGATGCACAGGTGCTACGCTGGGAGCGATAAAACAGGGCTTGCCGCCAAATGAGCTCATACAAAGATGGTGGTAATGGCCTGAGATAATTCCTAAAAGGTTTTTATGTTCTCTCATGAGCATTTCAAATTTAGGAGGAGCTGAACAGATGATATTATCGAATAATTTAAATCCCGTCTTGATGGGAGGGTGGTGCATGAAAATTAGCGTGGGTTTTTCAGGTGCTGATTTCAGAGTTTCCTCGAGCCAGAAAAACCGTTCTTCGCATAGTTCTCCAGAAGACTTCCCTTCTACGACATATCCAGGCCGATCAACCGTACGGGATAATCCTCTATTGCATAATGAATGAACCGCTGCTTAGGCATATAAGACTCATCGATAAATGCGGAGCGCATTTCTTCTCGTAAGTCGTGATTGCCGGGAACAACATACAGGGGGATCTTGAGAGGGCTAATCAATTCTCTTAAGTAATGGTATGCAGACGTGTCTCCTTCATCCGTTAAATCTCCTGTAAGAAGGACGACATCTGGAGCAGGATCGAGGGCATTGAGATACTCGATGACTCGGGAAAGCCGCCGATTAATTTGTGTACGGGGCTGATCCAGCCAATGCTTGTGTTTGGCCACGATATGCGTATCTGAAATTTGTGCAATTAGCATAGGAGTCCTCGAAACATTTTTCAGCGAAGAGGGTGCCCTCAGGAGCAAAAAAAGTCAATGTGCCGTCTCATTCAGAGATGTGGAGTAATCTTTTTGGGAAATCGATATACACCGTATGGCGACGGAGGAAAGTCATCCCAAGAATTCCATCGAAGTCCTCTATGTCGGGGGAAATATCTAAAAGATGTAAAGTTGTGGGGCCAAAATTTTTCCCTTCGATCTCAAAGAAAGGAGTCGAAAAATAATCGAGATTGGACGAGTTTTTGTGATCTTTTTCTAAATCATATAGAGAAGATCTCACGAGATTCCAAGAAGTACCGGTATCGATTAGAAATTTTTTTTCGCCGAGATCGGTTGTAATTTTTATGGTGATCCCCGAGGGGGTCATCTCAAACGGAACGACATGCATTTGCTGAGTAAACTGTGCTGCTTTTTTAGTAGGGCGCTCGACAAGGGCGATGCTGGAATGAGGAAAGTCTAAAAGCAAATTATATCGTTTGAGCAAAGGCCTTCCAATAGACCCCATTTTTTGGTGGGGGGGCTGTCCGCTGGGCAAAGCCCTTCCAATAGATCCCATTTGGGAGGAGAGGTGCTGTCCTCTTCGTAAAATGGTGTTATGATTAAAGGCATCGTTTTCTGATTGGGCAAGGACCTCAGCAAAACGGACGTTACCGATTTTGATTTGAGGAATCAAATAATTTTCTGATTTATAGTTATTGCCTTTTAGGTCTTTAAATCGAACTACTCCATAAGGACGCTTTTGTATCTTCTGCAAAATCTCATCATCTAAGCTCATATGGTTACCAGCGCCGAGATCGAGAACTAAAGAATAGGAGTCCTCCTCAATTTGTATATTGATTACAGGTAGATTAAGCAGATCAAATGATACGGGGATGGTTTGGCTAGCCGGGTGATTGAAACAGAAGAAACTGGTGCTGCCCAGGAGGAGAAGCGAAAAAAGGATCAGTCTTTTAATCACGATCGATGTAAACCTTTTGATTTTCGAAGTCGAGATAGAGAATATGTTTACTCAAAAAATCCATCCCGATGACACCATTAAATTCTCGCAGATCAGAGGGGAAATCCTGAAGGTAGAGATTTTGACTCCCCCAATTTTCCCCGCCGATGATAAAGGCGGCGCTCTGTAATTGGTCCCAATTCTTTCCATCCATCTCGATAGTCATAGGTCTTTGCGCACCGTTTTCTTGGAGAAGGGATGACCTGATGAGGTTCAGAGTCATCCCCGTACTCAGAGCGAGTTTTACGGCGCCCAAATCAGTGAGGACAGGGAGGAGAATCCCTCCTGCGCGCTCTACGATTTCGAAAGGAACTGGAATCATCTCTTCAACGGAGTAACCGATTTCTTTAAGTTTTTTCCTATGGTTACAGGCGATGATTGTAGAATGGGGGAAGTCGAGTACTAAATTATTTTGTTTTAATAAGGGCAATCCTATTTCGCCCACTCGCTGGCCCATCTTCAACTTTTCACCCCCCTCTGCGATTCTAACATCCTTAAAAGTGAGATCTCCCATTTTGACTTCTGAGACCAAAAAGGTGGAAGATTCGATTTTATTTCCTTCGGAATCTTGGAATAGGGTAGGTTCGCAAGTTTCTTTGTGGATGGATGATAAAACATCTTTACTGAGGGTGAGCGGAACACAGCTGCTCAAATTGACAAGTACGGAATAGGTTTTTCCTTGAATATGAATATCAACGCACGGCAGTTCGGTACGTCCGAATGTCACAAACATACGGACATACCGTTGCTTGGAATAAAAAGTTTTCCCTATAAAGAGTCCAATTCCTATAAAAAGGAGAAGTGCTGAACTAATAATGATGTTTTTTATTTTCACCTTCCTCCTATGGGAAAACTTAAGTGACCTTCAACACCCCGAGAGGTATTTCCACTCGCATCTTTTGACACCTTACCTCTGACAGAAACTTCAGCCCCATTGGGGAATGTATAGCTACCGCCTCCCCAGGCACTTTCATTTCCATAGTCATCGCTCGATGCACCTGCAGAAACATCGACCCAAGATTTATCATTTCCTTCGCCTGCTTCACAGAAGATGATCATTTTTTCATCAAATAACACTCTTTTGTTTGTCTTGAAGACAGACGCTTGTTGCTCTTTTGGGAATCCAATGATACTCAGTGAAGCGTTGTGATGATCCGATAAAGATAGAGGAGAAGTGTGGATCTGGAAATGAGAGCTCGAGGTAGGGAAGCATAGAAGTAGCGCGCTAGGTTCATCTGCATTTTCCTCCTGTCCGGTAGAAAAATAAGAATTTAGGATGGCTTGTTCTTCTTGATTTGACTGTTTCGTGATTCCTAGATCTCCACAGAGAAGAAAAGGGATTTCTCCCCGATATTCTAAATCCATGGCTTTTAGAATTTGATGGAGCTGAGCAACTCTCAAGAAGGTCGGCCCTTTAGCATCTAGCGATTCCAGTTGAGCCGCATACACATGCCCTAGAGGAGTTCCCCCATCTTTGACAATAAAATCGATAAAGCCATCTTCGCTATCTGAATCTCCAAATGAGGTATATCTGGGCTGTTCAATAGGATATTTGCTGGCGATCAAGAATCCCACGGCGGTATCTGAGAAGCGGAATCCACCCACATCTATTCTCGTATAAAAATGAGCGTAACGCGCTTTAAGACCCTGATAGAAATCGTCCACCCTATCGATGTCAATGCGTTCCTCTAGGCACACGATATCTGCGTCAGCATTCAGGATTTTATCTAAAAGACTTTCCATAGAAACTATTGCACTATCATTTGGGGTTAGATTGAGAAGGGAAAGTGGCTTATCTCTGGCACTTTTATTCTCAGTAGAACCCGTGAGATGCACGTAGATAGGGTTGCAGTGTGGTGATTGATCTTGAAGATACTGCAAGATATAGCGTTGGTGAAAATCCAATGTTTCCTCATCCGATGGATTAAATGCGTATAACATTACAGCATCTTGTAAGTCCGCATTCTGAAAAATGTCTTTTTGGGTTTTGTAATCGAGATCGATAATCGGCAGAGTATTTTTGCAAGGATACAGGGTCTCCATGGCATTTTCCCATGCCTTTTTCAGTTGAACCCAAGCTCTTAAGGTGTTCGCGAATGTCTTTTTGTTCGTGGGGATATTCATGATTTCTTCATAGGAAGTTTGGATGTCCTGCATTGTGGCAGCAACGTATGATTCAATTTCTTCTGGTGTGACAGGAGTAATTTCGGAAGAGATTCCTAAAATGTTATGGAAAAGTAAAACTCCAGCGGTCGACAGGGATGTAAAACGAGTGCGATTCATCATAAAAAAAGCCTCCTTAGTTTTGCTGCAGCATCCTATAACAGAGAAAAATTTTATGGCAATGTGAATATAAAAAATGAGTGTATACCCAAGCTTCTTACAGGGCTAACGCGCGAACAAAATTCAGCATATACCCAACTTTTAAGTCCACTTGGGTATAGAGGGAATCAGTGTAGGGAGCAGCTTTTTTTCGTGCATCTGTTTTCGAAGGCGTGGTTCGACTTGCCGCAGTAGGGACATTCCCATACGCTTTCGTCTGTGTCTTTGCCCTTTTTCTTCTTGAGGGGGACTACGATGTAGCGGCCGGTTGGGTCTTCTTGGGCCATGCGGTTTAAAATCTGCTGGAGGCCGGCTTGAAGGGACGTGGTGCGGCGTTTGTTGCGGGGGGTGGGTGAGTCTATGTAGATCTTGATGAAGCGGGGCTCTCCTTCATTGTCGTAGAGGTAGCTTTGGGATGTAAGATCTGTGGCGGAAAGAGAAGAGATGAGAAAAATAAGAGGGATGAAGGCTTTGCATTTCATTTAGAAAAGGTCCTCCTCGTGTTCTTTGAGGCGCTCTTCGAAGAGAGTAAGAAGGCGCTTTAGTTCTTTTTGCGAGTCGGCAAAGGGAAAGTCGGGGCGGGGAGTTCTTTTGATTTTCTTTTGGCGTTTGTGGGTGAGGAAGGCGATGAAGGTGTCGATGGGGAGGATTGCGGCACCTTCTCGTTTGCAGCGGGAGGAAAGTTCGCGGTCGTTGGTGATGATGGTCAGATTTTTGGGCTGGTGGGCCTCTTGGACGGTTTCGAGGATGTAGTGATCTGCAGATGCGTCGCCTGTGGTGTAGATGAGCTCGATTGCTTTGAAGTGGTGTCTTAGAGTGGGTGGGAGGGAATCTTTTCCCCCATCGAAGACGAGGGTCACGGAGAGATTTAATTCAGAAACAGCTGTGTTGAGCTCTTCTATCATTGCTTGGCGCGTCTTTTCCAGAGGATTCGCTTTTAGGAATCGAAATAGGAGATTATAGCCATCGACTAGATAATGCATTCAAATACGGCACTCAAATAAGACATTCTTTTTCGAGCATCGATTCTAGGAAAGGGCTGATTTTGTCTAGCGCTTTTCGGCGGTGAGAGATGCGGTTTTTTGTCTCTTCTTCGAGTTCGGCGAATGTCTTTCCGTATTCGTGCTTAATGAAAATGCTATCGTAGCCAAAGCCGAGGCTTCCCCTTTCTTTTTCTGTAATGACTCCCTCAGAAACGCCTTTTGTCGTCTTTTTGAGTCCTTCTGGGGTGGCGAGGGCGATCCAGCACTCGAAGTAGGCTTGTCGATGGGGTTCTTCGATATGTTGCATATCGGCGAGGAGCTTTTTGCGATTTTCTTTATCGGAGGCGTTGGCTCCTGCATAGCGTTGTGAGAAGATGCCGGGTGCGCCTTTTAATGCGGGGACGACGAGGCCGGAGTCGTCGGCAATCGCCCAGTGCTGCAACTCTTTTGCCGCATGGGTTGCTTTGAGGATGGCATTTTCTTCGAAAGAGGCTCCCGTTTCTCCAGGGGGTGAATAGGTGGGAAAATCGTTGAGGGTAAGGAGATCGAGGGTGGGGAATTTCTTGAGCATCGAGCGAAATTCCCGGATTTTGTGCACATTTTTGCTGGCGATGATGAGGATCTGTTTCATAAGGGTTGTCCTTAAAGGAAGCTCTTGATTCCCGTAATCGTATACTCTTCGCCTTGAAATGTAAATGTTTCTCCCACTTTTTTGCCTTTCATCGACTGCGCGAGCTTGGATTGGAAGGCGAGGATGTTTTCCTCAGGGTTTGCATCCCAAGGTCCGAGCAGTGTGTAAAAGACTGCTTCTCCTTTTTTATTTTCGCAGGCGACGATGGCGCCGATGCCGACTTCGTCGGTGGAGATGTCATCTTTCGTAATGACCCGAGCGTGATTCAATTGATCGGAGAGCATTTTCATCTCTGACTGGAGGCGATCGCGGCGCTCTAGCGCGGCTTTAAATTCAGCGTTTTCTCTTAGGTCTCCGTGGCTTCTTGCCACTTCGATTTCTTTCGCGTTTTCTACAGTTTCGACGGTGGCGACTTGTTGGATCCTTTTTTGAAGGGATTGGTAGCCTTCTGCTGTCGTCCAGAGGATTTCTATCTCTGGTTCCTCTTTTCCTCGTTTTTTGGTTACTTTAGCAAGAGAGGGGTGCGCGACTTCTGCGAGGGAGTGGAAGATCTTTTGGTCGTGGTCTGTCAAAGAATGGCACTTGGAGATCAGGAGGAGGAACTCTTTTACTTCTTCCGCTGTTGCCAGTTTCATCATTTGGCGAACGATGGCATAACGCCCTTCTGAGAGGATGCCATAGATCTTCTTGACGGTCTCTCTCTCAGAGGGATCGTTTTCGATTTGACTGAGGAGGATCAAGAGTCCTTCAAAGAAACGGAGCTTTCCTTCAGAATCGTTGAAGGGGATGTTCCCTTTTCCTTGGACTTTTTGGAAGTACCATAGGAAGGTGTCAGGATGTTGGAGCGGGTGAGTGTAGAGATTTTTTAGTTTTGTTGTGAGTTCTTCATCCACCTTGTCTGCGATGAGCTCAGAGAGGACGTAATCTCGGAGGGGAGATTGATCGAGTTTGAAGAGGAGGGAGAGGAATATTTCTTTCCACTCGCTGCGATTTTTGCGTGTTTCGACGAGGAGCCGTTTTTTGTGGCTCAGCACTTCGATGGCATTAACAGCTTCTTCGATCGATTTGAAGGATTGCACGGCAGCTACAATGGGAGGATGTTCTTTGATCCCGTTTAAGTCTTGGAGGAAGAAGTGGAGTTGAAGTTTTTGTGTTTCACTCACTTCTTCAAAGGAGAGCATCTGAGTGAGTTTGTTAATTAATGTCTCTTTGAATTCGGTGTTTTTGAGGATCTCAGGGAAGTCGCGCAAGAATGTGTAAACCATTTGGATCAGCGTATTGGCATCTGGTTTCTTCTCCAAGATTTTCTGGAGGCGCTCTTCATGAGAAACTCCTGTTTTGCGCAGGCGGAAGGGTTCGCGGATCTCTTCAGGTGTTTCGATCATCGTGTCTTTTTTGACTTTTCCGCGCGCATTTTGCCACCAACGGGTCCATTCTGCAGCGGGGATCACTAGGTCGCAGAGCTCTTCTTTGATTTCAGCCGCTGTCTTTGGTCCTAAGTCGCGTAGGAGCATGCGCATGATTTCAACGGGATTCTCCTTTGCCTTCTGCTCCAAGAGGTCGGGACTGCCAAAGCGCAGAGCGAGGAAGTGATCTTTGGGGATTGGGATCAATGTTTTGAAGGCTGTTGCAAAGGAGACCTCTTTTTTGCCAGGGACGTAATCGAATTCGAGCGTGAGCTGTTCGCGCACGAGAGAAACATCGATGATCTCACCGACTCCCCATCCTCCTGTATGAAAGACGAAGTTTCCCTTTTCCATGTGAGAGAGGAGTTCGAAAGCGCTAATCGCTCCTTGAAAATTCTCTTTTCCACGCAGCCCAATGAGACGGATCTTATCGTTAAAGTTCTTATGGTGGGAATAGCGCGTTTGCAGATCGTGGAGGGCGAGATCGAAGAGGTGTTTTTGATTGCTCGTTTGGATGTCGATGATTAGTTTGAGGATCTCATGGGACTCATCGGGGTCTGCGACGGTATTCCAAAGGGGCAGGATCCGATCGACATGCCGACCAAAAGGATCTCCTAGCTCAGAATTTTTCACTGAGCGGAGGATTTCGCAGATCTCTTCGACCTCGAGCTCGTCTCCAGAGCAATACTCCTCCCACAATTTTAAAAATCCGGGGTAATCATGATTGGCGATGTGTGTCTTGAAATCCTTAACGTAACCCATGAACAGTCCTTATTTCAAAAATATAGAGAAGCTTGCGTCTGAGTATAGGACGTACTCTATTTATCTTCAATAAGGGGTTCGTTTAATTTTTCTTTTTATGGTGATGCTTATACCCAAGTGAGGTTAAAAGTTGGCCGTGGGGCTTTGACGGTGCCTCACGGCCAACTTTTAAGTCACTACGGATATACTTTAAAGAAGAACGCTTTTTCTCCGCTCTCGCATAGGGGGGTCTTTTTTAGGTCTTTGGGAAGGGCAAAGGTGGCGATATCGGGATCGAAGAGAAAATGCTGTTTTTTGTGTTTGATATAGGCGCAGGCGTGACCAATGGGGCCATCGTCCACTATAGCAACGATATATCCCCCGTCTTTTAGGTGTCGAGGGTTCTGTCGTCCATGGGATTTTACAGATTGGACGTTTAAACGATAGAGATTCGCTGTCGCTTGTATTTTTTCTGCCTTAGTCACGCGCGAAGAGAAACTTTCAGCTTCTTGCAATTGGTTGATGAGCGCTGTCTTTTCTGAAACGCCCTCTTTGAACTTTTCGCTCAATGAGGCGATGACTTTTTGAGGATCCTTTTCTTTTTTGATCCTCTCGAAATATTTTTTTAAAAATTTTAAAGAAGCGGAGAGACAGATGCCTCTCGTCGCTTTTTTTAGGGAGAGTTTACTTTTTTTCAAACCGATCGATGAGGGCATATGGCCCGCTTTTTTCTTAAAGAGGGCATTGAGCTTGTCTTGGTTCGTGGAGCAAATGAGTGTATCTACTTTCTCTCGATTGACAGAAGGATTGATCGAAAATTCGCCAAAAATGCGGCGGCGGTAGTTGCATCCCCCGGATGCCCGGGCACTGTAGAAATCGCTGAGGAGCTCATATTTTGTTTGCATTTCCGCAACCCTTAAAATGCGCATAGCGAGGCCCAGGATGGTGTAAGCAGCCGTGTAGGCAAGGGAGGTCGTCATCCGGTGTAGGTGGGACAAAGGGGCGTAATAACGATTAGAGATAGGATTGATTGCCATGGTAGCCCTTCGAGGAGAGGAAAGATGAAGGATTATGGCATTAAGTTGTCGTTTTCCTCTAGGGAAAATCTTGCCAAAAACAAAATTTCGCTTTAACTTAGTGCTCTCTTTTTTACCTAAAGAAGTGTGTGCACAAACAATCTCTTTTTGCAGCGATTTTCCTTTTTCCCTCCGTCTTGTTTTGCTTGAATCCTTATCCCGAGGAAACGCGACTTTTTGAGGATTTGGAGCTGGTCGCTCAGATCGACAAAGATCTCAAAAAGACTCTCCCTTTTTTCTACAACTACGCGATGATTGGGGGGTATTTCAACATGCCTTCTGCGCGGATGGCTCCTTCGGGCATGATCGCGTTCGGTGGAGCGATCGTGAAGCCCTATGATGTTTACGGCTTGAACTTCGAGGTATTTCAGCGTTTGGAGCTCGTTTTGAATTACCGCGTTTATAAGGGGATGATCGAGAAAAATTTTGGGCACGAAGGGTTTGGCGATGATGCGGAGCGGATCGGGAATGTGAAGCTGGGGGTTTTAACGCCCCGGGACGGGTACGCTGGGATGCCTGAAATCGCTGTAGGAGCAGAGGATTTTTTGGGCACAAAGCGGTTCAATGCGCAGTATATCGTAGCGACAAAACAATTTTTTGACTGGAATCTCGAGTGCACGCTCGGTTGGGGTAAAGGACGGATCAAGGGATTTTTTGGAGGAGCCGTTTGGACGCCCTTTAGAGAGCAGAAGCTCCCCTTTTTAAAAGATCTCTCCTTTTTGCTCGAATACGATGCGATCAATTACAAAAAACACCCTCATGAGCATCCATCGGGAAGAAAGGTCAAATCGCGGGTCAATGGAGGGATCTCTTTTGTCGGATGGGATACCTTACAACTCTCTTTGAGTTCTGTTCGGGGGACAGAGCTCGCAGGTTCTGCTTCATTGCGGTATCCGATCGGGACGACGACGGGCTTATTTTCTAAGGTGGGGGATCCGGGGACTTATCAGTCACCCGTCGACCACGAGCCTTTGGGGTTAGTGCGGACCGAACGGGATTTTGCGCAGGAGATCGCCTATGCATTAAGTGATCAAGGTCTCGATCTGTACACGGCATTTCTCATCTATGGAGAAGGCAATGAGAAGGAGGCGTGGTTAAAAATCGTCAACAATCGATACCGAGAAGAAAGCATCGTGCGGGAACGCGTGCAGCACGTCCTCGCCGCTCTTTTGCCAGAAGATGTGAAGTGGGTCACTGTCGTCATCGAAGCGGATGCTCTCCCCTGTCAATCGTATCGCTACCGGTTTGAGGATTTACAGAGGTGGCATCGCGGTTGGATCACCGATTTTGAGCTGGAGACCTTAGCTCCGATGCGAGAGGCTCCTATAGAACCGAGCCCCTATGAGCAACCTCAGATTTTTCAACGGCAGCGACCGATCTGGACCTTTACCATCCGTCCGCGCCTTTTGACCTTTTTTGGAAGCACGACGGGAAAGTTCAAATACAACATCAGTGCGATCGCCTCTCCTGAAGGGTATCTCTTCAATCAGGTCTATTACAAATTACAAATGGGCTATTCGATTAAGTCTCTCATGCAGGGGATCGGCGGGCCCGATCGGCTCAATCCTTCAAAATTGTTGATCGTAAGAACCGACAGTCTCAAGTATTTTAAAACAAATTCCGTCTCTTTGGAGCAGGCTTTTTTGCAAAGAAGCTGGAGTTTGGGAAAAGGTTTTTTCTACCGATTGGCCGGTGGCTATTTCGAACCTGCCTATGGAGGGGGAGCGACGGAGTTGCTCTACTACCCAGTGAACTCAAATTGGGCGGTGGGAGTGGAATTCGCTGCGGTGAAGAAGCGGCATTATCAGGGAGTGAAATTCAGTCGGACGACTTTACAATTGCGTGGACATGAGTACGTAAAGGTCCCCTTCACGGGAATCCAGTATTTTCTCGATTTGTATTATGACTTCAAGCCGCTCCATCTCGACTTTCTCTTAAGCGCAGGTCAGTTTTTGGCTAAAGACAAGGGAGTGCGTTTAGCGGTCGGTAGATACTTCAAAAGTGGCTTGCGCTTTTCTCTTTGGTATACGATCACAAATGGGCACGACCACGTCAATGGACACACTTATTACGACAAGGGATTCGCCTTTTCCATTCCCCTCGACATGTGCTTAAGACAGAGCAGTCGCAATTACATCGGCTATGCGATGGCTGCTTGGTTGAGAGATGTAGGCGCGCGTGCGCTCACGGGGAAACAACTCTATTGGACTTTGGAAGAAGAGCGTTATAATTACTAAATTTTAGGGAGCATTATGGCAGGTGTTACGCCGACCACGACGACGACAATAATTCTAACTCCGACATCTCGAGAGAGCTCGAGAGAGCATTCCCCAGAGCAGACTACGACCGCACCAGGAGAGCGTCCTTTGCTACGGACCCGTTCTGTCTCCCCCAGATCTGACAAAATAACGCCTGCTGCTTCATCCCATCAGATACCTCGACTATTCCTGAAAGATTTAGCGGCGAGTGAATCTTGTTGTAAGCGGGAGCGTCGATCGAGAAGCGCCTCTTCAAGACGTATCGAACCCTTGAAGAGCAGTCCCGCTTTAAAGTTTGTGCGCGTTCCCTTGTCCTCATTCCTTTGCTTTATCGATATTTCTGTGCTTCCTTATCCAGAATGGGAAAAGAAATTAAAAGATCAGATTGTAAAAACGGTGGGAGAGACCTCCCTTTCCGAAGAGGAAATTAAAACCTCCATCGCCACTGTTTATACGCATGCACTGGAATGTTCAGGGATTTTAGCGCGAGTGACAAAAGCTGCAGAATTATTGTCTGAACTCGAAGAGCACCAGTTTCTCGGCGACTTTTCCAAAGAGGCGAATCCGACTCAGTTTTTGAATCGGTACGAAAAGTTAGAAAAACCACAAGCACAGCTCCTGTATGAGATAATGGAGAAAGAAAAGGGGGGAATTCTCCTTCAAAAGGCAGGAGGAGATAAGGGGGACATAATCCGGAGTAAGCTAAGGCTTCATATCGATGGATCTCCTATGGAGAGGAAGAGAGCATCCCTCTTAAAGACGCGATTTTCATTTAAACAGGGGTTTGAAGAGCACGGAATGAGCATTCGACCTACTGGCAATGGTGAGAGCATTATGACACCAGTTGCTTATTTCCCCAATGCAGGAGAATTTGCAATGACTTTTCGTAGTTTTTATTCTGACGATCCTCCTCCAAAAAACTCGATTTGTTTCAATGCAGAAAATCTGATTATTCCCAATTATGAAAGCGTAGGGATCTCTCAAGAAGCGGATCGATCTGATTATTTTTTCGAATGGTTCGTCGCTCAAATGCAAGAGAGGCTGAAGCTCTCCTCCCCCCTTTCCGTAGAAGAGCAACGCAAATTATTCCAAGAGAAAATGTTTATAGAGAAAGCAGAGGAAAAAAAACTCAAATGCTCTATCGCCAAATGCCTCAAAAAAGCATTTAAAAAACAATCGGAAAAGGCCAGGTTTTCCCGTTTCTTTGAAGAGATGGGGAAAAAAACGGCTCTTTCCGATTTTTTCAATCGGATGAGACCGTACGAATCATTGATCTCCACTCTCCTCTTGAGTAACTCAGATTTTAAATCGAAAAATGGGGAAGCTGTGGCTGATCTTTTAATCGGTTTTTATCAGTGCGTAGGTAATTTACAGAAAAAAAGAGAACTCATTCCAACGCTCCCCTTATTAAACGCGCTAATCTACTATAGATTTTCCATGTGTTTCTGGTTTTTTAAATTAGTCTTATGTCCTGGATTGCATCCCAATAATTCTGTGGATCATCGTTTGATCTTAGGCCGGGATGTTCTGGCTCGGTATGACATCCAAGCGGATAGAGTGGGATTCTGCGTCGATCACATCAAATCTTTCCACATCGTCAAAGAAGAGAAGCTGAAAGCATCATTTTTAGTTCATTTTAAAGTTAGCGGAAACTTAGGGTTCCTCGATTATAATACAGATTTAGAACTGACAAACTTTAAATTCTCCGCCGACTGCCCCGAAGAAGATCGAAATAGAATCATGGATCAATTCCAACTCGATTGCGAAGACACTCCCTGGGGAGAGTTTCTGGAGAAGGTGGAGCTTTGACGCGGCCCTATGGCCAATTTTTGAGTCCACTTGGGTATAAGTTATACTGCCTGATAGATAACCCTCAATTCTTGCGATCTAATTCTATTTTCATTTCATGATTCGTAGCGATGGCATTGTTCATCAAACTGGATGGACATCGCTCATTGCTAAGCTCATACAACAGTCTTCACAACCATAGTTTGACAATAAAACATCTTTTATTTATCTATCAGTTGGAAGATCGAAATTAAAGGAGATCTAACACTATGAAGGCAACAAATGTTCTTAAATTGGCTATGGCAGGGCTTATAATTGGCAGCGCTATTTCTGGCTGTTCCAATTCAACAAACGGAATGGGTGCTTCAGGCTCAGGTAAAAGTAGCTGCAGCTCAAAAACCACCTGCAAGGGCAAAAGTGGCTGTACAGGTAAGAGTGATTGCACAGGAAAAACGGGGTGCAAAGGGAAAAACGGTTGCACGGGTAAAAGCGACTGTACTGGTCATAGTAGCTGTAAAGGCAAAAGTGGCATGTGAAATAATGCTTCAAAAAGCACTGAAGTGTTATATAGATTTTTAACCATCCATTTAGGGTCATGCCATGTGCAAACAAATTCCCAATTTAGGAATTGGCGTCGGTTTACGACCCGTCCATTTTAGAGAAATTTTTGCGGCATGGCCCCCTGTTGATTGGTTCGAAATCATTAGCGAAAATTTCATGGGTGGCGGAATGCCACTCAGAAATTTAGAAAGGATTCTAGATCGCTACCCCGTGGTTATGCACGGGGTTAGCCTTGCCATTGGGAGCGCAGCTCCTCTCGACTGGGAGTATCTAAAAAAATTAAAAGCTCTTGCTGTTAAAACAAAAACCCCCTGGCTGTCAGATCACTTGTGCTGGGGCAGATTACCAGGAGCCCGTTTCCACGATCTTCTGCCTTTGCCGCGAAGGATGGAAGTTGCCAATTACGTCGCGGAAAGAGCGAGAATCATCCAAGATTTCTTAGAAATTCCCTTTGCTCTAGAAAATCTTTCCTCCAATGCCAATTTCACAAATGATGAGATGACTGAATGGGAATTCTATACAGCCGTTGTTGAGAAAGCAGATATCTCAATGATGCTTGATGTGAATAACATTTACGTTTCAAGCCGTAATGAAGGATATGATCCCAAAGACTATTATTCCAATTTACCACTCGATCGCGTTGTTCAGATCCATATAGCTGGCCATAGCGATTATGAACGTTATATCTTGGACACACACGATTATCCGGTTCGAGATGAAGTTTGGGAGATTTATAAGGAAGTTTACCCAAAGACAAAAGGGGTCTCAACTCTCCTAGAATGGGATGATCGCTTTATTTCTTTTGAAGATACCTGGAAAGAGGCACTGAAGGCCAAAGCATACCAAAAGCAAGTTATCTATGATTGAATCTTCTTGCCCTAACACACTTCTGGATATGCAAACATGGTTTGCAAAGATCATCACTTCTCCTCTTCAAGAATGTGACTCAGCAAATCTTCCTATCTACCAAGGTCATCTCATAGAGGATATTCGCGGGCGAATTGCATCTAGCCCTCAATTGAAAAGTGAAGAGAGGATGGGAATCTACCATCAACAATATTGGTGGCGACTGATCACAATCATACAAGAACTTTACCCTAGCCTCGTTCATCTTTTTGGATATGAGGAGTTTAATCGTTTGATCGCCGAGCCGTATCTCTTAGATTGCCCTCCGCAGGACTGGTTTCTCTCTCGAATTGGATCGAACATTCCAGATTGGCTTAAAAAGAATTATCAAGAAAAAAATGCTTCTTTAGTTTTGGCGCTCGCTTCTCTCGATCTAGCTTATGAGCGTCTTATTTTCACCGAAATACTGCCTAAAATCGATCCTAATACACTCGACAAGGCCGGTAGTGAAATATTGTATCTGCAACCTTTTGTCATGCTTTTTGAATTCGATGTCGATTTTTTCACCTTTCGCACTCAACTTTTAGAACATCCACCTATTTACTGGCAAACGCACGATCTCCCTCAAATTAAAAAGAAACGTAAAAAAGCATCTTTTGTTCTTTTTCGCAAAAACGAAAAAGATTTTTACGAAGAAATTTCAAAGGCTCGATTTGAATTGTTAAGCCGCTTTCAAGAAGGAGCTAAGCTTATTGATCTCATTCCGCAACTTACTGCTTGCGATAACATTGTTGAATGGTTTCAGATTATTTCATTAAGAGATTGGCTTAGTTTTTCTGAAAATTATTAAGGAGTACATATGCTTAAACTTTTCTGGACACAGGTGACGGCAATAGGCAATTCCATGTCTTCTTTTCTTCTTCTCATTATTCGTTTATATTGGGGATATCAATTTCTAATTACTGGCATAGGAAAGCTCTCTCACTTAAGCTCCATTGCTGATTATTTTCACTCGCTCGGTATCCCGCTGCCCTATCTTAATGCTCTTTTAGCCGGTAGCACAGAGTTTCTTGGAGGAAGCTTATTATTGCTCGGTCTTTTTTCACGTATTGTCGCGATCCCTCTGTTCTTTGTGTTATGCATTGCTTATATAACAGCAAGCCGCGAAGCCCTATCCACATTGATTTCAAAGCTCGATCCTTCTCTCTTTTTTAGTGATACAGCCTTTCTTTTTATCTATGCTGTGCTGATTGTATTTTGTTTTGGCCCTGGCAAAATATCTTTCGATTATTGGCTTACAGGAGCCAACAAAACCAAGAAGATGCCTTGAATAATGAAGTTATTTAAAACACAATTCAATAATGTCATATCTGTTTTTAGCCTGCTAACTATTTTTTCTGCTTTTGTTTTCACTGCATGGCGATCTGAGATCTCTGAAAAAAACCAAAACTTAAGAGTGGCCGGGATTGAAATCCTAAAAAATTTAGGGCAGTTGCAAGTGGTTGTTAATTATGCCTATTTCCAATCGGATAATATGTTAGGGAATCCCTTTCTCGGTTGGGGATATATTGCTCTAGCCAGCGATCTTTCCCAGTTAATGCCAGAGCCAGTGCCCAAAACAATCCAAAAGCTTGTCGCGGTATGGGGCGAAGAGGCTAATAATCTAAAAACGAGTGAAGAGGCTGCCAATCGGGTAAGCATGCAAGTCGACGCTTCTCGCAAAGAAGTCTTAAAGTCAATCCGCTCGCTACAATGATATACTCCGCCCGGCCCACCTGTTTCAAAAATTTTTAATCCGAAGAACAGTTGTTAAAAAGACAAGAGCTGCAAACGTATACCCAAGTGGACTCAAAAGTTGGCCGTAGGGCCGCGCCAAAGCCCCGGGATTGAGTTGTCGAAGAGGGGGGTAGATATAAGCAAGAAAAGACGATTATCGAGCATTTTTTCGTATTTTTTTAACCAAAATAGGGATTAGAGCAAAAACACCCAGTGCAATCAAGGCAATTTTAACCTGCCAGTTAAAAATACCACCGATTGAAAATCCTTGATTAGAATCTAAAATGGCCCCAAGACCCGCTCCAGCTTGGGCAAATACGAAAGCTCCTGGAATGATTCCGACAAAAGTGGTCCAAACAAATGTTCTTAAGGGGATGCCCAGGAAGGCTGGAGCTAAATTAACCAGCCAGAAAGGGAAGAGGGGGACTAGACGTAAAAAAAGAAGATAACTCACCCCATTTTCACGAAAACCGGCTTCGATTTTCGGCAGGAACCTGCTCGCTTTTTGTTTTAAAAAATCTCCAATGGCCGTCCTTGCCGCTAAGAAAATAAGACTAGCTCCGATCGTAGCTCCGATTACAATATAGAGAGTGCTAAAAGGTTGAATAAATAGAAATCCTCCCAGAAGCGAAAGAAAAACACCCACTGGAAGGGAGAGGGCGGCAACAATGATGTAGAGAAAAATAAACAGAAGTGGGGATACAACCCAATGTTCGGTAACAAAGGCAACAATTGTATGTCTATGCATCTGTAGATTGGTAAAGGAAAAGTAATGAAGGATTCCTGAAAAATAGGCAATCAGCATTAAAATGACGATAACCAAGAGAGGGATCCATTTTTTTATTTTTTGCATAACGTCCTAATAAATGAGAGGATTGTTTGAGAGAGCCACTTGTCGGCTGCACGACGGATGGCAAGGCTATACGTCGGATAGGGATGGATTAATCCAGCCAATTTACGCAAAGGAATTTTGGCGAACATAGCAAGAGAGATCTCGCTGAGCATCTCCCCCGCACGAGGGCAAATGATGGTAGCGCCTAAAATATGGCTACTCCACCGCTTGGTGACAATTTTCACAAAACCTTCAGTGCGGCCCTGCGTAATGGCGCGGTCGACTTCCGACATAGGAACTAAGTACACCGCAATCTTTTTTTGCCCATATGTTTCAAAAGCTTCCTCTTCTGATAAGCCAATGGAAGCAATCTCAGGATCAGTGTAAGTAACACGGGGAATCGCTTGTCGATCGATTTTCTTTTTAAAAAAGGGAGATAGCAGCAACGTTGTTAATACAGTTCGACCTCGACTCTCCGCCAGATGAGTAAAAAAGGGAGGCCCTGTAGCATCGCCAATGGCAAAGATATGTTTTTGAGAGGTTCTTCCAAAGGCATCTACAATCACTCCTTTATCAGTAAAAGCCACTCCCGCTTTTTCTAATTGAAGCTCGTTTATGTGAGGTTTTCTACCTGTAGCGACAAGAAGCCTTTCCGCTTCGACAGTTTTGTCAGATAATACCACCTTAAAGCTAGAGGATTTATATTCAATCCTCTCAATTTTAGAATTTAAATGAAGAGTCATCCCCTCTTTTCTAAACTGTTCAATAAGGATGTTACTAGCTTCTTTTGATTCTCTCGCTAAAATTTCTGAATGTGAGTGAATCAAATGGACCGCAGTACCTAAACGCTGAAATGCTTGCGCAAGCTCAGATCCAATGGGTCCTCCTCCTAAAACTATCAAACTCTTGGGTATCTGTTCGAGATTGAAAATGCTTTCATTAGTCAGAAAAGGGGTTTCATTAAGACCTGGAATAGGAGGGATTTGAGGAGAAGAACCCGTCGCAATTACAATTTTTTTGGCCTGAACTTGAACCGTTTTTCCAGACTTCTCTTTTGCGAGAATTACGTGAGGTTCAAGAAAAGATGCTTGTGCTGTTAATGTTTCGACGCCGAGTTTATTTAGTGATACTGGTTCTTCATGAGCCCTGACTTCCTGGACAATTTGACGCACGAAAGAAAGGTCTTTTTTTTGATGCTCAGCAAGACCAATGAGCGTTTTACTTGGAATACATCCGAAATTTGTGCAGTCGCCGCCATAATTCCCATTTTCGATAAGGAGAACCTTTTTACCAGCTTTTGCAAATCCAATTGCAACGACAAGCCCTCCGGCGCCCGCTCCAATAACTACAAGAGAATAGAAATTTGATATTGACATTGCCCACTTCATGCGTTAATAACAAGATTATGATCGTATTCTCATATCCTAGATTGTTTGTCAAGATTGTCATTGGAATGTTTTTAATGACTTCGAATTTATTTAGTTCCGAAAACACGGAGACAGCGATTTTCGCAGGTGGATGTTTTTGGTGTCTTCAGCATGATTTTGATCGAGTCCCAGGGGTGATATCTACTACTGCTGGATATGCTGGTGGAAATACTAAAAATCCGACCTATGAGGAAGTGTCTGCAGGAGGAACTGGCCATTTAGAATCTGTACGTGTAGTGTTTGATCCCCGAAAAGTCACCTATGCTCAATTGCTAGATTTTTATTGGCATAATATTGATCCCACACGTAATGACGGGCAATTTTGCGATACCGGAGATCAATACCGCCCAGTGATCTTTTATTCGACAGACACCCAAAAAAGGGAAGCAGAAGCCTCAAAAGAAGAGTTAATTAAAGCGAATCAAGTAAAGCCTATTTTAGTAGAAATCCTGCCTATAAACACGTTTTACCCTGCCGAAGAATATCACCAGAAATATTATAAAAAAAACCCGATTAAATATAAATTTTATCGAATGCGTTGTGGAAGGGATAAAAGACTCAAAGAAGTGTGGGGCTCATCCAAAATTTCTCTCTTATCCTGCGCCCGGTCAAGAATTGCGAATTTGAGCGCGTCAAAGCCCCGGGACTCCACGATCGAAAAGGGGGCCTGTATTTCCTTACAAAAAATTAGCGATTGCCCTTCAAATTATCGATTTGATGGAAAAAAACTCATTCTGACAGAAGAACAATGGAAAGAGAAACTCACGCCCGAACAATTTAAGATTTTAAGAAAAGGGGGAACAGAAGCTCCCTTTAAAAATGCCTATTTCGACAACAAAAAGGCGGGCATTTATGAGTGTGCTGGTTGCGCCCTTCCTCTTTTCAGTTCAGCGGCAAAGTTTGACTCGGGCACTGGATGGCCCAGTTTTAAGGCTCCTATTTGTCCTGAAAACGTAACCCTTGAATCAAAATGGAACCCTTTTTCTTCAGGTAAGGAAGCTAAATGCAGTCGGTGCAATGGACATCTTGGAGATCTATTTAAAGATGGCCCTCCACCGACGGGAGATCGCTATTGTATCGATTCCGCAGCTTTAAACTTCCGTAAGAGCCTATAACTCCAGCCAAAAATGAAAGCGGGATTCCATAGACAGCCCAATACCAGGTGTACCCTCCTGATTCGCCGAATCGGAGGTAGGAACCTACTCCACACATACATCCCACTATGATGCTTAAATAGACGCCGAGGCGGGTTACTTTCTGCCAATAAAAGCCCGCAAGCAATCCAAAAGAGAGGGCCGCTACAGGAATGTTAGCTAAAATCAGCTTATCAAAAACATGGTCGACTAAGGAATTAGCTAAAAGGTAAGAAAGCACAGCAAAACATGTTGTTATCCAAATAGGTCGATTGCGACTGGCGATTTTTGGTTTAAGAAAATCCCCTATGAGCATTGCCGTCATGGCACTCCAGACCCCCGTCAAGGTGGTCGCTGAAGTAGTGAAGAGGATCGCAAAAGCGAAACCTTTAAACCCTAGCGGGAAGAATTGATTAATCAATTGTGGCAAAGCTTGCTCGGCAGAAGAACATTCTATTCCCTTTTGTTTGAGAAGAGCTGTTGCAAAGATCGCTGCTCCGTACAAGAAAAAGACAAAAACTGCTGCTGAAAAAACTGCCCAGTAAGCAGTCTTAGCAGATTGAGCAGCAAAAATTTTTTGTCCGTACCAAGGGGCTAAAATATAGGTAAACATCGTTAAAATAGTCAAAGAAAAGACAAAATGGATCGGCAAAATTTCCTGCCCTTGCGCTAAAGAAAATGGAAGAATTTCTTCTGTTGGCAGGTTCCAAACAAAAAAAATCATCAGAGGTATAAATAACAATGTCATGAAAAAGCTTAATATATCCGTACGGATAATGGCAGTAAGACCGCCTTTTAGCATCATTGCTAGGATTGTTCCTACAAGAGTTGCGCTGATAATCCAAAGATTAAGCTGAGGGAAAAGAGGCTGAAATAAAAGGGCAAGAGATTTAATGTAAGCGGCGCTAAATCCAAGCATCGATAGCAAAAGCAATGAACTTGCAAAAACACCTATCTTGTTTCCATATTTCTCTCTGAAAAACCCTGCGACAGAAAAGCCATCGAAACGTTTCCATTTTTCTGCTACCGTTAAGGCATAAAACAAGAGTCCGATAAGAAAAATGGCAGGTAAAATGAGCGCCCAAAATCCAGCCACATATCCCAAAGAACAAAAAGAGAGGAGCGTTGCGCTATTGAACTCAGTCATTACTAAGGTTGCAGTGAGAGCACCCCAGGAGGTCTTTCTTTCTGCAAAAAGATATGAGGATTCTAACTGGATATGTCTTGTTTTATAGATACCCACGCCAAGTAAAAGTCCGATCACTGCAGCAAATATATAAAAGTTCAAATTGTTAAGTGCAGAAATCATGAGTCCAATCCTATTTCCCCATTTCCATAACAATGACCTAGCCTTTCTAAACGCGCGGGGTATAACATGTGGACCTTACCAAAATTTACCTCCAAAGAAAAGAACAGTTTTTATACCCCCTCGCACCATTCCTATAGCGCGCGGAGCATGGTACCGATTTTTCAATTTTTGATTAGGAAAAATTTCTGATCATCGATAGACTTATTTTTTCAATGCAAGTCATTGAACCGTTACGAGCTTTAGGAGTTACATGAAATATTACATTGCAACATCTCTTTTGAGAATGGCCGCCCATAATCTAGTGAGAGAGGCGCTGAAGACGCTAGGCCACGAAATTGCCTATGACTGGACAGTACATGGAAGCGTAAAATCGGTCAGCAAAGAGCGGTTGCGGGAAGTCGCGGTTCTCGAATTAGAAGGTATTTCAAAAACTGATTTTGTCGTTGTCCTTCTCCCTGGAGGATACGGAACGCATCTCGAGTTGGGGTTTGCGATCGCAACTGGAAAGAAGATCTTTCTTCATAGTGAAGATCCCGCCCTATTTGAACTAGGACCCCAGACAAATGTATTTTACCATCATCCTGCTGTAACCCGTATTTGCTGTCCTCTCACCGACATCGCCATTACGATACATGACTTTGTGTCACCCTCCTCATGGACGAAAGCCTCTCTAGACTTATCTTTAAATGAGGGGATGATACCGAAACACCTTGAAGAATCGGGAATTTGACAAGCAGGATCTATACCCCTTCCACCTCAATCGCAGGAGCTTTCGCGCTGTCCAAATTCGAAGTTTCAAGCCGACTGTGGTATAAATAAAATTAGCAGGACATTAGAGCCTGTTAATTTTTATGTAACGACGTTGTATCAAGACGTTCTTCCTTTGGGAAGGGGATTTTTGTGACAGTAAACGATAATACCAGTGCTAAAAAAGTCATTCCATGGATCATTGCTACAGCTTTGTTCATGGAGACATTGGATATTACGATCATTGGTACAGCCATCCCTGACATGGCTTTAAGCTTTGGAGTCGATCCGGTTCAGTTAAAGTTGGCTTTGACCAGTTATCTATTAAGTCTCGCTTTATTTATTCCTATCAGCGGTTGGGTGGCAGATAGATGGGGAACGCAAAAAACTTTTATTTTCGCATTATCTATATTCACCCTCAGTTCTATCGGATGTGGAATGGCCCAGTCCCTGTCAGAGTTAGTGATCTCTCGTATTTTACAGGGGGTGGGCGGATCATTTATGATGCCAGTGGGACGTTTAATCATGTTGCGCACTTTTCACAAATCTGAATTGGTTCGCGCTACAAACTTTATGACGACACCTCCATTGATCGGCCCTCTATTAGGTCCTGTGATCGGTGGATTTATTACCACCTATTATTCGTGGCCATGGATTTTTTACGTCAATGTTCCCATTGGGCTTTTAGGCGTTTTCACTGCGCTCCGTTATATGAAAAACACCAAAAGTCAACTCTTACGTCCGTTTGATGCGATAGGTTTTCTTCTTTTTGGCTCGAGTTTAGCAGGACTTTTTTTTGTGTTTGAAGCAGTGGATACAGTCGCTGTATCGAGACTTTTAAGGATCTTGGTTTTTGTAGGATCAGTACTGGGCTTTTTGATATTTTATGGGCATTATCGAAAAACCAAATATCCGGTACTCAATTTAAAGCTGTTTTCCCTACGTACCTTTTTGGTTGCTGCAGTGGGCAATTTGTGGAGTCGATTGGGTCTGAGTGGGCTCTCTTTTTTACTGCCGTTGTTTTTTCAGATTGGTTACGGGGTGTCGCCGTTTCATTCAGGGCTTCTCACATGTGGCTGGGCGGTAGGGATGATCAGTATGAAGTTCATGAATAGAAGCATCTTACATCGATGGGGATTCCGAAAGATATTGGCTACTACCTCGTTACTAACAGGTGTAACCATAAGTTCTTTTTCGTTAATCACAAAAATTGATGCGGCTTTTATTGTGTCGTTAGTTTTTATTAATGGAGTAATCGCTTCATTGCAGTTTTTGGGGATGAATCTTTTGTATTACGTAGATGTGCCCGAAGTCGAGATGAGCCATGCAACGAGTATTTCTAGTACATTACAACAGCTCTCAATGGGTTTGGGAATCACGCTGAGCGCGCTGGTGCTACAATTTTTTGTGGGTTGGGATCATCAGCTTGTATTCAATGACCCCATTCCATTCCGCTATGCTTTTCTCGTCATGGGTTGTATTGTTTGCTCATCAGCGTTTATCTTTTTAAGACTAAAATCCAGTGACGGTCAAGAGATGACCTAATAGATGTTTCACTAGAAGCTATACCCCGCCCACTTGGATTACTGGGCTTCCATCCTGGCGATGTGTTCGAGAATAAAATCAGCCCTTTCCTTGGGAGTCATATCCCCAGGTACGACAATGAAGTTTTTGTGCCGACTGTAAATCGCGTAAAGCGCTGCTTGAAGTTCTCCTATTTCTTTTGCTGTTTCTTTACGGACCTCAGCTGCGGCATACATCAGTGCCGCAAGAGCTAACATAATTTCCTTGGAATGTTATTGGCGGAGCAGTCTAATTATAGGTGCTCATACGCGCAAGTTAAAAATAGCTTAAATCGCAGCATCTCTAACGCAGCAGAGGAAGCACGCGCGCTGTCGCGTATGTGAAGATGAAGTCGGCGCCGGCGCGTTTGATGCTGATGAGGCCTTCCAGGAAGACGCGAGAGGCGTCGAGCATGCCTCGCTCTTCTGCTGCCATGACCATGGCGTATTCTCCACTGACGTGGTAGGCGCAGATGGGAAGGCGCGATTGCTCTTTTAGTTTGGCGATGACGTCGAGGTAAAACAGGGCGGGCTTGACCATGAGCATGTCGGCACCTTCTGCTTCATCTAAGGCTCCTTCCCAGAGCGCTTCTCGGATGTTGGCGGGGTTCATCTGGTATCCCTTTTTGTCGCCGAATTTGAGGTGGGAGCCGATCGTGTCTCGAAAAGGGCCATAGAGGGCAGAGGCGTATTTTGCAGCATAGGACAAAATGCTCGTGTTTTTGTGGTGGTGGCGATCGAGATACCGGCGGATCGCTTGGATTCTGCCGTCCATCATGTCGCTTGGGGCTACGATATCTGTGCCCGCCTCTGCGAGCACGAGTGCCATCTGCTCCAAAATCGAGACCGTCTCATCATTCAACACTTCGCCTGCTTCGTTGACCATTCCATCGTGTCCATGACTTGTGAAGGGGTCGAGAGCGATATCTGTGATAACGCAGAGAGAGGGAATCTCTTTTTTGAGAAGGCGCACGGCTTGTGGGATGATCCCTTCAGGATTGAGAGCATAAGAGCCTTGGGGGTCTTTCTTATCTGCGGGGACAACGGGAAACAGGCCGATGGCGAGGATCCCACTTTTGTGCAGCGCTTCCGCTTCTTTTAGCAAGAGATCGATCGAGAGACGCTCGATCCCCGGCATGGTGGGGATTGCTTCTCTTCTTTCGTGACCGGCGATGACGAAAAAAGGAGCGACGAGATCTTGTGGCTTGAGGGTAGTCTCTTCAACGAGCGAGCGGATCGCGATTGTTTTACGGTTGCGTCGCGGTCGTGACAAGAGCTCTCTGAGAAGAGGAGATGTTGCGGGGAGAAGTGTGGACATGGTGACCCATTATCAGTTTTGGGCATAGCTTATTTGGGATTACATGAAATTTTCAACTTAAAACTTTTCAGTCTTGGGCAAAAAGAAGCGGGTCCCGACGAAGTCGATGGCGAGGCCAAAGAGGATGACGCCGGCGGCGATGAGTTTCCAGGATTCGAGGGGCTCTCCCAGAAAGAGGGTGGCGCCTGCCATTGCAATGAGGGGGCAGGCAAATGTCAGTGGGGAGATCGTCGCCAGTGGGTAACTGCGCAACAGGTAACTCCAACAGATGAAGGTCAGTAGGATGGAACCGTAGGAGAGGTAGAGGAGGACTCCTATATCGGCCAGGTTTAAATTTTGTAGGGAGGTGGAGATTTTCTCAGGGCCTTCTAAAAAATAAGAGAGGAGGAATGAGAGAGGAGTGCAGAGGCATGCCGCCCAGACGATCACACTGACGAAATTAGCAGTGCGTATTTTTTTTGTAATCCCATTGCCGATCCCCCAAGTCAGAGCCCCGAGCATGATGAGAACGACTCCTTCTGTTGTCGCAGTTCCTTGCGTTTTTACTCCGATAAAGGCGATGCCCGCTAATCCGACTAACCCTCCGAGCAGTTGCCAGATGTGGATTTTTTCCTTTAAAAAAGCCCAGCCGATGAACACCGTGAAGAAGGCTTGGGATTGCAGGAGGATCGAGGCTAAGTCGGGGGCGACACCTTGTTGGATTCCAAAGAAGGAGAGGGAAAAGGTGAGGAGAAACATGAACATTGCATAGGAGAAAAGGAGCCTCCAGTGGACCTTTGGTCGTTTTATGAAGAAAATAGCCGGAATGCTCACCAAAAAAAATCGGCTGAAAACCAAGAAAAGGGGAGGAAAATCGTTCAGTGCCCAACGGGCGACGATGAGGTTCATTCCCCAAATAAAAACGACTAAAAGGGCGAGGCTTAGGTGTGGGAGTTTCATGACTCAGGGATATAATAAATCAAATTTCTTCTCGACTGGAAAAATTTGGGTCATGCCAAAAATCGCCCGTTCGGGTATTTTTCTAGAAAGCATGCATGAAAGCATACATGGAAAAATGGGTCAGGGAATGATTGAAGAATATGAAGAATTCAACGAGAGCCAGATCAAAATTTTACAGCGGTATGTGACGAATACTTCTGGCAATATCTTTGCGCTGCGCAACTTGCCAGAGGTAATTAAGGGAGCTTTGTTTTCCCGGTACTCGCGGTCGAGCTTAGGGCTACGCTCTTTATTGCTCAAAGATTTTATTTTGAATGAGGAGACGGCTTTCAGCGCGATTTCTGGAGCGCAGATGGTGAAGGAAGCGGAAGATGTCGATCTCGAAGATCAGATCATGGCGATCAAGAAGGCGCAGAATTTCTACGACCGGATCCTCGATGGGTATGGAGATGACTCGATTGGGGAATTGGGTGGAGCGCATTTGGCGATCGAAAATGTCTCGATGATCGCAGCGAAGATCATCGAAGACTGTCGGATCGGGGGATCTCCCTTGGAAAAGTCGACCCGCTATATCTATTTCGATCAGAAGGTCAATGGGGAGTATCTCTTCTATCGAGAGCCGATCTTGATGACCTCTGCTTATCGAGAGGCCTATTTAAAGACGTGCAATTTTCTCTTTGAAACCTACTCGGCGCTCGTCCCTCCTTTGATGGATCTCATGGAGAAGAAGACACCGAGAGAACACGATGTCTCGAAGATCGCTTATACGGCAGCGCTGCGCGCAAAAGTGCTCGATTGTTTGCGAGGACTTTTACCTGCGAGTGCGTTGACGAATATGGGTGTGTATGGGAACGGGCGCTTTTTCGAGTGTTTGATTCAGAAGCTCAATGCTCACAATCTCGTCGAAATGCAGGACATCGGCCGGAAGTCTTTTCAGGAGCTCTCGAAGGTGATCCCTTCTTTCATTCGTCGAGGAGATCCTGCGCACAAGTACCAACGTGCCTTTGCTCAATATTCAGAACAGATGTCGAATGATATCAAACTCTTGTCGGATCGGCATGCTTCTTCTGTCGGCAAGATGGAAAATCCTGGAGTACGGCTGATCAATTACGACAGCGAGGCACCCTATAAAGTCGCAGCAGCTCTTCTCTTTGAGCATTCTCAGGCGGGGCTCTATGAAACTCAAGAGCTGTGTCGACAATTGTCTGAGGAGGAGCTCAATCGGATCCTCGATTCAGCGGCGAATTTCCGCGAAAATAGGCGGCACAAATCTCCTCGGGCTTTAGAACATGCGACTTTTACATTTGAAGTGGTTGCCGATTTTGGGGTCTATCGAGACTTACAGCGTCACCGGATGCTCACGCAAGAGCGGCAGCTATTGACATGTGATTTTGGGTATTTCATTCCAACGGAAATTTTAAATACGGATCTCGAGTCTAAGTATCGCGAAGCGATGGATGAGGCGAAAAAGGTGTACGAATCGATCGCAGAGGAATTGCCAGAAGAAGCGCAATATGCTGTGCCGATGGCTTACAACATGCATTGGTATTTCCATGTGAATTTACGCGCTCTACAGTGGCTTTGCGAATTGCGCTCTTCGCCGGCCGGTCATCCGACCTATCGGTTTATCGCGCAAGAGTTTGCGAAACAAATCTCTAAAGTATTTCCCTGTTTTGAGAAATTCTTCAAATTCGTCGACTACGAGGGATATGAATTGGGACGTCTGGGACAAGAGATCCGGATCGTAGAAAAGAGGCTAGAGTACAAGTGAGCGAGAGAAAGGGGAGCGTTTTTGGAGGGGTCCTGCTGATCGCAGGGAGCTGTATCGGTGCAGGGATGCTCGGTTTGCCGATCGTAACCGGACTCTCCGGCTTTTTCCCCTCTTTGGGACTCCTCTTTTTAGGATGGCTCTTTATGACGGCGACAGCGTTTCTGGTTGTCGAAGCCAATGCTTGGTTTTCTTCCCAAAAGGTCAATTTGCTTTCGATTTTCTCCTACTCATTAGGCAATTGGGGGAAACGGACCTGTTGGGTGACCTACCTCTTTCTTTTCTATGCGCTTCTCGTCGCCTACGTCTCAGGGATCGGGGGGCTTTGTCATACGTTTTTTAAATTGACATTCCAGATCGATTTGCCCCCCTCTTTAGGCGCTTTATTTTTCGTGCTATTGTTTGGCTGGGTGATCTATTTGGGAACACGTCGAGTCGATCTCTTCAATCGCGGTTTGATGATCGGCAAAATCGGATTTTTCCTCCTCCTCGTCTTGATTGGGTCGCAATACATCGAGATGCCGCTTTTGACTCGATCAGATCCCTCTTATGCCCTTTCGGCCCTCCCTCTACTTGTGATTGCCTTTGGGTTTCACAACATGATTCCGAGTTTGAGCCATTATCTCAAAGGGGATCTCAAGCGGATCCGCGTCACGATTCTCGGTGGGAGTTTAATGGTCTTGGCGATCTATCTGATTTGGGAGCTCCTCGTTCTAGGGATCGTTCCTTTAGAAGGAGAAAATGGATTGCTCATGAGTCTGAAAACGGACCGAGAGGCATCGCAATCGATTGCGATGATACTCGGGTCCCCCTGGGTGCGCACCTTTTCTCAGGGGCTTGCGTTTTTCGCCCTTCTCACCTCCTTTCTGGCACAGGCGCTCGGCCTTGTCCATTTTTTGGCAGATGGTTTTAAGCTCAGCTACAAGAAGGAGGAAAGTGGCATTTTGTGTATGACGGCACTGCTTCCTCCATTGATTTTGTCGGCGATCTATCCGCAGCTGTTTTTTAAAGCATTGAATTTTGCTGGGGGGATATGTACGACCATTTTATTCGGATTTCTCCCTGTTGCGACGATCTGGGTCGGGCGTTATCGCAAGAAGATCAGCACTTCTTACGCGTTACCGGGAGGAAGGGTCTCTTTGGTGGCGATTTTTCTCTTTGCCCTTCTGATCATGGCCGTTCAAATCGCCAGCATGATGGGAATTAATACCAATCCTTGGAAATAATTTGTTTCACTTAAGAACTGATTTTTTGCCCTGTGGAGACCAGCCCGGTGCCATCGAGAAGCTCGTCACGGGGCTCGAACAGAAAAAAAAAGCGCAAGTGCTTTTGGGTGTTACGGGATCGGGAAAGACGTTCACCATGGCCAATGTGATCGCTCGCGTGAACCGCCCCACGTTGATCATCGCGCATAACAAAACGCTAGCTGCCCAATTGTATCAGGAGTTCAAAGCGTTTTTCCCTGAAAACGCGGTCGAATATTTCGTTTCTTACTACGATTACTACCAGCCAGAAGCCTATATCGCTCGCACGGATACCTATATCGAAAAGGATCTCGCGATCAACGATCAGATCGATCGGATGCGCTTGAGTGCGACCCGCTCATTGATCGAGAGAGAGGATGTGATCATCGTGGCCTCTGTCTCTTGCATTTACGGCTTGGGACTGCCTGAATACTACAGCCAGATGCTCCTTTCTTTGGCGGTAGGGCAGAAGAGGCGGCGGGATGAGGTGCTCCTCCACCTCGTCGAAATGCATTACAAGCGCAATGATTTCGATTTGATGCGAGCGACGTTTCGCGGAAGGGGGGATGTCCTTGAGGTGATGCCGGCCTATGAGGAGTCTTTGGGCTATCGGATCGAATTTTTCGGGGATGAGATCGAGAGGCTCAGCGAGATCGATCCGCTGACGGGAAGGGTAAAGCGGCGCTTGGAAACAATTACGATCTATCCGGGATCCCACCACGTCACACCAGAGTCAGTGCGCTTAAACGCTTTAGAGACGATTCGAGCGGAATTAAAAGAGCGCATCGCTTTTTTTGAGAAAGAAAATCAGCTGGTTGAGATGCAGCGGATTCGGCAACGGACGTTTTACGATCTCGAAATGATCAAAGAGATCGGATTTTGCAAAGGGATCGAGAATTATTCTCGCCATTTTAGCGGCCGCCTTCCTGGAGACCCTCCCCCCTGCTTGCTCGATTATTTCCCAGAGGATTTTCTGATTTTCATCGATGAGTCTCATCAGACGCTACCTCAATTGCACGCGATGTACAATGGAGACCGTGCGCGGAAGGAGTCTCTTGTCACATTTGGCTTTCGCCTCCCCTCTGCTTTCGACAACCGCCCTTTGAAGTTCGAAGAGAGTTATCGCAAATTCAAACAGGTCGTCTACGTCTCTGCGACGCCAGGAGAATGGGAAGTGCACGAGGCTCATGGAGATGTCGCTGAGCAGATCATCCGTCCCACAGGACTTCTCGACCCGATGATCGAAGTGAGACCAGCGACTAATCAAATCGACGACTGTCTAGAGCAAATTCGCCTTGAAACGGAAAAAAATGCCCGGGTCCTCGTGACGACGCTGACGAAAAAACTCTCTGAGGATCTCACGAAATACCTCAATGAAATCGGGGTGAGAGCGAAGTATTTGCATTCCGATATCGAAACGCTCGAACGGGTGCAGATTCTCAATGACTTGCGCAAGGGGCTCTTCGACGTCTTAGTGGGGATCAATCTGTTGAGAGAGGGCCTAGATCTGCCTGAGGTCTCCCTTGTCTGCATTCTCGATGCCGATAAAGAGGGTTTTTTGCGCTCCTACACGGCACTCATCCAGACCTGTGGAAGAGCGGCGCGCAATGTCCATGGGCGAGTGATCATGTACGCAGATAGAATGACCCCTTCGATCACAAAGACGATCGAAGTCACAGGGCAGCGTCGTTCGGTCCAGCATGGCCTACAATGAAAAGCATGGGATCACGCCGCGTAGTGCCAAAAGAGAGCGCGTAGAAGGTCTTGTGGAAACATTTGGAGAAGCGGCAGCTGTGCTTCAAGAAGAGGCTAAAAGCCCTTCTCATTTGACCGCAGCTGAGATCGAAGAGAAGATTAAAGAGTGTGAGACAGAGATGCGCAAATGTGCCAAGGAGCTGCGTTTTGAAGATGCTGCTCACTTCCGCGATCTCATGCAGCACTACGAAACGCTGAGGATTTTAGAATGAAGGGATTTTTGCAAAGATACATTCCAGAGTCGCGATTCGGGAGAGGCCTCTCCTTTTTGTTTTTGGCGCTCTTTCTTCTCTTTCCGTTTCAACACCGACAAAGGGGACTGGGAAAAGCATTTTTTAAGAAGATGTATGCGGCAGAGATCTCTTTTCCCAGCGCATTTTCTAAGACGTTGACCTTGGAGTATTCCGATTTTTTTCTCTTAGGAATTCTTTTTCTTTTGTTGTTTCGATTTCGGGTTTCGTTGCGTTTACTTTTTTGGGAGGGGTCCTCGAAGTTTCTCTCTTTATTTTTAGCGGTAAGCGCCTTTTCCATCGTAATGTCGGAATGGGGTGGGCATCTCTTTCAGTACGTTTGGCTCTTGAAGTTCTCTCTATCTTTTCTCCTTTTTTTTGCCTTGCGTATCAGCTTTTCTCCGCAGGAAGGAGTTTCTCTGATCCGTCGGATCGCCTGGATCTTTCTAGGTGCAGCGTGTATCGTCTCTCTGATTGGCATTGGACAGTATTTTCTTACAAACAGAGGTGGGCTTAAGGGGTTTGGGAGAGAGCACCACTCGGGGCTTTTTGTTCTTAAACCCTTCCCAAAAACGGTGGTTTTTCGATGGGTATTTCGCGACAGCTGCGCAATTTCCCTCTCTTCTGCGCTCCTGTTCGACGTTTTACCACCCTAATGCGTTTGGCGGTTTTTTATTCATCTCCCTTCTGTTCACTTTTTACCTTTACTTGAGTGAAACGAGAAGGGCCTGTGCGCTGTTTTTAGGCGCTGGTATTTTTTTGCAATGCTTCACCCTTGTAACTACTTATTCTCGTTCTGCTCTTTTAGCATTGATTGTGGCAACGGCGGTTTTGTCGTTTTTGTGGGTTAGAGAAGCTCCTAAAAAAATCGTGCAGTTATTTTCGATCCTCGTTTGTAGCGCTGGGGTCTGTTTTTTTCTTTTCTCTGCGCAGATCTTTGCGCGGGGCGGCATTGTCAATTACACATCTCATGTTCAGATGGCAGATCAGGAGAGGGTTACCTACCAGAAGGCTGCAATCGCAATGGAAAAAGAACATCCCTGGTTGGGAGTGGGCTTTAATAATTTTCAATTTCACATTGAGAAATACACAGGACCGACCGGACTAATTTACAAAGTCCACAATATTTTTCTCCTCATTCTCGCAGAAACGGGAATCTTAGGGGCAGCGTGTTTTCTACTCTTTTTAGGGGATTTGTTGGTAAAACTTTTCAAAGCGCCTAAGAGTTTAGAAAGGAGCCTTTTTATCTCTCTACTCCTCGGGCTGATTTTAATCGGGGGCTGCGACATGTACTTGCTTGAAAATGCCAAACTTAGGATTGTCTTTTTTTCCATTCTTGGGTTAAGTTGTGTGCCTATACGAGTAGCAAAAGAAATTAGAATTACATGAAAATTGCAGTCATCGATCATATCATCAACCCTGGCGGTGGTGCGCGCGTCGTGCGCTCTCTTCTCGCTGCTTTAAAAAGAGTGAGACCTGATTTAGAGATCACTTTTTACGGAGCAAAACATGGCATTGAGCGAGAAGGGCTTGAAGGGCTCGCTGAAAGTGCAGGGATTGAGTTGAAGACGCTCTCTTCGATGGCTTTAGCGGGAAAAGACATCTTCAAAATTCGGGGAAGTCGGCATATTATCTCGCTTTTACAGAGGAAGTTTGAAAGGTGGGTTTCCCACTTTTCCTATGGCTTTTCTGGGCAGTTGCACAAGGAGTTAGAGGAGAAAATCAAGGGATATGACCTCGCTCTTTTCACTTGGCCTTTCCACCTCAAGTGTCCTCATTTAGAGTGTCCCATGGTGGGGATTTTTCACGATTTTAATTTCCGTTACTTTTTTGGAGCAGGTCCGCTGGCCCCTTGGGTTTATGAATTTTTAATGCGAGAGACGCCGATTCTTCTCGAGAAGATGACGCCGATCGTCTTGACCGAATACATGCGCTCTGAATTAGAGAAATTTTACCCCGAAGCAAAGGACAAAGCGCGCATCATCGAAGTGGCAGCCCCAGCGAGTCCAGAGCCTCTTTCTGAAGAGACAGTGCGAGCTGTCCTGAAAAAATTCAACCTCTCCAAAGAGTATCTCCTCGTGCCGACGAACCATTCGGTCCATAAAAATTCAGGGATGTTGATGTCTGCTTTTGCAGAGTTAAAAAAAAGAGGCTATGCTCCATCACTTGTTTTCGTCGGTTCTGGGACAGAGAGCTATAATGGAAAAGCCTGTGTCGAAGGAATGGAGAGGGGATCTGTTCCTCAGGATGTCTTTGGGCTCGGTTATGTGACACATACAGAGATCGAAGCGTTGATTCAGGGAGCTAGGATGGTCGTTAATCCTTCCCTTTACGAAGGGGGCAATTGCCCGGGATTTGACGCGTGGATTCGGGGAGTTCCCGTCGCGATGTCGAATCTCGCTCCTTTTCTAGAGCACCTGCGCTTTCACGATGTCAAAGCAGCGGTCTTTGATCCACACACTATTTACGACATGGCGGATAAGATCGCTTACCTTCTCGACAATCCAGAGCTGATGCGCGAAAATGCAATCCATTCGCGAAAAGCGATGTGTCGTTACACGTGGGATATGGCGGCCGAGAGGTATCTTCAGGTTTTTGATGAATTAGTCGTATACTCAAAATGAAGACGATCTGTATCGATGCGCGCTTATTGGGTTGTGGAGGGATTGGGACCTATATCGACAATCTCCTCTACTATTTAAAACAAGCTAGCCTAAAAATCTTCGCTTTGGTCCATAGAAACCATCTCTTGAGTCAGAAAAGGGATTGGGATGGGATTGAACCGATCGTGATCGATGCGCCGATCTATTCTTTAAAAGAGCAGTGGGTTCTTCCGCGAAACATTCCTCCTTGCGATCTCTTTTGGTCGACTCATTACAATATTCCTCTCGGCCGCATTCGGGCGCGCAAGCGGATGACGACGATTCACGATGTCTACCATTTGGCCTTTTATCATTTGCTCACGCCCATGGAAAAATGGTATGCTCGTCAGATGATGCGCTCTGCTGTCCGTTATGCAGATAAAATCGTCACCGTCTCCCATTTTTCTAAAAATGAGTTGGAGAAATACGTCGCTGTGAAAGAGGGGAAAATCGAAGTGATCTATTCAGGGGGAAATCATCGGGGATTTCGAGAAAAGAGCGCGATGCAGCATAGCTTTCCTGCGCTTCCTGAAAAATTTCTCCTTTTTGTGGGCAGTTTAAAACCCCATAAAAACCTAAAGGCTCTCTTACAGGCTTTTAGAACCCTTTCTCATTCAGAAAAGATCGATCTGGTCATCATCGGAAAAAATGAGGGATTGAGGCATGTGGAGGATCGCGCCGCTCTTTTTTCCGATCACGGGTTACAAAATCAGATCCATTTCTTAGAAAATGTCTCAGATTCCTTTCTCTCCCTCGCTTATCGGCGCGCGATCGCACCTGATTTTCCCCTCTCTTTATGAGGGGTTTGGATTTCCTCCTATCGAGGCGATGCATTTGGGCTGCCCTGTCATCGCCTCGTGCAAGGGGGCTTTGCCAGAGGTATGTGGAGACTCTGTGCTTTACATCGATCCCCATTCTCCTGAGACGATCGTCTCTGCTATTGAGAAAGTCCTTCAGAGTCCTCCTCTCAGAGATGCCTTAAAAATAAAGGGAGAGGAGCAGAGCCACAAATATGAGTGGAAGCGTTGCGCGGATGCGCACCTGAGAGTCATCGAACAATTGGTGCAGCAATGAAAATGGCCCATGTCTACGATTGGTTGACCACTTTGGGAGGGGGAGAAAGAGTACTTTCGGCGCTCGTCGAGTCATTCCCTGCACCCATTTACACGCTCGTTCACGATCCCAAAGCTGTCCCTCCCGCCTGCGTTTTCAATCAAAAAATCCACACCTCTTTTTTGCAAAAATGTCCCTTTTCCAAGCAATTCTATCGCCATTATCTTCCCTTCTTTCCCCTTGCAATTGAGCAATTCGATTTAAGAGAATACGATGTGGTCTTGTCGACATCGCATGCGGTTGCTAAGGGAGCATTGACCCATTCAGAGCAATTGCACCTTTGCTATTGCTTCACGCCAATGCGCTACGCTTGGGACTTGACGCATAGCTATCTCGCAGGTATTTCTAAATGGCAAAAGTTACCTGCTAAAATGGCTCTTCACTATTTACGCCTATGGGATAGCGCTTCCGTCTCTCGAGTCGATTCCTTTATAGCGATCTCCCATTACATCGCACGCCGAATCGAGAAAAATTACGGAAGAAAAGCAGAGGTCATCTATCCTCCAGTCGACACGCACCTGATCCCTTTCCGAGAGAAAAAAGATTCTTTCTATCTCACAGTGTCTCGGATGGTCCCTTATAAGAAAATCGATCTCATCGTCGAAGCATTTTCTCATCTTCCTGATAAACGCCTCGTCGTGATCGGGGATGGGCCTGAGATGAAGAAGATCCGGGCAAAGGCAGGTATGAATGTGGAGCTCTTAGGACGCCAGAGCGATGCGGTGGTTCATGATTATTTAGCGCGCGCCAAGGGATTTATTTTTGCGGCGGAAGAAGATTTTGGGATCGTCGTCCTCGAGGCGCAGGCAGCGGGAACTCCTGTCATTGCTTTTGGAAAGGGGGGTGCCTTGGAAACGGTCGTCGAAGGAAAGACAGGCATTTTCTTTAAAGAGCAGAGTCTGGCTTCTTTAATCGATGCGATCCGAGCGTTCGAGAAAAAAGAGTTCGATCCAAAAGTGTTGCAAAGACACGCTGCCTACTTTAATCGAAAGAGATTTCAATTAGAATGGAAAGCACTAGTCGAAAGAAAATGGGAGGAACATCATGAAAATCATCATTCTTGCCGGCGGCAGCGGAACGCGCTTGTGGCCGATTTCGCGTCAATCCTTTCCTAAGCAGTTTTTGCATTTTGGCGAGAAGTACTCCCTTTTGCAAAAGACGATCCAGCGCTATCTGCTTTTAGTTCCCCCGTCCGATCTCCTCATCATCACTAACCAAAATTATTTTCACCTCGTTAAATCCCAGGTGAGTCTTCTCGATCCCACTCTAGAAAAGCAGATCCTCATCGAGCCCGATCGCAAAAACACAGCACCTGCGATCTGTTTAGGAGTCAAATACCTCGAAGAAAAGTGTGGGGTCGACCCCTCTGAGTGTTTTCTCGTCTCCTCTTCTGACCACCTCATTTTCCCAGAAGACCTCTTTTTACAAACACTCAAAGAAGCAGAAGAAAACGCGCGATTGGGCCATCACATGGTCTTCGGCATCCGTCCCCAAAAACCGGAGACAGGTTACGGCTACATCAAGGTAGAAAATCCACAAATAAACACCCCCGCAAAGGTCGAAGCTTTTGTCGAAAAACCCGATTATGCTCGTGCAAAAGAATACGTCGAGAGCGGCTCTTATCTCTGGAATTCAGGGATCTTTTTCTTTCAGATCTCTTCTTTTTTAAAAGAGATGGAACAATTTTGTCCTGAGATCATGAAGCACTATTCCAACTCTTTTCAAGAGATGCTCTCCCACTTCGGAGAGATGCCAGACATCTCGATCGACTACGCCCTTTTGGAGAAAACGGCACGTGCATTCGTCATCCCCCTCGAAATCAATTGGTCAGATATCGGCTCTTGGGACAGTGTCTACGATGCTTTGGAAAAAGATGAGAATCTCAATGTGAAAAGAGGAAATATCCTAGACATCGACACGAAACAGTGTCTGATTTTAGGCGGAAAGCGATTGATCGCGACGATCGGCCTCGAAGATCTCTTGATCATCGAGACAGATGATGCGCTTTTTATCGGCAAAAAAGGGGAGTCGCAGAGAGTCAAACAACTCGTCGATGCGCTCAAAGAGAAAAATGCAAAAGAGTCCTCAGAACATGTGACGAGCCACCGCCCTTGGGGAAGCTTCACCGTTCTCGAAGAAGGGGAGCGCTATAAGATCAAACGGATCGTCGTGCTCCCTCAACAGCGCCTCAGTTTGCAGATGCACTACCACCGCAGCGAGCACTGGGTTGTGGTCAAAGGCACAGCGAAAGTCACAATTGGAGAAGAAGAGCAATTGATCCACGAAAATGAAGGGATCTATATCTCGAAATCGCAAGTCCACCGATTGGAAAACCCAGGTAAAGTCCCCTTAGAGCTCATCGAGGTGCAAGTCGGAGAGTATGTCGGCGAGGATGACATCGTACGCTTAAGTGACATCTATGAAAGGATTTAGGGCCTGCCATCAAATTGAGCTTGGTCGATTTTCGGGATTATTTTGGCCAATTTTCGATTCTTTTGGGAGGGGTAATATCAACATGCGTATATTACCCCTCCAAAAGAACCCGAAAATCGACAGAAGTTTATACCCCGTGTGCTTAGGAATGGTGTATTTGAGCCGCGTGAAAGCTCCCGGGATTCGACGATCGGAAATGGGGGTAGTACTGATGAAATACAACCCCCATTTCCGATCGTCGAACCCCGGGGCTTTGACGCGCTCAAATGCACCATTCCTAAGCACACGGGGTATAACTTGACGACAGGCCCCAACATATTTTTTTATGGACTGATTTTTCTTTATTTCCTCACGGTCTCTGCAGAATTGCTCTTTGTAGAGGTCTATCTCTTTAAGCCGAAGCTCAATCATATCCTCGCGTTGCTCCTACTCCCCCTCACCTTTTTTTCGAGCCAGTGCTGTTTTTTTCCAAAACGAGTGATCTACCCTCTTTTCTTTCTTTTCTTCTCCCAACTGATCTCTTCCTTCTTCAGCCCATGCTTCTCCCGTTCTTTGGGATACGTCGTAGCAAACGGTGTTACCGTACTACTCTTCTTCTTATTGCCTATACAATGGATGTTTTTCTTCGATCGGCAAAAAATTTTAAAACTCTATTTCGGCAGTTTTTTATGCATCGGCTCTTATGCAGCATTGCAATTTGTCTTTTCTTTTTTTGGTTTTGAAGATCCTCTGGTGCGCCAGAGAGTGCTCGGTTTCATCGCTCGCGGGCAGGGGCTCTCTTATGAACCTTCCTATTATGCGCTGTATGCGATCGCCCCTGTCATGTATTACAACACGAAAAAAGTGTTGCAAGAAGGCTCTTTTTTTCGCTTAAAAACGCTCGTGCCCCTCCTTCTAGTCAATTTTTTACTCATCGCATCGACGTCTACAGGCGCCCTTTTTGGGTATGTGTTTTTTCTCATCGCATTCCCTTTTCTCGCGCGTGGTGCGTGGATGCGCCCCTTTATTGCTGGATTAGTTCAGAAGACAGTGCGGATGGGATGGATCTTTTTTGGATTGTTCGCTGGGTTTGCTCTCTGTTTCTATCAGCTTTTTGTAACGACCTTTTACAAGTTCTTCGCTATTGGACTGGCGCAAGGATCTTTCTTAGAGCGCTGGGAGGCGATTGTAAATGCGTGGCACATCTTTTGCGCCCACCCTCTTTTCGGCGTGGGGTTAGGAGGTGTCGGTCCCCTCGTCTACTTGCAAAACCTGTATCTCTTTGAAAAAGCGGTATTGGACAATCCCGCTATCGAGCAGTTTACCCTGCTCGATCCGAAAAATGTTCTCTTTGAACTTCTGGGAAGCCTCGGTCTTTTGGGATTTTGTGCCTGGGGTGCCTTTCTCTATGCGATCTATTCCCTCTTTCGCAATGCACTCACCCGGGAGATCCCCTTGGAACAGAGGATCGAAATTTTTGCCCTGTTCCTCTCTTTACTCGTCATGCTCTTCTGCCTGCAATTCAATCAAGGCCTCTTCCGCAACTACGTCTGGCTGCATATGGCCCTCGGCGTCGGGTATGTATTGGCTTCGGGGAGAAACTTTGCAAAAAAGAAAACAGTTGCTATAACGGCTGTCTAAGAAAAGTTGGGTATACAATAACTTCGTACCTTGGAGGTCTAAGATGAGAGAGTTGATTTATGTGGCTTGTTTAGGGTTTGTCAGTTTGTTTGGCTTAGGTCATATGGAGCAATGCGCGGCTTCAGAAGAAGTAGAACTTCATACTCATGAGACGAGCTTCGTTGTCTCCACTCAAGATTTATATTTTGAAAATGATGAAATGATGGTTGTGATTGATGACCATTCATTCCCTGTGCAGGCCTTGCAAAGGAGTGGAAATCAGTGGAGAGTTCAAGTGGCGTCTGCTGGGTATTGTCAAATGGGTCATAATCTTTGCGGTGGATGTCAATTATGTCATAGACAGGGATGCATTTACTATGTACGTCATTGTAAGTTATGGAATCTAAAATAATGCGTTGGATTTTGGCAGTTTTTTGTCTTGTGAACGGGTATGGGCTGTTTGCTAACCCTGTATGTATCCATGTGCAAGAACGCAGGGATTACGAAGTGTTGGACTTGTTCTTTAAGATGACCATCCTCGAAGAAGAATATGGCTATGTTTTGAATGGAGTAAAACCATTATCGATAAGACAGTTTTATCCTCTGGATGTATTTCCTATGAGAGATTTGGAAGTTTCAGAGAATGAGTTTAAGAAAACGGTTTTGGTGCGTGAAGCTATTCAAATATGGAACAAGTTGTGTTCGCAGCAAGATCGATTTGCCCTCAAGGCCATCCCTGTCATCGAAAAGGAAGATAGGGTCTGCGGGTTCGAAGTGCAATTTATCCATCTGCCCAAATTGAGAGAGGTTATTTGTGAAAATATCCACTTATTCAGATATGTCTTAGGGTCAGCGGTTGAGGTTGACGAACTGGTTAACAAATTGGCCTATTCTAATGAACGGTTTATGGATGTGCTACAGGATGATCTCACTCTAATAGGAATTATTTTGGGCTTCGGCTCTCATAATAGCATTGTCGGCGGACGTTTAGAAACGATTGATCGTTTGTCCATCTCTAAAGACAATGCGCCTTTCTTGCCCAAAAGTACGCTTTTGCAAGGAGAAGATAGTTGGTGGATGTATGGAACATATTATTTGGAACATGCAGGAGGGAACGATTCTTTATTTAGAAGGAAAGCGAGTTCTCTGCGTCCGGGTTTTGGGTTCGATGCAATCCAAGATGAAATTTCTACCCTAAAGTCAAAATCAGAACAGCTCCCCGAATCCCTGTACACGGAGCAACCTCGTTTTATTTTTAATGCGTTTAAGGGGGGAGATCCTAATCATGTGCTCTTTCATTCTCTACAAAAAGCGCAAAAGCAAACCAAAGCATTGCTCAGAGAGAATCATCTGCTAGAAAAAGTTCTAGAGATCATCGGGGGTAAGAAACCCCGCATCACCTGCAATCGGTCCCCCGTACAAAAATCGGTATGGTCTTTCATAGAAAATACAGAGGCGACATGGTCGTACATTTTAGAAGGAGTAGCGCGTCGTTTTACAGACGCACAAGACGAAAAAATGTTTAGACAAGCACTCATTGCATCTTCTTCTTTACCGTCCCCCCCACCCATGATGAGCGCCTCGCGGGAAATGCTTCGGGGCCTGCAAAAAGCTAAAGACAATTTTTTAGCTGCCCAAAATGAATGCATGAACCTGTCTAAAGACCAAACAGTTTGGGTTGTAGTTCCCGATCATCTCTATGCCAAAATAGTGCAAGAAGGTTCTGGCAAAAGTATAGAAGGTGTGAATCACGTGCGTCTCAAGTATGTCATTGAAGACATTTCTGGAAATATCCTGTTTGCGAATAATGATACGTGGATCCATTTGTCAGAGACAATTCAGGGTTTCCAACAGGGATTACAAGGAATGTGCATTGGGGAAAAACGGATGCTATTTATTCACCCCTCTCTAGGCTATGGGCCTCTGACAACCCTTCCCCCTTGTGCGCTGTTGGTTGCTCATGTGGAACTGCTTGACGCCGATGTAACTACGCAGTTTGTTCTACAGCCTGCAATGCCTATCGAATTCAATTGGTTACTGGATGAGCGATTCGAACGTTCTATCCAAGAATCGATCGCTTTATTGCCGAGTTATGTAGGTGCCTTTTATGCCCGATTGGCCTTAGATTTGTCAAAATCCTTGCCAAAAAAATAATTCACAACGCACTATCCCCTCATTTTTACCCGAGATGTTTGCTCAAGATGCCGGCGAGTTGAAGCATATCGATCGGTGTTTTGGAGCCGAAGACTTTGGCTAGGTTTTCATCGGGCACGATCATCCGCTTCTTTTTTGGGTCTTGGCACTTATGTTCTTTGATGTAGTCCCAGACTTTTTTTACCACTTCAGGGCGTGAAAGCTCTGCTTCTCCGACGATTTTTTGTAGTTCGGGAGAGAGTTTTACCCTGCTTGTTTTTTTGCAGCAGTTTTGGGTTTTGCTTTAGCTTTGGTGCCCGCTTTAGCTTTGTTTTAGCTTTTGTTTTTCCCTTTTCTGCTTTTGTAGCGGCGCCTTTCTTTCCCCCTTTTTTAGGTTTAGCGACATAGGGTGTTTTAGGGTGGTCTTGGTACTTCTCTTCTAGGTCTTCGAGGTTATTGACGATGACGTCGCAATCGGGATATTCGAACAGGAGAAGAAGGGTTTTCCAAAGCGCGAACGCCTCTGGGCCATCTTCCCATCACAACCCAATGCGGGGCAAGTCGGCATCTCTTTTGCGGGGATGTCATCTTTTTTGGGGATATTGACGATCCCGCGACATTCAGGGTAGTTCGTGCACCCTAAAAACGCGCCAAATCGTCCGTACCGCACTTTCATGGCGCTGCCGCATTTGGGACAGTGCTGATCCCAATCGAAATTGGGATCGTAATCTTCTTTTTTGAAATCGAGCGCTTCTATAGGAGCTGTGAATTTACATTCTGGATAAGTTGGAGCAGCCGTAGAAATATTTCCTACGAGACCAGATTTTTTGCAATTTGTGGCCGCAGTCGGGACAAGTGATATCTGTTTCGACTTTGGGACGAACGCATCCTTTTCCGCCGTTTCGACGAAGGGGATGAATTTTTTCCAAAAGTCGCGGATGATTTCCTTCCACTCTCTTTGATGCTCAGCCACGAACTCGAGCTCATCTTCCATCGCTGCTGTAAATCCGACATCCATGATCATCGGGAAGCTATCTTCGAGCATCCGCGCGATGACGCATCCTAACTCTGTGGGTTTGAGTGTCCCTTTTTCCTTTGTCGTGTAGTCACGGCTCTGGATCTTACCCATGATCGACGCGTAGGTCGACGGGCGCCCGATTCCCGATTTTTCTAGCTCTTTTACCAGCGAAGCTTCTGTAAAACGGGGAGGGGGACGCGTAAAGGCCTGATCCGATTGGACCTCGAGCAGTTGGAGCAATTGCCCTTCGTCTAGAGGAGGTAAAATCTTATCTTGTCCCTCCTTTTCTTCTCCTTCCGTCCTATCTTCTTTTTCTTCGTAGACAGCTAAAAACCCAGAGAACTTGATGACAGATCCCGTCGCTCGGAGCATCATGTCTTGATTTGTCTGATGTCACAAGAGACTGTGTCGTAAATCGCAGGATTCATCTGCGAGGCTAAAAAACGCCTCCAGATCAATTGGTAGAGTTTGAACTGATCGACGGTGAGGTATTCTTTGATTTTTTCAGGGGAGTGTTCCAAGTTTGTTGGCCGGATCGCTTCGTGCGCATCTTGAGCGCTCTTTTTCGAAGATACTGCTTTCCTTCGGCGGGGAGGAACTCTTTTCCATAAGTTTTTTGGATGTAGGCACGAGCGAGCGGAAGCACTTCAGGCGCGATCCGGACAGAATCGGTACGCATATAGGTGATCAAACCCTCTGTTCCCACGTTGCCCAAATCGATCCCTTCGTAGAGCCCTTGAGCGATATTCATCGTACGGGATGCGGAAAATCCATAGTGGCGGCTCGCTTCTTGCTGGAGCGTCGAAGTGATAAAGGGGGCAACGGGGTTGCGTTTCTTTTCCTTTTTTTCAACCGATTGGACGGTATAGCTAGAATTTTGTAATTTTTCGACGACCTCTCGTGCCGTCTTCTCGTCGGAAATGAGAAAGCACTCTTTTCCAGGAATAGCTTCCTTTTCCACCTTTTTCCCATTTACAGAATGGAGAAACGCGAAAAAGGAATTCTGATTTTTCTTCCCTTGAAGAGAGGCTTGGATATTCCAGTATTCGACAGGGACGAAGGCTTCGATCTCTTTTTCTCGATCGACGACGAGTTTAAGAGCGACCGATTGCACCCTTCCAGCGGAAAGGCCCCCATCGCGCGCCCCTTGTACTCTGCGGGTTAGAATCGGGGAGATTTTGTAGCCTACGATCCTGTCTAGAAGACGGCGCGCCTGTTGTGCGTCGACGAGGGACTGATCGATCTCGCGCGGATGTTTTAAAGCTTCTAATACCGACTCTTTAGTGAAGGCATTGAAAGTGACCCGTTGGTATTTCGTTCCACTAGGGAGGATTGAGGCGATGTGCCACGCGATGGCTTCTCCTTCGCGGTCGGGGTCAGGGGAAAGGTAGACCATATCGACTTGGCTAGCCGCTTTTTTTAGTTTAGCGATCACGTCTTTCTTGTCGGGCAGGATGGCATAGGTGGGTTCAAAATCGTTTTCGACATCGATCCCAAAACCCTTTTGAGGCAGGTCTCGGATATGCCCGATCGAAGATTCAAAAATATAATTGGGCCCCAAAAATTTTTTTAGGGTCTTCATTTTTGAAGGAGACTCGACGATGATGAAGTGTCTTGGCCATTTACTAATTCCTCAATGGTGAGAAGTACACGATTAGTTGTATAAAAACGAGGTATAAAAAACACGCAAAAATGGCAGATTAAAGGGAATACCCCACAAAATCAAGAGAATTCTGTGGCGGTACGCCGTTTTCCTCCTGAAGAATCCCTACTGCGCCCGGTGAGGAATTGCAGGAGCTGATCAAAAATTCAAATTCGCAATTCCTGACCGGGCGCTGTCTTAATGAAATTTTTCCTTGACTGTTCTTGGCAGTTTAGGCTCTAATACTCTTTCAAATTTTTTCTAGAGGGAAATAGATGACAAGCGTAATTCGATTTTTTTTTGTAGTGGTTTTAGGTGCAGTCATTGGTGTCCACTCAGCACTGTTCGACCCTTTTCCGACAGATAATATCCTCCCGTTTCACTATGAGTTACCGGACAACACATATCATCAATATTGCAAGAACATCTACCCCCAAAATGGGGAGGACGGGATTTTACAACAGCTGTTAGCAGAGCTGCACATCACGCGGGGAACTTTTTGTGAGTTTGGCGCCCATAACGGGATCTACTCTAGCAATACCTACAACTTGATTAAAAATTATGGCTTCACTGGGATAGCCATTGAATTAGATGCATCTAAAGCGCAAGAGTGTGCAATTAATTATCGGGATTTTCCCAATGTACGGGTCTTTCAAGGGGCTGTAGATTACAAAGATGCTAAAAACGATCTGAATGCCTGGCTCAAAAGAGGACAATTGCCTTATGACCTAGACATTCTCTCCATTGATATCGATTGTGACGACTATTACGTCTGGGAAAAGTTAACTGAATTTTCTCCGAAAATTGTCATCATTGAGACAAATCCCTATAGAGATCCTATTATTGAAGAGCTTCCAAGCGCTCCCCAAAAAGAGTACCGCATCGATCCGCTGCGGGAATGGTTCCCAGGAAAAGTGGGCGCAGGTTCTAGTTTTATCTCAACAGTGCGACTAGGTCTTACGAAGGGGTATATCCCTGTTTCCTATACGGGAAATCTCACCTTTGTCAGACAAGATCTCGTCCATAATCTCAAGGAGTTTCCGTACAAAATTTCTCAAGACCCTTATGACTATCTGACTCTGTATACCCATTTAGCCCTATGGGACAATCAGTGGTATACAAATACGGCGCTCATATTGAATGTGGCCATCCGAGACCACTATTTGCAGTTTAAAGAGAAACAGTTCGATTTTGATTGGGTGAACGCTAGGATGAATGAGATCTTAAGAAATGAAAATGTTGTTTATTAAATTGTTTGGATGTAATCTCAAGGCCTATGAAACGTTTTATTATTCTTTTTTTGACGCTTTCTTTTTGTGTCCATGCCGATTATATACAGACACTTGAAGATGTACAGCGACTGGAGTTCTACAATAGTTTAAGACAAAAAGAGGGACCAGAAAGAGGAACCATCCCGAAGACACTTCACTTTATCTGGTTGGGCCCCAAGCCTTTAACCTCTGATTCGGTGAAAAATATCCAGGGCTGGATCCGCTTGCATCCCGATTGGACAGTTAAATTTTGGACAGATGGGAAAGAGGCTCTTTCCGGTTTGGGGGCAAAGACACTCTTCTTTAAAGATTTTCCTTTAACGAGACTGGAAGATCAATACTTTCAGTGCGACAACTTCGGGGAGCGTTCGCTTTTATTGCGCTACGCTGTCCTTTCGAGCGAAGGCGGTGTCTACGTTGACCACGATGTAGAGTGTTTGCGAGCCATTGATCCGATTCAGACATCTTGCGATTTTTTTTGCGGCATGGAGCGTTTCGGTACTACTGTCTTGAGCTCTTCGGTTAACCCTTCCCCCCATCTCGTCGGTGCTGCACCGTCTCATCCCATTTTGAGATCGGCGATCGAATGGCTCCAGAGGGAATGGGATCGATTGGAGAGGGTATATCCAGGAGGAGACTCTTCTGCTCTTTTCAATCGCGTGCAGCACCGCAGTTTTCGCGCGCTGGATATGGGGATCAGAGAATCGCACGGCCAGGAAGGGCGCTGTGATGTCGTATTTCCTCCCCATTTCTTCAGTTTACAAGAGAAGGGGGAAGGTCAGTACGCGCGACACAGCCATTTAGGCACGTGGTACACGCGCAGTTCTGAGGCAGAAATGAAGGTAGAAGAGCTGTTGTTGCGGATAACAAAGGATCAGACGCAGAATTTGGGGATCATTTTGGGGTTAACGGGTTTTAATCTCTGTCTTGGGATCCTTTTTTTTAGAAAGAGGAGGTTTTAAGTGAAAACACTTCTCCTTTTGCTTTTTCCGCTGGCCGCGCTCTTTGGAGAGTCTGAGGATTTCTACCAGCTCATGGGGAAAGAGACGCCCCATTTTCGCTTTGTATCGCAGCCTAAAGATCTCGCATTTCTCCAGCTAGCAAAAGCGCTGTATGAGAAGAACGAAAAGGAGCAGTTTTCAGAAGCCACATCTTATAAGATCCCCCCTGTCATCCATTTCATTTGGCTAGGGCCTCGCTCTTTTCCGCCCCAATCAGTTGAAAACGTCCGTACCTGGATCGCTCAAAATCCAGAGTGGAAGGTGAAATTTTGGACAGATCGAGAGAGGGAACCTCCCTGTGAGGGAATGGAGACGATTTTGGTCTCCGATTTTTCCTTTGCCAAACTCGAGAGATGTTATGAGGAGTCTGCGAATTGGGGAGAAAAATCAGACATTCTGCGATATGAGATTCTCTATGATCAAGGGGGTGTCTATGTCGATCACGATGCCAACTGTCTGCGTCCTTTTGAGGGGATGCATCGGGGTTTTGACTTATTTTGTTGTCTAGAGACGCCCCACGAGCCCTTTGTCGGCAGGAACATCACCTGCGGCAATGGAGTGATCGGTTCCCGCTCCCACCACCCGACTGTGGAAAAAGTGCTCGATCTCATTGCAGAAAGATGGGATGCGATTGGGGCGCGGTACCGAGGAAGAGATGATTATTCCCGCGCTGAGGTCGTCATGCAACGCACTTACATCGCGCTCTCAGACTCTCTATTTGAGACGATCGACCAGAAAGGCAATGTCGATATCCTATTGCCGGCTGCCTATTTTTTCTCAAAGTCGGGAATTCCTTCTCTTTACTCGCAGCATTTTTATGCGACAGCGTGGGATGAGTCTAAGGACAAAAAATCCCTTTTCGAAAAAAAAGTGGAAAAATCTTTGGGAAAAGTTGCTCAAAAAAATAAAAACTTGGCACTCTTTCTCAAAGTACTAGTGGGGATGAACCTCATTTTTTTCTGCACGCTTCTGAGGAGACGCACATGAGACTATTGATCGTAAGGCTATTAATCTTGGCTTGTTTGTTTTTGGGATTTGGATGCGCTAAGAAAAAGACGTACCAGAAACCCTCTTCCGATGATTTTGCAAGTCTTACGGGAAAGGAGCTCCCCTCTTGGCAGTATGTGCAAACTAAACAGGATTTTGAAGCGCTTAGGCTTTATGAGGGGATCTACGATTCAAACAAGGGGTTGCTGTCTCTTTCACACAAAGAGATGCATATTCCCAAAGTCGTCCACTTCATCTGGTTGGGCCCTCGTCCTTTCCCTTTGGAGTCGGTGGAAAATGTGCGGACGTGGATGGCGAAAAATCCCGATTGGACCTTTTGTTTTTGGACCGATCAGGCTCGCCCTTTGCCGTGTCCTGGGATGCAGCTGAGGTGGGTGCATGATTTAGAGTTGGACGACTTGCAGGGTTGCTTTGCAAAGGCGGATAATTATGCAGAGAAATCAGATCTGCTCCGTTGCGTGATTCTCTACCAAGAGGGGGGAGTGTATGTCGATCACGATGTCAAATGCTTAAAATCGTTCGCGCCTCTCAATGAGACTTTTGATTTTTACTGCGGCATCGATATGCCGCATACGAGCAGCTTGTCCTCTTGTGTGCATACGACGAATAATCTCATCGGCGCGCGTCCTCATCACCCCATTTTGCAGGCCTATAGACACTCTGTCGCAGAGAAATGGGATCAGATTCAAGCGGACTATCCTGGGGTCGATCGCGATACGACGCTCAATCGCGTATTGCACCGCACCTTTTGGCTGTTCGCAGAGGCATTTCGAGAAGCGAACAACCAAGACGGTAATCGCGATATCGTCTTTCCCGCCTACTTCTTCGACGCTCCTAAAGAGGAGCTGGCGATCTATGCGCAGCACAAGTATGCCGGTACGTGGCATGAGACGGAGTCCCCCTTTGAAAAGATGGTGCGCGAGCGGCTGATGCTCCTCAGCAAAAAAAGTAACCGGTTGCTGCTCTATCTTGGAATGAGTGTCGTCTTGAATTTCATCGGTTTGATCGGATTAGGCGTTTGGATAAACAGGTGCATCTCTCGCAAGATAGCGGAGTCGAATCGGTTCCAACCAGGTGAAGAGTGATTTCAGACAGGGAGCTATTGAGGTGGGGAGAATATGGGATTTTCCCCGGCCCGAGAGAATCAGTTTCTGGGTTTTTGCAACGCGCGGAGAGTGGTTCTATTTCTTCAGACGCGCTTGTTCCCTCTCTTTTCCAAATGACCCCCCACTGGATTAAGATCCAAAAGAGCTCTAAAAATCTCCATCTTTGGGAGGCAGCAGCGACGTGGATCGAAGAGTTGGAACAGGGAAAGATCGACTGTCAGATTCAGATCCATCCCAGACACTCCAAAAGCTCAGTCCTCGCCCATGAAATGGTCCATGCAGTGCGGATGGGGTTTGAGGAACCCTATTTTGAAGAGATTTTGGCGTATCAAACTGCCTCTCATCCCATCAGGCGCTATTTAGGGCCTCTTTTTCTCAAAACTTATGAACCGAAAGTTTTCCTCTCTTTCGTCCTCTTCAGTTGGTCCTTGGCTCTAACAGAAATTCTCTTCGACTGGGATATAGGAGGCTTTTATTTTCTCTTTTTACCCATTCTCTTTATCGCGGGATGTTCGTTAAGACTTTTTGTTCTACAAAGAACTTTTCAGAAGTGTCTGGCAAATTTAAAAGAGATCATTAGAGAAGGAAAAGACCCTCTGTCTATGGCTATCCGTCTTACAGACGCAGAAATTCAGAAATTTGCAAAAGCTTCCTCTTCTGAAATTCTCGAAGCGATGCTCTCCTACCAAAAAGAAGAGACCACCCTTCACAGCATCCGTTGGCGTCAGATTTTCCTAGAATTTTTTACGCTGTGAGGCGGGGGCGATCCTGAGGGTAGAGCGGTATTTGGCGACGGTTCGGCGCGCGCAATGGATCCCCCGTTTTTTGAATTGAAGCGAAAGAGCTTCATCAGAAAGGGGGGCGTGCCGATCTTCTACTGCGATCATCTTTTTGAGAATCTCTTTAGCGGAGTGGTTGGACATCTTTTCTCCACTTTGTGTCGAGATGCCTTGACTGAAGAAGGCTCTTAAGGAAAAAAGCCCCTCTGGACAGGCGACGTATTTGTTCCCGACAGCCCGTGCGACAGTAGATTCGTGAATGTCAAGTTCAGAAGCTGCTTGTTGCATGGTTATCGAAATCAAGCTCTTTGACTCATGATTAAAAAAGGGCATTTGCGTCTTTAAGATGAAATTGCCGATAGCGATTAACGTCTCACTCCTGCGGCGGACGATTTTCTTTAACCATCTCCCCCCTGTTAGCTGCCTGCGGAGGTAAAAGAGCTCCTCTTTTTTTAAAGAGCTGTTTTGCAGCGCCTGGGAATAGGTGTGTGCGATATGAAAGCTCGGAAGATAAGAGGTGTTGACCTCCACCTTCCATTTGCCATCGTGGTGGAGAAAAAAGAGATCGGGGACGATCGCTGAGATAGGCTGGGCTGAAAACCGATATCCCGGATGGAGATCGAGCGGAAGTATATCTTCTTTAATCACCTTTGCGATTTGCGCCACATCCTCCTTGAGGTGTTTGGCAATACTGGAGAGTCGATTGTGAAGTAGATCATCGAAATGCTCAGAGAGGATCTTTTTGGCAAGGGGGGCTTTTTTAAGAGATAGATCGAGCTGGAGGAGTAGAGATTCTCTTAAAGAAGTGGCAGCGATGCCTGGAGGATCGAAAGTCTGGACCTGCTTTAAAATCGCCTCTAACCGGCACAAGGGAACGGGTCCTGCGAGCTCAGAAAGGGGAACGTCTAAGAACCCTTTTTCATTTAAATGGCCGATGATCCACTCCGCTAGCTGTAGATCTGCCGCATTTTCAAAGACGAGGGGCGCTTGTTGCATTAAATGTTCGTACAGAGAGACGTTTGCCTTGAGCATGCTCTCCTGATGGTCCCTTTTACGCCTCTCAGCCTCTTGTTGGACCTTATCGGATAAGAGATAGGAACCCTGGTTTAGGGATTCCTTAAACGGCTCCTCGGGGAAGTCGATTTCTAAAATCGGATTGGCTTCAATCTCTTGTACTAACCACTCGGCGAGCTCTATTTGGGGCAGTTGAAGGACGTGAAGAGCCTGTCTCATCGCTAAATTCATCATTAGTTGCTGACTTTGTTGCAACGAAGTTTTTATTTCCTGTCCTAAATAAAACCGGCTCATAGCTCTTACTGTTTTGTTTTATTTGTTTGTATAATTAATTTATTTTATTTTGTCTACATATTTATAAGTATTCTTAAAATGCTTACTTTCAGATAGATGTTATTGCTATTCGAAGTGAGGAAGATTTTTCTGTAAAAAAACACTCCCTGTTTGATAGAATCACTGTCGTGAGCACAACCATAGGAGGTATTTATGTGTGTTCAGTTAAACTTTAAACCGTTGCTTTCTGCTCTGTCAGATCGCGCTCTGTTCGTTTCTGTTCCTTCCTTCCGTTCTTATTATATCTATTAATATTCCCTTTTTTCTTTAGTTTTTAAGTTTGTTTTTTTGCATCCCCCTATTTTTTGGGCTGCATAGTTTTTATTTAAATTTTTTATTTAGGAGATTTTTTATATGAGTAGTCAAGTTACTTTTTCAAATTTACCCCCAGAAATGGTCTGGGAAATCGTGCGTAAAACAGATCCGCAAAATCTTCGGTTTCGCCTTGTCTGCAAGGATTGGAGCTGCGCTGTCCGTGTTTGTTTGACAGAGGTAAGCTCTGTCTTAAAGGGAAAAGATGTGTTTCATTTTCCCTGGGAGATTAGGGTCTCTCCAGACTGGAGCTTAACGCGTTGCTGCGAAGAGTTAAAAAAGATCAACGAGGTTGTGAGTAAAACCACAGGAGGTAGACTTCTGTGCAGCACTCAGCTCGAAGGATTGGAACAGAAAAAAATGACAATAGCCGTTCAAGCCTCAGGTTTTGACGAGGCTTGTCGGTGGGGATAAGCCCCTAATAACCTGGCGCCTAAAAGTTGTTTTTAGGCGCCTTTTCTTACGCGAATCTTGCTGGCCAATCCCCCGTGGTCGGAAAGGGCCTCTGGCTTCAAAACGCCACGATCAAAGCCCGTTTTCACAAGCTTAGTGCAGATGGAGCGCGCGGTTTTTTTGAGGACCATCGTATGATCTAAATTTAAGGGATGGGAGGGACGGAACTGAGCCGTGCATTTCTCTCCGCCCCAGGTTTTATGACCGTGGAAGAAATCTCTTCCGGAAAACAGGTTGTTCCAGAACGCGGAACGACGTTCTTTACCATCTAAATTGAGATCTCCTGTTACGACTTCGACACACCGTTTTTTGGTTTTCTTCATTTTATTGACGATGATTTTCATCTGTTGCCTTCTCGCTTCGATCTCTTCTGCTTTAGGAAATTGGGGCTCTTTTGAATTGAGAAGATGGGTAGCGTGGATTCTCGCAAAGCTGTGCCCTCGGCTTGCGAGATCGAACGCGAAGTCTCCTTTTGCGGAATGTTTTGCCAGCCCCAGAAGGGTCTCTTGGGGAAAGGGGGTGAATTCAGGGTTTTGAACCTTAAATTTACTCGCAACCAAGATTCCAGAGGGGACGCCGATGACTTTGGGCCCGATGTTGAAATAGAAGTGATTATAGCCTTTTTGTTTTAATTTTTCACAAATGTAAGTGGCGGTATTGATATCGAAGACCTCATACAGGCAGTTGACATCGGCCTTTTTTTGTATCATCTTATCCAGGATGGCATCGATCCGAAAGCGCCAAGGCAAAACACCGCCATCCGTGATGGAATAGCCCGCATTGACTCCACAGATATTCCAGGAGAGTAAGGAAAAAGAGCCATTTGAGGGCAATTTCTTTTCCTGTGCATCTCCCTGCATATAGAGGAAGGAATTTCTCATGAGATAAGAGCCCAAAGTTCTTAAGGCCATCCCAGGCAACGTCGAAAAAAGAGAAAGGGAAAACCATCCCAGCATCCCGATACAAAGAGACACCTTTTGGATCGCATTCCAAAGCGGAGTTGCCTCAGGATTACACGTATCGACATAGCGCATGCGCTGATAACATTCTCTAACTCTACAGACTGGATCGGTGAGATACGACCCAGCCTTCAGTGCACCCAGTGCAATTTTATCGATCGAATGGGAAAAGGATTGAGTACAATCGATCTTTCCCCAAAAAGCCAAATTTTTTCCCGTCGCAAGTCCAGAAATGTTCATCGTTTGTCTTTTCCACAATAAGAACAGCTATAGTTCCAGTCCCAGTTACACGTCTCACAGACCATTCCGTTACTTAAGACGCGGAAGCATCTCCACTGGGAGGGGCCACAACCATCTTTTACATTTTGAAAATAGACTCCTTGGGTATCGGTGCTAAGGCTCTCTGTTTGGACGATTCTATCGTTAATCCGCACGAAAATTCCATCCTCATGCAAATCGATTTGATCAGGTGTGACATAGGTCTTTGGACACTCGGAAAAGCGCACTTTCCCTTTGCCTTTTGAACAAGGACAGCCTGCAAAACAATTGATCCACAGAGAGACACATAATAGAAAAGAAAGACAGTATTTCATAAGACTTCTCCTTTATAGAGATTTTGTAGCGCGAGAACCTTTCGTAGGTTCTCGCGCAGAGAATTGTATGCGCGGCTCTTTTTGCACGTCAATAAATTTTTCTCTGCATTGAACTGTAGCGAGAAGTATGGTATATATCCGAGGCATGAAAAGATGCGCTGTTTTCAGTTGTATGGGATTGGGAGATGGACTTATTGCTCTTGTTCTCTCCAATAATCTCCACCTCAATGGTTATTCTGTCACGACTTACCACCCCTTTTTGCAGGGATTGCAGGAGTGGTTTCCCCATCTTCCGCTCTTAGCTTTGCCTTCCGTAAACGCACTCGAAACCCTGCTCGCAGAATACGATCGCTATTTTGTCATCTATGAAAAGTCTGAAAAGATGCAAGCGGTCCTCTCTTATTGCCAAAAGCACTACCCTGAAAAGACAATCGTTCTCAATCCGATTGCGACGAAAAGACGCGACTATGCTTACTGGTCAGGAGGGCGCTTCGAAGGACACCGAACCTTTGTGGAGAATCTCCTTCGATTTTGCAGCGAAGGTTTAGGATTGAAGGTGGTGACGCGCTCGAATGGGATCTGCGTTCCAGAAGGGGTCTTACCGAGAAAACACTTAAGCAGAATTATCTTCCATCCAGAGAGTTCCCGAGAGGGGAAAAATTGGCCGAAAGAGAAATACCTCGCACTAAAAAGCAAGCTAGAAAAAAAAGGGTTTGAGCCCCTTTTATTGCTGACTCAAGAAGAACGGGTGCGGTGGGGAATCGAGGCCCCTGATCTTCCTACCTTATCAGACATGGCCCGCATGGTGTGTGAATCGGGATACATGATCGGAAACGATTCGGGGATCGGACACCTCGCCTCTTGCCTTGGGCTTCCTACCGTGACCATTTGCCGCAGCCGGCAAGCCTCTCAATTCTGGCGCCCTGCATGGGCCCCAGGCAAGGTCGTTACACCCTCTGCGTGGATTCCCAATCTCAAGGGGCTGCGTTGGCGCGATAAGCAGTGGAAGCGCTGGATCAGCGTCCGGCGCGTCATCCAAGCTTTTCAAGCTGTGGTTATACCGAACGTGACTCAAGAATCGGGATTGGGCCATGTCAAAGCCCCGGGGTTCGACGATCGGAAATGAGGGTAGTATTTCCCCTGGTTGCGGAGTTGGGGGTGTTCTTGCTACGGGTAACATATAAATCTCCGTTTTTAGAAGCGATTTTTCGCTTTTTAGTTATGTTATAGTTTATATTACACTATATGTCAATTTAAATAGTAAACATGTCTGAGGTGTAATGTAACATATTGATCTAGAGTTCTTATTAAAAAAACTCCTCTCAGAGCTATGTCTGCCCAAATGAGCTGAAAAGTTGGGCGTAGATAATTAAAATTTTATTTAGGGGAGGACCTACTCCTCGAGCTTTCTCAGTTTCGCGAACTTAGCGACCAGAGAACGCACGGCGTTAAGTTTGGGAAAGCAGACGTCATAAGTAAGCCCTAGGGAGGTGTTGTAGCTTTTCTGTACAATGCCCATGCCGAAGTCCTTATGGGCGACGATGTCCCCCTCTGTGAAAGTGGAAGAGGAGAATCCCTCTAAAGTCTCTGTTTCATTCCAAGAGCCACTCACTCCATTGGAACGGGATTTGTGGAGGTATTCTTCGGGGATTTCTTTGAGGAAGCGGCTTGGCCGCATGAAGCGGGGCATGCCGAAGAGGTAGCGATAAGCAGAAGCGGATAGAAAGAGAAACTCTTTAGCGCGCGTCATTCCGACATAGCACAGGCGGCGCTCCTCTTCGACAGCTTCTGGTTCGTGGAGAGAGTTGATGTGGGGGAGCAGTTCTTCTTCGAGTCCGACGAGGAAGACGGCCGTGAACTCCAACCCCTTTCCGTTGTGGAGCGTCATCATCCGCACTTGATCTTGTAGGCCATCGTCTTTTTCAGGGTTAGACTTGAGGGTGAGCTCCTCTAAAAAAAGAGCGAGCGTAGGACTGTCGACTTCCTGTTCCCACTCGCGCGCTTTGTTAATCAATTCTTCGAGGTTACCGCGCCTCTCTTCATAACTCTCAGGGTCTTCTTTGAGATACTCTAAATAGCGAGAGCGCGCCATCGCCTCGCTGATTACTTCATGCAAGGTGCAATTTTGTTTGAGCATCTCTCTTAAAGTCGCAATGGTGTGGGTGTAGTTTTTCAACCCTTCCGCCTGCTTTTGACTGAGTTTAAAGGAGGCTCTCTCTTCGACGATTGCCGTACAAGTATCGAAGAGGCTCTCTCCTCTTTCGGCTGCGAGTTCTTGCAATCTCTCTAAAGTGGCTTCTCCCAAACCTCTTTTGGGGAGATTGATCGTACGCAAGAAGGAGAGGTTGTCGGTTCCTGAGAGGACCATGCGCATCAGGCTGAGAACATCTTTGATTTCTCGTCTTTGGTAAAAGGAGACGCCTCCGACGATGACGTAAGGGACTCTTTCTCTTAAGAGGTGATCTTCAAAGATGCGGGATTGGAAATTGGTGCGGTAAAAGATCGCGCAGTCTCGTAATGGCACGCCGCGTTCTCGATGGAGCTTGTAAAGCTGTTTGACAACGAAGTCTGCCTCCCTGTGATCATCTTCAGCGATATGGCAGGCGATTTTTTCTCCAGGACCGCGATCGCTCCACAAGTTTTTTTCATAGCGAGAGGCATTGTGGCGGATCAAAGCATTGGCGGCTTCTAGGATGTTGCTGCGGCTGCGGTAATTTTGTTCGAGGGGGATCACTTCAGCGCCGGGGAAGTCCTTTTCGAAGTTCAAAATATTTTGGATGTCGGCTCCGCGCCACGAATAGATCGATTGGTCGGGATCTCCGACGGCAAAGACGTTGTGGTGTTTTTCAGCGAGCAGTTTTGTGATCGTATATTGCGCAGCGTTGGTGTCTTGGTATTCGTCGATGAGGATGAAGCGCCACCGCTGTTGATAGATCTCTAGAATTTCAGGAGAGGATTTGAAGAGTTTGACCGTGAGGAAGAGCAAATCATCGAAATCGAGGGCATTGTACTCTTTTAGCTTTTGCTGATAGAGGGAATAGAGTTGTTTGAAATCGGGCTCTTCTTCCTCTATCTCATCGGGCCCGAGCAGGCTGTTTTTGGCTTGAGAGATTTGGGCGCGTATCTTTTTGACCTGGGCTTTTTCTTCTTTTAAGTTAGCGAGGAGAAAACACTGCTTGAGCGCTTTTTCACTGTCCTCTTCGTCGTAGATGGTAAAGTCGCGCGTATAGCCGATGACGCCGATCGATTCTCTCAAGATCCGCGCACACAGGCTGTGGAAAGTGCAAGTCAACACAGACTGATGGGTGAGATGGAGCACTCGATGGCGCATTTCATCTGCAGCCTTATTCGTGAAGGTCAAACCCAAAATTTCGTGAGAGGGGACGCCAATTTCAAGCAGGTGGGCAATGCGATGCGTGACGATGCGGGTCTTGCCCGAACCGGCTCCGGCTAACACGAGGAGGGGGCCTTCGATGTGGTCGACAGCTCTTTGCTGTTCTGGGTTGAGTTGCGTCGTTTGCATGGGAACGGGATTTTATACTGCAATTGGTTGAAAAGCTGCAATTTGGCTTGTGTGAAAGTCCTCGCGGTTCGACGATTGAAAGTGGGGGTTGTATCTCATCAATACTACCCCCACTTTCAATCGTCGAACCCTGAGGCTTTGACATGGCCAAATTGCAGCTTTTCAACCGATTGCAGTATAAACTGCTCAAGTATTTCCGTGCCAATATTATTAGCGCTTGCGTATATTTTTGGGAAAAGAATGGAGTCGTGGAAGATGGGTGGGCTACTTAAGATTTTTATGTTCATGCTCTTAATGAGCATCATCCCGACGGTTCACGGTGCCGTAGAGTTGGGGGTGGATCAGTTTTTTGAAGGGAAAATGGTCGAAGAGCTTAGAGGTAAGCGCGTCGCTCTTGTGACAAATCACACAGGGGTGAACAAAGAGATGCGCTCCACGATCGATCTCTGTGCCAAAGCGCTGAAACTCGTCACTCTCTTCTCTCCTGAACATGGGCTGACAGGCCATTTCTACGCCTTTGAAGAGGGTAAAGAAAAGTGGGGGCCAGAAGGGATTCCAGTTTACAACCTACAGGGTAAGTACCGACGCCCGAGTCAGGAGATGTTAAAGGGAATCGATGTGATCCTCTATGACATCCAAGATATCGGATGTCGCACTTATACCTACACGACGACTCTATTTTATATGATGGAGGAAGCAGCTAAGTATCAGATTCCCGTGATCGTCTTCGATCGTCCCAATCCCATCAATGGACTCACGATCGATGGCCCGATGATGGAAGAAAACTGGCGCTCTTTCATCGGCCACATCGATATTCCCTATTGTCATGGGATGACAGTGGGAGAGTTGGCGCGCTATTTCAATGACAAATACCAGGTGGGCTGTCAGTTGAAAGTCATCCCCATGAAAGGATGGAAGAGGTCGATGAGTTACGCGGACACGGGGTTGCAGTGGATTCCGACGAGTCCGCATATCCCTGAAGCCGATACGCCTCTTTACTACGCCACTTCGGGTATTTTAGGGGAAATTAGCCTTGTGAACATCGGCATCGGATACACGCTCCCCTTCAAAGTGATCGGAGCTCCGTGGATTGTCGCTGCCCCCTTTGCTCAAAAATTAAATGAACAAAAGCTCCCCGGAGTCAAATTTCTCCCTTTCCATTACCGTCCCTTTTACGGTCTCTATAAAGGAAAAGATTGTCAGGGCGTGATGATTCTCGTCACAGATCCCAAGATCTACCGACCCGTTACAACGCAATACATGATCTTGGGGATCTTAAAAAATTTCTATCCTAAGCAAGTCTCTGAAAAGCTCAAAAATTTGGATCCTGCAAAGAAAAATTTATTCTGCAAAGCGAATGGGAATGAAGAGATGTTCGAATGGATCCAGAAAGAGAAGTACATTGCCTGGAAATTGATCGAGCACCAGAAAGGGAGGCGGGAGCGGTTTCGGCGGGAGAGGAAGCCCTACCTCCTCTATTCAGAGTAATTAGCACTCCAGGCTCTTTTTTGCTAAAAACAAACCCTATTCCCTTGACAAGAATCTTTTCCCTAGGCTACGATGGGAACTTTCAAATCCAAGTTTAAGGAGAAATTATGTCAGCAACACAACACATCCAACCTCTCGGCGATCGCGTCCTTATCAAGCGCTTAGAAAAAAAAGTGAGTAAGGGGGGAATCATTCTTCCAGATACGGCAAAAGAGAAACCCAGACAAGGAGAAGTTCTCGCGGTAGGGCCTGGAAAACGGGATGAAAAAGGTGAGCTCAAGAAGCTGTCCGTCACTGTCGGAGATCAAGTGTTGTTCTCCTCTTATGCAGGGACAGAAGTAAAGACTGAAGATGATCAAGGAGAATACCTCATCTTGTCAGAAGAAGATATTCTCGGCGTTTTAGTATAATTTAGGAGCATAAGATTCATATGGCAAAGATGTTGCAGTTTAACGAAGAAGCAGCGAAATCGATCCTCAAAGGCGTAAAAACGCTAGCAAAAGCGGTCATCGTCACCCTCGGTCCAAAAGGGCGTAACGTCCTTATCAATAAAGGATTTGGACTTCCCCTCCCCACGAAAGATGGTGTCACCGTGGCTAAGGAGATCGGACTCGTCGACAAATTTGAAAATATGGGAGCACAGCTCGTCAAAGAAGCTTCCTCGAAGACAGCAGATGTCGCAGGAGATGGAACGACGACAGCGATTGTATTAGCAGAAGTGATGTGTAGTCTCGGGATGAAGAATGTGGCAGCGGGTGCTAAACCCATGAGCGTGAAACGGGGGCTCGACAAAGCCTTGGAGAAGATGAAAGAAGAGCTCGACAAGCTCGCTAAGACGATCACAAAACCTGAAGAGATCCGACAGATCGCGACGATCTCTGCGAATAACGACGCTGAAATCGGCGGGATTATCGCTGAGGCAATGGAAAAAGTCGGAAGAGAAGGGACGATTACGATTGCTGAGGCAAAAGGGATCGATACGACGCTAGATGTGGTCGAAGGGATGCAATTCGACAAAGGATACCTCTCTCCTTATTTCGTGACGAATGCGGAGAAAATGGCTGTTGAGTTTGAAAATCCGTATATTCTCCTTACAGACAAAAAGCTCTCGAGCGCCAAAGACCTCATTCCGCTCTTAGAACAGGTGATGGAAAAAGGGCAAAGGCCTCTTCTCATCATCGCAGAAGATGTCGATGGAGAAGCTCTTGCGACACTCGTCGTCAACAAATTGCAAGCGGGATTACCCCTTTGTGCGGTAAAAGCACCTGCTTTTGGAGATCGTCGGAAAGCGATTCTCGAAGATATCGCTGTCTTGACGGGAGCTACTCTCGTAACGGAAGACGTCGGTCTGAATCTCGAAGAGATCGGTCTCGAAGTGTTGGGAAGTGCGAAAAAGATCAAGATTTCTAAAGAAGAGACGACGATCGTAAGTGGCGCAGGATCCCAGAAGGCGATCCAAGACCGGATCGCTCAAATCCGTGGAGAGATCGCGCGTTGCAAATCAGATTACGACCGCGAAAAGCTCGAAGAGCGCCTAGCGAAACTCGCAGGAGGCGTCGCCGTCGTCAATGTCGGCGCTGCTACAGAATCGGAATTGAAAGAAAAGAAGGCACGTGTCGACGATGCTCTCAGAGCGATGCGCGCTGCTGTTGCAGAAGGGATCGTCCCCGGTGGAGGAGTCGCTCTCTTGCGAGCTGCCAAAGGGCTCGATCGATTACAGCTCGATCCAGAAGAGCAAATCGGTGTCGAAATCATGAAACAAGCGGCTTTTGCCCCTGCGACAGCTATTGCAAATAACTGTGGCAAGCAAGGAAATCTCATCGCGGAGAAAATCTTCGAAAAAGACGGCGCTTATGGATACAATGGCCTGACCGATGCATTCGGCGATCTCATCGAGCAAGGTGTGATCGATCCCGTACTCGTTACGAAAAGTGCATTGACAAACGCTGTCTCTATCGCAGGTCTGCTCATTACAGTCGCTGTTATGATCACAGACAAACCGCAGCCAAAATCTAAAACCCAAATGCCAATGGATGACATGGGCGGCATGGGCGGCATGATGGGTGGTATGGGCGGAATGGGTGGCATGGGGATGATGTAATCATCGCCCTTCTTTTCCATTGTCTTCAAAAAACCTCCTCGGGAAACCTGAGGAGGTTTTTTTTATAGTTCTTGATTTTTTGGTTTTTAGTCACTTATGCTCTGCTCTTTAAAATTTTTAAAGCAGAGAGAGCGGTGTTCAAGAAACTCATTTTTCTATTGCTATGTGGAATGTCCATTTGCCAGGCAAACACTTCTTTCGTCACAGGCAGTCTCATGGGACAACTCGGGAATCAGTTATTTGCGATTGCAGCGATACAGTCTTATGCTTGGGATCACAATGTGCCTGCTTTTTTTCCTGAATTGCACTTAGATTGGTATAACATACCTTATAATCGGGAACACATTTTCTTTCGGGTCAACGCTTCTCCGCTTCCACGAGCCTATTCTCACGAATTTAATCAATCGACCCCCTTGAGTTTCGATGTCATTTCAGAGCTTCCCGATCTCTATCTCCGTGGGTATTTTCAGTCGTGGAGGTATTTTCACCACCATCGAGAAAAGATCTTGGAGCTTTTTGCTCCTTCTGATGCTTATACGAGCTACTTAGAAAATAAATATGGAGATCTCCTCGCTCATCCCAACACAGTGGCACTGCATGTGCGGACCTATTCGCGTTGGAAGCATGAAATGAATGTACATGGCTTTATAGGCTTGGATTATTACAAGAAAGCGATTAGCTACTTCCCAGAAGACACTCTTTTTGTCGTCTTCTCCGATCGGATCCACTGGTGTAAAAAACATTTCTCCCAATTGTGCAAAAATGTCGTCTTTATCGAAGGCAACGATCATATCGCCGATCTGTATCTTATGTCCCGAATGAAACACATGATCATGGGAGCTTCGACCTTTTCTTGGTGGGGAGCTTACCTCAACCGAAATCGCCATAAGATCATCATCGCTCCCGATCAGTGGATGCATCCCGCCTACATCCCTTGTCGCAACTATTTACGCGACTATTATTTGCCCGAATGGAAAATCATCCCCATAGAATTTGGGGAGTATCCCGCTGACATCGATGGTCCGTCAGCTTCTTGGGATGATGGTTAAAAAAAGGAGAGAGTCATGTTCAAGGAGCTCATTTGCCTATTGCTATGCGGATTATCCTTTTGCCACGCAAACACTTCCTTTGTGACGGGAAATGTCATGGGACAACTCGGAAACCAGCTGTTCCAGATTGCGACAATACAGTCTTATGCTTGGGATCACGACGTGCACGCTTTTTTTCCCGATTTGCACTCAGAGTGGTACAACATCCCTCATAATCGAGAGCATATGTTTTTTCGACTCGACGCTTCCTCACCTCCGCGAGCCCATTCTCACCAATTTGCTCAATCCGCTCCCCAAGGTTTCGAGCCGATCCCAGAGCTTTCCGATCTCTATCTCTACGGGTATCTGCAGTCGTGGAAGTACTTTCACCACCATCGAGAAAAGATCTTAGATCTTTTTGCGCCATCTGACGTCTATACGACTTATTTAGAGAACAAGTACGGAGATCTCCTCGCTCATCCCTATACGGTGGCACTCCATGTGCGCACCTATTCGCGCTGGAAACATGAGACGAATACACATCCTTTCGTAGGTCTTGATTATTACAAGGAAGCGATCGGCTACTTCCCCGAAGATGCCCTTTTTGTGGTCTTCTCTGATCGGATTGAGTGGTGTAAAAAACACTTTTCTCAATTGTGCAAAAATGTCGTCTTTATTGAAGGTAACGATCACATTGCGGATCTTTACTTGATGTCCCGAATGAAACACATGATCATGGGAGCTTCCACCTTTTCTTGGTGGGGGGCTTACCTCAATCGAAACTGCGCTAAGATCGTGATCGCCCCCGATCAATGGATCCATCCCAGCTACATCCCCTGTCGCAACTATTTACGCGACTATTACTTGCCAGAATGGAACATCCTCCGCATAGAATTTGGAGAGTATCCAGAAGACATCGAAGGTCAGTCAACTTCTATAGATGATTGTTAATTTGTAAGAACGTGAATCCAGACCACTCGCCTTCTTGAGATTCTCGAAGTAAAGTCCAGTTCCATTCCCTCGTTAGGTTTAAGTAGATCTCGCGATCCTGCGTCAAGATCCCCGAGGTGACGATCGTAGCTTTAAGATCGTGGAGCAAGGGCAAAGACTCCCAGGCGCTCTTTTGTTCGCAGAGGATCATATTCATCACGATCAAATAAGCGTTATTTTTGTCGAGGGAATCGATCTGAGCTGTGAAAGCCACCCGATCTTCCACTCCATTCAATCGCGCATTTTCTTCAGAGTGTTGGAGGGCCTCGCTCTCAATGTCAATTCCGACCACTCCAGCGGATCCCAAAAGCGCTGCCGCTACAGACAAAACCCCGCTACCACAGCCGATGTCGATCACCTGGTGTTCTCGTGCCATTGGGCTCATCAAGCTAAGCGCTAATCGGGTCGTCGGATGGGAAAAATCCCCAAAGCCGGCACCCGGCTTCATGCGCAGCACAGGCCCCCCATAGGCCGCGAGGTCTACATGGGCTAGTCCCTTTTGAAATCCGGGCGCAAACTGCTCCCACTGCGCGTGCCAATCCACTGAATCGTGCTCTTTCATAGAGAAAGAGGATACCACAGAAACGGGTTTTTAACCCTAAAAAAGAGAGGAATACGACCCCAGAATCTCGGGGCTTTCACGCGCTCAAATGCACCATTCCTAAGCGCGCGGGGTATAAGATGTTTTTTAAGGATGGGTAGCGCCTGCGACATGCATTTTCGTTTCTAATTCATTAGTCAAGCAGTGGACACCACAGTGCTGTTGATTGAGATTTGTAAAGGCTTCTTGGAAGTCGGTGGGGTCTTTGCCCTTTCTCCCTGTATAGTAGATCACAGTATTTTCACACTGAGAGCCGATGAACTCAGCAAAAACATCCATGAGGATTTTACCTAAACGCCCTTGGGCACCACCCGTAATATAATAGTAATGCTGATTTTTAGGAGAGAATCCAGTGATAGAGTTCATGAAATTAATACTATAAAATTCTTTGTCAGAAAACCCCTTGTCGTATCCAAAAAATACCCCCGGTGTGGGGATTACGATAAAACCAGATTGTTCCAATTGGTTGCGAATAATATCCATTGTATTTTCCAAAAGCAAACCGATTTCCTTCGTAATGGAAATGAGAGAATTTAAAGTTTCAATTTCCGCGTCGCTTAAATTTAGAAGGTGTTTGTTTTTTTCAATTGTTTTTAAAACACTGAGAGCGAGAGCGTAATCTTGGACAAATACAGAACCTTTTGGTCCAGGGGAAATAAATAGATCGATATGGTATCCAGGTTGCTGTATAAAACAAATGTCTTCGGGAGATACTTCTAACTCAGTTGGAAAGAGTCTGTTTTTTATAAATTCCAGCGTAGCCATATAGCGCATAGCTGTTGTTTTTGCGTCTGTGGCATCTATGTGGATTTTGTCTAATTGATCCTTTATCATCTGCGTTTTTAGCGAGGGCTTTTCATTTCTTATGATCTCCACCAGGGCGTCTTCGACTTCTTTCAGTGTCAGAAAAGAGAATGAGGGGGCGATTTCGTCGATTATTTGTGGGATTTTTCCTTCGAGGAATAACGGACTCAAAGGATCTCCTCTTTTAGAATAGACGTTCTCTTCTTCTTGGAAAATGCGAGAGGCTGGATCAGGTGGATCAAACCATCCTTCAGAATATAAAGAATGAAGTGTTGCGAGAGCTAAATCTTCGCCTACAACACATTGAGGCAAGTTGTACCTGTTATTTATACGAAAAAGATTGCCACCTTCTGCATAGAGACGCACTTTTTTTGTAATCGCAGGATCTATTTCTTTTGCTATCAGTAAAGTTTGACGGCGTTCGCCTACGGCACCCAAAGTACTTTGAAAAATTGCAGTCGGATAAAGTTGAGTAATACTAAATGGGTGGTTTCTGTAAATGTCTATATGGTTTTTTAATTTCCTCCCTATTTTTGTGTGGGAAGTTACCAGAGTGGAGATGATCGTTTTTGAATTGTCTTTAACGAACATTGGGTCGCGAGTGTAGTAGTGTGACTTAGTGTAACGTAAATCAAAACCTTCTCTATCTGCAATGGATCTCAGGTTTTTACAAAGTCGAGAGCTGAATTTTTTTAAAGAATAATGGACGAAGAGTTTCTTGATCTCTTTTCCAAAATCCTGAGGCGTATCATAGGTGAATTCTTGATCGGCAGTATCTGCTAAAACAGGGGGAAAGAATCCTGTAAATAATTCTTTTGTTTCATGGGCAGACGTCCATGGTTCCATGGGAGGGGATACTTTAGTTGCTGTTATTCCAGTTGTCATAATTATCTTTTGTTTAATATGATATTACTATTATTATATCATTAATTATTAATTTATTTAAATTCTTTTTACGTGGAAAGTGGTATATTCCTAAGAGGCTTATAATGAGACGGTTATAGACAGGTGGGGGCGTCCGTGGACGATCCCTAAGACAAAATAAGGAACAAAATAAGGAACATAAGAAGAAAATTAACCCCTTCTCTTGAAATACTGGATCTCTCTTTCGTGTTTAAGGGCCGCTTCACGCGTCTCAAACGTTCCCAGGTTTCTGCGTTTTCCTGTTTTGGGATTGATCGATCGAGAATAGATGCGGTACATTCCTGTCTTAAGCTTGCGTATCATCTCGTTTTCCTCCATAAGATTCTGTCTATAACCTAGATTTCCTTTTATAATAGAATACAGTTTTACGCATGAAAAAAGACGCGCACAGAAGGGGAAAACGGATGGGGTAGAAGTGAGCGCTTGCGCAAAATCTTCTGAAATGAGAGCATGGACGACTTATGCACTGGTAGCTCAGCTGGATAGAGTACCCGGCTACGAACCGGGAGGTCGGAGGTTCGAATCCTCTCCGGTGCATTTTTCGATAGGTGTCCGTATGATCTTAGATTGTTTTTGTTCTGGGCCAGCGGACACAAATCTCTACCTATTAGGGTGTCCGGAAACGAAACGGGCTGTTGTCATCGATGCTCCTTTTAAAAGTACCGATTGGGTCTTGCGTAGATCTCGCGAACTCTCCTTGAATGTCGAAAAAATTCTATTGACCCACTCTCATTGGGACCATACTGCAGATCTCGCGCGGCTTAAAAATGCTCTAAACGCTCCCGTTTATGTCCATCGAGAGGATGCGGGAAATGTGGAAGATCCCGGTTCTGATCGTCTCCCGTTGTTTTTTGAAATCGAAGGGGTAATTCCAGAAGATTACTTGGAGGATGGTCAAGTGCTTACGGTGGGCACTTTGAGCATTCACGTCATTCATACTCCAGGACACTCACCCGGGGGCGTTTGTTTTTATCTCCCTAAGGAAAAGATGTTATTTTCAGGAGATACTCTCTTTCAGGGGACAATTGGCAGGTTGGATCTTCCGACGAACCGCCGCGCGCTCATGTGGAAGTCATTAAAAGATTTGGCTGAGCTGCCGCCAGAAACGCGTGTTTTTCCGGGCCATGGAGAAGAGACGACTATCGGCGCGGAGAAGTGGATCATCCACGCAGAGGAAAGATTTAACACTTAAGGTAATTCTATGAATAGTTTGTTAGTTGGGAAAAAAGCGCCCCAGTTTAAATCGAAGGCAGTTTGTAAAGGGGAAGTGCTCGATGGGTTTTCCTTGGAAGATTTTTTAGGGAAATACGTCGTCTTTTTCTTCTACCCGTTGGATTTCACTTTTGTCTGCCCGACAGAATTACATGCTTTTCAAGAAAAATTAGAGCAGTTTGAAGGAAGAGGGGCGCAAGTCGTCGGCTGTTCTGTCGATAGCTGGTTTTCCCATTTGGCGTGGTGGAATACGCCGAAGAAAAATGGCGGTATTCAGGGGATCGAATACCCTCTCGTCTCCGATCTCAATAAGGAGATCTCTCGCAGTTTCCATGTGCTTAAAGAAGATGAGGGGATCGCCTTTAGGGGATTATTCCTCATCGATAAACAGGGCGTTGTGCGGCATCAGCTCGTCAATGATTTGCCGCTGGGGCGTTCTGTGGATGAAGCGCTTCGCATGCTGGATGCTCTCATCTATTTTGAGTGTAATGGGGAAGTGTGCCCGGCAAATTGGAAAGTAGGGGCAAAGGCGATGAAGCCCACCCAAGAAGGGGTCGTCACTTATTTCGATGCGTGAGATAATCATAGAGGTCCTTTTCTGTTGTGATGAGCAAGGTGCGCCGCACAGAGCAAAGAGGCGTTGTCGCTTCGAGGATATCTGCATTTCCGACACCTGGCATGCAAATCGCTGCCAGGTCGTCTAGCTCTCCTTTTTTTCCCAAAAGTTGGATTCCTTTCATATAATCTGCGGTGCTGAATCCCTCTTCGCGCACGCGGAAATAGATCAGTTCTCGTTCATAAAGCAAGGCTTGAACGGCGTATACCAGACCGACGCTCTCTTCAGGAGGGTTTCCAAAAGTCTCAGAGAGATCTGAAAGAGAGCGACACAAATGGGGAGTGCAAAAGGCCCCTTTTTCCGCTTCTCCAAATAGGAATATTTTAAAAGACATTTTTTCTACAAGATCTGGTTTCTTATTTTCTGTATATTAAAGATGTGTTTTTAAGTACAACTAATACCAATCATCTAAAGTAACCTGCATTAGAGCTGCGTTAAAGCCGCCGCGATTCGACGATCGTAAGTTGGGTAGTATTAGTGCAATACAACCCAACGGCTTTATTGCATAAATAGCTGAATTTCACCACAGAGAGAGAAAACCACAGAGAGGAAATTTTTAAATAGGAACTTCCTCTCTGTGGTTTTCCCTCTCTGTGGTGAAATTGCATATATACCGAACGTGACTCAAGAACCGCGGGAGCTTTCACATCGGCCCAATCCCGGTTCTTGAGTCACGTTCGGTATATTCAGAATGGAGTGATGGGGAGCTGGATTAGGTCCTCATGAATTACGCAACAAAGCCCAACCCAACTAAGAACTATTTCTTTTTGGATCTTTGTTTGGATCTTTGTAATTTGACGTAAACCCAGATGGCGCCGATGAGCATGAGCGCTGCAAAGGCCGTATTGAAACTCACAGCTCCATGAAAGGCGGGCAGGAAAGAACTCTGTGTCTCAATGGAGTAGAAGATGGCTGTGCTCACCGCTAAGATGATGGCGCCGGCGACATTCCAAATGGTGGCGATGCTGCCGATCGCTGCTCCAATTTCGCGGGGGGCGATGACTTGATTCACGGCTGTGATCATCGCTGCATTGCTCAGACCCCAGTTGATCCCTAAGAGGAAAAAGGGAAGGATGAGGAAGAGAAGAGGGGTATCGAGGCCGATGAAACAATGGAGGAAGGCGGCGAGGGTGGCGGCAATGACGGAGATGAAAAGGAGATGAGTGACGCCAAGCCGGTGCACCAATCGGTTAAAAAAGAAGGAGATGATCGCTTGTGCCGCGGGGATTACGGCGATGAGAAGGCCGATGAGAAAAGGGGATAATTTGCGTAAGATGCGCAAGTAGAGCGGGTCGAAGAACATGAAGACGGTCGAAGCGACACCCGCTAAGGCACAGCTGAGTGCTGCGAGGACGATGAGATTCTTCTTGAAAATATGGAGGTCGAGGAGAGGGTTCTTCCGGAAGTTGTCGAGGATGATCAATGTAACGAGGGCAGCGATTCCCGCGACTAATGAGGTCCAGGCGATGGGAGATGACCAGCTAGATTCAGCTGCTGCAGTAATGCCATACATGAGAGTGCCGAGCCCGAAGATCAGCAGGAGAAGTCCCCATCCATCGACCTTGGTGGCGGGTTTCTCGTGCGCGTGTCCTCTCAAACTAAAAGAGCAGGCGGCAAGCCCTACAGCGATGATGGGAAGATTGACCCAAAAGACCCATCGCCAGCCTAAAAGGCCGACTAAGATGCCGCCGAGAAAGGGTCCGATCATGAGGCCAAATCCCGTCACTCCTCCGTAAATGCTAATCGCTCGGACGCGCTCTTTTTCTGGGAATACATCGGAGAGCAGCGCTGCGGAGGCGATAAAAATAGTCGAGGCTCCTAAGGCTTGTAGTCCGCGAAAAAAGACCAAGAATTCGACTGTGTTGCTAAACCCTGCGCCTAAAGCGGCGATCGCGAAAAAAGTCACCCCAAAATAGAACACCTTTTTGCGTCCCCAGAGATCTGCGCATTTGCCGATAGCGATCATGGTCATGCTCAAGATGATCGTAAAGATGTTTGCGATCCATTGCAGTTGCAAGATGGTCGTTTGCAATGCAGATTGAATAAAGGGAAGTGCTGTATTGACGATCGTCGCATCCAAAAATGCGGTAAAAGCGAGCAGGGATACACCGAAGAGTGCCCACCATTTAAAGCGGAAGCGATCGTATCGGACTCTAGTCATATGCCGGCTCCACTTTGGTATACTAATTTGTTTAACCATCAGGCATTTTTTTTGGAATGAAAAAAAAAGATTGCGGCCATAAATAATGATTGACTATACACATACGTTTTTTGGGATAAGTCCCTGGGATGTTGCTGCATAGAAGGCAAGTAATAACCACAGAGCGGGGAAACCACAGAGAGGAATTTTTTTTAAACAGCTCTTCTGAACAAGAAGTCTAATATAAATTTTCTCTCTGTGGTTTCTCCTCTCTGTGGTTGTTATTTTTCCTTTCAACAACGCCGGTTCCTGGTCTAATTTTTTAACGAAAGGAAATGCAAATGAAGCAGTGGGTATTGTTTGTGGCGGTCATGCTGGGGCTTGTGAATCATCAGGGGGCTCAGAGTGTTGAAGGAGATAAGAGTGAAGTGCAGATCGCCTCATTGCACAATGGGGTCAAGACCTATATCCAGAAGAATACGAAGGATGCGCGGTTTGCTAGCCTACGTGTTGTCTTACGCAAACCTTCTTGTGATCAAATCCTCTATGCGCACGATGGGTATTTCGATTCTTTAGACTCAGCTGACCATTTTTTCCATTATTGCAGCGAAAAAATGAAAGGGATAGATGCTGGGGAATCCTCTTCTTATTTTTGCTCTTCCATTCTCCCTTTGCCCGATGAGGAATCTGAGGAGATCGCCATCGTAGCGGTCGGGGATTTTTCAAATGAAGGGATGCAAGAGATCATTCAGAGGCATTTTTCTAAAGTTCAGTTGAAGAGTCGCGATCGATCTGGTCCTTCGCTGCACATCGCTCAAAATGAGAAGATGTTTAAAGTCGCGATGCAGCTGCCTTTTCCCCATTTTTCAGAACAGAGCGCAACTGAAGGGGAATTGTGGGTTAAGTATCTCATCGAGGATCTCTTTGAAAATCGCTTAGAGCGTTGTACCCGGTTTGAGGATGAGATGTGGGTGCATCCCTATCCTCGGTTTTTAAAGCCTGTGTCTGGTTATGCTTTGGTTCCTGAAGAGGTTTCAGAGGGGCTTCTCTCTTATTTATTATGGCAAAAAAAGGCCGTGGCGATGGAGGGCTTTACAGAAGAGGAGTTTTACGTAGCCAAGCGTAATTTGTTAATGAGTTTGCAATACTTGTCCTCTAAGGTGAATTATCCCGATGCTCCTTTTTTAGCGGCCTATTATGTCGATCAATTTCTAATGGGACGGGATGCCTCTCTTGCAAAAGAGGATTTTTTAAAGACGTCCTATGCTACTATCGATCGGATCGAGCTGGAAGATTTAAATCCGCAGATCGAATCTTTTTTTAACGGCGAAAATGATAGACTCCATCTGGTTTACCCTTCTCATGTTCAAGGGGAAATCTTAACTGCAGAGAAGATTGGGGCGCTTCACGAGCATCTCGATGCCCTTTCTGCTCTTTATGCAGATTATGAAGAAGAGGAAGAGGATGACAATTGGCCTGTAGATATAAGAGATTCTGGAATGCATTCTTCTCAAGTCAGGTTGGTGAACCAAAAAGGGGATCGGGAATTTTGCTTTGCGAAAAATTTGCCTGTCCATCGCGTGGCTGTGATCGGTGTGGATACGGGACCCTTTTACCACTTGCCGATCAACGAAAAGGAAAAGGAGCTGATCGAGGCGATCGTCTTGACAATGGCGGAAAAAAATGTTTTCCAACTGGCATTTGAAAAGCGCAGCTTAGAAAAGAAAGGAAAACGGGTCAATGGCGTCCATCCGCTGCGATTCATCGGGCACATCTTCTCTTCTCCTGAATTGAAAAGGGCGATGCGCACGATTCGGAAAAGCTCGTTTAAATGGGATGGATTTCTCGACGGATTTTCGAAGAGGATGAAGCTCGAATATGAAGATGGGAACCTGTTTCCATATGTATCGGGATTTTCTGAATGGATCCACGCCGATCCTGAGGTGGTGGCTCATTATATCGAAAAGAGAGATTGGGAAGGATTGCTCATCGCATTAATGTAAAAAAATGAAAAAATTAGAAATTTTTGAGACTCCAAAAAACTCGATTAATTATATATTTTTCGGGTTTTATTTTTGTTTTACGGCGCTTCTCCACGTCTTTCATGTGGTTCTCATCGAATCGATTTTTTCTTTTTCGGGATGTTTTTTTGCCGTTTATGCGCTTTCTCAATGCTTTTTGGAGACGTTGGTTCTTTTATTCTGTGCAGAAATCATTAAACGGTATCTCCCGCGCTTTTTGAATTTCTACATTCTATGCGTTTTCTTTTTGTTCTTGAGCCATCTAATCGACTTCCCTCTCATTAGATTGGTGGATATGTCATTTTGGTATGCCTTGGATTTTGTGCTTCAAGAAACTTATGAAAATTTCATCGCGCTTCTCTTAGCGAGCAATGTCTCTTTTTTAGTCTGGGGCGTTGCTGCACTCGGGTGCATTATGCTTCTGGCCTCAGGCGTATTCTTATTCCATCTGACGGACCGGTTCACAAAGAGTCGGCCTTGTCCGATTTCTCTGCGGTTTTTAGGTGGAGTAGCTGGCACGGTTTGTCTCTTTCTCTTGAGCTGGGACTATGGGGTGCGTCGAAATGTCTCAGCGCTATTCTTCGATCGATACCAAAAAACCCTCCCCTGGAAAAATACCTTTTTCTCTCCACCTACAGAGTTCATTTCATTAAAGAATCCCTTAAGTCCTCTGCTGACGCAAGAAGAGGTTTTGCAAAAGCTAGACTCGCGCGTTTTTTCCCTGCGTCACCAGCCAGATATCTATCTCTTTATCATCGAATCTTTGAGGGAAGATTTCATCACGCCTGATGTCACGCCCCATTTGGCGCAATTTAAAAAAGATAACGTCTCTTTTCCTCTGGCATTGTCTAATGCCAATGGGACGCAAATTTCCTGGTTTTCCATTTTTCACTCTCAATTTCCCTTTTATTGGGCCTCAGCACCTCTTGAGCCGGGAAGTCTCCCTTTGGGGTTACTGAAAAAAATGGGGTACAAGATCTATGTCTCTTCTTCCGCGCATTTGGGTTATTACCAGATGGATCGGATCCTCTTCGGGGAAGGGACGCATTTGACTCATTCTTTCTTTATACCGGATGACGAGGAGACCAATGAGGATTACCAACGGGATTTAAAGGCGATGGAGCACTTACATGCCCAGATGCAAAAAGAGGAATCGGGCAGGGTCTTTATCACTTTTTTAGATGCAACCCATTTCGATTACAGCTGGCCTCCAGAGATGAGTCGCTATGTTCCTTTTGAAGAAAAGATTAACTATTTTAAACTCTCGACGTCTAACAAAGGGCTGAATGGAATTAAAAACCGGTACCGCAATGCTCTTTATTTTGTCGATTCTCTAATGGGAAAATTCTTTTCTGACCTCGCATCTTCAGAAAGGGGAAGGGAAGCGATCGTCATGATTACGGGAGATCATGGAGAGGAATTTTACGAACAGGGGAATATCTTTCACAATTCGAACTTAAGCCATCAGCAAATGCACGTTCCTCTTTATTATCGCTTTGGTGAGAGTTTTTCTAGCTTACAGCCGTGTCACATGAGTTGCCATATGGATATTTTCCCTAGTATCTTTCATTATTTGACGGGAGAAGATCTCATGGAGGGGATCTTGCAAGGGCAATCGATTTTTAAAACCGATCGATGGCCCTATACCATTGTTGCGCGCTTTAACGCGGGTCGTAATCCCTTCCAATTTTGCATTCATAATGGGAGTGAAAAAATGATTGCTGAATTCGACAATGGCAAAGATATCTTTAAGGCGACGAAGCTGCGAATTCTTGGGACAAAAAATTGTAAAGATGAGAATCTTTTCGGAGAAGGCTGTGTGATCCATGACAGTTTTGACCCAGCTCTCGATCGATTTTTTATTAGGTAATACGCGTGTTGTTCATTCGGTGTGTCGCTTTTCTCCTCATCGGGACAATTTTTTCCTACGCGACAGCGGATCAGTGTCTTCCCCCATTTATCAAGGAGAGCCCTTGGAAGGGGAAGATGCGTGTGAAGACGTTGAGGCATTTCGATCAATTCTTAAATTGGAGCTCGAGTCGGCATTTAAAGCGTTACACGTTGTTTCAACCTGTCTTTGAAGAGAAAATCACTGTCGATCTCTCCGATTTACGGGCGTTTGCCGAGCGCTATGGCTATTTTTCGATCGCTCATCCTCTCGTGGGTAAGGTCTCCACGGCTCCGGCAGATTTAGCAATCGTCTCTTGCCTCTTAAGCCGATTTTCAGAAGAGATAAGAGATCCTGATGTCCTTGCATTCGTCGTTGCAGAAGTGTTGACAAAAGTATTGGCCTATCGGGATTTGAAAGTGGGGCAAAGATTTGAAATTCCCGTAGTGAAGGAGGGCAGAGCATCTGTAGAGTCTTTTGTCGTAGACCAGGTGTTCGATTTGTGGCATGGAATGCCGGCGTTTGGCCTTAAGCCCTCGCAGAAAGGAGTACCGGCTTTGCTCGTATTCCGGGGCACAGACCTCTCATTAGATTCTCAAAGGGGCTGGGCTTCTGTGATGAGCGATTTGGATATCGCAGGTCCTGGGCTTTCCGCTTTCGAGAAATCGCGGAAAAAATTACGTATTTGGTTGCAAAAGATGCAGGCGCAAAATCACAAAGCGCGGGTGTTTGGATTTAGTTTGGGAGGCGCCCTTGCTGCGTATACCTTTATCTATGAAAATGATTGGATTGATTCTGTGGGATCATTCTGTTTCAACGCCCCCGGTGTCTCTTCTCAAGTAATCGACGACTGGCAGATTCTGCCAGAGAATCGGCAAAAAGGATTTATCTCCTACGTGACGAAGGGGGATCTAGTCTCTAAAGTTGGGAACTTGTTTGGTACTGTTTACGAGCTCTCTCTCGAAACACCCATGCAGCCCCTCACGGCACACACGACGCTGATGAGCGGTCAGAGTTTTTTCATTAGACAGCAAGTCGATGTCTTTAAGGAAAACCTCTCTCGTTAATCGTCCTTTGGGCTTCTTCTTGAATAAAAACGCAAAGATCTGGGTTTTCGACCTGTGCCCATTGATTGAGCCGTTCCGCGATCAGCATCACTTCCTCTCTGAAATTATGTGGGTATTTCATCGAATCATCGCGGATGAGGGTGGTACAATCGATCTGGATCGCTTTTTTTCCGCAAAATCCAAAATTATTGCGCAAACTGAGCTCTTGTGTGGAAAATCCCTTTTTGCAGCGATTGGCGATGAGATCGAAAAAGGAGCGTAGGGCGCACTGCGCCTCTTCTGGCTTAAGGGATAAGAGGTGTTCGTAAATCTTCTCTGCTGTTTGCTGGACGACGAATTCCACTGTATCGAGGTCAATTGCGTATCTTTTGTCTTTGTGATCGATGAGAGTCACTTTCGCCTTCAGATCCTGCGTTTTATTGAAATGGACGTAGATGAGTGCCGTTTCCTCCCTTAATTCTTGGTAGGCATCGAGATAGCTCGTAAATACTCTTTCGAAAAGCAGTGAAGAGGTTGAGGAATTTTCCGATCGAGAAAACAGGTTTTTAAGGCTGCTGCGCTTTGCATTGAGATTTTGCATTTTAAAAAATTTAATGACAAATCGCTGGTCTTGGCTCAAGAAGGCATAACAAAGGCCGCCTGAGGCGAGGTAATAGTAGGGCTGACTGAATACTTCGTGGAGGAGGAAGTCGGTATCTTCTCGGGAAAGGGGGAGAGGATTCCAGTTTTGGTTATATTCAATTTTTGAGGAGATCTTATCGATGGTAAAGCCGGTGTGCTGGAAGAAAAAATAAAACCCCATCCACATCAGCAAAAGGGGAGCCAGAGAAAGGAGAGCCAGCAGAAGCACCTGTATTTGTCGGTAATGCATTGATGTATAATCTACATAGAAAAAATTCATGGAACCATAACAAGAAATTTAGTTGAGAGTCAATAGCTAATTTTGTTACCCTTATCCGAATGGTCATGCGAGAAATTTCCAGCTTACAACATCCGCTTGTCAAGCATTTGGTCAAATTAAGAGAAGACCGGCACTACCGTTATGCGCAAGGCAAGGTGCTCGTTAGTGGCAAAAAGCTGGTTTCTGAGCTTCTTCCCCTATTTCCCTCGAGCACTTTGATCCTGGAAGAGGGGTGTACACTTCCTGCTTTATCCAATAAAACCGTTGTTGTCTCCCCCAACATTCTCAGGAAAATCACCGGACACCCCTCACCAGAAGGGATGGCGGCTGAGATTGCAATGCCAGCCCCCGCTGTATTAAAGAATATCTCCTTGTTGCTGATTCTCGATGGGATCTCTGATCCAGGGAATCTCGGAACCCTGATGCGCACGGCGCTGGGTTTAGGTTGGCAAGGAGTGTTTTTGACGCCCGGGAGCACAGACCCCTATAATGAAAGGGCATTAAGCGCGGCAAAAGGGGCGACATTCAAGATCTCCTGGCGGAGTGGTTCTTGGGAAGAACTCGATAGAGTTCTCCAAGAAAACTCTCTGACTTTGGTGGCGGCGGATCCCAAGGGAAAACCTGTTCAAAAGACCTCTGTTACCCCACCGCTTGCGCTGGCTCTTGGCAATGAGTCTCAGGGACTGAGCCCCTCCTTGAGGACAAAAGCGCTCGCTGTTTCGATCCCCATGCACAGCGCAATGGAATCGCTCAATGTCGCAACCGCCGGGGCGATCTTAATGTTTAGCTTAGGTGCACTTAAATATGAGTAAGGAAGAGGACATCTGGTGCTTAGAAGAAGCGTTTCATTCCAAAGATCGGAAAGCCTCTCGCAAAGAGCGAAAGATCATCACGAATAAAGACCGTTCGCAGTTTAAAAAAACAGATCAAGACCAAAAGAAAAAGCACTTAGAACTCCAGTCAGATGAAGATACGGCCCATCTGAGGACGGGACGCGTCCTCGCGGTTTTACCAGAAGGAGTGATCGTCGCTTTAGAAGATAATGAACAGTTTTGCACATTAAAAGGGACTCTGAAGCAAGAAAAGAGCCGAGTAAAAAATCTCATCGCTGTCGGAGATTTTGTAAAAGTCGAAGAGGGGAAAGAAGCGACGATTGTAAAAGTAGAGCCGCGTCATTCCATCCTATCGCGCGCCGATAACCTCTCGCGCAATAAAGAGCAGCTCATCGCCGTCAATATCGATCAGGTCCTCATCACCGCTTCGGTGGTCCTCCCCCCCTTAAAACCCGCCCTTATCGATCGCTACATCATCGCAGCTCTTAAAGGGAACATGGAGCCGATCCTCGTGATCAATAAGATCGATCTTTTACAGACTCCCCCACCCGAAATTGACCCCGTTTTTTTCGAAAAGCAAAAGGAGCTCTACGCTGAATTTCTCGCCGCCTATGAAACGCTAGGGTTTAAGATCGTGCCGGTAAGTATCGTGACGGGAGAGGGGATCGAAACACTCAAAAAATGGATGTCTGGCAAGACTTCTGTATTTTCAGGGCAGTCGGGAGTAGGCAAGTCCTCTCTGATCAATTGTATGACGGGAACAGATCTCGCAACCGGAGGGCTTGTCTACCACACGCGAAAAGGCTCCCACACGACGACGACGACTCATCTCGTCCCTTTAGAAAAAGGCGGCTTTTGTATCGATACACCTGGGATCAAAAGTTTTGGCGTGTGGGAGCTCGAGGTTTCCGATTTTGCCACCGGCTATCCCGAGATTCAAAGCGTAGCCTCTCAGTGTAAATACCCCGATTGCGCTCATATGAACGAGCCAGAGTGTGCGGTGAAAGCGGCTGTCGAAAAAGGGGAGATTTCTTCTTTACGGTTCCACTCTTATTGTGCTTTAATGAGCTCTCTTTCTGAAAAACACCGACTGAGATAGGGTTATGGCAAAGATAAAGACCGTCCACGCTCTTGAGATTCTCGATTCCCGCGGTAATCCGACTCTAGAAGTCGTCGTCCGCGCCGACGATGGCTCCTACGGGAAGGCCTCTGTACCATCGGGAGCTTCGACCGGAGAACATGAAGCAGTGGAACTGCGCGATAAAGATCCCAACCGCTATGGCGGCAAAGGAGTATTACAAGCGGTTGCCCATGTGAATGGGCCCCTGTTTGAATCTGTCAAGGGGTGGGATCTAGCCGATCAGAGGGGATTGGATCAATGCCTCATCGAGACAGATGGAACGCCGAATAAATCCCACTTTGGGGCGAATGCCCTTCTCGGCATTTCGCTCGCTGCTGCAAAAGCGCATGCGCATTCTCACAAACTCCCTCTCTATCGCTCCCTCGGAGGGGAATCTGCAGTCCTCCTCCCCTGTCCCATGATGAATATCATCAATGGAGGGGCGCATGCAGATAATCTCCTCGATTTTCAGGAATTCATGATTCGGCCAGTCGGCGCTTCCTCTTTTCGAGAGGCGATTCGGTGTGGTGCTGAAATTTTCCACACGCTAAAAAAAATCTTACAAGAAAATGGTCACGTTACTTCCGTCGGAGATGAAGGGGGCTTTGCCCCGCGTTTATCGTCGAATGAAGAGGCGCTCGATTTCATTATCCGAGCGATCGAGAAGGCGGGCTACCGAGCAGGATCGGATGTGACGATCGCACTCGATTGCGCTGCCTCTGAATTTTTCGATCCCGCGAACGCTTCCTATTTTGAGAAGAAAAAGGCTCTCGTCAATCAACCCTTTGAAATGCGCTCTGCAGAAGCTCAGTCGATCTATCTGGAATCGCTCTGCGATCGATACCCGATCGACTCGATCGAAGATCCCCTCGATCAAAATGATTGGGAGGGCTGGAAGCTGCTCACGAAACGTTTAGGATCCAAGATCCAGATCGTCGGAGACGATATCTTCGTGACTAATCTCAAATTTCTAGACAGAGGGATTCGAGAACAAATCGCCAACGCTATTCTCATCAAACCCAATCAAATCGGAACCCTCTCTGAGACCTTGGATACGATCGCTCACGCGAAAAAACACAACTACTCTACGATCTTATCCCATCGCTCTGGGGAAACAGAGGACACGACGATTGCCGATTTGAGCGTCGCTACTTCTTCTGGCCAGATCAAAACCGGTTCACTCTCAAGAACAGACCGCGTCGCCAAGTACAACCGCCTCCTCGAAATCGAAGACGCCCTCGACTCCAAAGCCCACTATTCAGGCCGCAACGCCCCGTTCTGAATATAAGTAATTTTACCACAGAGAGGAAAATTTATTCTCTGTGTTTTCTCATCTCTGTGGTGATCGCCCTCAGTTCTGTGTCGAAGTGTTCGATCAGAGGGGGGTAGTTGTTGTTAAGCCAAGTCCTGAAACTATGTGTAATACTCGCGACTTCTTGCTTATAGGCGAGGGTCTCTCGACTGACAGGATCGATGCGCATTTTGCCGATATCGATTTGAACAGCGATGTCCTCGATCAACCCGAAATTTTTTCGCAGGATGGGGTCGTTGTCCACTATCCCCTTTTGTCCTAGAAAATCGATGAGCTGGAAGACGGAGGAGATGACATTTTTTGCAGATTCCAGATCGCCCTGATGCATGAGCTCTGAGATCCGCGCATAAATGAGTTGAGCGCGTTTTTGGATGTAAAATGTCGTCTTGCCGACATCGATGAGATGTTTCTCTCCAAAGCGATCGAAGACGGTTACCTTTTTCTGTAGGCTATCGTCGCGATTGAGGTGGGCATAGATCAGACCCGTCTCTTTTTTCAATTCGACAAATGCAATTTTGCTCGCTAAAAAAGTAGCTTCCGCTTTTTTTTGTTTGATCAGCTTTTCTTGATAATAGGGATTCATAGAAAAGGGGAAGACAGAAAGCCAGCTCTTAGGACGCAATTTCGTCTGTTTTAAGAATTTTAAAATGAACTGTTTGTCCTCTGAGATAAAGACGTAGGCTTGAGATCCCTTACCGTAGTAGGTGAATTTTTGATCTAAGATCGAATCGACTTCCTTCAGCTCTTCTTCAGAGAGCTGGGGCAGTTCCCATTCAGAAGAGTAGGGTTGATACGAGGTGATTTTCTCGGCGGCAAAGCGGGTAGATTGGCGATGGACGAAACGATCGATCCCGAGAAACAGGGAAAAACCAAAGAGAAGAAGCGCAAATCCGACGGACAATTTTTTCAGCATCGGGATCAATTGTGCCACAGGGTGGATTTTTTTAGGAAATGAATGATTTCTTCCTTTGTCTCCAGTCCATGATTGATGCCGATTTTCTCTGCTTCTCTTAAGAGAAGTCCCATTTTCTTGCCTGGAGAAATTCCCTCCTGGATCAGATGCTCTGCACGCACGAGGGGATCTTTTGCGCGGATGCGCACGATCGCTCGGCGCAACTGATCTTCTCTCTCTTTATGCTCTAAGAGAAAAGGCCTTTGTTCTTCTGTGGGTAAGAAAGCAGCGCGCACTTCTAGGGTTAAAAACGCATGGTCTTCTGCATAGAAATGCGCCCAATCGACTGGTTCTACAGAGATGGCTAAAAGAGCTTTCGCTCGGTAGAACAGCTCGACGCTTTTTTTCTCCTGGCCTGAGAGTTTGAGCCTATCGCATAAGGCAAGCGCCTCTTGCTGAGAATAGTTGGGAAAGAGGGGCAAAAGCTCCAAGATCGTCGGCGCACCTCGTGGAAAAGCACTTAAGGGTTTCAGTCTCTCTCGGACTTCTTCCAGAGAAACATTTTTCAGCGTCGGAAAGATCGTCGCTAAGAGATGGAGTCGGTGGAGCTGGATGAGACCTCGATCAAAATGGGCAAATTGCGCCATTTTTTTAAATTCTTGCCAGACCCTTTCGATAGCAACGGAGGGGAAGAGATCCCCTGCGTGAGCCACAATGGCTTCTTCTGTTTGAGGATCGATGGGAAAATGAAAGCGGGTCGAATAACGAACAGCGCGCATCATCCGCAAACGATCCTCTAAAAACCGCTCGTGAGGATCGCCGATAGCGCGGATGATCCCCTTATGCAAATCCTTTTGTCCCTCGACAAAATCGAAGAGAATTTCTTTAACCGGATCCCAGAACATTCCATTAATCGTAAAATCCCGGCGGAGTGCATCCTCTTCTGGGGAGGCCGATTGGATCTCTGTTGGCCTTCTTCCATCGAGATACCCGCTCTCTTTGCGAAAGGTCGCGACCTCGAAGGGATGGCCTTGTTCGACCACGATGATGATCCCAAAAGCGATCCCCACGGGAACTGTCTTAGGAAAAAGGCGTTGCACTTCCTCTACTTTAGCTGAGGTCGCGATGTCGATGTCGTCGGAAGGGTGTTGTAACAGATAATCGCGCACCCATCCCCCTGCGAAATAGGCGATGTGCCCCGCTTCCTGGAGGGTTCTGACGATCGCTGTGGCAAGAGGGCGTATAGGCATCTTTAAACTTCGCTATAAACGTCTTTCAATGTTAGCATAAATCCAAATAAACTCGAAAGCTATGTCCTCAAAAATCCACCTCCTTTCTGACCATACGATCAACCAAATCGCCGCTGGGGAAGTGGTCGAAAATCCCGCCTCTGTCGTCAAAGAGTTAGTGGAAAATGCCATCGATGCGGGAGCGCGCAAAGTCCAGATCGAAACGATGGCTGGGGGATTTCAATCGATCCAGATCAGCGACGATGGAAGAGGGATGGACAGAGAAGACGCCCTCCTCTCGATTCAGAGGCATGCGACTTCTAAGATTATGAGTGCAGATGATCTCTTCTCCTTGCAGACGATGGGGTTTCGGGGAGAAGCCCTCGCTTCGATTGCGGCCATCTCCAAAATAACGCTTACTACGGCACCTGCCGATGGAGAGACAACCCGCTTAGAGATAGAAGGGGGAGTCATTACCCAAGTAGCGCCTGCCGCAAGATCACAGGGGACGACGGTAGAGGTGCGCTCTCTTTTCTACAATGTCCCTGCCCGAAAGAAATTTCAAAAAACCGCCTCCACAAGTAGCGCAGAGATCACCAAAGGCGTCACCCAGCTCGCACTCGCTCACCCTGACGTGGGATTCACTCTGATCCAACAACACAAAGAAATTTTTTCCTTCTCCCCGATCGACACCTTGAAAAGGCGTGCAGAAGTTCTCTTGGGTAAAGAATGGCTCGCTACGGGCTTTTCTATCCAAAGCACAGACCCAGGTATTCAGATCGAAGGATGGCTCGCTAGCCCCCTTGTCTCTCGCCCCAATCGCTCAGGCCAACACCTCGTCATTAACCGACGCCCCGTCAGTTATCCTTCGATCGGGTATGCAATCCGAGAAGCCTACGCGACGCGCCTCAATGCCGATCGTCACCCCGTCTTCTTGCTCCACCTCACCATTGATCCCACCTTGGTCGATGTCAATGTACACCCCCAAAAAAAAGAAGTACGCCTACACGAAGAATCTCTCCTCAAATTTCGCCTGCATAAAGTCGTCACCGAAGCTCTCGTGAGCGGCCACACCGTACCCCTAGAGGTATATACACCTCACGCCTCCGTTACACCCTTCCCTTTTACAGACTTCACTCCCTTTGAAGAGCGGTCTGTGCTTCGAGAAGATCCTCCCGAAAGACAAGAAATTTTTGCCGATGCCATCAAACCCATCGGCCTTTTCGGCCATTACCTCCTCGTCGACGCCTCTACCGTCTCAGCGAAAAAGGGGATCTGTTTTTTCGATTTACCGGCGATTCAAGCGAGTCTTTGGTTCGAGGCGCTGATGCAGCCGATTGCCGACACGAGCACTTCTGTGGCAGCGCAGTATCTGCTCTTTCCAAAAACGCTCTGTTTTTCCAAAACAGAGAGTGCAGCCCTCTCTGAGCTGCTCCCTGCGATGGAGAAGCTCGGCATCCTCATGCACCAGAGCGCAGAAGGGGCTTTTCTGGTTGAAGCATTGCCCCCTTTTCTCGACCAAGATCAGTTGGAAAGTGTGTTGCACGAGTGGATTGCGCAAGAGAGTAACCGTTCATTGCAAGAAGAGAGATTAAGTCGCTTAGCGACCTCGCTCATCCGCCATGCGCGCCGCAAGGCGAGGCGGTATAGTTTGGAAGAGGCGTTGCGTCTTGTGAAAGAAAATAAAACAGCGTTTTGCCCCCAAGGTAAGGCGACGCTCTATTACCTAGAGGAGGAAGAACTTGAAAAAAAATTCAGAAGCACCCTATCTAGCGCGGATTAAACACCTGCAAAAAAGGATCGCGGCCCGAGAGATCGACGGTTGTCTCATCGAAAACCCCCTCGATCTCTATTATTTGACGGGATTGCAACTCTCGCTCGGCCGCCTCTTTGTAGGTACCGAAAACGCGGAGCTCTTCGTCGACGGCAGATACATCCAAGTGGCAGAGGAAAGAGCCCCCGTATCTGCAACCCTCGAAAGCCCCGCTGCCATTACCGCTTTTTTAAAAAGCGCCTCGTTGCAAAAGATCGCCTTCGACGCCCAACACACTTCCTACGATCGATTTGTCCATCTCTCTAACAAACACGCTGAAATGCAGTGGATCCCAGAACCCTCCCTTTTCAAAACCTTGCGCCTCATCAAAGATGCCGGCGAAATTGAAAAGATGAAACAATCAGCTCACCTCGCTTGGAAGGGCTATGAATGGATCCTCTCTGCTTTAAAAGTAGGTGTGACTGAAAAAGAGATCGCCAAGGGATTTGAGATCTTCTGCTTGCAAAGTGGAGCGGACTGCCTCTCTTTCGATCCGATCATCGCCTTCGGTTCCAATGGCGCCATGCCCCATTATCACCCCCAAGATATTCCCCTGACCAAAGAAGATCCCGTCCTGATCGATATCGGCGTCGTTTTGGACTACTACCACTCTGACATGACACGCGTCTTCTTCCCCGCATCGCAAAAAACGGGAAAGATCCACCACTTCTATACCCTCATCCAAAAAGCGCAGAAAAAGGCGCTTTCGCTCTGCCGCCCCGGAGTAAAATTAGGCACACTCGACGCCGCCGTCCGCGAGGTCTTCCGCGCAGAGGACGTCGAGTCCCTCTACGTCCACTCCTTGGGACATGGCATCGGCTTGCAGACTCATGAATTCCCGCGGATCAAGCACGACAATGAGGACAAGGACCTCGTGCTCGAGCCCGGCATGGTCTTCACCGTCGAACCAGGGCTCTATCTCCCCGGCACAGGCGGCGTCCGCTACGAAGATACGATCGTGATCACAGCGCACGGCTACGAGAACTTCTATCCTGAATGAGCTCGAAGATGACTGGTATGGTTGAGTCTTAAGCCTTGCTCTGCCGAAAAAATTGAGCAATTGTCTTTTTTGATACCATTCCTTGGGCTACCTCTAAGATGAGATTTTGATATTCATAATCGAAAATGGTAAATGGTCCCTTGAAATTCGATGAGAAAAAAACTAAGGCAGTCATTGAAGCTGTCCGTTTATTTCCGTCTACAAAAGGATGGTTTTGGATAAGGTGAAAAAGATAAGCTGCTGTTTTGTCATAAATTGTCCTATGTAGATCTTTCCCGTTAAAGCGAGCTTTTGGGACCTCTAAAGCAGAGAGCAAAAGGCCCTCATTAAGAATTCCTTTCACACCCCCATATTCTTCGATAAGTTGATCGTGGAGCTCTAAGATAAATTCAAAAGAGATATATGCGATCATAAATCGGCCAATTTCTGCATGAGTTTGCTGTATTTCTTGTTCAATTTCTCGAAATTTTCTCTAAAAGAGTCTATGGTGTCGTCTTCAACAGATTGAATGACTAAACCGCCACTAGGATTAACTGAAATCTGAAACAGTGCATCCTCTGAAATCCCAGCAGCCTCGAGCAAAGACTTGTCCACCACTATTGCTCGACTATTTCCATGTTTAATTAGACGTTTTATCATGCTCGCTCTCCTTGCTTCTCGTATCTACAATGGTAGCACGGGATAGGGTTTTTGTTCAATTTTCAATATAAAAAACTGATTTTAAGGTGGTTGTAAAACCACTCCCCTCGAGAACTTCCCTTAAATAGCGTTATTGAAATTTAGTATGAAATATGGCAATGACTGGGGGGTTTGTCCTAGTCGGCGCTAAAAGCCCCGGAGGAATTCGGGGCTTTGCGTCGTTCCGATGAAAATCGTCTGCGCTGAACTAGTTCGGGCTCGCTTGCAAAAATTGTATTTTTCGTTCGGTTTTATAAAAGCGGATGCATTCTGAGAGGGCAGCTGCGTCTAATCCCTTAAGGATGGCAAATGTTCCGAAATTAGAGTCGAATAGGAAGCTGTTCTTTTTTCCTTTGACGTAGGCGATGGCGTGTTGTGGTTTGTTGGAGGATTTTAAGGGGGTGAGCTTGATGAGGTAGGCTCCCTTTTTTAGATGCTTAGTGAGCGATTGGATTTTTTTGGTGCGCGTATCGGGATTTCTCATAGACTTTTCGAATATTTTTTTAAATCCTATCCCGTAAAGGTGGCCTATGATGCGGTATTTTAGAAGATCCTGTTTTTTCTTAGAGAGGGAGCGGCTCGCTTTATAGAGTAGAGCCCGATTTCCCAGTTCGTTGATCCTCGCTGTTTTTGCAGAATTGCCTTCTGTGAATTTTTTACTGGTAGCGTAGACAGCTTTCAGAGAGGATTTCCCTTTTTTCAGTCCCTTAAAGTGTTTTGAAATAAATTCTACAGAATTGGCGCCGCAATGGCCTCCCTTTTGTAGTCCGTATGCTGCGCATTTTCGCTTTGAGAAGCTCTGTTTTTTGAGTCGGAATGCAATGGATTGACATTTGGGATCTTTTTGGACAAAGGAATTTATTTTTTTAAAATGGTTGGATAGTTTTTTTCGATCGTAAGGGGTCCCGAATTTTTCAAGGGTCACAGTATTCATGGCAGGATTGAGCAATTGAGCGTTAGAAATGGGGGAAAGACGGACGCCCAGAGCTCTTAGGGTATAAAATTGTGCGAGGGAGGAATATTTTTTTTGAGTTTCTGCGCTGCAGAAAATGCGAGAGAATAAGCTCGCGATGCGATAGGTAAATGCGTAGCCAGAAGAGGAGACATAGCGACTCAAAGAATGAAAAGTGCTGTAATGATAATTTGAAATTGCACTGATTGACATTGTTTCACCCTGTTTTGTTATTAATTTTATTATTTTATTTGGATTTTGTCTATTGGCGAAATTTACTTTAATCTCTATATAGAGAAGATATGAGCTTGAGATATCGACTCTTTTTGTGGGTGAGTGGCCTGTTCCTCGTTGTGGCGATCGGTTCTTTGATTTTGGAATCGTATGTGACGCGTCATGAATTGAAGATAGCTCAGGCGACGCTGAAAGAAAAATTGGTTTCGATCAGCGAAGACCAGAGAAAGGATTTAGAAAATTTCTTGGCGGCGGCGATCACGGAGCGGCAAGTGATGGTCGATGAGCTTCTCAACAATCTATCGATCTTCGTTCCGCAGATTCTGCGGTTTGGTCCCACTGGGGAAAATGTGAGTCGGGGTACTTGGGAGCAATCGAGCCAGTTACTCATGGATTACAAGTGGATCGATTTCTTGCAAAGTACGAATGCAGGGGAGCTCTCCTCTGCGATCATTCCGGGCACGCGTCTCTCTGATTTGACCTATCAGGTCCCCATTGCAGAGGGGATCTCTTGGGTCTATATGTACAATCGGGAGGAGCCGTACCTGGGGATCCAAGTGCCTTTTCACTACTTCGATGCCGATGGGAAGACACAGACGGGTCAGGTCGTGCAACACGCCACAGAATTCGTTCCCATCGCCTATTTGCTCTTCGACCTCAAGCGGATGCGAGAAGAGGGGGTTCCCACGTTAAAGACGCCGAACCTCTCTTCGATTCCCGTCGCATGGACCGAGGGGTTTTCTCTCGAGGTCGATGCATTTTTTAAGAAGTTTCAAGAAGTGGCTTCGGGTGATTTTCAAAAGACGCTTAATCTCCCTACGCTGAGCGAGCCCCAAGTCGATGAGAAATTTAAAGAGGGGGGGAATGGGATCTTGAGCATGATCCCAGGAGGTACGCTCTTATCGACGGCGTCGACAGAGAAGTACATGCACAATCTGCTCGAAGAGACGTCGTTGCGTTTTTTGAAAATCAACATGATCTGGATGTTCATTTCCCTTTACGAGACGGGAATGTTCGGTCCCGATCTATTTTCCTTTCCTATGCCGGAAGGGATCGCTCTATTTTCTGCGGAGGATCCGGTGGGAATGGGGCTCAAGGCGAAAGAGGCTCTCTTTGCACGGCCTCTTTTTCCAGATGAGGCTTATTACAAGGAAAATGCACCTTCAAATGAAAATTCGCTATTGGGGACTTCTCTTGCTGTCGTGGCTGATGCGAAGAAGGGGCATGCGTATTTGGGAAATACAGCGGCGTTTGAAATCGGAGATCCGGGCAGTCTGAAAAAGGGGTATCTGACGCTCGCGATCGATGCCGATCGCTTGCTGCAGAAGATGGTACTCGCTTTGCACCGGGCGGTCTTTCTCGTCTACGAGGGAAAGATCGTGACTGCTTTTACAGAGGAAGGGGGAAAAATTCAGTTGTCTGCAGAGCTGCAGCTTCCCCTCGAGAAAATGCTCGGGGAAAAGTATGGCTTGGTTAACTGGGATAAAGAGAGCTATTTCTTTTTGCACATGATGCCCTTTCCCAGTATCGATTTGCACTTTTTCGTTTTCAATCCCGAGAAGGTTGAATTTGCTCTCTTGCACGATCTGGAAGAGGGGAGTGAAAAGGTCGTTAGCTCCATTCTGTTTGGACTGCATGTGACAGGTATCGTCGCCTTACTTGTTACGATCTTGATTCTAAATAATATCGCCAAACGGATCACCGACCCGATCAGAGCTCTTGCGGATGCGACTAAGGAGGTGGCAAAAGGGCATTACGATCAGGTCAAGTTACCCCCTGTCAAACATCAGGATGAGATCGCCGTGCTCTGCCATTCGTTTGAGGAGATGGTGCAGGGGCTTTTAGAGAAGGAAAAGGTCAAGGGGGTTCTCAACAAAGTCGTCTCCCCCGAGATCGCTCAGGAGATCTTGAAGGGAAATATCCACTTAGGAGGCGAGAAAAAACGGGTGACTGTTCTCTTTGCTGACATTCGGGGATTCACACGGATGACGCAGCATATGGCTCCAGAGCAAGTTATCGAATTGCTCAACACCTGCATGACGAAGATCTCCATTCCGATCGATCAGAATGGAGGTGTGATCGACAAGTATGTGGGAGATGAAGCGATGGCTTTATTCGGCGCTCCCTTGGGGGGTGCAGACAGCGCCAAAAAAGCGATTCTCACGGCGCTTGCGATTATCAAAACACTGAAGAGTTGGAATGTCGAGCGGCAAAAAGAAAGCCTACCCCCGATCGAAATGGGAATCTCTGTGCACACAGGAGATGTGCTTGCAGGGAATATGGGTGCGGAGAATCGCCTCAACTACACCGTATTGGGAAGTAGTGTCAATCTCGCCGCGCGGTTGTGCGATGTGGCGAAGGGGATGCAGATTTTAATCACTAAAGAGGTGCTCAAAGAGCCCTTTGTGGAAGAGACCTTTACCTATGAAGCTCTCGTTGCCATGTCATTTAAGGGATTCGATTTGCCTGTTGAAGTGTTTTGCGTCACGGGTTTAAAATCCATTAACCTATCCCAGTAAAAAGTTTCAGTCGATTTTCGGGTTCTTTTGGTAGGGGTAATATCAACTAAGCGTATATTACCCCTACCAAAAGAATTGAAAATCGGCCAAAATAATCTCGAAAATCAACGAAAAACTTTACTGGGATCGGTTCGTATGATGCTCTTACTCGGACTTCCTCTCTTCGCTCTTCTCTTATGGCTCCTCTGGGATCGCTTGCGTCAGGCGAAAAGAAGGGCGCAAGAGCTCGAGGAAAGACAGATGATCCTAGAATCTCTAGGAGAAGGAGTGATCGTCGTCGATCCAGATTTGAATGTCGAGTTCATCAATGCGATCGGGGCGAAGATGATCGGCGTAGCGCGCAAAGCGCTGATCGGTCAGCCCTTTCCTCAAAATGGACATTCTCCTTTTTTAGAACGGTGCCGCTACCTCTTGGAGATGTGCCAAAAATCGGCGAGTGTTGCGACTGATTCTTTTGCGTTCCGAGAGATGCGCCGCCGCTCTTTTGATCTAATCGCAACCCCCAAGGGATTTTCCAAGGGATCGACAAGGGGCGCGATTTTAATTCTGCAAGATAAGTCGAGTCACCACAAAGTGTTGGAAATGGGAAGGGATTTTGCAGCGAATGCTTCTCACGAACTGCGCACTCCCATTACGATCATCAAGGGCTTTGCAGAGACGCTCCAAGATTTCCCTGAGCTGCCCCCAGAAATGCTCACCGATATCATTGAAAAGATCGTGCGCAATTGTCAGCGGATGGATACGTTGGTGAAAAATCTGCTGACGCTAGCTGACCTCGACAATCTCCCCGAGTCCCGTTTTCAGGATTGCGATTTCGTCATGCTCGCCGAAATTTGTCGCCAAGTCGTTTCATCTGTCTACGAAGATGCTGAAATTTCGATCGAAAAAACGGAAGGCACTGCTATTGTTTATGCAGATCCCGATATCTTGGAGCTCGCTATCAGAAATCTCCTCGATAACGCGGCGAAATACTCGAATCCTCCAGCAAAGATCACAATCGAGATCGAACCCCAAGAGGAGATGGTCAAGGTCTGCATCCGGGACCGAGGTATCGGCATTCCTCTCTTCGAGCAGGAGCACATCTTCGAGCGTTTCTACACAGTGGACAAAGCGCGCTCGCGCCGTTTCGGCGGAGCCGGTCTCGGCCTCTCGATCGTCAGCACGATCATCGAAAAACACCATGGCACGATCTCCGTAGAATCTGTGGTGGGAGAGGGGACCAACTTTACCCTCTTGCTCCCGAAAAACGCTTCCTAGAGACATAATGAAGCATCACCACAGAGAGGGGAAACCACAGAGAAAAATTTCCTCTCTGTGGTTTCCTCTCTCTGTGGTGAAATTCTTTAATGGGAATGGAGTTTTTTGCGGACGGTGAGGCCTGTGATTTGGTCTTTGCCACCGCATTCAGAGCGGGGAGCGAATTGCTTCGAGGTGTCGATGAACGGCTCGATAAGCGTAAAACCTTGGGCCTTGACTGGGTATTGGTTGAGGAGTATTTGTAGGTCTTCTTTTGAAAAATAGACGTATTTGTGTTCTTTGGCCCATTCCATCTCTTCTTTGTCGAGGATGAATGCTTTGATCTCTTTTCCAAACAGGGCTTCGAGGAGTTGGGGAGACGCAAAACTCAATGAGATCGGCAGCTTTCCCTTGTTCGATACAGAAATAGTCTCCTAGAGGGGGGTATCCTCCTTTTTCGCTGTACTGGTTAGTTCCCTTGAGCAATTTATAATAGATGGGGCGGAGTGCGGGATCATCAGGACCCAATTCACTGAGATCTTCGGTTATTTTCGCCTGACCTGGGACCGGATCGGCGCCTTGGGATTTGAGGGTCTTAGCCTTATTCAGAAGTGCATCGAGGATCTGGTATTCGATTCCCGGCCGAGAGAGTTTAGAGAAGAGGGGTTTTTCGTAGAGCAATCGCAACAGAGTTGCCATCGGTTCATAGAGGGGATGTCGTCTTAAGTCTTCATCCGATTCGAAGAGTTTGGAGAGATTGAACTTCGAATTTTCAAAAGGGGGAAAAAATTGTCGTCGCGACTCAAACACACCCTTTTTAGTAGGCAGGGAGGGCTGTTTTTGAGAAGGGATTGTACCTTCTGATTTGATCTTGCGGTAAGCTTTTGACACGATGGTATTATTGACCCGGCGCTCTGTTCGGTGTTGTCCTTCAAAACTCGATTCCAGGATGTGAAAACTTTTAGTCTCGCGGATGAAGGTCAGTGCGAGGACTCCGAAGATCACCATGAAAGCGAAGATCATTGGGAGTAGGTTCATGGGTGTTGGCCCGTTAAGTTGGGGGAGAGTTCTGCAGGAACTTCCTTAGAGAGGACGATTGGATCGGTGGGTGAGTCGAGGAAGTACACGAAGGGGATCTTCTTTTTTTCAGAATCGAGGGTGATGCGGAGCATGACGGGGCTCTCTTCTTTCTTTTCAGGCCATTCGCGGTTCCACTTCGCAGATTTTGCATCGAAGAGCTCATATTCGATCGAGGAGATATTGTCTAAGAGGACTTCGAGGCGGGCTTGGTCATTTTTGCCCCACGTGACAAAGGAGAGCTTATGGGCGGTGTCGAGAAAGAGCATGCCTTGCATTTTTCCAGAGAAATTGCGGTCTTTGTCGATTCCCTGTTCGAAGTCGATCATGAGGGCGGGGCCAAGGGCATCGCCGTGTGTTTGTAGCCAGACTTTGCTGTGCTCTGAGGGGATTAAAAGAGAGCGGATCCGGTGATTAAAAATCTCGACTTGTTGGATGGTTTGCTTGATCCTTGTAACGGTGATGTTGGTCTTTACTGTTTGGCGGTAGTATTGAAAAAGAGCGCTGAGGACTATGCCTAAGAGGATGAGTCCGATCAACACTTCGAGCAGACTTAACGCATAGCGTCGCCTTATCATGGAGAGACGTATCCCCCCTTTTCTAGGGACTGCCCTTGCCATTTTTCCCTGAGGTCTGCGGTTGGGTAATAAAAGAGCGGATCGAGCTCGAATTCTCCCACATCGTGAATTTCTTGAGTCAGTTTTTCTAGGATGCGGCGATCGAATTGTAAAAGGGCTGTACGGACTGTCTCTTCACTCTTTTCTCCACTGGCATTCTTAAGCGGTGCGTAATTCTCTTCGCGCGGACAGATGAGGGCAGCGAGGTTCTGAGAATGGGAAAAGAGATCGAAGAGGAATGTCTCGTATTTCCAAATGGGAACGACCCCTCGCCCCTCTGTTTGGACCGTTTTACGTGCCAAATGCCAAGGGAGAGAGATTTTTTGCGCAGAGTAGAGAGAGTCGATCCACTTTAGGGAAAAGCAAAAAAGTCCCGTATTTAAATAGGGAAAAAGAGGGGCGGAGCTGGGGTCGAGCTCTGTGTATTCGACGATGCGTAAAGCCCCCTCTTTTTCTGCGAATACGCCCATCTTTTCTTCTTCTGAAATCCGTTCGACACCTTTGAGCGTTGCATCGGAGTGCAACCGATCTGTCAGGCCGATGAGCTCCCGATCGAATGGATCGCCGAGTGGATTGTCGATGGGGATGACGCTGAGGTAATCGATTCCTTTTTTTTGCCATTGCTGAAAGAGAGGCTGTATGTGCTCGAATGCTTCTCCATTACCTGCAGGACCCTCTGCGATTTTACCTGGCTTTTGGAGGAGGAGATCCCCATTGTCGTCTAGGAAGGGAAGCTGGCTTTGAGCAAAGAGGGTGACTTGATCTTCTTTGAGTCCAAAAAAATGGTGCTCCTGGAGAAAAGAGATAATCGCCTGGTGGTTCTCAGGCGAGGTCATGATACAAAGGGGAAAGGGATGTTCGTAGAGCAGACTTGCCGCGCGTACCTTCTCGCAGAAGAGTTGTAACAGGGGCTTTTTCAGGATGGGGGTGATGGGAATGAGCGCTTTGGGTCCCTGGTTGAGCCGCGTGCCCTGTCCTCCCGCGAGAATTAGGCAGGCAGCTTTTCCTTGAGCGAGCAGCTCTTCGCCCCTCTTTTTGTCCACAGAAGAGCCGCTCCAATGGACCTCTTTCCAGGGATATATATTGGAGGGAGTTTGGGGCAGAGAACTTTGTAAGGCGCGCTGCTCGCGCAACAGATCTGGGGTATACTTAGCCAGTTGTGCCAAAAAACGCTCTTTCTCTGCAGCCTTTAGCAGCTTCCACCCTTCCAAGAGATGAACCTGGCCCAACGCTTCCACATGTCCTCTTACCTCTTCCTCTTTCTTACCAAAGAGGGTTCCCATTACCTCTTCCACGCTCACAGTGCGTAAATCTTTTTGCTCAGCGATTAAAGGACAATGGTTCAAGAGTGGGTTAGGGGAGGAGACATTTTGTTTGAGGATCCCTTGCCGAGGGTCTGCCCACAGAGAGACAATTTCGATAGGGAAAGAGATGTCGAGATAGTAGAGAATCGAAAGAACGCCAGAGTCGGGAACTAAGAGATAGGAACAGTGGTTTTTGATGAGAGAGAGCATTTCAAAAAGGGTGGTCTCTCCTCTTAAATCGATCACACCCTCTTCTTCAAAGGGTGGATTTTTGGAAAAGCCAAAGAGGAGAGGACGCACTCCTTGCTCTTCATAACAGCGTTTAAAAAAGGCGCGCCAGTGCTCTAGGGGCCAATTCTTTTCATACTGGTAGCTCGTCTCTGTTTGCACATGGACGCCGATGTAACCCACCTCTTTATCGAGAGAGAACCGGGTACTCAATGCATCTTTTGCCGGATCCCATCGTAATTGGGGAGTGAGCTTGCCGAGCTGCCAAGATAGCCAGCGCGTCGGATCAGGGCGCTCTAAAATCAGATCGAACGAAGCGCGCTCCAGCCCTAAACGGGACAAAGAGGCGTCGAGATCGAAAGGAATCCCCCTTTTCCAGGTAGGGTCGATCAAAGTAGAGACCCCTTGCAACAGAGAAAATCCCTCTCTTAAGTCTTCCCGGGTGAGGTAGGTCACCTCCGCCTCAGGAATTTCTTGCCGGATGCGCCACGTGAGCGCGTAAAGCCCTAGAGGGATGTCTCCTAAGCCCCGATTCCAGCAGATGAGAAAGCGTCGCTTTCCCTCTTTTTTTGCCCTCTTTAACAGGCGCTTGAAGGGAAGTTGCTGCCACCATTTTTTAAGAGACATTATTGCCCTACGATCTTAAGACCAGAAGGAGGGGTTCCTCGGCTCTTGCGCTTTTCATTTAAGATGTTTTGAAGCGCTTGAAACACTTCATCCGCTTCTATTTTTTTCATGCAGCGAAAATCGATGGGGCAGGTTCTCTGATAGCAAGGGGAACACTCGACATGCTTGTGAATGATCGTGCCTTTTCGGTAGGGACCTGTGACAGTATCGCTTGTCGAGCCAAAGAGAGCGACGATGGGAGTGCCTACGGCATCTGCGATGTGCATCGGGCCACTGTCGTTTGTCAAAATCACAGTGCAGGTAGAGATTACGCTCGCCAGCTCCCGCAGCGACGTGATGCCGGCCAGATCGATGACACGCGGGGATAATCCCTGGCAGATCTCCTTCACAAGAGAGACCGTCGCGAGATCGCCGAAGTAGACGACATAGACACCCTCTTGTTCCAAGAGCTTTTCAGTGACCTCTCGAAAGCGGCTAGGGAGCCAGCATTTAGCTGAGCCATAAGTGGCCCCAGGGTTGATCCCCACGATGAGCGCCCCCTCGGGAATCCCCTGCTGTTTCAAAAGAATTTTTGCGGTTTCGAGTTCTTTGGGGTTGAGATAGATGCGAGGGGGTGTATCGGACAGGGGGAGCTCAATCGACTGTAACAGCCTCTTGTAAGTGATCACTAGATGCTGATCTTGGATGTTTTCAGGGAGGGGAACGCTATGGTTGAGCAGGAATTTACGTCCATTGCACTCATACCCTACGCGCTCGCGTACTTTGCCCAGCCAAAACCACCAGGCTGAGGAGAAAGAATGGGTGAGGAGGATCCCTAGGTCGTATTTACCGGTGCGCAGCTTTTCGATGATATTGCGCCTTTCGACCCTACGACTAAAGCCACTGGCCTTGCTAAAACAGAAGAGTTCATCGATATTCGGATCTTCTTTAAGAAGCTCGCAGATCGGAGAGCGGCACATCGCTGTAATCCGCGCTTTGGGGAAGCAATTGCGTAGGTCGGCGAGGATAGGGGTTGCCATAACGAGATCCCCGATCCAATTGGGCATGCGCACGATGATACTGTTTGGCGACTCCATTCACCCTCTTGACAACGCGCAGAGTCATTTTCAAAATGATTTTGATAGATCTCCTGCGCCCTCAGAATACCAAGGGAAAGGGATTTTGTATACTGAGAATCGGAGGTGTGAAGTGTTTTTTTTGTAACAACCCGCTGTTAAAATTTTCCATAATTGGGTATAAGCATCTTCTTGTCGTCAAGAGGTCTATGCCCCGCTCTTCTGAATCTGAAAAAAAAATCATAGGAATTGACCCGGGGACCCGGATCACGGGATACGGCGTGGTCTCTTCCCGCGGCTCGCAGATCCAGCCGATCGATTTTGGGTGCATCCGCCCCCCTCCTCACCTCGATACACCTGAGCGCTACCTTTTTCTCTTCAATGGTGTGGAAATGCTTTTGGAGAAGTACACTCCTGATGCAGTAGCTGTAGAGACTCAGTTCGTCTACAAAAACGTGCAGAGCGCGCTAAAGCTCGGCATGGCGCGTGGGATGGTGCTCTTAGCTGCAGCGCGGCGCAAAATTCCGATTTTCGAGTATGCTCCTCGCAAGGCAAAACTCGCTGTCGTCGGAAATGGAGCGGCGAGCAAGGAACAGGTGCAACGGATGATCCAACATCTCCTGCGCCTTCCCCATCTTCCAGAACCAGAAGATGCAGCCGATGCCCTAGCACTAGCCATTTGTCATGTGCACTCTTTTCAACTTAAGGAACTACTATGTTCGAATACATCAAAGGCGCGTTAATCGAAGCTGCGCCTACAAAAGTCGTTGTCGATGTTCAGGGATTGGGTTATGCGATTTTGATCCCACTGAACCAATATGCTCAATTGCCCGCTATTGGATCGATAGTCGCTCTCTATCTCTCCTATGTCGTCAGGGAAGACTCCCAAAAGCTGTATGGATTTTTGACAAAAGACTCGCGAGAGCTCTTTGAACATGTGATCGATATTTCCGGCATCGGTCCGAAAACAGCGCTCGCGATCGTAGGTCATCTCGATATCGGGGAACTCCAAGTGGCAATTAGTCAGGGAAACATCCCCCTCATCAGCAAGATTCCCGGGATCGGCAAAAAGACAGCAGAGCGGTTGATTGTGGAAATGCGCGACAAGGTCAAAAAACTGGGCAAGGGGATCTCATTGCCCGGCAGTGCATCCTCTGAGTTCTCTGGGGACAAGCCCGTCGTTTCCGATGCTCTCTCTGCGCTTTTGAACCTGGGGTATAGCAACCTCCAAGCGCAGAAGGCGATTCAGGATGCGTTAAGCCAAACGGAAGCAGAGCCTAGCCTTGCTCAATTGATCACTCTTGCCTTGCAATCGATGTGTACCCCGCGCGCTTGAGAATGGTGCATTTGAGCGCGTGAAAGCTCCCGGGGTATACTAAAGGTTTCTTATTTTCCGATTTTCGTAGTTGTAAAGACATCTAGGATGTCTTTATGTTCTCCAAATATGATGTGGCTCTCCCAATTCGGGTGGGAAAATGCGCGAGGCATTTTATCAGCGAATGCTTGCATTCGAGGATTTTTAGGATTCATTCGAATGACGTAGGCAATTAGAGCGGGGATCAGATAAAGTAACTTTTCTGAAATGCGTAAATTTTTAGAAAATGAGAGAAGGTCTCTTAAGGAAAAGTTTTCTCTGCAGGCAAATTGCTTCAAAGTAGCGAGGGTCTGTAGAAAACGAAACTTTCTATAGTGGACTCTCAAGGGAAATTCCTTACTGAGATTTTTTTGTACTGTTTCCATTGCAATCAGCCAGGAAATGTTCATGCTTGTTCCAGAAAGCAGATGTCGTGAAACATTCTTATACATTTCAGGATCTGGAATATTCTTTAGAAATTCTGTGCCTTGATCTTCGATTCCATTGAAATAATAGAATCCGAAGGACTTAGGGGTCACTCCAACCACTACCATTCGATCGGGAACAGCGACCATTGTTTCCGCCTTTGCCAGTAGTGCGGTCGTTGCATAGTAATCGGGATAGGGAGACTGATAAAATTGGCCATAAGATTGCATCGTTTTAATCAACTTTCTACTGACCAAAGAGTGTTGCATGTTGAGATTAATCGGTACATTAAAACTCGTTAGTTGTTGGACAAGCTTTATTCTCTCCCCCTTGTCAACCAAAAATGGAGTAGTTTTATTTTCGAAAAAAGCCGCGTAGCGGCATTTTGCCAGATAGCCATTTGGCATGCCTGGCATAACGCCGGGGTATACGTAAATCAAAGCGCTATTGTAGAAAAAATCGGGTTCGTTAAATTGTTTTATCAATTCTAGGTAAAATGAGAAATATCCGGGAAGTAGGCAGTCATCATCCCCCAACATAATCACATAATCCCCAGTAGAGCGCTCTATCGTATTATTCCAGTTTTCTGTGACCGGGACAAAAGATTCAGTGCGAAAATATTTGATGCGGGGATCATTTAGAGATTGCAAATAGGGCTCGACGGGTGCCTCTGAGTAATTGTCAGAGACGATGATCTCCCAATTTTCGTAATCTTGTTGTCTTACAGAGGCAATGGCTTGTCTGAGGTATTCAAGGCGATCTCTAGTAGGCAGTAGTACGGAAAATTTCATACCAGACATTTTTCCAGGAGGTATCGGGGCTTTATGGCGAGATGATAGTAGCGGAATTTTTATCGGTCAAGAGGAATCGCAGCCTCGGGGGCAGTCCAAATTGCAAGTTTTTGCCCGAGTGGGGTATACTCTCCGTTCATGGAATTAGTACAGAGCACCCAAGATACAATCGCTGCGATTGCGACCCCGCCTGGAGAAGGCGGAGTCGCTGTCATCCGCATTTCTGGCCCTAAGGCCCTGGAGGTTGCGGCAAAGGTCTATTCGGGCCCGATCCACACGTATGCTTCCCATACGGCACATCTAGGAAAGATTTTAAATTCCGCTGGAGATCTCGTCGATGAGGTCTTAGTCCTCGTGATGCGTGCCCCTCGTTCTTATACGGGGGAGGATACGGTTGAGGTCCATTGTCATGGGGGATATCTCATTTCAAAAAAAGTGTTGGATCAGATTCTCTTAGCGGGAGCCCGTGCTGCTGGGCCTGGAGAATTTACGCTCCGGGCCTTTCTCAATGGAAAAATCGATTTAGCACAGGCAGAGGCGGTTCAAGAACTCATCTCTGCAAAAAATGAATTAGCGCTCAAGACGGCAGAACAGCAGTTGCAGGGGAGACTCTCTCAAGCGATTTTACTGTTTCAAAAAGAGCTCGTCGATAGCGCTGCGATTTTAGAAGCCTGGGTTGATTTCCCTGAGGAGGACCTCGAATTTGCTACTATGGAAGAGTTTATCGCACAACTCCTAGCGATTCAGCGGAAAATGCGATCCCTTTCTGAGACGTTTCACGAGGGTAAAAGGATGTCCCATGGGATCTCGCTCTGCTTGAGTGGTCTTCCCAATGCGGGAAAATCTTCCCTGATGAATGCGCTTCTGGGAAGAGAGCGAGCGATTGTGACGGAGATCGCAGGAACGACCCGCGATCTTTTGGAGGAAGAACTCTATTTGGGACAGCTGCACTTTCGCCTGACAGATACAGCGGGGATTCGAGAGACGGAAGAGATCATCGAAAAAGAGGGGATCCGCCGTTCTTACCTCGCAATGCGCGATGCTGATCTCATTCTCCTCGTCCTCGATGCCTCGCAACCTCTTTGTGCGGAGACGAAATCCCTCATCGCAGCCGCCCCTGAGCATAAAAGGGTCCTCATCTGGAATAAAATAGATCTCCTGGATGAAAATGGATCCCTCTTTACAGAGGGAGTACCTCTTTCTGCAAAGACGGGAGAGGGACTCGATGCTTTAAAGGCAGCAATCGATCGGATGCTCTGGAAAAAAGGCGCGCCTCCGTCTAAGGAAGAGGTTATCATTACCAATGCACGCCACCATCAAGCGCTCAATCGCGCCATCGATGCTCTTCAGCTCCTGATCGATCATCTCTCTACAGGAGTCTCTCCCGAATTCGTATCCCAAGATATGCGTTGTGTGTTAACGGAGTTGGGATCAGTCATCGGCATGGACATCACGGAGGATATTCTCTCGGCGATTTTCTCTAAATTTTGTATTGGCAAATGATGCAGGCGCAACAGATCCAAAAAATACTCGATGAGCTCTTTCCTTCTCCTGAAGTTCCACTGATCCACTATGATCCCTACACGCTTTTGATCGCAGTCCTCCTTTCCGCTCAGAGCACAGATGCGCGGGTGAATCTGATAACGCCTCAGCTCTTTCTATTGGCTTCGACACCTGAAAAGATGGTCGAGCAATCGATCCAAGAGATCGCAGCGATTATCCGCCCTTGTGGATTGGGCAACACGAAAGCAAAGGCGATCTGGCATCTCTCGAAGCAGCTAATCGAAAAACACGGGGGCAAGGTCCCTTGTTCTTTTGAAGATTTGGAGAATTTGCCGGGAGTGGGACATAAAACGGCTTCCGTCGTCATGGCGCAAGCGTTTCATCAGCCCGCTTTTCCCGTCGACACACATATCCATCGGTGCGCCAAAAGGTGGGGTTTGAGCGAGGGAAAATCAGTAAAACAGACGGAAAAAGACCTAAAGGCGCTGTTTCCCAAGAGCTCTTGGAATAAGCTGCACTTACAGATCATCTACTTTGCGAGGAAGTACTGTCCGGCACGCGCCCACGATAGTGAGCGCTGTCCGATTTGTAGCAACGGAAAGAGTGGGATTTGAACCCACGGTACCGATTTAGGCGGTACGCGTCCTTAGCAGGGACGTGCCTTCGGCCACTCAGCCATCTTTCCAAAAAGATACTGCGGCATTCTACAGCGTTCCTTATTTCCAAACAAGGGCGTAAAACCACAGGCGAGACTTAAAATCTTTATCTTCAGATGGTTAAGTTTAATTAAAAAAGGCAGAGACTAGGCGTTTCCCATTGAGGGCATTCCAGTGACTGGAATGGATCGAGCCGTCGGGGTTTTGTACGACGATGCAGTGAACGGGGAGGTAGAGATCCGTCGTGTGGCGGATGACGAACTCAGTTCCAAAGGCAGCTTGAGTCACCCTTTCGATTTGGTCAAAAGAGAATCGCTTCGGAAGACACTCTGCGCGGTGGTAATTCTTCGTCACGAGGCGCTCATCGAGCTTTGTACAAGGGGTGATTTTTAAGCGGGGATTTTCTAGATGGAGTCGGTAGTGATTGTCCATTGAGAGGATCAATTTTTTCCGACGGCAGCTCTCGAGCCAGCTATCTAGGAGTTTGGGGTTGACAGGGACCTCTCTTGAAAGGCTCTCTCGATCGGTAAAGCCCCCTTTTTCTGCAAGAGCTCGGATGATCTTAAATTCATTCAGATCGACATGCGCGTTGATGCAGTCGCTAAATCCATGGGTTTTTTCCCAGCGATTCGTGCTGATCACCATCTCTCCATCTGTCAGATCCCACAGCATGACGCTCTCTTTTGTCTTGTAAGGAGAAAGGGGGTACTTCACTTCGAGAAGCAGGTAAGGGTAAAACTTGAGAGAGGGTTCTAGAAATTGATGCCGATTGCTCTTAAGTAGGTCTTTACGATGAGACTGCATGATTTGATCTGCTGTGTAGCGGATCTCAAGCGTGTGAAACGTTCCCGTATGGAGGAACTGGTCGATCCTTCCCCTGATCTCTGGATGGGAAGAACTGAGCCTCAAAAGGCCATAGCAGGCAGCCGCCAAAGTACCTAAAGAAAAAAGAATACGAATCATCTATCATGCCTCTTGATACCTCAGTGCACCCGGGTATGTTTTAATTATGACTCTTGATGACATTTTTTGAAAGAGAAAGGGATTGCATTTTTCGATGTAAGTTTATACAATAGCGCGTGCTGTATATCTTAAGGTGTTTATGAGACGTGTTCTTTGTTTATTCTTTTTTTCTGTTTTTAGCATGGGATGTGCAAATGAAGTAGACTCTTACGCATTTATGGGGACGCATTTTTTGGCGAGCTATTGCGAATGCGATGAAAAAGCGCTTTCAGATATCGAAGCCCTGACTGCTGCGATGGAAATCGCCGTAGAAAAGAGTGGAGCGACGATTCTCAAGCGTTCAGAATGGGTCTTTCCTCCCGATGGCTTGACGATGGTTTTTCTGCTTTCTGAGAGTCATGCGAGTATCCATACTTATCCCGAACACCGGGCCTGTTTCGTCGATCTATTCACTTGTGGAGAGCAGTGTTCTTCTAAAGAGTTCGATCGCGCTCTGCGCGAGTATTTGAAACCCAAAGTCGTCGAAGCGAGGGTCTTATTGCGCAATGAAGGCTTTGCGGAAAAGAATGCATCCTGATGCTGTTTAAAAATCGCAAAGATGCAGGCGCGCAGCTGGCACAACAACTGACACGCTATAAGGACCATCCTAAAGGGATCGTGATTGGCCTCGCACGAGGCGGGGTCGTGACCGCAGCGGAGATCGCTTCTCGACTCCATCTTCCGCTAGATGCGCTGCTTGTGCGCAAGAGTGGTGTGTCTTCTTGTGCCCGAAAGCTTTGAAGCGGTCGGCTGTTTTTATAAAGTTTTCGATCAGACGTCGGATGCAGAAGTGATCCGTTTGCTCTCAAGCTTCTCTGCTGATCTGTGAAATCCTGATTTCTTTAAGGCCAAATTTTCCTATAAGATAATTCATGTTAATGGATTGGAATGGATGGTCTTCCTTAAAAATTGCATAGAGGAGGGGGTCTTCAGGGGAGGTCATTTTAAAAACGATCCTTGTTTTTTCTCCTTTTGTGATAAGGTTTTTAGGAATGTTCGCTTGATATGTTGAAAATCGGTACTCCATGGATTTGTCGTTTGCACAATCAATTGATTGAAAGGGAACTTCTATTCCATTCACAAAAAGATGAAGTTGATTGTGAAATATGGGTTGAATCAACATAGTGCATTGAATAGTATAATCCCAGTCGGGTTGAAGGTGAAAATCGATTCCGGCTTCATTGGTTTCAATGGCCCATCTGTAGACACTTTCAGCATCGAACAGTTCTCTGAACCCCCATCCATATCCATTTTTTAATTTCTGATCAAACGTATACAGGCACTGAGTGACAAAATTTATTTCCTCATCCGAGGGGGGGGTAGAGGAAATGGAAATTTGGTTTTTTTGAATGTCATAGAGGCCTAAGACATATTCATACAGTTCAATGTCTGCCCAGTTTCTTTCTGCGATTTTTTGCAATACATCGGGAGGAAATGTAATATCTTCTGTTTTATTGAAATGAGGAATTTCTTCAGGAATTTTCCATCCCAATTTTGAGTAGAGCAAATGAATGGATTCTTCCATTTTTTCTGTAATTCCCAAGAAAAAGAATTTATCTTTCAATGTGTTTTTTGCACTCTCTAAATGTGCTTCAATTGGAATGAGTGGATTTTTGTCATCTAGTCCAGATAATGATTTGCACATGTTATTGGATGCTGTTTCTATAGGATCCCCTTCAGGGGGTAGATTATGAGCAATAAGGATATCAGGATTTGCATTGTGCTTTCGTATACAATAACGATGCTCGCTTAGGATCCGATCAATAGGATTTCTTAAAAAAGTAATGAATTTGAACTTGGAAATCTCTAGGTTTTTTTGGATAGTAAAAAGACTAGAGTGCGTTCCATACGAATACAAACAAATGTTTTCTGGGTTGGGGTTGCTGATTTGGCTAAGATCATATTCATTCATGAGTAGTGAAGAAACGCTTACGCCGCCAGATTTTGGAATATGAAAAAAGATGATTCTATCTTGGGTGGATGCATCTGCATTTACTGTGCAAAATAGCAACAATGTTGTGATTATAATCAGGGTTTTAATGTTGTTGAAGATGGGTGTAGAAGTGCAATTTTTCATGTTATCGTTTTGGTATAAGATTTTTTTCAATGAGATAGCAAATGATCGTGTCCACGGCTTCGCCGACCGACTTTTGTGTTGTATCGATGGTGATTTCATTGTGGAGGGGTTTTTCATAAGGGTCATCAATCCCTGTAAATCCGGTCAGTTTACCTTGCCTGGCCAGTGAATACAACTGTTTAGGATCTCGATTTTCACACTCTTGTAGAGGGGTACTAACATAGATTTCAATGTAGTTTCCACTGGGGGATATCAACTTTCTGTTATAGAGACGATCTTCTTCATAGGGGGCGATTAGGGCGCAGATTCCAATCCCTCCATTTTTTGTAATTTCATTAGCTACAAAGCCCACGCGGCGCACATTTAGAGAACGGTGTTCTTTTGAAAATCCGAGCTCACTAGCAGATGCTGTCGAACCATACTCTCCATCGAGAAGAGAGATGGGGCGATCTTGAACTTCTTTGAGTCTGATTGCTAAAGCATTTGCAATGGTGGATTTGCCTGAAGCTGGAAGTCCTGTAAAAAAAAAGAGTAATTCCCTGCTGGGATTTGGGAGGATAGATTTTTTTTAATTTTTCTGTTATTTCGGGATAACTAAACCATCCGGGGATAGCGAGTCCTTCCCCGAGCATTTTTCTAATTTCGGTACCGGAGATTCTGAGAATTGTCTTATTAGGATCCACCTTATCGACAGATTGATAATTGCCATCTTCTTGGACGTAGACGATTTCTTGAGAGTTAATAATTTCAATACCAATTTCTTCGGCGTGACTCATCACAAGCTCTTGAGCTGCATAAGGGTCATAGAAGTCGATTCCGTTTTGGTCTTTTCCAGGTCCTGAATGATCTCTTCCCACGATAAAATGGGTGCATCCATAATTTTTACGAATAATGGCATGCCACAGAGCCTCTTTGGGACCAGCCATCCTCATGGCGATTGGCAAAAGGCTTAAGGTGACGGAATCGCTGGGATAATAAGGCAAAAGGAGTTGGTAGCATTTAATACGCGTAAAGTAGTCGATGTCTCCAACTTTTGTTTCTCCCACTGCAGGATGCAGAAGAAGGTGGCCTCCTGTTTTTTTAGCAGCCTGCATTGTCAATTCTAAATGGGCGCGGTGCATTGGGTTTCTCGTCTGAAATCCGACAATCTTGTCATAGCCCTTTTCTTTAAATAGCGCTTTTAATTCTTGTGGGGTCTTTCTCAAGGATTGAAAATCATAGTGCTGAGGATTCGCTATTTTAGTGATTTTTCCTCCAACATAGTAATTTCCAATTTTTCTAAAGAGATGGTCTACACCAGCATGAGCGCGATCAGTAGTTCCATAGACAGATAGAGCTTCTTCTTCTTTATTTGGGGCCCATAAGTCAGAGGTGTCAAAGTAGGCTAGTGTTTTTCCTTCTTGGTCGCATAAAGCCAACTGAGAGGTGCCGGTATCTTCGATTTGCTGTTTAATTTTTTCTGAAATATCTAAAATAATGGGGATGGGCCACAGTGTTCCATCCATTAGCCGCATTTCTTTCAGTACGCGATCATAATCGGCCTTGTTCATGAAAGTTGTCAGTGGATGGAAGCCTTGATTTAAAATCAGCTCAAGATCGCATAATTGTCGTTCAGATAGTGTAATAGGAATGAAGTTTGCATAGCACTGTGAAAGGAACCCAGCATAAGAAATCAGTAAAAGAAATAGAGTTTTCATGGACCCCTGCTTTCAAAAAATAATTCACTAAAAATAGCAGTTTGTGTCCAAACTTTCAACCTCGGTATTAAGAATTTTCACTCCGCAAAGGAGAGTTCCCCAATCGAAGAGATTCCGAGGTTTTTGCATCCAGGTTGTACCATGTAGGTCATGTCCCAATGATAAATGGGGCTAAAGGGCATCTCTTCCATCAGAATCTCTTCTGCCCTTTCTAAAGTCTGGAACCGCTGCGCTCCTGTTTCATAGAAAGAGGCTTCTAAAAGTTGTGCGAAGAGAGGGTGTTCCCAATTGGAAAAATTGATCGGATTATCCTTGGATTTAAACCGCTCTAACATGCTCATCGTGTCGTTGTATTGAGACATCCAGCGGACCTGGCCGATGTGGTAATCTCGTTGGGAGAACTTAGCGAGTAAAATTTTGTGTTCAAAGTTCTCTAGTTTAATCTCCACTCCCAAGGTGTCTCTCCATTGTTGCTGGAGTGCCTGCGCAATTTTGTGGTTCAGTTCTGTCGTCGCGTAATAATAACTCAAGTTCGAAAAAGCTTCCCGGGAAAGGCCACTCTCTCGCAGTCCTTCTTCAAAGAGTTTTTGCGCCAAATGATCGTTACCGTCTTGAAAAAATTGGAGGCGTCCTATTCCCTTTTTCAAAATGGGAGGGACGGCACTTGTCGCAATACACTCATCCATCTGGGTGATATTTGCGATAGATTCTCGATGGATCGCATAAGAGAAGGCTTTGCGTATCTTGGGATTGGAAAAGAATGGGGATGCGGCATTGAATGCGACCATGGTCGTCGCAGGGATCGAGTATTTTTGGATCAGACCCTTTTGTTTCAACGTACTTAAGGCATCGGTGGAGATGGAAGAGAGGGGATCCCCGATCATATCGAGACTTCCATTTTCAAACATTTGAAGGACGGTCGCTTCATTATCGACCATACTGAAGTGAATTTTATCAGGAAGGACTCGTGTGTGATCCCAATAAAGCGGATTTTTTACGAGGAGAATTTCGTCATGGTGTTTCCACTCCTGCAATAAAAAGGGGCCATTGCTCAAGAAGTTCTCTCCTGGATCCCTGGCCCATTCCGGATGATTTTGATCATTTTGCGAAGAGACGGGGAAAAAGACGCAAAAAGAGATCAGATCTAAAAAGTAGGGAGTCGGCTTTTCAAGAGTGACGAGAAGGGTCTTTTCTCCTTCGGATGCGATGCCGATCTCGCCTAACTCAACCTCTCCCTTTTTCGCTCTTTCTGCATTTTTAATCGGATAGAGCAGATGCGCATTAGGGGAGGGGAAGCTCGGTGATAGAATCATTTTCCAGGCAGCTTCGAAATCGGAAGCGAGGACGGGCGAGCCATCAGACCAACAAGTGTCTCTCAATCTAAATGTATAGATCAATCCATCTTCAGACACTGTGAACGATTCTGCAAGTGCCGGCGCAATCGAGCGATCGGGATTGAGTTTTACGAGCCCTTCGAATAGTAAAAAGTGCATTTGGGAAGAGATGACATCTCCCCCTTTTCGGGGATCCATCGTCAGTGGCTCGTGTCTTAAGTTGAGCCGAACGAGTCTCTCTGCGGAGCACTCTCCCATTTTCGGAGTTTTGTCGTTGTGGCAGGAAGTAAAAAGCAAAAGGGCGCAACATCCCATCCATAAAAAGCGCCTAATGTGTAAAAGCACCATAGAACCTCAAGAAAAGCGACCTTCTATATTAGAGAAAACGCTTATAATTGTAAATTGGGAAGTAAAATTTCTATTTACCCTTTTGAGTCCACTTGGGTATAAAGCCTGTCTACAATCTCGTCTTTAAAAACGAACGGCTCACTTGAACTTGTAAATTTCCTGCGCATACCCTTGACGCATCCAATGAGGAGTCCTCTGACAAGACTCTAAATGGGTGCACTTCAGAGCGAGATCTCCCACTGTATGGGTGTTCCATTCATGGTTAATGGATACAAATAGCGCTGTGGATTGGGAAATTTTTTCAATATATGCTTGCATGGTTGCCGTATTCATTTCCGTCAATGAGTCGACATTGATAATAAGATCATAATATTGTTCTTTATCGTTCAGAAATTGATCTGGGGTCAATATCTTAATTTTATCTCGCTGCTGAGGTTCCCCAAGCAGAGCGATTTGATCATCACCCAAAACCTTTCCTAAGAAATAGGCTTGGCTGAGATTGGTTATTGGAATGTCGATGATCGTATAGTCTTTGATTCCAAAGGTTCGAGCATAATAGGCCGTTCTCCCCAGCCCTGCACCAATTTCAAGAACCCGAGGGTTCTCGATTCCTTTTAATAGCTCTTTGATTAAATAGGCTTGATGGAGTGCAGCTAAGGCCCTGTTTGATGCGACTCCATGTGGTGTCCAAATTCCGATTTCGTCTTCGTATGGATTAGGGAAAAAAATTTGCACCCCTAATTTGCTCTCTATCTTGTCTAAAACATCAGAAATCTTCCACTTTCGTAAACACGTAGGATTTGCGTAGGTTTCAGGGTTATCTAGTCTGATCGCAGAAATCGCCTCGCCGAAGCGCACGAGTAAATCGAAGTTACTATGACCCAAGGCAACGAGCGAGTCATAATTCAGATGAGAAGGAAGTATACTTGCACATAAGCTATCGAATCCATAAAACAGATCGCTTTCTTTTGGATTGCGCAGAATGGCAGCACAGGCATTCAAATCACCTGCTATAAAGGTGCCGTGAATGCCCGTGTGGCTCCAGTCGAAAAAAAGCTGCCACATCGAATCACCCAGGTGTTCTTTTTCAGCTAATTGGTAGGACGAAATAATGCGAGAAATGAGATCTAGGTCATGTGACTCATATCCTACCGTTCTACGGGTGTAAGGAGATGTTATTTCAAATTCTTCCACTCTTCTAAATAAGTCTGCTTGCAGAGTTTGAATCAAATATAACGTGCAAATTAACCACTTCATCTTTTCATTCCTAATAAGTTCAAAAGTTGAGGTTTAGAGTCTGTCTACAATCTCGGACATTTTGCTTTTCGCGCCTTTTGGTTGTGGCTTGGGTTCGATTCCTTGGCCTGGTTAATTTAACTATGTCCTGCGGAATCGAACCCAAGCCAAAACCAAAATCCATCAAAAATCAAAACGTCCGAGATTGTAGACAGACTCTTAGGGACCATACGTTAGAGTAGGGCGGTCCCAGCATACATTTACATCAGATGTAATCTGATTGGGGTTGCATCCAAGGCCTATAAACTTTAGATTGCCTACGTACGGACCCAGTCCTAAACGATCGACAAGAACGCACAGGGCTGCTTGTTCAGGAATGAAGGATAGGAACCCGAGCCTTTGGGTAGCCAGCATATTGTACCAAGAGTCGAATAACTGAACACCTCTTTCGTGAGAAAAGTTGATGCCGACAATCATGGCACTGACACCACATCCTTGTAAAAAATCGGAAAGGGATCTGCCGAAAGACTCAGTGGCAAATGATTGGATGTGATTTCTCCAGTCGCTGGTGGGACTATAAGGCAAAAATATCCCCTGTTCCGTGATATGGTCGAATAAGGAACGCATATCAGTCAATGGTACCATGTAAGAATCTAGCCATAAACAGTTTTGATAACCCAAGCTTTTTGCCTCTAACAATGCGCAAATTTTAAAGGCGTAAGGAATATCAAAAAATTTTAATGTTCCCATTTCAGTGGCGGGCCATCCACCGACTCTTTGAATCACATGCCCATTAAATCCGAGGTCTCGTAGCCTTTGGATGAGTTCTTTTTGTCTGATAATATATCCATCGTCAATGGAAACATAGGTTACAATGCAGTTTGTTTTATCAGAAGGATCTCCATTGAGGGGGATTATTTCAAATAGAGGTTTTCTTTCCTGAGAAATAAGACGAAAATTGCGCATTCTGTCAGCCCTGAATGTGGTTCCTGGACAATTTAGATACTGCAATTCAGGGCGGGGGGCGTCCGTCAGATACTTTTGTATTCTCCAGTAATCGCGAATAGAGGGATGGTGCCAATTCTTGATGTATACTTTTTCTTCGGTAGAGCAGAGGTATTTACCAATAGATAATCCATATTTTTTCGCAATATCTTCATCGTTTCCTGCGATCAAAGAAACAGAAAATAAACACATTAGTAGGTATACCCAACTTTGAGTCCACTTGGGTATACCGCGCCCGGTTAGGAATTGCGAATTTGAGCCCGTCAAAGCCCCGCGATTCCACGATCGAAAGCTCAAATTCGCAATTCCTGATCGGGCGCGGTACATAGTAAACGCAGTGAATCGAACTTTAAGGGCCATAGGTTTTACTAAAGCGGTCCCAGCAGATATTTGCATCAGATGTAATCTGATCGGAGTTGCATCCAAAGTTTACAAACTTTGGATTGCCTAGGTACGGAACTAATCCTAAACGATCGACAAGAACGCACAGGGCCGCTTGTTCGGGAACGAAGGATAGGAATCCAAGCCTTTGAGTCGCCATCATGTTGTACCAAGAGTCGAATAACTGAATACCTCTTTCGTGAGAAAAGTTGACGCCGACAGCAAAGGCACTCACAGCGGGCCCTTGTAAAAAGTCTGTAAGCGATTTGCCAAAAGACTCAATGGCAAACGGTTGAATATAGCCTTCCATAGGCCAATTGGGATCGTAGTACAAAAACACCCCTTGTTCTGCGATATGGTCGAATAGGGGGCGCATGTCAGTCAATGGCACCATGTAAGCATCTAGCCATAAACAATTTTGATAACCCAAATTTTTTGCTTCTAGTAATGCGCAAATTTTAAAGGCGTAAGGAACATCAAAAAATTTCAATGTGCCCATTTCAGTGGCAGGCCATCCACCGATTCTTTGAATCACATGACCATCAAATCCGACTAGTCGTAGCCTTTGGATAAGTTCTTTTTGTCTCCTAATGTAGTGATCATTGATGGAAACGTAGGTTACAATGCAGTTTTTTTTATTAGAAAAATCTCCATTGATAGGGATGATCTCAACTGTGGGTTGTGTTTCAGTAGTAATGAGACAGAAATTGCGTATTCTGTCCATCCTGAATGGGACTCCTGGAGAATTTAGATATTGCAATTCAGGGCGGGGGGCGCCCGTCAGATATTTTTGTATTCTCCAGTAATCGCGAAGAGACGGATGGTGCCAATTCTTGATGTATACTTTTTCTTCGGCAGAGCAGAGGTATTTACCAATAGATAATCCATATTTTTTCGCAATATCTTCATCATTTCCAGCAACTAAAAAACCTGAAAATAAAAAAACCAGCACGGAAGAAAACACGATGAATCGATTTTTGTGATTCATTTAAATCCTTATCGATTGATGTTTATACCCCGCGCGCTTAGGAAGGGTGCATTTGAGCCGCGTCAAAGCCCCGGGGTATAATAGGTATTGGTGTGATTTTTTCTTCATGACTATTGTTTGGTGAGCACAATTTCTTTTGTCATGCCGTGAGAAATGTAGTGGGACATGTGCATCGGGGTAAGATTAAAAGGAGGGGCTGTCAAATAAACACAACGATAACCATAGGTAGGTAAATCTGTATTCAAACCAGCTCTTACTACATCATTAACGAAGATACAGTATTTGAATTTCTTGCATTCTTTTAATATGTTGTTAATTTCAGAGTAGGGCAAGTGGATAAAGACGTCTTTACAAATGAGTAAGTCGCCAGAAGGAATCGGATCTATTCCTGCATCCCATTTTAAAAAATGGATGTTATTAGAACTATAGTTTTTTTGATTTTCCTCTATCACACTTTCTACGACATCGATCCCCAAATAGTTCCTTTGACCCCAATTAATTTCACGCGCTAGTACCCAATCTCCACAGCCAACATCAACAATAGAATTGACTTCGTGTGTTTCTAAGAAGCTCTGTACATACTGGATAAATGGGATGGCTTGACTTACCGCGGATCCAGGACCAGAACTCCCTTGCCCCTTTTCATTGCGGCCCCATATACCATGATCATAAACATCGGAAAAATACCGCTCTGCTTCGCTCAAGTGATTGTACCGTACTTTTACCCATGAATACAGGCCTGATGCATCATCGGCACTTTTTGCTTCAATGATTGTGATGATTCCGTTGTTCACACAATATTCGACGGCTTTCTGGACTTCTCCATAGGCATAATCATCAATCCAGGCTTCGGTGTTTTTATGAGCTAACCGCCTACAATTATAAATATCGCCGACAGCGTGGTTAAATTCATGACATCCATCGATAAAGATGAGATCGAATTTTTTATTAGATGCGGTCGCATATTGTTGTAAGGTGACGCCTGAATCTCCAAGAATGAATTCGAAACGAGTAGGATATTTTTTCTGCATAAACTCCACTCCCACTTTTGTGTAAGGGTGCCTACCGATATCAAATGAGGTGACCTCTATCTGATCTGAGCTATTAAGAAATAGCTCGCAGGAGTGTCCTGCATTAAAACCTACCTCTGCAATTGTGTTGATATGAGGGGATTTTTGGAGGTCTTTGAAAAATGCTTCTCTTTGTGCGTCAGAGGAGTAACCTTCATTTATCTGCGAGTGAACAGCAGAAAGGAAATACCCGTTTTGTTGAAGATACTCATCTAAGTTTTCAGAAATATCCGCACGGATATAGCCGATATATAAAATAGACAGTCCAAGGGAGAGGAAACGTACTATTTGCTGGATCATGGGAACCTCATAAGTTCAAAAGTTGAGATTTAGGGGCCGTAGATTTGAGAAAAACGGTCCCAGCATACACTTACATCCGGTGTAATTTGCTCGGGTTTACATCCAAGGCCTATACACTGTGAATTGCCTGCGTACGGACCCAGTCCTAAACGATCGGCAAGGACACATAGGGCTGCTTGTTCAGGAATGAAGGATAGGAACCCGAGCCTTTGGGTAGCCATCATGTTGTACCACGCGTCGAATAACTGGTTACCTCTTTTATGCGAAAAGTTGACGCCCACAACAATAGCGCTGACACCGCACCCTTGTAAAATATCTGGAAGTGTTGTGCCGAAAGACTCAGCGGCAAATGATTGGATGTGGTCTCTCCAGTCGCTAGTAGGACCATGGAGCAAAAATATTCCCTCTTTTGTCATATGATCAAATAAGCCGCTCAGGTCCGTTACCGGCATCATATAAGCATCGAGCCATAAACAGTTTTGATAACCCAAACTTTTTGCTTCTAACATTGCGCAAATTTTAAAGGCATAAGGAACATCAAAAAATTCTAATGTGCCCATTTCAGTAGCGGGCCATCCACCGACTCTTTGAATCACATGCCCATTAAATCCGAGATCTCGTAGCCTTTGGATGAGTCCTTGCTGTCTGCTAACGTAGCGATCGTTCATGGAAATGTAGGTCACAACGCAGTTTGTTTTATCAGAAGGATCTCCGTTGAGGGGGATTATTTCAAATGAAGGTTGTGTTTCGTGAGAAATAAGACGAAAACTCCGTATTCTATCAGCTCTCCAGTTGCTTCCTGGATAATTTAAATACTGTAATTCAGGTCGGCGGGCATGTGACAGATACCTTTGTATCCTCCAGTAATCGCGAATCGTGGGATGGTACCAATTGTGAATTTTGACTTTTTGGTTGGCAGGCCGGAGATAATTACCAATGGATACGTTATATTTCTTCGCAATGTCTTCATCATTTCCTGCGACTAAAGAAACAGAAAATAAACACATCAGTAGGGCGGCAAACACAGTGGATCGAATTTTATGCAACATTAGTAATCTCGCTTCTGAATTTTGTTCGTAGAGTGTTTTTCGTTGTTGGTGTTGTTGTAATAAGCACAATTTCTTTCGTTCTATTGCCGTAATATTCCTCTCCTCACGATCTTCTATACCCCTTCCACCTCAAAAATTTAAAAATCTTGCCGCGCACGGTATACCCAACTTTTGGGTCCACTTGGGTATACAGGTCATCGGAACCTAAAAAAGAAAAACAGAATCGAGTTTACACAATTCGGTATGAAGTAAGCAATCCTTTAATGGTTTCTGCAGGGAGCTTGAGTGGAGTATAGCTCAAGATTTAGGTAGATAACTCTCGAGGTTTTGTGGGGCACAAGATCCTCTTCGAAGCGAGTGTCTTATTTTTTTTAAGAGAAGAAAGAAAAAGATGAGTGGAGGAAGGAGATGGCAGGTCGTGGCTATGATAAAAAAAAGGAGGGTTTTCCAGCGTAGGGGATAGGTTTTTAAGAGAAAGCTAGCGGTGCTTTTGGCCTTTATAAAATGACTTTTCGAGAGATCTCTCAAGATCAGCTCACAACAGGTGTGATACTGCTCAGTATGTAGGAGCTGTATTACGTCCTTTTTCATCCCTGGATTCATCCAGGGGAAGGATTCGACTCTTGCCATGAGTCGGCTAATCGACCGGATAAGAATGGAAGAATCTTGACAAGCGCTAAATGAGCTTGAATGGCTCACATAGACGCCGCAGCTCTTTTTAGAGATCGCAAAGGGGTAACGCCCTGCCAGTTGGATGAAGAAATCGCAATCCCAGCGGGGCGGGTTTTCCCAATCAATTGGCGCTGACTTCCTACAGAGAACAGTTGTCGGTACGACGTATTTCGCAATCATTTCCCTTAAGCCCTCTTCTGGCAAAAATCTCCCTTCTCGGGGCCATTCCTGTAGAGGAACTCGGATCACTTTTTTGTTTTCATCGATGATGATAGTCGATGCGGCAAAAAAGGCGATGTCGGGAAATTGGGAAAATCCTTCCATCGCAGTTTCGCAAAAATGGGGAAGGATGATGTCATCATCGGAGAGAAAGGCGAAAACTCTGTGTCGACAATCGAAAGCATGTAATGGTAATTGCCGAGCATTCCGATGTTTTCTTCGTGGCAAATGGAGCGAACACGGGGGTCTCTTTCTGTAAATCGTCGGATCACTTCTTGTGTTTCGTCGTTCGAAGCATTATCGCAGATGATCACTTGCAGATCTTTCCACGTTTGGTCGATGGCGCTTTGGATCGCATTCTTGAGGGTGTCTGGCCTTCTGTATGTGGGAATGAAGAGAGTAATCTTGGGCGTCATTCTATTTAGAAGAGTCATTCAACAGAGTTGTTCCATATTTATGCCAATCAGTTACCGCTTCTGTATTGACTGTGTATTGTGGCATGCGATGGATTTTCGAGTACTTGTCAAGTATTTTTTTAAATATTCGATAGGGTGTGTTCAATTTCTTTGGAGAGCATGCTGTCATATACAAAAACACCATTGTACCAGAAAGGCCGAAATAGCGCCAAAATTGTTTGGCAGCAAAATGAGCCCCTCTATGATTACCTGTATCGAGAAAATAAGAAATAAATCCAGTAGTGGCTCCAGTGACATCTTTCTTAATAAACTTTCCGATTTTTTTCTTGTTTGATCGTGTTAGGGTTTCGTTTTTGTAAATCGTCTGTTGGAGGACTCTGAGTGCTCTAAAATATTTTTCAATTTGTTGAGGAACTTGTAGGAAGTTTAAGTATGTGGAATGGGCAAACGCTTGAGCATGACATGCATACACGCCGCAAGTCGTCTTTTGAATAACGATTGGGAATTGCGCTGCCAAACGCACGAGATATCTGGATCCCAGTAGAGTTGCACCTCTTCACTAAAATTAGGATGGATATTCCTAGAGGCTTCCGTGCGTATGAGAATTCCTGTAGGTACTGGGAGCTTAAAGCGTGCATTCATCATTTCCAGTAACCTCGTGAGCTGGGTAAACTCCCTGGGCTTTCCATAGGGAAAGAGGGTCTCCTACAAAATGCCTTGTTCATTGAGTTGCACAATTCCACACGCTGAGAACACAGCGGATGCACAGTGATCAAAACCTCGAAGCGCTGTCTCAAAAAAGTGGGGTAGTAAGTAATCGTCATCTGAAAGGAAATGAAAATAAGGGGTGTCGATTCTATCAAAAGCATAGTTATAGTTTGCCATCATCCCAATATTTTCAGTATGGCAGTGATACTGATCCGAGGATCTTTTTTGGCAAAACTATCTACGATGGCATCAGTCTCATCGCAGGAGGCATTATCGTAAATACACACTTGAAAATTCGGATAGGTTTGATTTAGGACACTCTGAAGGGCTCGCTTCAACAACTGTGGACGTCGGTATGTCGTAATGATCGTCGTAATCATAGGTGACTTTCCTGATGTTCTATGGTTTATTGTTGAGTGCATAAATGGCCAAATTTTGAGATTACTTGGGTGTCAAAAAGCTGTAAATTTCTTCAGCATATCCTGTGCGCATCCAATGGGGGGTTCTTTTGCAAGACTTTAAGTTGGGGCACTTTAGGGCAAAATCGCCGACCGTGTGTGGATGCTCTTCGTGATTAATAGAGATAAATAGAGGGGTCGATTGGGAAATTTTTTCGACGTACGCTTGCATTGTTTCCGGATTCATCTCTGTTAACGCATCAGCATTAATGATAAGATCATAATGCTGGTCGTTGTTGTTAATAAATTGATCTGGAGTTAGTATCTTAATTCTATCTTGCTCTTGTGTTTCTCCAAGCAGGGCAACTGATCATCGCCCAAAACCTTTCCCAAGAAATACGCTTGGCTGAGATTGGTAATTGGAATATCGATTATGGTGTAGTCCTTGATGCCAAACAGTAGAGAAAAATAAGCTGTTCTGCCTAGACCTGCACCAATTTCAAGAACACAGGGGATTTTTGATCCCTTTCACAGAATCCTTGATCAGATAGGCTTGATAAAGCGCACATATGGCTCTATAGGATGCGATTTGCAGGGTGTGTCCGGACTCCGATCTCGCCCTCGTGTGGATTAGGGAAAGAAATCTGTATACCTAACTTATTTTCTATTTTGTCTAAAATCTCAGAAAAAGTTCCGTTTTTCGCTCAGGCGTGTAGAAATACGACTCGGGACGATCTAGTCTAATGGCAGAAATCGCCTCACCAAATCGGATGAGTAAATAGAGATTAGAGATGATCATGAGCGATGAGCGATTTGGGATCTATGCTTGCGCATAAGTTATCGAATCCGTAAAAAAGAATCGTTGTTTTTTTTGGATTTCCAAAATAGAGACACAGTAATAAAAATCACCTTGTTTTAAAGACATCGTGAATATTTTTGTGTTTGTAGTCAAAAAAGAGCTTCCACATGGAATTGCCCAAATGCTCCTTTTTGGCTAATTGGTAGGATGCAGTCATCCGAAGATTGGAGAGCTGTATCGTTTGAGTCATATCCTTCTGCTCTGAGCAGCCCAGGACTTTGACATGTCAAATTCTCCAAGTCTTTCGGGGAGCAAAATTGGAAAATTTGATTTTAATGATTGAGTCAACTTCAAAAGCTTTACATGGATTAACTGCTTCATCTTTCCATAAGGAGCGGAGAGTTTTTGTTTCATAATGTGTCTTCCAACGAGGGGCTCAAGATTTAGGTATAGGGAATGCGAAGTTTTGCTCATCGCCTGTTTGTTTTCAAGTTTTTATGCCCAAGTGAACTCAAAAGTTGCCCTACAGCTAACTTTTGAGTCCACTTGGGTATACCTTCCACCTCTTTCGTTTTGTGTTTATCAGAAACCGGTAAGCCTTTTGTATGATTTGCAGCATCGGTCGACTCTTACAAAAAAAGAGAAGGGTCTTTAGGACGCAAAATATCTGGGTATTTTTCAGCTCTTTGTGAAAAATCGCGCCGATTTTGTCTACCTCAACGAGTTCTCCTCTAGAAACAGAGCGAAGAGCTATCCGAAATAGAGAGCGTTCTAAATACTCCTTCATCAGAGACTCTATTTTTGTTTTTTCTAGAGGGGTCAAGACTCTCATCGAAAGCAAGGTCTCCAGTGTCTTCAATGATCCGG
>CAWFUG010000011.1:0-432723 GCA_963818965.1 uncultured Verrucomicrobiae bacterium | reverse complement strand
CATCAGCATCGAGCTCTTCCCAATTCTTCATGAACATGCCGATCACCGAATAGCCGCTCTGTTTAAGCAGCAGTGCAGAGACGGAGGAATCGACGCCACCTGACATGCCGACGACAACGGTTGGAGAAGGAACCATAGATCTTATACCTGAAAAGAGGACAGTATAGCGGATAGGGTCTTTTTTTTGAAGTTTGATTTTTAATTTAGAATTGGTTTATGAGTTGTTATTGTCGTAACAAATGTTAGGAGTAGGGATTTATGGTAATACATCCGATTGCAGGTCCAGTTGTTTCTTTAATTGCTGGAATTTTAATTTTAATTTTCCCGCAAATTTTAAATTTCGTGGTAGCGATCTACCTGATCATCATAGGAATCATGGGAATCATGATGAGATTTTAGGGGGATATATCCGCCTGGGGAGACCCAGGCGGAAGAGTACTTTAGAAGTCGACGCGGACATCGAGTGTAAGGCCGTGCATCGCTAAATCTTGTAAGAGGGCGTGTGATGCGGCGTTAGGCGGAGTGATGAAAGGGACAATTTGGTTCTGGTTCCACCAGTATTGATTTTCATAGCCGACTTTGATACAGAGGTGATTTCTGTGGGCATTGAAGTTTGTCTCATAGGCGATCCCTAGATCGACATCTACGTTGGGTATCATCCGGTGTACATGGACGGTGTTATCGTGAAAGCCGGTAGTTGTAGCAGGGGTTACGGTCTCTTTTTCTCTCACGCTGAAATTTCCCCAAAGAAGAGCGCCAGAAGCGCCTGCATAAAGACTGAAGTGCCTTCCCAAGAAAAATTGGGTATCGACACCAATCCGCGTTCCCACTCCTCGGAAATTATTTTTTTCATGGATGGCATATTTTGCCACATCGCTCTGCATCCTAGCCTTGCGGTTTTGACGGATCCATGCAAAAGTCAAACCACAGAAAGGATGAAGGCTTAAATATTTGCTGACGAAATAATTGCGACCCAACAGGAGATCGAGTTCATAAAAGTGCACGTGCCACTTTGCGTGCATTTCCTCCAGTGGTGGGGATGTGATGAATTCTCCCCATAAGGGAAAAAGAGCTCCCCCTTCATGCGCTTTCTTTCTCTTGTCAGCGCGGGTTTCGTAATCGGTGAAGTTAGCGAATAGATCCCATCCATCATAATCAAAGACATAGCCGAGACCTATCCGGAATCCCGGATCCCAATGAAAATTCATCCCGTGGACATTGCCCTTAAAGAGAGTAGAGCTGGGTTTTTGGCTAAATACAAAGTCACTATCGAATTCGTAGAGTTTCCACCATAGAAATTCACCCGTGATGAAAAATCCAAAACCGTCGATTTGAGGACAAGCGAGCGCAGTCTTGGCTCCGAAGTTATCATAAGCGGTCTGGCCGCGGACTTTTTTCATGTCGGTTTCTAACCGGCTGACGCGGGAGTTCAGATCACTTTCACAATGTCCTTGTACCATGGCACACGTGATACTAAGGGTAAAGGGGATCCATTTCATAAAACGCAGGTTCATCATTCACCTCTTTGCCGATTAAAAATCAAATCTCACGTCGATGGTGAGGCCTTGAAAACTTAAATCTCCAAAAACCCTCATGAATTCATAGGTATTGAGGAGCACGTAATCAGGTATCTGGTTTTGAGCCCACCAGTATTGTTGCTCATAGCGCGCATTGACCGCAATGTGGTATTGATTATCACAAAAATTCGTCTCATAACCGATACCGATTTGCATCTGTGTCATCGGACTGACAGCGTGCTTGTCGAAGTCGATATCATTAATAGGTGTGGAAGGATTAGAGGTGTGCTGTTTCTGACGCACATCAAAATCTCCCCAAAGGAGCGCACTTGCGATGGAGCCAAATAGATTAAATCCATAATTGAGGAACCACTTTCCTTCGATACCGAGATCTGGGCCAATGCCCCAAAAATCGTTTTTCGTTTTTGTGTGAGAGTGCGTGATCACTGGGAAAAAGAGCTTGTTAGAACTTCGTACCTTTTGGTCGATCCAAGCTGTTTTGATCCCGAAGAAAGGATGAAAAGCCACCTTGGGACTGATAAAATAATTTCTGCCCAAATTGAGATCGAGAGTCTGGAAATGAATACTCCAATGGATCTTCGATTGCTCTGCGGCATTTCCAAGGCGTTGATTGATTAGGACTTGACTATCTGGGATAATGCCGAACCCACCGTGTAAAGAAGTCGCTGACGAGTTATCAGCGCGAAACCAGGTGTAATTGAGATAGAGGTCCCAGCGATCGTGATTAAATGTCGTTCCAACGCCTGCTCGAAATCCATAATTCCATTTAAACTTAAGGGTTCGGTAGGTGCCTTTGCTGTCTGGTGCACCTGGTGGTGTTTCATCGAGCAGGCAGTATTTACTTCCACTTGTGTCGACATGCCACCAGAGCATATCTGCTGTCAAGAACCAATCATCTCCGAGAATGCGGGGAGATGCGGAGGCTGTTTTTGCTCCGAAATTTCCGTGTACTGTTCGGGTGCTGACTTCATTCATCTGCGCTTCTAAGATCGAAACCCTAGAATCGGTGTCAGAGGTTGCGACTGTCGAAGAAGGGGAAGTGGCATGCGCTCCCGCTGTCCACAAAAGTAGCAACGGAAATAATTCTTTTTTCATCTTTAACCTCGATACATCCATAGAAACTTTTTTCACAATCAGTAGTTACCCTATTCCAAAAAATGGCTTTAAAAATCTACGCGCATCTCTAAAGTTACGCCATTGATGGATAGCCCTACACCTGCTCTCTGATAAAATGGTAGCTCTGTGTTCATGACTAATATTTGGTTCTGATTCCACCAATACTGAAACTCATAGCCTAGCTTAATCGCAATGTGATTGCAATTTTCATTAAAATTCATCTCCCATTGTGCACCGAAAGTGGTCTTGATGTTGGCGACGATGGCATTGAAGTTCCCTTTTGCATTTGTGAATTTAAATCCACTAGGACCAGTGAACTTTTCTTTTTCACTCACATCGAAATCGCCCCAAAGAAGAGCGCCTTTAATATTTCCTAAAAGGGAAAAATGGCGTCCCAAATACCACATCGTATCTACACCGATCTGGGGTCCGATTCCCCAAAAATCATTCTTCTCCTTAACGATGAAATGCCTTTGAGGGAAATTTACAATGGAAAAGAGCCGATAGATGAGTGTTGCGTCTTGGTCGATCCATGCCGTCTCTAATCCAAAAAGAGGGCGCATGGCTAAAAATTTGCTGACGAAAAAGTTGCGCCCCAGTTCGAGATCTAGAACGTAATAATCGACATTCCAACGCGCGCGCGCTTTTTGGCTAAAGGCAAAAGGAATAGTCGTGCCAGGTACTAGTGTCGAACCGAATTGAGGATACAAAATTCCTTTCCCCATGGCAGCACCGAGAGGAACCGTAAAATCTAAAGGACCATTAGTGCGTGTCTTTCTATAGCCACTTGTTAGAAAGGAAGTGAATGAGAGATTGACATCCCACTCATCGTGCTCAAACAGATAGCCGGCACCGAGACGGTAGCCGAAATCCCAATCGAAGTGGACCTTTTTCGATTCCCCTTTGACAAAACCGGGAAGGGGGAGAGGGACGTTATTCACGAAGGGAGTGTTGAAAACAGTTGAGTTGTCTTTCAGGACAAAATCTGTGCCCGATTCTTGGAGGTGCCAGAATAAGACTTCCGCTGTACCGAAGAATCCGTAACCATCCGTCAGCGGACGTGCTGTGGCCATTTTAGCACCGACTGTTCCCTTAGCTGTCTTCACTTTGACAGCGCCCATTCTCCCTTCGAGAGAAGAAAGGCGTGAATCCATCTCATCAGCATGAGAAAATAGAGTGACACAAAGAGAGAGGGAAAGTGCAAATGCAGTTTTCTTGTTTGGGAAGGAGCTCATTCGACCACCTCGAGAAATTCGTTTTTCCCAGTTGTACTTTTTTTAAGAAATTTTAAGCAAGTGAAATTCCAAAAAATAGCGCAAGGCTCCTATAAGAGGAGCCTTAAGAAAAAAAGTGGTGGAAAGAAGTTGTTAAGCTGGAGGGCCCGTTAATTCAGCAGCGTGCTCATGCTCTTCGCTCGGTTCGCTTTCTGCGAACGTGAGTTTTTCTTCATTTGCTGAGACATGCCAGCTGCCTCCTTTTCCGGGATGGAGCAGGAGTTGTTCGGCGAGCGGATCTTCGAGGTATTGCTCGATGACGCGGCGCAAAGGACGCGCTCCCATTTCGGGTTGGAATCCTTTTGTGACGAGGAATTCTTTGGCCTTTTCATCGAGCGAGATATGGATCTTCTTGCGCTTCAAGCGTGCGGTGATTTTTTTGATCTCGAGATTGATCACTTGGAAGAGGCGGATCCGATCGAGGGGTCTAAAGATGATGACTCCATCGAGTCGGTTGATGAACTCTGGTTTGAAGGTCTTTTTGACGGAACCGAGGATCTTTTCTTCCATCGTCTTGAAGTCGGGGAGTCCTTCTTGTGCGCCAAACCCCATCTCAGAGGATCTGCGGATCAAATCAGCGCCTACATTCGAGGTCATGATGATGATCGTATTGCGGAAATCGATCTTGCGTCCGAAGGAATCGGTCAATCGACCCTCTTCCAAAATCTGCAACAAGAGGTTCATGACATCAGGATGTGCTTTTTCCACTTCATCGAAGAGTACGACGCAGTAGGGGCGTTGCCGCACGCGTTCCGTGAGCTGTCCCCCTTCTTCGTGACCGACATAGCCAGGAGGCGATCCCGTCATCCGACTGATCGCAAATTTCTCCATGTATTCCGACATGTCGACTTGGATCAGAGCATCTTCGCCGCCGAACATATTGGATCGCGAGCTGTTTGGCAAGAAGTGTTTTTCCGACGCCAGTTGGGCCTAAGAAAAGGAACGCGCCGATGGGGCGATTGGGGTCTTTGATATCTGCGCGGCTGCGGCGGATCGCTCGGCAAACGATGCTAACCGCATCGTCTTGGCCGATGATCGTGTGTTTAAGCGCTTCTTCCATTTTAAGGACTTTGCTCGTCTCTCCTTCTGTCAAGCGGGTCAGGGGGATGCCTGTTTGCTTGGCGATGATGTGAGCGACCTCTTCCTCATCGACGATGACTTGGTGCTCGTCTTTGTTTTTTTCCCACTCCGAGAGAATCTGCTGGAGGTGGTCTCTCAGTGACTTCTCTTCATCTCGGTATTTTGCCGCCGTTTCGTAATCTTGTTTTGTGATTGCCTCTTCTTTAGAAGAGCGCAATTTTTCGATCTCTGTCTCTGCGCTGGTGATATCCTGGGGCTGGTGCATCATGGCGATGCGTGCCTTTGCTCCGGCTTCGTCGAGTAGATCGATTGCTTTATCGGGCAAAAATCTCCCGGTGATGTAACGGTCAGAAAGGTAGACTGCCGCTTTAAGGGCCGATTCTGTGTAGATACACTTGTGGTGTTCTTCGTATTTGGTTTTTAGTCCTTGAAGGATCGAGAGAGTTTCTTCTGGGGAGGGGGGCGCGACGAGTGATCTTCTGAAAGCGTCGCTCGAGTGCAGCGTCCTTCTCGATGTGTTTGCGGTATTCGTCTATGGTAGTGGCACCGATACACTGGATCTCTCCACGGGAGAGGGCGGGTTTGAGGATGTTTGAGGCGTCGATTGCGCCTTCTGCGGCGCCGGCTCCGACGATGGTGTGGAGCTCATCGATGAAGAGGAGGATATTTCCGTTCTTCTTCACCTCATCCATGACGGCTTTGATCCGCTCCTCGAATTGACCCCGGTATTTGGTCCCTGCGATCATTAAGGTGAGATCGAGTGCGATCAGCCTTTTTTTCGCGAGATGATCGGGGACTTCTCCTTTGACGATGGCTTGAGCTAGACCTTCTACGATCGCTGTTTTTCCGACACCTGCTTCTCCGATGAGAACGGGGTTGTTCTTTCTTCTGCGGCAGAGAATTAAGATGAGCCGTTCGACCTCTTCTTTCCGTCCGATGACGGGATCCAATTTTCCTTCGCGGCACAATTCTGTCAGGTCATGTCCATACGCTTTTAGGGCAGGTGTCTTATCGGGAAGTGAAGCGGTCCTTGTCGGGAGATTTGGGTGTAGAAGAGAGAGGAGGTGCCGGGTCCCGAGATGCCCATGGGAGGCAGTTGTAAGTTAAATGTCTCGAGCTCCCTTAAGATCTCTTTGCGGATGTCTTTGAGGTTGATATTGAGATTTTCGAGGACTTGTGCCGCGACCCCGTCCGCTTGGCGTAGGAGAGCGAGAAGGAGGTGCTCTGTCCCGACGTAGTTATGGTTGAGGTTCGCCGCCTCTTCGTTGGCAAATTCAAATACTTTTTTAACTTTTCCCGTGAGGGCAGGGTCTCCGTAGACCTGAATTTCTGGGCCAAATCCGATGAGTCTCTCGATCTCTGCCCGGATGACTTCATAGTCTAAGTTGAAGTTTCTCAAGACGTTAACGGCGATTCCCTGGCCGAGCTTGAGAAGTCCTAGAAGGACGTGTTCTGTCCCTAAGTAGTTGTGGTTGAGGCGTTGAGCCTCTTTTTTTGCCAGTTTGATGACCTGTTTAGCGCGATTGGTGAACTTGTCGAACATAAGCCTCCTACTAAGGGATTACCCTCTCCGAATTGTAAGCAGATTTTCTTTTTTTTGCAAATTTTTGCCATTTTTATTCGATTTATTGTAAACTTTTGGGTTTTAATATTTATACCAATACAAAATTGGGTGTAACCTATAAATAGGAAGCTATGGAATGGGAAATCATAGATACAGGGGAAAAAAGCGCTGAGGAGAATATGCGGTTTGACGCAGAACTCCTGGAAAATTTGGATCGCTATGCTCGTCCGATTATCCATTTTTATGAATGGGAGGGGAGGAGTGCGACTTATGGGTATTTCATCGATCCGGCGCAGTGTTTGCAGTTGGATGGAGTGAAGCGTCATGGGATTTCTCTTGCGCGAAGACCCACAGGTGGGGGGGTTGTCTTTCATTTTTGGGACATGGCCTTTTCTGTCCTTGTGCCGGCTGTTTGCCCTGAATTTTCTGAAAACACGTTGGACAATTACGCCTTTGTCAATAGCGCTGTCTTAGCGGCGGTTAAGGAATTTGCCAAAGGAACCCCGCCCCTTTCATTGACGCTCGAAGACCTGGCTTCCTTAGATGAGAGCTGCCGCCACTTTTGTATGGCCAAGCCGACAAAATACGATGTGTTATGGGAGGGGAGGAAGGTCGCGGGCGCCGCTCAGCGCAAGACGAGAAAGGGATTTTTACACCAGGGGACGATCGCTCTTTGTATGCCGGAAAAAGAACTCCTCACTGAAATCCTCCCTACGGGAGTTCAGGTGGGGGAGGCGATGCAATTGCACACAGCCGCCCTTTTGGGACGGTGCCCCAAAGAGGCAGATCTGGTGCGAGCCAAAGCGGAATTGAGGCCCCTTTTGGCTACCCATTTAAGTCGCGCTTCTTCTATATTAAACGAGATTAATTGAGGTGAAAATGAAGACAGCCATCGAGCCGACGCGACAAGAAAATTATTCAGAGTGGTTCCAATCGGTTATAAAAGCAGCCGATTTGGCAGAACATTCTCCCGTCCGGGGCTGTATGGTAATCAAGCCGTGGGGTTATGCGATCTGGGAGAATATGCAGAGGACCCTCGATGGGATGTTCAAGGCGACAGGTCACGTCAATGCCTATTTCCCCTTATTTATTCCCTTGAGTTTTCTAGAAAAAGAAGCCGCCCACGTCGAAGGGTTTGCCAAGGAGTGCGCAGTCGTCACCCACCATCGCCTCGAAAAAGGGAGGGACGGGAAACTCATCCCCGCAGGAGAGCTAGAAGAACCCCTCGTTGTCCGCCCCACCTCAGAGACTATTATCGGAGCTTCCTATGCGAAATGGATCGAGTCTTATCGAGACCTTCCTCTTTTGATCAATCAGTGGGCGAATGTCGTGCGTTGGGAGATGCGTACGCGGATGTTTTTGCGCACCACAGAGTTTTTATGGCAAGAGGGGCACACCGCCCATGCGACACAGCAAGAGGCGGAAGAAGAGACGATCCGTATGCTCGGCGTCTACGAAAACTTTTTACAAAACAGTCTCGCGATCCCCGTCATTAAGGGAGCCAAAACACCTGGCGAAAAATTTCCAGGTGCTGTCGATACCTATACGGTTGAATTGATGACTCAAGATAGAAAGGCCATTCAAGGGGGAACTTCCCACTTTTTGGGACAGAATTTCGCCAAGGCCTCAGAGATTAAATTTAGAGATGTCGATGGAGAAATTCGCTATGCGTGGACCACTTCTTGGGGAATGAGTACGCGTACCATTGGAGCGCTCATCATGTCCCATAGCGATGACGATGGACTCATCCTACCTCCGCGCGTCGCATCTGCACACCTCGTCATCATTCCCGTCATCCATAAAGAAGAAACGAAAGCAGAGGTTCTCTCTTATTGCCACTCTTTGGCAGGGCAATTGCGCCATTTGCTCTATGCAAGACATCCGCTCACTGTCATCGTCGATGAGCGTGATTTAAGAGGGGGAGAGAAGATGTGGTCTTGGGTGAAGAAGGGAGTGCCTTTGCGTGTTGAAATCGGACCGCGTGATATCGCAGCGAATCGCCTCCCTGTCATGCGTCGCGATCGGGGTCATAAGGAATCCACTCATCAAAGCCGAGAGGAATTGCTCGAAACAGTCCTCAGCCAACTCGATGAGATCCAAACCTCCCTTTACCAAAAAGCGCTTGAGTTTCGCAACGCTCACATCCACAAAATCGATACGAAGAGCGATTTTTATGACTTTTTTACTGCGAAAAATGCGGAGCGACCAGAGATCCATGGAGGTTTTGCCCTTTCCCACTGGAGTGAAGACCCCGCCGTCGAGGAACAGATCCAAAAGGATCTCGGCGTCACGATCCGCTGCATCCCTCTCGATGGATCCCAAGAAGAAGGGGTATGTCCTGTCAGTGGGAAAAAGAGTCGCCAGCGCGTGATTTACGCCAAAGCATATTGAGTTTTTTGGAGCGAGCGGTAAGGGAATGGTAGAAGGATATAATGATAAGAATGATGGGAATTTTTTTATTTTCTCAAAACCGAATCTGCATATAAAAAATATTTCCTTCTCCATCATTCATATCATTCTATCATTCCTACCATTTCCTTGTCGTCCCCGCGACAAGCGTATTTGTCGGATGGATCTGAATTTTCTTTTTGTCGAGAAGTTGGAAATTAGTTAGTCTAGTGGGGTATATAAAGGAGTCGAGAGCCGATGCTTCAATTTTTTCGCAAGTACCAGAAGATCTTTTTTGTAGTGGTGACAGTCGCGATCGTCATCTCATTTTTGTTCTTTGGCACGTATAATACCCTGGGTCCTCAGACGGTCATCGAAGATAAAGAGTTGGGGAAAGGGCTCGCAGGAAAACCGATCCGGCAGCAAGAGCTCAATGCCCTCTGTCGCTTAATCAGCACCTCTCCCTTCGATCAAAACGGCCCTGAAAGGGGAAGAATGATCAATGTCTTGAACGATGGGGTCATTGAAAAAGACTTCTTGTCGAGTGGATTTGGAGTTCTCCTCTCCAAAGACTTCTTCGAGACCCTGCGTCCTGAGCTAGAGAAGAGAGCAAAAAAGATCAAAAATTACCGCCCTTATGTCCATCCGCAGAATACCTCTGTCAGCCAAGTGAGCGCAGAGGCGGTTTGGCGACGGTTTGCCCCTTCTCTTCTCGACAAGTACTACTCGTTAAAAGTGAGAAGTGACCAGCTGAACCCAGAATCATTCGTCTTGCTTTCTCAAGTTTTTCTCGAACAGCTCTCTCTTCCCTCTGAGACTTTGCGACGCGTGCTGTACATGCAGCAGAACCAATTGGGCTTGCAACAAGATCCTCTACTCATTCAGGCCGATTTGTCCCTTTTTGGTTTTAAAAATGTCGAAGAGTGGTTTGGTCCCCATTTCGTCACTCTCGCTGCCCAGTTCATTTTGAATGGAGCGCAACTCGCCGAAGCGCGTGGGATCTTCATCCCAAGAGAAGAGGTGAGAGGCGATCTCTTTAAAAATATCGCTCAAGGGTACCGGCAGCTCTCTCAGGAAAAGATGTTGACTGCTGAAGAGATGGAAAATTATTACCACCATGCAGCCCATCATTTAGGGATGGATGAACAGATGTTGCTAAGCGCATGGCATAAAGTAATGCTCTACCGCAGGTTGTTAGAGGATACGAGTGGGGGCACTCTCATCGATTCCCTCGCCTTCGGTCAATTTGAGCAATTCACAAAAGAGAGCGTCGATATCGATCTCTATCAGGTACCCAAGGGTCTACAATTCCCCGATTTCCTCACGATGCTCAAATTCCAAATCTATCTCGAAGCGATCGCGAAAGATCCTCAGAGCCTCCGCAAGAATTTGACCCTTCCCACAGAGATCGCAAGCCTCGAACAGATCGAAAAACGGTGTCCTGAACTCGTCGAGCGGAAGTTTCTGTTGGAATGGAGCTCTGTCACTCGGGCGGAGTTGTGCCAAGAGATCAGCTTAAAAGAGACGAGAGATTGGCAAGTCGCCAATCATAACTGGGAAATACTCAAACGACAATTTACAGAGCTTGGCAACGCAAAAGCTCAAGAAAAAGGAGAACGCCTGCAAGTTCTCGACCAATTGGATTCCAAAGTCCGGCAGAAGGTCGACCTATTTGCCCGGGAAAAGATGATCGATGCCCATCCGGAAAAAATCCTCATCGCCTTGGAAAGAGCTTCTTTGGAGTCTCAGCATTTGGGAGTCGGTGTGAAAGGAAGCGGCCTTCCGTTTGGATCTTCTAAGGGAAACCTGGAGTTAATCTCCCTTTTAGAAAAGGCCCCTTTAAAAGGAGAAACTCCTGATGCTACGAGTCAGCGGCTGCGGTTGTATACACCTGATCAAAAGACCTACTACCGGATTGAAGTAATCGAACGCGGTTTAGAGAAGACGGTTTTGCTCTTCGATCAGGCGATCAAAGCAGGGGCTCTCGATCTCTTCCTCGATACGCGATTAGAAGCTGCTTATCCGGAAGCGCGTAAAAAAGCTCCCCGCCTCTTTCAAGACGCAAATGGCCAGTTCAAGCCCTATACCGATGTGAAAAAAGAGATCGGTAAAATCGCCTTTTCCGATCTTCTCAAGAGCATTGAAGATGGCTACCAATCCTATTTTAAATCTCTTCCCGTCAATGCAGAGGACCTACCTCTGAATTTTTACAGCAATGCGCGCATGCTCTCTCATGTGAGCCAGGGAGTTGTGTCAGAAAAAACTTCCCTGCCCCTCGCACAGCAGTGGCAGCTGGAAAAAGAGCAGATGCATGTAGAGCGTTGCACACCGCTTAGCTTCTCGAAAGAGGAGATGTTTGCCCTTCCCTTAGGTCAGTGGTCGAGCGTACAAGTAGCTGATCGAGGAAAGATCGGTTTTTATTCTGTTACAGCCCACCAAGCTGCCGGAGAGATTTCTCTAGACAGTCTGGATAAAGGGCACGAGATCCTCAGCATCGACGCCAAACGCGATCTCTTCCAACAGATCTTAAAAGAGATCAAAGAGCAGAAAGCGATGGAACTCTCCTACTCCTTTATAGAGGATCGCTAAATGGAAGAGGAAGCTCTCGAGGCGATGCCCGCTCTATTGCCCCTCGACTTTTTCACCCTAGAAGCAGATCTGCACTTTGAGGGGACAGGGAGGGCGCTGTCTAAGAAATACCAGCTCCCCGATGTGACAGATCTTTTAGATGAGGAGTCTTTTTGTACGCTGCGCATGGCGTGGAATGAAGGAGGAATCGCGCTCGATATCTCTTTTGATACGCCTTTCGAGCGCTGCTCTTTCCCGAATTTTGCAGGAACAGATGCCGTGGAACTCTTCTTCGATACGCGCGATTTAAAGACGACCGGCTTTGCGACCCGCTTCTGCCACCATTTCCTCTTTCTCCCACAGCCTGTCCTGGGGATCCAAGCTCAAGAGCTGACCCACTTCCGTACAGAGGATACCCACCCCTTATGCGACCCCTCCGACTTGAGTGTCACTACCTCGTTTGAGAAAAAAGCCTACGAGATGAAGATCGAGATCCCCACGCACTGCTTGCATGGATTTGATCCCAACGGATTTGATCGATTAGGCTTTACCTATAGAATCCATCGCTGTGGAGGACCACCCCAGCACTTTGCACTCGCTGCGGAAAACTTTAAGTTAGAACAAAATCCCAAGTTATGGGCGACCCTAAAACTTTGTCGGTAAGACCATGAAATTTACAGAATCGCATGAATGGATTGCTATGGAACAGGGCGTCGGCACGGTGGGGATTACCGACCATGCGCAGAAAGAGCTCGGAGAGGTCGTCTATATTCAGCTCCCACGCGTCGGACAAAAAGTGCGCGCAGGAGAAGAGATCGTCGTTCTAGAATCGACAAAAGCTGCAGCTGATGTCTACACTCCCGTTTCAGGGGAGATTATCGCCATCAATCAAAAACTCGCCGAACACATCCATTTAATCAATGCTTCCCCAGAAGAGGAAGGGTGGTTATTCAAGATCCAGGTCTCTCTTCCTGAAGAGTGGGACTCTCTGCTCACACGCGACGCGTATTTAAAACTGGTGGGAGGGTTTAATGGAAAAGAATAGAATTATTTGGCATTCCTCCAGACCCTTATTGGGATTGATTTGTTGGGGCATCATCACTGCGTGCACCTTGGATGCAAAAGAAGTCTTCAATGCATCTTTCCCTTGTGCTTCACAAGGGTTTGATTACGGTTCTGTCGAAACGGTTTCTTTCTTTTTTTCTGGCGAAGAAAAAATGAATGTCGATGCGATGGTGAAATCTCTAGTCAAAGAAAAAGCCGATGTTGTGATTACAGGGGAAAACTCTATTGAAGGAGCTGCCCTATCTCCAAGCATATCTACTTACATTACTTTTCAGAGAAATAATGAGGAAAAATCTTGCTTGGTTACCATTACCTCATACGTAAGCGCCCTTGCTACGAAAGCGAAGTCTGTAGATGGAGATCCTTATAGAGGAGGTATTATGATTTCAGGGTACACTCTTGTTTTTGTCGATCCTATAACTCCCAAAGAAATGGAACGTGCCATTTCCGACCATCTCCAACAATCCATAGATAAAATCATCAGTTCCAGAAAAACAAAACCAAAGTTTTTCGTCGTTCATTAAGAATCTATCCTATACCCAAGTGGACTCAAAAGTTGGTCGTAGGGCCGCGCCAAAGCCCCGGGATTGAGATTGCCAGAGAGGGGGGGTAGTATTGAAGAAATACAACCCCCCTCTCTGGCAACTCAATCACGGGAACTTTCGCGCGGCCCTACGACCAACTTTTGAGTCCACTTGGGTATATACCCCGCCCGGTCAAGAATCCCGGGGCTTTGACGTGCTCAAATTCGCAATTCCTGACCGGGCGGGGTATAAAAGTTGGGTATAGATCTTTCTCACACTGCTCCACAATGTTCCGGCTTTCCCAATTTTCGTCAAACTGGTAACCTTTGGAAAAAAATGGTTTGACTTATGGGGCTTCACTCGAGAAGATTTAAGAAGGGATGGATTTTTTTTCCTCTTTTCTGCGCGGTGCTTTTTTTAGCGCATCGGCCTTTGATTCTGTTTGGTTGTAAACTGGCCATTCGCACGTATCTCCCTTCAGCGCATTATGAGAAGATCGAGTGGGAAGAGGATCGGATCGCCTGTGTCGGCTGGCAGATGCAGGAGGGCGCTGTTCAGGTGCGGATCGATCGGATCGAAATCGAGCCCGTGATCCGAGAATTTTGCTTCCAGCCTAAGGTAAATGTGATCCACCCTGAAGTGGTCTTTTCTTCTTTTGAGTCTCAAACGGACGCTTCTCTAGTATTTCTCTATCGCAATCGATTCTTTTCTCCTCAGTTGGAAGTACAAGGGGGAGAGATGGTATTGCCCTCTGCCAAGCGCCTTTACTATTCGCTTTTGCCGGGTGAAAATAAAGAGGAAGTGGGGACGCTCACCCTCTCCTATTCTGAGGATGCAGCAAGCGCACCTCTTTTTCTCTGCCATGTCCAAAAAGAGAAGGATCTATTCAGCGTCTTTTTCGACTTGCGCGAGGAGGATTTGAGTCAGTTGCTCCCTCTGACGGCACTCATTGCTCCGAAGGTGAGAAGAGAGTGGGAAGTCGCGCGGGGTGCTGTCGATGTCCGCGGGCAGTGCGTCGTGGATTCTGCAGGAGCGCTCATTCGCTTGGAGTTCACGGGATCTGCCCATGCGATCGCTCTAGAGAGCTCTTCGATCGGCATCGGCCTTTCTTGTGAAGAATGTACAGGTACATTTTCTTACCCCTCTTCTGAAGAAGGACTCTTTTTTTGGGATAAACTCTCCGCTTCTTTTCTCGTTAAGGAAGCCGATTTTCACTTAAGTGATTCTCTAGTTCCTTGTCCTTTTGGGATGACACACCTTAATGGAGAGCTGCAATTAGAGCCTCTAGAAGAGCCGCAACTTGCGATGCATGGTCTAGTCACAAAAGAAGAAGAACAGATGCGCGTTACCTTTTCAGGAAAAGGGAGTCTTCAGGAGAACGATACCTTTTGGTCTGTCATCGATTGCCTCTGTGAGTCGCCCTCTGGCAAACAGATGCAAGGTGTGCTCTCTCTTTGCCGTCATGAAAGGGATCAAGATGTCTTACAGCTAAAAATCGAGCATGCCGATTATGAACACCTCGATTTCTTTCGTTTTTTCGTCGATTTGCCAGGGAAATGCCAGCGAGGGTCGGTGAACGGTTCTGCGACGTGGCTTTTTCAAGAGGGCGTCTGTCTTAAAGCGTCTGTCGATCACTGCCTGATCGAAGATCTCCAGATCGCTTTCACTGAAAACCAAATCTCGACCTCGATTCAAAAGGCAGAAGGGGAGTGCACCTTAGCGCGCGATCTATCCGACCAGTGGAAATGGGAGGATCTGAAGCTAACGTGGAGTGGAGTGGATTACATCCAAGCGGATTCCCACTTCAAAGAGGCAAAAGGAGAGATCGCGATGCAAAATGGGAAACTGCTTCCCTCATTCATCGAAGGAAAGTGGGGCGATTTGAGCGCAGAAGCTCAGTTGACTCCACACTTGACTCTGCAAGAAAAGGAGCCGATCGCCCATTTTCGCCTTTTTGGAGATGCCAAGGAACTCCTTCCTTTAAAAGAAGCCAAACCCTATCCGATCGCCGTGGATGGAAACCTCCACTTCGATGAACAATCTTTGAGAGTCGATCTGAATGCCGATCTCGTTGGAGATCAATTCACTGGGGAGTTCTATTTTGAAAATATCCTGCATGCGCTCACTTTAAATCCCCTCCAAGTTCTAAAATGGAAAGAGGGCAAAATCGAATCTTCTAAAATCACTACAAACAGCTATGCCCCCTTTCTCTCTAGCTTGTTCCCTGGTGTCCACTGCTCAGGAGAATTTTCCTGTCAGGCCCTTCTCCTCCCTTCAGAAGTTCAGCTCTCTATCGGTGGGGAAGATCTCCTTTTACAATCGCAAAGTCTCGAAATACAGCTGCCGCAACTCAAAGGGAATACCGCTCATTTCACCTACGATCTCCAATCGCAAGAGTGGCGAGGGACGATTCCTCTTTTCGATGCGAAAGTGTATTCTCACGATCTGCATCTCCCTTTTGTTGGGGTAGAAGCAGATCTCATCATCGACGGCAGCTCTCTGCAAATCCCTTCTCTCTACGCCGACTGCGCAGGATTGAAATTGAGAGGGAATCTAGAGGCGACATTCCCAAAAGATCAGCCGATCGCTTTGCAGTTTTCGACGGCACATATCGGAGGGAGTATCCAAGATCTTCTCTCTGCTGCGCGCAATTTGCCTGAGTTTTCCCAATGGGACTTTCCCGTCGAAGGGAGTTTTTTGAGTGGAGAAGAGGGGTTGGTATTCACTGCCTCCTTCGATCAGGGGATCAAAGAGTCTCGCTGGTACTTTAAGGGAGGATTCCAAGAGGTCTCTTTTGGGATCAATGAATCGACTGAGATCACGCACGCTCATGCAGAGCTCGAGTTTGATTCTGAATCGAAGTGCTTAAAAGTAGAAAATGCCGGCGGGGAGTGGCGCCTTGCTAGCGGCTCTCTTCTCACGATCGGTTTAGAGGACGTAGCCCTTTCCTGGCCCCAAGAGCCAGGGGAACCTCAGTGCACATTTACAGCTGTCGTGACCGATGAGAAAAACGAGGAAGTCGCGCGCTTGAAGGGAGTGGCTTCCCAAGGAAAGGAGTGGAAAGTCACGTTTGATGAAGAGGCGACCCATTTTTTAGGCGCTCCGCTGAACATCTCCAGTTTGAGTTTAGATGATCGCTTGCAGCCCCTTTCTTTTTCCATACGTCCCGTTTTTGAGGCGAGTCGTTGGCCTCTCTATGCGCGCTTTGTGCAAGACATCTATGGTGGACAAGGGGTTTTACCTGATCTCTCTTTAGAAGGTAGAGTGCTCGCTCAGTTCGCTTCGCAGGACAAGCAGCCCGGGTTTACCTTTCAACTAGAGAGTTCCGACTTGAAAGTGCAAGGACATCCCTGGGGAGCGGTTGTCTTTATGGGGCGCAGAGCGCAAGACACATGGTTTATCGAGAAGATCCAGGGAGGGGAGTGGTTTTTAAATGCCGCCCTGACCCGTCAGGGAGAAGATTGGGCGATTCCTTACTTCAAAGGGTACTATAAGGACTTTCAACTCAGGGGAAGTGCCGAGGTGGCGAGCCTTCAGAAGAATTGTACGTTCCAGATAGACTCCCTGCAGTCAGATTTTGCGAGCTTAAAGGAGATTCCGGTTTTTAAAAACCTCTCGTTACCTCAGGGCAAAGCACTCGCAAGTGGGTTGCTCCACGCCGATTATTCCCGAGCTCTACAACTACAAGCTGAAGTGTCCTTAATCCTCGATGCGGAAGAGTCGTTACATCTGACGCTGCATTCCCAAAAACCTCTCAAACTCGCTTTTTCGATGGAAGACGGATGGAAATATCAGGGAATCGATTTTGTCTGTCAACAACCCGATCATACTGCACCGATGCTCCGCTTAACCGCAGAAAAATTGGAAAAAGAAGAGACAGGAGAATTTTGCTTAAAGGATTTCCAGCTCTCCCTTACCCCTGACTTTTTATACCATCTCACTAAACAGAAGATCCTTCCCACTTTCGCTTCCCGTATGAGCTTTGCAGATACTCTCCAATTACAAGGCGACGTGACCTTCACGACAGAAGGTCCTAGATTTTTGGGACATCTTCCCTCGGGCGATTACGGCATCGATACCCACACCCTCGCTTGCGAGACGCTCCAATTGCGTTATGAAAAGCAGCAAATGCTGCTCAAAGCGAAAACTACAGTACAAGAATCTCCGCTCTATTTCAGTGTCCAGATGAATCTTTCTAAAACGCCTTTGGGCGTCATTCGCCTATTCGATGATCCAAGCAAGGAAGGACTCATGCTCTTCTTTTCGACGACAGAGGAAGGATTTTGTTGGGACAGCATGCGCGGCAGTTGCTACGGAGTCTCTTGTCAGCTGGAAAAACACCCTAAACGCACTCTCTTAGGATCTAGTATCCTAACAGGAAAGATCACATGCGATGCAACTACGCTCGCACCTCTTCTTCCCTCCACCGTACGCAACGCTTTTGAGCGCTTCCAAGTCGGCTCGGGATACAAATGGCAAGGGGATCTGACCCTGTGGAAAGCCGACCCCCGCCAATTTCAAGTCAGCGGCCAGCTCTCTGGCGATGATTTTGAGCTGTTGGGCCTCCGTCTCGAGCACTTCGAATCCCATCTCGAAGCAGCAACCGATCGTCTCTATCTTTCCAATTTGAGAATCGAAGATCCTTCCGGTGTCGTCGGCGTCAAAAGAATCGCCCTCAAAAAAGAGGTAGATTGGGATGTGTTCATCCCGCAGATCTTGGTGCGCGAGATGCGACCGAGCCTCTTTCGTAAAATCGACGGCTCGACTCCATCCATGCGTCCTTTCTCGATTAGAAATCTCCTCCTTAAAGACATGCACGGCAAGTTGGACGATTTCTCGAGTTTCGAGGCGTCGGGACACTTGACCTTCACCAACCAGTGGAAGAAAGAATCCTCGATTTTCGATTTACCGATTGGGCTTTTTAAAGACATCGGACTCGATCCGAGCATCTTCACCCCAGCAGAAGGGGAAGTCGATCTCGAGCTACGCGGAGATAAGTGCTACCTTCTCTCCTTAAAAAACGCCTTCAGTGAAGGGAACCGCTCAGAGTTCTACCTCGCTCCCACTTCAGAACTCTCCTACATCGATCTCTCAGGCAATGTCCACATCAACCTCAAAGTAGAGCAAGAGGCACTGCTGAAATTGGCAGAGCCTTTCACGCTGACAGTCCGTGGCACGCTCGACAAGCTGCGCTATGGCATTCAGTTTTAAAAAGATCCTTTCCGAATGCGTTCAGTGGATCTATCCTTCGCTCTGTCTTTGTTGTGGCCGTAGCCTTTTCGTCCTAGGCCCGCTTTTCTGTTCTGTTTGTTTAGAGAATTTGCCGTTGAGCGAGGAGCGAAAGCGGTGTGCGCGCTGCTTTTTTGAGCTGGGAAAAGGGGGTTGTCAGCGGTGCCGCTCCCGTAGACGGGTCATCGGCGAGCAGATGGCAGCGCTCGAGGCCGTAGGCCCCGCGCGGAGTTTGCTGAGGGAGGTACAAAAAGGGGAGAGAAAAGCAGTTGCAGCAGCGGCGTCTCTCATGGTCTATCAGTGGTTAAAACGAGAACGACCTTTGCCCGATGGCGTGGTCCCTCTTCCTTTACCCTGGATAAAGAGATTAGGCGCCGAGGGTGATCCCCATCGCTCCCTTGCAGCAGCTGTAGCAAAATTACTCGATGTGCCTTTGTTTGTGCCATTAAAAGCGTCTTATGCCCACGCGCAGTTCATCCGAGGAGAGCCCATGCACTACACCTTTACCCTGCGCTCTCGTTTGGCAAAAGGATTTGCCGACCAAAGGTTGTTGTTGGTAGCGCCGACACTCGAGGATCAGTTGCTCAGAGAGGCGGGAATCGCGCTCTTAGTCGGAGGACCCGCTAGTATCGACGCGCTTGCTCTCTGTGTGGAAGATCTCTGAGGTTATTGCCAAACACTCATACTCAAGTGGTATAATTTCTTTTTCGGTAGAAACCAATCCGCCGGCTGAAATAGAATCTCCCCCTCGATCGCGACCAATCCTAGAAAAAAGGAGGTATCTTATGGCGCTTGCTCCTGTAGCTTCACAAGGCTCATTTATTCCTATTATTCCTGTAGAATCGGTTTTGGCAAGAGAGGGTAAGGATGATCTTTTAAAAAGTGAATTTTACGGCGTACCCAAGGAGATTATTCTGTATGGTCTATTTGTAAAATGCTGCAACCCTCTGAGGCTAGCTTCTGTATCTTCCTCATTTTACAAAATAGCCCACACACCTCTTGAATCTAGAGAACCCCTTTTACAGCTGTTTTCTGAAAGCCTTCAAGCTTACCTGCGCGGCTGTCTCAATCCCCATCCCTCCATCTCGCAAATATTCCACGCAGCATCTACAAAACTTCGCAAGGAACTCCAGTCGTTTATTATAAATCCCGTGGGTGTACAGAACGGGGAAAGCCCCGAGTATGCTTCTGCCTCTTTTACGCTTGATGTACACGATCTTTCTACTTATCGCAAAATGGATCAGCTAATTGAGGATATTCACTTATGTATTCTCTGTATGCCTGAATACGATCCGCTGATCATTGCCGAAGCTGGGCTGCCAGGCACTTACACAGAGGATACGCCAAAGACAGATAGGGAAAAGGAGCCAGAAACGGAAAGGGATAAGAAGCTAAATGCTGTCGTAGACAGTGCGCTAGACGTTGTCTGGGACGCTGGGCCCGACATTGTCACGAGGATTTCATTAGTAGCTGATTTCCTCCGCTCGGAAGGATGTATATCGGTGTATCGAGAAGATGATAACCTCAGCCTATTCGGCAAATCTTTCACGAGATTTCCTGAAGAAATTTGCTCTCTTTCTCAACTTGAAGTTCTCTATCTGACTGCGAATCATGTCTGTTTTCTTTCAAGATCTATTGAGAATCTAACAAAATTGAAAATTCTCAACCTAGGCCAGGACCGATTTTCTCAGTTTCCCTGTAATCTGCAAAAAATAACATCCCTGACAGACCTATGCCTTTGGAAGAACCAGCTCTCCTCCCTTCCTGAAGACATTAGTGAATTAACCTTAAGGGAACTTAGCCTAAATGAGAATGCTTTTACCGCTTTCCCAAAGCCCCTCTGCACTGTAACCTCTTTGCGACAGCTTAATTTTTCAGGCAACAGGGTAAAAGAGCTCCCACCAGACATCGGTAAACTCTCAAATTTGTCTAACCTCTACCTTGCTGAGTGCGCTCTTTCTTCTCTACCCGATGCCATTGGAAATTTATCCCATTTAAAAGTGTTGAATATTGGCTATAACGATCTGAAGTCTCTTCCAACGACGCTAAGCCAACTCTCTGCCCTGACAAGTCTCTATATTTGGCACAATCAGCTACCGAACCCACTTCCTGGTGTGCTTGGAAAATTACCTGCTCTACGAAAGCTTTGCCTCGATGAAACACAAGAGCTGTTAGAGATTTCTCCAGGCTGCATGGTGTATAGAGAACAAGACCCTGACGACTGGGTGGGTTAAGAAAATGAAATCCATTGAAATGCCCTTATTTCTATTGAAATTCCAACGCTTAAAGGTTCTTTGGGTTGGGTGCTGGTCTATTGCCCTTTTTGTGGGTGTCCTTTGTCACGTTCCTGGATGGGCAGTTGAAAAATTTGATTGGAGCACAGTTCTTGCCATTCCTCCAGGAACACATCAAATAACGGGCAACCAAATTCTGCATTTTATACCCCGAGCGCTTGAGGATGGTGCATTTGAGCGCGTCAAAGCCCCGGGATTCCACGATCGAAGAGGGGGCCAGTATTGAAGAAATACAGGCCCCCTCTTCGATCGTGGAATCGCGGGAGCTTTCACGCGGCTCAAATGCACCATCCTCAAGCGCTCGGGGTATAAATCCCAGAACAAGCCTTATTGGGAAAATGAGCAAGCGCACCTTTTTGTAGAAAAATACTTAGGTTGTGCGGAGCCTGTTTCATCAGATGCGGAAGTGTTGCGATACGGATCGGATCATGTAAAGCTCAAAGGGCTTTTCATTGAGCTAGGCGTCTGCACGGGAAAAACAATCAACTTTATTGCCGCCTTGAATCCCCATCAAAAAATCTATGGATTTGATTCTTTTGAAGGTTTGCCAGAAGATTGGGTGAGGAATGACAAAACCATTTCGGCGGGGACGTTTGGATTTAAAAATCCCGATCTCCTGCCTCCGGTTCTACACAATGTAGAGCTCATCAAAGGCTGGTTCGATCAAACCTTAACGGATTTCATAAAAGGATGCGACTCAGAAGATCCTATCGCTTTTCTGCATATCGATAGCGATATTTATTCCTCTGCAGTAACAGCTTTTCAAATCCTCGGGTCTAAAATAGGCCCAGGAACCATCCTGGTTTTTGATGAATTATACAATTATCCCGGCTGTGAAAATCATGAATTTAAAGCGTTCCAAGAATTCCTGGACAGAGCGGGTTTAGGAGCACGCTATTTGGCCTACAATATTTATCACGAACAGGTAGCTGTAGAAATTATTGAGAAAGACTAGTGCTCTCTTGATCTAGTTTTTTAAGACAGTGGTGTCTCGCTCTCTTTGCCCCCTGAGATCTCTGTATCGAGAGGTTTTGAGGCGGGATGCGCGTTCATGTAGTCTGTGGAGAAAGGGTGGGGTGGGCGCTCGGCCAGATCTTCAGAGAGGGGAGAGGAGTGGGTGCGCTCTTGATTTTCGAAGGAGGGGGGATCTTTCGGGGTCATTTTTAAACCTCCTTTTTATACCGAACGTGACTCAAGAATCGGTATAACCTGTTTTTATGCTTCTAGGTTTCGTTTGGCCATGTCGATCTGACGACGCAGCGTTTCATCCTTTTCTAATTGTCCAGAGATTTTTTTCCAAGCGTGAAGCAGTGTCGAGTGTGTTTTTCCACCAAATGCAGAGGAGAGGCGCATGAGGGAATCGTTGATCATCTCTTTTGCTAAATACATGGCGACCTGACGGGGAAAGGCGACGTCTTTCGTCCGTCCGCCCCCTTTTAAATCGCTGACGCGGACGCCGAAAATAATCGCTACGCTCTTTAAGATGTTTTCGACGGAAATCTTGCGATGGGGTGTGTATTGGAACAGTTCGCTTAAAGTTTTTTCGACGACGTCTTCTGTGACGTCGAGTCCCATCAAACGGCAGTAGGCGCTCAGGCGATTGACAGCCCCTTCGAGTTGGCGCACGTTGTGGAAGATGTGCTCAGCGATGAAGAAAGCGATCTTTTGTGGGAGGCGAAACCCATTTTGCTCCGCTTTGTGTTGTAAAATGGCGACGCGCGTTTCGAGATCGGGGACATCGACATGAGCGACGAGACCCCATTCCATACGCGCGACGAGCCGCTCGGAGAGTTTTAACTGGCTCGGCGGTTTGTCGCTTGTGATGATGATCTGCTTATTCTGATTGATCAGACTCTCAAAAGTGTTGCAGAATTCGTCTTCGAAGTTCAATCGGCTCTGCAAAAACTGAATGTCGTCGACGAGCAAGACATCGAGAGAGCGGTAAAAGCGCTTCATCCGCTCGGTTGATTTGTTGCGCAAGTTATCGACGAGATCATTGATGAATTCTTCTGTCGTGATGCAGTGGATCCGCATCTTTTTGTGGTGCGCGCGGATGTAGTGGCCGATAGCGTGCAGCAGGTGTGTTTTACCGAGGCCGACTCCTCCGTGGATGAAGAGGGGATTATAGGATTTCGAGGGACGGTTTGCGACACCGAGCGCTGCTGATTTGACAAATTGATTCGCTGGACCTTCGATGAAATTCTCGAAGGTGTAAAAGGGGTTGAGTTTGAGATCGGAGGCTTCTTTGGTCGGGGCCTCGCTTGGAGAGGGGTCTGCCGCGTGTTGTGTCGGAGTTTTGGCTATTTTTTTAGTTTCTGCGATGGCGAAAGAGAAGGTGGGTTCCCCAGAAGAAGAGGGGGGGAAAAAGAGGAGGAGGTCCTTTTTATAGTTGTCCAGGAGGTATTCTTGGACGAAGATATTGGGGACCTCGAGGCAAATCTTGCCTTCTAAGCCCTCTTTAATCTGGATGGGCGCAAACCAATTTTGAAACTCTGCGGCCGAACAGCGCTCTTCGATGTGGTCTAAAAAATGAGACCAAGTCTCTGCAGGTGTCTTCGTGAGCATGGGTCCCCTTAATATATAACACTAGGTGTAGGCCAGGATCAGAGCTTGGGCTTGATTGGCGATGGTTTCTTGGTCGCAGGTCTGTAGTTGGTGCGCTTGGTCGAGTGCTTGTCTTTTATATCCGAGGGCGAAAAGGGCTTTGACCCGATTGAGCAGAGTGGGGAAATGGGTCGGGTCGATTTTTAGCGCCTTTTCGATATAATTGAGGGCCATCAGGTTATTTCCCTTCTGCAGGTAGAGGGCCCCGAGCGTTTGGATGTCGTAGAGCGATTCAGGGTCGAGGACGACGAGCGCTTCGAAAAACGTGAGCGCGATGTCGTACTTGCCTTGCTTAATATAGGAGTAACCGACGAAGCGCAAATCCTCGAGCTCCTCTTTCCCCCACCCTAAAATTGAAATCCAATCGATCTGATCCATCTCACTCCTTAACGAACTGTACTCTTCCATTGTACGCCTGCCGGAGCATTTTATTGCAATGGTCAAGTTGGTCGAGCAACTTGTCTAAAATTTTCTTTTCCCTCTCATCTTTTTCTTGAGAGCGGCTTTTTTCATACTGCTCTTTTTTGCCTAAAGTCGCTGCAGAGCTAAGCCTACGTTCGATTTGTGCCGAGAGCTTTCGGGAGAGCTCTTCCTTTTTGTCGTCTATGCGCAGCGAGGGGATGAGCTCCTCAGTAAAAACACGCGTCCCCGCCTTACTATGGGTAAGGAAAAGGGCGGGAGCCCTGAAAATGGCAATCCCCAGTGCCTTACCGCTAAGGCCGAGGAGGTTTTCCGCATCAGATGGAGCGGGACTTGTAACGAGAATTTCCGTTGCAGGCATGCGTTGCGAGCCTTTAATAAGGGCAGCGCCTTCTTGCAGTGTCTCTTGATCCTTAGCATAACGTTCCGAGGGTCCAGGTCCTAGATTATCGATCGTGATCGGGGGCATCTCCACCTCCTGTTAAAAGAGAGAATAAAAGATCATTTGCCAGGGTTTCAAAAAATAATCAACAGGAGGATTCAAATATTTCTCCACTAGATGGTTTTGTGTTATCAATTCCCACCAATTCCCACTTTTTTATTTTTCCTCTAAAAGGATTGGTCTTAAAGGAGTTGAACACGGCGTTTTGGAGGTGTGAAGTGGGGGGTTGTGGAAAAAAGATTGCCGATTTGAGGCTTTGGTGTTAAATTGTGGGAAAAGGTGGGAAAGACCCCCGGGATTTACATTTAAGATTATGGGAAAGTTCTTCTTCAGTGGCTCTACTGCAGCGAGGCTCGACGAGAAGGGACGGTTTGTCCTCCCTCAAGGGATGCGCTTTGGCCTCGTGGAAGAAGGTGTTTTAGAGTTTAGTTTAGGCTTAGGTCTCGGTGGCTGTTTGACGATCTACCGTCAGAGTGACATCCAGAAGATCGTAGCGAAGTTCCAAGCGAAGCAACACCTCGGCAAGTACCAAAAGTTTTTTACCCTCTTTTTTTCGACACTCCACCAGACGAGCTGCGACAAAGTAGGGCGAGTGATCATCCCGCCGATTTTGAAGAAAGCGGTGGGAATTAAGAATGAAATCATCATCGCAGGTGTCCTTAACAAGATCGAGCTCTGGCCAAAAGAGCACTATGAGAAACAGCTAGAAGCCGTTTTGAGTGGCAAAGATCCTGAGATGAATTTGGCGAAATTAACTGAAGAGGCGTTTGCCCTTCTCGATGAGACTGAAACAGCAGGTTGTGATGAAGAAGAATGAGCCGCATATCCCGATTTTGCGCGATGAAGTGATCGCTTTTTTTGAAGAGACGACCTTGACCACATTTTTCGAAGGGACTCTGGGTGCGGGCGGGCACGCGAAGGCAATTTTAGAAGCACATCCTGAGATTAAGCGTTATATCGGATGTGATAAAGACCCCGAGGCGTTGGCGATCGCGAAAGAGACGCTAGCTCCTTGGAAAGATAAAGTCGAGTTCGTGCATGGGGATTTTGCCTCACTCGATCTCATTTTAAAAGAGAGAAATCTCGATCAAGTAGACGGTTTTTTTTTGACCTCGGAGTGTCATCTATGCAACTAGATAAAGGCGAAAAAGGGTTTAGTTTTTTAAGAGAAGGCCCACTCGATATGCGCATGGACCCTACAACAGATCTCACAGCGGAAGAGATTGTGAATCGTTGGACGGAAAAAGATTTAGAGACGCTTTTTCGAGATCTAGGGGAAGAGCCGAGATATAAAAGAGCGGCAAAAGCGATCGTCGAAGCGCGCAAAAAACACCCCATTAAGACGACGACAGAGCTCGCTGCGATCATCTCTGAGAGCTTAAAGAGCCCTCTTAAGGGAAAGTGGCATCCTGCAACTTTAGTTTTTCAAGCGCTGCGGATTTGTGTGAACCGAGAGTTAGATGCGATCGCAGAGGGAATTTCGAAGGCGATCCGCTTCCTTTCTTCTTCGGGGAAACTCGGCGTGATTAGCTTTCATAGTTTAGAAGATCGGATCGTGAAGAACATTTTCAAAGAAGCCTCTTTTGCTCCTAAAAAGGCGATCCAAGCGGGGATGATCCCTCTTTTGAAACTGCTCACGAAAAAGCCAATCGTTCCGACGTTTAAGGAAATAAAAATGAACCCACGCGCACGCAGCGCGAAGTTGCGATTTGCCATGAAAACATAGGTGATTCCATGCTCCGCATTTTTCTCTGTATCGGGTTTGTGGCTTTTTGCCTTTATTCCTATATCGATACACAAAATGCGGTGACACGTCTGCGCTTAGAAATACCCCTCATCGCTGGACATATCAAAGATCTCAAGGAAAAAAATACGCAGCTCCAGTATGAGATCGATCTCTTTGAGAGCCCCGAACACTTGATCCAGTTAGCGCGCACTGTCGAATTCAGTCACCTCAAGTACCCCATTGCCAAGCAAGTTCTAAAAATACACGAGGGAATCGCCCTAGACCTCTCTTCTGAAAAACGAAAAGAAGTCGCCGTCCCTCCCAAAGCAACTTTCATCGCAAGCGCTCATTAATACCCCGCGCGCTCAAATGCACCATCCTCAAGCGCGCGAGGTATTAGCATGGGGTCGAATTTTACCACAGAGAGGGGAAACCACAGAGAGGGATTTTTTATACCCCAGTCGGCCTCAAACTTGGAATTTGGCCGGCGCGAAAGCTCCCGCCAAATTCCAAGTTTGAGGCTGACTGGGGTATAAGATGAAAATTTCTCTCTGTGGTTTCCCCTCTCTGTGGTAAACCTGTATTGGTAATCTAATGAGTTTACACTCCGCTCGCAAACCGCTTCTCTTTGTCGCTCTCTTCGTCTTTCTCCTATTTTGTGCTCTCATCGTCCATTTTTTTAAAATTCAGATCCTCGAAGGGGAAAAATGGGCGAAGCGCGCTCAGGCGCAGCACCAAATTGCAGTGACAGAACCCTGTAGACGCGGCGTGTTTTATGGCAATGATGCCATCCAACGCGGCCATCCCGAGCAGCTCCAAGCGCTCGTCATTGACGTTCCTAAATTCCATCTCTATGCCGATCCCAAGAGCATCCCAGAACCCCACCGGCAAGAGATTTCCCAAAAACTCACGACCCTTTTTTCACTTGAAAAAGAGGATGCGCAAAAACTCTTTGTCCAATTGAAAAAAGAGAGTCGCTCGCGCAAGCTCCTCTCTTGGCTCGACAAAGCACAAGTAGAAGAGCTCCACCGCTGGTGGCATCCGTTTGCTAAAGCACACAAGATCGCGCGCAATGCCCTTTTTCTTGTACAAGACTATCAGCGCTCCTATCCCTTCGGCAAACTCTTAGGTCAGGTCTTACATACAGTGAGAGAGGAAAAAGACGGCGCCACCCAGCGCGCGATCCCTACGGGGGGATTAGAGCTCATCTTCGACGACTTATTACGCGGGAAAGAAGGGAAACGCCTCTTGTTGCGCTCTCCTCGCCATCCCATGGAAACAGGGCAGGTGCTCTCTTCACCAGAAGATGGAGCCGATGTCTATCTGACGATCAATCCCTACCTCCAGGCGATTGCAGAAGAAGAGATCTACAAAGCTGTTAAAAAAGCAAACGCCAAAGCAGGTTGGGCTGTTCTGATGGAGCCGCGCACCGGGGAGATCTGGGCGCTCGCGCAGTACCCTGCTTTCGAACCAAAAGAGTACCGCAAGTATTTCAACGATCCAGCACTCAATGAACATGCGAAAGTCAAAGCGATCACTGACGCTTATGAACCGGGCTCGACGATGAAGCCGTTGACGGTAGCGCTTGCCTTAAAGGCCAATTGCGAATTGAAAAAACAAGGGAGAAAGCCCCTTTTCTCTCCCGCTGAAAAGATCGCGACGAGCGATGGGCGGTTTCCGGGACGCTCGAAGCCGATACGAGACATGAGCCTGCACCATTATCTCAACATGCAGATGGCCGTGCAAAAATCCTCTAACATCTACATGGCCAGACTTGCCCAGAGAATCGTCGATACTTTAGGAGAGGCTTGGTATCGGAACCAACTGAAGGAGATCTTCGGCTTTGGAACCAAATGTGGGATCGAGCTTCCTTCTGAATCAAATGGGTTATTGCCCACTCCCGGGAAACTCAATCCCAATGGCACTCTGGAATGGTCGAAGCCCACCCCTTTTTCTATCGCCTTTGGGCACAATATCCTCGTCACCAGCCTTCAAATGGTGCGCAACTACGGCATTTTGGCCAATGGGGGATTCGACGTCCAGCCGACACTCGTGCGCAAAATCGTCCGTGAAACGCGCGATGGGCGCCAAGAGGTGTTGTTAGACAACACCTCTCAAGAGAGAATCGAGAGCTTTCGACGCCTTCTCGAACCAGACATCATCAAAGAAGTCGTGCAAGCGATGAAGTATGCGCCAAAACCGGGCGGAAGTGCCGAGAAAGGAGAGCTCCCGGGTTATACAGAAGTGGGAAAGACGGGAACAGCGGAAAAAATCGTCCATGGAAAATACTCCAAAAAAGACCACTTTTCGACGTTCATCGGATTTGCCCCCGCGGATCAGCCCCGCTTTGTCCTCCTCGTCGCCATCGATGATCCAGAGTTTAAGTACATCGCAGGCTTTGGGAGAAACCAGTTGGGAGGAAGGTGTTGTGCCCCCGCCTTCCAAGAAATCGCTTTGCGTACATTGCAGTATTTAGGAGTGGAACCCGATGACCCATTCGGTTATCCTATTGGCGATCCGAGACGTGACGAGGAAAAAGCCAATTGGTTAAAAGAGACAAAGCAGTTAGGGGAACTCTATAGACAATGGAACCAATCAAGTTAAAAAAATTACTTAAAAATCTCCCCATCGATACCGTGAAGGGATCGAAAGAGATCGAGATCAAAGGACTCTCTTCCGATTCTAGAAGGGTTGCTCCCGGAGATCTCTTCATCGCAAAGCAGGGCAAGACCCACCATGCAGCGCGCTTTATTCCCGATGCAGTAGCAAGTGGCGCCGTCGCAATCCTCACTGACTTGTATGATCCCTTTCATCCTGACATTGTTCAAATCATCCACCCTGACGTCTCCAAAATCGAAGCACTCCTCGCTCGAGAATACTACGATCACGCCGACCAGCGCCTTTTTTTGATCGGCGTCACAGGGACCAATGGAAAGACGACCACCACCCAGATGATCTACCACGCGCTGCGACAACTCGAAGGGGAAACAGGTCTCATCGGCACGATCGAATGCCTCTTAGGCGGAGGACGCGCCATCCCCTCAGAACACACGACCCCCGACATTCTGACCAATTACAAATTCTTCCACGAGATGGTCTCTTTAGGCTGTAAGAGCTGCGTGATGGAAGTCTCTTCCCATGCGCTCGATCAAGGTAGAGTGGCCCCGATCGAATTCGACACAGCAGTCTTTACCAACCTCACTCAAGACCACCTCGATTACCACGGGAACATGGACCAGTACGCCGAAGCCAAGGCGCAGCTCTTCACCATGCTTTCCCCCCAAGGGAGCAAACCCTTTATAAAAACCGCTGTTGTCAACGGCGATGATCCTTATGAAAAACAGATTTTAACGCACTGTAGCGCTAAAATCATCCGTTATGGCCTCGACCCCTCAGCCGATCTCTATGCTACCGACCTATCTTTAAGCGCCTCTGGCCTCTCTTTCACCATCCACTATGCAGAGAGAAAATATCCCTTCTCTACCTCCCTCATCGGGAGATACAATGTCTATAATCTCCTCGCTGCAATCGGCGCCCTCCTCACCCGCGGCTACTCTTTAGAAAAAATCCTCCCCGCCCTAGAGACCTTTCACACGACCTCTGGGCGATTAGAGCGCGTCAAAAACAAAAAAAACTTAAATCTCTTCGTCGACTACGCACACACAGAAGATGCCCTCCACAACGTGCTTATCACCCTCAGAGAACTCAACCCTAAGCGCTTGATCACCCTCTTTGGTTGTGGCGGAGATCGCGACCAGACCAAGCGCCCGAAGATGGGAGCCGTCGCAGAGAAACTCTCCGATCTCATCATCGTCACCAACGACAACCCGCGCCAGGAAGATCCCGATGCCATCATCCGCGGCATCTTATCGGGAATCCAGGACTTAAGCCGTGTCCTCGTCCTCCCCGATCGAGAGGAAGCGATCCATCGAGCCATCCAACTCGCCGCACCAGAAGACATCGTCCTGATCGCCGGTAAAGGCCACGAGACCTATCAAATCTTCTCTCAGCGCAGAATCGCTTTTGATGATCGCTGTATTGCTCAAGCTGCGGCAGAGTAGTCTTGTAAAATATCCATTACTCGTATACCACAGCCGGCATGGTAACCCCATGCGAAAGCCACGGGTTCCGGCGCGTGGTTCCTTACCAGTGCTTCCAATATCACTGTAGTCGCAGGGGGAACGGTTTCTTTCAACCAAACGGCGGTGTCTTATGGCACTGCGATCACGCAATCTGCAAGCGATACATTTACAATCAGTCAATCAGGTAACTACTGTGTGCGGGTAGTCGCTCGAACGACTACTTTGAGTCTTTTGGGGACGATGCAATTGGAATTGAATGGGACTGCAGTGGGGCCTGCCTACGCCATTACAACGGGAGGGGTTCCTTTTGTATTGGAAGCGGTATTAACTGTGGCTTCAGGAAGTTTGCCAGCGAGCTTACAGGTCGCGATCTCTGGGCTCGCTGTTACCCTTGCCTCAGGAACGACAGCGATGATTACTATTGAACAGCTCAGTCAGTAAGAGCCTATCTACAATCTCTTGTGGGATTGACTCTAATTTCTCAAGACTTTAAAGTTGTGGGATTGGAATAGAGAGGCCCATGCGCTATCTGCGCGTTTTATCATTTGCATTTTACGCATTTGCCCTTTTCGTTCTCTGCTCTTCTGGGAAACCTACGCATACCCATGGGGTAAAGGGGAGCTACGAGGTGGCAGCTCCTGTCGTTTCGACGAGCACCAAGCCTGTGATCATCCTCGATCCGGGGCATGGGGGAACGGATGAGGGGACAAAGGTCAATGCCGTACTGGAAAAGCGAGTCGCTTTGGTTGCGACTCTGCTCACAAAGACGCGTTTGGAAGAGTTAGGGTATCAGGTGGTTTTGACGCGGAGCCGCGATGTCTTTGTGTCGCTGCCGCGCCGCGTTTCGCTTGCGAATAAGGCGCAAGGATCTCTATTCGTAAGCATCCATTTTAACTCAGCCCCGAGTCCGGAAGCGAAGGGGATCGAAGTCTTTTATTACAATTCTAAGGAGCTCTGGCGCTCGCGGGCGTCCAAGCGGCTAGCGAGTTGTGTACTGGGAGGGATGATCGATGAGACAGGAGCACGCTCTCGTGGCGTAAAGCAGGGTAATTTTCACGTGATTCGCGAGACATCGATGCCCGCTATTCTGGTCGAAGGGGGATTTATTACGAATAAAGAAGAACGGATCAAACTGCGTGATCGCTCTTATCTGGATAAGATCGCTTTGGGGATTGCCGAAGGGATCGACAAATATATGAAAATGTAGGAAATGTCCTCGGCGCGAGTTGAACGCGCGACCTGTCGCTTAGGAGGCGACCGCTCTATCCACCTGAGCTACGAGAACAAGAGGGGGAGAGTATAGGGAGCAGGACCCCTTTGATCAACAAAAAAAAGAGGTTTTACAATGGCACAAGCAGACATCGGACTTATCGGCCTTGCGGTGATGGGGCAAAATCTCGTTTTAAATATGAATGACCACGGCTTTACCGTAGCGGTGTTTAACCGCACTGTCTCGCGCGTAGATGATTTTTTAAAAGGACCTGCGAAAAACACGCAGGTGATCGGAACTCATTCATTAAAAGAATTTATCCAATCTCTAAAAAAACCGCGCAAGTTGATGTTCATGGTCAAAGCAGGTGCTGCGGTGGATGAGTTGATCGAAGAGTGCCTCCCCTTTTTGGAAAAAGGGGATATCATAATCGACGGCGGAAATAGCCATTACCCCGACACAGAGAGGCGCGTCAAAGAGCTCCAAGCCAAGGGAATCTTGTTCATCGGAGCGGGAATCTCAGGAGGAGAAGAGGGAGCACGTCATGGCCCTTCGATCATGCCGGGAGGTAACCCTCAAGCTTGGCCCTTGATCCAGCCGATCTTTCAAGGGATTTCTGCTAAGGCCAAAGAAGATGGGCTCGCTTGCTGCGATTGGATCGGAGAGGGGGGAGCGGGGCACTACGTCAAAATGGTGCACAATGGAATCGAATACGGCGACATGCAACTCATCTCAGAGGCGTATTTTCTTCTCAAACACGTTCTGAAGTGTTCGACAGAGGAGATGCAGGAGATTTTTCATACCTGGAACCGAGGACCCCTAGATAGTTTTCTCATCGAAATCACGGCGAATATTTTTGGGCATAAGGATACAGATGGAAAACCGCTCTTGGATAAGATCCTCGACGTCGCAGGACAGAAGGGGACGGGAAAGTGGACGGGAATCAGTGCACTCGATTTAGGGATCCCCGTGACCTTGATTGCAGAAGCGGTATTCGCGCGCTGTCTCTCATCCCTTAAAGAAGAGCGCGTCGAAGCGGCTAAGGCATTTCCTAAAAAAGAGATTCCCTTTAAGGGAGATAAGAAGCAGTTTATCGAAGACATTCGCCAAGCGCTCTACGCTTCTAAAATCATCAGCTACTCCCAAGGCTTCATGTTGATGAAAGCAGCAGCGACGGAGATGAAATGGAAGCTCAACTACGGGGCAATTGCACTCATTTGGCGCGCTGGCTGCATCATCCGCAGCAAATTCTTAAACGACATCAAAAAGGCCTATGCCCAAGCGCCTGAGCTCCCCAATCTCCTGCTAGACTCCTTCTTTCGTCACGAAATTTTACAGGCGGAAGATTCCTGGAGACGCGTCATCAGTAAAGCTGCTGAACACGCCGTCCCGATCCCCTGTTTCAGCACTGCCCTTTCCTTTTTCGACGGCTACTGCACGGCAAATCTCTCCGCAAACCTCATCCAAGCGCAACGGGACTTTTTCGGTGCGCACACCTATGAGCGCGTCGACAAACCCCGCGGCCAATTCTTCCATACCAACTGGACGGGCACAGGGGGCGATGTGACCTCGACCTCTTATAATGCCTGAGCTGAATGTGCAAGCTCAAGCGTTCTACCCTACCTCTGAGTTAAAATAATTTCTATGTTTATTTCGGGCAAACCAGGTTAACCTGGCTATTTTCTATTAAAAAATTAATTATATTTTATTTTAATACTATTATTAGTATATTAATATAACTATAAGTAAAAAAAACGTAATTAAATGAGGGTTTAAAATGAGCTTTTTAGGCAGTCTATTTAGTAGGGGTAATCTTACTCCCACAACTACCACAACTCCCCTGGCCGCAATGCCTCGGTTTTCTGAATTTCCGAAAGAAATCCAATGGCTCGTTCTCGAGCAAGCCCCTGAGCTCATCGATACCTTGAGCTTTAGGTTGGTCTGTAAGGCGTGGAATGACTTTTTTCCCGATGTAATGCGCAATTTGGCGCTAGGGATCTTGGGACCGGAATTTGTTCGCTTATCGGATAAGGAAAGAAATTTAAGGGTACAAGAGAGTATGCTGTCCAGAACTGCTGGAAGAGAGATCAGTGCCTTTGAACAAAGCCAGCATTTGTTAGAGATGTATTGTTTGAACGTTCTTAAATCCCTTAGCAGTGGGGAATCGTCCCTTCAGGCAGATGCATTTGAGCATTTCGTTGAGCTCAATAATGCGATACGGCAAAATTACGAAATCATAGGAAGAGATTCTTGCTCTAGCAGCATTTGTTTGTATTCTTCGTTTGAAGTCAGGGGAGAAGAGGAAAAGGATGCGCTGTCTCGGGCGTTATGTAGTGCCTGGCAGGGTGGGTTACAAGATGCGATTGCGAAACAAAATACACCTCCAAATAATCCTGAGGGGATCGTCATCCCCGGCGAGGATGCGTCCTGCCAAGAGATTCTTAGCTTTTTCGAAACAAAAGGAGTCGAAGCGCTCCTAAGTCATGTCACACGAATCGAAATCATCGATGGAGAGCTGGAATACATTCCGCCTCAGATCAATTACTTTACGCGCCTGCAATGCTTAGATCTGAGAGAAAATAAAATCAGAGGGCTCCCTTATTTGGACCTACCCCATCTCGAGGAATTAGTCCTTGTGGGAAATCAAATCACTCATCTGCCTCGCGATATGGGAAATCTGCCCAAACTCAGAGACCTTTGGTTGGGTAGAAATCAACTCACTCAGTTACCTGAACAGATGCCGCCCAATCTAGAAACCCTAGGTCTGGGATATAACAATCTCACGATTCAGAGTTTTCCACGCGGCCTATATTTGGCTCATCTTGGTACGTTAGTTCTTATGGGTAATTCACCCTTGTTAACAGGAGCTGTTCTTCAGGGTTCTGTCGTTGGTTTCTTGCCTCTGAATTTTCCTCAATTAAGCTGGGTTACGTGGAGTCAGACGCATGAGGTCCAGATGGCGAATCCAATCATAACAGCTACCGAGGAATGGGGACGGCGAGAAATCTCTTCGTTCAAACAGTGGTTTGTTAACACTCTCTAGGCTCTATTCACTGGCTTTAAGCACTTCCATGAAGGCGGATTGGGGGATGTTGACTTTCCCGATCTCCTTCATCCGTTTTTTTCCTTCTTTTTGTTTTTCCCAGAGTTTGCGTTTGCGGGTGATGTCGCCGCCGTAGCATTTCGCGGTGACGTTTTTGGTGAGGGCGCGGATCGTTTCGCGGGCGATTACTTTGCCGCCGATCGCTGCTTGGACCGGGACTTTAAATTGCTGCATCGGGATCACTTCGACGAGTTTTTTACAGATCGCACGGCCTCTTCCCTCCGCCTTTGTCCGGTGGACGAGGCAGGAGAAGGCGTCGACGGGCTCTTCATTAACGCGGATTTCAAGCTTGACGATGTCGCCGATCTCGTAGCGCTCGAATTCGTAGTCGAACGAGCCGTAGCCGCGAGTGACCGATTTGAGCTTGTCGTTGAAGTCGGTGATGATCTCATTGAGGGGAAAGCGGTAGGTGAGGAGGAGTCGCTTCGCATCCATCGTCTCTGTTTTGAGCAGCTCACCCCGTTTGTCCATGCCGAGGCTCATCAGGGCACCTAAGTATTCTGCGGGCACCATGATGTGGCTTTGCACCCAAGGCTCTTCGATGAATTCGATGAACGTCGGATCGGGGTAGTGTGCCACGTTGTCGATGTGGATCAATTTGCCATCGGTCAGGGTGATTTTGTAGATGACGCTTGGCGCTGTCGTGATGATATCTAAATTGAATTCCCGTTGGAGTCTTTCGAAGACGATTTCGAGGTGGAGCAGGCCGAGGAATCCGCAGCGGAATCCGAAGCCAAGGGCCATGCTGCTTTCTTGCTCGACGTGGAGGGCAGAATCGTTGAGTTGCAATTTGACGAGGGCATCGCGGAGGGTTTCGAAGTCGGAAGAATCGACCGGGTAGATCCCGGCGTAGACGACAGGGGAGATGAGGCGAAAACCGGGGAGCGCTTTGGAGGCGGGGTGGCGTACGGTCGTAATGGTATCGCCGATCTTGACATCAGTGGTATTTTTGATATTGGCGAGGAGGTAGCCGACTTCTCCTGGTCTTAAACTCTCGACCGGTTTTTGAGTGGGGGAGAAAATGCCCACTTCCAAGACTTCGAACGTCTTGTCTGTCGCCATCATCTTGATAAGCGATTTTTTACTGATCTCACCGCTGATCACGCGGACGTAGACCATGACACCGCGGTAGGGGTCGTAGTGGGAATCGAAGAGGAGGGCGCGCAAAATGTCATCTTCAGGGTCTTTCGGAGGGGGGACGGTGAGGAGAATCTGTTCGAGGATGTCTGAGATGCCGACTCCTGTTTTTGCTGAGCAAAGGATCGCATGGGAGGTATCGAGTCCGATCACATCTTCGATCTGCTGTTTGACGCTTTCGACATCTGCGGAAGGGAGATCGATTTTATTGATGACGGGTAAAATTTCGAGGTTGCGCTCGATCGCTAGGTGGACGTTAGCCAGGCTCTGTGCCTGGACGCCTTGAACGGCGTCGACGACCAGGAGTGCTCCTTCACAAGCGGAAAGAGATCGGGAGACCTCATAGGTGAAGTCGACGTGTCCGGGAGTGTCGATGAAATTGATTTGGTAGGTGTGTCCATCTCCGGCCTTATAGTACATCGTCACGGGATGGGCTTTAATGGTAATGCCCCTTTCTCTTTCTAAGTCCATCGCATCGAGTACTTGTTCCTGCATGTCTCGCTTTGCGATCGTCTCTGTTAGTTCCAGCAGCCGATCGGCGATTGTCGATTTGCCGTGATCGATGTGTGCGATGATGGAGAAGTTGCGGATGAACTTGCGATCGTAGTGAAACATGATCTTGAAGAGGGGGGTAAAAGGGGTTAGGAACGACGTTGTTGCCTATGCAACTTTACCACAGAGAGAAAATTCCTATTAAAAATCTCTCTCTGTGGTTTCCCATCTCTGTGGTTTTTATCTTTTTTACCACAGAGACGGAAAACCACAGAGAGAAAATTTATATTAGATCTCTTGGTTAGATAGACCGAGTAGGAGATTTCTCTCCTACTTAGGTTTTGAGCTGGAAATTAGCTCGGCTGTGCGGTGCTTTTCGCCATTGCTTCTGCATCGATAGGAGCAGGAGCTGCTTGAGCGAGTTGTTTCGCCTCTTCCTCTTTCTCTGCATTGAGCTTTTGGAAGCGCTTGCTGAGGCCGTTCGCGGCGAAGATCCACGCGAAGATGATCGCGAATAGGATGATGCCGACGAATGGTGTAATCGCTCCAAGCGAACCACAGGCGATGATCAATCCTTGCTGGACTAAAGAACCACCGGATTTGCCAAGGCGGGCGCCGACGACGTCGATCGCCGCTTTCCCCTTGACCTTCGCTTCTTGGTCGAGTGGGATATAGGCCATCTCTTTAGTCGGATCGAAGAGGGAATACTTGGCCGATTTGCTCATGACATTCTGCGCAGTTCCGAAGAGGACAGCGAGCATGAGTGGTGTCGTTCCCATCATCGCGATGAACCCGGTGAGAGAATCTCTAAAGATGACAAACGAGAAGAATCCGACTCCCGTAATGAGGAGGACGATGGGCGTAATAAGCGCTCCCGTTTTCCAGCCAAAACGGCGGATGACATTTCCTCCGACGAAGAGCATCATCAGGATCGTAATCGCTCCGGTGACGGTCGAGAAGTAGCCCATGAAGGTCTGGTAGTCGTTCGGATTGGGGTATTGCAGTTTGAGCTGTCCTTTCCAGGTGACTTCGACGAGGTTGATCGCGATGCCGTAACCGATGACGAGGATCGCCAGGTACCCGATGTATTTAGAGCGCGCGAGGTAGGCAAAGCTCTCTTTTAAAGACATCTTCGGTTTTTCTTTCTTAGCGCGTTTGAGCTCCGCTGGATCGTAGAATCGAGGATCTGTCAAGACGTTTTTGTCGATCCACCAGTAGATTCCCATGATGATGAGACCTGATAAGAAGACCATCGCCACCATCCAGTTGAGCGTGACGCCCCAGGCGTCGATTCCTGCAGCGAGTTTGCTGCGGATATTGGAAAAGTGGATGATCGCAGGTCCTGAGACGAGCATCGCGACGTTAGCACCTAGACCGAAAAGGGCGTAGAAGCGCTTTGATTCAGAGATTTTTGTCGTGTCGTTGGCAAATCCCCAAAAGAGAAGAGAGATCGCGACGCTTCCCCAGAGCTCAGACATGACGTAGAAGAGGGCGTAAGTCCAGTTACGGATAAGGGCGATGAAACCGCTGAATCCCGCAGGAAGAAACTGTTGTAAGGCATCTGCTGCTGTCGTTGGGTGAAGGATATCCTTATTCGGATAGAGCACCAAGACGAAGACCGCAAAATAAGCGATGAAGAAGGAGATCGTCGTGTAGAACAGTTTTTGTTTGCTGAAGACGTTACTCAGTTTTGAGTAGACGATCATGAAAAGGATGGCCAGTGGCAGCACCCCCCATACCTTCAAGAAGGGGATCGCTTCCGCGCCAGATCCTGGAGCCGTTACGATGAGGGCGTCTTTGGTGTCCCTTAAGATGGTGTAGTTGAAGTTGATGAAGAAGAATAGGAAAAACATCGGCAGGAGCTTTTTGAGCTCGAACGTATGGACGGGCCAAAAGAATGACCTCCATCTACCGAATTCAGGTTTCTTAGTTTCAGACATTGGTTTTGTTCCTCTTAGATAGATCGAATTGTTACTGAAGAAGAGAATTATAGCTGACTTTTCTTTGATTTCAAGGGAAATCTCAAGAAGAGCCCGCTTGCGGTGCAAGCGGGCTCTAAGATGAAGTAAATTATTTACTTGCCGCTAGCATTTCGCTGGTGAGGGCTGCGAGTTGCTGGTGCGCATTTAGGGATTCGACATATGCATTCCAGAGCTCTGGTTCTACACGGCTATGGCGGATAGAGGAGATGAGTTCTCGCTTGCAGATTGCGAGAGATTTCTTAGGGGCGAGGATAGAGATCATCTCTTTATCTCCAGCTAAGCGTGCGATATTGAGCATTCTTTCGAGTTGCATTCTAGTAAAGGTGATTTGATCTCGGCGTTTGCGAGAACCTCTAGCAGCTCTTTGTTTTGGAGTAACGGCAGAGGGTTTTTCATTGTTGATAATAAATTTTTCAATGAGTGTGCCGAGTTCGCTAGGTGCTCGATTTTTCATTTTACGGAGTGTGAAGTGGTGCATATAGCCGCCACTGGTCATGGGGAGGTATTTACAGAGGTCATTTTCCTTCCGTCCATTCACTTTTTTTATCGCCTTTGCAATGATTTCTTCGATTTCTTTCAAGTTTTTAGTTTTTGCTTCCATTGTTTCTTCTCTTGGGTTCATTTCAGTGTCCTTTGTTTGACATGTTTGTTAGGTGTTTGTTTGGTTTAACAGAATTCTGTTTAATTTGCAATCTTCGTTTTGCCCCGTTCTGTTTTTGTCAGAATTTAATCCTCGGTTTTTCCGGGCAGTTTACATTTCTTGCAATTTTAGGAAGTGTTGATATTTTTTGCAATAATAGTTGTAAAAACCCGCTTCTTTCTCTGGAAAAGTACCCACTTTACTATTGAAGGAATAGATGCTAAGATCTCTCTTTGATCTCTCTTTTTATGTAAGGTTCCTCTATGTGCCGCCATTTGATCCAGTTGTTATTCCTGTGCTCTTTTTTGATCTGGGGATGTTCATCTCAAAAAAAAATAAATCTCTTTCAAGAATGGGCGAGTGAGGAAGAGAAGCTTAAAGTTTTGTCTACAACTGCGATGATAGACGACATCGTCGCCCAGATCGGTGGGGACAGAATCGTCCACTTGCCATTGATCGTGGGGGAGATGGACCCACACAGCTATGAACTAGTAAAAGGAGATGATGAAAAATTGTCTTTGGCGCAATTGATTTTTTACAATGGTCTCGGTCTCGAGCACGGGGCGAGTCTGCGCTACCGATTAGAAACCTCTTCTCAGGCAGTAGGTCTCGGAAATGCAGTCCTTAAAAGCACACCGGAACGGTTCATTCGCAAAGGGCTAGAGATCGATCCCCATTTTTGGATGGATATCTCTTTATTTGCGGAAATCGTAGATCCAATCGTCTCCGCTTTAACAGAGAAAGATCTGGAGGGAAAAGAGTATTATGCTGCAAATGGTAGATCCCTAAAAGAGGAGATGTTAAAGACCCATGCGGCCATTCTCGATGCGTTGCATCAGATCCCTGAACAAAGGCGCTACTTGGTGACCAGCCACGATGCGTTTAACTACTTTGCGAGGAGTTATCTCGCTACAGAGCAAGAGATCTTAGACAATCGCTGGGAGGCTAGGTTCGATGCCCCAGAGGGACTCTCTCCTGATGGACAGCTCAGCGCTGCGAACATCCGCTCCGTCGTCGATCATCTCATCGCTTATCAGATCCACACCGTCTTCCCCGAGTCCAATGTCTCGCGCGATTCTTTGAATAAGATCATCCAGGTATGCGCGCAAAAAAAACTCAAAGTCGCCATTTCTGAGGAAATCCTCTACGGAGATGCGATGGGTCCTCCTGGCAGCGATGCGGATACCTATCTGAAGATGATCGGGCACGATGCAGCTATTTTGATCCAAACTTGGGGAAGCTCTCATGAAGACAGATAGAGAAGAACCCGCAATCCACATCGAACAGCTCACGGTCAATTATGACAAGACATCGGTGCTCTGGGATATCTACTGTACGATCCCTTGCGGTAAATTAGTCGGGATCATCGGACCCAACGGCGCAGGAAAAAGCACTTTGCTTAAGGCGATTTTGGGGATGACAGAGACCCTTTCGGGAAAAGTGGAGTTTTTCGGGGCTCCGCTTAAGAGAGTGAGAAAAAGGGTGGCTTATGTTCCCCAGAGAAATTCTGTCGATTGGGATTTTCCGATCACAGCTTTTGAAGTGGTCCTCATGGGGCGCTATGGAAAATTAGGGTGGTTCAAATGGCCTAAAGTCGCGGATAAGCAGGCGGCGATGCAAGCTCTTGAAATGGTGGGGATGGCCGGCTTTGCCAAACGGCAGATCAGCCAACTCTCTGGCGGACAGCAGCAGCGTATCTTCATCGCAAGGGCTCTTCTACAAGATGCCGATCTCTATTTAATGGATGAGCCTTTTGCAGGAGTCGATATGGCGACAGAGAAAGCGATCATCACGTTAATGGATCAATTGAAAACCCAAGGGAAAACCCTGCTCGTCGTCCACCACGACCTGACGACAGTCGCTGCCTATTTCGATTGGCTCATCCTCCTTAACACTTGCTTGATCGCAAGTGGCCCCGTCTCAGAAGTGTTTCATCAGGAAAATATTTTGCGCACCTATGGAAAAGGGGGTGCTCTTTTGGATGAGGCGACAAAACTGACGCAAAACAAAACTTCAGGGCGCAAGTAGATGTTTCTTAGCTATTTTACCGATCCCATTTTCCAAGCTCCAATGATCGGAAGCATCTTGATGTGCCTCTCTTCTGCTCTCATCGGCGTCCTCGTCTTTTTAAAAAAGCGCTCTCTCCTCGGTGAGACACTCTCTCACGCCGCCTATCCTGGGGTCGTCTTAAGTGTATTAGGTTTGTCTTTTCTCTTTCCTGGAAGGCAGGATCTATTGCCGATCGCCGTTTTGATCGGCGCTTTTTTAACTGCGCTCTTAGGTCTTTGGCTCGTCGATCGGATGGAGGGAAAATGGCGTGTTAAAAATGATGCAGCGCTCTGTTTTGTCCTCTCCCTCTTCTTTGGCGTCGGTGTCCTCTGCGCGAGCCGCGTTCAGTTTTCCCACCCCCTTTGGTACAAGACGGTGCAGATTTTCTTGTACGGACAAGCGGCGACGATGACGACCATTCATATTTTTCTCTACGCTGCTCTCGCTCTCTTTGTCATCGTAGCTCTTTTTCTCTTGCAGACTCAAATCGCCATGGCGATTTTCGATAAAGACTTTTCGAAAAGCGTCGGTGTGAGAACACATGGAGTCGATACGCTCCTGTTTTTTCTCCTCGTCTTGAGTATCGTGATCGGCATCCGGAGCGTTGGCGTCGTTCTGATGGCAGGGATGTTAATTGCTCCCGCAGTGGCTGCACGCCAGTGGACCCATCGACTCTCTTGGGTATTGATCTTGGCAGGGGGCATTGGCGCCTTAAGTGGATTTTTTGGAAATTACCTCTCTATCGAAATTCCCCTGTGGGCGACTCGCTTGGGGTGGAGCGAGTCCTTTATCCTACCGACAGGTCCGTTGATCTTGCTCTCGGCTGCGAGCTTCGCACTCTTCTCCCTTTTATTTGCGCCTCAAAATGGACTTCTCACTCGCTGTGTGCGCGTCATGCGCTTTCGCAGACAGTGTTTGCAGGAGAACATGATGAAACTCCTCTGGCGGGAAGGGGACGAAAGAGGAGTGAATTTTAAAAAACTCTATGAGAGACAACTCTGTTCCAAGACCTCTCTATGGTTTTTACTGCGCAAACTCAAACGACAAGGGTGGATCGAACGTATTCAAGGGAGGATCCTCCTCACGCGCGATGGGTCTCTACGCGCAGCACGGATCGTCCGCCTCCATCGCCTCTGGGAAGCCTATCTCGTCTTTCTAGGACAGGGGGCAGAGAAAGTGCACCACAGCGCAGAAGAGATGGAGCATATCATCTCCCCCGAGCTCGAGAAGATGCTCTCAGAACAGTTGGGCGATCCCAAACGAGACCCCCATGCTCAACCGATTCCATCGAAGGAGGAGACGTTGTGATGTTCGCTGCCAATCCCTACTTCAATCAAGATTTTTTCAGTTTCTTCCTGATTTTTTTTCAGAGAGTATTCGCCCTATGTACGGGGCAGCTTTCCCTCGAGAATTTGGCTTCAGACGAAATCCAGATCTTTGTTCTCTGCCTCGTCGCTATCTCCTCTGCCCTGACAGGAACCTTATTGGTCCTCAAGAAGATGACCATGCTCGCTAACTCACTCTCTCATACCTTACTCATCGGAATCGTCATCGCCTACTTGATCCTCATCCCCTTTCTCCCTGCAAGTGAGGTGCACGCGTATCAAATCAGCCTCAAAGTGCTCTTCCTAGCCTCTCTTGCTACAGCTCTCATTACCACCACACTGACCCATGCCTTAACCCATTTTTTGCGCTTACAAGAAGATGCGAGTATCGGCCTGGTCTTTACGACCCTCTTTGCCCTAGGTATCGTCCTCGTGACTCTCTTCACCCGCAACGCTCACATCGGAACAGAGGCGATCATGGGAAACGTCGATGCCTTGCACCTGCACGACCTCTCGATCGTCTTGCCCGTTGCCTGTATCAACATCATCCTGATTCTCCTCTTTCACAAAGAATTTAAGATGACCGTGTTCGATGCACCTTTTGGGGATTCTCAAGGGTTTTCCAGTCATTTTTTTAATTACCTCCTGATGGTCCTGACCTCAGCTACTGTCATCAGCGCCTTCCGCGCTGTCGGCGTCCTCCTCGTTTTGACCTTCCTCACCGCCCCCGCTCTCACGGCTCGCCTACTCGTCCACCGTCTCAAGCACATGCTCTTTTTAGCAGCAGCCTTAGGGATGCTCATCTCCCTCTTGAGCGTTGCTTTGGCACGCCACCTTCTCTCCATCCATCAGTTCCCTGTCTCTACGGCAGGGCTCGTGGTCACGCTCCTTGGAGCCTTGTATTTTCTCACGCTTTTGTCCAAGAGAGTGACCAGGAGATTGACTTTATACCGAAGGTAGCTCAAAATTTGTGTGAGAAACGGAAAAGCACAGAGAGAAAATTCATATTAGATTTCTTGGTTGGAAAAGCTGTTTTGAAAATCTCCTCTCTGTGGTTTCCCCTCTCTGTGGTTAAAAAATTCTCACCACAGAGAGGAGATTTTCAAATTAGGACTCTCTTTGTGGTCGCGCGTCTTTGCGCCAAACTACGTCTAACGTTTGAAGGGTTTTGGGGTATATGAATAAAAGAATTTCCATATTGGGATCGACGGGGTCGATCGGTAAGAGCACATTACAAGTCGTTCGCCACCTCAAGGGATCTATTGAAGTCTTAGCGCTCGCTGCTAAATCAAACATCGATCTCCTAGAGCTCCAAGCTCACGAATTTCATCCCACCCTCATCGCCGTCTACGAGGAAAAAAAAGCCCTGGAATTGCAGAAACGGCTCCCTCACATCCGCGTCGTCGCAGGAGAAGAGGGACTCAGAGAAGTCGCTGCGCTAGATGGCGTCGATTGCGTCGTCTCCGCCCTCTCTGGCAGTATCGGCATCAGCCCGACGCTGGCTGCGATTGAGGCGAAGAAGACCGTCGCCCTCGCCAATAAGGAAGTCTTAGTCGCAGCAGGGGAGTACGTCATGGAGCGCGCACGCGTGAACCGGGTTTCCATCCTCCCTATCGACAGCGAACATAGCGCCCTCTTCCAATGCCTCGAAGGGAAAGACCCCTCTGAAGTGCGCCGTCTCATCGTGACAGCGTCAGGTGGCCCATTCCTCCACCATTCTCCCGAGCAGTTGGAACAAGTTACTCTAGCCCAAGCCCTCGCTCATCCCAACTGGAGCATGGGACCAAAGATCACCGTCGACTCTTCCACCCTCATGAATAAAGGCCTCGAAGTGATCGAAGCCCATTTCCTCTTCCAGATGCCCGTAGAAAAGATCGATGTCGTCTTCCACCCTCAGAGCCTAATCCACAGCATGGTCGAAATGCGCGACGGCTCGATTCTAGCGCAGATGTCTGAGCCGAATATGATCCTGCCCATCCAGTACGCCTTGACCTATCCCAAACGGGAAGAAGGAATTCTCGCTCCTTTTGACTTCCAACGTTTTTCCCGCTTAGATTTCTTTCCCGCCCGCCCTTCCCGCTTTTTGTGTCTCGACCTCGCCTTTGAAGCGCTTCACCTCGGAGGCAATGCGCCCTGTTATTTAAACGCTGCCAATGAAGTCCTCGTCGAGCAATTCATTCAAGGAAAGATCCGCTGGATCGACATTCCCCATAAACTCGAGCGATTATTTCATCGTTTTCAATCGCAGAAAGGGGTAAATTTAGAACAGATTCTCGCGACCGACCAGATGGCACGAGAGCAAGCTATTAAGGAATAATCATGCTATTTAGCCTTCTCTATATCGTCCTAGGAGCCCTTGGCTTAGGGTTTCTCATCTTCATCCACGAACTCGGTCATTACTGGATCGCCAGAAGAGAGGGGATGACCGTCGAGATCTTTTCGATCGGCTTTGGAAAACCCTTTCGCACTTGGGAATACCAAGGAGTCAAATGGCAATTGTGCGTCCTCCCGTTTGGTGGGTATGTCCGGATCGCCGGGATGGAAAAGAAGGGAATGCTAGAGCCCCATCAAATCCCCGATGGCTTTTATGGGAAAGGCCCTTTAGCGCGCATCAAAGTCGCCCTCGCAGGACCCTTCGTCAACATCGGTTTTGCTTTCCTCGCTTTTTTACTCCTCTTCATCGCAGGCGGCCGGTTTAAACCCTTCTCTGAATACACCAAGATCATCGGCTGGGTCGACTCCTCTTCCACTCTCTATCAAGCAGAAGTGCGCCCCGGAGACTGGATCGAACAGTTGAACCACCACCCGTTTCATCAATTTCAAGATCTCCTCTACGCCGCTGTGTTCGAAGACACTGCGCCTCAAATCTCAGGCGAAAAAGTCGATTATTTTACAGGAGAAAAAAAACCCTTTACCTTCCAATTTCCCTCCCATGCGCGCGCCAAGCCAGAAGAGCGCATCTCGAGCGTCTTTAGTGCATTCGGTCCTGCTTCTTATCTCATTTACCGCGAGTACCCGTTAGGCAAGCCGAATAAGGGATCTCCCATGTATGGAAGTGGGATTCTGCCCAACGACCGGATCCTCTGGGTCGATGGCGACGTCGTCTTTTCCAAGGAACAGCTCATCTCATTGGTCAATCAATCTAAAGCGCTTCTGACCATCCGAAGAGGGGAGGCCTTCTCCCTCGTCCGTGTGCCCCGACTCAAGATTTCCGATTTAAAAATAGATAATAGCCAAAGAGCAGAGCTCCAAGACTGGCAACACGCCTCAGAGACCAAGTCCAAGCTCTCCGATCTCTTTTTCATCCCTTATACCCTGAACCCTTCTGGCTTCGTCGAAAATTCCCTCACCTATCTCAATGAAGAGACGCTGGAACAAACACCGACAGAATCTGTTCGCTCTCCTCTAGATATGCCTCTCCAAGTGGGAGATCAGATCGTAGCCGTTGATGGGATCGCGATCGATTCCGCCTCTGCTCTTTTGCACCAGCTGCAGACCCGCCACATCCAAATCATCGTGAAAAAAGAGGGAGAGCAAAAACCTGCCCTTTGGAAAGATGCAGATAAAGCCTTTCTCGCAGACATCGACTGGAAAGGACTGCACCAGATGATTCACGCGATCGGCACCCCTGAACCGATCCAAGAACGCGGCACTTTAAGACGCCTAAATCCCGTCATCCCCGTGCAGAGAAGCCAGTACCCCTATTCAGAAACAGTCAAAGAGCGGATCGCTAAAGACTTTGAACAACAGACAAAAAACGCAGAACAGATCGAAGATCCAGAACAAAGAGAAGAGACCTTAAAACTCATCGAAGGGATTAACCATCAGTGGATGCTCGGGATCTCCCCAGTCGATCGGCGTGTGGTCTACAACCCCTCTCCCTTTGCCCTATTCGGCAATGTCTTTAAAGAGACGTGGAGAACGCTCATCGCCCTCTTTTCCGGCAACGTCAGCCCCAAGTACATGCAGGGCCCCGTCGGTATCGTACAAGTGATGCAGCACAGCTGGGGTGTCGGTGTTAAAGAAGCCCTCTTCTGGCTCGGCATGATCAGCCTGAACCTCGGCGTCTTGAACCTCCTACCCGTTCCCGTCCTAGACGGTGGCCACATCTGCTTTTCCCTCTGGGAATGGATCACCAAAAAACCGATCCCCGCCAAAACGATGGAGCGACTCATCATCCCCTTCATCGTCCTGCTCGTGGCTCTTTTCATCTATCTCACCTACCACGACCTCATGCGCCTCTTCGGCAGGTTCTTCTAGGGAAGAGGGGGGCTCTTACAAGAGCCCCCCTTTTGGATATACTTTCGTCTTTAAGGAGTTTGGATCCCATATGTTGCAGCGATTTTTCGCAGAATATTATACTGTTCTGAACGAAGGTGCATCTGGCGCACGTCGTTGGAATCGCGGGCGATTATGTCAGCGAGACTTGAGTTCAGGTGGAGCTGTCCCAGTTGGTCTTTTTCCTCATCGAGACGTTGCACTCTCTTATCGAGAAGAGCTAGTTGTTGCATCTCTGAATTCCCTGGCTGTACTTCTGCATTGCGCTGTGGCCACACAAAGTTCTTTTTCTGGAGCTTTTTCGTGAGCCTCTCGATCTTATCTTCAAGAGTAGCACTTTGAGTCGCTATCATTTTCCGTGTCTTTGAAAGAAATGAGGCATAGCTACCGAGATAGAGCGCGTCAATCAAACTCTCGATGTGCACATGGGCATCGTTTAACAATTGTTCGCGCTCTTGAGAATCTTCTGCTTGATCCCATGCAGCCGTCCACTGTGTTTTTGTGCCAGCTACGACGTTTTCAAACACTGCTCGGAAAGAAAGACCGCTGACCATACAATCGGGGAGCTTGAGTCGCTTTGCCGCCTGTTGGGCAAGCGCATACCAGAGGGATCCGATTCCATTAGCTCCTTTATCCGGGGCGCTCTTCAGCTGACTGAGAGCAGTCTTAAAGTCTGGTATGGAGACGACTGGTTTGGCACTAGGAGCGGCTGGAGCAGTCTGTGCAGAGGGAGAGTTCTTTTCAGCTTTGGATGACTTTTTTGGTGCAGAGTGTGCAGGTGGTGGGCTCTGTGGGGCAGCGCTATTTGCATTCAAATCTATCCCCGCTGCTTCTAAGAATGTTTTGAAGACCTTGTTTTGTTCAATCAAAGACGCCACGTGTTCTAACAATGCTTCTCGATCATTGCTGCCTTGTAATTTATCGACGATCCTCTGGGCAAAACGGCATCTTTGCACACTCTCATTCCACTTAGATCTTAAGCCACTGTCCCACTCGGACCTCAGTTGATCGCTACATTTTTGTGGGTAGTAGTTCTCAGAGAGAACTGTTAGGGGGAACAGGCACTGAAAACTAGCTGTGTGTTCTGGTCGGGATTTTTCGATTTCCATAACCGTTTTTAGTAAGTGCATCAATTCAGAGTCGGCAGCTTGTGGGCTGTTGTAGAGAGTTGAGCTCAGCCTCCTCATTAAATTGCAAGCGGTCGCATCAAATGAGTACCAAGAACTCTCCTGTAAGAAAATATGCTCCAGCTCATTCAAGTATGTCTTAGCCAGGTTATTCAAATCGTTAAGTTCTTGAGAATGCTCCAATCGAATTTCCACTATCTCTTTCCATAATTTTCTCAATTCATAAGAATGAGATCGCTCAGTAGAATTCTCGGGTATCTTTTGGGATAGAGCATCCCAGAGCTCCTCTATCTTGGAAACGGACGGTTGGTTAATGTTTGTCCAACAATTGAGTAGTTGTCTGATCTCGTGGTCCTCGTAAGCAACTGATGCTGTTGTTGTCGTCGTCGTTTGCGTATTTTTTGATGCAGGGGGTGTCGTTGAAGGCGCAACGTGTTGGGGGAGGATCTGCTGCGGCGCTTGCGTTTGGTTGTTGGAAAAAGGGGGGTGCGCTGTCTGTGTGGCACCTGAGTCAGGTAGTTGGCTTTCAAGTACGACGATCTTTGCCTTGTATTTTTCTAGGATGTTCGCGGGCATTGCCTTGAGATCTTTTTTTGCCTTGAAGAAACTTAATTTTTCAGAAGTATTGAGGGTTGTGATTTTGTGGACGATCTTCTGCAGGGTCTCGAGGTCATCTGTAGCATCTGCCCGATTCGCCAGTTTTTGAAGTTTTACTACAGTGCAATCGATTTTGTCTCGAGCGCGTGCGATTACTTTATCAGCTTTTTCCTTCACTTCATCGAATTTCAGCTTGTTGAGTTGTTGGGGTGTGGCGTTCTCGTGAAGATTATTTAATGGTCCGCGGACGAGTCGATTGATTTCTTTGACTATTCTATAAAAACCAATGTCATCCTTTTCCTTTTCAGCGCGGTCTGCGCTTTCACAAAAATTAGCGCAACTTTGCAATGCTATCTGGTATTTTCGAGCATAGGGGTCAAAAGATGTACGTCCGCTAACATTGTCGTATAGATATGCCATGAAGATTATCTCCTAATTTTTTCTTTAAAAACGTCTAAGATTTAGTTTGTCTGAGCTCTATTATAGGTGATTGTGTGTTTTTAAGCGATTTTGTTTTTTTGGGGTTTTAATTTATTTTTAACGGGTTTTTATACCCAGCTGAAATTTAAGTGCTTGTGGGTGGATAGACAGGTCGTTTGGGTGATGTTTGCACAATAAGAGAGGGAGATATGTGGATCATTTGGATATAAAGAAGGGCTGAAAGGCTATTTTTAGCCTTTCAGCCCTTGGCTTATAGGACCGCAGCTGCGACTTTTATAATACCCCGCGAGCTTAGCACCACGCTATGAGTGTCTCCATGAGTTTGTGCCGTTCAGCGAGACAGCTTACCATTTCTAATAACTTATCTGGATTATTACCCAAGATATCCAAGTTATTGTTGAAGCGTGCGTTGGCTGCAATGAGCCTGTTTTGATTCGCATTCCACGAAGATCTCAGCTCCTGGACCCACATGAGCTTTAGTTGGTGACTAGCTCGTTCTGGACAGAATTGATCAGACACGGGCTTAAGCCCCTCAGTCTCGCACATGAAATTGAGATTGGCAACTTGTCGGTCTGTGATCCGTTTGCGTCTATATGCTTGGATCAAGGAGTCTATGCTGGATGTAAGACTGCTGCGCAGGTTCCCCAGTAAGAAGCAAGCAGCATCATTAAATGCGGAATCGTCCTTTTGTTCAAATACAATAAAACGCAGGTTACTTAAATATTTCTTAGCCATCTCTTGTAACTCATAATTGTCTGGGAAAGGATGAGCTTGAAGTGCTTGTCCCCATAGGAGTTTAAGCTGATCTGAACGAGCTCCATTAGCAGAAACAGGAGGGCGGAGTGTCAACTCTTCAGATAACTCATCCCAGACTAGTTCTATTGCGCGAGATGTTGGTGGAGTGACTTTGGTCCAGCTAGCGAGTGTGCATTGTATTCTGAAGTTCTGGTTTTTGTCAGCTGCCAGAGCATCTTTTAAGTCAGATACTGGCGCGCTTGGGATCGTTTGTGGCACTTGTGTTTTTTTATTGGAAACAGGGACTTGTGTTGTCTGTGTGAGACCTGCGGGGGGTAATGGGCTCTGTACTGCAGCGCTGTTTGCATTTAAGTCGACTATAGCTAAATCTATAAGTGTTTTGACGAGCGTGTATTGTTCATTCTTAGAATTTAACCATTCTAACCACGCCTCTATGTTATCCTCTTTTTGTAACCTGTTGAGGCTAGTCCTGGCCTGATAGCACCTTTTGAAACTTGCATTCCACGAGTCCCTTAGGCCATTATCCCATTCGCGCTTCAGTTCAGCACCAGATTGTTCTGGGTAGTAGTTAGAACTTACAAAATTTATGCGGGACAGGTAAAGCTTCGCCATTTTTTTTGGGTGGAGTTTCTGCATGTTTTTATAGCCGTTCACACGGTTCTGTAATTCAGAGGCGAGAGTGTCGCTCAGGCTCTTTAGTAACTCGCAAGCGGAACTGTCAAATCCGTACCACTGTTTATTCTGTATGAAGATAGTCTCCAGCGCAGTCAAGTATTCCTTAGCTATGTTTTTCAAGTCGTCAAGTTCTTGAGAAGATTCAAATCGAATTTGCACTGCCTTTTTCCATGATCCTCTCAATGTATAAGAGAAAAATTGCTCAGGAGAGTTGTGGGGTATCTTTTTGGATAGAGCATCCCAGAGCTTTTCTATATTGGGAACGGATAGTTGGTCAGTTTCTGTCCAAGAATTAAGTGTGGATTTGATCTCATGGTCCTCATGAACAGCCGGGGCTGTTGTTGTCGTCGTCGTTTGCGTATTTTTTGATGCAGGGGGTGTCGTTGAAGGCGCAACGTGTTGGGGGAGGATCTGCTGCGGCACTTGTATTGCATTTTGGGGAAAGGGGGAGGGCGCTGTCTGTGCGGGATCTGAGTGGGGTAGTTGGCCTTTAATTACGACGATCTTTGCATTGTATTTGTCTAGAATGTTCGCGGGCATTGCCTTGAGATCTTTTTTTGCCTTGAAGAAACTTAATTTTTCAGAAGTATTGAGAGTTGTGATTTTGTGGACGATCTTCTGCAGGGTCTCGAGGTCATCTGTGGCGTCTGCCTGATTCGCCAGTGTTTGGAGTTTTGCTACAGCGCGATCGATTTTTTTTTGAGCGCGTGTGACTACGCTATCGGCTTTTTCGCAGAAGTCATCCCAATCCAAGTTCATCCGCGTCGTCAAATCTTCGTCCAGCTGACGGACTTGGGAGCGTGAGACACGTTGGGCAATCTTACCTAACGGGCCGTGGGCGAGCTGATTAATTTCTTTGGCCGCTCTATAAAAACCAATGTCATCCTTTTGCGTTTCAGCAGCATCTGCTTCGTTAAACAAATCGAAGCAACGTTGCAATGCCTCCTGGTATTTTGAAGCAAAGGGGTCAATGGGTTTACTTATAGCGTCGTGTCGATATGACATGAAGATTACCTCTTAATTTCTTTAATTTTTTTTGTTTTAGTTTGTCTGTGCTCTTTTTAAAAACCTAAACCAGTCCTCTTTTATGCAAAAAAGATGGGTCTATCCCAGCTCCCCTTACGATTTTGCTGATGAGAGCGCACCGTTCCGTTAGACATTTTATCATTTCTATCTGAACCGCTGGATCAGCGTTTAAAGGATTTTCCTCTTCGAGGTCCTCTTGAGCGGCAAGGAATCTTTCTCGATGCTTCTCCCACTCGAGCTGTAATGCACCGTCGTTCCATTTGAAGGGGAGATAAGTACAATTTATTTCTTTCAGGAACTTATCACCAGTAGCAATCGCTAGAGGATGCGTATCCTCGAATAGAAAATTCAAATTCACAAAGGTCTTTACTTTGTCGTGATAACACGAACATGCTCTGAAGTATGCTGTTATGCTAAAGTTCAATTCAGTGCTCAGATTCGTTAGGAAAGTATGAACGGCATCGTCAAATGAGTAGAAACCATTACTTTTCTTTACAAAGATGATCTCTAGGCCCAGTAAGTACTCTTTAGCTATTAGTTTTAAAGCGTTACTTTTTGTATAAGAGTTAGATTGCAGTTGCACTTTTTGCCAAAACCCTTTCAGTTGATAGGAGAGGGTCTGCTGAGGAGAATTTAGGGGTATCTTTTTGGAGAGAGCATCCCAGCACATCTCGATCATGGGAACGGATGGTTGGTTGTCTGGAGTCCAGTTAGCCAGTATGCTTCCACTGTCAGGGACTTTTTTATCTGTTCGGGTTGGTTTTTCGGGTTTTAGTTCAGGCTGTTGTGTGTGGGTTGTGGAAGCTGTCGGTTGGTCATGCCCCTCGAGTTTCGACATCGTATCGTAGATGCTCGGTTGGTTATACTCTTGGAATACCCACATCTTCTCAAAGAGAGGATATAGGACATGACTTTTGTGACCACACGATGCTTCGAAATTCCCCGATCTGCAAATAGACACCAAGATGCCGAATATTTTCGTCTTCATGTAGATTTCGAAATCGGGGCTCCCGGGGAGCTGTTGCTCAGCACAGGTTTTTGCCAGCTGCATACAATGGTTTATAATCGTTAAAGCACCAGGAACGCATAGGTCGCCGGATATTCCGAATGTGAAGTCAGTGGACTGAGCCCTATCACGATATTGTGGATCGATCGCTAATCCCTGTAGAACAGTAAAGCTGGCTGAATTTAGAGCTTTATCTGTTTCCTGCCGAAAAAATCTAATTTTTCCTGGCAGATCGGTAATCGCATCCAGGTGCTGCTGCACTTGTTGCCAATGGTGAGGCTCTAATAGGTTTGTGCCTTTTTGGTGTACTGGGACCGGGTGGTGTCCTGGGATAGAGTGTTGTACTGGAACGGGATGGTGTACTGAGACCGGGTGTTTAGGCAGAGTTCGCCGGGGCTTAGGATGCAGCGCTTGTGTTTTGGAAGCAGTGAGTTGAGCTGTCTCTAAGGGAACTTGTGGGAGAGCTAGGGGGACTGCGGGCGCGGGTTGTTGACTCTGAAGCGTCGTGATCTTCGCATTGTATTTTTCTAGGAGGCGATCGGGCACTGTCTTCAGATCTTTTTTTGCTCTGGAGTACTGTAATTTTTCAGAAATCTTAAGCGCTGTGATTTGGCGGACGATCTCCTGCAGAGTCTCGAGGTCATCTGTAGCCTCTGCTCGACCAGCTAGATCTTCGAGAGTTGCTATATTTCGATCGATTATATTTTGAGCCTGTTTGATGATTCTATTGACTTGACCTTGAACCATAAAGAATCCCAAGTCCATGAGCTCTTGGGGCGTGCCGCATTCGTAAAGTTCTTTTAATGTGCTGCGTGAGAACCGATCGATTTCTTTGACGTCTTTAAAAAAATCAACATCATTTTCATTTTTACTGCTGGATACCTGGGCACACAAATCTGCACAACGTTGCAAGCCTGCGAGGTATTTTGGATCCTGTAGATTAAAGGATGGATAAGATGAAACTTGCGAAGAGTTGTGTACACCTGACATAACGGTTGTCTCCTATTTTCTTTAAAGACGCATTGGTTTTAGTTTTTCTGTGCTTTATTATAGTTGTTTATGTGATTTTAGGCGATTTTGTTTTTTGTAATTATTTCTTTTAGTTACCTGTTTTGTAAAAAAAAAGTTTAAGGAGCCCCCTCTTCAAGATTTGTCCTTTAGAGAGGAAGACCCTGCTGTAGCTGCTGTGTCTTCGGTAGAGAGTTCGGAGGTTTTTCTGTGGGTGTCTACTATGTTCTGTAGGTCTTCTTTTTGGCGCTCCAGGGTCTTCTGAATCCTCGTTTTGCTTTCCTCAGACCTATGGTTTCTTTGCTCTTCGAATTTTCTCGCTTGTTCTTCTAAGGTTTTAGTGTTGTCTTCCGCGATTTTTCGGAACATCTCTTCGATCTCTTCAGATTCAGCTTTCAATGCTTGTGGATCGGGCAGATAAGCTACTTGTGCAATAGGTTCCGGTGCGGGCGATGCCTTTTGGGTTGCTTTTGCCAACATCTCCTTGATCTGTGCGTACTGTAGGTTCCGAATTTTTAGCAGCTCCACTAAGGTGGCTTCGAGGGTAAGTTTTAGTCTTGGTTGTTTCTCTTGGACTTTTTGTCGGACTTCTTGCGGACTTAAGGCCTCTGCGTCGGCTAGCCATACTTGTATCCATTTCTCTATATCATCTAAGCTTTGCGCTTTATTCCAAGATTTCTCAAAGTCAATTACATCGAAGTAATTATAAAACTGGAACCCACGAATAGGGTTCAGTTTTAATGTAGCCATTGCTACTTGATTGAGGCCGTGTAACTCAACATCGATAGATTCATATAGCGTTTCTAGTGTTGTGTCTATAGCTTCCCTAAGTGGGCTGTAGTCCTTTTCTTTTGCACACTTATCTACAGTTGTGAAATAATCAATTGCCAAAGATTGCAATGTTTCATGAATCTCCGGATAGTTCTGCCATGCTCCATTCCACAGCTCTTGAACGATCCGCATGGAAGGGCGTACTTCAGGCTCGTCTGTCTCATCCAAGAGCTGTTGCCACAGTTTTGAGATAGCGAGCGTTTTTTCTACCGAGTCTTTCAAGAGAAATTCTGGAGGGATAACTCTTATAGGACGCTCCTCTCTCGTTTTGTTGTCGGGTAGTCGTGCGGCGGGTGATCGATCGATTATATACCCGACGTGACTCTGCAGGACAGTGATCCTTGCGTGGTATTTTTCTAGAAGCTGATCGGGCATTACCTTAAGATCTTTTTTCGCCTTGAAGTAACCTAATTTTTCAGAAATGTCGAGGTCTTCGATTTGGGAGATGATGTCTTGCAGGATTGAGATGTCATCGGTGTCATTTCCCTGAGTAGCCAGATCTTCGAATTTTGTTACATCTCGATCGATCCTTCTTTGAGCTTCTCGGATGATCTCATTGGCTTTATCTAGAACTTCATAGAATCCTACCCGGGTCAGTTCTTCGGGCAAGTATCGTGTGAGATTTTTTAATAGGCCGCGGCAGTAGCGATGGATGACTCGGGCTGTTTGATAAAACTCAATATCCGTTAGAGCTTTACTCGCGCTATCGCAGGAGGATCGGCACACTTGCAAATCGATCAATTCAGCATCGGCCACTGATCGGTAGTAACGCACTGTAGATGAACTTATGGGTGTTGAGGACATAACGGGTGTTCCTAGTTGGTTTTTTATGTTTGTAAACAGTTTTTATTTTTTTAATCGTCGAAGGGGCTGCTGATCCAGTCGTTGTGATTCATCATAGGAGATAGCGGATTGTGTGAATTTAAACATCGCGTGGAAAAATTGCGTTTGGATTTCTAAGGTTTCTAGTAAAACAGAAGAAGGGTCCTCTATAGGCGCTTTTCGATTAATTTCTTTGGCTGCATCTCGGATCTCAAGAAAATTTTTGATTGAAAGTTTGTCCAGGTGTTTCTCTGTCTCAGTGAGGGGCATCTTTTTGTTGGAGTCTAGTAAAAGAGGGGTAGTGGTCTTTTGGGTTGCTCCTTCGAGCTGTTTTACCAAAATGTTTCCTATATTCTTTTTTGTCGCGTGTTTTTCTGTCTCAGTGAGGGGCATCTTTTTGTTGGAGTCTAGTAAAAGAGGGGTAGTGGTCTTTTGGGTTGCTCCTTCGAGCTGGTTTGCCAAAATTTTTTCTATATACTTTTTTGCTACAGCGGGAGACATCTCTTCGTTGAGAATAAAAAGCAGGTCGATGTTTGTTTGTGTTTTACATAGATCGTTGAGATAGAGGGTGTCCTCCTCGAGAATATCGGCTAGATCCTCTAGTATGGCACGAGTGATTTCGTTAAATAAATCATCGCAATCAGGTGGAACGGATCCGCTGTCAGCGAGGTACTGATTGGCACGTATTGTCAAATCTGCTAGACGCTGTTGGAGAGGGCCTGCAGAGGGAGTTCTCCTCCAGGCTTCATCCCATTGAGCGAAAACGGAATGCAAGATCGCTTTTCGCTTGGGATTGGATTGTTCGTTAGCGAGTGTTACCCAATGGATGGCGGTGAGGTTTTCCCATTGTACAACGAGCTTTACATTCAATTGATCTAGGATGTGGTTGGGGACATCCCTGAGATTTACCGGCATCTTGAAGAGTTTTAATTTTTCGGAGAGATTGAGATCTTTTATTTTTGTAACGAGATCTCCTAATTGATTAATATCATTTGTCTGACTTGCGCAATTGCTCCACATCTCCAGTTTTTCGATGTCGTGGTCTATGAGTATTTGCGCTTTATTTCGCAGCTCGTGGTAGCGTTCTAGAAGATCGGTTTCTTTTGATGTACGGTGGACCTTTAGGTCATGTATTTGCTTGACGCATTTACAGAAAAGAAGGGGGTCGCTAGTTTCTAAGGTCTTTGCCCTGTCATAGAGTCTATCGAATACTGGGCATTGAGTAGGGGAGGGAGAAGGTCCTGAGATAGGTAAAGCTTGCATCTATTTTTTCCTATTTTTCAATAAAGTTACTACAAGATGAAAACGAGACGGGCAGAATGGCACAGGGCGTTCATTTTTGAAAATGAAAATCCTAAGAGCCTATCTACAATCTCTCAACCAATCCCAGTAAATTTTTTACTGGGATTGGCTCTTATCAAGCTCGTCGAGAATTAATGCTTTTGCCGAGCGCTTCTATTTCAGCATCGAAAGTCTGGAAGGTGTTATCATCTGTAGGAACCATAGACATAATTACAGCAATTAACTGATCGCTGAGCTCGGTTAACCGTTTTTTTTCTGATTCTTCTGGGTCACCACCGATCAGTGAAAGCAATCGCATAAATCTAATCTGCACCGCTTTTTTTACCTCTTTTGGAGTTTGTTCGTTATTGAGGAATGGCCGAGCTGATTCTTTAAGTTGCGCAGTGCTTTCCCTGAGCAATGTGCTCCAGTCTGGCTGGGTTGCATCTAGAATTTTTGCAGCATCTTGCGGATGCGCGGGAATATGTGTTGTCGTAGTCGTGTTGTTTGGCTTGGATCCTTGAGGTTCCGGCTCAGAAGAGCTATTTTCTTCTGAATCTAGGAAGAATTGGTTGGGGCGTGCACCTTGTTCTGTTTTACGCTTGTAGTGGTGCCAGTAGCTTTCTTGGAGCGCTTGTGTGACCTCTTCCACAGAGGGAAGGCTGGGTGATTCGTCGTCGAATTTTATCCATCGCCCGGCAATGTCTTTGTAGAAGCAGATGTAATGTCCCGCTGAAGCACTGGGGCCTTTGTGGGAAAAGAAAAAGTCGAGTTCAAGCGGTTCATTGACTCCAGGGAGTTGAAGTTCAAAGGGCACTTGGATTTTCGTCGTGATTTTCTGCGTTCTCTCCCTTCTTTCGTTATAGGAAAAACGCTTCATGGTTACGACGAGTTCCATCGGTTGTTGTTTAAAGGTCCTTTCTTCTTTGATCATTTTGAATTCGTAAGCGTCATTCGTGCCTGGATAGGCGTAGGTTGCCCGTGCTGTTTGATTTTTATCGCAAAATATATCTTCGAGCAGATCATTGAATGAGGGGCGTTTGTTTGAGGAAGAGGTCATGCTGAGGCCGATTTCGTAAGTGGGAGGATTGTTAAGTTGCGTCTTCCCTGTTTTTTCTCCCGTCTTTATGATATCCGATGTGTAAGAGCGTGCTTGCTCCCTAGGGCCTTTTCTTATCCACGATCGTGTCGTGACATCGGTAAAATAGAGGGGGCAATTGGCAGTGAGGTCTCCTCCTTGCTCTTCGATGATCCCTGCGTACAATGCCATCAATAGAGTGAAACCCTCATGCGCATCTTCCTGTACGCGATGAGACTTACTGATCTGCTTTCCAGAGAAGAAGTGGAAGGCTATGCGGACATTTTGAGAGACTTCAGGAGGAACAGGTTCTCTTAAGAGTAAGGCATTATCATAGGCTTCTAAGGCAGCGCCCAGACGCTTTGCATTCCTTCGTGCACCAGAAATAGCGGAGGCGGAATAATGAATGACAATCGTATTGTAAACAGCGCGTAGGGTGTCGATGTGTACGATCGCTTGAAGCAGGACATTTGCCCAGCAGTTATTGCCTTTATTGTGAAAACCCACTCCAAATTCAGAAGCGGCAGATTTTTGCACTCTTCGAGAAGAGGAGATAGAGCTCGTTTTTTTTGTAGATGGGGTAGAAAAGTAGTCCCATATGCTGCTAACCGTTGTCTTTTCCTCTTCTGGTGAAGAAGAGGGAGAGACTACCACAGAGTCTCGTATGCTGTGCTTAACCCGTATTGGGTTAGAAGAAGGGGGGAGAGTTCGGTTTTGTACTGGCCTAACTGGCTTGTAGGAAAAGGGCTTGGCGGGGGAGGGAGCTGGAGCCGGTCGATCTAAAATTCGTTCCATTTTCGAGAAAACTCTTTTTTCGAGACCCTGGATGGTAGGTACCAATTGTTTTGTTCCTGAAAAATCCTTCATTCTTGCGACGAGATTGAGCTCTTGAATCTCGAGGATGAGCTCCTGTAATTCTTCTAGGTCATTTGTCTTCTCTGCTTTACCGATTAAGTCCTCGAATCTAGCGACATCTCTGTCGAAGTTGTTTTGGACTTGCTTTTCGAATTGGTGGACTTTTTGGATTATTTCGTGGGTAGTATCTCCGCTTGGGCACTCTTCATTTAATAAATTGGGCAAAGACTCCACTATTTTGAGGATCGGCATATTTTTCATCTTTCTAACAGATGCAGAGAGCTCTAGATCTGAAAGAGGAGAGTCTTCCTGTGCTTCTTCTAACTCTACAACACTCGCTTCCAAAACTTTTAGGTCTTCAAAATCTACATTTAAGAGATAATCCTGGGAAAACAGGGATTTGGAAAACTCAGCAGCGGGATTGAGGAATTCGATTCTTATAGACTCTCGGAGTTGAGCTTGTTTATTTCTTCTGTCTTTTCGGAGTGTATCCAGATTGTTTTCTTTACTCTCCTGTAATTGATGGAATGATTGAGCCAGTGCTTTTTGATGTATCTCTCCAGCCACCTCTTGGAATTTCTTAATTTTTTTGCGTATTTGAAGCGTGTTATATCCCTCTGGGAACTCTTCATTGTGCAGACGGGGCAACTGCTCTAATTTTTTGAGGATCGGCATGGCTTCTATCTTTGCAACGGCCAGACAGAAGGCTTGATCTGAAATAGGAGAGTCTTCCTGTGCTTCTTCTAACTCTACAACGCTCGCTTCCAAAATTTTTAGCTCTTGGATCTGATCAGCAGAGAGATGAGATTGCATGAGCTGGTGGCGGGGTATAGAAACAGAAAGGTCAGATGACATAAGTATGCTCCATTTAGAAAATTATTTTTTACACTCTTCTTTAAATTAAGAGCGTGGATTGATTTTGTTAGTGTTTATTGTACCAGTTTTTGTTGTTTTTGTTTATTTAAAAAAATTTCCTTTGCTTGCTAGAATAGGGTCTTCAGCTTTTTTCATGATTTAAATTTTTAAGTACTATGTTTAGGGCGATTTGCTAAGATCCGTTTTTGGATGATCTTGAAGTGGCGCTGTGTTCTCTTTTTTTTCAAAAAAAAATATTGTCGTTATTTTTTTTCTCTGGGTCTCTACGGGAGAGCTCGAAGCCCTCTCTTTGGAGGAGAAGATCGGTCAGCTATTCATCGTCCCTGCCTGTCCTTTTAGGGGAGAGGAGCATCGGGAGGACTTGAGGGTCTTAATTGAAAAATACCATATCGGGGGGGTGTTATTCAAGCAGGGGACGGTCTCTACCCAGCGCGCGCTGATTGAGTGGGTGTACCCGCTCTCTCAAATTCCACTTCTCTGTATGCAGGATGGAGAGTGGGGAGTGGGGATGCGGATCAGCGATGCACTCTCCTTTCCCAAAAATCTCACGCTAGGAGCGGTGCAAGAGACGGCGTTACTCAAGGAGATGGGCAAGGAGATCGGCCGGCAGTGTCGGCTCGTCGGAGCGCATGTGAATTTAGCGCCTGTCGTCGATGTGAACGTGACAGCGCACAATCCGATTATCGGCATGCGCTCTTTTGGAGAAGATCCGCAGGAGGTGGCGCTCCGCGCGCTTTTAGTCAAAGAGGGGATGGAAGAGATGGGGGTCATGGCTTGCATCAAACACTTCCCGGGACATGGGAGTACGGAGATCGATTCCCACATCGATTTACCATTTGTACTGTGCAGCGACGAGCAACCTTTAAGTGGATTGAGTAGCGCATTGTATCCTTTTCAGCGCCTCATCGAAGCGGGAGTAGGTGCCGTGATGACGGCTCATCTGAGAGCCTTAAAGTTAGATGAGTCTCCTGTGAGCTTTTCCCATCGGATCGTGACGGAGGTATTGCAAGAGAAGTTGGGATTCTCTGGGCTCATCATCACCGACGCGCTGAACATGCGCGCTCTTTCTCGCTACTACTCTGTGGAAGAGATCGCCGTCCGGGCTTTTTTAGCAGGTCACGATCTTTTGCTCTATGGCGATCACATCGCACCGAATATCGATCAGATCTTAAGAGAGGATGTGCCTCAGGCATTTTTGGGGATAAAAAGAGCGATTGAGCGGGGAGAGATCACGGAGGAGATGCTAGACAGACGGGTGGATAAGATCCTAACGGCTAAGCGAGAGCTCGGTGTGTTTGACAGGAGCGAGTTTCAAGGAGAGATCCATTCTGAAGAGGGGATTGCCCTCAAGAGGCTATTATTTCAAGAAGCAGTAACTGTCGTACGCAACGAAGGGGTGCTTCCTCTGCAGGGAACTCGGGTGATTTTGATCGAATCGGGAGAGTCTTGTTGGTTCAGAGAGGCCCTTGAAAACGAGTGGATGGTCAGCCGGTATTCTTTAGAGTCTTTGGAGTGGCTGTCTGCGTTTGAAGAAGGGGTTCCCGTCATTGTATCGCTTGCCAGTGGCAAAGACGTGGGGAAGGAAAGGGAAGCACTGCAACTGCTTTTACAGCGCACGGCACGTGTCGTTTGTGTTTTATTCGAAACGCCTTATCGCTTGGCAGAGGTTCCTCTATTCGATGGGTTGGTTGTAGCTTTTGAAAATGAGAAGGAGGCACAAGAAGCGGCCGCGGAGGTTATCCGCGGCCGCCTGGAGTCCAAAGGGCGCTTGCCCGTCAGCATTTTACCCCATTTCCCTAAGGGAACAGGGTTATACCTAAGGGAACTCAAAAGTTGCCCGTAGGTATATAGGCTTATTTTTCATCCAAGATTTCGACATCGGCTTCTTCGATGTCGGGTTTATCCTGCGAAGAAGGAGAGGGCGGTGGGGTCTGTGCTTGCGCACCCGCTTGTTGCTGCATCGCTTCTCCGATCTTTTGCAGGTGCGTGTTGAGCGCACTGGTCGCTGCTTTGATAGTCGCGCTGTCGGTGCTCTCGAGCGCTTTTTTCAAGGCGTCGATCTTGGATTGGATCTCTTCGACGATGTTTGCAGGCAATTTCTCTTTGTAATCGTCGAGTGCTTTTTGGGCGCGGAAGAGAAGAGCATCCGCTTCGTTGCGTGTCTCTATTTCCTCTTTGCGCTGCTTATCCTCTTCCATGTGGTCTTCTGCGTCTTTGAGCATCCGTTTGATCTCATTTTCTGAGAGCCCTGACTTGGCTTCGATGCGGATCTTCTGTTCTTTGCCCGTCTGTACGTCTTTTGCAGAGACGTGCAGGATTCCGTCTGCATCGATGTCGAAGGCGACTTCGATCTGCGGCATGCCGCGCGGTGCAGGGGGGATATCCGTCAAATCAAAGCGTCCGATCTCTTTGTTGTCCTTCGCCATTTTGCGCTCCCCTTGCAGAACGACAATCGTCACTGCAGGTTGGTTATCGCTCGCTGTCGAGAAGACCTGTTTCTTTTGAGTCGGGATCGTAGTGTTACGCTCTACGATCGGCGTAAGCACTCCTCCCAATGTCTCGATTCCGAGAGTGAGGGGGATGACGTCGAGGAGAAGCACGTCTTTGACGTCTCCTGAGAGGACAGCTCCTTGGATAGCCGCGCCGATAGCCACGACTTCGTCTGGGTTGACCCCTTTATGAGGTTCTCTGCCGAAGATCTCTTTCACTTTGCGCTCGACGATCGGCATACGGGACATTCCACCGACCAGGATCACTTCGTCGATTTTGTCCTTGGAAAGACCTGAATCTTTCAAAGCTTTCACGCAAGGCTCGATGGTGCGCTCGACGAGATCGTGCACGAGCATCTCCAATTTGGCGCGGGTGAGCGTCAAGCTCATGTGCTTAGGCCCTGAGGCATCCATCGTGATGAACGGTTGGTTGATCTCTGTCGTCTGGGTTCCAGAGAGTTCGACCTTCGCCTTTTCCGCAGCATCGCGCAGGCGCTGGAGCGCCATCTTATCTTTGGCGAGGTCGATTCCATTTTCTTTCTTAAACTCTTCGAGCATCCAATGGAGGATCGCGTTATCGAAATCATCTCCCCCGAGGTGGGTATCTCCGTTCGTAGAGAGAACTTCGAAGACGCCATCGCCGATTTCGAGGATGGAGATATCGAAGGTTCCACCCCCTAAGTCGAACACGGCTATCTTCTTGTCGCTCTGTTTATCGAGGCCGTAGGCAAGCGCTGCGGCAGTAGGTTCTGGGATGATCCGTTTGACATCTAAGCCGGCGATCCGTCCCGCATCTTTGGTCGATTGACGTTGCGAGTCGTTGAAGTAAGCGGGAACTGTGATGACCGCTTCTGTGACTTCTTCGCCGAGATAAGCTTCTGCTGTCTCTTTCATCTTCATGAGTACTTGTGCGCCGACCTCTTCTGGGGAGAGGAGCTCACCGTCGATTTCGAAGACCGCATCGCCATTTTCATTTTGACGCACTTTAAAGGGCATGTGCTTCGCTTCCGATTCGACCTCTTTGAACTTGCGTCCGATGAATCGCTTCGCAGAAAAGACAGTGCGCTCAGCGTTGGTTACCGCTTGTCTCTTCGCAGGCGTTCCAACGAGGCGTTCTCCATTCTTGTAGCCGACAACAGAAGGCGTCGTACGTCCTCCTTCCGCGTTGGCGATGACGATAGGTGTTCCTCCCTCCATGATGGAGACGCAGGAGTTCGTCGTCCCTAAGTCGATACCAATGATTCTACCTTTTTTCTTTTGTGTCATAGTGTTGTTCTCCTTAAAAAATAGGTTAGTTTTCTGTCTGGGTTACTGCAGGCGCTTCAGCATCTGTTACAGGCGCGTCAGCGTTTACTACAGGTGCGTGAGCTACCTTCACCCGAGCCGGGCGCACAGCGCGCAGCCCGCTGCGGTATCCCTTGACGTATTCTTTTAAGATGGTGCCAGCAGGCTTTTCCGTCGATTCTTCCGTTTCAATAGCGTCGTGCATTTGTGGATCGAAAGGCTGACCTTCCGAATGGAAGGGAACGATCCCCTGGCTGCTCAAGGCCTCTTTAAATTGGTATAAGATCATCGAAAAACCTTGCGCCCAGTTACGCATCTCAGTAGAGAGATTTTCTGTCATCTTAAGGGCATTTTCTAGATTGTCGATCGGATCCAACATGTCAGAGAGGGCATTCTCGATCGCAAACCGGGTCATTTCCTGTTTTTCTTTCTGCATCCGCTTGCGGGTGTTATCGAGTTCAGCGAGCAAGCGCAGGTACTTGTCTTTATATTCCAGCATTTCCTCCTCTTGGGTGAGGGGTATTTGCTTTTCATCGATTTCTTGTTCTGTCATAGTTTTCTTCCTTTATCTTCTATTTCTAAACACGTGTGTGGCTCCTCGTCGATTTGCAAGTCAGTCGGTTTAGCCGTGCGGTAGGTGATCTTAAATTTATACAAACTCTTAGTCAGAGACTGGGAAAGCGTGTGCGCGATCTGTTCGAGTTGTCCGAAGAGCTCTCGATAGGGGATCCGGTTAGGCCCTAAGATCCCGATCGCTCCGCAAATCGATTGGTGGATCCGGTAGGGGACAGTCAGGATTGAGCACTGCGCTGCATCGGGATTCAACCGCTTGATATCCTCTCCGATCCAACAGGAGAGCTTTTCCCGCTCGCAGGTGTGCTTGAGTAGCTGTCTTAGCATCTGTTGATCTTCAAAGAGGGAGAGTCCTCCAGCGAGCGCTGCTGCTTCATTAAAGTCGGGATAGGAGAGTAATTTAGAGAAGCCCGCTTGGGAGAGATCCTCTGCGCTGAAGTGGGTGTAGCTGACGATGTGACGCAAGAGGAGTTCTTTGTACAAAGAGCAGGCAGTTGCCTCTTCTTCAGTAGAGAGTTTAGGTTTTTCGATCCCCGTTAAACGGTACTGGAGATAGGCTTCGACCCCTTTTAAGGCAGTGGGAGAGCGCTTTTGATCGATATAGAGCATCTCTGAGTGGACCATCCCGAAATTGGTAATGATGACGCAGAGAAGGCGCGTTTCATCAATCGCAACGAGCTTCATGCTTAAGATAAAGTCTTGGTCGAATCGAGGCGCGGAGAGGAAAACAGCGCATTGAGTGAGATCGCTGATGATCTTCGCGGCGCGGTGCAGGAAAGCTGCCACCTCGTGAGTCTCTTGATACAGTTGCTTTTCGATGTTCTGTTTGGCCTCTGGGGAGAGGAGGGGAAGCTCGAGATGCGCTTCTGCATAAGCCTTAAAGGCGAGGGCTGAGGGGATCCGCCCCCCGGAGGAGTGTTGCTGGAGGACATAGCCTTCCTCCTCGAGCTTAGTGAAATAATTGCGGATGGTCGCAGAACTCAGCGCATCGAAGCCATTCTCTTTCAGCGTATTAGACCCGATCGGCTTGCCCGTTTGCAAGTAGAGCTCGACCAGTCCAAAGAGAATCAGCCTTTCTCGTTGGTCCTTAGAGGGTTTCTTAGGTGTTAGAGATTTCATAGTTTGACTTCTTGTCATATATAAAATCACTATACCAAGGGAGCTAAAAAACCACAAGTAAAATTTAGCACTTAGGAGCTCGAAGTGCTAGATTATTTACAAGTCTTTGGATATCAGTGTTTTGCAGAAATCGGTCTGAGTGAATGTAAATGACTTCACCACAGAGAGGGGAAACCACAGAGAGGGAATTTTTTTAACAGCTTTTGGGGCAAAAAGATTGTTTAAAAAATTCCCTCTCTGTGGTGAACTATTCTTAGCGGTATTAGCTTTCCCAGTCTCCTTAGCTTTCCCAGTCTCCTTAGCTTTCCCAGTCTCCTTAGCTTTCCCAGTCTCCTTAGCTTTCCCAGTCTCCTTAGCTTTCCCAGTCTCCTTAGCTTTCCCAGTCTCCTTAGCTTTCCCAGTCTCCTTAGCTTTCCCAGTCTCCTTAGCTTTCCTAGTCTCCTATTCCCTAGTCTCCTATGATGAGGGGATCTTGGGTAATGAGGGGCAAAACGTCAATGAGGGAGGGGGACCAAGAGAGGCCGCGGTAGTAGACCAGGCGGGAGGCGATATGGCAGGCAATGATCGCTTTTTTGTGGACGTCAGGAACCTCGAGGAGGATCCGTTTTTGGTATTTGGTGCGGAGCAGAGGGGGGCAGTAGTTGAGCAGGCACCGGATGAGAGGATCCGTTGGATCGTGGGAGAGGGTTAAGGGAGTTAGGTAGGCTGTGAGTTGATCTTTATAGAGATTGATCCGCTCAGAGATCCATTCTGAGATGTCGCTGAGGAAGTGGCCTGTTTCTTTGTGGGTTTTGAGTAGTAGCTTAGCCTCTTCGCGCGCTCTATCTTGGATGATGGTTAAGATCTCCGCGACGAGCTCTTTCTTTTCTTTTAAAAACTCCTCTTCAGAGAGGGCAAGGCTCGAGAGGACCTCGAATGAGGAGCAGATGACGCCGCCTTTATTTGCAGAGCTATCTTTGATGAGAAGGATGCCTAATTTTTCAAGCGATCTGCGGGCCCATGGGGTGATGTAGAGATTCGCCCCTTCTACGATAGCGCGCGCTGTCGGTTTTCCTGCTTCATCGAGGAAATCCCTGATGTTGTTTTCGTTTAATGTGCGTGGACGTCCTCCTCCTGGCACGAACACATCGGCTTTGACTTGGTGGACATTGTGGCGCAGCAGGTGGTTCATCTCATTTCCAGAGAGCCACTCCTCGACGATTTTGCCCCCTTTTTTACGCGCACAGAGTGTCTGTTGTGTATAGGCAGTTTCCTCCCGCTTTTTCTGCGTATCGAGGAGAAATCCCCCTTCGTGCAGTTTTTCAGCAGGGTAGAAGCGGATCGGTTTGCCCTCCTGGAAGAGGGTCTCGATGATTTTTAAGTCGAGCCCGTCTGGATCGAAGATCGTCCCTGAGACGTCGATCGTCGCGAGCAGGCGGGCTGTTTTGGGATAGAATTGATAGAGATTGAACATCTCATTGCCCGCGACATCTCCATCGGGTCCCCCTGTCATCTTAATCGTGAACGGGTCTTTATGCGGATCGATGCCGAGAAATTTCAGCACTTCTTCCATGTAGACATTCACTCCCAAAGAGGTCACGCCGAACTCTTTATGGTTGATCCCTGCACCTGGCTTGCTCGAGATAAAGGCGCCGCCGGGTTTGTAGTGATAGTATTTGCTGTAAGAGGCGATCCATTCGATCATCGCATTGTGCATGTTTTCATCGGGACCCAAATAGACATACTCTGGTTTTTTCCAGTAGTCGACGACGTGCTTAGCGCGCAGCGTCCCGTCGGGTTCGCAATTGAGTAGTGTCAGGAGTGCTTCGATGTAGGAGCGCTGGGTCTGGTAGAGGTATTCTAGCTTTTGTTCTTTGTGAAATAAACTGAGTTTTTCTTCGATCTCTTCAGGGGAGAGTTTCTCATCTTGAAGCTCTCTTTCGTAGATCTTTTCTTCAATGCGCATCCGCTCATAAGGCTCTAGAAAGATGATCCCTTTGGCCCCCCCTTCTGGAATGTCTTTGTTCTTTTTATTTTGGGTATAGGCGAGGTTATAGCATTCTGCAAAGACGTTGTTTCTTTCGACGAGCATCTGTTCCATCTTTTCAGGAAAGACCGTCCGCAATCCGCCGCGCGAGAGGTCCCGAAAGCGGATGTGGAATCCGATATAATAGAGTCCCTTCATGAAGAAGATGGCAAAGGGAAGCTCGGGGAATTTTTCCTTGCGATCGTAGGGGAGGTGCTCGAGATACTGAGGATCGAGACGGAAGCTAAAGGCAGTCTTATTATTGCGGAAGAAGTTGGTCTTGAGAGTGAAGTCTACCATCGATAGGGCTTGTCTCAAGATGTTCTTGCGGCGCGTGTCATTGAGCTCGTGGCCAGTATCTAAAGCGTCTATTGCTTTGAGATATTCTTCGCGGAGCTTTTGGTATTTTTGTGGATCGAGCTTTTCCGGGTCGAACTTCGCATGGAACATCTGGATGAGCTTGACGATGAGCTCTGGGTGTCTTGCGAACCCCTCTTCGATGAGGTTGTGTGCGTACATGTTGATATCGGCGTGGACGAGTGCCTGATGGACGAAGTAGGTCATCGCCTTGACGAGATTTCCCTCGTTTCCTGTTAACAAGCCCGTTGCGACGAAGGTATTTTCGATCCGCTCCATCTCCTCGAAGTTTTTCAGGGTGACGAGCTCTTTTAGGAAATCAGGCAGGTCCGCCTCATCCCATGCAGCGCCCCCCTTGCTGCCGTGGAGGGCGAGGGACATGATGAGCACATTGTGGCGGCTGTGGGGATCGATGTGCGTTGCGTTGATCCGTTTGATCGAAAGCCCATGGCGGTAGATCATTCGCGCCATCCGATAGAGAAAATCAGATTTGGGCACATTGCGCCAAGCGAAGACGATCTGTAGAGAGGGCGTATCCTTATCTTGCCAATCCTGGTTATAACGCACCTGATACTGGCAGGTATCTCGCGATTTCGCTCGGAAAAACATATCGAGCGCAACACCTAGGCGCTCTGTTGCCATCGAACGGACGAACATCGGGCTCATCTGTAAGAGGAGCTTATGGATATCCGCCTCTGTGACGAGGGGGTTGCGCGTCTTGACCTCTTCAGAGAGCGCGCTCTCTTTTTCTTTGGAAAGGAGGGGTTCGTGTGTCGGCTCGACGAAATCGTTGAAGAGGATGCGAGCGACCCTGAGCGGCTTACTCATCCCTGGAAAGGGGGGCGGTTCATTGGAGACGAAGGAACGGTAGTTTTTGATGCCATAGCTTCGGTAGTGTTTCAGCACAGTGAGATCTGCCTCTGGACTGTCCAAACAAAGGGCAAATGCAGAGTGTTTCAAATGGATCGTCGAAAAGAGATCGTGAAGGGGAAAGTTCATTAGGCTGTGCACGATTAGAGAAATGCTCTCTTTGTCCATCTCTTCGAAAAAGCTCGGTGGCATGTGCTTTTCCATCCAAAGATAGCATGCCTCAAAGCGCTTACTCTCCTCTCCGATGGCCTCTTGCATCTTCTCTTTCGAAGGTGTTCCAGGGGGGTGTTTTCCGTCCATTAGTCTCTCCTCTTGTATACTCCGGGCCTTTGACGCGCTCAAAGGCACCATCCTCAAGCGCTCGGGGTATAGATCCAATAGACACCATATTAAAAATTATTTCAATCCCTAAGATACGATCGGATAAGTGTTTTTGTGTTTTACAAAGGGTTTTTGGTGATAATAATTTTTAATAGTAAATAAGTTGATTTTATTTATATTTTAATGTATTATTTAAATATGATCAATTTAAAAATTAAAGGTTATAATGTTTTCGTTAAATAGTAACCCATTCAGCAATCTCCACGCTGATGGAGTAGGGTTGATTTGCGAGTGGCTACCGAGAAGAGATGTCCTGAGTCTCATGGGGGCGGACAAGCGCCTTTATGAAGCTATTGCGGATAATCCCTTTCCTTGGCTCGAGCCTCTTAAAGTTTTGTATCCCAGCTTTTATGCCGCTTACGCACCTAATTTTAAGCGAGAAACGCCGTATGCTGTCCACCGAGCTGTTATGAAAGACGTCTATAAGGGGATTCCAGATAGCGTCTGCCGTGGAAAATGCAGATCCAAAACACTGCTGGATTTGGAACGCTCTTACCGCTTTGTCAAAGAGAGAAATGGGATCTTTTATTTGATCAATAACACAGACATTACCGTTTGCTCATCTAATCGGAAGCTTACAAAAGTTGAGATGCTTGAGCGCATTCCCTTTCAGAGCGAGTCGGGTGCTGTAGTGGTAAAAGCAGTTCAGTTTTACTTTCCCTTGATGATCATCCATTTAGAGAATGATGTGCTGTACTGCGTCCATGTGGAAAGGGGTGAAGCGATTATCATTTCAAAGTCTTGTCAGGGCTCTCGCGTACGTGATGGAAAGCTTTTTTTCTATGACAAAGAAGCAAATGAGATCGTTTGTTTTAACTTAAGCAGTAACTTGATCGAACTGTCGACGAGGACCCCTCTTCTGCAAGAATGTCAAGGAGGGCTTTTCGATATTTATCAGAATAGCGTTGTCTATGTGTCTAATGAAGGGATCGTGATTCAAGAGTTAGGAGAATCTCCATCCCTTTCGACACTCGCGTTGGATCCGACGCAGTTTAGTCACGACTGGAAAGAAACGGAAACTTCTATCGATGCACTCCAAATCGAGGACGACCGACTCGTCGTCTTTTTTAAATGGGTGGGCGAGGAGAATGCTGAATATGGCTGCTGCATCGTCGATTTAAAGGGAGAGCTCGAGACCTGTTATGGGAGCCCGATGAGCTGTGCTGAAGACGAGGAAATCAAGGAAATGCAAATCAGAAACGATCTTTTGTATTTCATTGCTGAGAATGACCATTATAGTGACTTATTTATTGCTAAAATGGATTGTCGGAATGGAATTCGAGTCGATTTAATTAACGCTAGTTATCTTGAAAACATAGAGAGTTTTCAAGTACAAGGAACACGTTGTTTTGTCCACACAATAGAGCCAACAGAGGAAGGGAGCAAGCGTTCACTCGGCGTTTTTGATTTAGGTGCTGTCTATCCTGGTTCCTTTCCAAAAGGAGTTCTCGATGAGACTCTAGCCCTTCTCGAAAAAATGCAAACGGCTGCGAAGAAAAAACAGATGCAGCACTTAAAAGCTCTGGAAGAGCAGATTCCCTCTCCTATGTTGCAACAGATGTTAAGAAGTTATTCCCTGCACTATACTGGCTCTGAAAGGCCCTGCCTCACGACGATTGAAAGGATGAAGCTCACCGTTTATATCAGCAAACTCCTGCCTCTGATTCATGAAGAGAACGGAGAGGAACTCGCCTCATTACTCGATCAAATGGGCCCCGTTGCCTCAGATTTTTTGCACTGGGTTCATGAGGAGTTTAGTCATTTCGATGCATTTCATGAGGCAACGGTAAAAGAAGCATTTTGCTCTTTTGATTTTGAGAATCTTGCCACCATCTCTTATCTATCGAAGCTCAACGCTGTGCACGATTTTTACAAAGACCTCATGTCTCGATGGGGTGGTCAGATTTTCACAATTCCAACCCTTGGACTCAATTGTGAATGGGATTACGAAAAGGCAGGGATCGAGCCACTATCCGCCAGCGATACTGAATGGGTGGAGCTGTTCCAACCTCTCGTAGATCTCTCCAAGGAGGTCCATGCATGCTCTAGCTCAATGCTCTTTCACCTAAATTTTCTACCATCCTATGGGCGTTGGCGGGTTTATGGTTTTGTTGTGCAAAAAGACCTTGAGACGCTCATCGACCTTATTGACAATGCGTTATTCTCCTACCCGTCGCTTGACCCCCTCGAATCGGGATGGCAGGATCGGCTATTTCAAAAAATAGGCATCTACCCGGTTTCTTGGGAAGGATTTAAAGCTCATGCGGAAAAACTGCAAGAGATCTTCCTTTCCCATTTTAAAAATGAAGAGATGCTAGAATTCTTTTTAAGGAGCCCAGAAGGTTACCAATGGGTAGACGAGGCAAAAGCCTTTCTCGCAGATTTCAATGCATTTACACGAAAAGAGCTCCTAAAAAAATGGAGACTGGAGAGGGATTAGGGCTTTCAATTGACGACAGGCCCTAGCAGCTAATCCCGAAAGTTGAAGAAAAATTTTACCAGGTTTGGTATAAGCGTTCGGTGTATACCCCTTCCATCAAAAAAAGAGGGTTCTCTAATTTTTTAAAATAATTATTAGTATTCTATTTTATTTGCAATTTTTGCATAATAGTAACCACTAATAGCTTGAAACAACAAATAAACCTGTTATTATGCATTTACCTCCATTGCGATTGCCAAGAGCTGCCCAAGCTCCGGTTCCTTTTAATCATTTGGGTGCGCTGCATGAGGATCTCACGGCGCTCATTTGCCAGTGGCTACCGAACAAAAGGGATACCACCCATCTCATGGGTGCGGACAAACGCCTTTATGCAGTGATTGCAAATGATCCCTTCCTTTGGTTGCCCGCGCTTAAAAGGTTCTATCCCTGCCTTTTTACCGCTTATCGACCCAATTTTAAACTAGAAACACCCTATGCCGTCTTCCAGGCTATAGCGGCCCAGATCCAAGAGAAGCTTCTCAATAATATTCGCACGTTGAGACATCGGACCGTAAGTATCCAACCGTTTCAGGGAAATTGCCGCTTTATCAAGCAGAAGGGGGATGCCCTTTATTTCATCGGGGATGTTGAGATTTGCATTTGCAACCGACTTAGCGGAGAGACCCGGTCTAGGATAAATCTTCAGAATCAAAGTGGTTCCCGGGTAAAGGCGGCCCACTGTTGCTTTCCGCTCATGATCATTCACTTTGCAGATGACCTCTTGCGCTGCGTGAATGTGGCGACGGGAAGCGTTTCTGAGATCTCAAATGATTGTTCAGGAATGCGTGTGCGCAATCGGGAGCTTTTCTTTTTTACCACTGATGATTTTGAAATTTGGGATTTAAGCACAGAAACAGTCGAAAAAAGGGGAGAAGTGCACCTTTTGCGCGAGTGTTTGTCGGGGCTATTCGATGTTTATGAAGATGTGATTTTCTATGCGGATGATGAGGCCCGTGTTGTAATTCAAACTTTAGAAGAAGGATCGGAACAATCCCTGTCGGAAAATATTAATGCCTTCCCTTTCTACCCCGCCCGTTTTAGTAACGACTGGATTCCAGAAAATATTACTATCAATGCGCTCAAAGTGGAAGGGGATCGCTTGGTCGTCTTTTTCCATTCAGGTCCTATTAACAAAACCCCTATCCCGACTTATCAACAGGGGTGTTGCGTCGTCGATTTAAAAATGCCACACCTCGCTGTGCGTTATGGAACGTGTATCCCCTGTACTGAGCAGAGTAGGATTAAGGAAATTCAGATTCAAGGGGATCTTCTCTATTATATCTATGAGGGGGTTGCAGATCATGGAAAGTCTATTTTGCATGTTTGCAAAATAGACTGCGAAGATCAGGAGATTAAGGTCGATTTAACAACCTCCTCTAAAATTGAATCGGATAGCTTTCAACTGCGAGGGTTGTCCTGTCTTATCCATTATGGAGCAGACTTAAATAGGGCTGGAAACAAATTAAATACCGGGAAAGTCACTGAACTTAGTTTGGGTGCTTCTTGCCACTCTGAGTGGCCAAAATCCCAGATCGATGCGACTCTTGAAATTCTCCAGGAGATGGAAATCGCTGTGAGAAAAAACCAAAGAGGATGGTTGCAAGAGCTCGAGAAGCGGTTACCCCTGTTTCAGAATTCATTGAAGGGTTTTTCGTTGCACTATAGTGGCTCTCCAGAGCCCTGTCTCAAAGCGATTGAAAGATTGAAAGTCTCCTGTCTTATCCAGGCACTTTTTCATGCGATCCACAATGAAGATAGCAGTGAAATGACCTTTTTATTGGACGCGATGGGACCTGTGGTCTCTGATTTATGGAGCTTGATTCATAAAACCTACCGGAGGGAGGCCCCCTTTAACGCGGAAGTGATCAAACAAGCTTTTTGCTCCTTTGATTTTAGTCATAATGTTCCTCTCGAATTTGCCTACAAGTCTAAGATCCTATCTTTAGCTCGGTTGCATATTCAGTTGATCTCTCAGTGGGGGAGGCCCCTTTTCTCAGTCCCAGCTCTGGGGCTTTATTGCGAACAGGATTACGAAGCTGCGGGGATCGAGCCAGTCCTCGCCACTGATACTCGATCGAGGGAGCTGTTCCAACCCCTCGCAGATCTTTTAGAATCGATTGACTTGTGGAAAGTGGATATACCCCTGTTGATGGCTCAAGAAGATTTGCAGTTCTCAGTTAAAAACGCAGCGGGGTATCTTCCTCTACTCATCGCGTATGCTGATAGGGTTTTGCTCTATTATAAGCATATAGAGCAAAGCTTGGACTATGTCCCTCTCCTCATTGAGTCTTTAGAATCGAGGTGGCAAGATAAGATGCTATCTGAAGCAATCGGAGTCTACCCAAGTTCTTGGGAAGGGTTTAAATCTCACGCGCAAACACTGCGAAACAGCTTTGACTTTCATTTTCAAAATGAAGAGACGTTGCAACTCTTTTTAAGCAGCCCAGAAGGACTGCAATGGATAGAGGAAGTAGACACGCTCATTAAGGATTTCAAGGCATTTATGCGAAAAGAGATCCTCAAAAAATGGAAAGAGGCGAGCGAAGCAACAAAGCCGCCGGCTCAGTAGTCGGCTTTGTTGCATAAATAGCTGAATTTCACCACAGAGATGGAAAACCGCAGATAGGAAATTTTTTAATATGAATTTCCTCTCTGTGGTGAAATTGCATATATCCCTTCTTGCTGGAATGCCCTTTGCGCAGTTAATTAATATTTATTTAATCGTTTAAGTAATTGATTTTATTTTTGGTTTTGTTTTATATTTGAATGAAAACGAAAAAATAAGGTTATTTATTATGGCGATCAATCCCTTTACAAACATGCATGACGACTCTATAGAATCGATTTGCAGCTGGTTACCCTTAAATGCCCGGATGCGTCTAATGGGCGCAGACAAACGGCTCTATGAGGTCACTGCGAATGACTCTGTTTACTGGTTGTTTGACCTCAAGAGGCTCCAACCGTGTCTTTATGCTGCTTACAAGCCTGATCTGAAACGAGAAACGCCTTACGCGATTTTCCGGGCTATCATGCTGCAGGCCCACGCGCAGATTCCCGATAATATTCCAGCGCGGAGATATGTCAGGCTTCTCCGGCAGCGCACGAATGTAAACTGTCGTTTTTTTAGAGAACGCGAGCACGTTTTTTATTTAGTCGGTGATGCGGGGATCACTGTGCAGAAGAAATTTGAAAATCGGCAGATCACCATCCCATTTGAGAACCCCATGGGGTCCCAAGTAAGAGCAGTTCATTTTTGCTTTCCCCGGATGTTCATCCATTCTCTAGATGGTGTTTTGCGCTGCGTAAATGTAGAAACGCATGAGGTAACTCCTTTTACAAGTCGTTACTCAGGAATGCGCGTGCGAGATAAGGAGCTCTTCTGTCTCGACTGGACATCTTCAATAATTGAAGTTTGGGATCTCAGCCAAGAAAAAATGCAACTTGTAAACGGCGTGAATCTTTTAAACTTGGATGCATCGAGATGGTTTGACATCTATAAAGATCAAATCATCTATCTAGATGATCGCAAGCAAATCTTAAGCCAGGATTTAAAGGGAGAAAAGGAGGCCGTTGAACTCGCATTTGACCCCTATTTTGATAGGGGAGGAAGCGACATAAATTGTAGGCTAGTGGCGCTCAAAGTCGAAGGGGATCGCTTAGTCCTCTTTTACAATGCCGGACCTGTCCCAACAGATTCTGGTATTTACTATGAGCTGGGTTGCTGTATTCTCGATTTAACCGGTCGACTCCAACTCCGTTATGGGAACTGCATTCGCTGTTCTGAGACGAGCAGGATTAAGGAGATCCAGATCGAAAACAACATTTTGTATTACACCTACGAAGATGTGGCTGAGGTGGGTCGATCTCGTTTGCGTGTGTGCAAAATAGAGGAAGATGAAGAGGGAATTGAGGTCAATTTAGGAAAGGATGCTTCAGGACAGGATCCTGTTAGTATATATGTAGATAGTTTTCAATTGCGCATGATGGGCTGTCTGAGCTATACAGCGGATCTATCGGAGAGGGGAGGAAAATTGAATACTGGAGTGATTTCCGCTCGTAATTTTTCTGCTCCCTGTTTGTCCAGTTTCCAGGAATCTAAACTCAACGCCACTCTTGAGGTCCTTAATGGGATGCGCTCTGCATTAGAGAGAAATGATAGGCGCTCTTTGAAGGAGCTGGGAGCGCGGATACCCTTATATTCGATTGTTTTGAAGGCATTTTCTTTGCATTATAGCGGCTCTCAAGAGCCGTCCTTTACCGTGATTGAACGGGTAAGAAATCTCGTCCTCGTTAAAGCGCTTATCCATGCGGTTCATGAAGAGAATCGGCATAAAATGGCTTTTTTGTGGGATACAATGGGACCTGCGGTCGTCTCTCATTTATTCGATGTGATCCGTTCAAAATTAGAGCCTAGGCTCGCAAATTTGGATACGGAAGGGCTCAGGCGCACATTTTGTTTTTTCGATTTTATGGGAGATGCCCCCGAGGGAACTTTTCCCTCTGTATACGGGGATAAAACTCTGGTGTTGCAAGAGCTCTACAGCAAATTGATGTCTCAATGGAGTGGAAAGCTTTTCTGCATCCCTGCTCTCGGCCTAAATTTTGACCAGGATTACGTCGCAGCAAAGATCGAGCCCATCTTGGAAAGCGATCGATCGATGAAATCCTTACGCATTTTTAAAGAGCTTTCTCTTTCGATTGAACCATTGGAGATCCCAGATGCAGCGCTTTTAGAAGGCGAAGAGCGCTCTTTCTTTATGGGCAACTGGAGGTTGCGCCTTCAGGGCATCATCGGGCGTGTGAATGGGTTTTTGCATACTTATCCCCCTCTTCAACCTCGAGAATCTGCGTGGCAGGATGAACAGATGGCAGCAGTCGGTGTCTATACGCCCTCTGCAGAAGGCTTCAGAGCGCATGCACAAAAACTAGCAGAGCTCCTCCGCCTCCGTTGTAAGAATAAAGGAGCTCTCGAACTCTTTTTGAGGAGTGAAGATGCACAGCAATGCCTCCGAGAGACAAATACCCTCATCGCAGACTTCAATGGATTCATGCGCGCCACCTGGCTCAAAAAATTCAGAGAACTGCGCCCTTTAAGGCTATTTCCGCAATAAACGCAGAGAATTGAGGCCTACGAGAACGGAACCCCCTTCGTGCAGGACGACCGCGATCCACAGGGGGACGATCCCTAGGACGGCGGGGAGGGTGGCGCAGAGGATAACGGAGAGGGCGAGGGTGATGTTCTGTTTCACGATGGCCAGGGTTTGATGCGATTTAGCGATGAGCCAGTCGAGGGTGCTCAAATCGTCGTTTAAAAAGACGACATCGGAGGCATCGATGGCAGTGGCACTGCCGATCTTGCCTAAAGAGATCCCCACCGTAGCCCGCGCGAGGGCAGGGGCATCGTTAATCCCATCTCCCACCATGATCAGCCCCTCTTTGTCTGCGATTTCAGAGACTTTTTTCAATTTATCTTCAGGGCGCAGATTGGCAAAAAAGGCGTCGATTCCCAATTGTCGCGCGACAGTGGCTGCGCTTTCCTGGTGATCCCCTGTCAGCATGATAGGAGATAGGTTCTGGCGCGTCTTTAAGCGCTCGATCAGAGAGAGGGACTCTTCGCGTAGGGTGTCGACAAAATGGAAGAGAAACAGGGTCTCATCGATCAGAAGGAGGGTGTCGAGGTGTCCCTCTTTTCTGAAGTCTTCTAGTGCCCATGTTTTGGCGAGCGCATCGGGACTCTTAGAATGGATAAACTCTGGGTGGCCGAGAAAGGCGGTAAAAGAACCAGAAGGGAGTGAAACTTGCGCTTGTAGACCAAATCCGGGGATCGCCTTAAAATCGACTAGCGCGTAAGGAGAAACGCCTCGCTCTTTTGCAAACCCTACGAGCGCATCGGCGATCGGATGCACGGCATTTCTCTCGAGCGCATAGGCGATCGAGAGGGCCTCTTGTTCTGTGCAGATCGGCTCCGTTTTTGAGACTTGTCGCATCGAGACGCAAGAGAGCTTACCTGTCGTTAAGGTTCCCGTCTTATCGAAGGCGATCGCTTTGCAGCTGGCGATGGCGTCGAGGATGATCCCCCCTTTGAGTAAAATTCCCCGTTTGGCACAGCTGCTGATCGCACTCAAATAAGCAGTCGGTGTCGCTAAGATCAGCGCACAGGGGGAGGCGGCGATGAGGAAAGTTAAAGCGCGGTAGATCCCCCCTTCCGTTCCGAGATAGGGGATAGAAAAGAGGGGAGGGAGGAAAAGCGCGAGTAGAAAGGCAAGCGAGATGATCGTAAGAGCGTACCACTTGCCGAATCGATCGAGGAATTTCTGCAGGCGAGGCTTTGCTTCTTGTGCCTGAGTGATCAGTTGGATGATCCGGCTCAACGTCGAATCGGCACTCGTGCGCGTGACCTCGATCGTCAAAGTCCCATCGAGATTGTAAGAGCCAGCCTGCACTTCATCCCTTTCTCTTTTAGACACGGGTAGGCTCTCTCCCGTCAGGTGGAAGAGATTGACAAAGGAGCCCCCATGCAACACGATCCCATCCAGGGGGATGATCTCTCCGGCTTTGATGAGCAATTGGGCGCCGACTTTGATCTCCTTGACAGCTTTAGGGAAGACGCTCCCTGCTGCATCGATGCAATAGGCGAATCGCGGGGAGAGCTGATTGAGACTGAGGAGAGTTCCCTTCGTCTTTTCTGTGACCATGTTCTCCATCGCGGCGGAAATTTCAAACAGCACCAGCAAAAGAGCTCCCTCCAATTCGCTGCCGATGAGCACAGAGAGCAGGGCAGCAAAGGTCATCAGGACGTCGATGTTGATCTGGAGGTTTTTAAGATCTTCGATGGCGCCGATCAGGGCCGGGGTCCCTACCAAAAAGTAGACGAAGGATAAGAGAAGATGGGAGAGGGGGACCGAGAAGAAGGAGCTGATAAAGGCTAGAGCTAACAAAAAGCCGCCGAAGAGAGCGGACTTTAACGAGAGGTTTTTTCCCAAAAGACGAGAGGAAGGCGTGAGAAAGGGACTGATGCTCTCCTCTTTTCCCGAGGCGAAAAATTCATCGAAGAGATAAGGGGTCGAGGGGTTGCTCATCGTGATACAGTAAGGGGAATGAGAAAATAAAGCACGGCGATGCTCAAGCCCGCCACGGCTAAGTTCCATGTTAAGAGATGCAGCACAGGGTTGCGCTCCAGCCGGATCGATAAAAGGGTCGAGAAAAAGAGAATGAGAACCGTTGTGACGATCAATCCACAAGAAGAGGCCACCCAAAAACCGAATAGACAGAGCAGAGCTGCGCCCAAAGCTCCGATGAAGGCTCCCAGTGCTTGTCGGATCGGGTGCTCAATGGCCTCTAGTGTCAATCCCAGTTCTTCTTCGAGCATCACGCGAAGAAGCCGATTATCGTCAGCCATGAGGGTATCTATCACTGCTTCGAGCAGCTCACCCTCAAATCCCTTGGCGCGGTACATCTCGGTCAGCTCTTCTCTCTCTTGCTCTCTATGGTGTTCGATTTCCCAGCGCTCTTCTTCGATCAGACGGTGAAGTCGCTCCATGCGGGTCCATCCTAAAAGAGCGCTTCTTCCCGTCTTCCACACCGTCCAGCCACAGGAAAAGAGCAGAGCTGCTGCCCAAAATTTCCCCGCTATTCCCAAGCTATGAAAGAGGATCCACAAGAGCAGAAGGGCGAGGGCAACCTCTTTAGAAGCATCGCATAGAGCAGAAAGAGAACCGGGCATTTCTGCCCCGTGGACTTCAGCGGCAAGCGTTGCCCCGCGGGTGCGCGCTTCTCTTAAGTGTTCAACGACTGATTTGCCTTGGAAGTGATCGGAAGGAGGGGGTAGATTCATGTGCTCTCTTGGAGTAAGTAGATGAGCAGTTGGAGCATCTGCTGGTAGTCCTGACAGGCCATCACTTCGCGGATCGCGTGCATCGAAAGCTGGGGACAGCCGATATCGACTGTGTTGATTCCGAGCGTCTGAGCCAGGATAGGGCCGACAGTGCTCCCACAGGGGAGATCAGAACGACAGACATAGGATTGATAGGGGAGGTTGAGGTGTTGACACGCGTGAACGATGACAGCGGCTGAGAGGGCGTTAGAGGCATATCTTTGGTTGGCGTTGTGCTTGATCACAATTCCTTCGCCTAAGAGGGGTTTGTGCTGAGGATCGTGTTTTTTAGGATAGTTGGGATTTAATGCATGGGCCATATCGAGAGAGATGCAGAGGGAGCGGTTTTTGATCAACACTCTCTCTTCTTCATCGATTTTTAAACAGTGGCCGATCCTCTCAAAGAGATCATTTGCTAGCGGCGAAGCTGCGCCTTCTTTTGTATGAGAGCCGATCTCTTCATGATCCCAGAAGAGAGCGATGTTTAATGTGTTTTGAGAAGGTTTTTCGACCGCGCCAAAGGCGGAAAGGGCCGCATGGGCACTCGCGAGGTTGTCGATCCGGTAGGAGGCGATCATCTCTGCATTCATGCCGACGAACTGGGAGGTCTCATGGGGGACCAGGAAGAGCTCGAAGGAGAGCAGAGAGTGGAAGGATAGATGACGTCTTAGAAGGACTTCTATCGCATCCAGTGGGTCTCTGGAGTCTTTACTCAGACCAACGATGGGACACAGGTGTTCTTGCTTGTTGAGTAAAAGCCCCTTGTCATTCACTTCTCGATCGAGGTGGATCGCCAGTTGGGGAATGAAGAGGATCGCATCATCGAGCAGAACGAGCCGCTCTTCAGCCTTTCCTTCCGCATTCGTGATGACGACCCTACCGGCCATGACCAGGTCCCGATTGAGCCAGGAATTGAGAAGAGGACTCCCATAGACCTCTACCCCGAACTGGATCATATTTTCGCACTGGAAGGTGGGCAATGGTTTGATCTTTAGCGCAGGACTGTCGGTATGTGAGGCGAGAAGAAGCGCTCTTTCGATCTTCTTTTGCGGCAGACAGAAGGCCGCAAGAGCCCCTCCGCGCGAGAAGAAATACCGCTTTCCCGGTTCTAAATGCCACTTCTCCTCTTCATAGAGAGGGATGAAATCTCTCGAGGCAAGTCGATTGCCGATCTCCTTAACCGCATGCCACGCCGTCGGCGCAGCATCCAAAAAACGCTTCAGATCTGACAAAACGTGTGACATGCTCCTCCTCACTTAAGTGGGTGGGGTATAGAGTTCCCCATCATCCTGTTCTGACATATGCAATTTTACCACAGAGAGGGGAAACCACAGAGAGGAAATTTTTTAAACAGCTTTTCTGGCTCTGAAAGGTTATTTAAAAAATTTCCTCTCTGTGGTTTCCCCTCTCTGTGGTAAAATTTATACCACACTAAGTGGGACGCAACTCTTTTATTCCACCCAGATATTTATGTAATACCACGGGGAGGCTTACAGAGCCATCCTCATTTTGGTAATTCTCCAAAAGCGCGACCATGAGGCGCGAGGTGGCCAAGCCCGATCCGTTCAATGTGTGGACGAATTCTGGTTTTTCCTCTTTATGGCGGTAGCGGATCTGGGATCTGCGCGCTTGGTAATCGGTGCAATGGGAGACGGAGGAGACCTCGTAGTAGCGGTTTTGTCCGGGGAGCCACACTTCGATGTCGATAGTCTTCGCTGCGGCAAACGACATATCGCCTGTTACGAGGAGCATGTTCCGGTAGTGAAGTCCCAATCCTGAGAGGATCATCTCCGCACTTGCCATCATCTCTGAGAAGATCGCATCGCTTTGATCGGGGGTAGCAAATGAGAACATCTCTACTTTATTGAATTGGTGCATCCGGATGAGCCCACGCTCTTGAGAGCCGGCGGCTCCCGCCTCTCTGCGAAAACAAGGGGTATAGGCGATGAACTTCTTCGGGAGATCCTCATCTTTGAAGATCTCATCGTGGTAGAGTCCATTGAGGGGGACCTCAGAGGTGGGAATTAGATAGAGCTGATAGTCTTCATCGGAAATCTTAAAGAGCTGCTTTTCGAACTTAGGAAGCTGACCCGATCCGAACATCGTCTCAGGGCGGACGAGGAGAGGGGGCATCCACATCTCGAACCCATTTTCGATGTGGATATCGATCATGAAATTGAGAAGCGCCCATTCGAGCCGCGCGCCCATCCCTTTGTAAACAGGCCACCCGCTGCCCGATATTTTGGCGCCTCGTTTGAAGTCAAAGAGATCGAGTCTTTCATTGAGCTCGACGTGATTTTTAAAGGTAAAGGAAAACACCCGCTTTTCGCCGACTGTCTTGATACAGACATTGTCCTTCGGGTCGAGCGAGATTTTGGTCTCTTCTTCGGGCAAGTTAGGAAGCGAGGCGAGCTTGAAATGCAGCTCTTTTTCCAACAGAGTGAGCTCTTCGTCCAGGAGGGCGATTTTTTCCCCAAATCCGGAGACCTCTTCCATGAGAGCTGTCGTATCGAGCTTCTGCCGTTTCTTCTCCCCGATCTCTTTCGAGAGGTGGTTGCGCGCTGCCTTGAGCTCCTCGACCGCGATCTTGATCACCCGAATCCGCTCGTCGAGAACGACGATCGACGAGAGGTCGATCTCAGGGTCCTTGGTGCGCAGCCTTTTTTCGATCTGTTCACGATGGGTGCGAATGAGCTTGATGTCGAGCATTTTCTGTCTCCTTAGGGCATCTCTATGTATAAAATATCAAGCCACTATAAGAAACCTCTTAGGAAAAAGTCAATGACTCCTGAGAGGGGAGCGGAAAAGGAGGGCAGAGAGAGGACAAAAATGGAGTGTTGGGCTCTATAAATTAATATCCTTGTTTAATGTGGGTTATTGTTATATGTAATAATGTTTAAGTGGATTTAGAGTCTGTCTACAATCTCGGAGGTTTTGGTTTTGGCTTGGATTCGATCCCGCAGGACATAGTTAAATTAACTAGGCCAAGGAATCGAATCCAAGCCAAAACCAAAAGGCGCGAAAAGCAAAATGGCCGAGATTGTAGACAGACTCTTATATGTGGGGGATGCAATGACTGGGGAAGTGCATGGATATCGGCCGTCTGATAAGACGGTTCAAGAGAAAGCAGAGGATTATTTCGAAGGGGCAAAAATAGGAAAGGATACGTTTCAAAAAAACGAGTTTCAAGTGTTGAGCTCACAAGACCTCAAAGAACTAAATGCAGATTTTGGCAAGATAGAAGCGTTTGTTAAAGGAGAGGGAAATGCACTTAAGTGTGCGCAAGAGGGAGCTAGTGCTATTCCAGAAGATGTGGCTAGAGCAGCCGAACACATCCGTAAAATGGAGGTTGTGGCTAAGAGGCAGGTGGACAAGCTTGGGCTCCCAAATACCACCAAAAAAGTACAAGATGTCGCTAAGCGTGAATTATCAAAATTCGAAAGATTTTTGAATTGGATACAAGGAGTATTCGCGCCGAAGGTCTCTGTTAATAAGCTTGTTGAAAAGAACGAAAAAGTGATGGGACAAATCATTGAGTTTCGCAAAGTGGTAGAGGAGAAGACACTTGTGGAACTTAAAAAAGACGACGCATATAAAGAATTACAGCGTTGGAGCGTCAGAGGTGAGGAGAGAGAAAACCGCTTAGAAGCTTTGAAACGGATTGAGCAGTGCATTAGCGGAGCTAGTCGTAACTTAGATTTAAGCAACCTTGGACTAACATCCTTGCCAAACAATTTATTTGATTTTTATGAAATCAAGAAACTGGAAACGATTAACTTGTCTGGTAATCGCTTGGGATCGTTGCCGCCTGGGATCAATTCATTAAATAATTTGCAGGAGAGGAACACGACGCAAGCTAACGGGACGACGCTCCGTTAAAAAAATCTGCAAAACTAAAGTCTAGAATCAAAAATTTACTTCACATTTTTCTCCTTGAAACGGGAAGTTTGTCTGTGTTATCCTTTCTCATTAGGGCCTGTCTTTAAATACCGACGGAATCTTCAATTGACGACAGGCCCCAGTAACCCCACAGGATTGCCATGTCAAAATTCCCTCAAGCACAGAATCCCCTTTTGCTGCGCTACCATCGCTTGATGGACGCCTTTGCGAAATCAGATGACGAACGCGATTTTTATTTAGACAAGGTCGAGGGATTTCTCGTCTATGTCGATCTGGATAAGGGGCAAAGGGAGCTCGATGAATTAGAGCGGGAGTTGGCAGACAGCTCTGAACGGTATTGTCTCATCCCCAAAATGACCTTTTACGAGACGAAAAAGTTCATGGAAGGGTTTATCAATGAAAAAGTTTACGATATCGATACTAAAGAAAAATTACTCGATATCATCCAATCGAAAGAGGCCAGGGAAAACTTTCTCGAATTCATCTACGATCACTTGACAGAGTTAGAAAAATGGCAGCAGTACTACGTCGAGCGCTCACGCATCCGCATCATCGAGTGGCTCCGCTCACAGGGGATTAAATTCGTCTTCGAAGAAGATCTCGATTTAAACAAGACGATGATGGAAAAGCTCAAGCGGTACCTCTTCGATCAAAAAGTGCCTAAAGAAGTCGCAGCTGTACGCGAGGCTCTCGTTACCAAATCAAAAACCTATTATTCCAATGAGGCACTCAATCCTCGTCCCAAAAGAGGGCGTCCTCCTAAACAGGTTGCAAAGGTGGAAGTCGAGCCTCAAATCAGCGTCGATATGTACACGACCGTTCCTCCGCATTGTCGCCTTTTCCTCTACTTACCGGAAATTTCGAACGCAGCGAGCGTCACGTTCTCTGCGAAATTCGATACCGAGGCCCAGCTACTCGCGAGCTTGCGCGGAAGTTCCCGCGTGAAGGTCGATACCAAATTACAAGCGCTTTCAGAACGACTCGAGTCGTTGCGCCATCTCTCTTCGCGCCTCACGGGCATAGAAGACGTCAGAGTCGGTTCAGAAGGGCGCTTGATTCAAGCGGTCAGCTCTCCCAAAGCAGAAGATGAAAAGCCCTCTAAAGGTCGAGAATTGACTGAGGTCGTAAAGGGATTCTTGCCGGGACAGAGGAAGAAAGCCACAAAGCCTAACCCTGACGAAGAGGTAAAAAAACCGGGTGTCAAGATGGTCACCACAATCCAAAAAAAGAAGAAAAAGTGATATGACGATTACCCTAAATCCTTGCCAGATAGAAAAAGAGCATGCATTGAAGACATTAAAGTCTCTCTTGCTCACGCGCTATGCCGATGAGAAGATGCAAAAGTTGATCCGCCAGAATAAAGGGGGGACTTTTCACCTCTGCGTTATGGGGCATGAGATGATCGGCACTCTCTCGGCTCTCTCGCTGATTCCCGGCAAAGATTGGGGACTGCCTTATTACCGCGATCGGGCGTTTGCAGTAGGGCTGGGGTGTTCTATCCAGGATCTCATCGGAGCGTGTCTTGCGCGCGCGATTCTCCATCACTCAGGGGGGCGGATGATGCCCGAGCACTTTTCTCATAAAGCGCTGCGCATTCCGTGCCAGTCCAGTTGTGTCGGCTCTCAATTCCTCCAAGCAGTCGGAGTCGCAAAAGCGGTCCAGCTCTCAGGAGAAGATGAAGTCGTCTATGTCTCTGCGGGGGAAGGGGCGACCTCTCAAGGGGATTTTCACGAAGCTCTCAATTTTTCTTGCCTACACGCTTTAAGTGTCATTTTCGTCATCCAAGACAATGGTTGGGCGATCTCCGTTCCTGTGGCTGAACAGACAGCAGGCGGCTCGATTGCGTCCATGGCCAAAGGCTACGCAGGGCTTTCTGTCTCTGTTGTCGACGGGTGTGATTACATAGCAGTGAAGAGTGCCCTAGAAGCTGCGGTTGCAAAAGGCAGAGCCAAAGAGGGACCTACTCTCATCGTCGCCAAAGTACCCCGTATCGGTGCCCATAGCAGTAGCGATGATCCGAGCAAGTACCAGGCTCCCGAGTGTTTAGAGCAAGAGAAATGCAAAGATCCACTGCCTCGGTTCGAACGCCTCCTGATCGAAGAGGCAATCCTCACAGAGGAAGAGCTCGCAGCATTTAAGGCGCAGTGCTTTCAAGAAGTAGAGACAGCTGCTCTCGAAGCGGATCAAGTCCCTTTCCCCGATCCGAAGACGGCGACAGAAGGAGTTTTTAAACCCCTCGATCTCGCCCTTCCCTTTGTAGAAGAAGCTTCGACTGCAGAAAGCGTCGTCATGATGGATGCGTTAAATCACGCCTTGGATGAAGAGATGACGCGCGATGAGAAAGTCGTGCTCTTCGGTCAGGATGTCGCCGATGGAAAAGGGGGTGTCTTTGGCATCACCCGCACGCTTACCACCAAACACGGCAAGGCCCGCTGTTTCAATTCCCCTTTAGCAGAATCTTCGATCATCGGCATCGCGATGGGAATGTCGCTTGCTGGATGGCGTCCCGTCGCTGAAGTGCAGTTTGCAGATTACATGTGGACCGGTGTCAATCAGCTCTTTAATGAACTCGCAAGCCTCTACTACCGCGCCAATGGGGAATGGGATTGCCCTGTCGTCCTCCGGATGCCCTATGGGGGCTACATCCAGGGGGGGCCTTACCATTCTCAGAGCATCGAGGCGTTTTTAGCCCATGCACCAGGCCTTAAAGTCGTGATCCCGAGCAACGCAGCAGATGCTAAACGCCTGTTAAAAGCGGCGATCCGCGATCCCAATCCCGTCATCTTCCTCGAGCACAAAGCCCTGTACCGTCAGCGCGTGTTCTGTGCACGTCCAGAACCCAAAGAAGAAGAATGGGAAATGCTCGGTAAGGCAAAGGTCGTCCGTGCAGGAGAAGACGTCACGCTCGTCTGTTGGGGAATGATGGTCTTCATGGGAATGCAAGCTGCAGAAAAGCTCTCCCGAGAGGGGATTTCTGTCGAAGTGATTGACCTGCGCACGATTGTCCCGTTCGATTGCGAAACGGTTCTTCACTCTGTGAAAAAGACGGGTAAACTCCTCATCGCGCATGAAGCGGCGCGCACCTGTGGCTTCGGCGCAGAGATCGCCGCACGCATCAGTGAAGAGGCCTTCTCCTTCCTCGACGCCCCCATCCGACGCGTCACAGGAGCCGATTGCCCTGTTCCCTACTGCAAGGTTCTCGAAGATGCCGTCTTGCCCCAAGTCAAAGATCTAGAAAACGCCTTACAAGAGCTCGCTCGCTTTTAGTGGGATCCTAGAGTCTGTCTACAATCTCGGCCATTTTGCTTTTCGCGCCTTTTGGTTTTGGCTTGGATTCGATTCCTTGGCCTAGTTAATCTAACTATGTCCTGCGGAATCGAATCCAAGCCAAAACCAAAATCCATCAAAAATCAAAACGACCGAGATTGTAGACAGACTCTTAGAAGAACATGTCAGTGTCTTCAATGCGCCACTCATCTCCGTTGTTAATCGCGTCCCACTCCCTTTTGACTTCGCGCATGGTAAAGCGGCGGCTGGGATCTACAATGAGCATTCCATAGATCAAGAGATCGATAGCGTCTGTCTTATCTGCAAAATAGTCGTTAATTGTTCTCTGCGAGATCTTTGCAATTAAGGCTTCTACACCGTTGTAGGAGAGCTTTATGCCCCTTTCCTGTTCCGCTTGGAAGACGAACGCTTCCACGACATTCGATCCATGGTAGATCTGATCTAGAAGCACTCCTAAAGACCAGACATCAAAAGAAGGAGCGACATGAGCGATCATCCGTTTTTCCACGCGCTCTAGTGACACGTAATCTGCTTCGGGTGTTTTTTTCCATGCGGATGAATAACGGGCGTATTCGGGTGGGGCGCAAAGTACTGTGCCCTTGGGTCTGCTTTTCTTTTCAGCAGGTGAATCAAATGAAATGGCGTGATCCCAATCGATCAGGCGGATCTCGTGTTTTTTCGTCTTTGGATTGAAGTGGAGGACGATATTTTCCTCCTTGATGTCCAGATGAAGGATGCCTAACTCGTGGAGTTCGCATATTTTTTGGATCAATGAATCGATGATTTCTTTCTTGACCTCTAAGGGATGTGGCTTTTCTAGCCAGTCACTCAAATCTCCGAGCGGTTTATATTCTTCGATTAAAAATCCAAAAATCTTATTTCCTAATCCTGTTATGCGGAAGTAGTCAGAAGGTTCAACGGCAATCTCTCGACCGCTTAAGGATTGTAGATGAAGAAACTCCTCTTGCAATTCTTTTTCTTTGCGACGCGCAAAAATCTCCTTGTTTGCAGTCGTAGCAGTGAGACTAGTGAGTACAATCACATTGTCTTTTATTCCCCACTCTCGGACATACTTTCCCGTATAGACAGATTTGCCTTCCTGTTCGGAAAGAGGCTTTTTATTCGAATCCGTTTTAAAATCATCCCATCTGACACTATAATAGCCATTAGGAGAAAAGAGCGCGATTTTGTTTACAGACTGATCATCCATCGCGATGCAGTATTTTTCTTTTGTTCTCCAGCTTTTTTCTTTTAAAAAGATTTTCGCGATTTTCTTTTCGCTAAGTGTGTTTAGAATGTCGCGCTCCTCAATGATGCAGCTTAGCCATTCCCTGGTTGGGATGCTGTTAAAAAAACCGTCGCATTTTTTGATGAGTGTATTTAATTTTAAGTCTCCGTGTCCCTGTGTCGCATAGAACATTTGTATTCCTGTCGCTCGTTGCTTCCAGTAGGATAATTGAGCGAGCGATTCTTTTGTAAAACAAGAACGTTCAGAAGCGATGTAGTTCATAATCGCATACAGTTGCTGTTCAAATGAAGTTAAAGAGAGATTTTCTATTTCTCTTAATGTCACCGATGGCTGAGGCTTCATGTATGCATCCACAATGCTCCAATAGCGATCAGAATCGATAAATTCATGCGCTTTAAAGTGCTGGTATCCTTGAGAGTGTACCAACCCTTTTTCTTTAAATTCTCGATATTCAGCAGAATCGAGAATGTCTTCGAGGGGCTCAATTTGTGTATTTGTAATTGACATGTATTTAATAAGTCATTTTTAGTTAATTATTATAAAATAATAACTCAATAAATTTTAAATGTAAATAGTATCAAATTTTTTATAATAAACTGTTGAGTATAAGCAGGTCTAAAAAAGCAAAAGAACCTGAAAAGTAATTAAAATTTTTTATTGACATGGTCTCGGAAGGCGACGAAAAATTTTAGGAGGATAGGTTCAAAGACCTCTTATCCCTTTCCACTTGCTCTTTACTTGTCCCATGGTAAGGCGTTTTTGGGGATCGATACAGAGCATTCTGTAGATCAAGAGATTGATCGGCCCTATTTTATCTACAAAATGGATATCAATTTGCTGCTGATCGATTTTCGCTATTGCAGCTTCTATCTCGTAGAATGCAAATTTTTTACGCGCTTCTTCTTGTGCTCTAATTACGATGTTTTCTACGGCACTTCTTTCATTATAGATCCTATCCAAAACTATCCCTAAAGACCAGACGTCAGAGCTGGGAGCTACGTAGGAGACGAATTCTTGGATCATGTGCTGCCGCTCGACGGACTTCTCCGGTGGTAAAAGCCTCATTGCTGAAAAAAGGGTGCAGCATTCAGGCGAACGATAGAGAGGTGTTCCTGTATAGGATGCTTTTTCTGTAGGATCTGCATCGATTGGAAGAGCACTTTCCCAATCAATCAGGCGCACTTCGTGTTTTTCCGTCTCTGGATTGAAGTGAATGACGATGTTTTCATCCTTAATATCTAAGTGGAGGATTCCCAACTCGTGCATAGCATGGACTTTTTCAATCAATGAGCCGATCAGATCTTCTTTGTGGGCTTGAGTCAATGGTTGTTGCAGCCAAGAATACAAATTTCCGAGGGGTTCATAGGATTCGATCAAAAATCCAAACTGCATATTTTTGTAATCTGTCATGCGAAAATAATCATAAGGCTCTACGGCGATCTCTCTACCGCTTATTTTTTCCAGATACTGGAATTCCTTTTCTAATTTTTTTTCCTTGTATTGACGATAATCTCGGTCATGAAGGGTTTTAGTCGTGAGGTTGCTGAGTATGACCACTTTTTGCTTTATTCCCCACTGTGGTACATGGGTTCCCGTGTAGACGACTTTTGCGGCATTTTTTTGGAGAACACTCTTGTTAGACGGGCGTGTCATCTCAAAGTTAATCCTCCGCAAACTATAATAGCCCTTGGGGGAGAAGAAGCAGACTTTATCTAAATGAGTAGAGGGGGTCGTTAAAACGCAGTATTTCTCATTTTTTTCCCTACTCCGTTCTTGTAAAAAAATCTTCGCGATTTTCTTATTGCTGAGCACTTCTATAATCTCTCGATCATGGATGCAGTTGATCCATTCCTGAGAAGTAATCCCCTTGAAAAAAGCATCACAGGTTTCGATGACCTCGCTGAATGGCCAGTAGAACTCTATGTCGTAAGCGGTGTAGACGCGCTCTAGACTGAGCGCAATACGTTTCCATTCAGATAGCTGTCCGAGATCTTCTCGTACCAAGAAGGGGCGCTTTGAAGCGATGTAACGGGTGATCTCATCGAGTTGCTCCTCCAAAGATTCAGCTGAGGCTTCACGGAGCTCTCCTATTGTGGCACAGGGCTGAGGATTCATGTACGCATTTAGAATCCACTGGTAACGCTCTGAATGGACAAACTGGTGCGACTTGAAATGGATATACCCCTCAGAGCGCAACAGCTTTTGTTCCTTAAATTCTCGATACTCAGGAGAGGCGATGGTGTGAGCTAGCGTACGAAGGGGAGTGCCTGTGATAAGTGACATAGCTGTCTATTCTTTAAAATATCGAGTTGTCGATTATACAGGTGTGTCGTTATTTGTCGACTGTGCGGTATATTAGGAAGGGTCTTTCTTGCGATTTCTGCCGATGCGAGGCGCTCGGGGGCGTTGCATCTTTTCCAGACCTTGGGCGAAGTGATGGATCATCTTTCCATTGAGTTTGCCCAGACGGAGGATCTTTTTTTCCATCTTGGCAAAACGGTGCGGTTGTGTTTTGTTCTTCTTTAAGAGATCTTGCATGTGAACGAGTCTAGCCAGCAAACTCTCTTGCGTTTTTTGGAGGGCGTCGATTTCTGTAGTGAATAGAGAATTGATCGGCATTTGATTGAATACACTAGAATTATTGATTAATTGATCTAGTGTTTTGTCGATATCTGCCAGTATTTCTTCGTGTGTTTTTATCATAACTTCCCTCTCAGATCTTGTGAATTTATTAAGCTTTTATTTCTTTGTTCCATAACTCTTATTAATCACTTTCGTGTAAATTACGTCAACACTTTCTGTTTTCTTTTGTTTATACTGTGTCTCAAATTCTCACTTGCCAACAAACATCATCTTATTTCACAATGCGCCGAAAATATAATCTTAAGGTGGTACATGATCGGATTTTGTCCTCTGGCTTCAGGATCGAAGGGAAATTGCATCTACGTCGGAACGCCTCAAACGAAGATCTTAATCGATGCGGGAATCAGTCGCAGGAAGATCGAAGCGCGTTTAAGTGAGATCGGTGTGCGTTTGGAAGAGATCGATGCGATTCTGATCACACATGAACATATCGACCATGTGCGCTCTTTAGATCAGTTGGGGTGTCGGCTCGGAATTCCGATTTTTTGCAACAGCGATACAGCGATTGCTATCGATTCTCTTTTCGCTGCATCTCCTCAGTTCCAGATTTTTTCGACGGGAGAGGCGTTTGTATTTAAGGATCTCGAGATTCATCCGTTTACAGTATCTCACGATGCGATCGATCCCGTTGCCTTTACGATCCGCTATCAGCATTTCAAACTGGGATTTTGCGCTGATTTGGGGCATGTCAGCTCACTTGTCGCCTCTCAGTTGCTCTTATGCGATTATCTCTATGTCGAGGCGAACCACCACCCTTCGATGGTCCATTCCAGTGCACGGCCGAAAGTCTATAAAGACCGAGTGTTAGGGCGCCAGGGGCATCTCTCCAATGAAGAATGCGCGCAGCTGATCGAAAAGATCTACCATCCAGGGTTAAAGCACATCCACTTGGCCCACCTTTCTTCAGAGTGTAATGCAGAAGAGCTCGCCTTGAAGATCATCCGGGAGAAGCTCGAGCAATTGGGCGCTGCGACAGAGGTATCGATCGCTTTCCAAGAGCAATTGAGCCGGCCGATTTTCTTTAACCAGACCTGTTGCATAAATAGCTGAATTTCACCACAGAGAGGGAAAACCACAGAGAGGAAGTTCCTATTAAAAAACTTCCTCTCTGTGGTTTTCCCTCTCTGTGGTGAAATTGCATATATTCAGAATGGAGTGATGGGGAGCTGGATTAGGTCCTCATGAATTACACAATAAAGCCTCTTCAGATTGTAGATAGAATCTTAACCTTCTGAAAATCAATAGTTAATGTAGCTTTACTTATCGGCTTTGATTTTTTTCACATTATAATTACCATTTTTGCTATAATTATTATATAATTTAAATAAAATATAGAAGGTTTTTATGTCAGCAGTTAATGGTTCTACAAGTTCCCAGAATCCTGTGATGAGCAAAGAGGAAATCAAAACCCTGCTCACTACGACGGCCATCGAAGCGGTCGAACGGATCGCCTCCGAGCATTTTTCTCGCATGGAGAGATTTAGAACAGAGGGTGACTCATCGGTGTTTGATCAGGGGATTTTTTACGATCGGGATTGTTTGTTAGCTTTCGAAGATATGTGCGATGATCGGCTCGTCGAATTTCAAATGGATGGCAGTTTTCATGACGGACGGGCGCCTGAATTCGAATTTAAAAAAGTCCGCGACCTTGAATCAGTTACTGGATATGTCTTTAATTGTTTTTTACTCCGAAAAGGCATCTCTGCTAGCGAAGGCCTTGCGAGTATTCAGGCGGGGCCTTCCATTCTCGACTGTAGTCAAGTGTGTCAAATTGCGTGTTATGAAGCGTTGAAAAAAGTGTTCGACAAGAGTGTTTCTAATTCTGAGGAGAGTTTTTTTGATGTGGTCTTTGCTCCAGAAGGGCCCAATCGCTTTGAAATAGGAGTGGGCGGAGATCTCTACTTATACGATCCACTACACAGCCTGACGCGCTTTTATCCTACTACTTCAGACGTGGCCAAAGATCAATTCGTCCATTTCGGCAACATCGAAAAATATCGTGAGAAACACCTGAGAGGCCCCTATCCAGGGCACTCGGTGATCTGCTCTGAGGATGCTGTTCGAGGACAGGAGAAGTTCATAGGTCTAGGAACCAATGGAGTGACTCAGGAAAAGATGTCTCAACTGTTTCTTGATGAATACAATCAAGAACCTCTGGTCACGCGCGACAATTTGAGATTCGTCAAAGATTTCGCAGCAGACAGTGATCTGGAAAGGCGTTTGTTTAGCTGGTTGGGTGGCAAAGAAGGGATGCAATTAGCGGAAAGCCTTGCCGAGGATCAACTCACGTCGAGCGATTTTAAGGAATTAGGCGGAGGGGGGATCGATGAAATCTTCGAATTAGATAGAGATAAGATTTATGATCTCATTCAGTTAGATCCCCTAGCAGCACAAAAACAGCTCTCTCTATGGAATACCAAGCTCAGATTTCAGCAGAGAACATAGATTCTTATAGCGGAATAGTCAACTGATCGAAGGCCATGCGCGGTCGGACTGCCATCTGGCAATCATCTAGGATGTCGAACTGCAATTGAATCTTATTGAGAAGATCCATATCGGTGTGTTTCGGGTCGTGATGGGTGATGATCCATTCTTCGATTTCCGCATGGCGTATCAGAATTGCTGCGTTAGAAACTGAGGAATGCCCCCAGCCGACTTTTGTCTGGTATTCCATCGGGGTGTATTGCGCTTCGTGGATCAGAAAATTGCACCCCTTGAAAAATTCGACCTGGCTGCGGTACGCATGGAGTTCGGGATGTGTCTTTGTGATCTCATTGGGATTGCCGTGGTAGCCCATCAAGAATTCATTATCTGTCGCGTAGCCGAATTTCTTTTTCCCCATCTGAAACTTGAAGCAGAGCGTAGCTCCTGGGTGATTGGCGTAGTGGGTGTCTACAGTGATCCCGCCGATCGAGAAGGGGTCGTTTTCGTGGATATCTTTGAAGATGAGGCGCGCTTGGATGTCGTCGAGGCGGACGGGAAAATAGGCGTGCGCGAGCATCTCTTTAAATAGCTCTTTCGTCGTCTGTTCATAGCCGATCGGGCTCCAAATCGTCACCTGACAGTCTGCGTTATAAATAGGAGCGAAGAAGGGGAATCCCGCAAGGTGATCCCAGTGGGTATGGCCGATCAAGAGATGGACCTGTTTGACTTTTTTTTCTTCCAAAATCCCACCGAAGGGGCGAATGCCCGTCCCTGCATCGACGATGATCAAATCGTCGTGATGGCGCACTTCGAGACAAGATGTGTTACCCCCAAAACGGACATACTCGGCACCCGAGACGGGATTAGAGCCGCGCGTTCCCCAAAATTTGATGTAGGAATCCGCAGCATGGCGTTTGGGGAGGTAGCAGTGTTTTCCCTCGGTTACACTCGATTGAAAGCCAGAAAAAGGCTCTGGTTTTAGGTTGCTCGTGAAAAAATCAGCGATGAGGGCGTGGATCTTCGTCTCTTTAAACGGCTTTTGCAAGAAGTAATCGCAGTGCTGATTGACAGCCGCCTGGTAATTTTGGATCAGGGCCTGCGCTGTCATCAGGATGACCCCCATCTCTTTCGTGCGCGGATCGGTCTTGATTTTTCTCAAGATCTCGATCCCGTGAATCTTTGGGAGCATCAGCTCGATCAAGAGCAGATCGGGCTGAAATTTCTCGATCTTAGCCAAACACTCAAATCCATCCTTTGCCACTTCAAAATGGTACCGCTCGCTCCCCTTTATGTTCTTGATAAGGGTAGCCATCGTGCGATCGGGATCGGCGATCAGGATCTTGTGTTTCTCTTTGCCTTGGCGCATAAAGGATTTTTCTAAGGGTTCTTATAATCAAGGGTATATTGAATTTTTTTTATTTTCGCTAGATGAAAAGGTCTTAAGAATAAAAATATTTTTAATGTATGCGTTAATTTAAATCGTCTGCGTTGTTTATGGTGAAATTGATTTGTTAAAAACATAAAGATAAAGTTATTTTTTACATTTACATTAGAATTGTTTATTGTTATAATAATAATCATAGATTTAAAATAACATAAATTAATTGAGGTTTTCATGTTAAAGGTTAATGCTGTTAGTAATATTCCTGCTCCAACTCCTGGAATGATCCAAGTCATCGACAATTTGCTCAACACGACAGTGGTTAAGACGGTGCAACAGATAGTCGCCGATAGTATCCAACGCATGGATGCATTTAGACAAGGGGGGCCGGCGCCCACAGCAGGAATTTTTTATGGGAATGAATACTTTAAAGTGGCTGAGGCGAATGGAGATACAGCAGCCCTAGCGGAGCATCTCGATCAGGGAAATTTTTTCCATGGAGTCGCGCCGGAAGAAGCATTTGGAATGATCCCCTGTCCTGACAGAGTAACTGAGGTAGTCATGAATTGCTTCGTACTCCGACCAGGGGTTTCTGCAAGTACAGGGCTTCAAAAGATAAAAGAGGGACGTTCCTTTACGGGATGCGGTGAGTTGTGTCAAATCACCTATCATGAAGCTTTAAAATTGGTGCTCGGGGAGCCAAAGTTCAATGAGGTCTTTGGTCCCACAACCTGGGAGAATTTTGCTGCCGGAAAAGGAGTGAATCATTTTTTAATCGGAATGTCCCATCCATTCAATCCCCTTAGTGGCCTACAGAGAAGCATAGATGATTTTTCTCAGGCTTTAGTCAAAGGGCAGATGGTTTATTTCAAGAATGTCCCTGGTTATGTCTTAAAGAATCATAATGGGGATGCTCAAGGATTTTGGACCATTTGCTGCGATGCCACACCTGGGCAGGAAAGGTTTACGACCTTGGGACTTTCCGCCCAGGGGATGACCCGAGAGGAGATCTCTCAGAAATTGCTCGAAGAGTACAATGCAGAACCTATCGGGGGCAAGATTTTGGGAGAGAGCTATCGAGAGCGTCAAAAACAGCTAGTCATGCAAGAAGAAGGCAAAGACTTTTTCGAGCGCGCAGAGCAACTCGCCACCCATCAATTGAATCTAGAGGAATTCAAAGCGCAAGGAGGTGGAGAGATTGCGGCAATCCTGGCATTCGATACGAATAAGATTTGTTACCTCCGCAGCTTGGAGCCTAGGAAAGCGCGCATTGAGCTCGGACGGTGGAACCAAGAGGTGAGAAAGCGTTCTGCAGCGCTTTATTTGTAAATTAACGAGCTCAAGCGCTTACGCTTGTAACGCGCCAAGAAGAGGACCGCGCCGCCGATGCAGGTGAAAATTGCGCTGACGACGTAGAAGTTGAGCACTGCTTTAGGGTGGAGCTCTGCGAGGGGCTCCTCAGATTCTATGCCGAGGCCTGCGTAGAGCTCTACCTGCAAGGGGGACTCGGCTGAACCGAGGGCTTCCGCTTCATAGGGAATGAGCGCATAGGAGAAGGAAAAAAGGCCGCAGAGGAGAAAGGCGTAAGCGACAGCTTTTAGGCGGGGGAGCATTTTGAGTTCGACTTCGGGATCGATTGCTTTTTTCTCAGAGCTGGGCTTTAGTCTACTCAAAAAGCTCTTGTTCTTCATAGGGTACCTGGTTCGGGTTTGCGGGGGATTTTCCATCGAGCAGGATGCGACGGGGTTTTGCGCCCTCTTGCGTGCTGATGATTCCTTTCATTTCTAATTCATCCATGAGAGAAGCCGCTCTTGCGTAGCCGATCTTCAGTTTGCGCTGGAGATAGGTCGTCGAAGCGACGCGCGTCTCGACGACGAGGGTTTTAGCCTGCTCGTAGAGAGAATCTTTGGGGCTGTCCTCTTCTCTTCCACCGCCTCCTTCCTCAAAGCGCATCTTGTCAAACGATTCGATCAGGTAATTCGGGGGCGCTTGTTCACAGATGAACTGCACGACGCGGTTGATCTCTTCGTCGCTGATGTAAGCTCCCTGAGCGCGTAGCAAAGAGGAGGTGCCGGGAGGTAAAAAGAGCATGTCTCCATTGCCGAGCAGGCTCTCTGCACCGACGTCGTCGAGGATGATTTGAGAGTTGATCCTGCTGGAGACCTTGAAGGCCAGTCGCGTGGGGAAGTTCGCCTTGATCAGGCCTGTGATCACTTCACGCGAGGGGCGCTGGGTCGCTAGGATGAGGTGGATGCCGACGGCGCGTGCCATTTGTGCGATACGGGCGATGGGGGTCTCGAGATCAGAGCTCGATGCCATCATGAGATCGGCGAATTCGTCGATGATGGCGACGATCCCGTGCATCCTGGCAGGGATAGGGATATTGAGCGAGGCTTCGAGTTCTTTATTGATCTGCCGGTTATTGAAGGCAGAGATGTTGCGCACACCGAGTTGTTTTAAGACATCATAACGTGTCTGCATCTCTTTCACGAGCCAATTCAAGGCGGCGTAGGCTCCATGGGCTTCTGTGATGACGGGAGCGATCATGTGCGGCAGATTGGTGTAAGGAGTGAGCTCTACTTTTTTCGGATCGATCATCACGAGTTTGATCTCGTCGGGACGCGCGTTCATCAGGATCGATAGGATGATCGTGTTGATACAGACCGATTTTCCCGATCCCGTAGCTCCTGCGATGAGGCAGTGGGGCATCTTGCTCAAATCGCTGACCACCTGATCTCCTGAGACTCCCTTACCGAGCAGAAGGGGAATCGTCATCTTGCGCGAGCCCTGATGGTAGTTCGCTAAGAGCTCTCTAAAGCTAACCTCTTGGGGATAGAGGGAGGGGATCTCCACACCGACCGCGGCTTTACCGGGAATGGGAGCGATGATGCGGATCGATTTGGCTTGGAGATTGAGTGCGATATCGTTTTCTAGCGTCTTGATCTTTTGGACTTTGACACCGATCGCGGGGTGGACTTCGAAGGAAGTGATCGTCGGCCCGCAGTGGATCTCGCCTACCTTCGCTTCGATCCCGAAACTGAGTAGGGTCTCTTCCAAATTGGAAGCCTGTTTTTTCAGCTCTTTTTTCAGTGAGGGCTGGTCGACTTTTTTAGGTTGGTTCAAAAGAGAAAGAGGCGGGAGGCGATAGGTCGTAAAGTCTCCATTGACCACTCTTTGGGCATTGATCGCCACTTGCTTGCGCGAAAGCTCTTCTTTAACCCCACGCTCTTGAACGGGGCGCTCGGGGGAGAGGCGGATCCTAGGCTCAATACGGGGTTCTGAGGGTTTTTCTAAGCGAGGAGGGGGCGCGTAGAGCGGAGAAATCCGTTTTGCTAAGCTCTCTTCGATCTCTTGAGGAGAGTGTAATGCCTCGCTCTCTTCTTCTTTTTCTCGAGAAGCGGTCCATTTTTCCTTAAGCGAAGCGGTCCATTTTTTCAAAAGAGAGGGGAGGCGGTTCAAGCGCATTTTTGTGAGCAGGAGGAAGGAAGCGAAGGCTGTGATGGAAAAAGTCAGACAGGTCCCCACATCGCTCAAGAGGTGCTGGAGATTTAAAACGGGAAGATCGCAGTAGAGGAAATAAAAAGGCATGCCGCCTAAGTAGTGGCGTGTGGCTTGGTGCGGGTAGGGGAAGTCGAAAAAGTGGGATTCGCTATAGACCCAATGATCGAGAAAGGAAGGAAAAAACAGATCCCGTTCTGCGTAGAGGCTCAAGAGAATGGCACAGGAAGAGGTGAAAATCGAAAAGTAGGCGATCTTCGCACTTAAAGAGATCGGCTCTTTATCCACGAGATAGCGCCAGCCGAGCCATCCGAAGAAAAGCACGAAAAAATAACTGCACAGCCCAAAGAGAAAGGTAAATCCAAAGCTCAATCCCCACCCGACGAGACCGAGCCAATTTTTGTGGGGCTCTTGCGAATCAAAACTGACGAGACTTAAAACAAGAAAGAGAGAAAAGCCAAGGGCGAGCAGCCCTTTCCATTCGAAGTGTTCTTTAGATGGTTTTTTTTCTAGTTCTGGTGTTTTTTTTGCCATCAACCACCTCCAAAGGTGAGATAGAGCGTACTTAAGATTCCCATACTCAAGCAATACCATGCAAAGGGTTTTAAATTCCCCTTTTCTAAAAAGGCGATCGCAAAACGGATGATGAGCCAGCCGAAGAAAAAGGAAGCGCAAAACCCGACCATATAAGTGGAAAAGGGAAGAGAGGGAATCGGTGTGTGAGAGACTTTAAGTTTTAAAATTTCGAGCGCATTGCCTCCGATGATGGTGGGAATCGAGAGGAGAAAGGAAAAGCGCACGGCATCTTTCACTTCCCAACCGAGCATGCGCGCGCAGGAGATCGTCGATGCGCTCCGCGAAATTCCCGGGATCAGCGCAGCCGATTGCATCGCCCCGATCCAAAGCGCATCGCTATAGCGTTTGGGGACACGCTCTAGCCGAATTTTCTGTCCTAAAAATAAAATCAGCGCAGTCATCATGAGACAGATTCCCAAAAATTGGGGCTGGGAAGCGAACGTGCGCAGGGGTTTGAGTAAAAAATAGCAGGGGATCAAGGGAAAGAGAGCGAGGATGAGGGAGTAGAGTTTGCGCCTCTCTTCGAAAAACAAAGAGAAGATCTCCCGTTTGAAAAAGAGAAGAACCGCTAAGAGCGTGCCCAAATGGCAGATCAAATCGAAGACGACCTGCGCCTCAGAATGTTCAACCCCGCACAAGATTTTTGCCAGCTTCATGTGTGCAGAAGAACTGATGGGCAAAAATTCCGTCAATCCCTGAAGAAGTCCGAAGAGAAATGCTTCGATGATACCCAAATGACCTCAAAGTTTGGCCGCGGGAGCTCTTTTCACGCCAACCTGGTATATAGACACGTGCGCGACTCGTCAGCGGGAATTCAGATTTGGTATAACACACAAAAGAATTTATAGAAAGATGGGCGATCGACGGGGATCGAACCCGCGACATTTGGAACCACAATCCAACGCTCTAACCAACTGAGCTACGATCGCCATACAAGAGCTCAAAAGAAGCCAGAGTTTACTCGAATCCCCATTTTGGGTCAATTTTAACCTGATAAGTGCTTAAGTCTCTGGTATTAAGTCATTTAATGCGATCGGCGGGTGGTTTGTTAAATTATAATTTTAATTGTACAAAGGGTCAGGGTTCAATCGTTTAAATATTTTAGTGTATTTTATTTAATCGCACGGTATTTTATAATACTTTTATTCATTAGTTAAATTTATATAAAAATCAGGAGAATTTATGTTACCAACTTCAATTTCCGATCTCCCTAGAGAGATACTTAACCATTGTTTCGATTTTGTTGTGGCGCCCTGTTCTATCAGCGCTTGCGAAGAGCAGAGTCTTCTTCCGATCCCACCAGAGGAGCTCCGCGCCCTTGCCGGGAAAGTGTCCAGTCTGGCTTTGACGTGCACGACATTCTATGAGTCTTGCTGCGGGCCACTCTCTAGCATAAACCGAGTTTATATGGATGAGCATGGCAGAATTCTCGCAGCTGTTTTTGTGGTGGGGAAAGAAGAATACACACAAGAATTGCAAAAAATAATCGATACTTTTGGAGGGAATGAGAAGATACGCAGTTACCCCATTCTCGATATCGAGCAGTACCGCCCTGACTATCCTGATCTTGATTGTGACTACCCAGAAATTTTTAAAGACAAAACACAGCCGATTGGAATGGGAATGGACATAATGGGCAGACTATTTTTTGCTGTGTGGGTTTGCGACGGCGCGAATGAAAATGAGAAGCGCATTGCGACATTTTTTCAGAGACAGCCTAAGGGGTCACTGTGGTGTAGCACACCGGGAAACCTTCCGAAGCTTTGCGATACTCCTATGGGAGAAGAAAGTTGGGACAACGTAACACTCGTGCTACAAGGGCAACACCCGAGATACCAACTCCTCGATCTCATGCCTCCAACAGACACTCATTCAGACACTCATTAAAACTCGAATCGGCCACCGGCGATGAGTCCTTGGAGCCTGACCGGGCGCAGTATAGTTGCCTTAGTTAAATTTATGTAAAAATCAGGAGAATTTATGTTACCAGCTTCAATTTCCGATTTCCCTAGAGAGGTACTCTGCCATTGTTTCGATTTTGTTGTGGCCCCCTATTCTATCAGCGCTTGCGAAGAGCAGAGTCTTCTTCCGATCCCACCAGAGGAGCTCCGTGGCCTTGCCGGGAAAGTGTCCAGTCTGGCTTTGACGTGCACGGCATTCTATGAGTCTTGCTGCGAGCCGCTCTCTAGCATAAAACGAGTTTATATGGATGAGCATGGCAGAATTCTCTTCGCTGTTTTTGTGGAGGGGAATAAAGAATACACAGAGAGTTTGCAAAAAGTGATCGACACTTTTGGAGCGAAAGAGAAGATTCGCAGTTACCCGATTCTCGACATCGGGGACTATGACAACGACTATCTTAATTTAGACTTTAAGTTCCCAGAGATTTTTAAAGAAAAAACACAGCCGATTGGAATGGGAAGGGATGTAAAGGGCAGATTATTTTTTGCTATGTTGATCTGTGACAGCGCAAACGAAAATAAGAAGTGCATTGCGACATTTTTTCAAAAACATGTCCCTACTTTTCGCTCGCCAATGTGGTGTAGTACACCGGCCAACCTTCAGAAGCTTTGTGGGACTCCTATGTATCCAAGACATTGGGACAACGTAACACTCGTGCTACAAGGCCAACACCCGAGATACCAACTGCTCGATCTCGCGCCCCCAACAGATACCCATTAAAAGTCGAATCGGCCACCGGCGATGAGTCCTTGGAGGTAGAGGTTTCCCTTCTCCTGGAAGTAGTTGCCTTGGCCGATGAATGAGAGGTAGTGGTTCATGCGGTTGGCATCGAAATAGATGTTCTGTTCCCAGCCGATATGTAGCTCTAAATGGCACCGATCGCTGCAGAAATGGCCATCCCAGCCGAGCGTTAGGCTCGTCTGGAGGGTGGTCATCCCTTCCAGGGGATGATCTTTTGCACTCGCGATGAGTGTTTCCCCTTCTTTCAGGCGAAAATGCGTCCCTGTTTCTCCATAGAGTAGCGCTCCCGAGGCGACAGCGCCCAGAGAAAAACCGGCACCGAACGCGTAGCGCAGATCAGCGCCTGCGCGGATGCCGCCCCCTTCAAAATCGGAAGCGGAACGGAGTCTTCCCGTTACAGCAGGGCTCGTCGCATAGGTGTAGTGATTACGGAGAGTCTGATCGATCCAGAGCCAACGGATGCCAAAAAAGGGTCTTAAAGAGAAGTCGCCTCCAAACCAGGAGGATTTCCCGCATTCGATATCGATAGTGCTGAGCTCTAGGTTCCATTTACCCTGGGCACTTGTCGCATTTGCTGTGGCTGCGGCATCGGGGTGCGCCCAGACGGGAAAGAGGGTTCCCTCTGCAGAATGAACCGAGTGTTTGGCATGGGAATCGAAATGGGTCCATATCCCGACGAGGTCAAATCCAGAGCGCGGGAAATTCAATCCTAGGCCGACGCGATAGGCGCTTTCCCAGCCGGGGGTGACCTTTTTGAGGTGTCCATCGAAATTTCCATTCTGTATCGCAGGGATCGTCGCCGTTCCGCTGCCTTTTCCCGTGTGGGCGTAATTGAGTCCATCCTCTCGAGCGGTCCAATAGAGGTAGTCTCCGGAGACAAAGAGATCGACCCCCGCTTCCACTTGATAGTTGCTCGAATAGTTCACCCGGTCGTCTGGCTCAAAAGAGCTATGGGAGAAAAGCAAAGTGCTGGAGAGCAGTGTGCAGGCTGTAGTAGCGATAAATCTCATAGGGCTCCTTTAAAAATCGAAACGAACGCCAAATGTGCCTCCTTGGAGACAGAGATCGGCATTGAGCTGTTGGAGGTTTCCTTGGTCGAGGGAATTAAAGTAGTGGTTCATCTTATTCACAGCGTACCAAATATTCTGTTCCCATCCTGCATAGATGCCGAAGTGGTAGCGGTCTCGATGCACATAAGTATCCCAACGGACGCCGAAGGCCATTTGTAGGGCAGACGTCGCTTGGTGGAATCCATCGCGGGTCTTTGCGATCTGCGTCCCTTGCCAGTTTTCTCTAAAGTCGCAGTCGAAAAAACCATAGAGCGCTGCAACGGAAGCGATGCCGTAAAAACTCCATCCATTCAGAAGAGCAAAACGGGTATCGACGCCGGCGCGGACACCACCGCCTTCGAAGTCAGATTTCATCTTCAAACGGCCATGCGTCATCGGAGCTGTCGCGTAGTGGTAGCGCACTTTAAAGTGTTGATCGATCCAAGCGCCGCGAACGCCGACAAAAGGGCGTAGGGAGAAGTGTTTGCCGACCCAGAATGATCTTCCCATCTCTAGATCGAGGACATTGTAGAGGAGGTTCCAGTTGCCTTTGGCATAATAGGCAGCTCTCGCAGTAGATCCCACTTCATCGATATCGGGGTGTCCCCACAGCACGAGGAGCGATCCTTTGCTCGTATTTCTCGCTTCTGAGGAAAACCAGGTCCAGTTCAAAAAGAGGTCCCACTCATCGTAACTCATATTTCCGCCAAAGCCTAAGCGGAACGCGGGCTGCCAGAGGGGCTTGACCCTTTGGAGGTGGCCTTTGAAATCGAACGTCCCATCGGAAGGGATGGCAGTAGTTGCTTCATTGCTATAGCGGCTCTGTGCGTAGTAGAGTCCATCTTCTTTAGCGACCCACCAGAGAAATTCTGTATTCAGAAAGAGGTTCCAGCCTCGATCGACTTCAAAGCGACTCGAGGGGTTGACGAATCCGCTCGATTCTTGTCCTTGTCTCGATGCGGGCAGATCGTCCGCATGTGCACAAAAAGAGAATGCCGTGAAGCAGAATACGCACTGTCCTAAATATCGCTTTTTCATAATCGTTCCCTTTTAAAATATGTGGACGAGTCCCCATCATCAGGTTCGATGCTATTTTTTTCAAGATTTCCTTTTCTTAGGAAGTGTGTACTCTCTCGAGGTTCTGGAAAATTTGGTTGTAGAGAACAAGACGTGTATGAGCGAAGTTTGTAGATCCCGTAGAGGAAACGATCCATTTCTCTACGATATTTAACTTAAGAGAATCGAGTAAAGACAACTGCGCAGTGCTCATAGGCACAGGAGTTGTTTTGACTTCGATGGCAATGAATTGCTGATTGGGGAGTTCGATCAAAAAGTCTATTTCTACTTGTTCTTTGGAGCGCACAAAATAAACTTGTGGCAGAACACCTCGGTTGATGAAAAAGCGCGTTATTTCAGCGAGGACCAAATTTTCCAACAAGTTACCAAAATAGGGGCTCAATAGCACAGGCTCAAATTCGCTCCATCCTTGTAATCGGACAGCGAGCCCCGTATCTTCCAGATAAATTTTGGGAGTTTTGATTAATCTTTGATTGAGATTGGTATAGTAAGGTTGAACAATACGTATGATACCATTTTGTTCCAATAAGGCAATCCATGCCTGGACAGTCGTCGTATCGACTCCGACATTTTTTGCTATGTCTGAATAGTTTAAAAGTTGCGCAACTCGAGCAGCTGCTAGTTGCAACGTCTTACTGAATGCCGCCCTTTTTTCAATGCCCGCTGCGGCGACGATATCTTTTTCGATGAAAGTCGCAATGAAATCGTTGAGGTATTGCACCGGATTTAGTTCTGGAGAGGCATGGAGTTCGGGCCAACCTCCTCGCATAAACATTGTGCGCAGAGAAACGGGCTGGGAAAAGCTATTTTCCCATTCGTGAATAGACAGAGTGTTGAGGAGAAAATAATTAGCTCTACCTGCTAGCGATTCACGTACCTCTTTTTGCAAAAGCGTCTGATTAGAGCCGGTAATCCAGATATCGGATGAAAGGGGAACAGCCTCTTTTTGACGACGCATCCGTTCTATATCGATGCGTCTTTTTAACTCAGGGAAAATTTGAGGTGCGAGAGTGGCCTCATCCAAAATAAGGGGGCCTGTGAATTCTTCGAAAAAAAGTGCAGGATTTTCTTGGGCAAAATTTCTGATACTCAAATCGTCGAATAAAACTAACTTATGGGTACCCAAATGATTGAGCAAAGAGGTCTTGCCTACTTGCCTAGGGCCTCTTAGGACTTTTACAGGGAGCGTAGTCCCGGTATGCTTTTGCAAAAACTGGAATAAATCGCGTTGTATCCACATATTGGCTATTATAGGATGAGATCCAATAATAGTCAAAACGCCGACCAGAAAAATTGTAACACTCTAATTATAAGTTACTAAGAGTGGGATAGGGCTTTGAACCTATCCTAATAAAATTTCTGATACTCAAATCGGCCCAATCCCGATTCTTGAGTCACGTTCGGTATATTAGGATAGGTTCTTAGAGGCCTGCGTTCTCGCGTGGAAGAGAATCGCCAGGAGGAGCATCAGCGTTAAGATCACTACCGCAGAAGAGAAGCTGATCTGGTCGGTGCGGAGGATGAAATCGAGAGCGGCGGGGGGATTGGAAGTGATGTGGAGCAGGTGTGTCGTCCAGGTGTCGTTGAGCGCATGGATCCAGTGGCTTAACGGAGGGAAAAAGGGCATTAAGCTCAGGGCGAGACATAAAAGCAAAAAAGAGAGAGAGATGCAGAGGGGAAAAAAGAGATTGTAGGCGATGCTGAGAAGGGGAAAACGGTGGAAGAGGTGCAAAAGCACGGGTAGAGAAACGAGACTTACGGCTAAATTGATCGCAAGCGATTGGCGCAGGAAGCAAGAGAGGAGATAGCCCTGTTTTTCAAAGAGAGAGAATTGCGCGATTTGGGAAGGGGAATGCTCGATCCAGCCCTTTTTACACAAGGCGTTTAAAGGAGCATAAAAGAGAAGGATCCCTAAGGTAGAGAGAAAGGTGAGTTGAAAACTGAGTTCTGTGACGCAAAGGGGATTGAGTGCTATTTCTACGAGAAGCGCGGCGCCGAGTGCATTGAGTGCGGAAAGGCGCAAAGAGAAAAACTTCCCGAGAATGAGGAAAGCGATTGCGAGATAGGCTCTTTGAATCGAGGGGGCATTCCCTAAAAAGAGATAGTAAGCCGTAAGAGATAAGAGCAAGAGGCTATAGCCCCAAGAGAAGGGGAAAAGGGAGCGGAAAATGCCCCTTAAAAAGAGGGCGACGAGGGCAAAGTGAAAGCCAGAGATGGCTAAGATGTGTTGGAGTCCGATTTTGCCAAATTCTAAAGAGATCAGACGCTCATCGACATCTCCTGTCGCCAGCGCGGAGAGGAGTGTTTGGGCTGATTTATCTTTGATCTCTTTTTTGATCAGATTTTTTAGTTTCTGTTTGAGTTGGTAGCGCCATAGGGAGAGGGTGTGGGTATTTTCGATTTCCTTCCAGGCGGTGTTTTTAAGAGGCTTTAGAACGAAAAAATGGTCCCCCTTTTGCTGCAATGTCCCTTCGATCGCATAGTCGCAAGGGTTCTTGGGAAGGGGGGCGTTGAGGGGCAGGTAGATATGAGTGGGGAGGTTTTGGAGAAGAAGGCCTTCCTTTGTGTGAAAGGAGAGTAACCTACCCTTGTACAGAAGTGAGCGGTGAAAGGCGGAAGCCATGGGTTTAATAGTCTCGATGTGAAAATGGCCCGTCCCCTCGATTTTCGACGGCGGAAGAGAAATGACAGGGTGGCGGAGGGGTGTGGTCACCAGGGCGAGAAGGAAGAAAAGGGCCGCTAAAATGAAGAGTTTTTTCTTCTCGATAGAGAGGAGAAGAAAGAGGAAGATACTGCTGAGGGGATAGGAGAGAGGGAGAGAGCGGATCGCTATAGCCGTTCCCAACAAACTAGAGAACCCCAAAAAAAGGGCAGGATGGCGCTCCCAGAAGGAGGAGAAGAAGGAGCGGTATCTTAAGATCTCTGTAAGTGCTCGGTGCATGTAAGAAAAGCCTGCCTAGTAAAGCACAAGGCAGGCACTTATAGCACAAAGAGTCTTAACGGCGCGCTTTTTTCCCTTGTGGATCGCTCGCTATGGTTTCATTGTCGCGAGCTCTTTTAGCTTGAGTCGTCGTCGTGGTCGTCGTCGTTTGCGTATTAGAGGAGAGTGCATTGCTGCTTAAAGTTTTCTTCCTTACGATCTGTCCCGTTGCCTTTTCGATGATCTGTTCAGCTTCTTCTGCATGACCCAATTCGTCTGCAAAGCCGAAGAATAGCAGGAGATTGTCGTGCTCAAATGGATTGATGATCTTTCTTTCGATTCCTATTTCAAATAGCTCTTTCAAGATTTCAAAATTTTCGCAAGTGCGTGCTATGTGCATGAGACCGCGCAAACGGTAGGCAGGCAGAGGGATACTTTTATTGGCCAAGAAACTCACCCCTTCGTTGATCGCTTCGGGATGACCGAGGTCAAGTGCCAGAGTGAGAAATTGATTGCGGAAAAAGTCGGTCGCTTGGCCCCTACCTTTTGCCACTTCCATCAGTTCTTGCAATGCTTCAAAGTTACCGGCTTTGAAAGCAAATTGGCATAGTTCATTGAGTTCTTTAGCACTTAGCAGTTTTTCGTTTACTAGAAAACCCACTCCTTCATTCAAGACTTCGTGATGTCCGTGCTTTTTCCCATAGAAAAGAAACAGAGATTTGTGTTGATCGGTTAGAATGCCTTTTCCTTTTCCTGTTTCATACAGTTTTTTGATTGCTGTAAACCAGGGGAACTCAGCTGCAGCTTCCATCTGTCTGCTCAGTTCCTCCGATTCTTCATTGGGAAACACAGGGAGGGGATCGAGTTGAGTAGTGGTTTGGGTTTCAAAAATGGGTCTAGTAGGCCCTCTCTCCTCGCGCACTTCCCCCTCTTCCTCATCAGAGGTCCAATGGGTAGGGTCAGCTTGCGTCTGGGTTCGGGTTTCAAAAATGGGTCTAGTAGGCCTTCTCTCCTCGCGCACTTTCCCCTCTTCCTCGTCAGAGCTCCAATGGGTAGGTTCAGGTTGCGTCTGGGTTCGGGTTTCAAAAATGGGTCTAGTAGGCCCTCTCTCCTCGCGTACTTCCCCCTCTTCCTCATCAGAGCTCCAATGGGTGAGTTTAGGTTGCGTCTGGGTTCGGGTTTCAAAAATGGGTCGGGTAGGTTGGGGCTGTTTACGCGGTGCTCCTCGACGTGTTATTGTCGATCCCACAGTCTGTGGGAGCCCTGGCGCGCCATCTCCTTTGATTTGTTGAATGTATTGCCTAATCTTTTTTCCGTGCTCTGTAGTGAGGATGCCTCTGTTACGCCCTCCACTTCTAAGAATTTTTAATAGATTAACATTGCCGGTATTGCCAAAAAAAGGGATCAGCTGCGTTAGATCGTCTGGAGTGACCGGGGTGCTCGCATTTTCTAAGAAAGACATTCCTTCATTTAGGACCTCCAGACGCTCTAATCGACATCCAGACAAAAGAAAAAACAGACGATGAGAGGGAGTGATAATTTTCATGATATGTCCTCTTTTATACAGCTCATGGAGCTCTTCAAAATCGCCGTTTTTATCAGCAGATTTCATCAAAATATGGAGTGCAGCAGGGGTTAATATTTCCCCGTTTTGTATTAAACGATCTAATTCCTCTTTTCCGCATGCGTAATGACCTGATGCGTAAGCACACTCAAGGAATGAAATGGAATGGGGAATGATCTCTACTAGCTTAAGCTCGTTTCCTCGATCAAATAGATAAGCTGCGTACTCAAATGAGCCACTTTTTGTACAGCATTTTAAGAGGGCATTGAGGGTAATATGATCTATCGGTAAGTGGTGCTTTTCTAAGAAAGAGAGCGCATCTGCTAGGGTCTTGCACTCATAGAGATGGCGACGCACCTCATCGATTCTATAGGAAACGTTCCGTGAGCGTTTTGAATCAGGTGCAGGGAGGAGCTTATCGATCCGTTGGATTAAGGGATCGTCTTTATTGATCTGTTCTTTTTTTAATACGAAGCTCGGTTGTTTGCAAGAAGCAGGTGTTTTCTCTTCCTTTATGATCTGTTCCGCTTTTTCTGCTTCCTCAGTACCGAATTTCATTGCGAGTGTACGAAATAGATTTAAGTGATTAGAATCTGAAACTCCTTTTTTAAATCCTATTTTGAACAGCTCTACCAATAAGTCAAACCGTTTGTACTCGACCGTGAGATGCATCAGCTCAGACAGATACCATGGACTGGTGTTTATCTTCTGGTAGGCTAAGAAACTCACGCCCTCGGTTATAACCTCAGGATGATTCAGTTTAATTGCTGAATCGAGAAAAATTTTTTGATGAAGAGCTGTTACTGATTTTTTGTCTTTTCCGATTTGAATGAGCTCTTGTAGCATTTCAAATTTTTTGGTTTTGTTAACATTGGATTCACCAACAAAAGTCAGCAATTGAGTTAACAAATCAATGTGCAGTGATGGCTTGCTCGCTACACAGCTCACCCCCTTGTTTAAGACTTCTGGGTAATTGAAGCGTCTTCCAAAAGAAAGGTAAAGATACTTGTGGATTTCGTTTAAGGCACCTCTTTTTTCCCCTATCTTGTACAGTCTTTTCATAATGGGAAAGTCTTTTAGTCGGGTAGCCGAGTTCATCAAACTGGACAGATACGTATCTCCTAGCGGGATCTCCTTATTTTTTAAAAAGTCCAGGTTTTCTCTCACGACTTCATCACAACCCAAACGCTGCCCATGAAAAAGGAAAATGTTGCGGTGTTTATCATTCAGGATGTCCTTGCCCATTTTAAATAGTCTCTTCAATGCGCCCAAATCATTGTTCCTGGCAGCGCATTCCATGAGGTTTTCGAGAATAGTGGCATCCATCGGTACCCCCATTTTTTCCAAGAAGCAGATGGCAGCCTTTAAGTCATCGTATCTATTGAGTTTTACGCAAATTTCATCGATCGTATATTCGGCGGTGTCATTTTTTTTAGAAAGGGTAAAGAGCTTGTCGATCCGCTGTGCTAGGGCGGTGTTTTCTTCCCTGCCATGGGGGGCTCTTGTTCGTGAGGCTTGGGCCGGATGAGGATGTTCTGATTTGGAACGGTTAGGATAAGATTTTCGATTAACGCTCATAAGAATTCCTTAGTTTTAATTAATGTTAAAGTTTAATGTAAATTATTATACTAAAATATTTCTATTCTGTCAATTAGTGTAATAATTTTTTTAATTTATTACTGAAAAGAGGTGGGAGGTTTTACTAAGATAGATTCTTAGGAGTGTCGATGAGCCGCACACCGTGCCCACCGCTGAAAATGACGCGTTTTTTCTCTTAATCTCGACTTTGCGCTTTTTGCAAGTTGTTGACTTATAATCGCTTGCAGCTATAGGTCAACAAATGTACAAAGTCGAGTTATACCACAGCCGGCTTTTAACCTGTTGGGTTCTCTATTCTGTTCTCAAAATCCTTACGACCCCTTGATTTCTTGGGTTGAGCTCGATCTTAAGATGGGGTGCATGCTGTTTGATTCCAGCGATGAGCTTGGTTCTCAGCTGTAAATAAGGGTTGTTTGAATGGTTTCCTATCCCTGTAACCACGATAAAAGAAGAGTATGTTTTACTGAGATCTAGCGTCACCAAAAGAGCGGTTCCATAGTTCATTTCGTGTAGATCGAAGGTCGGTCCCCTAAAGTAGTGGTCCTCTCTGGCAAAGCGAGTGGATGCGCAGTCCGTTTGTTCTAGAAGTTGGCGCGCTTCCTCCATCCTATTTTGTTCCACTAAGTTATTAATGAGGACTTGGAAGAAGATAGAATCTGTATCCATATTTTGAGTGAGAGCTTGAACATCCAGTTCGTTTTGAAGTGTCGGAGCAAAACGAAGCAAGCTGGTAGAATGATACTTGTTTAAGATTCCTTTTTGCTTTCCCAGTTCAAATAGATGCGTTAAAGCTTTAAAATCGCCTGTCTTCCCAGCGAATTTCATGAGGATTGTCAGGTCAAAAGAGCATAGATCAACCTCCTCATTTTTCAAGAAATTCAAGGCCTCTTCCACGTTCTGGAAATGACCAGACTCGCAGGCATAGCCAAGGAATGTCGTGTAATTGTGGGAGCTTAGTATTCCCTTTTGTTTTCCCAGTTCAAATAGATCCATGAAATTTCCAAAATCGCCTGTCTTCTTAGCGAAATCCATGAGAGTTCTCAGGTCAAAAGAGTTTATATCAACCCCTTCTTTTTCCAAGAAATCCAGTGCCTCTTCTAAGCTCCTGAAATGACCAGACTCGCAGGCGTAGCGAAGAAATACCCCGTAATTGTTGGGGCTCAGTAGCCCATGTTCTTTTCCCCGCTTAAAAAGGTGATCTACTAGCTCAAATCCTTCAGTCTTTCCTGCGCCGTCCATGAGAGAGTTGAGGATATACATATCTAGCTTAATATCACTTGTTTCTAAAAAGCAGACTGCGGCTTCTAGGCTTTTGTAGGTTGAGATGTGCGAACGGGTGGCAATAGAGAATTTTTGGGAGGGGCTCTCTCCTTCTAGAAAGAGTGAATCGATCCGCTCACGAAGGCGATCGCGTCCGCTGCGATGGTGCTCTAGCATTTCGAGCTGTTCTTCTGAGAACCCTTCGTAGTTCCATTTCTGGAATTGCCTACCGATGATTCCTTTTTCGTGGCCCCAACCGACAATTGCGTGGGCTAATTCGATTTGTCCGACTTTGAAGGCGAGCTCAGAAATGCTTTGTTGGATAGCAAAATCGGGCGCGACATTGTCTTGCTTTAAAATGCACAAGCCCATTGGTAGTCCAGTGCATCGTAGGATTCTCTCGCAAAGAGCGCTGGATTCTTCTTCTGAGACTTCTCTTCCTTGCGAATAAAGTCCTTCCAGTTGCTCTACAGGATTTGTGGGCAGGAGCATTGAGTTTTTTCCCAGTGCAAAGAGCTGCTTTGCATTAGCGACGTCATTACTTTTTTTTGCCACCTCGATAAGGCTCTGGAGGATGAGTTTATCCATACAGATCTCCGCTCTTTCGAGAAAGGAGACCGCTTCCTCTACCGTACGCCACTTTTCACTCAGGGTTTTGCTCAGTTCAACAGAGGCTGTTTCTGAGAGCAATCTACCCATGGCGCAAAGATCGTCTAGTCGCTCAGAGAGAAGAGAATATTTTCTAGGAAAAGGATGATAAAGCACGGGGAATCTAGGGGATTCTAAAAGAGAATCTTCTCCACTGGGAGAGTTCTCTGATCCTGCTGGAACGTTAGTGTGCTCTGCCTCTTCCGATCTAGAACTGAATGAAGAGTAATAACTTTGATTTGAAGATATTGGATTAGTAATAAAAAATACCTTGGTTAATTTGTTTATTTATAACAAATATATTAACGTGGTTTTACTTATTTTGCAATATCGATTTTTTTTAAAAAAAATATTCGACACCCCTGAACGAGATCATAAGACGCTCTTGTTTAGGAATGTCGATTTTCAGACTCTAATGACGCGCTCTTTTCTCTCGCTTCTGAGCCCCACCAGTCTCTGGAGCCATCTTTCTTTTTGTCGAAATCTTTAAGCGTCCTGGATTTTTGAGGGTGACTTGGGTCTCAAGATGGGGCGCATGCTGCTCGATTCCTTGGAGGAGCTTAGTTCTCAGGTGTAAATAAGGATTTCGTGCATGTTTTCCTACCCCTGTAATCACGGTAAAAGAAAAATGAGTTTTGCTCAGATCCAGTGTCGCCAAAAGAGCTGTTCCATAGTTCATGTGGTGTAGATCAAAGACTGGGGTTTCAAGAGAGGATGCTTCTTGGTGGCGGCGAGGGACTGCGCAGCGCGTTTTCTTAGGACTTGGAGCCCTTCAGCTAGTCTATTGCTTTCCACTAAATTATTAACGACGATTCGGCTGATGACAGGATTCGTGTTTTCACTAAAGTCCTGAAGATCGAGTTGCTCTTGAGATAGCGGCATGAAATGAATCAAGGTGGCAAAGTGATGGTCGTTTACGATTCGCTTTTTCTTTCCCAGTTCAAATAGCTGCCTCAAATCTTCAAAATTGCCAGTTTTCCCAGCGAATTGCATGAGGGTCATGAGGCTATAAGGGTTTAGAGGAACCCTATCTTTCTGTAACAAATCCAGCCCCTCTTGTGCGCTCTTAAATTGACCGGCTTTGTAGGCAAGGCGAATGAATACCGTGTAATGGTTAGAGTTCAATAGTCGATTTTTTTTTCCATTTTTAAACAGGCAATCTACTAGCTCCCATGTGTCCGTCTTTTCAGCGCATTTCATGAGATGATCGAAGATCCGCTTATCTATCTTGATATCGCTTATTTCCAAAAAAGAGATCGCCTCTTCTAAGCTCTCACAGGTTCGGATGTGCGCACTGATTCTAAGGGATAATTTTTTTGAAGGGCGGTCTCCTTGCATAAAGAGTTCATCGATCCGCTGTGGAAGGGAAAGGAGATCTTGCGCTGCGAGATGGCGATTGAGCAGATAGAGATGCTTTTCTGGGATTCCCTCCTCTTGCCATTTATAAGATTCAGTGCAGTTAATTTTTCGTTCAAAGCCCCAGTCAATGATCGCGTGCGACTCATCTAATGCCCCGTTGTTGTAAGCGATCTCAGAAAGGGTTTGTTGGATATCGAAATCGACCGCGATATTTTTTCGTTCCAAAAAGCTCAAGGCCTTTCCTAGGTCATTATATTTTAAGATTTTTTCGCAAACACCGTGGGATTGTTCTGGGGGAAGGCGTCTTCCTTGCCAATAGAGTCGATCGATTTGTTCTGTGGGAGTTGAGATGAGATTTGCATTTTTCCCTGATGCTAATAGGTAGTTTAACTCAGCATTAGTGCCGCTTTTTTGCGCTAGATTGATGAGGTTGTAGAGAATGGTTTGGTCGATGCCTGTACAGTTTTTTTCGAGAACACTGACAGCTTCTTCTACCGTGGCACAATTTTGAATCTGATCTCTGCACAGTGTTGCAGACGCTTCTTCTGAGAGGGCTTGCCCTTGAGTATAAAGATGATCTACTCGCTCAATCAGAAGAGAGAGCTCTTTAGAAAAAGGCTCATAGGGTCCTGGAAAGAGAGATAATCGTTGAAGAGTGGGGGAGTTTGCCGGTTCTGCAGATCCCGGTTCTGCAGATCTAGGGCTAGAGGAATAAGAGGAGCCCTGACATGGGCTTTGACTAGAAGATAATGAACGAGTACTCATATAAAACCTGTTTTATTTGTGTTAATATGTATTGTATAATAGCAAAAATAGTTTTTATTTATAAGATGTAATTTTATTTTTAATTAATAAAATCAAAAAAATCATTATTTCTTTATTTGAAATAAGGTTGTAAGTTGCTCTTATTTAGGCGTGTCGATCGATTTGTTGATGATCCGGACCCCACGCCGTCCACTGAACAGGGCGACAGCCCATTCGATCAAGACGGTGAGTCGGTTGCGGAAGCCGATGAGATAGACGATGTGGACGAAGGCCCACATGAGCCAGGCTAAAAAGCCGGCGATTTGCAGTTTTCCTACACAAGCGATCGCTTTTGCTTTGCCGATCGTAGCTAGGCTGCCTTTGTCGAAGTAGACAAACGGCTTTCTCTTTTCTTTGGGGGTGTTGTTTTTAAGGATGTGAGCGACGTAGTGCCCTTCTTGGATGGCGACAGGGGCGACTCCCGGCAGGGGTTTGCCCTCTTTAGATGTGCAGCTCGCCGCATCGCCGATCACGAAGACCTCCGGGTGGCCGGGGATCGTGAGGTCAGGCTCGACGATGGCTCTACCCGCTCGATCGAGTGGGACGTTGAGTGATTGCAGTAGGCGGGAGACTTGGTTGCCCGCCGCCCAGATGATGTTTTGGCAGGGGATGAATTCGCCCTCGATTTGGACTCCTTCACCTGTGATGTTCGTCACTTTTGTTCCTGTAAGCACTTTGACGCCCATCTTTTCCAGATCTCTCTTCGCGCGATCGGCGAGCTTGGAAGGGTACATGGGGAGGATATTGGGGAGTGCTTCGATGAGGTAGATCTTTGATGTCTCCGGTTTGATGCGGCGGAAATTTTCAAAGAGCGTCTTGTGGGCGATCTCAGCGATTGCACCGGCCATTTCGACTCCGGTGGGGCCTCCTCCGATGATGGCGAAGTTTAGGTATTTTTCCGCTTCGACGCTGTTATTGAGTCGTTCTGCTTTTTCGAAAGAGAGTAAAATTTGTTCGCGGATGTTGAGGGCATCGCGGATGTTTTTAAGTCCGGGCGCGAAGGTTTCCCATTCGTCGTGTCCGAAATAAGAGTGGCGCGCTCCGATGGCGATCACGAGATAGTCGTAGGGGATGCTCATCTCGTTAACGAGAATGACTTGTCTTTTCTCCGTATCGATCTGGACGACTTCTCCCATGATGACAGTCGTATTCTGCTGCTCACGCAAAATTTCTCTCAACGGGGTAGCTATATCTCCGGGAGAGATGGCAGCTGTCGCTACTTCATAGAGCAAAGGTTGAAAGAGGTGGTGGTTGGTCTTGTCGATCATCAAGATGTCGAGATCTGTTTTATGCAGCGATTTTGCGACATTGAGTCCGCCAAAGCCGCCGCCGATAATTACCACTTTTGTGTGTGTCATGTCCGTCCAGGGTATGATTTAGATTTTTGCCAAACAGAAATAAAATGCAATGGCGTTTTTTTACCGTTACGGCTACCGTCACCAATACGGGATGGCGCGCCATAACATTGTTACCTAAAGGCAGATAAAACCACAGAGAGGGGAAACCACAGAGAGAAAATTTATACCTAAGAGAACTTCTTGATCAGAAAAGCTATTTGAAAAATTCCTCTCTGTGGTTTCGCCTCTCTGTGGTTTTTATCTGCGTTTGGGTGTGCTCCGCGAAAACGCATTCTGTGCTTACAATTAATTCTTGAAGGGTCTATAATCTCCCCCTCTCTTGTGTGGCAAACAGCTAAAACCAGGGTGTTATGTACGTCGTTCAAAACTTTTTCGATCGAGTCAAAGAGCCCTTGGGATTAGAATTGATCGCGGGAAAGGATGGATTGAAACGGACGATTAAGGTGCCAGAAGCGCATCGCCCGGGTTTGAGTTTGTCAGGGTATTTGAAGAATTACGACAGTCAGCGCCTTTTGATCTTCGGCAACGTCGAGAGTGCGTACTTGAGGGATCTGAACAAAGAAACGCGCTTAAAGCGACTTCGCGATCTTCTCTCTAAGCAGACGCCTGCTGTCATCGTTGCGGGGCGCTACCGTCCTGTGAAGGAGCTCATCGTCGTTTGCGAAGAACAGGGGATCTCTCTTTTCAATACAGATGTGCCGACGACTAGTCTCTTGAATAGAATGACCCTTTTTTTGGCGGAGGAATTTTCACCGACGATGACCTGTCATGGAACGTTGGTAGAGGCCTTTGGGGTCGGTGTCTTGATTCAGGGGGATTCCTCCGTGGGAAAGAGCGAGGCGGCGTTGGGTTTGATCGAACGGGGGCATCGGCTGATCTCTGACGATGTCGTTCGCGTGCGTTTGAGAGAGGGGACGAGTCTCGAAGGGTCGGGACCTGAGCTCACACGCCATCTCATGGAGATCCGAGGCATTGGGATCATCAATGTGGCGCACCTCTATGGTGCGGTGTGTGTGCGCGATGATAAAAAAATCGATCTCATCGTCAAACTCGAAGAATGGGATGACCATTGCTTTTACGATCGAGTGGGGCTCGATGAGCGTTTTTGCGATTTGTTGGGGGTCAAGATCCCTTACCACATCCTGCCTTTAAAGCCGGGAAGGGATGTCATCCTTCTCATCGAAACCATCGTTCTCAATCACCGATTGAAGGAGATGGGATATAATTCTGCAAAAGAATTCAACGTCAAACTCTTAGAGACGATTTCCAAAAAGCAAGAAAAGGGGAAGAGAATCCGTGAAGCTCATGCGCAAAGTACGCGTTAAAAATGCGCTTGGGCTTCACGCTCGGCCAGCAACTGTCATTGCAAAATTATTGCAAGAAAGCCGTTCGTCCGTTTTTTTTACGCTTCGCAAAGAGACGGTCAATGCCCGTAGCATCATGAACATTTTGATGCTCGCTGCGACAAAAAACTCTCTGATCACTGTTGCGGTCGAAGGGGAGGATGCTCAAGAGATCATGGATAAGATCCTTTTTGCATTTGAAAATGAATTTGGGGAATGTCAATGACAGAGTATGAGGAAAGGAGATTTCAGGGGATTCCGGTCAGCGAAGGGATCGCAATTGGGATGCCTTATTTTCTCCCTTGTTTCGAAGAAGAAATTCCCTCATTTCCTATTACCTTAAAAGAGGTCGATAATGAAATTGATCGGTATCGAACGGCTCTTTGTTTTAGCAGAGAGGATTTGAGACAGATCCATTCGAATCTGCTCGATGAAGGATCTAAAGATGCTGCGACGATCATCGATACTCATATCCAGATGCTCGAAGATCCCTTGATCACGACCCATATGGAAGAAAAGATCCGACAGATGCTGCACAATACAGAGTCTGTCTTCCATCATGTCATTTCCGACTACGAGAGCCGATTTTCTAAAAACACAGATCCCGCCTTTCAGGAGAAATCGGTCGATGTGATGGACTTGGCAAAGAGAGTTCTTGGGCATCTCTATCCTCAGAAAAAGCCCCAATTTCCTCTCGTGCCTTTCAATTCGATCGTTTTTGTCAAAGAACTCATCCCTTCCTACACAGCTGTGGCTAATACTGCCCGGGTGTCTGCTTTTGTGACGCAATCGGGAGGCGGGAATTCCCACGCTGCGCTCATCGCTAGGGCCAAGGGAATCCCCTATGTCTCCTGCATCGATATCTCTGAAGCACAGATGATCGGAGCTCAATCGATCATCGTCGATGGACAAACGGGAGAGGTGATTTTCAATCCTAGTCCTGAGACGCTAAAGATTTACACACACCGCAGAACCTCTCTTAAGACCTCCCAACATATCTTACAGAAAGAGCTCAAATACGATGCAGAGACAATCGATGGCTGGCAGGTCAAGATCTTTGCCAATGTCGGAGACTTCCAAGATCTAGAAAATTTTCAGACGCTCGGAGCCGAGGGGATCGGATTATTCCGCACAGAATACCTCTTTTTCGAAAGACAGCACCTATTCGCTTCTGAACAGGAACAGTATTACGCCTATTCTCAAATGATCGAGAAGGCGGGAGACGTTCCCGTCGTGATCCGCGTCTTCGATATCGGAGGTGATAAAGTCCTGGAGCCTTTTTCGCAGAGTTCTCAAGGGAAGAAAGAGTCCAATTCGATGCTGGGGTGTCGTGGGATCCGCTTTTTGCTGCGCCATCCTGAGATCTTCAGGACTCAAGTGCGTGCGATTTTACGCGCTGCGCTCAACCGCGATGTCCGGATTCTACTCCCCCTCGTGGGCGATATGAAAGAGCTGGATGAGGCGAAAGCGCTCATTGCGGAGGAAGGTCGATTTCTTCTTGAAAAGGGGATCCCCGCTGCGCAGAACGTGCCGCTGGGGAGCATGATCGAAGTGCCCTCCGCTGTTCTTCTCTGCGATGCGATCGCGCGTGGCAGCGATTTTCTCTCGATCGGCACCAATGATCTAGTCCAGTATACCCTAGGGGTCGATCGGAGCGATCCTGGAATGAGTGATTCTTGGTACCTATCCCACCCCAGCATCGCCCGGATGATCCACCTGATCTGCTCCGACGCAAATCGGTACCAAAAAAGCCTCACTCTCTGTGGCGAGATGGCTTCTAACCCCCTATTTATCCCTCTCCTGCTCGGATTAGGGATCCACCAGTTCTCCTGTTCCCCTCGTTATATTCCCTTGGTCAAGCGAACCGTTCGTAAAACCACCCTCCTCAGGGCCTATTCGCTCGCCGAAAGGGTCCTCAGCCTCGATTCCACGGAAGAGATCTACCAGACTCTCCTGGATGCACAGCGCTCGACAGATACCTAGTTGATTTTTGCCTATTCAGAAGACGTTTAATTTCAACAGGTTTATTGTTTTTGCTCTAATTTTGTTATGTTTATTCATTTTATTCTAAGAATAAGTCATTTTTATTTAATTTAAATTAAACGTTGTTATAATTTGTATTATAAGGGTGATCTTATTTATTTTTTTGGAGGGGTTATGCCCGTTGATCCTGTTGGGCACACAGCTCAGTATATTCTCGAGCAATGGGTGGATAATCGCGAACCGAACCGATACGATTCGAAGCATTTGGAGCAATTGACCCCTGAAGAGCTCAAGGTCTTAGACACAGCTCTGGATAATCTAAGTCATTTTGTAACAGATAAACGTAAAGGTGTAGACGAGTTCCATGTTCTCGAGTATGTAAGCAAGGGGGCAGAGGCTTTTGAGGTAATAGACAGCCCAAAGCAGACAAGGGGCGATACCCTATTTGAGAAAGTGACATCTCCACCTAAAGGGACAACAGGGCATGTTACAGCTGTTGCTAAGCCCAACTTCTGGGGTATAAGTCCTGCTCAAGAGGTATTTAGCAAACTTAAGAGGGTCAAAGCGGAAGTTGGCAAGTTCTGTACGGCTGTACAGGAGGAGAGACTCAAAGAGTTAGAGAAAGATCCTAACTTTAAGGAGGTTCAGAAGTGGGTAGGAGCGGCTCCTGACCAAGAGAGGGGGATGCGCCAAGCGGCTATGGCTCAGGCTGTTCGCTGTACAACAGGGCAGCGGAATGACTTGAATTTTACCGGCTTTGGTTTAACGAATCTGCCCCCTGAATTATTCCTGCTTCCTCGTATGGAAACAGTGAAAAAAATCGATCTCTCTGGGAATCAATTGCAAGAGCTGCCTGACACTATCGGGAAATTAGAGAAATTGGAATCACTTAATTTGTCTAAAAACCGCTTCGACGACGAGGGGATTTCAGATCTGGTTGACAATATCGAAACCCTTGAAAGATTAAAATCGCTTAATTTGTCCCACAATAGCATCGAAAAAGTTCCGAGTCAACTTTTCCAATTGTCCATTAAACGGCTGAATCTGAGCTATAATCAATTGGCAGCGTTACCAGGGCTACGTGGATTTGGTAACAATATGCTTGAATGGTGCGATCTGAGTCATAACAAACTGGAAGAACTACCAGAGAAGCTTTGTGAATGTGCACAGAAACTTCAATGGCTTAATGTATCGGGTAATCAGTTTAAAATACCGTCATCATTAGAGGGCTTACCAGAAGCTGTAGCAAAAACTCAAGACATGTTCAGTCGCTGGGATGCTTGGATAAAAGCTTGCCATCCAAGAGAACAACAGAAGCGCTATGCGGTTTGCAAGCAGATGGATGAGTGTCTCATGGGTGAGCGTGATGAGTTAGATTTTAATGACTTTGGCTTAACAGCGCTGCCAGCTGAATTATTCCAATGGGACTTCATGAAAAAAGTAAAAAAAATCGATTTGTCTCATAATCAGTTGACTGAACTTCCTCCTGGCATCGATAAATTAGAGGAATTAACAGAGTTGGATTTATCGCATAACCAATTAGCTAAATTGCGTCCAGAGATCTTTGACACACCCAAACTAGAAGAGCTCAATCTGAGCTATAATGCCTTGAAATGGCTGACAGAAGAAGGAGAACCAAAAAAGCTCGCTGGTGAACCGAAGAGGCTTAAAAAGCTCGATCTTTCCCATAACAACATGCAGGAATTAACTGACACAGACATTCAGGAGTGGGGAAACCTCGAAGAGCTTCTCTTGAATAACAATGACCTATTCTCCCTGCCAAAGGATATGCGCAACTTGCAAAGGCTCACCACGTTCAACATCATCGGTGCTGATTTCAAAAGGAAAGGCTTACGCTTACCTAAGGTAGATTCTCGAGTCCAAGTACTAAAATGATAATAATTTAAGATTTTTAATTTATTTATTTCCCATTTTGATATACGGAAAGAAAAACATGTATCATTATGGCGATGTCTAGAGTTCATTTTTTCTATTCTTTTGCGCTGAGTTCTTGCGCATTTATTTTCTGGTTGCCCTGTTTAGAGGCGAGCCCGAAGGGGTTTCGGCTCGTGGCGGGCGAAGCAAAACCTCCCGTTTCTTCTGGATCGACGGTGTCCATCGAGACGGGAGAGCGTGCTGTCATCCATTGGGACGATTTTTCGATTGGGAAGGGGGAGACGACGCGCTTTATAATGCCAGGGAAGGGAGCTGCTGTCTTAAATCGGGTCATGGGGGGCAATGCGAGTGAGATTCTCGGGACGCTCAAGGCCAATGGAAAGGTCTATCTGATCAATCCGAAGGGAGTGTTGTTTGGGGAAGGGGCGGTCGTGGATACGGCGAGTTTCTTTGCATCGACCCTCGATGCGTGCGATGCAGATTTTCTTAAAGGGGGAGATCTTCTCTTCAAGGGAGATTCGCAGGCGAGCATCATCAACTTAGGAAAGATCTCTGCTTGGGATGGGGATTTGATCTTGATCGGGTATCGTCTAGAGAACCGAGGGAGTCTTGAAGCGAAACAGGGGCTCGTGGGTCTTGCGAGCGGTTCTGAGTGTCTGATCCAACAAGGAGATGCAGAGCGGATTTTGATCCGGGCAAGCGCCTCTTCTATCAAAGGGGATGGGGGGATCGAGAATAGCGGATGGATCACGGCGCTCAAAGCAGAGCTCAAGGCGGATGGAAATGCCTACCAGTATGCGATTAAAGACAGTGGCCGGATTGACGCCTTGTCGACTCAAGAAAGGGGAGGGAGGATCTACCTCTGTGCTGAGGAAGGGGTTTTAAGCGCTTCTGGTCAATACGTAGCAAAAAACTCTGAAGGGATAGGGGGAGAAATCCGGTTCTTAGCGGAAAAAGTCACCCTGGAATCAGAGGCCTATGTCGACGTCTCAGGGAGAACAGGCGGTGGGCGGGTGCTCGTCGGGGGAGACTTCCAAGGGAATAACCCTGCCATTCCCAATGCAAAGACGGTCTATGTCGCGCCGGGAGCTATGCTCTCTGCCGATGCTCTAGACTCTGGTAACGGAGGACGGATCGCCCTTTGGGCAGACGAGTGGAATGGGTTTTTTGGCTCGATTTTCGCGCGGGGCGGAGCTTCTTCTGGCGATGGGGGATTTGTCGAGGTGTCGAGTCATGGGTTTTTAGCGCCCAATGGTCTAGTGCACGCGCTGGCCCCGCACGGGACAGCGGGGACTTTGTGGTTAGACCCTTGTGCTGTGACCATTCAAGCGGGGGGAACAGATCCGTTCAATGGGTGTCCCACAGGGACTTATACCTTTGTCGGAGGGGCTGTGACGATCGATAGCGTGGCTCTAGGGACGCATTTGGGCACCTGTAGCGTCGTGGTCGATGCTTCCGCATCGGGTTCCGCACCGGTGGGAAACATCACGGTCAATAGCCCCATCACTTGGAATGCACCGACCTCGCTGACTCTCACAGCAACCGACGTAGGAAGTTTTATCGCAATCAATGATCTCATCACTTCTTCCTTTACAACCAACGCCGCCACAACCCCTGTCCTCTTAGTCGCATCGCCTGAGATCCGGATCGGCTCGACAGCGAGTACGACAAACTGCGGACTTAAGACATTGAGTGGAGGGATCCAAATCAGCCCGGGATCGGGAAGTTTGACGCTACAGGGGAGTTACGCGGCGACAGCAACAGCAAGCCTGACGACGCAGAATGGGGGGAATATCGCTGTAACGCTCAGCAGCTTTTTAAATATGACGGCGGGGACATCTGTGGGATCGTCTGTTTCGATCGGAACGAGCGCAGGAGCGGGTGCGATTGCGATCAGTTCGGGAGGTAACCTCACGATGCAGGCAGGAACAGGGGCGGGGACGGGTTCCTTTGCGGAAATTTCGACGTCAAATGGAAACATCTCCCTCTCTGCGACGGGACAGATCGCATTGACGGGCGGGAATGCGACGGGGAACTATTCTCGGGTCGATGTCGGCAGCAGTGCGAATACGATCGGTATCGGGATGGGGGGATTGGCGCTGACGGGAGGGGTGGCAAGTGGCACAGATGCAGAGATCATCTCCTTGGGAGGAATGCTCACCATCGATGGCACGGCAACCACGTCGGGGGTAATCAGTTTGCTCGGCCAGACGAGCTCTGCGCAAATTCTCACAACGACGAATGCCCAGACTTCTGCTACTGATGTGATCCGAATCGGACAGACGGCGGGAACGCTATTGCCGACGGGGATTTCGATGCAAGGGGGAACGGGAGCCGTCAATGCGCGCGCTGTCATCTTGACGGATGTGGGAGGCAATATCGTCTCGGCGATCAATGGCAATTACGGGATTACGGCGGGAAGTTCTGTCGGAGATGCGCGTGCGGGGTTCTATTCGGGATTTACATCGGGTACAGGAAACATCACTCTCGATGCGCTGACCTCAGGCAATACGCTCACGTTGCTCTCGGGAGCTAGTACGGGGTCAAACGGCGCACAGATTGCGACGGGGACAGCGGGCGGAACGATCCAGATCGATGTGAATGGGGCGATCCAGTTGACAGCAGGTGGTAGTGCCAATCAAAACACCTATATCCAGACGCAGAGCGCCACTCCCTCTTCGATCACTATCTTAGGACAGAGTCTGGGGATCAGCAGTTCGACTACGGCAGCCTCTGCAGTGGCAGGGATCCTGACGCAGGCGGGAGATATCACGATTGGAACAGCTCTCAATCCCTTCTCTGGCGCTATCAATGTAACGGCGGGGAGTCTTGCCAATACAAATGCCCAAATTCTCTCTTCTGTCTCGGGCAATATCTCCATCTATTGCGATGATTTGACAGTGCAAGGCTCTTCAGCCACCACGGGGACCAATGGCTCTGCTTCTATCGGGACGACGAGCGGCAGCTCTTCGATTGGGATCCACTGCAGCGGCACTTTTACAGCCAATGGGGGCAATGCGACGAACGCCTTCGCAGAGGTCTTATCTCCCGGCACAGTGGATATGTCCATCGGAGTCGGCCTCGATCTCAATGGGACAACGACCCTTGCTGCGACAAATAGCTATGCGCGGATCTCTGCGACAGAAGGAGTGACGATCAATGGACCCGGCTCATTTCTGCTCACAGGGGGCAGTGCGACGACGAGTTTTGCTGAGATCCAGTCTTTCTCAGGGCCTTTAGTCGTCGGGAATCTCTCACCGATCGGTAATTTAATCCTCAATGGGGGCAGTGTCAGTGGAGCGCGTCTTGTCACGCAAATGGCTGCCAATATCGCGACGACGATTACGGGAAATTATCAGTTCACGGGAGGGACGAGCACGGGCACCACGTTGACGGGAATCTACGCCAGTGAGACCTCAGGGGTAGGGACGATCGCGATGACGGGCGGCACGATGACGAATACCGCAGGGGGAAATACGGGGACGAATAACGTCACCATTACGACAGGCCCTTCAGGGGGATCGATTGACATCACTCTAACGGGAGCGATGCAGCTGACCGGAGGGGCAACAGCAAACCAGCAAGCACTCATTACAACGACAGGTCCCGCTTCTCCCATCACGATTGCGACAGGGCCTCTAGGACTCGGCGGTTCTTCCAGTGTAGGCGCCACGAACGCGCTCGCCAAAATTGAAACGGTAACGGGAGCGATCACGATCACAGCAACGGGAGATGCCAACCTGATCAGCGGGGTTGCAACAGGGGCAAACGCCCAAGTGGATGTCACGACATCGGGTGCGATCTCTTTCTCCTGCGCTAATTTGCAAATCTCAGGGAGCAATACGAGTGTCGCTCCCGCATTCATCACGACGCAAGCGGGGGATATCTCCGTGACGTGTGCAGGGAACTGTACGCTTATCGGGGATGCTGTCATCCCTTCTCCCGTTTCGATTGAGACATTCGGAAGCGATCTCACGCTAACAGCCGGCGGTTCTGTCTTCCTCCTCGCGGAATCGACAGTAGCTGTCCCTGCAGTCGGAAACTTGCTCATCATTGCCGGACGCGATATCACAGTCGATAATACAGCAAATGTCACCGTCAATGGGACAGGATCTTTGACTCTCGTCGTCGACAATGACTTCCCGACGGCGCCAGGGATTGGTCCGGGGCGCTTCATGCTGAATAACGGGGGACTGATCACGGCAGTGGGCGGAGGGCCCGTCCGGATCTTCACAGCGCGCAGAGTGCAAAATACGATTAATTTCCCGATCAATGGAGAGACGTTCGTTCCTGGGCCTATGTTTGTCGACTCGAATGAAGAGCAGTGGGGCGTCTACTATCCCAATGCCTTCTTTGGTGGCCCTAAATTTACGATCTTCTACAAAGAAACCAATGTGCCGCCCGTGCCACCCGTGCCGCCTCACCACATCAGACCACAGCCCTATCCGATCGCTACCTCAGAACTCTTTTTTGACCTTGATTATTTAAATGATTACGTCTTTTATGATTTTTTCGAGTGGACGACATTTAATGTCTCGTTCCAGAGAGAGGCATACGCTCACGAGCGATCGACACGTAGATTGCAGAGTTTCGAAGTGGTCCCAGACAAGGGATTATCGATTCGCCGCAGGAAAGAGTTTAATAAAATCAGACCATTTTATTCGTTTTATTGATTCTATATGAAATTAGGGAAATACTTACTTCTTTGTGCTTTGTTGAGTGAGACGTGCCTCTCTGCGCATCCTGTGCTTTGGCCTCCCTGTTTAAATCGGGCGGAAGAGAGCACGGGTTCTACTCCCTTGAAAAAAGAGAAACTGCCTCAAAAGATCTTAATTCCTGAGATCAAATCGATCTACGTCGTCGATCGGATCAGCAGTGTCACGAAATTACGTGCGACAGACCGAGGCATTTTCTTCTCGAGCTTTCCGGTTCCTGGCGGAGATGAGGGGTTAAGAGATGTTCTAGCAGCTTACCTCTATCGCCCCTTGACAGCCGATGACTTGCTCGATTTGAAACGCGCTGTGATCTTGTACTACCGCGATAACAACCACCCGCTCGTAAGCGTCCAGATCCCCGAGCAAGATGTCACTGATGGAAAGTTCACGCTGATCGTCCGCGAGAGTGTCCTCGGCGAGACCAAAGTTTATGGGAATAAATACTTCTCCAAAGAGCGGTACGCGCATGCGATTCGGCTCAAAAAGGGAGACAAGATCGATGAGCACAAATTGCTTAACGACCTCAATTTTTTGAACCGCAACCCGTTCCGAAGAGCGGATCTCGTCTACGCACCGGGTGAGAAGAGCAATACGACAGATATCGAGATCATCGCTGAAGATTTTTACCCTGCCAATATCTATGCAGGGGTCGATAATACGGGACTTGTCCACACTGATCGGCTCCGGTGGTTTGTGGGGGCGAGCTGCGCCAATGCATTTGATGCGGACCAGATCATTTCTTTACAATACACCGCAGCGCCCAATCCTGAGAAATTCTACGCGTTCACAGGGACCTGGACGATCCCCCTTCCGATTCAACACATCCTACTTTTCTTCGGAGGGTATTCTCAAGCTCATGCGCACGTCAGAAATTCCTCGAAAACACAAGGGACGAGTAGTCAGGTGAGTACGCGCTACACGATCCCTATCGTTCCAACTCCTTGGCTACTGCACGAATGGAGTGTGGGATTTGATTTCAAGCGCTCGAATAACACGCTAAACTTCGTCGAGGCGGTGCCTTTCATCGGCCAACAGGTCAATCTCACACAATTTATGTGCGGCTACAATTTAGGCTTAGAAAGGGATGCCGGCACTTTAAGCCATAAGTTAGGTTTCGATCTCCAGCTCTTCTTTTCCCCCTTTTCCTGGATTCCCGACCAGTCCCACCACGATTTTCAATCGTTAAACCCTTTTGCAGATCCGATCTACGTCTATGGGCGGACCTCTCTGAATTACAAATTGCGCCTCCCCCACCGGTTTCGCTTCTCCCTCCTCTTCGCCGGGCAACTCTCGAACCAAACACTCCTGCCGAGCGAACAATTTGGGCTCGGGGGCTATAACACAGTGCGCGGCTACGACGAGCGGCAACTGAACGCAGATGATGGGCTCCTCGTCAGCACGGAGATCCACTCTCCGCCTATTCACTTCATCAAACGGGGGCGCCTCAAAGACCGCCTCGAGATCCTTCTCTTCTTCGACTATGGCTACTCGCACGACCGGCACAAGCCCCCCGGACAAAAGCAGACCGATTACCTGATGGGAACCGGCCCCGGCCTCCGCTACTCCCTGCAGAACTACCTCTCGTTCCGCCTCGACTGGGGGATCAAGATCCACAGGGATCACTTCCCTGGCGGTGGATCCATGGTCCACTTCTCTCTGATTGGTAGTTACTAGGCTTTTTTAGTGCTGAATTTCTCGAATATCTTTTCAATTTCCTGAAATCGCGCGTGCAGAAAATTGTCGTGACAGCGTCACGACAATTAAGCGGGATCTGTTAGAGACCGAATGGGAGAGACATCCCGCCGGGTAGAGAGAACTGGCTCATGGGGTCTTCGGTTGCGATTTGGGCGTAAGCTTGCTCGCAGGCGTCTTTGATGAGGTCTTGTAACCCTTCTAGGTCATTCGGATCGACACATTCGGGCTTGATCTGGATGGAGAGCATTTCCTTTTCGCCATTCATGACCACGGTCACAAGTCCCGCGCCACTGACTCCGGTAACTTGCTTGTTTTTTAACTCAGAGCGCGCTGCTTCGAGCTGTTGCTCCATCATCTTCGCTTGTTTTTTCATCTTGGAAAAACCACTACCCATTAGGGGACTCCTTTTTTAAAACACCTTCTAGTTCAACCGCGGCAAAGCGCATCAATGTCTCATGACGCACCAGACTTTTCAGATCGTCTGCTGGTGTTGGCAGCGGGGGAACAGAAGGGGCTTGTGTCTGTAAATTAGTTTCAGGCTCGAGCGGCGGCTGAGCCTCGAGTCTTTGTTTCATTTTTTTCAGAAGAGACTCTTCTAGTGACATCTCTTCAGAGATAGGTTCTGGAATAGGGGGTGTCGCAGTATTTGCTTGTGGGCTTAGAGGAGGGAGTGTCAGTTCTGGCGGTTCAGACCTCTCTTCCTCGACTGTCTTTTCAAAGACAGGTTCTAGAATAGGAGGTAGCGCAGCATCTGCTTCTGGGATTGGGGAGGGGAAGGTCAGCTCGGGAGGTTCAGCTTGTTTTTCCTTGCCTGTCTCCTCAGATCTAGGTTCTGGAATAGGAGGTAGCGCAGGTGCCACTTCTGGGATTCGAGACGCGAGGGTGCGCTCGGGCGATTCCGGTTTTTTCTCTACAACAATTGGCTCTGCTACTGTTTGCGACTGCAAGTCGTGTAGGCGTTTGATCAAAGAGGGGAGCGTCACGCGGTGTTTTGAGTGGAGGATGTGCAGGAGGATCATCTCGAGCGTGATCCGTTTGAAGGGGATCTTAGAGAGTTGTTGCTGCCAGTGAAGGATGTAGTCAAGGATGTAGAGGCACTGTTCTTGAGTGTAGAGCGTGGCAGAGGTTAAGAACTGCTCCTGCTCCTTCGGTGTGTAAAAAGGGGTAGGAGTGCCGAGTTTGTGTCGGAGAATGCGTCGGTAATGTTCGAGGAGGGTATCTAGGAAGTGGGAAATCTCTTTTCCAGAGGTGAAGATCTGATCTGCTAGTTCGAAGGCGAAAGAGAAATTCTGTTCTGCGAAGGCTTGGTCAAGGGCGTAGAGCGCTGTCTGGGGTAGGATGCCGAGGATGGATGCTGTTTTTGAAAGGGTGAGTGGAGGCTCTCCATAACAGAGCACTTGATCGAGGAGGGATTCAGCATCGCGTAGAGACCCTTCTGCGAGTTGTGCGATGAGAGAGAAGATCTCCGCTTCACACGGGATCTTCAAATCCTCTGCGATTGCAGAGAGTTTTTTGACCAGTGCATCTAAGGGAATGCGCCCTAAATCGAACCGTTGGCAGCGGCTGAGGATCGTCGGTGGGACTTTATGGGGCTCTGTCGTCGCAAAGAAGAATTTCACCTGAGCGGGAGGCTCTTCCAATGTCTTTAATAGAGCATTGAATGCCTCTTTCGTCAGCATGTGCACTTCATCGATGATGTAGATTTTGTAGCGCCCTCCTGAGGGAGCATAGCCGATCGTCTCGTTGATCTGGCGGATGTCTTCGATCCCGCGGTTAGAGGCTCCATCGATTTCTAGAACATCGAGGGCTCTAGAGGCTCTGATATCGAGACAGGAAGGGCACGCGTCGCATGGCTCATAGTCTTGAGTCCGGTTGTCGCAATTTAAAACTTTAGCAAATAGGCGCGCGAGTGTCGTCTTCCCCGTGCCTCTACAGCCGCAAAAGAGGTATGCGTGCGCGATGCGATTCCAGCGCAGCGCATTTTTCAGCGTCGTGATGATCGCTTCCTGTCCGACGACGTCGGAAAACTTCTGTGGGCGGTACTTTCGCGCGATGACCTGGTACTGATCGTTTGGATTCACGTTTACCTTCGGGTAAAAATTAATTCTACCGGAAAGGGGTTTTAAGAGACAAATCAGAAATATTTTGGTAAGGGAGGGGCTTTGTTGCGTAAAAGGAAAATAATAACCACAGAGAGCACAGAGGACACAGAGAGGGGGGCTTTGTTGCATAAATAGCTGAATTTCACCACAGGGAGGGAAAACCACAGAGAGGAAATTTTTTAATAGGAACTTCCTCTCTGTGGTTTTCCCTCTCTGTGGTGAAATTGCATATATACTGCGCCCGGTCATGAATTACGCAACAAAGCCGAGAGGGAGTATACCCAACTTTTGGGTCTACTCGTGTATAAAATTTTTACTTAATCCAGTGGGGCCTATGAGACCATTTGGGTATAATCCCAAGCTTTGCTATGATGGCTCCCAAACACCTTCCCTAAGGGATGATCTTCACATGGGGATGCTAGAACAGCATAAAGACGAGAGTCGATTCGCTGGGCACAAAAAGCTTTGGAAGGAATGGCTAGGCGGTAATGAGATTACCAAGCGGCTCCTGCTCGCTCTAAGTTTTTGGGTAATTCTCACCTGTTTTCTCCATTTTAAAGAGGTCCGGATGGAGGTGCTCGAAGTGGGCACTTCAGCGCCTCATTATGTCATCTCTCAGATCGATTTCAATTTTCTAGATGAAGAAGCCTCCCAAATGATCAAGCAGGAGGCGGTAAGAGATATCGGGATCATCTACCGTGTCGATGAGAGTCTGGTGCGCAGTTTTCGTCATGGACTGGAAAACTCGCTGATCGAAAATCAAAAATGGCGCCAGGACTTAAAGCGGACCACGTTTGAAGAGGTGTACCAGCTTCTCGATCAGATCGAAGAGCAGATCATTCAAGCCCGCTTTACAGATGATCGGACGCTGCGGCGGATGAATCGCCTCCAGCTTCCCGTACGCGATTTTTTTAGTCTCAGCGTTTCTGCATCAAAGACAGAAGACCTGATGCTCCCCAGCGTATTTTGGGAAGAGATCGAGAGCAATCTCGATGCCTCTGATACCCACCACAAAGAGACGGTCCGTTTTCTGATAGCTCCCTTTTCCAAGCACTTATGGATGATGCAGGAGGATTTTTCTCTAGAACGGGGGATCCGCAAGAAAGTGCAAAATCAGATTCCCGATCGCTATACTCATGTCGACGCGGGAACCCAAGTGATCAAAAAGGGAGAAAAGGTCACCTCGCGCCACTTAGCGATGATGCTCGCGATGAAGGCTGCTCTATCTAAGGCACAACATTCATGGACGATCTTGGGCTTTTTGGGCAATCTGATCCTCTCTTTCAGCTTGTTGCTCATTTCGCTTTTGTACCTCTATTACTTCCATCGGGATTTTCTCAGATCAGTGCAGAAGATGACGCTCCTATTGATCATCATTATTGTGGGATTAGCCTTTGCCAAAGGAGCAGAGCACCTCTTGCTCTACGAGGGGAAGAATTTGAGCGAGTTGGCGCGTTTTCCCCTAGTGCTTCCGCTGATTTCATTGCTCAGTTGCGTCTTGATCAGCAGCCAAATCGCCGTCATCACTTCTCTTTTTCTCTTGATGCTCTTCATCGCGACGCTCTCAGCAGATACGGTTCCCTTCCTCTTTTTGAACTATTTCGCCTCTTTTGTGACGATTCTCTTTGCGCGTAAGCTGCACAAGAGAAAAGAAGTTTTTTCCGTCTTAGGCAAAGTCTGGTTGTCTACAATCCCTCTCATCTTGGCATTCAATCTCCTAGATAACCACCTTTTCAACTTGACCCTCTTAACCGATCTCTTGACGACATTTTCCTTTTTAGCTGTCTCTTCACTCATCGCCATCGGTCTCTTACCGATTTTAGAAGCGGCATTTCATGTGATGACGGACATGACGCTGATGGAATATATGGATCCCGATCACGAGCTGTTGCGCCGACTGAGTTTGGAAGCGCCGGGGACTTATCAACACTGCCTTGTGGTCAGTAACATCGCAGAAGCCGCCGCTCGCTCCATCGGCGCCAATGGCCTCTTCTGTAGAGCTGCTACGCTCTATCACGATATCGGCAAGCTCTTCAACCCTCACTATTTTACGGAAAATCAGTTGGGAGGGTTTAACATCCACCAACTCCTCACACCTTCCGAATCGACTCATGTGATCATCGCCCACGTCCCAGAGGGGGAAATTTTGGCGCGCAAATACCACCTCCCGCAGAGCTTTATCGACGTCATTCGTGAACACCACGGCACGACGATGGTCTACTACTTCTACTGCAAGCAGGTCGAACAGATGGGCGGCGATGCAACCAAAGTCAATGAAAAGCTATTCCGCTACCCCGGCCCCAAGCCCCGCTCCAAAGAATCTGCGATCATCATGATTGCAGACACCGTCGAAGCCGCTTCTCGCTCGATGGAAGAGGCATCGGAAGAGGGGATCGCAGAAGTCGTCGACAAATTAGTCTCGGAAAAGGCAGAAGATGGGCAGTTCGACGATTGTCAGCTCACTTTCGAGGAACTCGGCCAAGTGAAAAAGGCGATGGTAAGAGCCCTCATGATCACCCGCCACCTGCGTATCAAGTACCCTGAAAAACACGCGATACCTAAGTAAACTCAAAAATTGGCCGTAGGTTTATAGCAGACTCTTAGGTCAGCTAAGTCGCAATATGCTCCCCCGTTTCTAACTCATTCGTGAGACAATGGGGCCCGCAGTAAAATGTATTTTGGCTACTCTCGGCTTCTTGGAAGTCAGTCGGATCGGTGCTCTTTCTCCCTGTGTAGTAAACGACGGTATTTTCACACTGAGAATGGATGAATTCAGCAAAGACATCCATTAAGATTTGACCGATACGTCCTTGAGCGCCTCCGGCAATATAATAATAATGTCCCGTTTTAGGCGAGAAACCTGTGACAGCATTCATGAAATTAACCATATAGAGCTTTTCTTCCTTTTCCCTAAAAAATACTCCCGGTGTGTGGATGATGGTAAATCCCGCTTTTTTCAGTTCCTTTCGTATATTTTCCATGCGGGGTTCGTAATCACAGGCAATTTTATGAGTCGTCAGTCCAAATGCTTTTAACTGTTCATAATCCTCATCCGTTAGCCCGAAATATTTGTAGTTTTTTCCAATGAGCCTCAAAATACGCGCTGCGTACTCATAATTTTGAACGAATAGAGAACCCTTAGGTCCTGGAGTGATAAATAGATCGATGTGGTATCCCGGCTGCTTTATAAAATGCACATCGGCTCGAGAGGCGCCTAACTCACTGGGAAATATCCTGTCTTTTACAAATTCGTGGGCCGCCATATAACGAGCGATGGGCATTTTTGCATCTCTATCATTTACCTGAAATTGGGATGCTTTCTCTTTTAGGTGTTCGCTATTAAGAGAATCTCTTTCATCTGCTGTTAATTGGATGAGTGTCAGATCTGTGAAATTTTTTTCAAATGCTTCTTGAGACACACGGGAGCTCTCATCCTCTTCTGCGGAACTAGAAAAAAGAGGGGAGGGGGTTTTCAGAGGCTCTGGAATCGCTAAGGATCTTTCGAAAATTTGCGTCGCCATTTCCTCGATGATTTGCGGAATCTTTTTACTTACAAAAAGATCTCTTAGCTCATCTGCAGGGATGCGACTCCATTCATAAGTTTGGCTTGGAAGGGAGGTGTGCTCGGGATCAAACCACCCTTCAACGTAGAGAGTGTGGAGTGTTGCAGTGGGTAAATAGTCCCCGATGACCCACTTGCGTACATTATTCTGGTTATTCGCCTCTAAAAGATTCCCACCTTCTATATAAGAGCGCGTCCTTATTTTTGTTAGATCAGGCACGCACAGATCTAATTCGTAAAAAGTTTCACAAGCCAGGCCTACCCTTCCTACAGTTGTTTTAAAAAGGGGGGAATCGATAGCGAGCTCTTCCCCAAAAATCTGCAAACGGTCGGTTAATTTTCTATTGACTTCTCGATGAGAGGTTAAAAAATGGGTCATGAGTACGACGGAATTTCCACCAAAAACAACGGGGTCACGCGGATACCGTACTTTTGTAGGGCGTAGTTTAAATCCTTCTTGTTGCGCAATTTCTTTCATGTTTTTACAAAAACAACGGCTAAAGCCCTCTATAGATTTGGCTATGAGTAGCTCATAATTGACTTTCCCGAAGTCGTCACGGGCAGTGTATTTAAATTCTGTATGCGATTCGTTGGTTAAAGCAGGTGGAAAGACGGTTGGGTTTAGATCAAAAAAAGATCTCGTTTTAGGCGAACAAGTCCATGGGCATAGAGGGACTTTCGGTTGGCTTAAAATAGGTGTAGTTGACATGAGATTAGGTAATTTGTGTTTTTTATTTATTATTTTAAATTAATTCTATTTTAAAAACAATATTAAAAAATTGTTTATAGGTGTTTTCGAAATTGTGGGTGGGATCTTGTAATAATCTTTCTAAAACGTCGGCTTTTCGTCGTAGACAAAAGAGCCTCGAAAAATATTTCCTTTAATCGGTTCTTGATCTAAGATTTGCGCGATCTTAACAAGGAGTGATTTATGAAGTGGGTTGTGGCATTGTTTTTTGCGACGGGATGCGTATGGGGGTATGCAGAGGATGAGGAAAACTATTTAAGCGAGTTGTTGCGGCCTCATCAAGAGGGGGATTTTTGGAAGGGACAACCCTACTTGGGAGATGTGCGTATAGAGATCGCTTCGAATGAAGATACGGTGTCTGTAGAGATCGATACAGAAGAGCTCCACCTCCGCCCGGTTCATTGGGAGGATTACTCTGAGTATGTCGCGCTCTTTAGCGATCCGGAGGGGATCCAGAAATACCGAGACAATATCCCCGATTCTGAGGAAGAGACGACGCTGCAACTCAAGTGTTGGATCGAGCGGTGGGAAGAGGGTGCAGATCCTTATAGCGCCTTTTCCGTTTTTAAAAAGGGCGTGAGTCCTGATGACAATGTATTCGTCGGTTATATCTTGCTCGGCCATGGTTTTGAAAAGGGGCAGGCAGAACTCGAGTTTGCGATCAAAAGAGAGTTTTGGAATCTGGGGTATGCGAAACAGGCGATCACTGCCGTTTTACAACACGCTGCGACTTTTTTTCACGAGTTAAACTACTACGTCAACTTGAATAACCACGCCATCCCGGCGGCTCCCCTGAAGTCTATTCACGCTACTTCTTGGGCGGCAAACACATGGGCCAATCGCGCGCTAGAGAGTGCAGGGATGACTCAAATCGACGATGAGATCTCTAAGGGCAAGTATCTCAATCATTATTTTGTCTCGATCGAGGAGTTAGACTGGCTGGAAGGGCAGAAATACGCAGAGGTCTATGAGGAAGGAGGCGATGAAGAGTTTTAGAGGCGGGTTTTCGCCGCTCCGCTGGTGCGGGGTAAAGGAGAGAATAATACAAATCCTGGGGAAGCAACTTGCAAGTCGTTAATTTTAAGGCTGTTATAGTCTATTGTTTATTGTGTATGAATTACGTATTACATAATAAATAGAAGGAGTGCTAAAATGAGGGGTATGAAAGAGCGTTCATCTAAGAAAATCAACCAGACTTTTTCGATCCCCCTGGAAATTTCACAGGATTTGCACACCTATATCAAAAAAAGAGAAATGAGCTTCTTTGTATCCGAGGCCATTCGCAAAGAGCTGGAACTAAAAAAAGAGGATTTGCGAAAGGCCTACCGTGCAGCAAACAAAGATTTAGGTCAGCTTGAAGCAGCTGAGTGGGATACTACTATTAACGATGGGTCTGAGGAATGGTGAAAAAATTCCCAAAGAGGGGAGAAATTTACTGGGTAGATCTTAATCCAACTGTCGGTTCAGAAACTCAAAAAATGCGCCCTGGTTTAATTATTTCGAATGATATCGGTAATGAAGTGTCGGATATTGTCATTGTTGCTCCAATTACAAGTAAGGTGAAAAATATTTATCCTTTTGAAGTTTATCTGCCGGTGAAACAAGAAAATGAAACTACTAAGCAGGGAAAGGCGATGATAAATCAATGTAGGGCTGTAGATAAATCACGTCTTAAGAAAAAATTGGGAGATGTTCCTCAAGAGGTAATGAAAGCTGTTGATGAAGCGATCAAAATAGTATTTGCCATTGTCTAAAGTCATAAATAGGCTCTGAACCTCTCCTTAAATATAATACTGGCCCCCTTTTCGATCGTGGAATCGCGGGAGCTGATCAAAGGCTCAAATTCGCAATTCCTGACCGGGCGCAGTATATCAGATCTAAGAACGTATTGAGCGGATTCTGTCCCGTAAACTCTTGTTTAAAAAAGTCTGGAGCCACCTCTTCGGGATCAACCGAGAGAAGGCGATCATCGCGCGGTATTTCCAATCGAAGATGAGAAGGGGTTTTTCTCTGTCGATTTGATCGAGGAGGAAAACCACTGCTTTTTCCAAAGGGAGGGTGCGCCTGTCTTTTTTCTGGGAAAACTGGAGGGAGGCGTGCTGGCGAAAGGGGGTGTCGATTTGGCCCGGACAGGCGGTCAATATGGCAATACCGCTGGGGCGCAATTCTGTGTGTAGCGCTTCTGAGAAGCGCATGACAAATGCCTTTGTCGCTGCATAGACGCAAAAGCTCGGGTAGGAAAAGAAGGCTGCAGCAGAGGCGATGTTGAGGATCGTTCCTTTTTTTCCCCATTTTTTTAAGTTCTCCGCGCCGGCGATGGTCAGATCCATAACGGCTTGGGCATTGACAGCTAACATCTCGTCCCAAGCACTCAAGGGGTGGGATAGGACGGGGCCATAGAGGCCGAACCCTGCGTTGTTGATGATGAGATCGGGTGTTCGCGCGCGGATTTTTTCGATGACTCTTTTTCGCCCATCGGGTGAAGCGAGGTCGGCAGGGAGGATTTCAGTGGGGACCGATAGGGTCGCTGCGAGTTGTTCGAGCGCATCGCGGTTTCTCGCGACGAGGATGAGGGAGATGCCTCTTAGGGCAAGAGCTATACTTAATGCCCTTCCTAGGCCTGAAGAGGCTCCTGTCACCAAGGCGAGGGTATGTGTCTTCATGTGAGAGATGTTTTTAAGCTAGCCAGCAAGGTGTCGAGTTTAGTATCGCAGGTCTTAATCGCTTCTTCGAGAGCAGTACCGGGCGCAGAGCGGACTGAGGCGTAGATTTTCACTTTGGGCTCTGTTCCTGAGGGGCGGATGATGAGCTTGCTGTCCTCGCTCAGGCGGTAAAGCAGGACGTCAGATTGAGGGAGGGAAAGGGGTTCTTCTTTGGAAGTCGCGAGGTAAGTGCGTTTTTTCGTCTCATAGTCCTCTGTGTAGATGATGGGAAAAGCGTCGATCTGTTTTAAGGGGTGGGTGCGGAGGCGTTGCATGCACGCTTTCATCTGATTCATCCCGTCGACACCGGGGTTGAAGTTGATCGAGAGTTGTTTTTCTCGGTAGACGCCGTACTTGTGGTAGATCTCTTGAAGCAGATCGATGAGGGTTTTTCCTTGTCGTTTGGCATGGAGGGCGATCTCTGCGATGAGACAAGAGGAGACGATCGCATCCTTGTCGCGCGCATGGGTTCCGAGTAAATAACCATAGGATTCTTCTGCGCCGAAGAGGAAATGGTGGCTATTGGGGTGGGTCTCCCAGAGGTGGATCTGTTCGCCGATGTATTTAAAGCCGGTCAGCACTTCGATGCAGGTTTGGTGGTAGCCTTGTGTAATTGCTTTCATGAGCTCTGTGGAGACGATCGTCGTCACGACAGCGGCTTTGGGGGGCATCGTCTTTGCTGCACTCTTGACGTGACAGAGGTATTCGACGCAGATGGCAGCGATCTCATTGCCGTTCAGAATAGCAGGTTTTCCATTATGTCTTACGACTACGCCGATCCGATCGGCATCGGGGTCGTTTGCGATCAAGAGATCAGATTCTGTTGCCCTCAAGCGATCGATTCCCAGTTGGAGCGCTTCTTTGTATTCAGGGTTGGGGAATTTCACTGTGGGAAAATCGCCATCGGGTTTGATCTGCTCTTCGACGTAGTGGATCGTCGGAAATCCCCAGCTATTGAGAGCGAGGGGCGCTAGTGTGATTCCCGTTCCGTGCAAGCTCGTGTAGACGATTTTGAGCGTTTTTCCCTCTTTCTGATTGTCTTCAGGGAATTGTTGGAGCGGGGCGATTGCTTTTAGGTAGTCGTGATCGAGAGTGGTCGCGACGGGGATCTTTTCAATCTGGGGATCATTCGAAGGGGCGTATTTGATAGAGGAGAGATTCCCTCGGAGAGATTGGAGAGCTTCTTCGATGCCCGTATCGTGGGGCGGGACGACCTGGGCGCCATCGCTCCAATAGACTTTGTAGCCGTTGTACTCTTTGGGATTGTGAGAGGCGGTGATCATGATCGCGGCATCTGCTTTTTTAAAGCGGCAGGCGAACGAGACGTAAGGAGTGGGACGGAGGGCGTCGAGCAGGTAAACGTGGATGCCGTTGCCAGCCAGGACTCGAGCGGCTTCCTCTGCAAAGAGTTGAGAGTGGTGGCGCGAGTCGAACCCGATGAGAACAGAGAGGGATTTGCTCGGGGTTTCTTTTTTGAGGTAGTTCGCGAGTGCTTGGGTAGCGAGTTGAATGGTGTAGATGTTGAGACGGCAGGTTCCAGGTCCCATGAGATTGCGCAGACCCCCTGTTCCGAAGGAAAGATCAGATGAGAAAGCGTCGATTAAACCGGGGAGGTCTTCTTTTTCGAGGCGGCGCACTTGGTTTTTCGTCTCTTCATCGAACGGGCCTTGTAACCAATAGTCGATGCGCTGGCGGATCTCTGGTGTCATCGTGACTGTCATGACCTATCCTTCAAGTTGTTTGAAAAAGGGGAGCTTAAGGGGAGCGTGAAACTGCGTATGGTAAGGGTGGCTGTATTTTCTTGCAATACAGACCATCTTCAAAATACGCACACCCTATTTAGGCTTACCTATCTGGATGAGGAGTTGTTCTTCGATCTCTTCGAAGGAGACGGTGGTAGCTTCTGGGTGGTTGATCCCTTCGCAGAGTTTAGCCGTCTCTTCCCATTGCTCTTTAGTGCCTATATTTTCTGGCCACCAGGGGAAGGTGCGGCACTGTTTGGGACGGGTCGTGTAGACGGTGCATTTTTTGCCCTGGAGGAAGACACAGTCGTAGGTCTTGGGGCGCTCTTTGAGCGAGTAGCGATTGCCGAGCTTGCGGGTGTATTTTTTTGTGAATTCTTCGAGAGGGATAGCGAGCGCCTCTGCCATCGCTTGCATCTCTTCAGGGGTTATCCAGACATAGCCAGGAAATCCGGTGCAGCATTGTCCGCACCCTGTGCATTTGAAGGATAGCCCTTCTTTGTACCAACTATTTTCTCCCATGTATCACCAGCCAAAATGGATTTTAGAGAATGTCTCCCACGTCGGCACCTCTTGTGTCAAGCGACTTCTAAACGCTTCTATAGTGCAGCCGTTGGGATTTAGATCGATCAAATTCCAGGTGCCGCCCCGTTTTTTTGCTGTGGCGCCGCTATCGAGGACGATGGGGAGGTGACTATTTCTGAGGTCGGCGATCGCGTGGCGGTGGCTATGTCCGTGGAGATAAAAAGTAACCGAGGGAAATCGTTTGAGTAGCTCTTGTAGGGCTTCTTTGCGTACGAGTTCTTTGCGGGGAGTTTCGTTGGAAAAGAGGGGGAAGTGGTTCATCAAGATGACCCGATCTTGGGCGGGGATATCTCGGAGTGCTTTTTCTAGTTTTACTTCGAGTTCTTCAGAAAAATAGCCGGAGGATTTGAACAGAGGAGTAGCGAGTGCTGTATCTAGAGAAAACAACCACCACTGGTGGCCGAGATAGGTGCTCGTGAGCTTGTCTTCTTTGAGGCTTAAGGCATGAGGGGAGTCATCAGGAGCGTAGGTCGCATCGAAGAAATTGTAGAAGCGCTGAGTGCTGTAGGCTCTTTGCGTGTACTGGTCGTGATTGCCAGGGAGTGTGAAAATGCGCATTCCCTGTTCTTTAAGGCTATCGAGGAATAGCTTGGCCATTTCGAATTCAGTCTCTCGGGAGGTGCAAGAGAGATCTCCTGTGATCAATACGGCATCGACTTGCAATTCTTTGAGTAAAGGGGGAAGTAGTTCGAGGGGTCTTTGGGTGAATTCCCGCTGGCGCGAGGAGATCCAGTTGAGGTTTCCAATCCACTGTTTGGATAGGAATTGGGCAGGGTTCCAGGTGATCTTGGAGAAGTGGAGATCGGAGAGGTGTGCTAAGCGGAAGAGGGGTTTTGTCATAGTGTCAGTGTCTTTTTGATTTGGTCGAGGAAGTTGTTTTGGATCAAATCAGATGCAATGGCGATGCTGCGGATCAGACTCTGTGCGCTCGAGTTGCCGTGGCATTTGATGATGATTCCATCGACACCGCAGAGAAGCGCTCCTGGGTATTCTGTGTAATGCAGCCGCTGTCCTATACCACAGCCCGCTTGAAACTTCGAATTTGGCGCGATCGAATTCGAAGTTTCAAGCTGGCTGTGGTATAGCTTGGGATCATCGGAAGAGCTCTGTTCGAGAACGACTGCGGCGATTCCCTCGGCTGTCTTCAGAAAGATATTCCCCGTAAATCCATCGGTAACGAGGACGTCGATCTCTCCATGAAACACATCGCGCGCTTCGATATTTCCTGCAAAAGAAAAGGCGGAAGGGTGGTTTTTTTCCCAAGCTTTCAGTTGTTGATAGGCTTCTTTTAACTCAGGTGTCCCCTTGCAGGATTCACAGCCGATGTTGAGAAGGCCTACCCTAGGCGCTGTGATGCCGCGGCTCTTTTGGTAAGCGACGGCGACGGTAGCGTGTTCGACCAAGTACTTTGCCTTACAAGTGGTGTTGGCGCCGACGTCGATGACGGCGAGATCGTTCTTTCGCGTCGGAAGGAGGGTGAGAAGGGCGGGGCGCTCGACATTGGGTAGGGGATCTAATTCCCACTTAGCGGCCCCCATTAGAGCACCTGTGTTTCCAAGTGAGATCAGCGCCTGGATCTTCTTCTCTTTTAGCAAACGCACGCCTACGCAGATCGAAGAATCTTTTTTCTTTCGAACTGCTTTTAAAGGAGACTCCTCCATCGAGATAATCTCCTTCACCGGATAAAGGGAAATCTGATCGGAACAGGGGCTATGCCCTTTGAAAAGGGCCTCTGTTCCAAAAAGGACCAACTGCACAGAAAGAGGGGCTTCTGCGAGGATCGACTCAAGGAGCTCCTCAGGAGGGGTATCGCCGCCTAGTAAGTCGATGCCGACCGCTAAAATATTATCCTTCCTTCGCGTGCACCACCGCGCGACCTGCATAAAATCCGCAATGCGGACAAATTCTGTGCGAAAGATGGGGCTTTGCACAATTAGGGCACGAAGAGGTGTTCTTAGGTTTCTTTGCGTGATGCGCTCGGCGAGAATTTTTGCGAGCGTTTGATGTTCTATTACGAGGAACTGCCATGTGTAGATACTCCACAAAATTGAATGTGTCCTTTATATAAAAAGACGGCATTTTTTAAAAGTAAAAATGAGTCTATGAACCTATCCCAGTAAAATTTTTCGTCGATTTTCGGGATTATTCAAGGGATCATTCGACACTTGTGAAGTCTTTGTTTTATACCCGACGTGACTCAAAAGTTGGCCATTGAACCCGCGCGCTTGAGGATGGTGCATTTGAGCGCGCCGGATATAGCTTTTGAGATTTTTCAGAGATTAGCGATCGAGGTCGGCAAATGGGAAGTGGGGCGTGTCCCCTTTTTGCTGGGGAGCGGTGGTTGGCTTAAAGTATTTTTTTACACTTTCCCGTTCGGGGCACTGGCCTGTGTTGCATTCGGCAAAGGGGGGGATTTGCAGGAGGATCGATTCGCGCACTTCGTCGGTTAGGTCGTAGATGACGCCTTGGATCTCGCTTAAGGGTTTGGTGAGGTACAAATTTTTGATCGAGACGGGGTAGTGCGCGGGTTGGTTGCAGATCGAGCAGGGGAGGGTGGCCGTTGTTTCTATATCAAAGTGGATGACGAGGTGGTCATTGGCTAGATAGACTTCTGCTTCGATCTCAATGGGCGACGGGAAGTGGAGGTCTTTATCTTCGATATCGAAAAGGGCAGGAGAGAGTTTCTCTTTCAAAAGCTCTTTGTGGTCATCTTTAAAGCGGTCGATGTAAATTTTTAATTGTTCCATGATAAAATCCTTTCTGCGACCTCTTCAGAGGTCTTTTTAGAGCTGAGTTGTTCTACGAGGTGGGAGCACTGAGTCCGCACAGATGCATAAGTTTCTCGTTGCAACAGAGTCTCGATATTTTGTTTGAGGGTGGCCAGAGTAAAATCGGGGCCGAAGAGCTCGGGGAAGATCTCTTTTTCTGCGATGATGTTCACAAGGCAGTAGTGGGGGAGGCGGATCCGGAGGATGTCTCTTGCGATGAACACATCGATGGGAGAGATCGCGTAGGTGACGACGGTGGGGATGTGATGGAGAGCGAGCTCGAGTGTCACTGTCCCCGACTTTGCAATCGCGAGGTAGGAGGCGCGCATCAGCGCATAGGAGTCGTCGGAATCTACCAAGGTGATTTTTTCCAGATCGTATTCTTTTTTCAGGATCTCTAAAATCAAGGGGCGGAACCGCTCTTCAGAGACAGAGAGGGCGAAGTGGAGGTCGGGATGCGCTGCAGCGAGATCTTTCGCGGCACGGAGGTAGAGGGGGAGGTTGCGCTCGATCTCTTTTCTTCGGCTGCCGGGAAAAAGGGAGACGATTTTTTTCCCTTCAGGGAGGGCGAGGGGGCGATAGGTGTGAGACTGTAGGCGTTCGACGAGGGGATGGCCGACGTAGGTGACTGCGAGAGGAGTTTCTTTAAACAGCGCTTTTTCAAAAGGGAGGATGGTCAAGAGCTGATCGAGCACTTGTGCCATGAGAGGAATCCGTTTTTTTCCCCATGCCCACACGGAGGGAGAGATGAAGTGGATGCACTTTCCTTTAAATCCTTTTTTCTTGAGATGGCGCATGAGGCGCAGATTAAATCCAGGGTAGTCGATGGTGACGACGACTTTGGGTTGTAGGCGCTCGATTTCTCTCACAACTTGGTAAAATTGTCGGATCAAACGGGGAAGAGCCCAAAAGACATCGAGAAAACCCATCACTTGAAAGGCCTCCATGGGAATCGTGTGGACGACACCCGCAGCGCGCATTTTAGGGCCTGCGACTCCTGCAATGCAGATATCTGGGTTGTGTGCTTTTAAAGCACGGATAATTCCTTCCGCGTGTAAGTCGCCGCTTGTTTCTCCGGCAAAGAAATAGAGATCACACGGCATTGCTTACCCCTAATTGATCAGCTATCCACTGTGCCCCTTGATGAAAGATCGCCTGAGGCGTTCCATGACCCATGTGTCCGATCGAAGGGTAGATGAAGAGTTCTACAGAGGGAGAGCGGACCCGTTGTTCATAGGCGGTTTGGGAGAGTTTTTCGATGAAGTCGAAGCAGCGCCGCGTGCTGACGCGTGTGTCGAGATTGCCGATGTAAAAGCGGACCTTTCGATCGATCAGGCGATCGGTCAGGTGCATGAGACTTAAGGCTTCGACGAGTGGATTGCGGGCGATCGCTTCGAACTCTTGGGCAAAGCTCACCTGGGTAAGTGGTGCAAAGCCCAAGAATGTGCGGAACTGTGGAATGGCTGCTGCGACGTGCGCTGCGACAAAAGCGCCGCGCGAGAGACCAGCAACTGCGAGTTTGTCTTCAAAAATCAGTCCCTTTTCTAAGAGGAGCGCGATGCTTTGTTGGACCTTTGCGACAAAGGCAGCGATGACGTCGTGTCCCTTTCCTAGCTCCTGAGCCCAGACGTAGAGCGCTTGTGTCGGTGGGAGGTTGTTCTCATGACCAGGAAGCGTGAGGGAGAAGATCCTCATGGGCAAGTGCTCGAGGTAAGCCGCAGGCTGATTGAAGGGATCGAGGGTGAGGCTATCGCGCGCAGAGAGTGAGAAATAAAAAAGAGCAGGGAGGGGACCTGCACTTGTGGGAGGGCCTAAAAAAGCGATCTCGTCCAAATGATGCAGGTTACTCATTGGCAGCCTCTCCTCGAGGCGGACGTCGTCTGCGCTTGCGTCGGCGCCTGAGGGGTTGTTCCTCAGAGGGTTCGGCTTGCATCACTGTGTTCCACTCTTCCCAGGTCGTCTGCAGAGCAGGCTCTAGGCTGGAGCGCACTTCGAAGAATTTGAGCGCTTCAGGAAAATCGGGATCGTTGGGAACTCTTAACTTGTGGTATTTCTTTTTAGCAAGAGGAGAGATCCGGTATTGAGAGGTCAAAATCGACATCATCGTCCCGCGCAGCCGTCTAGAAAGGGCAAAGAAAGGGCCGAAGATCTCGTTGATTTGATCTCCTGACTCGCGGAAAATCTCCCCGAGATGGGGGAGTTTTTCTCGGTCGAGAAAGCGGGTTTGGATCCTCTTTTCCAATAGGGGAAAGACCAAGCAGGTGAGGAGGATAGAGCGAGAGAGTGGGGGGCGTGTGGGATCGTGGAAGGTCGTATCGATCTCTTTGAGGTAGGCATAGACCTCTTCCGCTTCCTTCGATTCCATGTATTCCCCGAATGCAGGCATCATCAGGTGGATGAAGCCATGCTCGGTGAGGAGGCGAAAGAAAGACTCAGCAGCGCCTGATTCGAGCATGCGCAAGAGCTCTTCTTGAATGCGCGCAGAGGAGCTTTTAATGATCTCTTTGCGGCACTCGAGAAGGGCAACGTGTGCGTCGGGATCGATGTCGAAGCCGAAACGGGCTTGAAATTTTAGCAACCGCAACATCCGAACAGGATCTTGTTTGAAGCGAAAGAAAGGCTGACCGATCGTGCGCAAGACCCTTTTTTGGATATCGGGATACCCATCGACGTAGTCGACGATCTCCTGTGTTGCAGAATCGTAAAAAAGGCCGTTGATCGTAAAGTCGCGGCGCATCGCATCTTCTTCTGGGGATCCCCAGACATTATCGCGCAAAATGAGCGTATCGCTTTCAATGTCTCCTGAGCGAAAGGTCGACACTTCAAAAATTTTTCTCCCAAAGCGGATATGTGCCAGGCGAAAACGCCGGCCGATCAAGATGGAGTTACGGAAAAGTCTTTTAATTTCCTCTGGTTCAGCAGAGGTAGAGATATCGAAATCCTTCGGTTTTTTGTCCAAAAGTAGATCGCGCACGCTCCCGCCGACGAGGTAAGCGTTAAATCCGTTGGCGCGCAATTTTTCCATGACATACAAAGCGTCTGGATCGATTTTATCGAGGCTGAGCTGGTGCTCTTCAAAGGGGTAGGTCTTCTGTTTCACTAGTGTGTTTTTTAGGACTCCATTTTTTCTTTATCCTATGTTTGACCACTTCTTAAGCCCGGGTTCGATGAGCGCAAATGGGAGACGTATCCACGCAATACTACTCCCATTTGCGCTCATCGAACCGCGAGAGCTTTCGCGTCGGCCAAATATGATACGCCAAATTCTAGAGAGAAACTCATTAAAATGTCCAGTCTCGATTCTGAATTAAAAATTCTTCTGACCAGTGGTACTGGTCGAGCAGTCCCTTGGGGTCGCGACCTGTCACGCAATAGGCGGCATAGAGAGCTTCGACCGAGGCGAGCCCTCGGCTCGGGTCGGAACACTCCGTCTGTTTCCGTGGGTAGGCTGTCGTCCAATGAGCGGGAAGAGAGCGTTTTTGGAATCGATGGGGTTGAGGAAGAGACTGATACATCTTCTCCGCATAGCGCCAGGTTCCATCGATTAAAAAAAGACCTAATTCTCCATCTTCCTCTCCCAATACAGGAGCGTCCAAAGTCAAGAGAGCATAGCCAGAGAGGTCGGGCAGAGGATCTCTCGGATATGTACAAAAGAGACAATCTCCCCGCGTTTCTAACCCTCTAAGGCTGCATTTTTTCAGGTTTTCCTTGCGGTGTCTCAAAATAAGAGTAGGAAGAAAAGGACTCATTTCATATATAAAATTTAATTATGAATTGGAAGCTGCTATTTCTTTTACTGTTCCACATCCCTATCGTCTGGGCCCTAGAGAGCCCAGAGAACAAGGTCATCGTTGCTCTCTGTGAACAGGCCCTCCATCATCCCGATTTTCTGGAAAAAATTGAAGGGGAAACAGTGGTTTGCCTGCTAAACCCTGAAGAAAAAGAGCAGTATGGGGCTAGAGAGGGGACGATGCTTCTGCTCCTCGACCCTAGGGGAAGAGAGTTCGCTCGCTTGGGAGCGTTGCCTTTAGAGGCAGGGGAATATGGAGAAAAGGTCCATCGATTGATCGCAGATTTTGAAGAAATTTGTCACACGCTAGAACACCCTAATGGTCCGTTTGATGAAGAGAGGTGGAAGCACCTTTTTGAGAAAGCAACAGCGCTCTCTGCGACTTGTTACCGGGACGTGATCCTCAATCAAGGGGTTAAGCGAGAAAAAGGATCCTTCTTCCACCTGCAGAAATACGCGGCTCTCTTGCAGAAGCACAAGGCAAAAGATCCTAAGGTTATCGCCTTCAAGAAAAAGCTGCTCCAGAGAAAGAGCGCCTCCTTCGAAGACCTTCCCTTTGCCATAGCCGCTGTGGAATTTCAGAGAAAAGCAAAGGGGAAAAATTATCCCAAAAAAGCCCTAAAACCCCTTTTCCAGTACTTGCGACTCAAAGAGAAAAAAAATGAGTGGCGCGCAGAGTGGATGATCGCAGAGCATCTCTTCTCGAAAAACGACCTCTCAGGTGCTCGGACCCATATTGAAGCGGCGTACCGCAAAGCACCCCCAGAGTTTAAGGAGGAGTTGCGTCAGGCAACGGAGTGGCTGCGCAAGCATTTGCCTGAGGCAAATGCGGAAAAATGAGTGCTCTGGGAATGCTCTGGGAATGCTCTGGGGCGTTGTTGCATAAAGGGAAGATAACAACCACAGAGAGCACAGAGGACACAGAGAGGGAAATTTTTTTGTTTTTCTCTCTGTGTCCTCTGTGCTCTCTGTGGTTAATTTTTGGTTTTTAACGCCAGGCCCTAATCGACGGTTTGCCAGGAAGTGATCCGGATGAATTCCTTGGGGATTTCAAACAGAAAGCGGGAGGGGGTCGTCTGGAGGTCTTTTCCCATCTTCTTTCGATTGCGCGCCATGCTTAAAGTCAAATGCTTCTTAGCGCGCGTCATCGCGACGTACATGAGGCGGCGCTCCTCTTCGATCCCTGTCTCGAGAAGGCTCTTTTCATGGGGGAGGATGTGATCTTCTAGACCGACGAGATAGCAGCTCGTGAACTCGAGTCCCTTGGCGCTGTGGAACGTCATGAGATTGACCTTATCCTCTTGCTTCTTTTTTTCCCTCTGTGGGGCGTGGTCTGGATCGAGCATCGAATGATCGAGAAAGTGTTGCAGAGAGATCGCATCCTCTGCACCCAACCCCTTTTGTTCCTCCTCATAGATCGCTAGCGCATCGATGCAGTGGGCGACGTTTTCCCACTTAAAGTCGCGCATCTTCTCGCTCTTGACATCATCGACAATCGCCTTTCTGTAATCGATCGTATCGATGAGCCACGCGAGGGCTTCATGCAGCGGCGGCGTGTGAAAGAGGTTTTTTGCCTCTCGGATAATCCCGACGAATTCTGCGATCCCTTCAATCGCTCTAGAGGAGAGGTCATTTTTGAGCTCAGAGGAGAGAGGGGAGGCGACCTCTTCGAGAATGGTCCAGAGGGGGATCTCCTTTTGTCGGTTGAGTTGAGTCAGCCGATCGAGCGTCTGATCGGAGATTCCTCGTCTAGGGACATTGATGATTCTCAAAAGGGCTTCTTGGTCGAGGGGATTGGCGATCACGCGCAAATAGGCGATGAGATCCCTGATCTCCGCCCTCTCGTAAAATTCCGTTCCGCCGAAGACCTCAAAGGGGATGCCGCGGACCCATTGCCCCTCTTTTTCCCATATTGCCTGCATGAGAGCGAGCTCAAAAGCGCGCGATAAGATATTAGAGCGATACAAAATGGCCATCTCCTTCCACGGGATCTTGCGATCCTTGTGCAATTTGATCATCCGCTGGACGACCGCTTGCGCTTCTTCTTGCTCTGTCGGGGCATGAAAGAGGGTGATGAGATCGCCGCTTTCCGCCGTGCTCCAGAGCTGTTTGGCATGTCTTGCTTCATTGTGGGCGATGACGGCATTGGCTGCATTGAGAATCGTCGGTGTCGAACGGTAGTTCTGCTCTAACTTGATGACTGTGGAAGATTCGAAATGCAAGATGTTCTTAATCTCAGCCCCGCGCCATCCGTAGATCGATTGGTCATCGTCGCCGACGACGCAGAGGTTGTCATGCGCACTGGAGAGAAGCCTTGCCAATTGGTACTGGACGGGATTGGTATCTTGGTACTCGTCGATCATGATGTAGCGGTAGCGCTCTTGGTACCGTTGCAGCACTTCTGGGTGTTCGTTGAAGAGCTGCACAGTCAAGGACAGGAGGCTATCGAAATCAACCGCATTGTAAGCGCGCATCGAAGTGTGGAGCCGCTCGAAGAGATCTTTGCTAAAAGAATCCTCCCAATCAGTGGAACTTTTAGCCATCTCATCCGAGGAAAGCCCTCGACTTTTAGCGAAGGCGATTTTAGAGAGAGTCTTTTCCAAAGAAGGCAGCTCTCCCTCGTGCTCGAGAAGGTGGCGCGCGAGCTGCATGCTGAGCCGGCGCGTGTCCTTTTCATCGTAGAGGGTGAAGTTGGGGGTGAATCCCAGATGGTGGATCTCTTTGCGCAAGAGACGCATGCAAAAACTGTGAAACGTGCTCAGCGTGATCTTCTTTGCCACCTTCGACGTAACGAGCTTTCCCACCCGCTCACGCATCTCTTGAGCTGCTTTATTCGTAAACGTCAGCCCTAAAATCGCCTCTGGGTCGACCTGTTTATTCTTGAGCAGATGGGCGATCCGGTAGGAAAGGACACTCGTCTTGCCACTGCCAGCTCCCGCGAGGATGAGCACGCGCCCCTCCGTTGCCCGCACGGCTTTTTTCTGGTCGGGATTGAGGTGCGCAAAGAGGGAGTCGGTGTCGTGTGAAGCGGTAGACATAGAAACCTATCTCAGTAAAACTTTTCTTCAATTCTCGGGATTATTTTGGCTGTTGTTGCATAAATAGCTGAATTTCACCACAGAGAAGGAAAACCGCAGATAGGAAATTTTTTAATATGAATTTTCTCTCTGTGGTTTTCCTTCTCTGTGGTGAAATTGCATACATTCAGAATGGAGTAACGGGGACCTATATAGATTAGGTCCTCATGAATTACGCAACAACGCCATTATTTTGGCCGATTTTCGATTCTTTTGGAAGGGGTATTTCTGGGCTCTTTTGTTAAGTAGAATGTTTAATTAAATATTTTTTTATAATTTAAATTAAATGTGAATAATTGTATTATATAACGAATACTAATAATGTGAAAAACAGGATTAATTATGTCTCAAGGATTTTCTATAATAAAAGATTTGCCCACGGAGTGCTGCTGGAATGTCGCCAGTTGGTGCACCCCCTTAACATTACAAAATCTGCGCTCAGTCGATAAAGAGCTAAATGAGCTCGTGATTTCCCTACTCATGAACAGAAACGAGAGGACGAGGAAGGAGGTAATCGATTTTTCAGAGGGAACCGTATGCTGTTTGGACGGAAATGATCCAGTACAGGCCCGATTGCAAACGGTCTGCACTGAAATGGTTCAACGGTTGAACTCCCAGTCACAATCTGGGGAGTTGTTAGATAAACGCGTTTCCTCTGAAAATGTATCCTATCTGTTGATGCCTTGTTTTAAAGAGCTCTGCACTCAATATCCTGATCAATTTGAGCGAATTGTCCGAGAAACTAGCGACTCTCGTTTTAAAAGAGAGCTTCTCCAGTTTTTAGGTCTAGAATCGGTCTGTCATATGAATGAAGCTTGTAACTCCATCCCGGATTTGCACTATTCGCCCTTGCTAAGTTATGGACGCCAATTTGGCAAAATGAGTGAGGGCTATCTGAGTATGGGATATCTTGAGGCTGCAAAGCTCTTTATCCGCACTGCAGATCCTTCGCATAAAAGCTATCTTTACTCGACTAAAAACCTATCCTTAGTATTGGAGAGTGGGGATGTTTTTACAGCGATGCGCGTGATGAAACATCTATTGAAGTCGGATAGCGGTGTGCGCTTATCTACAGGAGTTCGTGATGACTTGTTGCAGAATTTTTATGAAATTCTCTACAAGTCGGGTCATCTCGATGCTGCATTTGATTTCCTAGAACACACAAAGAACTATTGGCTTGAATCAAAGGATGAAATTTTTCAGCATCTATTTAATTTGCATTGCTGCCAACTTAACTCCAGACTCGGTTATGGGGATGTTTCTGAAGAGGTAGCCAAAATACATGCCCAGGTGCTTCCCCTATTGGTACCCCAATTCAGAATGTCTAACAATAATGATCGCATCAAGCGCTATGTTCACACGCTTATGAGTTGTTATGGATTGGAGGCTCTGGCAATCGAAGCGATCGATGAGATGAAAGCTAAAAGCATCTTTGACAAACAAATAAAATGTGAGCTTCTTTTAAAAGTCGGCTTAAGAGAAAAAGTCATCGAACTAGCAAACAGCATTGAAGATCTTGGGTGCCGCTTTTATGTATTAGGATCTCTCGGTTTAATAGAGCAGATCATTGCGGAGGCACAGCAGATTATGGACCCTGTAGAGAGGTGCGATGTGTTTTTACGTTTTGGTCTGACAGAAGAAATCGCCGCTTTTTTACCCACTCTTTTGGCCAATGGCGAACCCTCGCAAAATAAACTCTGGCAATGCTTCCAAGAGCGTCTTTGGAAGAAAGAATACAAGAAGCTCATCATGCTACCTGAAAATGCATTTGTACGCGAATATCTTGGAGAACTTATTCCCGTACACCAGGACTTTAGGCAACAACTGCTCAAATTAGAGTTTTTACTTCGCTTAAGGACAAAAGAAGAGGCGCTCGAGTATGCGGAACAAATCCCTCATTCTCTGGAGAAGGTGGGTCTATTCCAAGAGTTTGGCATGGAAGAGGTCGCTGAAAAAATCATCAAAGAAATCGCAGAGGCAAGAGCAGAATTTAGTCGCCATCTCGATGCAGGGTCTTTGGAAGAAGCGATGAGATGGACTCTTAAAGTCCCCGATGATTTGTATAAATTTCAGCAGCTCTTTTCCTCTGGACATTCTGCAGGAGCTTGGGATGTTGGGTTGGCGATTCTCATCAAATTGGGTCTGGTCTAATAGGCTTTGTTGCATAAATAGCTGAATTTCACCACAGAGCTGGAAAACCACAGAGAGAAAATTCATATTAAAAAATCTCCTCTCTGTGTTTTTTCAGCTCTGTGGTGAAAGTGCATCTATTCAGAATGGAGTAACGGGGAGTCATACTGCGCCTAGTCAGACGGTACGCAACAAACGCCATCTGACAAGTGAGTTTTTTATTTAGTTTAAATTGAATCTATGGGTCTGTAATATTAATTAAAATAAAACAGGTGGCGGTTGATTATGTCTTACAAATTTTCCTTAACGACAGATCTGCCTAGAGAGTGCCTCTGGAATGTCCTCAGTAGGTTCAGTCCTTTAGAGCTAGACAATCTGAAATCAGTCGATCGAGAGCTAAAGCGGATTGTCATCGATCAACTCGCGAATAGAAAAGAGGTGACAATTGGGGAGGTGACGACCTTTTTAGAGAGAGCCGTGTCTTGTTTCGATGAAAAAAGTCCAGAACGCGCCCGATTGGACGCGTTTTGCAATCTAATAGCCAAAATGTTGCATTCTAAAAAATCATCTGAAGGGAATGTTTCTTTTGAAGCAGCATACCAGTTGGGGCGTTGTTTTTCAGAGCTCTATGTTCACTATCCCGATCCATTTGACAGGATTGTGCAGGGGAGCGTTGGCTCTCGTTTTGAAAGAGAGTTTCTACAATTTTTAAATCTAGAACTCCTCTTTGAGATGAATGGACTTGGAGAGGAGCTTTTGTTTCGTGAGGAGCTTCATTTTCGCAGAATGATCGAAGGTTATATGCGCATTGGATACCCGGAGGCAGTAAGCCTTTTTATCGGAAAGGCAGAATGTGGCTATTTCCTATCTCATTGTAACCTTGAAAATCTACTTCTAGCCTGTGAAAATCATCAGACTGTCCCTGAAATGAGGCGCTTTATGGAGTCGCTCTTATGCTTAATTGACAATGCAAATGTTAAAGGGAAGGTGGTGGAGAAATTTTATGAAATTCTTTATAAATCAGGGCATCTCGCTGTTGCATTTGATCTTCTCCAGCACACAAGGAGTGCTTGGGCTCCCTCATCAACGGATAAGTCTCGTCTAGATCGATTTAAGCTGCATTTCTGCCACATCAGTTTGAGATTGGGTCAGTGGAATCAGAGTGTCAATGGAGATGTCTATGATAAGATAGCTCAAGTGCATGAGCAGATACTGATGGATCTCTTACCACACCCTCAGTCGGAGGCAAGTGACACTAGTAGGATCATTCACTATGCGCGTACCCTTATTAGTTATGGCTTAAAGGAGCTTGCAATCGATACAATCGATTGGATCAAGGATAAAAGAACGCAACGCTTACTGCTTTCAGAGCTCGGTTTAGAAGAACAGGTCATTGCTGCCCGAGTAAAGCCAGATGCAAGGGATATAGAGCTCGCAAACAGTATCGAATACCGAAACGAGCGCTGTCTTGCGTTAGGGGCTTTGGGTTTAACAGAACAGGCTATTGAGGTAGCGCAGTCTATCAGCGATCCCGTGGAAAGGTGTGATGTGTTTTTACGTCTTGGTTTGACAGAGGCGATCGCAGATCTTTTGCCCACTCTTTTGGCGCATGTTCAATGCATCCCTGTATATGAGTATGGGCGCTTAGGTGCTTGGATGTCCATCAAAGAGCGTCTTTGGGAGCGAGAATACAAGAAGCTCATCCTCCTTTCTGAAAATCAAAATGTATGCGAATACCTCGGCCTTTTAGTACCAAAAGGGACGGTGCAAGTGCTCCCTAAGAGAAACCTACTTAAATTAGAATTTTTATTGCGCTTGAAGACGAAAGAAGAGGCTGTTAAGTTTGCTGAAGAAATTCCTCACTCTTTAGAAAAAGTGTGTCTATTGCAGGAGTTTGGTCTCAAAGATGTCGCTCAACAGATCATCAAAGAAATTACAGAGGCAAGAGTAGAATTCAGCCGCCATCTGAAAGAGGGAGCTTTTGCAGAGGCTATGAAATGGGAAAAACAGGTTCCTGACGATTTCTACAAAGTTAAGCAGTTCCATTCCGCTGGATACACCATCAGTGCCTACTTTGTCGCAACGAAGATTCTCGCCAAGTTAACTGATGTTTAGCTGAACTTTATCTGAGCTAAGGGGGAGCGGGCTCACGCGGCTGATGAGGCACTTGAGCTCGATCAGGACTGCTTCGGTAGAGAGTTCTCTGCCATTTGGCGTTCGGGGAGAGACATTGAGCTCTAGGTCGGAGGGGAGCTCGGCAAGGAGCTCTCGGAATGCTTCGCGGACAACTCGCTTAAAGCGGTTGCGATCGTGGGCCTTGCCGTATTTGCGCGAAACGGTAATGCCGAGGCGGGGCTGTAAAGAATTTCCTTGTCGGATGTTGATGGCAATTTGCTCCCCAAAAGGCGCAACCCCTGTCTGTTTAGGTATTTATATTGAGCACTACAGAGGAGTCGGGCCGATTTTGGGAACTTCATTTAGGGTAAAGAACAGCGTTTCTTCTTAAGCGGAGAGGCGCTTTCTGCCAATGCGGCGGCGGCGATTGATGATCTTACGGCCGTCTTTTGTCTTCATTCTCTTGCGGAATCCGCAGGTCGTCTGGCGTCTTCTCTTGCTGGGCTGATAGGTACGTTTCATGATTTGATCCTAACGATTTAAGTTTTGAGGCGAGTATAGCGAATGGGTCCAAATTCCTCAACAATGAAGAATTTTTTTTCCAAAAAACGGGTCAAAAAACGGGTCTTGCGAAGAAATGGGAGATTGCATATAACTTTGGGTAACTCGAACGTTAAGGTGAATATGAAAGTAAGAGCTTCGGTAAAAGCGGATCCTTCGAAGGGGGACAAGATCGTCCGCCGCAAGGGCCGCGTCTATGTCATCAATAAAATCGACCCGAATCGCAAACAGAGACAAAAAGGTCCTGCGCGCAAAAAAGGTCCCGCAAGTAAAAAAGTAGTGTGAACTCAAGAGGAATATGGCGACAAAATCTGCAATTGCAAAACAAAAACGACGTGAAAAGCTCGTTCAGCTCAAATGGGACAAGCGTCAAAAATTGAAGAAGACCATTCTCGATTTGAATAATAGCGAAGAAGAACGTCTTGCAGCGAAAATCGCGCTCAACAAGATGCCGCGAAACTCTTCCCCCGTTCGTCTCAGAAGCCGCTGTCAGTTGACAGGCCGTGCGCGAGGTGTCTTGAAGAAGTTTAAGCTCTCTCGTCTCTGCTTCCGCGAAATGGCCAACAGCGGGATGATTCCCGGCGTCGTGAAGGCGAGCTGGTAGTCTTTCGTTTTTTTACCCGAATGGGCTATAGCCTGACTCCTAAAAAGTCAGGCTTTTTCTATTCCGCCTGAAGGACTTCGTTCAGGGGTTTCCAGTTCTCTAGTCTTTCGTTCCATACCCACGTCCTATCCGTTACTTTTCCTTCGCGCCAATCTCGAGTCAGAGCATCAAAGCTCATGGGGCCGAGTTGTGTCTTTTCTCGATCGAGATAATACCAAATGGGGTGTGCTTGAGCGGGGTCGATAGTGGCGAGTTTGGGAATTTTTGTAACAGGTGGGGGTCTCTGGGCTCTTTGACGGAAAAGCGTCGATGCCCGACCGGGAGGGGGAAGGAGGGCGATGGCGAGAAGTGCTAGGAGCCCAAAAAGTAGGCCGATCAGGAACCAGTAACCGGGATGCCGGCCCTTATTCCGGGCGATCTGGCTGCAGGAGTAGCCAAAGAGAAAGGAAGAAAGGATCATTAAAAAGATTTGCATGGCACATCTCTCGTAGTTGCGAATTCTTAGAGTATAAGAGGAAAAGCTATAGCCAAACAAGCTCAAAAGTTAGCTGGAGGGTTATACCCAAGCGGCCCTACGGCCAACTTTTGAGTCCACTTGGGTATAACTTTTGGACTTATTCGGGTTCAAAATTCAAGCTAGTTTTAATCTAGAAAAGATGCTACACTCAAAGCTCTTGAAAATCCAAGGTGGTCCCTATGCAAAATCCCCTCAAAGAAATTGATACAAAAGAACTCGAGCTTCCCGAGACGGTTTTTATCCGAGACATTGAGAGCAAGGTCTTTCAGTCGATCGTTTTGCAGTGTCTTGCGCGCCTAGATGGCGTGGAGACGTTAGAGGGGAATCTCTTCGATTCTCTCTTGGGAGATAGTTTGGACGGCGTTAAGGGAATCCACGTCGACCAAGATCAAAAGAGCCATTCTGTGAATGTGCGTGTCGAGATCAAGATCGCTTATGGGATCCGCATCCCTGAAAAGGCTGAGGAGATCCAGACGCGGATCGTCGAAGATATCAGCAATCTGACTGGGTTACACGTCGCCACTGTTCACGTGATTTTCAAAAATCTCACCTCTAAAAAAGCGAAGCCTAACCTGAAAGAAGTACTCGAGAAGCGAGTGACTGAGGATAGTGTTTTAGAAGAGTATGAAGAGTCATTTTAGATGAGAAAAGGGGACCTTCTCTACTCAGCAGTGCAGTTCCTCTTTTCCATCGGTGTCATTTTGCTCGGCGTCTTTTGCATCGGCTTTCATTATGCCCCCCATTTGCGCCAAGCGCTTGCGGGGTTTATACTTTCATCCGGCCTTCTTTTTTCCATCGGGTGCGTTCTCTCCGCTCTTGGAGTTTGTCTCCTCGCTGGCTTTTATTACATGTACCGCGGTGTCTATTACAGCTTTTCCATGGAAAATCGCGTGACTTCTGTCGATTCTAAGATCATCCAAGAATATGTGCGGCAATACTGGGAGGAGCAGCTTCCCGGTGAAGAAGCGGAAGTTGCCGTCTTATTGAGACCCGATCAAAAAATAGAGGTCTATTTGGAGTGGAAGGGTTTTTCCCTGGAGGCACAGAAAGCTCTTCTAGAAGGCGCTGAAAATGAGCTCTCTGCGCTTTTAAAGCAGCAATTCGGCTACTCCAAAGAATTCTTCTTTTCTGTTCTTCTTCGCGCCTAAATAGCTTTATTATACAGAGTTTTAAAATTAATTTTACGTTTGTTTTTGGCGTTGTTGTGTAATTCATGAGGACCTAATCCAGCTCTCCATCATTCCATTCTGAATATATGCAATTTCACCACAGAGATGGAAAACCACAGAGAGGAAATTTTTTAATATGAATTTCCTCTCTGTGGTTTTCCATCTCTGTGGTGAAATTCAGCTATTTATGCAATATGCTCATCGGGCAGAAAAAAGCGTTAAGGGCGCTGAAGCACCTATTGCGAAAAGCGCAGTGGCAGCTTTTGGAAGCAAAGCTTGGGAGCCGCTCATAGCTCTAAAGCCTTTCTTAGGGCTGCGATTTCGCGAGGGCCGATGCCGGGGACGGCGCGGAGCTCTTCATCGCTTGCTCTACGGATCTGCTCGACGCTGCCGAAGTGGGTGAGCAGGCGCTTGCGTTTGATGGGGCCGATCCCTTCTACGGCATCTAGGGCAGAGGTGAGGGTGCGTTTGGTGCGCCTTTTCTGATGGAAGAGCAGGGCTTGCCGATGGGTCTCATCGCGGATCTGTTGGAGGAGGAAGAGGAGGTTGGAGCGTTCATTGAGGTGGATGGGATCGCGATTCTGGGGAAGGAAGATTCTCTCTTTCGTGATCCCTTTGTCGTGCCTTCCCTCTTCTTTTGTCAGGGCGATCAGATCGACTGAGGCGATGTCGAGTTCTTTGAAGAGATCTAGAGCGATATTGAGTTGGCCCTTCCCTCCATCGACGACGATGAGATCGGGGAGCTGATCGTTTTGTTTTGCTTTGATGAGGTAGCGGTGGATCACTTCGCGCATGGCGGTGTAGTCTTCTGCGCTGGCGGAGGATTTGACGCGGAAGAGGCGGGTCTCTTTTTTCTCTTTGATCCCATCGATGAACGTGATGAGGGCGGCGACGGCATCTTTTCCGTAAAGGTGAGAGGTGTCGAAGCAGACGATCTTTTTGGGGTAGCGGTTGAGCTTCAGCGTCTCTTGCAGGTCTAAGAGCATTTTTTCTTTGAGTTGCCGCTGGTCTTTTTCCTGTTGGAAGAGGGCTTTGGCGTTTTCTTCTGCCAGGCGGATCAGCGCTTTCTTATCCCCTTTTTGGGGAGTGGCGAGGAGGATTTTTTTGCCATGAGCCTCAGAGAGGATTTCCGAGAGGAGGGGGGCATTTTTGAGGGGGAAGGGGAGGAGGATCTCTTGAGGGAGTGCCGTCGCTTTGGTATAGTGTTGGAGGATGAATGAGGAGAGAAGGTCTTCATCCTCTTCTAAAATCCCTGAAAAGGGGTAGTGCTCTGAGCCGATGAGCTTTCCCTCGCGAAAGAGCATCTGGACGAGCATGATCTCTTCTGCTTGTCTATAAAGCGCGAGGACGTCGCTGTTGCTTCCTGTGGCTTTGTGGATGAGCGTGTCGCTTGAAATCACGTGTTCGATTTGTCGGATCGTCTGGAGGAGTGCTCCCGCGCGTTCGTATTCTTGGGCTTCTGAGGCTAAGTCCATCTCTGCTTTTAGCTCTTCGAGAATGTGGCGGTCTTGCCCTTTTAAAAACTGGATCGTCTTCTGGACGAGGGCGTCGTATTCTGTGGGGGTGCATTTTTGCACGCAAGGGGCAACGCAGCGCTTGATGTCGTAGAGAAGGCAAGGGCGGGTTCTGCGTTTTAACTCTTCATCAGAGCATTGGCGCAACGGAAAGAGGCGGGTCAAGAGTTCGTAGGTCTGTCTTGCGGCATAGGCGCTCGTGTAAGGGCCGAAGAAGAGGCCCTGTTCTTTGGGAGTTCCCTTGTAGCGGACGAGGCGGAGCATCGGCCAGGGGTGGGTGTGATTGATCATGAGACTGATGAAGGTCTTGTCGTCTTTTAAAAAGGCGTTGAATTTGGGCTGATGCTTTTTAATCAGGGTGTTTTCTAAGAGGAGCGCCTCTTTTTCAGAGGGGACAACGATCGTATCGATCGCATCGATTTGCTCAATCAAGAAGGGGATCATCGCGCGCGTGTCGCTGCTACTTTGCGCGAAGTATTGCTTGAGGCGGTTTTTGAGGTTTTTGGCTTTTCCGACGTAGATGACCTGAGATTTGGCGTTTTTCATCAGGTAGACGCCGGGCTGCGTCGAAAATTTTTCTAATGCGCTGGGAGAGAAGGGCATTGGTTTTTCCACGCGATGATTTTTTGGAGGGCCTCGAGGGGGGTGAGTTGGTTGGGATCGAGTGTTTTGAGCTCTTTGAGGAAGGGGGGTGGGGGTTCTGTTTCGAGGAGGGTGAAGAGGGAGGGGTGTGATTCTTCAGGTGCTTTTCTCTTTGTTCTGCCTCCTGACTTTTCTAATTTGAGGAGCATCTCTTTTGCTTTTTTGAGCACGGGTAAGGGGAGTCCGGCGAGTTTGGCCACGTGGATTCCGTAGCTCTTATCGGTGCCTCCTTTGACGATTTTGCGCAAGAAGGTGATCCCCTCTTCCGATTCGTGGACAGCGACGTTGAAGTTGACTGCGCCGGGGATCTCTTTTTCGAGTTCGGTGAGTTCCCAGTAGTGGGTGGCAAAGAGGGTCTTGGCTTTCTTATTCGGTTCTGTCAGGAGGTATTCTGCGACGGCCCAGGCGATGGAGATCCCATCGTAAGTGCTCGTTCCGCGTCCGATCTCGTCTAGGATGATCAGTGAGCGGGGCGTTGCGTTATTCAAAATGTTAGCCGTCTCTGTCATTTCGACCATGAAGGTCGATTGGCCGCGGGAGAGATCGTCGCTGGCGCCGATCCGGCTGAAGACTTTATCGATGATGCCGCTATGGGTGCGTTTGGCAGGGACATAGGAGCCGATTTGAGCTAAGATCGCGATGAGAGCGACTTGGCGGATGAAAGTCGACTTTCCTGCCATATTAGGGCCTGTGATGAGGTACATCCGCTGCGAGTCGGCATTCAGTAAGACGTCGTTGGGGACGAAGGTTTCTGCGCTGAGCTTTGCCTCGATGAGGGGATGGCGGCCTTGCTCGATCTCTAAAAGAGAACCGGTATCGACGGTCGGTTTGACCCACTGATATTTTTTAGCGATGGTGCTCAAAGAGAGGAGGGCATCGAGTTGAGCGATCGCTTGCGCCATCGTGAGAATACCCGAGGCATAGTGGAGCACCTCTTTGCGTAAGATCTGGAAGAGCTCGTATTCGAGCGCTAGGGTCCGCTCTTCTGCATGGAGGGTCTTTTCTTCGTATTCTTTGAGTTCGGGAGTGATGAACCGCTCTGCGTTCGTAAGAGTTTGTCTTCTTTGGAAGGTATCGGGGATCCGGCCGGCTTGACCTCGACTGACTTCGATGTAAAAGCCAAAGGCCTTCGTGTAGCCGACTTTGAGGGTCTTGATCTGGGTCAGCTCTCTCAAGTGCGTCTGGTAGTGGGCGATCCAGTCGTTGTGGTCTGATTTTAACGCGCGGAGTGCATCGAGCTCTTCGTGGTAGCCGCTTTTAAAAATCTCTCCATCGCTCAACCGCAAAGGGGGTGCGTCGACGAGGGCGGTTTTGAGATGCTCGATGAGGGGCGTCGCATCGATGAACTGATCTCTGATCTCGTTTAGGATGTCTGAGGAAGAGCTCTGAAGGAGTGTGTGGATGGGGAGGGTGTGTTCGAGTGAGAGGCGGAGGCCGTTTAAATCGCGAGGGGTGAGGTATCCCGTCTCGAGGCGCATGATGAGCCGCTCTAGGTCTCTAATTTCTTTGAGGTGTGTTTGAAAGAGCAAAGTGGGCAAGAGCTCTTCGATTCCCCTTTGGCGTTTTTCGATGGCGAGTGGGTCGAGGAGGGGGTGGGTGAGCCATTTTTTCAAGAGGCGCCCTCCCATCGCAGTTTTCGTCTCGTCGATTAGCTGGAGCAGCGCATTGAGCTCGAGATGTCTTTGTGTCGAAAGGTCGATCTGCATGTAGTCGCACGTCTTCTCGGGGTGCAGCGATTTGATGTGGTGGACCGACAAATTTAAGTCCTCTCGGACGTAATGGAGGATAGCTCCTGCTGCATTGATCGCAGCCGTCATCCCTTTCAGCCCAAATCCATCGAGACTGAGGATCGAAAAATGGCGCAAGAGGATGTCGCAGGTAAAGGAGTGGTCGAAGTGCCAGTCTTCCTTGGTGTGGATGGCACAGATCACGGAGGTGCGGATCTCTTCTAGAAGAGGTGCTTGTTTTTTGCTCCATTTGTCTGAAATGAGGAGCTCTTTAGGCGAGAGTCTTGCGAGTTCATCGATGAGGAGGTTCACTTCTTCGAATTCCATCGCCCGAAATTCTGCCGTCGTTAAATCGAGGACAGCAAGCCCGTGGGTCTGGCCGACCTGGGCGATACAAGCTAAGAAATTATTCGATTTCTCAGAGAGCAAGCTCGATGCGATGACGGTTCCCGGGGTGATGACGCGGACGACTTCCCTCTTGACGATCCCCTTGACGGAGCGGGGATCTTCCATCTGCTCTGCGATCGCGACGCGATACCCCTTTGCGATCAGTCGATCGATGTAAGATTCGCTCGCATGGAAGGGGATACCCGCCATCGGGATCTCTTGGCGCTTGGTCAGCGTAAGCTCTAGCTCCTGGGCCAATATCTTTGCATCTTCATAGAATGCCTCGTAAAAATCGCCAAGGCGAAAGAAAAGTAGGGCTGTTCCCGCCTTTTTTTTACAGGCGTGCCACTGAACCATCATCGGTGAAATTTTTAGATCAGATTCCATAGATAAACAGAGTAGGGCCTAGGGCTTTAATTTAGCAAGGACGGACTGCCACCACGGTTTTTTGCCCTTTTTTCCATTTGAGCTTAAAGGATCCTTTGACTCTTTTTTCTGCGATCGGGAGCTAGAGGAGTAAGCAGCGGGGGTCGCTACGGCATTGGCAAAAGATTTTGATACCCCAGGATGTGCAGTGGAAGAAGGGGTGGCTGTGATCGGATTTTTTTGCTCTTCTTCAGGAGGACAGAGCGCCTTTTGGATCTGACTACGACAGCTCTGACACCACAAGAGCAGCACCTTCAAATCCTTATCGAGGTGTTTGAGTTGCTCGATAATCTCTTCTGAGGAGTTGTGGTTCTTTCCCGACGAGAGGCGAGAGGGAGGGGCGAGGGTCTGATTGAGCTCTAGCTTTTGCTGAAATGTCTTGATGAGAAGGGGAATCATGACCTTCTTGATCTGATCGCGCAGCTGACTCAAAGAGGGATCCTGGATGACTCCTGCGTGCGTGAATTGAGGGGTCTTCTCTTCAGAAGAATCAGGAACTTCTCTTCCGGCATCAGACATGGGACCTCCTCATAAGTTGCATCTCGCCAATTTTTTTAAAGCTACTGGGTTTTTTTATAAAGAGATTTTTTAGACTTAAGGGTTATTTGGGTGTGCTGCAAATCACTATATCCTTGAGGTTGGGAGGGATTACCAGAGAGAAAATAGGTGTTTCGAGTTGCTTGACTTTTGCCGCAGATGCTAGATCTCCTTTAGCGGATAAGATGGAATGGTAGTGCTTGATATGCCAGCGCCGTTCGTTGGGATCTTTGATGCGATCGAGAAGTTGGATGAAGAGGGTCTGATATCCGTTTTCCATTAAATAATCGAGGGTTGCCCTGACCTCTTTAAGGACTGTACGGCGCTCTGTAGAAAAATTTTGCGCTTCAGATTTTAATGAGTTGTTTTCTTCCCCCGTATGACTAGGGAAATAAAAAGCTTGTTGTACCATACGGCGATGGATCATCTGAGAGGCCTTTTGCCAGGTGTTGATCTTGCGGATCTGTTGCACTGTAGAAAATACACCTTTTAAATCGAGGGCTTGAGAGAGGGTTTCATACCATTCTCGATTGACTAAAGTTGCTGCATAAAGACTGGAAATATCCGTCTGGATAAAGATCTGAGACAAGAGCTCTTTTGGAATTTGTTCGATAGAGGAAGAGTTTCGGGGTACAGTGTATTCGGTGGGAGGGAATGCGGGATCAACCCTGTAGCTCATTGTTTACCTCTTCGTAAAATATACCCAAGTGGACTCAAAAGTTGGCCGTAGGATTGCGCCAAAGCGCCGGGATTCGACGCAGCTCTAATCCAAATCGATTGCGCGATTATCTTCCTAGCGCTATATTTTGATCTATATCCAAGTGGACTCAAAATTTGGTCGTGGAACAGCGTCAACGCCCCGGAGTTCACGTATCGCAAGGGGGCCTTATATATGTTTACGCAAGAAAGTCTCGAGCTGTTACGGCAGCGCATCGATCTGGCAGAAGTGCTCTCTTCCCATATCAAAATGACACGGTCAGGGTCGGCGTTTAAGGCGCTGTGCCCTTTTCACGAGGAAAAGACGCCCTCTTTTATGGTGCAGCGGGGAGATCGGCATTACCACTGTTTTGGCTGTGGAGCGCACGGGGACTCGATCGCTTTTTTGATGTCTTATGTCAAAATGACTTTCTCTGAGGCGGTCGAGCACCTCGCAGAGCGTTTTCAGGTGACACTAGATAGGATCGATGCTCCGGAGAAAGAGAAGGGGCCGAGCCGCGCTGAGATGAAACGCGCCTTAGGTGATGCGAGCTCTCTTTACCACTATTTATTGCTCTATTCTGAAGAGGGGCGTCAGCCGCTCCAGTATTTGTATGAGAGGGGGTTGGATCTTCCCTTTTTGCGCCGATTCCAAATCGGTTATGCTCCCGCTCAACCCGATCTTCTGTTCCGTTACTTACGCGCAGAGGGGGTCGAGGAGCGGGTGATCGAAGAAGCGGGGTTAATGCGTGCGGGGAAAAGGCGCGATTTTTTTTCTGAGAGGATCACTTTTCCCATTCGAGATGCGATGGGAGCTGTCATCGGTTTTTCAGCGCGCAAATTCAAGGAAGAGACTTTTGGGGGTAAGTACATCAATACTCCAGAGACTCCCCTTTTTAAGAAGTCGCGCGTTTTATTTGGATTGAGCGATTCGCGCACGCGCATCGCCAAAGAAAAAAAAGCGATCGTCGTCGAGGGGCAGATCGATTGTTTGAAATTGATCCATGCGGGATTTACTTACACCGTCGCAGGGCAGGGGACGGCCTTTGGGCAGGACCACGTCAAGGAGCTGCTCCAGCTAGGCGTAGCGCACGTTTATTTGGCTCTAGATGCCGATACGGCGGGGAGGCAGGCGGCGATCAAAATCGGCGATCTCTTTCAGAAAAAAGGGGTAGGGGTGTCTATCGTGCGCCTCCCTGAAGGCAAAGACCCCGATTCAGTTCTCGTCCAATGGGGAGCTGATCACTTTCAATCTCTTCTCGATCAGAGCGTGCACTATCTCCCTTTCGTCTACGAGGTCTTAAGTGGAGGGGCAAAAAATCTCCCCCCATCCAAAAAGAATGAAATCGTAAATGAGATCGTCGGAAAGGTCAAGGAATGGGAAATGCCCGTCATGGTGCATGAGAGCCTGCGCCAATTGGCAGAAATCGCGCAGGTGCCCGAATCGGCGATCGGCGTCGGCCAAATCTCCTTGCCCGATCTCTTCATCAAAAAAAAAGGGGTCTTGGGTATCCAAGAGATCGACCCACACCGGATCTTGGAAGCCGACTTTTTGCGCTGGCTCATTTTTTCCGATTCTCAAGAGATGGCAGTGCTCGCAAAGGCCAACATTCGGCAAGAGCATTTTTATATGCCCACAGCCTACCGGTTGTATCAGGAGTTTTTGGAGGCGAAAGAGCAGGGGCGTCCCTGCGATCTACTCGCCATGGGGAGTTGTTTACCGACAGAAGAAGATCAAAAACTCTTGACCGAAGTGATGCAGCGAAAGATCAACCTCTCTAAAGCCAATGAGGGCTTTACCGAAACGGTGCGCAAAATGCTCGTGCGCAAATGGATGGAAGATCGAGAGGCGATCCGCTGCCAGCTACAGGCAGGAAATCTATCGGATGAAGAGGCATTGGCGCTCGCAAAGCAGTTCGATGCGATGAAGAACCATCCGCCGCAGGTGATCGTTAAGGCTTAACAGAATTCACGATAAAACTAACTTGTTCCGTTTCGAAGGTTTCCCGGATTTGGTCGGTTATTCCTTTTTTCATCGCGTTGTCGAGATAGCCTCTGGCTGTTTCGACGACAGCTTCCCTTACTGCTAGGATGAATGTCTCCTTATCTGGGAAAAGAAACAGACCCGATTGTTCATCACAAAAAGCATCAAAGAGGTAACATTTTTCAGGCCCATACTCAAATGCCATCCTGTGATCGAGAAGATCGATTGTTCCTTGGAGGATAGCACCCGGTGGGGCTTGAGCGGCTAAGTCGTTAAAGGTAGTTGCATATTCCTCTGAGGAATTGAAAATATTGCATTCGGTTATCATAGTGCTAGAATGGACTGCTTGCCCTTCTGACCAACGATAGTCTCCATGGTGGATCTTTTGTGCATCGAGCCACTCACAGGTCGTTTTGAATCTAGATAGTTTACCTTCCCGTTCGCAGCGTTGATCTTCTGACAGGCCCTCTTTTTTTAGTGCATCCTCGAGCCCAGCTTGACGAAGATCGAAGGCGGAGACAGCTGGAACCAATTGCAAGAAAAACACTTCTGCCTTGCATTGTTCGATGTCGCGAGCCGCTTCTTCGATGGGAAGTTCTGTACAACGATTGAGAAGGGTGGATACTGCTCCTCGACAACGGCCATTCCTCAAGGTTTCTATCGCTTGTTCACCTGTTATTTTGTTTTCGCTCTGGTCGTGTCCTTCGAAGAGGCGCCAAAAAGTGTTCGTGCGATCTATTGCTTCAAAAACAGACTCTCCGGTAAGCGTTAGAGGGCATGGAATGACTAGGAATTTTTGGCGTTGTGTCAGGGAGGGTATCGGATCCTGGAAGCTCTGGGGGATAGCGTCATTTTGTAATTGATGGTCTATTGCTGTGTTGTTGTAGATTGATGACATTTTGTTAGGATCCTTATGTTGTTTATTTATATTTTATGTTAATTTTTGTTAAATGTAAATTATTATTTTAATGTTTGAAATGTAACGACATGTTGTTGGTATTCAGGCTTTAATAGAGCTTTTCTTGGAAAAGAGAGGATTTTTTTAAGTTATTGAAATAGAGCGTGTTGCGAGCGTAATGCCAGGGTCAACCCCTCCCCAGGAAGCGCAAAGCGTTTCCATGGGCGATTTTAGAGAAGAGCTTGAGGGTCCCCGCCAGGGTGGCGAGGACGTGGGTTCGGTATAATAACCTTTGTTAAATGATCTCTAAAGGGGTTGTCAGCTGCAACATAAAATATACGAAAAACTATACTAACATATGCAAAATGCATATATTTCATTCCCATAAAAGCAAGCACTGGAAAAATCGCGCTTGAAATCATTACAGTTTTTCCTGCAAGCTCATATGGAGCGAGAAGTCGTAAAAATCAAAAAGTGCTTGAAGCTCTAAAAGAGGCAGCCTCAGCCCTATGATGAAAGATCCAGTGAGAACCTATCAAACCCGCCTGTCTCTTGACCCCATAGCTCAGGAGGCACTCCAGACATGTGCGGCGCTCTTTGCGCATGTGGAACACTGTCTTCTCGCTGAGATCAGCAAGGGAAAAACCGCCAGCGAGCTCAAATCATCTTACTTGGTTAAATATGGCATTACCGCCAGACAATTCAATGCCATTCGTGTGAAGATTGAGGGGAAAATAGCCTCCATTAAAGAACTGCGTAAAATGCAGATCTCCGATCTAAAAGAGCAGATCAAAGCAGTGGAAACAAAAATTTCCAAACTTCGAAAAAAGCGTTTGCTTTCCTGTTTAACCCATCAAAAAAAACGGCGGCTGCACAACTTACAGCAGCGCCTGGAACGACTCATCAAAGATCAAGAGCAGGACAAAATTTCTCTCTGTTTCGGGTCTAAAAAACTGTTCCATGCTCAATTTAATTTAGAGGAAAATCACTATAAAACTCATGGAGAGTGGCTTGAAGAGTGGCGCCATGCAAGAACATCTGAGATTTTCTTTTTAGGCTCTAAAGACGAAACCTCCGGCAACCAAACCTGCACCGCGAGCATAGAAACAGACAATAATCTGACTCTACGCATCCGCTTGCCGGATGCTCTTCACAGCAAATTTGGTAAATACCTCACAATTCCCCATGTCGGTTTTGCGTATGGACATCAGGAAATACTGACAAGCCTAGAGGATTGCAAGCAAAGACATCTCTTGGCTGGGGCCAAAGATCCCCACTTCACCAAGCACGGACAAGCCCTAACCTTTCGGTTTAAACACGACAAAATGGGGTGGCGTCTTTTTGTCAGCACATCACTTCCTACCCCCAACTGGAAAACTAACAAAGCCAGAGGTATCATTGGGGTCGATATCAATACGGACCATTTGGCTGTCGTTGAAACCGATCGCTTTGGCAATCCTCTCTACAAACAAACTATCCCATTAAATCTTTATGGAAAGACCAAAGAACAATCCCTGGCACTCATCGGAGACGCATGTGCCAAAGTGGTGAGCCATGCGGAGAAAACCTTAAAACCCATCATCCTCGAAGACCTCGACTTTTCTAAGAAAAAGCAATCCCTTCGAGAAATCTGTTCTCCTGCGCAATCCCGTAAACTTTCCTCCTTTTCCTATCAGGCTATCCTGACACATTTAAGGTCTAGAGCTTTTGGCAAACAAATCGAAGTGCAACAGGTCAATCCCGCCTTTACCTCACTCATCGGCAGAGTGAAGTTTGCTGTAAGGTATGGACTCTCCATTCATCATGCAGCGGCCCTATGCATAGGCCGCAGATTTTTAAACCTTTCTGAAAAAGTACCGCGCCATCTGGACAAAGTCCCAGATGGCAAAGATTCTCATGTCGCCTTATCCCTACCTGTAAGGAATCGGGACAAGCACGTATGGCATCAGTGGCGGGACATAAATAAGAGAGTACGAGCAGCGCTTGCAGCGCATTTCCGGGCCAAAAGATCCTCGAGCACCTTCAAAGCTGCTCTTGAGACAGAACCCATCCCGGATCTTGTCGGTGCGACTCCGACATGCGAATCGTTGGCAGCACTGCTCGGCTGACGTCTCTATGAGAACAATGCTATTTGCATATATTTTCGTAGATTTTTATGAGCGGCTTTAAATGATTAACGACGAACGTTACCTCAGAAGACCTGAGAGTATCGAAAGATTCTATTCTTAGTTTATCCTCCCAACCTTCCTGAGAAAAAGATCTCAACGCCCGAGTGAACATCGCCTTATCAGGGAAAGAATAGAGACCTCTCTCTGTTTCTCGGAAAGTGTCGAAGAGATAAAGGCCACTGGGGCCATACTCAAAGGCCATGACGTGATCGGAGCGCATGATGCTCCCATGGACTGTAGTATTCGGGGGAATTCTGTCCATTAACGCGTTAAAGGTGGTTGTATAAGTGTCCAACGAGTCGAACCGTTGGCATTTAGTCTGCAGAGGACCTGCATCGTCTATCTCAATCCCTTCGGTAAAATCAACCGTATGGATTGTTTCCCCTGTTTCTGCGTTGGTGAGGCTTTGGATGGCCGCCTCGACCCTAGCTACTCCTTCTGGATCTCCCCATGTTTCGAATTGAGCTTTGTAGAGATCTAAAAGGGTAAGATGAGGGACCAACTGCCTAAAAAAGACCTCTGTTTTAGCCTGAGTGATCGCTTGTGCTGCTTTTTCAATAGGGAAACCGTCGATACAGCGGTCGATAAGCGCACTACAAGCGCCCCGACAAAATCCCTCATTGAGCTTCATGAGAGCTTGAACAGGTGTTATTTGGCGTGGGTTATCTCCTTCGAATGTGCAATAAAATGCGTTGGCGCGCTGCAGAGCGTCTGTTCGCTCTTTGGTTTGGGTAAGGGGAGTGAAGGGAGTGGAGACGACGAGGTGTGTCAGGCGGTCCTCAGAGGTCATCTGATCCTCGAATACCCCGATCTCATCGACCATTTGTAGCATCTGGGCTCTTAATGTGTTATTACACGTTGCTGACATTTTATTAAACCTCATTAGTTTATTAATTATAATTATAAATAAAATTTATTTTATTTTAAATATAAATTAACTTTAAAAATGAGGTGTTTAGTTTACATGTTATTGATTGTCAGTAAGTTGCTTAGGAAACTTTTTTTGGAATGCAGTTGCTTTTCTTAATATGCTGAAATAGAATTGGTTATGTCTCTAATGTGCCAGTGGTTTTCAGTCACCGGGGTCAAAAGGGCAGAAAAATTAGGGTCAGCCCCTCCCCAGGAAGCGCAGAGCGTTTCCATGGGCGATTTTAGAGAGGAGCTCGGGGGGGAGCTTGAGGGTACTCGCCAGGGCGGCGAGGATGTGGGGGTAGCGGGAAGCGTCGTCGTAGCCGGGGAGGAAGAGGGTGTGGGTCTGGTGTTTTTGGAAAAGGGTGGGGAAATCTGCATCGCAGAAAAAGTCGGCGCCGAAACAGAGCGCCTCTTCTGCACCGAGGGCGAGCCCGTATTCGATGTGGCGCAAGAAGGCAGAGGGGTCGGTGCGGTGGAGAAAAGAGGCGATGAAGTTGAGGCCGATGAGGCCTTTTCTGCGGATGATCTCTTTGGCGATGGGTTCGGGGAGGTTTCTCGGGTGGTCTGTCACAGAGCGGAAGTTGGAGTGGCTGGCGATGACGGGGATGTCATAGCCTTTCGCATCGATGTGGTTGAAGACGTCTTCAGCAAGAGGGTCGGAGGCGTGGCTCAAGTCGATGGCGATTTTTTTGCCATTCAGCCATTCCATCAAATCTTTGCCATCCCTTTTTAGTCCACACTGAGCGCCGACTCCTCCGCCGAACCGGTTTTCTCCGTCCCAGGTGAGGCTGATGTAGAAGAGGGGGCCGAGTTGTGAGCAGTAGCTCTCTAGGCGAGAAAGTGCGGTGCTGAGGGGTTCATTTTCAAGGGCGAAACCGGAGGCGTTTTCGAAAGCGGCGATAAACCTGCCTGGAAATTGGGCATTCAGCTCTTGGAAGGTGGCGACTTGTCGTTTTCCTTTTTCTACGGAGGTTTCTGCTGTCGCCGCGTAGATCGCAAGGGTCTGGAGCTGGACGTGTCCTTCTTTGAGTTGGGGAATCGAGCAGCGCGGGGCTGGGTCCCAAGGGGTGCGTCCTGGTTGCTGGCAGAGATAGGCTAAAAGATCACAGTGGAGGTCGACGATAGGGTAGACCATATTATTGTATCCTGTCGAAGTCGAGCAGTTCTCGAAAGGGGGCAAAGACCATTTGGAGAAGGGCGATCCGGTTGTCTTGGATTTTGGGATCGTCGCTTAGGATCTTCACGTTATCAAAGAGGGTAGCGAGGGGTTTTTGGAGCGCTGCGATCGCGTGGAAGGCATCGAGGTACCTCTTTTCAGCAAGGATCTCTTTCCAGTGTTTATGCAGGGTCTCAAGAGCGCGTAGGAGGGCTTTCTCTGCAGGTTCTTTTGCGAGTTGGGGATCGAATGGGGTCTGTACCTGTTTTGTGAGCTGTCCTTTTGCGCGTTTGTAGACTTCGAGGAGTTTAGCAAAAGCTGTGCCTGATTTGCGGAAGGTGTGCAGGGCTTTTGTCTTGCAGAATTGATCGTAGGGGTTGGTGCAGAGCCCGTGCAAAGACGCTTCACTCTCTTCCTTTTTGAATCCGAAATCTTCGAAGACCGATTTGGCTCTTGCCGTGATAAAGTGGAGGATTTCTTCGACGAGAGGTTCTGGGGTTTTGATGTTGGGAAAACATCTGCTAGCTTCGAGAAGCCACTGTCTTAGGTCGAGGCTCTTTTCTCGATCGATGAGGATTTTGAGGATGCCGATCGCTTGTCTGCGGAGCGCGTAGGGATCACTCGAGGAGGAAGGTTTGAGCCCGACGCTATAGCAACTCAAGAGGTTGTCGATTTTATCGGAGAGACTCAAGATGATTCCCGTGGGGGTTTGCGGGAGAGGTGCTTGCTCGGCGCGTGGCATCCAGTGCTCTTCGATGGCTTCTGCGACCTCTTTATTTCGGCCTTGTTCGAGTGCGTAGTACTTTCCAATGGTTCCCTGGAGTTCGGGGAATTCACCGACGAGAGCAGAGGCGAGGTCTGCTTTGCACAAAAGGGCGGCAAGCGCGACTTTTTTATCGTCTGCGATGTCGAGAAGGCGATTGGTAAGTGTGGCGATAGAGCCCACTCTTTTGACTTTATCCAACATCGTGCCGAGCTCTTTTTGATAGGTCATTAGAGCGAGCTTCTCATTGAATTTTTCCAGAGGGGTTTCGAGGTCTTGAGAATAGAGGAAGGTGCCGTCGGCTAGGCGTGCAGAGAGCACTCTTTGATTGCCCCGTCGGATGAGGTCGTTGGGTTTATTATCGGCAGTGATGACGAAGCTGTTTTTTAGCCGACTTTGTGTATCTGCTACGGGGAAGTATTTTTGGTGTTCGACCATCTCGGAGATGAGCACTTCTTGGGGGATTTTCAAGAATTTAGAGTCGAAGGTGGCGAGCGTGAGCTGAGGCCATTCGGTGAGGTGAAGGACTTGGGGGAGGACTTTGTCTTGGGCAAGCGCTTTTACGCTGTGCTTTTTCTCAAGGGCTTTGAGCTGTTTTAAAATGCTCTCTCGTCTCTCTTCGATATCTGCCAGCACGTAGTGTTCTTTAAGCGCTTTGAGGTATTCTTTGGGCTCTTTAATCGCAATCGATTGGGGTTTGAGTTGGGCGTGGCCAAAGGAGTGGCGATTAGAGACGGTATTGCCGAATGTGAAGGGGATAATTTTGTCGCCAAATAGCGCGAGGATCCAATGGATGGGACGCGCATAGCTGATATCGAGATCGCCCCAGCGCATTTTTTTGGGGAACTCGAGGGTGGCGATGAGTTGCGGGAGCTCTTCTGCGAGGAGAGCAAAGCTCGATTTTCCCTCTGTGACGACTGTCGCAAAGAGGTAGTCAGTGCCTTTGACGGATTCAGTGTGGAGTCTAGCGACTTTTCCTTTTTGCACCTGTTCTAGGGTGGGAGAAGTGGAGATGCCGATTGATTTTAAAAAGCCGTGGCCTTGCGGTGTGAGCGTTCCTTGTGCATCGAAGGCAGCGCTTAGAGCAGGGCCTCTTCGCACGCTCTCTTTTTCCTCTGAGCCTTCTGCTAGGGCGCGGACTAAAATGGCGATGCGTTGTGGCGTTCCAAAGGTCTTAATTTCTTTAAAAGAAAGAGCATTGTCTTCGAGCAATTTCTTAACTGCCTTTTCGAGATGCGTGCAGCCGATCGGGACGAATGTCGCAGGGAGCTGTTCTGAGCCGATCTCCAAGAGAAAGTCTTGGGTTTTTTTCGGGTTGAATTTGGGGATCTTCTTGAGAAGTGTGGGCGTTTTCTTTTCTTTGGCCTTTTTTATCTGCATTAGGGGATATCCCAACTTCTCGCGCGCTGCGGTGTACTCGACAGCGATGAGACGCGCTAAATCCCGCAGGCGGGTGATATATCCTGTCCGCTCTGTGACGGAGATGATTCCGCGCGCATTCAGGATATTGAAGGCGTGAGAGGCTTTGATGACGAAATCATAGGCTGGTAAGGGAAGATTGCGCGCCATCAAGGTCTTGGCTTCTCTTTCGAAGTCTTCGAAATGGCGCAGCCACATCTCTGCGGAGGCTTCTTGGAAATTGTACGTGCTCCATTCGATTTCGTTAGCGCGGATGATATCGCCAAAGGTCAGAGTATCGTTCCAGAGGACATCGTAGAGACTATCTTTGTTTTGGATGAACATCGCCAAGCGCTCGAGGCCGATGGTGATCTCGACGGTGATTGGTTTGAGTGGGAGGCTGCCGATCGCTTGAAAATAGGTGAATTGGGTGATTTCCATCCCATCGCACCACACTTCCCAGCCGAGTCCCCAGGCGCCGATCGTGGGCGATTCCCAGTCGTCGTGTACAAAGCGGATGTCGTGTTTTTTGAGATCGAATCCCAAAGCTCTTAGAGAATCGAGATAGAGCTGTTGAACGTCGGGTGGCGAGGGTTTTAAAATCACTTGAAATTGATGAAACAGCTGGACGCGATTGGGATTTTCTCCGTAACGACCATCAGAAGGGCGTCTTGAGGGCTCGACATAGGCTGTAAAATACTCTTCCGGTCCTAAGCAGCGCAAAAAAGTCGCAGGATTGAACGTCCCCGCTCCAACTTCCAGACCATGGCCCTGATGGATCACGCAGCCCCGTTTTTCCCAATAGTCTATCAGTTTTTGGATGATTTGCTGGAACGTCAACATGGTTTTACCTAGAGGAAGGTTTGATTCTAGTGAAAGGTCTTATTCTATTGAGTTGGGAGATTAATTTTCCAGAAGAACCTATACCCCACCCCGCCCGGTCAGGAATTGCGAATTTGAGCTGCGTGAAAGGTCCCGCGATTCCACGATCGAAAAGGGGGCCTGTATTTCCTCAATACTGGCCCCCTTTTCGATCGTGGAATCCCGGGGCTTATGTACCGCTCAAATTCGCAATTCCTGACCGGGCGGGGTATAGTTTAGTAAAATTTTTTAGAACTTGCTGGATTGGGGGGTTTACTATACAATAGATCCAAAAGTTTGGAGGAGAATTTTAAAATGCGAGTGCTCGACGTGGTATTGAAAAGTTCGGTGCGTTTTGTGCCTCTATTGATCTCTTTAGAGAATCGGCAGAAGGTCCAGGCTAGAGTTTTGGACAATTGGAGAAAAGAGTTGCAGGAACACGCAGAAGCACACCAATTAGACCGAAAATTGAGTTTAAAGAAAAAAGTGCACGCCATTACCACAGAACGGACTCAGTTAAAAATTCAAGTCTCCCATTTCCTAAACCGAAAATAGTCAAAATGAATGATGCGATCGATTCACAGTATGAGTTTCGAGGCGCTCTGCCAGCTGTTACAAGAGCTGGGGGAGAAGCCGTTTCGCGCTAAGCAGATCTTTCAATGGGTCTATGAAAAAAAGGCGCTCGATTGGGAGGGGATGACCGATCTCAATAAGGCTCTGCGCGCCCAACTCGCAACTAAAATTTCTTTAAGCACACTCAAGTTACAATCGAATCAGAACTCTAAGGACGGGCAGACGGTCAAATTTCTCTGGGAACTGGCGGATGGTAACCTCGTAGAATCTGTTTTAATCTGTTCTGAAGAGCGACGGACAGTCTGTGTCTCTTCCCAGGTCGGTTGCCCTGCGCGCTGCGCTTTTTGCGCTTCAGGGAAAGAGGGATTGCTGCGCAACCTCTCTTTTGAAGAGATCTGCGAGCAGGTCTCTCAGATCGATGCGCATTTGTCTTTGAAAAATGAACGCGTCTCTCACGTGGTCTTTATGGGAATGGGAGAGCCTTTTGAGAATTACGATCCCGTTTTACAGACGATCCGTTGGCTCATCGACCCGCTTCGGCTCAATTTGTCTCAGCGGCGCATTACTGTTTCGACGGTGGGTGTCGTCGAGGGAATCGCGCGCTTCATGGAGGAAGATCTCAAAGTCAATCTCGTCCTCTCCTTGCACGCGCCCAATCAGCATTTACGCAAAAAGATCATTCCTTATGCGCGCAAGTACCCCTTAGACGAAATCCTCAAGAGCATGCGTGCCTTTGCCAAGAAGACCAAGCGAGATACGACCTACGAATACACTCTGATCGCTGGGATCAACGATCAACCAGAACATGCAGAAGAGCTCGCCCAACTGCTGAGGGGAGAGCAGTGCACAGTGAACCTCATCCCTTATAACCCCGTCGATGGGCTCCGTTTGAAGCGACCTGAGAGTGAATCAATTGAGACATTCCGCAAAATCCTCACTGCACACCGTATCGTCTCGACATGGAGATACACCAAGGGGAAGGACATCGCAGCCGCTTGTGGGCAGTTGGCTCTAAAAGAAAAACAAAATGCCTTGGCGCTCGTTAGTGGATAAATTCTTAAATTTATATTTCCCAAAAAATGGGGAAAAATATTATAAAACAATATAACTTTTAAAGGTTGTTTTGACGTGAGCATTCCCCTCGTCCTCACACTCTCGAGAATCCTCCTAGGGCCACTTTTTTTGGTCGTGTATCTCTATTCTCAATCGTTTGGGATCAGTTTGGCTTGGTTGCCTTTTACATTGCTCCTCCTCGCTGGGCTCTCAGAGCTCTCTGATGTCTTCGATGGGGCGATCGCGAGGCGGCATAATCAAGTGACAGAGCTCGGCAAGCTCTTAGATCCGATGGCGGATAGCATTTTCCGTCTCTCTGTGTTTTTAGGCTTTACCCAAGGGGTCATTGATCTGTCCCTTGTGCTCGTGTCTGTTTTCTTCTATCGCGACACGATCATCAGCACATTGCGTACCGTGTGTGCCTTGAGAGGGTTTGCACTCGCAGCGCGCCTCTCCGGCAAGATTAAGGCAGTGCTGCAAGCGAGCATCGTCTTCTTTATCCTCCTGCTCATGATCCCCTACTCGATGGGGTACCTCAAGCTCGAGCTCTTAAGAGAGTTGAGCTTTTACAGCGTCCTCATCGGCGCCGTCTACACGGTCTTCTCTGGGATCGAGTACATCATCGCCAACCGCGCTCATATCAAGAAAGCATTGGCCCTGCGCCCTGCTGTGGATTGAGCTGGCGCTCTTTTTGTACCCAAGTGCACTGAAAAGTTGGGTACAGCTACTTACACAAGTTTTTTCTGTATAGAGACTGGGGGGGCGGTTGGACGCTTTTAGAGCTTTTGACTAGTCGGATTTTGAAAAGCGGCTTATGATTATGACCCAAAATTAGGGAGATCGCATGCTTAGCACTGTAAAACCGATTGTCTATAGGTGTCGGTGGATCTTTCTCCTTTGTCTTTTCTTCTCATCTCTTTCAGCTGAGATCGTAGAGGAGTTTGTCTTTGAAAATCCCCCTTTTGCTTCCTGTCATGCTTCTACTATAGCAGAAACAGCTTCGGGAAAACTTCTGTGCGCCTACTTCGCGGGTAGTGAAGAGGGAGCAAAAGATGTGGGGATTTGGCTCTCTGCTAAGACGGAAAAGGGGTGGTCTGTCCCTCGTCTTATCGCAAAGGACGCTCAAGTCCCTTGCTGGAATCCAGTGTTATTGACTCTTCGCTCTGGGGAAATTCTGCTCTTTTATAAGGTTGGACCTCAGCCCTCTTCTTGGTCGGGTGTTCTCATACGCTCATACGATGAGGGGGATAATTGGTCCTCCGTAGAAAATCTGCCTGCGGGCGTTATAGGACCTGTAAAAAATAAACCGCTTCTTCTTAAAAATGGGAAGCTTCTTTGTGGTTCATCCGTTGAGTCATGGCACAGATGGGGTTGTTGGATGGATATTACCGATGATTACGGAAAAACCTGGAGCAAGAGCTCTCCAATTAATCTCAAAGAGGATCTTTTTGGGATCATTCAGCCTACGGTGTTTTTTGCTTCAAAAAACAAACTCTGTCTTCTAGCGCGCTCTTATGATGTAGGATTTATCTGTGCATCGACTTCAAAGGATGAAGGGAAAACTTGGACAGAAGCTCGTCCGATTGATCTTCCCAATCCTAATTCAGCGATTGATGCTGTTCGCCTTCACAATGGACAAATCCTGTTGGTTTATAATCACTCCTCTACGGAGCGGACACCGCTGAACATCGCTCTCTCTACGGATGGGGGAGAACAGTGGGACTCATCTCTTGTTTTGGAAGATGCGCCTGGCGAATATTCTTATCCTAGCGTCATTCAAACAAAGGACAATCAGATTCATGTCACTTACACTTTCAATCGCACTCGTATCAAACATGTCGTCATTGATCCTAAAGACTTAAGCAATCTTCAGAAGTTCTGAGGAGACTGTTCGTTAAGGCGTTGTTGCGCAATTCCTGACCGGGCGCAGTATAGCTCCCCACCATTCCATTCTGAATATATGCAATCTCACCACAGAGATGGAAAACCACAGAGAGGAAATTCTTTAATATGAATTTCCTCTCTGTGGTTTTCCATCTCTGTGGTGGGATTCGGCTATTTATGCAACAACACCGTTCGTCAAATTCCCGATTCTTCAGATTGTTTTGGCAGAGATAGGTTGAACTGGTAAGGGATTCCTTACCAGTTCAGGCTTGAGGACTTATTTACGGTAAATATATCCTAGAATAAGACCTCCAAGGACCCATTCTACTGTGTTTGCAATGAACCAACTCACGCAAAGAGCTCCTGAGATGGGTAACCACAGGTATTTCATAGCGGCGAGAATGCCAGCAAACACGCCGAAAAACAGACCAAAGAGAAGTCCATGTTTAACGCCTCCCTTTTTGTAAAACTGACTAAAAGCCAAAACTGCCCACGCAGCTAAGACTATCTGAAAAATGAATCTAAAAGGAGCCAGCGCTTGCATTTCTGTGTAGTCTCGCCATATCTGCGCAGACGCCTCATACATTCCTGACAGCAGCATTCCATGGACCAACATTCCATATAAACAAAGAAAAACAAACAGTGCTACAGTAGCAATCAAATAACGTTTAACGTTCATCATCCCTCCTATTGGGTTGAAAGCCTGTCTACAATCTCGGCTATTTATACCCCGCGTGCTTGAGGATGGTGCATTTGAGCGCGCGGGGTATAACTATGTTTTGTGGAATCAAATCCAAGCCAAAACAAAAATTAATCAAAAATCAAAACGGCAGAGATTGTAGACGAGCTCTGAATAATATTATATCTAGTAGAATTCCAATATCTCGGCAACTACCATCTTTCTTGTTTTCAAGCTGTCCCAGCTAAAGCCTTTGCCATTTTTCGAAAAATAAAGAAATGAAAAGGGATAAGAGCATACCAATAGAGACGTCCTAGAATACCTTTAGGCCTGAAATGTCGCTGTTTGAACAAGAAACCACTCATGATTTTTTTGTTCAAACTTAAACTGAAGCCAAGCTTCGCCTGGGACTTTCATCCCAGCATAAAGGATGAGATGACCTTTATCTTTATCAGCGAGGATCACTCTCCAAAAATCGATAGAATCGCCTGCTTGGATTTCAGAAGGATGTCGTCTTCCTCTATTCAAACCGACCCCTCCAATCATTTGATCAAATAAACCTCGCAAATACCAAGCCCAATTCAAAGCATAATAACCACGTACTTCCACCAATGCGCCAAATTCGTTCGATAGCAGCTGCTTTCGAATCTTTGATCAAAACTCTTTTTTCATCTTTTAAACATCCTTCATTAGGAACTTGGATATAATTTTCAATGTTTGGGTCATTTCCAAGAATTTCCCATGAATCCATCCAACTGGAAATCACCTCATTTTGTGAGATCTTTTGAAAGGCTAATTCAAGGGCTTCTGTATATGTCAAACAAAGATGGGGAATGATTTTTTGGATTTCATTCAATTGAACGACACTGCTTGTTTTCATGCTTTCTACTAAGTAAGAACAAAGCGAGTAACGAACGGATGTAATAAAAACCAACCAATAGCTGGATAAATGGGGGGTTAGAACCGGAACATTTATTATCCATCTTTTAAGATTTCGGAATTTTGCGTATCTAAGCATCAACTCTTTAAATGTAAATACTTCTGGGCCTCCAATGTCAAAAGTTTTATTAAGGCATTTTTGATTGAGAAGTACACTAGAAAGATAAAAAAGGACATCACCAATAGCAATTGGTTGACATAGAGAGTTTACCCACTTAGGAGCGATCATTATAGGAAGCTTTTCGCATAAATCCCTAATGATCTCAAAAGATGCACTTCCCGCTCCAATGATTATGCTTGCACGCAAAACAGTGTAAGGAATACCGCTCTGCTTTAAAGCTTTTTCGACTAATAATCGGGACTTAAGGTGAGGAGATAATCTTTTTTCATCATTAATAATCCCTCCTAAATAGATAATCTGCTTAATATGGGAGTTTTTTACTCCCTTTTAGAAACTGTTCGACTACTTCAATTTCAGTATCCACTAAGTTGCCGACGATTTCGGACATAGAGTGGACAAGATAATAAGCAGCTTCAATATCTTCTGGGAATATCTTTTATAGTTTCAGGATTTCTTAAATCTCCCCAAATGTAGTGAAGATTTGGCCTATCTTCAGCAAAAACTTTTGCTCCTTTAATGCGGCACAAAGCATAAATTTGATGACCTTGATTTAAAAGATAAAGGATCAGTCTTTTTCCTACAAATCCATTGGCTCCTGTAATCAAAATCTTTGTCATCGATCAATATATGCCTTTACGTATTCCTGAGCGGCATGCTTCCAGCTCAGGTCCATTCTCATGCCGTTGAGAATAAGTGCGTGCCATTTCTCGGGATTGTTTTGGTAGCATTCGAGTGCGCGCTCGAGGGCCCAGTCGACACCTTGGGTGTCTGCGAACTCGAAGGTGAAGCCATTGCGTTCTTCTAGAGGGCGCGTGGAGGTGTCGCAGTCGAAGACGGTGTCCTTGAGTCCTCCTGTGAGGCGAGCGACGGGGATTGTGCCGTAGCGGAGAGCGATGAGTTGTGTGAGACCGCATGGCTCGAAGAGGGAAGGGATCACAAAGAGGTCTGCCGCTGCGAAGATGAGGTGTGCGAGTGCTTCGTCGTGATCGAGTAATATAGCTCCATTTTCAGCGTGCCCGTATTGCTCTTGGAGAAGTTGAAACGCATCCAGAAGGGGAGGATCATTGGTAGATCCAAGGAGGACGAATTGCCCTCCCTTTTCCAGGGTATGTTCGAAGGCATAAGCGATGAGCTCAGGGCTTTTTTGGGGGACCAGCCGGCTCACACACGCAACGAGGGGCGCATCGCTTGTTTTAAGTCTTAAGTGATTCTGAAGGTGGCGTTTATTTTCCCGTTTGCCATCCAGGACTGTAGAGAGGTTATTTTTTGTGATCTCATGGGTTGGATATCTCTTAGCCAGATGGGGATCGATCTCTGGATTCCAGAAATGCTCGTCGATGCCATTGAGGATCCCTCTGAGCTTATGGCGATTGTCGACCAACGCTTTTTCGAGTCCAAAACCACCCTCAGGCAGCTGGATTTCCTTTTCGTAAGTGGGAGAAACGGTGGTGATGAGATCGGCATATTCGATCCCGCCTCTTAAGAGGTTGATGAGGAGAGGATTCTTGGGGTCGTGTATCTTAGGCGCTTCTTTAGCAAGCTTTTTATACAGCCCTAAGTGGACGAGGGTTTTTTTTGAGCATACCCCTTGGTGTTGCATGTTGTGGATCGTGAAGATGTTTTTTATGTTTGACTTGGGATGCAGTGTTCGGCTCAATACCGGCAGAAGTGCAGTGGGCCAGTCGTGGGAATGGATGATATCGGGGGAGGGCTCTCTTTTTAAGAGATATTCAAGGGCGACTTTGGAAAAATAGCAGAATCGATCGCTGTCATCAGGACAACCGTAGATCATCCCACGGCTGAAGTAGTGTTTGGGATGGTGGGGCTCGATGAGCAAGACTTTTAAGCCATCGAGCGTGGCAGACCAGATGGTGTTACTGTAGGGGGTCGTTCCCCCTTCAGTCCACAGTTCGCGCTGTTCTATTTTTAGATCTTTTAGATCGTGGAAGTGCAGACAGTCGTATTTGGGAATGACGACCTCTACCGTGTGTCCCAAAGAGGAGAGTTCCCGAGAAAGTCCGTAGATGACGTCTGCGAGGCCGCCGACTTTGGCAATCGGCGCCAGCTCTGAGGCGATGTGTACGATATGCATAGGAACTTAAGGGGTAGGTTCCCCTTACTGTACAGTGAGCTGCTTTAAGATATCGAGAAATTTTTTTACTGCGATGAGGCCAGCAACGCGTCGATGAGTTCCAGAGCGGATCCAAAGCCTTCTTGATATTTAGAAGTGGAAGGGCATTTGAGGGCAGATGTCTTGAAAATTTCCTTTACTTCTTCGAGGAGGTCTCGTCTGTTTTCTTCTTCGACGGTGCCGAGGATGCTTTCGATAAACGATAGGACCTCTGCGAAGTGTTTCGAGGGGCAACCGGTATACACCAAGAATGTATCGATGAGCTCTTTTGTGAATTCCCGTACCACTGTTTTGGGGGATTTGCCGGCTTGTGCTTCGAGTTTTTGAAAGCGGCTAAACCAGATGAGAGGTTCCTCTAGGGTCCCCTCTTGTAACCGTTTCTGGATGAGTTCTTTAATGATGTTGCATTGAGTGATTTGTGCAAGGGGGTCCTCTTTTTCTCCCAGTAGGTCGATGAGGGACTCTAGGTGTAGGATCTGTCGGAGTTCAATATAGGCAGATCCGATCTTTTGGATCAGTGGGTACATGAGCTTGGGCTCTTGCTGCATCGCTAATTTGAAAGCATTTTCAGTGTCACCTTTTAAGATCATTATTTTGACGGTTCCGTCAAGGCCATTTTCCCACATCTTAACAAGTTGTGGGCCAAGAGAGTGGGGGAAACTCCGTTCTAAAACGGCAAGATCCCATTGTAAATTATTGAAATTTAAACGGTTTGAATGTGCGGAACTGCAGTAGCGCGGCTCTTTGCTGAAGCGGTGCATGAGGGATTGCGCTTGCTTAAAGGCGTTGTGTGCAAGGAGTGTTTTCATATGTTGTTTGATGATTTCCGCTTCGCCGTTAGTGGTCGGAGAAGACTTAAGATGCGTTTCATACTGATCGAAGAGTGTGGCATCTGTTTGAGTGTCAGTCCAGTCTTGGATGACTGGGTCTTGATTGTAGAGCTCATTTAACTTCTTCTGGAATGCAGAATTAGAGAAAGCTATCCTGAATTTTTCCTCATTCTTTCCGTCTAGGAGTGTGGAAAATCGGAGGCGGAAGATGGCGCTGTTTTTTAGTCCTTTGAGGGGGATAGGACCTGGCTGTTCGGATAAAATCTCCAAGGTGTAGTGGAGGAATTTTTGCATAGTGGCTCGCTCTTCTTCGTTGAAGTAAAGCGTTGCGCGCGCGAGGAAAATGTGGGCGTCGACCTTTTGCCAAAAAGGCTTTGGAAGCTCTTTTAGGAGCCCTTTTATTTTGAAAGAGCGGGCATGCCTTGCATCCAAGATCTCGGGCATGGCCTCTGGGACGGTATTGAGCTCTGCGATGAGGTTGTGAAGGAATTTTTTATGGGCTTTAAGAGTTTTCTTTGAGAGGTCTTCAAGGAGGGGATCGTTTTCCTCTAAAAATGCGGCCAGATAACCTAATGTGGTCCGATGGGTTGCGAGTTGTTGGCTGTTCCATAACAGGGACTTAACCGCTGTTGCCCATGATTTACTCACTTTGGTGGCAAGGAGCAGCGTGGTCTGATTTAGATCTAAATAGGAGAAGATCTGTTCCAAGAGCTCTGAAGGTAGTGGCGGGGTGGGGGATGAATTGTTTGGAGTCTCTTCAAATGTTGTGGGAGTAGGGTCACTAATGGACCAGTCGTTTCCGAAAAAAGGTCTTAGGTGTAGGCGTTGGCAACTCATTTTGTGTCCTTTTTGGGTCCTTGTTGGGCAAAAAATGATCTCACTTTTCCCGTTTTTTTACCAAGATTTCGATAGGTATGAGTAAAGTTTTTATTTTTTCAGAAAAATTTTCGCGCAAAGTTTTTGCATTTTATTTGTCAAATGAGGTAGCATTCTGGTTTTTGGTAGCGAATACCGAAGTAAAAGTTGTTGGGGTGTCGCCAAGTGGTAAGGCAGCGGTTTTTGGTACCGCCATTCGGAGGTTCGAATCCTTCCACCCCAATATGTACTATCCTTAGCGAGTACAAATGGGTTCTAATAACAATTATAGGCTTTTCGCTGGGACCTCTCATCCTGAGTTGGCTCAGCAAATCGCTAGTTGTTTAGGCCTGTCGCTAGGAAAAACGCTCATCGAGACATTTCCAGATGGCGAGATAGGCGCTCGAATTTTAGAGAGTGTCCGTGGTCAGGATGTATTCATTGTGCAATCAATTGCACGCGATCCTAACTTCTATCTCATGGAATTGTTGATTTTAGTCGATGCAATGAAGCGCGCGTCTGCTCGCTCGATCATCGCAGTCATTCCCTACTTCGGGTATGCGCGACAGGATCGTCGAGGACATGCGCGGGAGCCGATCACAGCGAAACTCGTCGCAGATCTCCTGCAGGTTGCAGGGGTGACGCGCGTTCTGACGATGGATTTGCATACAGAGCAAGTCCAGGGGTTTTTCGACATTCCCGTCGATAATCTCTACGCAAAACCCTTGCTTTTAGAAGCGATTGGGGGGTTGGGGTTAAGTCAGTATGTCGTAGTAACGCCTGATATCGGCAGCATCAAGTTGGCCCGCTCTTATGCAGAGGCTCTAAAAGTCGATCTCGCTATAGTCGATAAGCGTCGTGTGACTGCCCATCAAGTGGAAATGGCCGCCATTATTGGCGATGTGCAAGGCAAAGATGTTTTGCTCGTGGACGATATGTGTTCCACGGGAGAGACATTGCGAACCGCTGCGAAGATTTGTCTTTCTCGCGGTGCTAAGCGGATTTTTGCTGTAGTCACGCATGGACTTTTTGTAGGTGAAGGATTGAAAGAGAGCGAGATCGAAAAATTCATCGTCAGTAATACGATTCCGATAGTGGACTCTGTGCTTCGAGAGAAATTAGAATCCGTCTCGGTAGCTTCTCTTTTTGGCCTTGCGATCGAATCGATCGTCGGTGCCAAATCAATCTCTTCTTTGTATATTTAAGAGCCTGTCTACAGTCTCTAAGAAAGAATAAGAAATCTTAATTTGAAAAACAGTGGAGTTGTTTTATGAAACTCGCAATTAAAGCGCGCGAAAGCGAGACGAAAGGTGCTCTGAAACAGATTCGCCGAGAGGGCAATATTCCTGCGATCCTGTATTCTTCTAAGACTGAAGCGCAGAAGATCATCGTCGACGGGACTGAATTTAGTGCAGCTTTGCGCCAGATTAAGTCGGGTCAGTTGCCGACTACTGTGTTCAGTTTAAGTGGCGTAAAGAGAGAGCGAAAGGCGATCGTGAAGGACATCCAGTACCATCCGACGACTTATATCGTTTTCCATATCGATTTCGAGGAGTTGGTCGATGGAGTTCCGGTGAATGTAAAAGTGCCTGTGAACTACACCGGGATTGCTGATTGCGTCGGAGTAAAGCTCGGTGGTTTTTTAAGACCCGTTGCCCGCCATGTCAAAGTAGAATCTCCGATCGATCGTATTCCTAGGGAATTTTTGGTCGATGTTAGGGATTTAGGGATCCGCCAATCGAAGCGTTTAAAGGACATTGTCCTCCCTGAAGGCGTTAGACCTTTGGCCAGCCCAGAAGAAGTGCTCGTCGTGGTTGCGAAAAGATAAGGGGTTTTTAAGTCGTGGAAGATGAAGAGAAGTTCTTTTTGGTAGTGGGACTGGGGAATCCTGGGACATCTTACGAAAAGACGCGGCATAACGCGGGTTTTTCCGTCGTTCAGTCGTTTGCAAAAAAGCACTCTTTGTCTTTTAAACACTCTTCTCATCTCATCGGTGAGATTGCGCAGGGGCGCTTAAAAGAGAAGAAGATGCTGCTCCTCTTGCCCACGACGTTCATGAATTCGAGTGGGGATGCAGTGAGGCGCTGTATGGATTACTACCAAGTGCCGATCGATCACATGATGGTCGTCTGCGACGATATTGCGCTCCCACTGGGGAGTGCACGGATGCGTAGCAAAGGGAGTGCGGGTGGGCACAATGGGCTCAAGAGCATCGAGGCGCATCTTAGGACGATCCATTACGCTCGGCTGAAAATGGGAGTAGGTTTAGAACCCAATGAGGATTTATCCGATTACGTTTTGGGTAAGTTTTCTAAACCAGAATGGGAAGAATTAGAAAAAGCAACCCTTAAGGCGATCGAAGCCTTAGAAGTGTGGTTGCTATTGGGAATTGCAGCGGCGATGCAATTTTCCAATGCAAAAATTGAAAGAAAAGAAGGAGAATCTAATGTCTAAACAGAGAACACATCTTTATGAAGGGATGTATATCTTGAGTGCGACACTGAGTGAAGAAGCGCGTCAAAAAGCGCTCGAGAAAGTTTTAAACGGCATTACGAGCCGTGGAGGGGAGATCAAAAAGACGTTCGATCAAGGGCGTAAAAAACTCGCTTATGAGATCAATGGACGTCGCGAAGGTCACTACGTCCTCCTCTATTTCACTGCGTCTTCGAACCACGTATCCGACATGTGGAAAGAATACCACTTGAATGAGGATTTGATCCGGTTCGCAACGCTGCGTGCGGAGGCAGTCCCTGAGAAAATCGAATTTAAACCTCTCATGAGAGATTAAGGAGTTTCAAGATGTCTACACCACCTGTACAAAAATCTCCTGTTGCCGAAGGAATCTTCGTCAAAAAGCGCAAACAATGCCCCTTTACAGCGGCTGGGGTGCGCTACATCGATTATAAAGATATCAATACGTTGGGTCAGTTCATTACCGAGCGCGGCAAGATCATCCCACGACGGATCACTGGAGTCTCTGCTTATCACCAGAGATTACTCGCCAAAGCGGTGAAGCGCGCAAGACACATGGCCCTATTGCCATTTGTCGCTCAGGAATAAGGAGAAGAGATATGCAACATCAGTTATTACTGCTCGAAGATGTCGAAGATATCGGTCGTAGCGGAGAGCTCGTCAAGGTAAAGCCGGGATTTGCTCGCAATTTTTTACTGCCTCAAAAAAAGGCTGTAGTCGCAGATAAATTTACGCTGAGAATGCAGGCGAGACTGCAAAAAGAGCGTTCAGAACGCGCTGAAATCGATCGTAAAGCATCGGAAGAGACCTCCCAAAAACTCGAAGGGATGGTACTTACGGTCGAAGTCAAAGTCGATCCAGATGGCCGTATGTATGGTTCTGTGAATGCATCAGATATCGCACGCCTCTTGGAAGAACAAGGAATTTCTCTCGAGCGTCGTAATGTGGAATTGACTGCACCGATCAAAGCGTTGGGCGTGTATCCGATTCGCCTCAAACTCAAAGAGGGAGTTCCTGCGGAAATTACTCTCGAGGTTGTGAGTGAAGGGGGCAGTCTAAAAGCTCCAGAGCAGCAAGCTCCAGAGCAGCACAATGACAATGTCGAGGCTTAAGGTGTGAAGGAAGGAATCACTCTCCTTTCTCCCGCTAAGGTCAACCTCTTTTTTCGCGTGTTAAGCAAGCGAGAGGATGGCTATCACGAAATTGCCTCTTTAGTACAAGCGGTCTCTCTCTTCGATGAAATTCAAATTTCATTAGAAGAGAGAGATGCTTTTTTCTGCGAAGACTCGACGATTCCTCGAGACGAATCTAACTTAATCTTGAAATCTCTCTCTCTCTTTCGCAAAAAGACGGGATGGAAAGGGGCTTGCTGCATCCGTTTGGATAAGAAGATCCCGGTCGAAGCAGGACTCGGAGGGGGAAGTGGGAATGCGGCGACGACTTTATGGGGATTGAATCAACTCACAGGGATGGGAATTGAGGAGCGCGAGCTCGCCTCGTGGGTGAGTGAATTCAGCTCAGACGCCCCCTTTTTTTTCTCTTCAGGAACGGCTTATTCTAGAGGAAGAGGTGAACGATTGGAAGACCTTCCTCCCCTGAATTTAGAACCATTCTGGATCATAAAGCCAAAAGCTGGTCTCTCAACTCCTCTTGTCTACCGCAACTGCGTGATCGATCAATTTCCTAAAAGGGATCCCGATCTCTTTGTCAAACGAGCGCTAGCAGGAGATTTAGAGCTGTTTAACGACTTGGAATTTTCCGCCTTTACTTTAATGCCCTATTTAGAAACTCTAAAAGAGGAGCTTAAAGGAGCGGGATTTGAGAAGGTCATCATGACGGGAAGCGGGACGGCGATGCTCTGTTTCTTTGGGGAAAAAACGATAGACTCGACCCGAATGGGTCCACTTGGGTATAAATCCTCAAATTTCTCCTCTTTTTTAGTACAACCCCTCCGTAGGCAATACGGACACTGGTATGAATTTCCAAAAGTCTGATATAATAATGCGTTATGCGTAAACAATCACATCCACTCATCGTTATCACAGGGGCCGCAGGGTTTATAGGATCTTGTTGCGTCCGCTATCTCAATGATCTCGGCATCGATCACTTGATTCTCGTCGATGATATCAAGAAGACAGAGAAATGGAAGAACCTCATTCAGAAAAAATCGGTCGATTTGATATCGCGCCACTCTCTTTTTCACTGGCTCCAAGGAAGGGAGCATGAAATCGGTGCATTTATCCATCTCGGAGCTTGTTCTGATACTTTAGAAACCGACGGTGATTATCTCTTAGAGAATAACTACCGGTATTCGATTCGGCTTGCAGAATACGCTCTGACTCATGGGCAGCGTTTCATCTACGCCTCTTCTGCTGCGACCTATGGCAATGGAGCGCTGGGATTTCAGGATGATCTCGATGGGATCGAACGATTAAAGCCGTTAAATCTGTATGGATTTTCGAAGCACTCCTTCGATCTGTGGGCCAAGCAGCAAGGGGTTTTCGATCGGATCGTCGGATTGAAATATTTCAATATCTTCGGCCCTAACGAAAACCACAAAGGGCGGATGGCCTCGATGGTCTATAAAATGCTCCCTATCATCCAAAATGAGGGAGTCGTACAACTCTTTAAATCGAACGATTCCCAGCACTTTGCCGATGGAGATCAGCGCCGCGATTTCCTCTATGTTAAAGATGCAGTACGCATGACATGCGCATTTTTAAAAAATTCTCTGGGTGGTCTTTTCAACATCGGGTCAGGAGTGGCGACGACGTGGAATGAGCTCGCACGCGCCGTATTCAAGGCGTTGGAGCGCTCTCCTCAGATCAAGTACATCGATATGCCCAAAGATCTCGGTGGTCAGTACCAGAACTACACCTGTGCCGAAATGGCGAAGTATAGAGAGGCGATGCGCCTTTCTCCCTCCGATCCTCTGTGTGAATATTCTGTAGAGGATGCTGTGATCGATTGCGTCAGAAATTATTTGCTAAAAGGGGAGAGATGGTAAAGCTCAGCGGGATGCTTAGCCGGTTCAGTCGAGTGCGTGTGCTCGTCATCGGCGATTTTATGCTAGATACTTACACGACGGGCAAGATCAAACGGATTTCTCCAGAGGCACCCGTCTCTGTCTTGCATGTGGAAAAAGAGGTGAGTCGGCCCGGAGGTGCAGGGAACGTCGTTTTGAATTTGGTCTCTTTGGGGGCAGAAGTCATCGCCGTCGGTCGGATCGGATATGATCGCGCAGGAGAAGAGCTCCAGAGCGCATTGCGATCAGAAGGTGTAGATATCGACCATCTCCTCGTGCAAAGGGGATATCAGACGCCCGTTAAAAATCGGCTGATCGCAGAATCGCAGCAAGTGATCCGCGTCGACTTTGAGACGGTATCACCGCTACCAGAACAACTCGAGCAACAGCTACTCGAGCAACTCCCTACTCTCTTTGAAGAAGTACAAGCGATTGCGATCTCTGATTATGCAAAGGGATTCTTGTCGCGCGAGCTCTTGAAGGGGATCATCGATCGCGCACGCGCCAAAGAGATCCCCGTGATCGTCGATCCAAAAGGGGCAGATTTTTCGAAGTATGAGGGCGCTACAGTGATCAAGCCCAACCTCGCAGAAGCTTATGTCGCAGCAAAACTCCCTCCAGATGCTCCTCTGGATCGAGTGGCTTCTTTGATTTTAAATACATGCCATGCGGAAATGGTCCTGATCACCCGTTCAGAACAGGGGATCTCCCTCTTCAATCAGGCGGGACAACAGTTCGATTTTCCCGTGCGCTCTAAAGAGGTTAAAGACGTCACCGGAGCGGGCGATACTGTCTTGTCGATGATCAGCATTGCGGTCGCCAATAAACTCGATATCCGCTACGGCGCTCAGCTGGCCAACATCGCAGCAGGGATGTCAATCGAGCGATTAGGGTGTGCGCGGATCAACCTCTCTGAAGTGGCAGAGCGCCTTTTAGAATTCGACGTCGAAAATAAAATCTTCGACGAAGAGCACCTCTTCGCCTTACAACAAGCACTTAAGGGCAAGCGCTACACTGTTTTCGGTATCGATAGTTCTCACGGAATGTCGACAGGTCTTTTCCGCAGCTTGAGAAAACTCTCCTCTAAAGACCCCTCTCAAAAATTGATCGTCTATGTCCGCGATTCCGCACCCGATGAAGAGTTCGTTTCCCTCCTCTCTTCGCTGGCAGAAGTCGATTTCATCGTCCTTCAGTGCGAGAGTCTAAAAAATTTATGCGACATCATCCATCCCCACCAAGTCTTTACTATGGAAGCAGATGCATTAGTCGCTCTCGATCATCCCATTGCGCTCTTGTCGCGCAGCTCTTAAGGAAGTTTTTACCACAGAGAGGGGAAACCACAGAGAGAAAATTTGTTTTATGAATTTTTTCTCTGTGGTTTTCCCTCTCTGTGGTATTACTTTCCCTTTATGCAATGGCGCCGTCATGTGGTTCTTAAAGATGTTTTTGGGGGTTGTTTTTTTGCCCTTTGTTTGTTATCCTACAAATAAAACTTTATAGGGTAGGGGTGTATGAGCAAAAGTTTAGTTTTATCTTTGGTTATGGTTTCTATTGCGGCAAGTGGGATGTCTGAGGAAGTATTCGAGGAAAAAAAGGTCGAGATAGTGGTGGTTGGAGAAGATCCTGTTGTGGAGGAGACTTTAAAGCGCTCTAGAGACCACGTCGCAGAACTCGCCCACAACGACCACACCGTCATGGAAAAATTCGATCTCTTCTCCTCAGCGCTTCTAAAGGCTTATTCTGAAGAACATGCATTGACGGTCAGCGAGATACAGGAAATCAGCCGAGCGATCGATTTTGCTGCGGAAAAACACCGCTTCCAGACGCGTAAAAACAAAGAGAAGACCCCCTACATCTCCCATCCGATCGGCGTAGCGCATCATCTCGTAGATATCGGACAAGTGAGGGATCCCGCTGTGATCATAGGAGCTCTTTTGCATGACACAGTAGAAGATACAGAAACGACTTTCGAAGAGCTCCAACAGAAATTTGGCCCCGTCGTCACTGGTTATGTCAAAGAGATGACAGATGACAAATCCCTTTCCGCAGAAATGCGCAAACGGATGCAAGTGGCTGGAGCCTCCCACAAATCGAAGGGAGCTGCACAGATCAAGATGGCAGACAAGCTCTACAACGTGACCGATCTCCTCACCAACCCTCCCTCCGACTGGAGCCAAACCCGGATCGATCAGTACTTCGAGTGGGCTCAATCCGTCGTCAATCGCCTGCCCAAAGTCAACTCCTCCCTACGCAGCGCTGTCGAAAAGGTAATCGACACCTATTGGGAGAGCCAAGCCGAGGAAGTGCAAGCTCAGGAGTAGTTGAGCTCATTACACCAAGCCTGACAAGAAAAAATAACAGGATAATATCCTGTTATTTTTTCTTCATTAGGTCGCATTTTTGAGTTTTCTTAAGGGTACGAATTTATAAATCTTAACTACGCAACGGCAAGCTGCGCAGGCGCTCAATCCGATCTTCAAGAGGGGGATGAGTTGCAAATAGAGCCCTCAGCCCGCTCTTCTTCTGAGTAGAGATCTTGAAGGCCTGGAAAGAGGGTTTAGCCACACGGGGATCTTGGATCTGTTGCGTTCTTTGCAAACACTCCAAGGCAGCGATCATCTTTTCCTTGCCTGCGAGACCTGCCCCGCCGCTGTCTGCGCGAAATTCTCGCCAGCGAGAGAACCAGCAAATGACGAGAGAGCCGAGGACCATGAAGACGATCTCGAATAAAAAGACGAACACGTAGTAGGAAAGGTAGGAGCCAGAGCCGCCCTGATTTCTGTCCCGTCCGAGTCCAGAAAAGACATAAGCCAAAATCCGCGCCAAGAACATGACAAAGGCGTTAATGATCCCCTGAATGAGCGTCATCGTCACCATATCGCCATTGGCAATGTGGGTGATTTCGTGGGCGAGTACCCCTTCGAGTTCGCCTGGGGACATTTTCTGTAACAATCCTGTGGAAACAGCGACGAGAGAGCGCTTTTTCGTCGGCCCTGTCGCAAAGGCATTCGCTTCTTTCGATTCGAAAATCCCCACTTCGGGAAGGGCAGGCAACCGCGCTTCTTTTGCCAGTTTATAAACCACAGAGAGCAACGCGCGCAGCTCTGGGCTTGAGGTGTTAGGATCGATCACTTTGACACCCATCAACCACTTCGCCATCTGTCGTGAGAGAGCCAATGAAATAAAAGCACCTCCCATCCCCCAAACCAAGCAAAAGATCAGAAGAGACGGCACATCGAGACCATAGTTTTTCAAAAACGGCCCGACGTGGAATAGACTGAGGACGATCGAAAGGGTGATGATCACCAAAAAATTGATTACGACAAACAGGAAAACGCGCTTAGCGACTGCCATAGTTCCACTCCATTTAAGCGGTCATTATGACCTCTAGCTCCCTAATCTGTCAATTCCATGAGGCTGGGAGCTTGTAACAATTTATAGGAAATATTTTTCAACGGTAGGAGGGGAATTTTAAAATAACTTTTGGGATATGAGTGTTTGCTGGTATTTGGAATAGAGTGGAGTTAAAAATGCTTAGAGCCAAGCACCTCATTTGTTATGACGGAACGTGTGGTCTGTGTCATCGAACGGTGGGTTTTTTTTTGAAGCAGGATCGGAAGCACCGCTTTGTCTTCACGCCGCTTCAAGGAGAAACAGCGCATCAGTTTTTGGAAACTCATACTCTTAAAGCAGAGACATTCGTGCTTATAGAAAATTATCGGACACGCCCCAAGATGTTCTTTTTTGGCAAAGGGGCCTTGCGCGCTTGTTGGCTCTTAGGGAGCATCTGGAAAATCGCTGGCCTCTTTTCTTTTCTTCCCTCCTTTCTCTACAACTGGCTCTATCGATGGGTCGCGCGCCACCGGTTTCAATGGTTTGGCAAGACGAGAACTCTCACACCAGTCGACACGTCCTCTAAACGGTTCCTTCCGTAAAAATTAGATGTTTCCAAAACAACGGTCTCTCTATACACCCAGCATATTAATTGCTTTTTCTTTGCAGAAATATTCAGGTCTGTGCGATTTATCCGTTATATGCACGTGTGTATAAAAGGGAGCACCTATGTTGGTCGATTTTAATGAGGGAAAAGACGATAAGAAGAAATCTAAGCATTTGGTGCTCGGCGAAAAAAATGCGTGTTATGTACTCATTACTTGCAGTGAGCCATCTGAGGATGGTAAGATCGAAGTAGAAATGACCTATGAGGGAGATGCGACTTTAGCAGAGTACCTCTTACAAAGTGCACAAGGTCGGCTTCAGACTGGATTCTAACGTATGACACAAGTTTCAATCGATCAGTTAAAGAGATGGTACCAGACCCATCGCGAGCTGATCTTGAAAGATTTTGTGACCTTTTTGAGTTTCCCAAGCATCAGTGCGGATCCTCAGTATCACGAGCGCTGCCGCGAAACGGCGCGTTGGCTCTGTGACTACATGAATGCCTTTGGATTATCCACAGAGATATGGGACACTTCGGGGCTTCCTGTCGTCTTTGGTTCTTATCGCACACAGACTCCTAATCGCCCGACTCTTTTGATCTATCACCACTACGATGTACAGCCTGTCGATCCATTGGAGCTGTGGAAGAGCGATCCGTTTCAGCCGACTATTAGGGATCAGGAGATTTATGCGCGGGGAGCATCTGACAATAAGGGACAGTGTTTTTACACGCTCACAGCGCTCAAGGCTTTTTTCCAATTGGCGCAGCAGATCGATCTCAATATCAAGGTGATGATCGAGGGAGAGGAAGAGTGTGCGAGTAAGGGAACGGCAGAGGTGTTACAAAAGAAGCGTTCAGAATTGAAGGCAGATTATCTACTCGTCGTTGATTCCGATATGATCGATGCGAAGACGCCTGCGATCACTTTGGGGATCCGGGGCATTACCGCTCTTGAGGTGCAGTGCTCGAATTCCTCGATCGATTTGCATTCAGGAATCCATGGGGGGATCGCACTGAATCCCAACCGCGCGCTCGTGCAGATATTGCATTCTCTGTGGGATGAAAAGGGGAGTGTGGCTATTGCCCATTTTTACGACGCTGTAGAATCGCTTTCTAAAGAGCAAAAGGCTCATCTCGATCTCACTTTCGATGAAGAGTCGTATCAAAAAAGCTTTGGTGTGAAAGCATTTTGCAATGAAAAAGGGCGCTCTATTCGAGAGTCGAATGGACTGAGACCGACGTTAGAGATCAATGGGATGTGGGGCGGTTATACGGGAAAGGGATTTAAGACGGTCATCCCCGCAAAGGCCTTTGCCAAACTCTCGTGCCGATTGGTCCCAAGTCAAGATCCAGTTGTAATTGCTCGCTTGGTCGAGCAGCATCTCCAAGCGCACGCTCCGCAAGGGATCGAAGTGAGTGTGCATGTCCTCGAAGGAGCACCCGCTTACCGCAGCCCTGTCGATTCTGCAATCGTCAAAACGGTGGCGACAGCTTATGGCGAGGTATTTGGGGTAGAGTGTCACTATGTGTTAAGTGGAGGCTCGATTCCGATCGTTCCAGAGCTCGAGCGCGCTTCTCAATCAGAGGTCGCGATGATCGGCGTAGCGCTTCCGAGTGATGACATTCACGCGCCGAATGAGCATTTTGCTTTAGATCGATTTGAGCTCGGATTTGTGAGTATGGGGCGGGTGCTCGATTTGCTCTCCCAGGGGGGGAAATGAGGGAAGAGCGCGGCATTAGCTTTTGGTACCAACTCGGTCCCTTGTTTTTGCTGGCAGCTGCGACGCTCTCGCTCTTTCAGGCGTTCTCGTTTGAGGCATTGATTCTGCTCAGCGCTTTTTTCGGGACGATCGTCATCCGAAGATGGGAGGGAAAAGGATTCATTTGCTCTTTAGTTTTCTTAGCACTTCTCTGTGGAACCATCAGTTTTTCATATGCGATTTCTTGGCGCTTTTGGCTGTTCTCAGCGGCAGTTGGAATGAGTGGGTGGTTGACCCTTTTGGGACAGCGCGAAGCTTCTCGTCTCTTAGCCGCTGAAGACGCGGTTTTTCGCTCGGAAATGCGGGCGTTGGAGTCGAAGTGCGCTGCCTTGGCTATAAAACAGACCGCAGAGCACCATAACGTCGTTCCACAAGAAGAGCTGACCCCAGAAGAGCGGGAAGAAAGCGCCTACTGGCAGCACAGGTATCATCAGATCCACCAGCAGTTTCTCGAAAAAGCCCAGGTCCTAGACCAGACGAGACGGGAGTTCTTCCAGATCGAATCTGCCTTTTTAGCGTTGCAAAAAGAGATCGAGGCGAGAGATGTCGATGAACTCGAAACGGAGCTCAAGGCCATCGGACACTTGAAGGCGATGGAAGAGGAACTAAAGGAAAAAGAGAGAGAAATCTCTTGCCTTCAGGAATGTATCTCGGGACTCACGGAACCAAAAAAAGTCGTCCGTCCGCGCAAACCAAAGAAAAAAATCGAAGAGAGTCTCTTCCCTCTTTTCGACCGGCTCACCACGGCGTCAGAATCTCCGCTCCCTCCTCCGTAATCAATAAGGTGTGTTCCCAATTAAGCGCTGGGTTTCCCGTCTGTCGTCCGCACGGTCCAGATAGACAGAAATGTCATGATCCAACTAAACTCTCTATTCCAACATGCATAGGTACCAATGGAAATATTAAAAAAGGCTTACCGATACGATGATGAGATTGTGTTCTATTTCGACATCTTCGACAACAAATATGTGGCACGTGGGGGCAGTCTTGCATCGAAATTGAATAACCCTGGACTCCTATTATCACACAGTGTGCATTGTACAGAATATCGCGCTATTGGGAGCCATCATCAATATGCTATTTTTCGGGATCCGTTAGTTGGGCAAGCAGCACTTCGGAACTGGATTATCTTAACCAAGTATTTTGATTCTCCCCTTATAGAAATCGCCAAATATTATCAGCCTGCTTATCCCGAGGAATACTTGAATCGCCTATGTGGTATTACCAAATTAGCCCCTCAGACAAAACCTAGATCTCTTCGCTCAGAAGAGTTTGCTCGGTTGTTGCTAGGAATCCAAGAGCTTGCTCATTTTTCTCTAGACAATAGACATGCCTTTGCCCTGCTCCCAAAGATCACAACTAGATTCCACTCCTCACATCGAAAAGTGGAATTCTATTTGTCTGGTTATGAAAATTTATTGACCAAATTACAAGCTATACAGCGCGTAGAAAATCACCAGCTTGATGCTGTAATAGTCCACCGTAGTAACGGAGAAACTTACCTGCGATCCAGACCGGGACATCACTGCGACCAAATTCGTTTTCAACAACAAGAATATGGAATTGAGAAAGAGTTTGCAGATGCCGTGAGGGAAGTGGGAACGGAAAGAGAAGGGCAATGCATTTGGGGATTCATTAACGGGATCTTTAACGAGCCTGAAAGATCATTGGCGTCTGCAAATCTTATCTCAGAGCTGGCAAATGGAGAGCATGTATTCTATTTAGCCAATGACGCTCCAGGTAGTTTTGCTGATGTCTGGATGCAGTTGGCGGGGTACGATTCGGAAACCGTTAAATTTTGCGCTCAATTTTTTAAGATGCTTATTCAACTGTCCGACCGCTCTTCCTCCTCAATTAAACCCCCGATCGTTGTCATTGCACACAGCCAGGTGCATTAATCGCAGATATGGGATTGAGTAAACTCTCATTCAGAGCGCCAACGCATTAGGGTGTTCACGCTTGGTGGCGCTTCACTGGTTTTGTCAGATCGTGCACATACTGATTCCCATAATTATTTTAGTGTTGCTGATATTATTACTAGAGGTGCAAACAACGAGATTTCCCTATTTCTTCTAGAGTTGCATGAAGGAAAAAAGGCCGGTTGTACTGTTGAGCAAGTGATTGAGTATTTGATACGAAGAGACTTTGAACGTTTGATGACCACCCAAGTACGCAGTACGATTGATGAGTTCCGACGACGCAGGTTAGAGTACTACGGGGATCTTCTGGATAAAGCACAGAATGTCACCATTCTAGATGAAAACAGATCTGGCACTTGGGAGCATGCATTCCTCGCGCCCTGTTATCAGGACACTCTAAAGAAAATTATTCAGGAATATAAACTTGAGCCTGCCGGCTGCCAAAAACATGACAACTAAAACTAGTGCAGAACCAGTTTGGAGGGGTGCCAATTTTTTTGGGAACCTGTTCATGTGTATCTACGTAGTGTTATTTCTTCCTGCTCTAGTATATCTGCCCATCCTTGGGGGATGTACGGCATTGGCAGCTGATTTGCCTGGAGTAGAGATTCTGCTGAGCATACTCTTAGTGACAACTGTCCCGCTTTCCATGCCGTTTAGCCTCTATTTTATCTGCGCACGATCCCTGGAAAGGCGGTATGGAAAAATGGTTTTCTTTTGTCTTCTACCTCTAATCTGTTTTCTATCAGCTTTGGTCGTGATTTCTTTGTTCATTTGGTTGAGATAGAAGAGAATTTTGACGAGCGAGGTATTTCATGGTGGTGGTAGTCTATGATGGAAGCGATTTCCAAATTGCAGAAGTTTATGAGGTATGACGCACAAAAATTTTTATTGCTGAAATCGTCGGTGCTACGGTAAATTCGAGCAGGTTATACCCTGTGGTATAAACCGATGAGTCAAAACCTACCAAAAAATGTCAGGAAGGTGTTTATGAACTTCATTAAACGAATCCCTTTTTTTCTTTTCATTGTTGTTTGCTATACATCCTATGCCAGTGAAAACACATATGTTTTAATGGGACAAAACGAAAAGGGAGACAGCACAACGTTTCTTTTGGAACTGATGGATAGTGATATAGAGCAGTATTGCCATATCAGCGAAAATGGGGAAATCCACCTCAAAGCAGACAAAATTATCGCTATTCCAAAGAGTTCTCATGCAATTGCAACTTCCTCTAGAACAGCAGAATCGATGCATTCCGAGCCGGATAGTGCTTATACTCTCTTAGAATGCCCTAATGGTCACCCATCCACTCATGGTGATGGGAGATGTAATCAGAGGAGTTGCCCTTTTTTTAGAGGATAATGATGAGTCGCTTTCGATGTTTGGGATTGCTTGTATGGATCGCGATCTCGCTACCTCTATCTGGGATGGCCCATGATGAAGAGCAAGAGTACGTTTCTAAACGTGCCGTTTTAGACGTTTTTTTTCGTGTTCTTTTAGAAGAGTCACAGGGGGGCTTTGTATTATATGGAAGCAAGCCCGCTTGTATAGAGGGTATTCTTCCTTCTGAGGAAAACCTTTTCATGGTAGGGGGCATTCTTCACAGAAGGATCATTGTTCTTCGGGAAGGACTTCGCGTATGGGAAAAGATCCCTTTAAAAAAAAATCGACAGCGATACTTTATTCAATCTTATAAACCCATTAGTTATGGCTGGGAAGAAGTCGCTGTTGTTAACAGCGACGAGGTGGTTAAATCTGTGCGGGATAATTTGCCTTTATTTCAATATATCCTAGGCCCGAAAACAACCCCTCAAGGAGTACTTTGCGATTTGACCAATTGCGATCGAGGCTTTTCACCCTCTTTAAAGCATGATAAAGTGTTAACTGGGATTATTTTAGGATTTGGCACGCAAAATGCCTTGCATGTAAGTCATCAGGAAATTCTCGAAGACAAGCTTTATAGAACAGAGAAAATTCCTTTGATTTCATTAAGTCATGAGCTGGATGAATTAGAGAAAGAAACTCTTGTTTCTAAGGATATTGTTCCTAAAGCAATTCCTGGGTTTCCTTGGTTTGGGTGTCCGAGAGGTCCTGAAACAAAAAAGCTCTTAGATAGATATTCGTGAGAGCAGAAAAAAGTCCAACTAAATACTCTATTCTCAAGATCTCCTAGCATAGGTGCTCCAGCATTTTTTAGAAAATATAAAGCAAAGGCTAGCGATCATAAAAACTTTGTCAGGGCCTGCCTGGGAATTAAAGAATATCGATTGGACTTCCCTAATAGTACGTTCGATTCTTCAGGGGATTCCTACTTGTGAGGAACGATGGATGCGTTATTTTGTTCAAGGAATGTATGCATTCGAATCTAGAAAATACGCTACTCTCCGATAAGGAATGGGATCGTTTACGTAATGATGTCCAACAGGCTGAGAGAGAGCTTATGGCGTTGGATAATTTAATTGAGACGAAAGCAGTCTTCCAAGCATTGACTGAAAGAGATGACTTAACATGCATTGTTCCTGATAAGTTGTATTTTTACTCGAAAAATGAAGGACAAGGCGAAAGTCTAGAGTCAGAGGATGCTACTGTCTATTTGAAGTATACCATTTCAAATCCTTCGGAAGAAATCTTGATACAGGAAAATTCGACTATCAATTTAAGAGAGTGCATCCTAGGGTTTAGAGCTGCTCTCAAAGGCATGAAAGTTGGAGAAAAGAGGCTGATTTGATATTCATCCCGCCCTTGCTTATGGGGAATCTGGTAACGTTGCTCCTAATTTAACGCTGAAAGTTGATGTCGAACTCATTCGAGTTATTTCTCAAAACAACTCATCGGAATTTCATTTAAATGAGATGGAAATATCCACATTATGCTATAGGGAAACAGAAATAAGAGCTTGTTATGAAAAGCTAAAACACCAAGAAGCTTATCAGTTAGGTGCAAGGGCCTGGTCTCATTTCAAATTAGGACAAAAGGAAGGATATTCTTTGGAAGCAATCGCAGAAGCTCTTGATCAATATGCAAAAAACCCTCCTGATAAATTAACGGCAGAAGAAACAGACCTGTTAACTCATCTGCATTGGAAAATTTATTATGACAAAGAATAAACACATCGGCTCCAATTTTGATGATTTTCTTAGAGAGAAAGAGAGAGAACCTCAGAGGAAATCGAAGAAACCGTAGCCAAGAAGATTTTCGTTTTCCAAGTGGAGAAAGAAATGGAAAAGCAAGGGATCGACAACAAATATGCTGAGAGATAAGAGGTTATATGAAAAAGAAGACGGTTGTCATTACGGGAGCTTCAAAAGGGATTGGGTTGGCTACGAGCCAACGTCTGGCAAGTGCGGGATACCATGTAATAGGAATTGCTCGCACAGAACCGGAAGAGGTGTTTCTCGGCCAATTCCTCCCTTGTGATTTGAGCAGTGAAAAGGAAACAGAGCGTGTCATTGCGTTACTTCTCGATCGATACCCTGTGGATGCTCTAGTGAATAATGTAGGAGCTGGCGGACCTCAACCTTTAGGCTCTATTGACCTCGATACTTTGAAAACTCTATATGACATCAATGTTCGTACTGCAGTCCAAATGGCACAGGGTCTCGTGGGTAGGATGAAGGAGCGCAAGTGGGGGCGCATAGTCAATCTCGCCTCTAGGGCAATCTTTGGGGTTCCAGGACGGACGAGTTATGCAGCTGCGAAGAGTGCTCTCATCGGTTGTACACGCGTATGGGCTCTTGAATTGGCTCCATTCGGTGTTACTGTTAATGCAGTAGCTCCTGGTCCTATCGAAACCAGTATGTTTCGCGCCATCCGCCCTGCTGGTAGTGAGGCGGAGACGGAGCTGCTGACACACATCCCCATGGGTCGAGTAGGACAACCCAAGGAAGTGGCTGCTGCGATTGAGTTTCTGCTTTCCGAGGATGCAGGATTCATCACTGGGCAAACTCTCTGCGTGGATGGTGGTGGGAGTCTATAGTAGAAGAGATCTCCAAAAACGGCTTCATTATTACAAGATAATTTAGTATTTAAATAAATTCACATCTTTTTGTGTAAAAGTTACTTTTCACTTGGTTTTATTTTAATACATCTTTATAATGTAAATTAAGTTTGTTTAACGATGTGATTTGGGGTTTTTATGAGTAGCATAGGAAGTTGTCAGTTGGGATCAATAGAAGAGTCAATGCCTTATGTTATACGAGAAGGTGTTTTTGGAGCGACGGTTCATGTAAATGAAGAGCCGCTTTTCCTTCGAATGGAGTTATTAACTAAAAAAAACACAAACCATTGGAATCGCTTTAAAAGGATGAGCTGTTGGATTGCCAACCAAAATTCTAGAGGAGTACTTAGTGGTCTTGTGAGTCTTGCAGGGAAAGCTAATTACCCTAAGTATGATAAAGAAATAATAGATGTTACTGGTTTTACAAATGATGAGTATGTCTTGTTAACAGAAAAGGCGATAAGATTGAAAAATAAAACAAACAATAAGATAGTCGACCTTCTTAATGCAAATTCCGTTGGCATCAATCATATGAGTACTAGTGCAGAAGGACTGAACTACGTTGTTTATATATCAAAAAATCGTGATTTTTCTATTCTGGATCAGGGTCAAGACGTGACGGGTGAAGGATTTACTCTTAAAAACTTTATCAATTCATATAGTGATATCCTTATATCAGTCGGCTCAAATTTTTCCGGCAAAAATAGCTTTCATAATCGAGGCGTTTCCAGAAATCCTCATTGGGTGTTTGAGGAAAAATATGCAGGTTTATCAATGTTATTGCATAGCCTTCCTTGTGTTGTTGCAAGTAGATTTTTTCCTGAAAAAGAAGAGGTGCATATCAAACCTGTGGGCAGTATGCAATCTATCATCAAAAAGAGTCTTCTTCCGGGAGAGGGTTATCTGGAGAGTGGAGGCGAAAAAATAGATCTTACTACTATAGAAGTTTTACCAACTGACCCAGAAGGCGCAATGAATTATATCAAAATATCTGCACTCATTCGGATCTATCTCGACAAGGTTACAGGAACAAAAAAATAGACAGGCTCTAACTTAGATGCAAATGCCACGGCGTCAGAATCTCCGCTCCCTCCTCCGTAATCAATAGAGTGTGTTCCCACTGGGCGCTGGGTTTCCCGTCTGTCGTGCGCACGGTCCAGTGGTCTTTTGGGTCGATGTAGCCTGAGCGGACACCCGCGTTGATCATCGGCTCAATCGTGAAGGTCATCCCGACGACGAGGGGGATTTTGAGCTGGTTGCGGTGGTGGGGGATTTGAGGTGGTTCATGCATGGTCAGACCGACCCCATGGCCTACGAACTGATCGACGACGGAGCAGTGGTGTGCTGTGGCATAATCTTCGATCAGATCTCCGATTTCATAGACCATGAGTCCCGGTTTTAGAATGGCGATCGAGCGCATGAGACTCTGATAGCTGACCTCAACGACTCGTTTTTTCTCTTCTGTGGTGTTTCCGATGATCACCATGCGGCTGTTGTCGCCGAAGTAGCCCTTGAGCTCTAGAGCGACATCGATGTTGAGGATATCCCCTTCTTTGAGGGGGATATCATTGGGAATGCCGTGGCAGATGACTTCGTTGAGAGAAGTGCAGATGCTCTTAGGGAAGGGGGGATTGCCGTAGCCTAGGGAGCCGGGGATCGCACCTGCTTCGATGTGGAGGTTGTGGGCGAAGGCGTTGAGTGCATTAGTCGTCACGCCCTCTTTGGCCATGGCGGCAGTCTTATCGAGAATTTCAGCAGCGAGGAGGCAGGCGCGTCGGATCCCCGCGATCTCTTCTTTCGTCTTGATGCGGATGCCGTACTTTTTTAGGTACTGCTGGCGAAGGGAGGGGGTTTGAGCCGTGCCCTGATCGAGGCCCTCATCGGGGAAATGGCACTTTTTCCACTTTTTTCCGCTGCCACACCAACAAAAGTCATTGCGTGAGATCATTTTGCTCCTATTGTTGCACTTATACCCCAGTCGGCCTCAAACTTGGAATTTGGCCGGCGCGAAAGCTCCCGCCAAATTCCAAGTTTGAGGCCGACTGGGGTATAATTTTAAAAAGCATAGAGATATAAGTCAAATTGTCTGCCTGAAATTCTCTCGATCGCTCTATACCCCTTCCACCTCAATCGTAACCACAAGCAAACCGATTAAAAGCCTCAAATTTCGAATCAAAGGGAGGGGGTTAATATTAATTCAATATTACCCCCTCCCTTTGATTCGAAATTTGAGAACTTTTTATTCGGTTTTCTTGGGTACGATTGAGTCCACTTGGGTATAGTTTCTAAAAGCTTTTTCCTGGTATTCTGAAGAATCTTCAAAAAGATTGATTGCTGGAAAGCTTAAAAATAAATCTATGAATATTTTAGATGAAGCTATCTGGAAAAGAATGGAGGAAATAGCCCATGAGTGAAGGTTTAGGCAAATATATTTTAGAGGCTCATGAACAGAGTTTCCAAATAGCTTTCGAAACGGCTATCCGGACAGGTACAGCCCTTGTCTTTTCCCGGAATGGGAAAATCGTCGAAATAAAGCCCCCCTATCGCTATGAGCTTGTGCCGATCAAACCGGCCAAAAAAAAACGCTCTTCTGCTCAACGCAAAAAGAAATCTACATAACAAAGCCGCTACCTTAAAAAGGGCAAGGAGCTGATTCGATTGTCGATTTTTTTAGGCCGCATACGGATAAAACTTAAGGGAGATTCGCATAAAAGACGCGGTTGAGGCAGAGGCCGTGCGCGGGAGCTGTCATCCCAGCGAGAGCGCGGTCTTTCCCCTCCAGGATTTTGGGAAGGGCGTCTTTCTGGAGCTTGCCGCAGCCGATGTAGGCGAGAGTTCCGGCGAGGTTGCGCATCATTTTGTAGAGGAAGCGGTCTCCGATGATGGCGATCTGGAGGCGATCGATGGCTAGAGGGGTGATTTGGATCGACTGTAGGGTGCAGAACGGGGTGCGGTCCCACAGCACGCGTGCATTGCAGAGGGCGGAAAAATCGTGGGTGCCGAGCAGAAGTGCTGCGCCCTGTTCCATTTGGAGGAGATCGAGGGGGTAGGGGAAGTGCCAGGAGGTCTCTTGGAGGAAAGGGAGCTGAATGGGGCCGTAGCAGATCTGGTAGAGGTACTCTTTTCCTTTCGCATCAAGGGTGGGATGGAATTCTAGGGGGGCTTCTTCTGCGGAATGGATGCAGATCTCTTTCTGCAACAGGCGATTTAAGCTGTAGACACAGCGTTGTAGATTGATACTGGGTGAGAAGAAGTTGACGATTTGCGCGCGGGCGTGGACGCCAGCATCAGTGCGGCTCGCCGCTTGCAGGGTGACGGGGTGGCGGAGGATGGTCTCTAGGGCGTTCTGTAGCGTCGTTTCGATGCTCTTTCCTACGCCTACTTTTTGCCAGCCTTGGAACGGCTTGCCGTGGTAGGAGAGGGTGAGTCTAATGTTTTTAAGCGGTGGCTTTGAGGAAGAGGTCGATTCCATCTAGGAACATCTCAATGGCGATAAGGGTTAAGATCAATCCCATCAGTCTCTCTAGGGCGAGGATACCGCGCGTGCCGAGCCATTTTTTAAAAAAGCCGGCGCTGACGAGGATGATGGTGGAGAGGGTCCAAGCGATGGCTGTTGCTGTAAGGGGGATCCAATTATTTGTGTACTGGCCAGAATAGAGCATTACGGCGGCTAGAACGGCGGGGCCTGCTATTAAGGGGATGGCGAGGGGGACGATCAGCGGTTCTTTGTCTGAGGCGATACCCGTATCTGCATTTTGCTTCGTGGGAAAGATCATCTTGAGCGCGATGAGTAGAAGGATTAGACCTCCAGAGATGAGGATGGTCGGCATCGTCACATGCAAAAGCGCGAGTAAGTAGTCTCCCAAAAATTCAAAGAGGATGATGACGAAGAGGGCAATGACCATCTCTCTTAAAATGACGATTCGCTGTCTCTTTCGCGGGACATCTTTTAAAACGGAGATGAAAATGGGGATATTGCCGATGGAGTCCATCAGTAAGAAGAGGGAGACGGCGATGGTGAGGACCTGCGGCCAAAAGTTTTCCATAATCTATTTATAAGTGGTTGTTACATTCCGTTTCAATGATCTTCCAGAGAGTATTTAAAAATCGTTTATGCTTTTTGTCTGATAGAGGAAGAAAGAGTAAGAAATCTCGATTTTTTGTGAAAGCAGATTTTGTCCAGTTGGCAGATCCCATGACGAGGAGTTCTCCATCGATCCAGGCCCATTTGTGGTGGAGGAGCTGCCTTCCTTGGCTAAAAAAGAGGGGGATTTGCGCTTGGCTCAGGTGTTCTACCGCTTTTTGGCTGGCTCCTTTTGCTGTGAAGTAATCGATTGCGATGCGGACGTCGACCCCTCGTTTTTTGGCTTGGATAAGGGCTTCTTGAATCTTCGGATGGGTCAGGGTGAACATGGCGATGTGGATGGAGGTCTTGGCGTCGTTCACTGTTTTAAGCAGGCGCTCTAGTCCTAGATGGTATGGATCGGGGAGGAGATAGAGTTCTGCTGGAGAGGTGTCGATCGAAAAAGAGAAGGAGGTGGCGCCTTCTGGGTTCTTGAGAAACTGGGCAAGGGGGGGATGGTAGAGGCCAACGACCAGGTTGTCGTGATGGCGCAAGGAGGAGGGGGTGAGGTTTGCAGAGCCGAGGTAGACGTCCGTTGCGTCGACGATCAAAATTTTTTGATGCATGAGCCCTTTCGATCGGATGGGAAAGAGCTGAAGGGTGGAGGGCATGCGTCCTAAAGAAAGAGAGGCTGTGGGATCGAACTCGACATGAACAGGGAGGGATTCTAGAGATTTTTTATGCAGCAGGTTTAAGATGTCAGGATCGGTAATTCCATAGACGCTTAGGAAGAGCGAGGTCTTGGCCTTTTTAATGGCGTGAAGGAAGAGGTGTTTGAGGTCTTGTCTTGTCTGATTCGAATAGAGCAAAAGGGAGGTTTTGGTGGAAGGAAGCGGGGTGGTGTGGGTGAAAAAAACGAGCCAGAGATAGAAAAGAAAAATGCCGCCTAACGAGAGCCGGAAGATCCAGGATCGGTAGACGGCATGAAATTTAAACGGTCTCTCCCTTTGCACGGAGCTCTCTGACGATTGTAGGCAGGCCTACTTTGTCGATGGTGCGCAAGGCATTCGTGGAGATTCTGAGCGAAATGAATCGATTCTCTTCAGCGAACCAGAGGCGCTTTTTTTGTAAGTTAGGTTGGAAGCGACGGCGCTTGATTCCCGTGACTTTAAGGCCGATCCCTTTCTTTTTCTTTGCAATCCCGCGAAGCGCGTAAGATTTGCCGCGGACGGGGACTTTGCCAGTCACTTGACATTTCTTAGACATGTGTTTCTTCTCCCTAAAAGGTAATAAAGGCAGCAGCATACCAGCTTAAAACATATTGAACAACAATATTTGTGTCTGTAATTTAAAATTTTAATGCGCGCGTTTAGGGAGTGAGCTCTGTGGAAGAATTGTATGCAGATTTTGTCGTGATCGGTTCAGGACCCGCGGGTCAAAAGGCGGCGATTCAAGCTGCAAAATTGGGAAAGAGTGTAATCGTCATCGAAAAAGATTCCTATCCGGGAGGTGCTTCGCTCAATTCGGGGACGATCCCTTCGAAATCCTTAAGGGAGGCGATCCTGGATCTAACCGATTTCTATACTCGAAACTTCTATGGACAGGATCCTGCGATACGGGCTGTGTCGATCAATGATCTCAACTACCGGCTCAATTTTGTCTTAGAAGAGCAGCGGAAGATGTTGGTGCGCCAGTTTGAGAAGAATGGGATTCGCCTGTTAAAGGGAAGTGCGCGTTTTGAGGATGGGAAGTGTATCTCAGTTTTAGATGGAGTGGGCCCTTTTTGTCGGATTACGGCAGAATTCTATTTGATCGCAACGGGATCTAAACCGCGCAATCCAACTCACGTCCCTTTCGACAATGAAAAGATTTTGGATTCGACACGCCTTCTTTCGATCGATCACGTTCCCAAGACATTGATCGTTTTAGGCGGCGGGATCATCGGTTCTGAGTATGCGAGTTTTTTTGCCGCTTTAGGCACTGAAGTGACTGTCATCGACAAACGGGAACATCTCTTACCCCTTCTCGATACAGAGATCGGAATGCACTTGCAAAAAGCGCTCAATGCAATCGGATTAAAGGTGTTGGGAAATCGAGAAGTAGAGACGATCCGAAAGACGGGAGAGGGTGTCGAGGTGACGCTTAAAGATGGATTAAAAGTGGAAGCGGAGATGTTGCTCTACGCATTAGGTAGAGAGGCGAATGTCGATGGACTTGAAATCGAAACACTGGGCATTTCTCTCGATCGATTTGGGTACATCCCTGTGAATGCCTTGTTTCAGACGGCAGTCCCTCACATTTATGCAGCGGGAGATGTGATTGGAGCGCCTGCATTGGCATCGACGAGTATGGAGCAGGGCAGACTTGCCGCGCGCCACGCCTTCGGTGCACAGACGCACCATTTTCCTGAATTGTATCCGATCGGCATTTATACGATTCCAGAAATTTCTTCCTGCGGGTATACTGAAAATCAGCTCAAGAAACTTGGCTTTCGCTATGAGATCGGCAGAGCGTACTACTACGAGATCGCCCGCAATCAGATCATCGGAAATGATCCGGGGATGTTTAAGATTCTCTTTCATGCGGAGACTTTAGAAATCTTAGGCATTCACATCATTGGAAGAGCGGCGACAGAGGTGATCCATATCGGACAAGTGGCGATGAGTTTCAATGCGCGGATCGATTATTTTATCGATCAAGTGTTTAACTATCCGACCTTCGCCGAAGGGTATCGGATTGCGGCGTTAAACGGATTTAACAAGATCAAGCACAAGAAATAGAGACTATACCCAACTTTTGAGTCCACTTGGGTATAGCAAGAAATAGAGAATAAATAGTATGGCGATTTACGATATTTCCAGTGTGGAAAAAGAGATAAATGAGTGTGAGGTACCTTGCGCTTTAAAAGAAGCGGAATCAAAAGAGTATGGGGCAACGGAGGCGCCGGGGGAATCCACAGAAGGGCGGGGACGGTTTTTTTCTTCACTGGCAGCGCGTCTCTTTTTTTTCCTGTTGCTGCTCGCAGATCTCTTTTGGGCGCTCTATGCGCTAGGGCGTTTATTGTGTGGGGTGCTTTTGCAGTTTGTGTTGGGAAAGGAGCGTTTTGCTCGCTTTAGAGACCACGCGTGGCTCTCCTTGCGCCGCTCGCTCGTGTGCGGTATTTCCCTTTTCGTCGCTCTCTTTAGCCCCTCTTTTGGCATCATGATCGCGTGTACTTACTTCCTCATGTACGATAAATCAGCGATCGAAGAGGTCGTTCCTTCTTCTTTGCAATCTCAATTTAAAGACTTTCTCCCGAAAGAATAAAAAAGGCGCCAGCGCGTAGAACGCGCTGGCGCCTTTTGTCAAAGGCCCTATACTGCGCCCGGTCAGGAATTGCTAATTTGAGCGGTACATAAGCTCCGGGATTCCACGATCGAAAAGGGGGCCTGTATTTCCTCAATACTGGCCCCCTTTTCGATCGTGGAATCCCGGGGGCTGATCAAAAGCTCAAATTAGCAATTCCTAACCGGGCGCAGTATAGCTCACTTTTAAGGAGCGCTTGCATCCTTTGGAGTGAGGTAAAGAATATTCACGTATTTAGCTTTAGTGAAGGGGACTATTCCAGATTCGTTTGTCTCTAGATTCTGAATTTGGTTTTGAACGTGAAGTAGCGGTTGGAACTCGATATCACCTGTTGTTATAAGGTGAAAGATGCGATGTTCTTTTGAGCTGTCTTGATGTTGCTGAAGAAGATTTGGTTGGAGCTGTCCTCCAGCTGTTAGCTGCAATTCAATAGGCTCATCAAAAAGGTCAGGGCGCCCTGTTAAGTCTAAACGGATCTCAAAAGAGGACAGCTGAAGAGTATTTTTTATGCGAGCATCGGTCTCTTCATCAGTGCCATAGAACTTGTCCAGAGAGTGTTCTGCTTTTCCATCTCGCGAAAGCAAGTCCAGGAGGGAAGTTTCATCGGTTTCTTCAGACGCTTCCGATGATTCTGAACTCGTTTTTTTACTTATTTTGAGACTCGCTTCAGGTATCTTTTGGAATCGAGCGGATGTCCATAATCCGTCGTCTTCTTCCGAAGAACTTTCAAGCCAGCTCGATGTGAGCGTACGTCCAGATTTCGAAGAGATCTTGCTCGTTTCTTTATCCTTGGATTTAGAGCTCGCTTTATCCGATTCTTTTATAAATTTGCTGCTCTTTGTAGAGCTCTCGTGCGATTTTTGTGTGTGTTTAGAATGACCAGCTTTCGATGTGCTTTGTACAGGTGAGTCTTCATCAACGAACAGATTCTTCCAGTTCAATCTGACAGAATTGGATAAATCAGAGGAAGCAGGAGTCTTAGAAGTAGTTGTTGTTGTTGGGGTAAATGGGATCTTTTTGGCTAAACCCGTTGTTGTTTTAGCTGTAGCGTGTTGAGATGAGTGGAGCGATGCTGGAGGGGTTTGTTTGTGAAGGGAACTAGAAGTATTTGTTGGTAACGAGCTTAGTGATGAGCTTGGAGATGGGATTGGAGTGGCCATGGCGGGATACCTCTTAAGGTTGATGTTTTTGAAAGTATTACCCTCGCTTAAAGGGAAAAGCTGCGATGAGCGGTCCGTTCTTTAAGGAGAAAAACTTCGAGAAAAAGTTTACGTTTCATCTGAAATATTTGGCAAGCAGTTTTATACCTATACGCTAGAGCGAAGCGATCTCTTGGTAATAGTGGGAGAGGAGTTCTGGATATTCGATTGCGATGTGCTGGCGGAAACTTTCGGTCATCTCCTTTACGTGAGGAATGTAGTTGTCTCGCTCTTGTATTCCTTCGCGATGGATGAGATCGCCGATGTCGATGTGAATGGCTTTGAGCCCGATCAGCCCGTAATTTTTTCTCAGGACGGGGTCTGCATCGATGTAGCCCTTTTTACAACAGGTTGTGATGAGTTGGATGATGCTTGAGATGACACTTTTAGCTTCTTCGAATTTTTTCTCTGTATAGAGGCGATTCAAGGTGGGATAGATGAGATCTGCCCTTTTTTGTAGAATATAGGTCGTATCATCTAAGCAAACGCGATGCTCTGCATCCGTTTTATCGATGAGGGTTACGAACTGTTTTAGGGTGTTTGTCCGATTCGTGTGAACGAGAATCAGTCCTGTTTCTTCTTTGAGGTCTAAAAAGCTGTTTTTGTAGTTAGTTAGGTGATACTGCAGTCTTTGGATGTTGTATTCTTTGATTTTTTTTCGTTTTTCATTGAATTGGTAGCGGAAAGGGTGGGTTAGCCAGGGAAAGAGGCGTAAGTGAGAGGGGAAGCGATGGAGTTTGATGACGTAATTTTGGTCTTCAGAGAGGAAGGCGAAACAATGTGTCCCCTTGGCGAGGTAGTGGAACTTCTGCTTTAAAATGGTATCGAGTTGGTTGAGTTCCTCCTCTGTTGGAGCAGGGAGTGCAAACAGGTTTGCGTTGGGAAAAGAGCTGTGGATAAAATGGGAGCAGAAGCTATGGGCTCTTTTAAAGAATAGGCGATCCATTCGAACTAGGAGAATCGAAAAGAGCAAAAGAGCCAAGAAAAGGCCTCTAGAGTGTCTGCAGACGGTCTTCATAGTAGGCATGTAGTTCCGGGTGGTATTTTCTTAGCCAGCGGGCGATCCTGTGTGTTTTGAGGCTGATTTCTGTTTTATGTGAGGTGGGGTCTTTTAGGGATTCGTCGTTAACAAAGGAACTGAGGTCTAAAGAGATCGCTTTATGGCCGACGAATCCGAAATTTTTTCGGATCGAGCGATCTAAGTCCCGAATTCCCCTTGAGTAGAATGTGAGAAGACAAGAAAAGAGTTCGTCGATGCAGTCCTTGGCTTCAGTGAGCTTTTTGTCTCGCATCAATTGATCGAGATGGGGGGTTAAGAGTTCTGCTTTTTCTTGGACGATGAATTCTGTTTGATCGAGATCGAGAATATGGCGGACGCCGATGGGGTCGATCAGGGTGACGGTTGGGTGCTTGTGCTCCGTTTTATTGAGGTGAACATAGAGGATTCCGGTCCGCTCTTTTGCTTGGGTATAGAGGAGCATGCAGCTTTTGAAATTGAACTCTTGAAAAAAGACCGTCTCTCCCGTCCAAGAGGGGGCTTTGAGAAAGAGGTTTTCAAAATGGAAATGGCGGAGCATTTCCTTCGGGCTGAGATGGCTGTGCTTGTAGAACTTTAAGACAGTTTTTTTATCTTCTCCTAAAAAAGCATAGCACCAGCCGCCATGGCCTAAGTAAGTAAACGTCTGATTAAGGCGGGTCGAGATCGCGTCTTGCTCTTCTTTCGATAAAGGGGGCACTTCCCAACGGGGATCATTGGGCAGATCGGAGAGGAGCTGATAAAAGCGAAACCCTTCCGTTTTTATCTCACAGAAGAGATGGAGTCCAAATAGGGCAGCTCCTACAAGGATGATTTTGAGAAGGCGTTTGAGGATCGGAGATGAAAAATTCATGAGAGCAGATCGTTCCATTCTTTGGGGTACAAATCATACCTCGAGGAAAGGGGATATGTCAATTAATACGATAACTTGCATTTCAGCGGCGTCAAAGCCGCCGCTGAAATTTAAGGTTTCATTGCAGGTTGGGCAGGTTGCGATTCAGGGGATTGAGGAGTAGCTTCAGGAGCCGGAGTCATGGTTCCAGAAGGCTGAGGAGCAGGTACGGGGTGGGGTGGAGGCGGAGTGTGTTGTGGAATGCGCGCTTTTACGCTGACACCTGATGTGGCGTTGATGAGCAGGTAGGGGTAAGCGGAGTTTTTGCTAGAGCCGATTTTGACCGGAATGGGAGTGATCCAACCAGCAGCCGTGTTTTTATCGGCGGGGTCGATTTCCCAGATCGAATTGTCTGATAATTGGAGCTTGTGGCCGTGATCGATATTAATCGAGAGAGAGAGGGGGGAAGATTCTGATTTTTCTGCTTCTGTTTTTAGGATGAATGTTTGGTTTAACCAAGCTTCGAAAGCCAATTTTTGATGGCGAGAGAGTCGGTCGATCCCTGTCTTTTTTTGCTCATCTTGCGACATCACTTCATCTAAGATAATCGTGGCTTGTAGAGAAGAGAGAGAAATGACACACACTGTTAGTAAGCTTGGAATCCAACGATTTTTCATATAAAACTCTGTATATAAAGAGCCGCTCAAAAACAGATGAGCGGCTCTTGGATTTGCTAAGGAAACGACTTAGAAGCTAAAGCTAGCTTTGATTGTCAATCCTTCCAGAGACATGTTACCTTCTGTATTATCTTGGAGGTTGAAGAATTGGTTCTGATCAAACCAAACTTGCTCTTCCCAACCCGCTTGAAGGAGGAACTGGTAGTTGTCTTCATAGAAGTCGGTTTCAAAGCGCAGCCCTAAACCGAGTTCTAGAACAGGAGATACGCGGTGTGTATCCCGTTTGAAATTCATGTGATCGAACTTAATACCAGGATCCTGATAGGTCATTTTTTGATGGTTGTCAAAATCGTTATAGAGAGCGGAAATAGCGAAGTTTCCGTAGATGCTCCACTTATTCCACATGAACCAAGCAGTGTTCAAACCGGTACGGATACCGACGCCAAACTGGTCTTGGTCTAATTTATATCTATATTCGTTATTGAATGCGATTACGTTTTTATAATGGACCTTTATGTCTTGATCGATCCAAGCGAATTTCAAGCCGAAGAAGGGTCTCAAGGTCAGGCGACGGCTGATGAAATAATTGCGTCCCAATTCTAGATCCAAGGCGTTGAATTCCATATTCCAAGAGCTAGATGCTTTCGCTACTTCAGCGAGGATTCCTCCCCCGAAAATATTAAAGCCATCGCGCCAAGTAGCTTGGAGATCTTGTCCATCGCGTTGCGTAGTCGAGCTTTTTTTACTTTCTGGGCGCAGCCATGTGTAGTTTGCGTATAAATCCCAGCTGTCGTGTCTGAACTTCAAGCCGAATCCGACTTTAAAACCAGAGCTGTACTCCATGCGAGGAGAATAGACCCTTCCCTTTCGCTCTGAGCTTCCTGCATTCAGTGCGATTCCAGAAACGGCGTAATCGAGGCCTTGCTGGTTCGTTCTCCAATAGATGTACTCAGCCGACAGAAATGGATCTGCACAGTGTTTGACGAGGGGAGGGGCTGGCGGCGTAATTTCGTTGCTGCCCATCGAGCGATTTTGCATATTTTGCTTAGATGGATGTTGATTTGTTCTTGCGACATCTGCGCTAAGAGGCAGCATTGCCGCGCAGACGATCGGTAGACACATCAGACTATATTTCTTCATACGACCTCTTTGAAAGATTTAGGTTTCCTGTCTGCATGATAAAATATTTGCCTTTATGCGCAAGTATTTTTTTAAAAGGTTCAGAGTCTGTCGGCGTTGTTGCATAAATAGTTGAATCTCACCACAGAGATGGAAAACCACAGAGAGGGAATTTTTTAATATGAATTTCCTCTCTGTGGTTTTCCATCTCTGTGGTGAGATTGCGTATATTCAGAATGGAATGATGGGGAGTTTTCGCGCTGGCCAAATTCGAAGCTTTTAATCGGTTTGCTTGTGGTTACGATTGAGGTGGAAGGGGTATAGACAGACTTTTAAGGTTCGGGAGATACTCTGCGCAAGCTTTCGCGCAAAGAGGAGAGAACTTTGGGAGAGTGGCCACGTGCAGCCGTTAAGTGCTCTGCTTGTTTGAGGTAATTCCACGCGAGGTTGTGGTCGTAGCGCATGAGAGAGAGGACGGCCAGGTAGTATTCGATGATCGCGTTCGTCTGGTCGATTTTTTGGTAGCGTTGGAGCACTTCCCGTGCTTCATTCTGTCTTCCTAGCTGAAGCCATGTCGTCGCGAGTTGGAGAAGTCCTGCGCGAAAATGGGGGTGTTTTTTCAAAATGCCTTGCAATTCTTTTTGTTTTGCAACGATCGATTCTCTCGTTTCATCGACAGAGAGAAAAACTGCTTTAAGTCCATTGCTATCGATTTTTGCATTTAAATAGTCTTCCGCCATCGTCTCTTTGGAGACAGCTTCGTCGAATGTCAGATCGCGGATCTCTCGGAGCATTTGGTGGGCTTTACTATTTTGTCCGGTGAAGAGGTAGTTGAATCCCAAGAGCATCTTTAGGAGGGGATCTTCGGGGAGAAAAAGGATGGCTTTTTCATAAAGAGAGACGACAGTGGGATATTCTTGTTTGGCCCAGAACACGCTCGCTTGGTTCATGAAGGCAAAGCCGATCACTTCTTTAAAAGTGCGCTCTTGAAGTTTGCGTGTATTGATCCCGAGGTAGGTCTCAGAGGGGGGATTAATCCCACGCGCTGTCGTCTCGATGTTGATCAAGGTAGTCCCGTTGTGGTAGCGCAGATAGATGTGGCCAGGAGGTGTGATGATTTCTAATGGTAAATCCAAACGCTGTGCTAACGAGAGGTAGAGGATCGAGACGCCCAAGCAGACCCCTTGTCTGTTATCGATAACCGAGGGGAGAAAGGTGTAGAGATCGATGTCGTTTGCGTAAAGAGAGTGGGGAGGAAAGCGGAATTGCATCTCGTGAAAGATAAACCGATTGATCTCCCGAATTTTGTCTTCATCGCTTGGAACTTGCGGAAGACGGGCTCTGATTTGAAGAGCCATGAGATCCAATAGTGCTTCATAATGGCGGATTTCTTCTGTATGAGGACTGTCTGTATCGAATTGAAAAAGAAGTAGACCTCGGGAGAGATCGATTTCTTCTGAGGGGAGATCCAGCACGGCTTCTCGCGTCCACGCCGCGTATCCTTTGAGGCGGCGGTTGTGTAACCGCTCTGCGATTTTTTCAACTAAGCTCAGTTGCTCTTCTGTGAGCTTGATGGGAGGATCGAACGATTGGCGGGTAATTAAGGGGACCATGCTTTGCAGTTCGAGCTTAGGAATAGGCGTATCGATTTCTCTGTCGTCAACTGCACCTGAGCTCAAGAGTTCCCAAGCTCGATGCAGAGCTAATTTCCCCTCCTTGCTTTCAGGATAGAGCTCATAGAATGCTAACTGTTGGGAGATGGAGAGGGGATCTAAGCTATGGTAGAGGGATTTGAGGGCGGATAATTCTTCGACTTGAGACGAGGGCATTGTTTTTTTTTTCGCGGCAAAGGCGGGCGAGAGGGGTGTAGTGAGGAGAAGGAGAAGGGAAAGGAATTTCCCGAGTTTCCTGATTTTCATGGGGCACCTTCAGAAGAGTGGAGGATGGTTTCGATAGAGGAGAATAGGCTGCGATGGGAGACGATCTCTTCGACACTGGGTTTGAAGCGATAGACCCAGTTGGAAGGGAGAAAAGTGCCGGGGATATTGATCCTCTCTCTTTCTGGAGTGTCGTGGATGAGTTCGGGAAAGAGGGCGAGGTATTCTTGGAGGAGATTGATGTGAAAGAGGCTTTTCGTATGGTGACTATCGTAGAGGATCTCTTTTCTCTGTTTGAGGGTAAGCTCTTTTTCATAGATCCATCCCTTTTCATGAGCATAGGCCTTTGCTTCTTTGGGGTACTGTGTCCACCAGAGGGAGAGGGTAGGGGAATCGTGGGTCGAGACGGAGGTGAGGCCTAACAAAGGGTATTCTTCTGGTTTTAGGAAGGGGTGTGTTTTTGTACTCCACTGTCGCTCCCAACGCATGATCTTGGTGCCGCAGATGCCAAGCGCGCTCATCGTCTCGCGCATGAAACCCAAAACCGTACCGAGATCTTCTCCGATGGCGAGCATTTTAGTAGAAGAGAGGATCATCGAGAGTAATTCCCGCCCTTGTGGTTCCCATTTTGCCTCAGCCTCTGGGATAAAGTGCCCATTTTTCGGTTTTTCGCCTAAGGGGATCCCCCAAACGCGAAAAAAACCTACGATGTGGTCGATCCGGAAGATGTCGAAGAAGTTTTCCGCGTAAGCGAGCCGTCTCTTCCAAAAGTCATAGTCGTTTTTGCGTAACACATCCCATCGGAAGAGGGGAAATCCCCAATATTGTCCCTCTTTTTCATAGACATCGGGAGGCGCACCTGCTGCGAGATTTAGGTCGAAATACTCGGGAGTATCCCACACGTCGGCGCTGTCTTTATTGACGAGGATAGGGATATCACCCATGAGAAAGACGTTTTTTTGATGCGCATAGGCTTTGACTTCTTTGAGTTGAGAGTAGCATAGGAACTGGAGGATCGAATGGAAGAAGATCTCTTTTTGATGCTGCGTATAGAGCTCCTCTGGATTAGGAAGCGGTGTTTGAAATTCGGGAGGCCACCGTTTCCAATCGGCTGTTTGGAAATGGTTAGAGAGCGCTTGAAAGAGTGTGTAGGGTTTTAACCAATGAGCCTGAGTTTGGGTAAAGGCTTGATAATCGGGATGGTTCGCAATTTGTTCCCCCATACGGCCTACGTAATCGAGAAGCCAGTCCCGCTTTTGACGGACGACTTCTGCATAGCAGACGAGATCTGTCTGGTTAAGCGCGCGCATGTGCTCTAGTGTCTGTTGGGTTCCAGGGAGAGCGTGCAGAGAGAGGTAGGCGAAGTGGAGTGCGCAGGAGGAAATGGGCATGTAAGGACTGGGATCTAGCCCCGATTGATTGAGGGGCAAAAGCTGAATCACATCTACCTTAAGTTCTGCACACCAATCGATTAAGGGCAGAAGATCTAAAAACTCGCCGATTCCACAGCTGTTTTTACTGTGCAAGGCGGAAAGGGGAAGGTTGATCCCATGGTGGGGCCGTATCCCGATTTTTTTCCAAGCTGCGGCAGAGGGTGTCTCAAGGAGATTATTTTTAAGGTTTTCCACAATTTTTAAGGTTTTAAATTAAATAGCGAGTCGCTTCTCTTTGTCGATTTCGGGGTCAAATCTGCGGTAGTTCCCGAATTTACCGCGGCTGCCCATTGATTGGCCTTTTCGGCAAATGCGCTTAAAAGAGGAGCTAGTTTTGCCCCGGTCAATCCCGCTAAGGGAACGAACGAAAAGAGGACGAGTTGGTTATTGCGATCGGAATAGGCAAAGCTCCCATTGATAGGAAAAGGGGCATTGGCTTTCAGTGCGTCTTTTAAGATGTTTTCTCGGTACCTTCCCGCTGGAGTCTCACAGACAAATGTCGCCATGAGCAGGCGATCTCTTTGGGGATGGCATTCGAGTTGCACGCGCCTTTTCTCATCGATGACGAGAAGACACGCTCCTTTGACATCGGGATGGAGCGTCGTCTCTAATTCTATGCCGAGTTCTTCCAAAAGCGTTGCAAAGCGTTCCATAGTGTCCTACTCTTCCTCTTCTTCCTCAAGACTTTCATCGAGCTCTTCGATCGCATCGATAAAGGCGGTGAGTAGATCTTGTTTTTGTTGTTCTGATTTGAATAGCCGAGGAGCTGTCTGACGGATTGCATCGCGCATCTGTGTGAAGAGGATGATTTGCGCAAGGACATCCTCAGGGATGTTTAACGGGACGGCGAGCTGGATGATTTTATCCGCAGAGGGGTAGCGCTCTTGGACCATGCGCATGAATTGTTTGGCCATGAGCTCGAAAGTGACGACGACTGGAAGAGTGAGGTCACTGCGCTGGAAGGCTGATTGGATCAGTTTCATCCGCGACTTGAAAAAAACAAAAAGGGCTAAAATGCTCTGAAGTTTGCGCGTTTCAGAGAGGAGTCGGTGGAGTTCGCCCCGGTCAATCGAAGGTCCTTTTGATTTGAGATCACCCCCGAGGGAATGAAGGAGAAACTCGATCACTGTCTTCATGTCTTCATAGGTAAATTGGAGGGTGAGCTCATTGAAGAGAGTGTTGGGATCGCGTGGATTTCCCGTCACTTCTCGGTAGAGATCGCGCAGCCCTGTCGGAGTCCCAAGTCCCTTCTCAGAAAACTCGCGCGCTTGTTCGGCGATGTTTTTCCCTGCTTTGACTTCCCTTCCATAGGTCTTATTGAGATCGGCTCTGGCCTGACGGACCTTCTCTGCCAGCTCTCCGTCTGATGTCTGTAGAAGGAAATCGAGCGCCTCGTCTGCAAGCGAGTAGTCGGGATACATTTCCAGAACTTTGCGCAGGATCTCCTCTTTTGTATCCATGAGGTTGATCCGCTCTCTCAAGATCAAAAGGGATTGAATTTGGAATTCTTTATTCTGTCTTTGGAACTCCTGCGCAGTTTTTTCGATTCTTTCGACTTGTGTGACTTCTTTCTGCTTCTTCTCCGCTTTTTCCGCCTCTTCTTCTTTGTTCGAGCGGCGTCGCTTCGATTCTAGAGATTCAAAACGGCGAGACATCAAGGTGGGATTGAAGACCCCTGAATCGATCCAGTCCTGAAAGCCTTCTTGGCTCACTTCCTGAGTGATCATCATCTTCATCATCGAACGCTCCATCGCAGCCTGACGGGCCTTCGCCGTCTCCATCTGGATCGGAGGAATTCTAGAATGCTCAGACATCAGATCACCACCCCTTTATCAAGTAGTCTTACCACAGAGATGGAAAACCACAGAGAAAAAATTCATATATAAAAATTTCCTCTCTGTGGTTTTTCATCTCTGTGGTGAAACTCAACCATTTATACAACAAGATCCTTAAGAGAGTTGGACGCGTCCTAAAGGTTGGATGCGGATTTCGGGGACGATCTCCTGATAGGATAAAACGGCCATATCGGGGTATTCCCCTTCGATCAACTTGCGCACAAAACGGCGGACGTCGATCGCTGTGAGCAGAACAGGGGGTTGTCCGCCGACGGGTGTCTGAACAATCGTCTGGCGCATCGCGTGCAAAATCATCTGAACGGCATCGGGATCCAAAGCGAGATACGATCCCATCGAGGTCTGTTTGATCGCTCCTCTGACCATATCTTCGATCTCTGGATCGAGCAGGTAGACGGAGAGGATCGACTGGCCTTGGGAGTATTTGTAACTGATGTAGCGTTTTAAAGAAGAGCGGACGTACTCTGTTAAAAGAACCGTATCTTTTTCTGTCTGTGCATATTCGCTTAACGATTCTAAGATCGTGCGCAAGTCTTTGATCGAAATCTGCTCCTGGACCAGGCGCTTAAAGATCTCTGTGAGCTTTTGCAAGGGGACGAGACGTGTGACCTCTTTGACGAGATCGGGGAACGACTTTTCGATGAATTCCAGAATGCCTCGGATCTCTTGAATCCCGATGAAATCAGCTGCGTGTTGGCGGTAGAAATAAGAGAGGTGGAGGATCATCACATCTAAAGGCTTCCAAAACTTGATTCCCGCCTTTTGCAAGATCTCTTGGTACTTGGCATCGACCCACATCGAAGGCTGGCCAATGTTGTTCTTCGTCGTCGTGAAGGGGACATTGTAGCGCCGCAGCGTCTCAGGAGATTCTGTCGTCAAGATCGCATTTTCGACGACTTTGCCGCGGACGATGGGCACCTCATTGAGGTAGATCGAGTACTCATCTGCTTCGAGAATAGGGGACTCGGTCCGGACGTGGACGCCGGGGAACCGGACGCCGAGATCTTGGTAAAGGGCATGGCGCATCTTAGGGATCATATCATCGATGAACGTCGCTCCCTGTTTTTCCTTCCGGACCGCTAGGGAGAGGGTTTTACCGACTTCGAGGATGACGGGAAGGGTTAGTGCATATTCATCGACGCCGCCGCGGATCACCGAATGGCCAGCCACATCTGTCTCCATCCGACCCGATGTCAGCCCTGCTTGTGTCTTTGCCGTCGCTTTTTTCCCATTGTACCAAACGGTAAAACCGACGAGCATCAGGACAAAGGAAATGCAGAGGAAGATGATCGTTGGAAAGCCCTTGATCCACGCCATCAAGAAGACGACGCCGGCGGCCATCATGATCGCTTTTGGCTGACCGAGCAACTGCTCTGAAATTTCCGATCCGAGGTGGGAATCCTTCTTTTCAGAGGAGACACGCGTCGTCACGATACCCGCTGTCAAAGAGACCAAAAGAGAAGGGATCTGGGCAATCAGACCACCCCCGATTGAAAGAATGGTATAAGTCTTAGCTGCTTGGAGGGCGGTCATATTGTGCATGGCCACCCCGATGATCAAACCCCCGATGATGTTGATGACGGCGATGATGATCCCCGCGATGACGTCTCCCTTGACGAATTTCATCGCACCGTCCATGGCTCCATAGAGTTGGCTCTCTTTTGTCAGGGCAAGGCGTAAGTCGCGCGCCTGAGTGGCATCGATGACCCCACTGCGCATATCGGCATCGATACTCATCTGTTTTCCAGGCATCGCATCCAATGTAAAGCGCGCGGCGACTTCAGCGACCCGCTCCGCACCCTTTGTGACTACGATGAACTGGACAATCGTGATGATTAAGAAGATGATCCCTCCGACGACGAAGTTACCCCCGACGACATAACCTCCGAAGGCCTGGATGATATGCCCTGCGTAAGCGTGGAGCAGGATTTGCCGCGTCGCAGAAATTTCTATCCCGAGGCGAAAGAGCGTCGTGATCAAAAGCAGAGAAGGAAACATCGATAGGTGGACTGCCTTCGGAATGTAGAGAGAGACCATTAAGAGTCCGATCGAGATGGTCATATTGATCGCGATGAGGTTGTCCAAAATCGTCGGTGAAACGGGAATGATGATCATCATGATCAAGACGATGATGAATAAAGCTAAGACGACATCGCTTGAAGAGGTGATAAAAGAGAGCGTTTTGGGTCCACCGAGAAAGCGCACTGTTCTTACTATGTAATTTTTCATTTAAATAATTCCGCCCCAGCGGTCTCAAACGTTTCGATTCCTTCCAGCCAGCGCAGAATCTCCGCGACGGCTTGATAGGTCTCCTCAGGGATATATTCGCTGATTTTCCCTTTTTGAAAAAGGGTTTGTGCTAAAGTCACATTTCTCATAATCGGAATTCCATATTCTAAAGCCGTTTTTATAATAAGATCGGCCATGATCCCTTGCCCCATAGTGACGATCCTGGGCGCTGGTTCTGTTTCCGATTCATACTCGACGGCGATGGCGATGTGGATGGGATTCGTGATGATCGCCTTGGCTCTTTTAACGGAGGACGGCCCTTCTTGATAGGCGATTTCCTGGGCGGCCTGGCGCCGTTTTCCCTTAATGTGAGGATCCCCCTCCGTATCCTTAAATTCCTGTTTGACCTCAAATTTTTCCATCTTCATCTCTTTTGCGAAATTGCGCTTTTGAAAGATGAGATCGAAAATCGCGATCGCTAAAAAGAAAATACCCACTCGAATGATCACTTTTAATAAAAAGTCGGAGAAGATCATGAGGCAGCCTACCATGGGGAGCGCCGCTGAGGAGACGATCTCAGGGATGCTGGTCCAAACGACGGAGTAGATCAAGATCACAGCCCCGGTGATCTTAAAGAGGGATTTTAAGAGCTCGAAGAGGGTTTTAAACTTAAAGAGATTTTTAATGTTCGTCACTGGATTCAATCGCTTCAGATCTGGCTTCATCGATTCGAGAGAAAACAGGGGGCCGATGATCAAAAAGTTCGTCAGCACCCCGACACAAGAGGTGATGACCAGGATGGGCATGCTCGTATTAAAAATGATTTGTACCGCCTGCACGAGAACCCCAGTCACTTGATTCTGCAAGTCATTGTGGGAGCCGGAGAGGCGAAACGTCGCAATGATGTAACTCGCTAACACCTGATATAGATAACCCGCCAGGATAAGGGTCGTCGCGACCGATACCACAAAGGTAAACGCTGAGGGGAAGTCTTGTGATTTGGCGACTTGTCCTTTTTTGCGCGCATCGCGCAATTTCTTTGGGGTCGCCTTTTCTGTTTTTTCTGCCATGGATCCTTAATGCTATGCGAAGAACACGCCCCCCCTAGGTTATAGGAGGGGTTCCTTAAGATCAAGAGAGTTTCTTTTGAATCTCTTTCTCAGCAGCTCGCAGATGCTGAATGAGAATGCGATGGGAATGTTCGAGAGTGCTTGCCTCTTGAGCTGTGCTTAAAGCACTTTGGATGAGTGCATCTGCTTCTTTGTATCGTTGTTTTTTGTAATAAATTTTTGAAACAAGGAGGAGCGTCTTTGCTAAGATCGTCTTTTCAGGAATCGATAAAGCGATGGTTTTAACGATTTCCAGTTCACTAGATTTGAGCTTCCATTTAGACAAGAGGTTCACCAGCTTATGCGTCAAAAGACCTTGATTCTCTTTATGGTACTCCAGAATCAAAGAAAAGACGCTTGCTCTCTCCTCTCTTTCCTCTACCCTTTTTACGAGATCGCAGAGAATATAAGGAGATGCAGAATCGGAAGGGTGATGGGTTTTTTCGATATGCGGCGAATCGGGATTAAACATACGGATGAGAGGGTAGCCGAAGCGATGGAGCGTCTCTACTGCCTCTCTGATCTCATCTTCTTCCAGGTAGGCAGCAGCAAGACAAGAGGAAATTGCTTTTTTGTAGGCATCGATTTCTAAGAGGTGAACATGAGAGCGGATTACTCCCAGATACCCACTTTCGATACATTTATCGAACAACCGGTAAAGTAAGTCATTTTTAAGCGCCGCTGTCTCTATTTGCCGACAGATCTCGATGAGAGATCTTAGACCGTGACTTTCGATCCGCTCTTCCAAAGAGTTCAAAATATGAAGGGAGAGGAGATCTTCCGCTTTTTTTGGATCGATCCAATGGGCCAGTGCGGTAGCAGGTTTTAGGTGACCCATTTTAAAAAAGTGCTCCACCTTCTCTATTCCCGCTATATAAGAGCCTCTCTCTTGAAATAATTGCCGCATGGTCAGGATGTCATTGAACAAGGGTGTCATGGTTTTTCTGAGCGCAATTGTCGGGTTTCGAGGAGAATCTCGCAACGGTGCTTCCCTAAGAAATTTACTTTTTAGAATTTTCATTTCTGAATCTTCTATCGTTAAGAGAATTTTTACAATTTTCTCCTTGTTTTCTATTTCATAGGAGAGAATTTGGTGAATCGATCTCGCCCCTAGTTCTTTTAAATTTTGCAATAACTCTTCCATTTCCCTCTTTTGTTCTGGGCAACGTTTGCTATTGATGAAGTAGGCGAGGCGCTCCACTGTAGAAAAAAGGGGGAGGATGGTCGGCTTCTTTTTTTCCCAGAGCATCCCTAGGACGTGTGTATGGCAGGATCTCGATACGCAAGAGAGCGTTTCCCAAGAAGCGGGAAGGGCATAAGGCAGAAGGCAAATCACCCCTTTTTCCCTCCGGATAGCCTCTTCGTCTTCTCTCCATTTTATGACGATCTCTTGGCATCTTTGGTTAATGCAAGCGAGTGCTTTTTGCTCGCGTAGCGCCGAAAAGTGACAAAACTGATACATGATATTATCTGAAGCGAAGCACTGACTTTCTGAATGGATACGATGCATTTTTTTGTCCTCCTTAAATGTGGTTTTTTTGGGGGGGTCGGTCGCTTGAGCAGATTGAGCCAGAGCGCGAACGAGTAGTGAAAATTTAATTTAGCTTATATTACTTAAATTTTCATAGCAACTGGTTTTCGCCCCAGATCTTGTTTCTGTGCTAATTTTCATTTAATTTTTATTGTAAATAACGGCGTTTAATGTTAAAATTAAATGAAACTTTAATTTAAAGCGGGTGTTTATTATGTCTTTGGAATTAGATTCTGCAACCAGTTCCCCAACAGGCCTCTTTTCAACCGCAGAGATCGCAGCGCGTCTGAACAGCGCCACCGTGCAGGCAATGACAGAGATCGTGAGCGAGAATGTGCGCAGAACAGCACAACAATCTTTAGCAAAAGGGGTATTCTATCCTCGTGACTATTACGATTTATTAAGTCAATCGAGCGATCCCTCTGCTCCAGCACGTCTAAAGTGGTTCAAAGATAGAGACTATTTTTACCATTCTTATCTCTCTCACAAACATTTCGAAATGCTTCCCGCAGAGAAATGTCGAGAAGCAGGTTCTTATTCTAACTACGTGAAACAATCCTTTCTCTTAAAGGCAGGGGTTGCGCCAAGCGCAGCGATTACAGCTGCGAAAGAGGGCATAAGTGCAGTGGGTTGTGGAGAGGTCTGTCAAATCGCCCAGTACGCAGCACTGCTATCTGTCTTGGGGCCTAAAACCGATAGCCTCTTTGCTGCCGCATCAAAAACGCGCTTAATCATCGACACTTACTTTTGCGTTAATCCACTGAACCTTTTGAGATGCCGGATCGCAAAAGAAAATCCAGACCCCTCTGAAATCGGCCTAGGCGATCAGGTCTATATCTACAATGCGAGTAGTTATTCATCTAAAAACCCGATGGGACTATGCACAGGTTACAACGCCATCTGCACCAATGTTACGACGGAATCAAAAAGATTTGCCGCTTTAGGACTGCCTGCTGCTGGACTGACCCACGCAGAGATAGAGGCTGACTTATTCGAAGAATGCAACGTCAAACCCATTTTCCCCTTACACCAGTACACCGTTCCAACGGCTCAAAAACTGAGCCAGGTAGTTGCTGATGCCAAACCCTTTGAAGACAAAATCCTTTCCTTTGAAGAGTTTCAAGCAGAAGGCGGAGGCAAGATGGTCCTCCTATACAAATGGAACGTGGAGCGAGTTACAGAATTAGTCAATGCCAGCACCGTTCAAAAAGCAAGAGCGCTCTTTACAAAGTACAACGAAGAACGCCTAAACTCACGGTTTATTTAAGAAGAACTCAAGGCGCTGCTGGATCGATCGATGTTGAGATTTCAAGATCTCTGTGGTCATCTTGCTCCGCGCCTTCTTTCCGATCAGCATGTCGACCATTCCGAAGATCTTTTCAAAGAAAGCGTCGACAAAAAGCTCTTCCCTTCTTTGTATTTTTCTATCGGCATCCTTCATCCATTTTCGGATGATCTTCATTAACTTTTCATTGTGTGCCTTTACAACCTCTTTGCTCGGCTGAAAACCAGCGGATACCGGTGTTTCGCGGTAGAGATCGAGAGCCCTTTCGCTATTTCCTATTTTGCAAAGGGTCGCAAAGACTTGTCTTTTCAAAAGCGCATTAAAAAAAGCGCTCGTTTCTAAATGCTGTTGCCTCAAGCTTGCGATTGCTCTCTCTAATAGATCCTCTGCTCTTGCTTTTTCTCCTATCTTATAAAGGGAAGGGAAAATAGTGACGTGTTTGAATAACTGCTCGAAAAAGAAGAAAGGATCCTCGGGGCGATCTGTGCGTAAAAGCTCGAGCGCTATCTCTAAAAGCTGACGCTTTTTTGCTATACAAACCGATTCCGTCGAACGGCACTTTTTCGCTTCGTTGAGAAAGAGAATTGCCTGGTGCTTCTTGCTTACGGTGGCTTGTGTGAAGCAATCTAGCGCTTTTTCCCAATTCCCCTCTTGTAAAAGGATCAGCCCACGCTGTTTTAGAGAGCAGCATTTGACTGCTTTTTGGAGTAAAGGCCCCACTTCCTGCATAGAGATGCAGCGGCCCTGATTGCTAGAGGCTTTTCTCAACTCTTTGGTGAGTTGTTTGATCCCCCGCAAAAAGGCTTCATGAGAAGGATGGACATGAGGAGATTCTCTTTTCAATTTATGCTGTATCCAAGCTAAAGCATCCCTTTGCGTTTGGTCTCCCCAAAGCATACTCATTCCAAAGAGGACTTCTCCTGCAAGGTACATGCAGTCGACAGAGGACTGTTCTGTTTTCACAGTCGTCATCAGCCGTCTTGTCGATTTTTTTATGATTTTCTCTAGCTGTTCATTCGCTTTCTCTGCGCCTTTTTGGTCGGGCACAAAACCTTTAGGCATCTGTTTGTATAAGTCGAGCACCGCATCTAAATCTCCCGTTTTATAAAGAAACAGAAACACATTTTTTTTGATCAGTGCGTAGAAAAAAATCTTTATCCTCGGGGTATAACTGTCGAAAGACTTGAACCGCCTGATCTAATAGCGCCTTCGCTTCTTTCTTTTGCCCCACTTTGCACAAAAGAGAGACGATGCGATGGTCGAGCACTTGCCGAAAGAAGGAGGTGTCATCTCCGGCTTCCTTGAGAATCTGTAGACTGATTTGGATGAGCCGATAGGCCATAGCGGGTGCTATGCCTTGCTTGATAGCGATTTGCGCTTGAGTTTTAAAAATATTGAACTGTTTTCGCTTGCTCAGTTGGGCGCGCTCAAAGCATTCACAAGCCTCCTCGTATTTGCCATCCTGCACATAATTTTTTCCCAATTCCTTGTTCAGCTGTTTTTCCGTCTGCTTGGCTAATACTCCATTCTCTTCAGCCAGCCGATCGATGATCTCTTGCACGTAGGAAGATTCGTGAAGATCGATATAGGTGGTCCCCATTTTATGGATCAGCGCGTACTTGTGCTCAGGAAAGGGGATGGCTTGCTGCTCAGCCAACCACCAAATCTCTTTAAAGCATCCCTTTTTGATCATTTCAGAGACGCCGTTATTTTCCTTAAACGATTGGAACCAGATTTTCAAAAACGCACGGCTATAAACCGACTTTCTATAGGAGGGCTGTCTGCAAAAATGCGCAACACTCGACCATCCCTCTTTCCATAAGCCGAAAAAGGCGCAGCTATCTTGATACCATTGGATGTAGTCAATCTGTTCTTCATCCACTGCGACAAGATCTTCAGGAGCTGTTGATAGTATTTCATAAACAACCTCTCTAGATTTTCGTTTTTTTATATGAAAATTAAATAACTGATACCATAAATTTGCTACTCCAGGCGCATTCGAAAAAAAACAATTATATTCCGATCCATCAGGGCAGCAAGCGCTCTTCAATAGAGGGTAACATACATTCTTAAATAGTCCCCAATCTGCCTGTTCTAAGTCTTTTCTCAGTATTTTTTGGATGGCTCCGCATGTAGCTGCAACGCTCTTTCCTTCCGTGTGTAAAGCAAGGAGATATGGATCCTTGCCTATAACATAAGAAATCCACGATTGTAGGTGTGTGAGTTCTTTTTTTTCTTCATCATGCAATCTCTCAAAAAGAGAATTTTTCATGAGATAACTCGTCGTATACACGAGCTCTTTTGGAAGACTACCTATGAGCTCCGTTATTTTAAATAAGAGCTCCTTGGTTTCAGAAATCGTAGCCGGCCCTTTTTCGAAAGCTGTAATTGCATTTTGCAACACCTCTTTTCTTTCTGTGTCCTCTAATACCTGAATCAAATGACCCAACACCCATTTAAGGGGGTTAGCGTCTATTTTTCTGACCGCACGCAAAGAGGGGGTAAAAGCCGCTGACCATGCCGTACAGACACGTACAGCTGCGATCAAAGATCTAGGATCTAAATAGAAATCCACTCTTCGATAGAGATCTTGATACAATGAAATTTCAGGACCGAATGGAATTTTAGAGGGAATGTCATTTAGAACCATTCCAACTGCCTTGGGGTCCTCTGAATCACGTGGTTCTTGCAGCAAACGTTCTTTGCTCGTTAGTTCACGAATTGTCATACCCACCTCCTGAAAAATTTTTTTAATCAAGGGAGGATAGGGAAAGTGAGCTAAAAGAGCAATGGGAGAACAAGGAAAATTTTTAAAGAGTCAGTTGAAAGAACGTCAGCCTTAAGCCGCCGTGTTGAACGGGCTTCTCTGAGAGGACCGGGTAACCGGTCGCTTTGACGAGTGAAAAAGAGGGACAGATCAGAAAGGCGAATGGGGTCGCCGAGCATTGAGAGCGCAAGAACTGGCCAAACTCTTGGTAGATCACTTTTGAGGTATCCATCCGCTTGCCAAAGGGAGGATCTGTGACGACGAGTGTAGGGGAGTGGGGGAGGGAGACCTTTGCGATGGGACTGTGGATCAATACGATCTGCTCTTCGAATCCGAGTTTTTTGACGTATTTTTTACAGAGCGCAATTGCTTCGGGATCTCGGTCGACACCGATGATCGATTGGGGAGCGATGGAAACGCGTTTTTGATCCCAGGAGTTTTTAAATGTTTCCCATTCAGTGGGGCAAAAATGGGGGAGATTGAAGAACCCCCATTTTTTGCGGAAAAACCCTGCGGGGGTTTTTGTCGCAAGACACGCCGCCTCGATCAGCAGTGTTCCCGCACCACAGAAGGGATCGCATAAACGATCTCGTGCAGAGTAGCCGGATAAGCTCAAAAGAGCGGATGCCAATGTCTCAGGTAAAGTCGCCTCTGTGCTGACCTCTTTCCATCCGCGCCGGTAGAGAGGGGCTCCAGAGGTGTCAAAGCTCAAAATGGCTTCTTTTGGTGTGATGAAGAGATTGAGCTGTACATCGGGATTTTTGATATCGACAGAAGGACGCTCTCCCGTCTTTTCTCTCAGTTGATCGCAGATCGCATCTTTTACAACTTGAGCTGCATACAGAGAATGACGGATATTGGGGTGGGAGACATTCGCATCGATCGCTAAGGTAGTAGATGGTTTGAAAAAGGGGGTCCAATCGATTTTTTTCGCCTGTGCATAGAGCGCATTTTGATCGGGACAGAAAAATTGAGCGAGGGGGAGTAATGCCCGCGTACTCAGACGGCTCAAATAGTTGACCTTAAAGATATTCTCCAAAGTATTCGGGATATAAACACCACGGCGTGCGGGCTTAATTTCTCGAATTTCAAGAGCCGTCAGTTCTGTCAGCAGAAGAGATTCTAAATGTTCGGCGCAGCTGACAAAGAGAGGATGTGTCATGGGATACCTTAATTGTGGAAGAAGAGGACGACATCTCCGTCCTGGACGATGTACTCCTTTCCTTCAGAGCGCGCTTTACCCACATCTCTCGCTCCTGCTCTTCCATCATATGTGACCATGTCGGCGAAAGAGACGACCTCGGCGCGGATGAATCCCTTCTGCAGATCTGTGTGGATCTTTCCAGCAGCTTCAGGAGCTTTTGTGCCGCGCTCGATCGTCCAGGCGCGCGTTTCGATTTCTCCTGTCGTGATATAGGTGATGAGGCCGAGCATCTCAAAAGCCGCTTTGATGAGGCGGTTGAGTCCCGTCTCTTGGAGGCCGAGTTCTTTTAAGAATTCAGTCGCTTCCGCATCGCTCAATTGAGAGACTTCCTCCTCGAGTTTCGCACAGATCGAGATGATCTGATTGCCCTCTTTTTCTGCATAGGCGCGCACTTGTGCGACGTAAGGGTTTTCCATTTGGGGAAGATCTTTTTCTGCGACGTTGCAGACGTAGAGCACTTTTTTATCGGTTAAAAAGGGATAAGCTCCGATGAGAATTCTCTCTTCCTCTGTCAGAGCAAGAGTGCGCAGCGAACGGTTTTCATTGAGGTGAGCCGCTGCTTTTTTCAATACTTCCACTGTCGGGACTAGTTCTTTCTTACTCTTTGCCTGTTTTTCGAGGCGCTGGAGGATATTCTCTGCCATCTGAAGATCAGAGAGGACGAGCTCTGTGTTGATGATCTCGATATCGTCTATCGGATTGACTTTACCTGCGACGTGGATGACGTCGTCATCGTCAAAACAGCGTACGACGTGCACGATCGCATCGGTCTCTCTGATGTTGGTCAAGAACTGGTTGCCGAGACCTTCTCCCTTAGAGGCGCCTTCTACAAGCCCTGCGATGTCGACGAAGGTGACTGCAGCGGGGATGATCTTGTGACTTTTAGAGATCTTCGAGAGAATGGCCAAGCGAGGATCGGGTACCTCGACGGTGCCTGCATTCGGATCGATCGTGCAAAAGGGGTAGTTCGCCGCTGGAGCTCCTTTTCGGGTCAGCGCGTTAAATAGAGTCGACTTTCCCACATTGGGAAGCCCGACGATGCCACAAGAGAATCCAGCCATAGATCTATAATCCCTTTTTTTGGTGTCAAGTATAGGGGATTTTTACACTGTTTACAAGGGGAATGTCTAAGAAATTGTAGAGAGGCTCTAGTGGAGTAAAATAATTTAATGCACACTAAAAAATTAACTCCGCTTCCCCAGCAGGGCACAAAAGACCCCCACTCCCTAGCGGCTCGAGAGTTATGCCACGTCGTTCAGGGGCAATGTGTACGCGGACAGACTCAATAGCGGAATCCGTTTTGATCTCTGCAGGATAGATCCCCTCAGGGGGCAGGCAGATCTCTTTATCCACGACAAAAAGCAAACCCTCCTTCTCATCTACAACTCTCCCATACAGTCCATAAGGTCTTCCCAGGCAGGAACTCGCTTCTTCGAAATAGCCCGACTTAATAGCGATACGGATGCGGCCGGAAGAAATCGGCTGAGGGCCGAAAAGGGTTTTGGGGAGGTATTCTACCGTGAAGTTCTTCTTTTGTGCGCTCTCTTTGACGCGAGATTCATTCCCTTCCCGTCCTTTGCCAAAGGTCGCGCCTTCCCCTAACACGAGATGAAAGCGAGGAAACTTCTCTCGCAGAAGGTCCAAAAATTCCTCATAGGAGAGCTCGGCGAGGGCCTTTGTAAAGGGAGGCATGATGACGTAGTCGGCGCCGCAAGAGAAGAGGAGTTCTGCTCTTTTTTTCTTGGGATAGATGAGTGAAGTAGGGGAGTGGGGAGAAAAAAGAGTCGAGGGGTGGTTTGCAAATGTAAAGACGATGAGAGGAGCCGGAGAGGGAAGGTGTACTCTCAAGTAACGCAATAGAGCTTGGTGGCCCAAGTGGACACCGTCGAAGGTGCCGATGCTCAGTCCACAGGGTTGCTCGATGAGAGGAATCGCTTCTAAGCTTGTGATGAGAGTCATGTCTTTAGAGAAAAAGATACTAGGCTCCAGAGCATAGGGGATTTTTACGCTGTTTACAAGGGGAAATATCGCTCACGAGGAATGGATAACCGAAAGTGACTCAAAATTTGTCGGCAGGACAAATTTTGAGTCACTTTCAGTATAATCATTTGGATGATGTAACATCATCCAAATGCTGCCGTTTATTTGACCCTTCCTCTGAGGCAGATTCTGGAAGTTTCCTTTTTTGAGAGATGTGCGTAGCGGGATCGAGGATGAGCTGCATGATTTTGAAAGGATGAGTGAGCTTTTGAGAGCCAGAAGTACAGGCTTTCAGAACTAAAAGTTTAAATTTCTCTTTAAGAGCCGTATTCTCGATCCATCGGAGGGCTTGTTCCCGGTAAATAGCGGCTTCTTCTTCTTGCTGATTCTCAGAAGCTGTTACTGATTTGTCTAAGAGCTCCACGATTTCGGGTACACACTTTTCTTCTAGGTAGCGCATGAGGCCTTGATAGCGTTTTGAGGTTTCATCGGTGGTATTTTCTTCGGGAAAACAATCGACGAACTCTCTAACAGAGGAAGGCAGACGATCGAACACAGTTTCTCGGTACTCTGAGCTACAAAGCCAACGCGCCGCCACATCAGCGATCCGTTCATGGACCAGGGGCGCGCTATTCCAGACCTTCAGGTCGTTGTTCAATGTAACATAGCGCAAGCTGAGGGGATTTACTTTGAGATGCCCGTAGCTCATTCTCGGTGGACTGCTTTCTGGTAAAAAAACCGATGGAAAGGAAGCGGAAAGATCGAATATTTGAATCCCTTTACGCGACTCACATTCCCGACTAGAGTCGAACGTAGTTAAACACACTAGTTTCCTTTCATCTGGCTCTATTGCTAAATCGACTGTATTATCTTTCAGTGGGACTTGACCGAGAGGTGTCCCTGTCGTAGGGTCCCAGATCGCAACCCACTCGTTCTTTTCCTCATCTAGGACCTCATGGAAGGCTCTAGTTCCATCGTGGTTGAGAAGGGGGGTCTCCTCTAGATAATCTAACGGTTTCTCCCACAGCTTATTCCAGTTGCCTATCTCGTGGATAAGATCACCATTAAGTAAGTTACAGTAGTCCCAAGTATCTGCATCACGACAGAAAAGAGCTTTACTACCATCCCCAGAAAGCGACATGATTACCTTATAGTCGTCCGATGTGACTTCGACTAATGCGCCTGTATATAAGAACTCCTTAGTGTTAAAATTCCAAAGCTTTATCTTCCAAAAATCGGGTCCATCAGATTCCTCACTGTCTATCTTTTGAGCTGGGCGGATTGAACCAGATAGGAACTGAGTCCCATCCGGGAGCATTTTAAACCAACTCAGAGGCTCTTCGCTATGATCGAAGGTGTGGATAATTGCTCCTGTATCGAGATTCCATAGACGGCTTATTTCTCCGAAATAGCGATGATTGCGATCGAGAGGTTCTCCTGTATTCTCAGGTGCTCGACTCGAATGAATAGAAAAGATCGTCATCGTTTCAGGATGAACTCTTACTGCGAGTAAATAAGGATATTCATTATCTATTAGATTTAACTGCCTCTCACACTTTCCAGTGGTAGAATTATAATAGGATAAAATACCCTTTTTTTCGGGAGATTGTTTGTAAATCCACTTTCCTTCACAGTCGATTTTGAGTCTAGTGATGGGATGGGTGATGGGCTGTTGTTCGTCTATCTCGTCTGTTTTTTCGGGAGATTGTTTGTAAATCCACTTTCCTTCACGGTCGATTTTGAGTCTAGTGATGGGATGGGTGATGAGCTGTTGTTCGTCTATCTTGTCTGTTTTAATCACTTTTCCGGTGTTGAGATGGCAGATGAATGAAGATTCCTCGCTTTCTATCGCGACGATCGTTCCCAAAGAATTTATTTTAAAAATCCCGTTTTCGTGTAGATATCCCCCTTTTTTTAATTCTAAAGTGCGTTCTAGGATAGGAGAGGCATGGGGCATGCGGGATAAAAAAAGACGCCGGTACTGCTCTTGGGGAGACATCGAAGCAATTAGAGGCCATTGGAAATGATAGGAAATCAAGTCTCTTTGTAGATCGGTAGATAAGTAAATTTCCTGCAGGATGCTGTTAACCTGAGAGAAACAATGAGCACTCTTCCTGCCGAGCTCCCTGTAGGTTTGTTTAATGTTATCTGCATTAAAAAAAAACAGTAACATCACCGCCAGAGGCGGACATGAGAGAAAGAAACATTTTGAGACTCCTGTTAAAATTAGTGTAATTATAACATAATTACAATAAAAAAAACAGTATAAAAAATTATCTAATTAAGTAAGCATTGCGGTTCTTCAGGTTGTTTCGATTCTATACCGCTTCCACCTCAATATATCCAAATCTGACCACAGATATGGAAAACCACAGAGAGGAAATTTTTTAATATGAATTTCCTCTCTGTGGTGAGATTGCATATATTCAGAATGGAATGATGGGGAGCTAGATTAGGTCCTCATGAATTACACAACAACGCCTCCAAGTGAGTTCAAAAGTTGGGTATAAAGGTCTTTAGATAAAAGATACTAGGGGGTTTTGACACTGTTTATAAGGGGAAATGTCTCTCTGTCTGCTATCCTACCGATCCTGCATCTCCATCGAAATGCCGCCGTTTATTCGCCTCTTGTTCTGAAAGGATCTCTGGAAGCTTTCTTTTTTGAGCGCCATTTGAGCCGGGAGGCACGACCAGCTTCCAAGTTTTATAAGCAAGAGCGATCTGTCTAAAATTTGTCCCCTCGGCGATCAAATTTTCTACCCTAGAAGTACAGATGTTCTGAACCAACATCTTAAATTCTTCTTCAAGAGCCGTGTTCTCGATCCATCGGAGCGCTTGTTCCCGGTAAATAGCGGCTTCTTCTTCTTGCTGATTCTCAGAAGCTATCACTGCTTTATCTAAGAGGTCCACAATTTCGGGTACACACTTTTCTTCTAGGTAGCGCATGAGGCCTTGATAGCGTTTCGAGATTACATCGGTGGTATTTTCTTCGGGAAAACGATCGACGAACTCTTTAACAGAGGCGGGTAGACGATCGAATACCGTTTCTCGGTGCGCAGAGCCACAAAGCCAATACGCCGCCACATCAGCGATCCGTTCATGGACCAGGGGCGCGCTATTCCATACCTTCAGGTCGTTATGCAATGTAACATAGCGCAAGCTCAGGGGATTTATTTTCAGAAATCCGAGGCTGCTTGTCGGTGGACGGCTTTCTGGTAAAAAAACCGATGGAAAGGAAGATGGAAAGGAAGCGGAAAGATCGAATATCTGAATCCCTATACGCGATTTAGATTCCTCACTAGAGTCGAACGAAGTTAAACACACTAGTTTCCTTTCATCTGGCTCTATTGCTAAATCGACTGTATCATTTTGCAGTGAAATTTGAGCAAGAGGTGTCCCTGTCGTAGGGTCCCAGATCGCAAACCACTCGTTGTTTTCTTCCTCTAAGATATTATCAAAGGCTCTAGTTCCTTCATGGTTAAGAAAAGGTTTACCCACATATTCCCCACATTTCCCCCTTAGCGCATCCCCTAGCGCATCCCAGCCGTCTATCTCGGCAATAATCCCACCATCGAGTAAGCTACAGTATTGCGACGGAGCTTCACCACGATCGAAAAGAGCTTTACGACCATCCCCAGAGAGCGACATGTCTATGTTATAGTCGTTCGGGTGAACTTTGATTGCTGTATCTATAGGGATCGATGTCTTAGTGTTAAAATTCCAAAGTCTGATGTACCAATTATCAGATGCTTTAGGTTCCTCGTCCGCCATCTCAGATGGTTTGATTGAACCAGATAGGAATTGAGTTCCATCCGGGAGCATTTTAAACCAACGTAGGGGCTCTTTTCTATGATCGAAGGTGTGGATAATTGCTCCCGTATCGAGATCCCATAGACGACTTATTTCTGCTAAATAGCGACAAGTCTTGGGATCGAGAGGTCCTCTCGTCTTTTCAGGCTCTCGACTCGAATGAACAGAAAAGATCGTCCTCGCTTCAGGATTAACTCTTACTGCGAATACGTAAGGGAAGTCGGCATCTATTAGATTTAACCGCCGCTCACACTCTCCAGTGGTAGAGTCATAATAGGATAAAATACCCTTTTCTTCGCGAGAGTATTTGTAAATACCCTTTCCTTCACGGTCGATTTTGAGTCTAGAGATGGGATGTTGTTGCCCTATGTTGTCTGTTTTAATGACTTTTCCGGTGTTGAGATGGCAGATGAATGAAGATTCCTCGCTTTCTATCGCAACGACTGTTCCCAAAGAATTTATTTTAAAAATCCCGTCTTCTTGTCCGGTTTCGTGTAGATATCCCCCTTCTTTTAATTCTAAAGCGCGCTCTAGGATAGGAGAGGCATGGGGCATACGGGATAAAAAAAGACGCCGGTACTGCTCTTGGAAAGACAGGGACGGGATCAGAGGCCATTGGAAATGACAGACGATCAAGTCTCTTTGCAGATCATCAGATAAGTAAATCTCCTGCAGGGTTCTGTTAACTTGAGAGAAACAACGAGCGCTCTTCATGTCCAGATCTTTGTAGATCTGTTTAACCTGACCTAGAGTAAAATAAACAGTAGTACCGTTTCCAGAAGAAGGTGTGAAATAAAGGCTCATTTTCATGCCATTGTTAATTAATTTAATGATATTATAATGTTATTGTGGCAAAAGTGGCAATTGTAAAAATTTATTTAACCAAGCGCGCGGGGTATGATTAATTTGTGAATTTTTTTCTTTATGGTAGGAAATTTAAGTCTGAAGGTACTGCATCCAGGGGTAATTCGGGTCGCCCAAGAGAGTGCCATTGCAGCACTGGTCCAGAGTGAACGTGCCGCTGCGCGTGCGGGTAAGGGCGGAGAGATGGGCACCGCAACCTAAGTGGATGCCGAGCTCGTGGGCGATGGAGCGGATGTAGGTTCCCTTAGAGCAGCTGACTTTTAGCTGAAGTTTGGGGTAGGCGTATGCGAGCAATTCCGTACGGGCTGTTACGGAAACGGGCTCTCGTTCGATCGTGATCCCTTTGCGCGCGAGTTCGTAGAGCTTTTTTCCTTCTACTTTTTTAGCGGAAAACATCGGAGGGACTTGGAGGAAGGTTCCTTGGAAGTTGAGGAGCGCAGCTGTGATCTCTTCGAGTGTGGGAATGTAGGGGCTCTCTTTGACGATGACTCCATCGGTATCGAAGCTATCTGTTTCGATGCCGAGGTGTACTTCTGCGGAGTACTCTTTGTCTTGGTTTAAGAACGTGTTACTGGTGCGGGTGTATTCTTTGCCGATGAGGAGGATCATGACCCCTTCTGCAAAGGGGTCGAGCGTGCCTGCGTGCCCGATGGTCTTGATATGGGTCAATTTTCTCAAGAGTGAGACGAGACTAAAGGAAGTCTTCCCTCTGGGCTTGTCGATGGGCAGGATTCCAGTGCAGTAGGATTCTCTGAGGAGAGACATCTTTAGAGCTCTGTCTGTGTGGTTCTCGATTGTCTCTCTTCTTTGATCTCGCTGAGAAGAGTTTCGACGCGCATTTGCTGGTCGACAGAGGAATCGAGTTTGAAATCGAGGGAGGGGAAGTAGCGCATGACGACCTTTTTCGAGGCGTGGCAAGCGATGAATCCCGCCGCCGATTGCAGGGCCTTGATGGTGTCTTCTTTTTGTTTCTCTGTTCCGATGACGCTGACATGGACTTTGGCGTATTGCAAATCCCGGGTGATCTCGACCTGAGTGACAGTGAAAAATTCACTGACTAAGGGGTTACGCACCTCTTTTCGAATGACCTCAGAGAGAACTTCTCTGAGGAGGGAATTCAATCTCGCTACGCGATTTTTTGCCATAGTATTATAGCTCTTGTTCTAAATAAGTAATTTCAAAGGCTTGGAGGATATCTTCCGCTTTTAGGTCATCGTTGTTTTGCAGTAAGATTCCACACTCGTATCCCTTTGAGACTTCGCGAACGTCTTCTTTGACCCTTTTGAGGGAAGCGATCGGGCCTTTCCAGATCATTTTGCCGTCACGGATCTGGCGGATATGGCAGTTGCGTTTGATGATTCCTTCAGTGACGATACATCCTGCGATGACGCCGAGCTGGGAGGCTTTGAAGGTCATGCGCACTTCTGCAGCGCCGAGATCTGTCTCTTGCGGGAGTTTATCGAGCAAGTTCTTCATCATTTCTCTGACGTCATCGACCGCGTGGTAGATGATGTCGTGCATTTTGACAGTGATCTTCAGTTGTTTGATCAAGCTCTCTGCATGGCTTTCGATTTGGGTGTGAAACCCGATGATCGTCGCTTTAGAGGCACTTGCCAATTGCACATCAGACTCTGAAATCTCGCCGACGGCTGCGGAGAGGATATTCAGCTCTACTTTTTGCGTTGCGATTTTTAAGAGGGAGGTCTTTAAGGCTTCGACAGAACCTTGGACGTCTGCTCTCAAAATCAGATTGAGAATTTTCTTCTGAACGGCTGTAGATTTTTCTGCGAGGAAAGATTCCATTCCAACCCGTTTTGTCTGTAGTTGGGCATAGCGTTTTCCTTCCATCCGTTTTTCTGCGATCTCCATCGCCTCTTTATCACTCTTGACGACGATGAATTCGCTACCGGCTTCAGGAAGTCCAGAGAGTCCTGTGATCTTGACGGGAGTCGATGGACCCGCTTCCAATAGATCGCGCCCAAACTCATCTTGCATTGTCTTGACTCGTGCGTAATTCTGCGCAAAGACGACCGGATCGCCGATGCGTAAAATTCCGTTTTGAACGAGGAGAGTCGCAACAGCGCCCATCCCTTTATGCATCTCTGATTCGATGACCGTGCCGCGCGCTCTTTGCTTAGGATTCGCTTTGAGCTCTAAGATTTCCGCCTGTAGAGCGAGCATCTCGAGGAGCTCTTTTAAGCCTTCTCCAGAAACGGCAGAGCAGCTGACGGTGATCGTCTGGCCACCCCATGGCTCTGGCAGAAGACTTTGTTCTGCGAGCTGTCGATAGACGTTCTCTGCGTTGAAATTCGGTTTATCGCTTTTGGTAATCGCAACGACGATGGGAACGTTTGCGGTTTGGGCTTGTTGGATAGCCTCGAGTGTTTGGGGACGGATTCCTTCATCTCCAGCGATAACGAGGACGACGATGTCTGTGACATCTGCTCCCCGTGCACGCATGGCAGAAAAGGCTTCGTGACCGGGTGTATCGAGGATGGTGATATCTCCCGCATCGGTATGGCACTTAAAAGCGCCGATGTGCTGTGTGATCGCGCCTGCCTCTCCTGCGGCGACATTCGATTTTCTGATTGCATCGATGAGGCTGGTCTTTCCGTGGTCGACGTGGCCCATGAAGGCGACGACAGGAGGACGGTAGATGAGGTCCTCTGGCGCTGTATCTTGGACCTCTTGCTTGATCGACTTGTCTGTGATGCGCAAGCGCTCTTCTTCTGTCGTGTCGATAGTGATCTCGCAATCGAAATCGTGTCCCAAGAGCTGAATCGTCGTCTCATCGTCTAAGATATCGTTTAAAGTCAGGATGACTCCTTTCATGAACAACTTGGAGATGAGTTGGGAGGCCTTGAGCTTCATTTCAGCTGCCAGATCTTTAACGGAGATCGGTAAGCGCACTTTTAACGATTTCGGACGAATGATCTCTTCTTGCTGCAAGGGTCTAAATTTATGAGTGGAGCGTTTTTTTCTCCAGCCTTGCTCATCATTGCTGCGTAGCCCCAAGCGATCACGTGCATCGAATTCCTTCTGCTCGAATTTGCGCTGCGGTCTCGCTGTATCGCGTGGGTCTTTTGTAAGCGGCTTTTTGCGGTCAGTATCGATGACTCTTCCCCCTTTTTCACTGCGGGAAGGGTCTGACGATCCCATAGGAGGGCGAGAATATCCACCAGGGCCTCCGGTTCTAGGCGGATACCCACCTGGACCTCCGGTTCTGGGTGGGTAACCACCAGGGCCTCCGGTTCTAGGCGGGTAGCCACCAGGGCCTCCAGTTCTAGGAGGGTAACCACCTGGACCTCCAGTCCTGGGCGGGTAGCCACCTGGACCTCCGGTTCTGGGTGGGTAGCCACCAGGGCCTCCAGTTCTAGGAGGGTAACCACCTGGACCCCCGGTTCTAGGTGGATAGCCACCTGGACCTCCGGTTCTAGGAGGGTAACCACCTTGACCTCCGGGACCTCCGGTTCTAGGTGGATAGCCACCCGGACCTCCGGTTCTGGGCGGGTAACCACCTTGACCTCCGGGACCTCCAGTTCTGGGAGGATAATTGCCGGGGCCTCCCGTTCTAGGGGGATAACCACCCGGACCTCCGGTTCTGGGAGGATAATTGCCAGGGCCTCCCGTTCTAGGGGGATAACCTCCGGGACCTCCGGTTCTGGGAGGATAATTGTTGGGGCCATCCGTTCTAGGGGGATAATTTCCAGAGCTTCCTGTTCTAGGAGGATAACCTCCTTCTCGACGGGGGGGATAGGAGGGCCTTGACTCTCTTTCGTAATCAGTATTGCGCTCAGTCGGTTCAGGAGGAGCTTTTTTGGGAGGAGGAGCTTCTTCAGCTTTAGCGACATGCTGCGAAGGCGCTGGTTCCTCTTTACGGGGTTCCTCACTTGGCTTTGGAGCTGCTTTCGGAGTGGGTTCTGAAACCACTTCAGGCACTTTCTCTAAAGCTGGAGAGGGAAGAACTTTTTCCTGAGCAGCTTCTGGACCTTCTGCTGCCTTTTTCTTTTTGGCAGGGGGTTTTTTAAGCTGGTTGAGTTTTAGAGCTTCTGCGAGCTGAGTGTTTTTGATATTGAGTTTTAAATTTTTGGCCAACGGTTAGCCCCTGTTTTTGCGGATTTGTTCTAGAATGTTGTCAGCCATTCCAATACTGATTTCGGGAATGCTCGCGAGCTCTTGAGAGGTAGCATTGAGTACCTTGCGCGGAGTGTCAAATCCTGCTTCGATCAAGCTATCGACAATCATCCCTCTTTGTAGAGCAGGTTGTAAAGTAGGTCCACTGATGTCGTCAGCTGTGAGCGGTTGATCGAGTGTCGGATCTGCACCGGTTGCCAATTGGGCGTGTTCTAAATTCATCGCTTCTTGGTACTGAGTCCATTTCTGGACACGTAAGTCGAGATTAGCAAGCTCTCCATTGAGCCGTGCATTCATTCCTCGCTTTCCTAAAGCAGCAGGATAGTCCTCGTCGCTGACGATAATCGTCATACTCGTTTTGTCATCGTTGACAAACATCTTTTTGATTTCAACGGGACGCAGCGCACTTTTTAAAAGAGTGGTCGAATCATCAGAGTAGGGGATCACATCGATCTTCTCGTTGTTGAGCTCCCGAATCACATTTTTGATGCGATTCCCTCGAATGCCAACACAGGCTCCTACAGGATCAATCTTTGGATCTTGAGAAGCAACGGCGAGTTTTGTCCGATAGCCGGGATCGCGGACAATCCTTTCGATGACGATTGTGCCTTCGTCGATCTCTGGAACCTCTTGTGCAAAAAGTTGTGCGACGAACTCGGGATGGCTGCGGGATAAGATGACTTCTGCACCTCCCCCTTCTGTATCTCTCACTTCGAGAAGCAGGGCTTGGACTCTGTCTCCGACGTTGTATTTTTCCGATTTGGGATAAAATCGGTCGGGGAGAATCGCCTCTACTTTTCCGAGATCGACGACTAGGGTAGCGCCCCGGATCGTTCGTTTAACTGTCCCTGAGATGATCTCATTGATTCGATGGCGGTATTCTTCATAGATGACATCTCGTTCTGCTCCGCGCAATTTCTGTGCGATCACCTGGCGGGCGGTTTGGGCTGCAATCCTGCCGAACTCTTGAGGAGTTACGGTGATATCCACCCACTGGCCGATTTCACAATTGGGATCGATGAGACGTGCTGCTTCTAAAGAGATCTCCTCTTCGGGAATCGTCACGTGCTCGACGACTTCTTTTTGTGCGACGACTTCAATAGCGCCTGTCTTTCCATTGACTTCGACGGAGACGTTGATGAGTCCCTTCACGCTTTTTCGAGCGGCAACACGAAGAGATTCCTCAATGGCACTGATAATAATCTCGCGCTTGATTCCCTTTTCTTTCTCTAAGTATTCGAAGATAGCAACAAGATCTTTATTCATCTGATCCCTTTATTTGGGTAGTCCTTAACATCTAATGCTGAACCCTGCTCGCGGAAGGTCTCAATCTGCATCGTCTCTCGCCTCATCTATAGCCTATCAGCTATGGACTCGTCGTTCGACCCTGCATCTTGACGCCTTGCGCTTCGCAGGGTTCGAGCCTTACATGTTTCGCACTACCTTTATTTGTTAATAAAATTCTACTCTTCTGAGGCCGTCTCTTCTTCAGGCTGCTCTCTGCGCTCTTTGCTTTCTTCATCTTCAGCGTGCTCTTCTTGAGACTTCGCTTTTTTTGCCTTTTTAGGAGCGCGTGCTTTTGCACCTCCGACGACGATGTCATCGTAATTGACATTGTTCTTATCGACGAGGAATTCCTTGATCGATAGGGCAATTTTTTTGTGCTCAGGATCGAGCTTGATCACTTTTGCTGTGACTTCCTCTCCTTTGCTGACGACATCTTCTACTTTTCCAAAGGGTTGATCTGACAACTCTGTCACATGGACGAGTGCTTCAATCCCGTTAGGCAGTTCGATAAAGGCTCCAAACGCTGTGATTTTAGAGACGATTCCCTTGACAAGAGAGCCGACTGGCATCGTCTTTTCGATGTTTTCCCAAGGATTACTGCTGAGCTGTTTTACGCCCAGTGTGATCTTCTTGCTCTCTTTATCTACAGAAAGAACGACTGCTTCGACTTTATCTCCTTTCTTCAGCACTTCTGAAGGATGGGAAACTTTTTTGATCCAACTGAGATCAGAGATATGAATCAAACCGTCGATTCCCGGCTCTAATTCTACAAAGGCCCCGTAGTTTGTCAAGTTTCTGATTTCTGCGGTGACACTGCTTCCAATCGGGTATTTCTTTTCTACTTCGTCCCATGGATTTTGTCTCGATTTGTTTCAGTCCCAATGAGATTTTTCCCTCTTCCTTTTGAACAGAGAGGACGATTGCTTCGACTTCATCTCCTTTTTTGACGACTTCGCTTGGATCGGTGACGTTTTTCACCCAAGACATCTCAGAAACGTGGATCAATCCCTCAATTCCCGGCTCGATCTCGATAAAAGCACCATAGGGAACTAAATTGACGATTTTACCGCGGACACGCGTTCCTGGTGGGTAACGCTGTTCGATTTCTTCCCACGGATTGCTCTCTTTCTGTTTCATTCCTAGAGCGACACGTCCTTTATCTTTATCGACATGGAGGATGATGACTTCGATTTCTTGACCCAAGTTGACCATTTCAGAAGGATGCTTGATGCGCTTCCACGTCATGTCTGTGATGTGTAAGAGCCCATCGATTCCATCGAGGTCGAGGAAGACGCCGAAATCGGTGATATTTTTTACGACGCCATGGCGAACATCCCCTTCGTGGATGTTCTCGAGGAGTTCTGCTTTGCGAGAAATGCGCTCCTCTTCCAAGAAGCTCTCTGCGTGAGACGACGATGTTTTTGCGATCTGTATTGATCTTGAGGATTTTGAAATCGTATGTCTGACCGAGGAACTCGTCGAGATTTTTAATTCGCTTATTGTCGATCTGAGAGCCGGGTAGGAATGCCTCCATCCCGATGTCGACCATGAGGCCGCCTTTAACTTTGCGGATGACTTTCCCTTTGACGATTGATCCTTCTGTACAGTGGTGGACGATGTATTCCCACTGTCTTTGCCGACGCGCTTTGTCACGTGAGAGGACGATCTGTCCGTCAGCACCTTCGGTCTGATCGAGGTAAACTTCGATCTCAGCAGCCTAAAGAGAGTTCACTCGGATCGCTGAATTCATCGCTAGGAACGAGTCCCTCCGATTTCAATCCGACGTCGACGACGACGAAATCTTTGGTGATTTCTACGATGCGCCCCTTGAGGATTTGGCCTGAGCTCATCGAGGAGACAGAGCCTTCCCCGGCGGTTTCTTCCTTGTGATTGAGCAGTTTTTTAAATTGCTTTGCGTCTTCTTCGTGGAACTCGACATCGTCGATGATGTTGCTGGTATTCCAGTCGGCGTGAGATTGTTTGGACATGTTAAAGGTTTCTCCTACAGTTTCTATTCAAAACAGAGAGGGTATCAAAAGTTTCGTAATATAATCAATGGGGAAATTCCTCTTGCGGTTTTTAGAACTGTTTTTATATACCCAACCTGAAGCTGGCCAGGGTATAACAACGCTGAGGGGTAGCATGGAGCTCACGAGCACTTTTCCTCGCGTTGCGACGGCTCTGGACGGGCCAGGCAGGCCAGATAGCCTACTCCAGGAGGGGCGGGTTTCCCATCTCATCCAGCGCCTGCTTCCCGCCGATTTCTTTTATGAGTGGGGGGAAGGGGAAAATTTTTTAGAATCTTTTGTGGCGACCCTGCCCCTTTTGCATTGGGTAGAATGGGGAGAGGGGAAAAATATCTCTATCTACCTGCTCTCTTCTCATCGCACTAACGCGGTGAAATTTTTTTATGAAATGATCACTCGATGGTTGTTGCCAGGTAAAAAGCTCGATCCCGCCTCTTTCTTTGCGACAAATTTTCAGTTTTACGAAATAGGGAAAAATTATTTTCTTCTGTGTGAGATGACGATTTCCTTAAGAGACCCTTCCGAAGGGGAGGCGATCCGCTCCCAATGGAGTGCTTTGGAGGCGGAGATTCGGCTGGGGCTCATTTCTGTTTACCATGCGAACCGCATTTTAGAAATTAAGGGGCTGTCGGCGGATGAGAAGACCTCGTTAATCCAAGAGCGAATTTCTTCCTTGGTCGAGAGATACCCTGAGCATTTCGACCATTCTATTTTCTCTCAAATGCAACATTTTTTAGTCATGTGTCCCGAAGAATTCAAAGCGGTACGCGATTATTTTCACATGAGTCGGATCATCTATGTCTTCTATTGGTTTCGCCGCTCTATCGCCTTGCAGATGGATCAGATTGCAGCACAGCGACTTCTGCTAATTAAGATCTATAAGACGGCGCTTCATTTACCCTTGGGGCAAAGACGCGTTTTGGGGGTTTGTGTTGGCTTGAATTTACAAGCGAAACATGAGCTCTTTGATCAAAGGCATCTCTTGCAGGTCTTTACCAATCGTTTTCCCGATTTGCGCGTCATAGAGGATTCTTTTTTTTGCGATTATCTCGAGCAGAATCAGGCTGAGCAAAGGATTCAGTTGCTCTATTTCGAAGTAGAAAAAGAGGAACTTACCGATTTTTCAACGTTAGAAAGGGAGGGTTTAAAAGAGAAATTATCTATCGAACTGCAAGCGGGGATTGAAAAAGTGGCGCATTCTCTCTTCATGCCGCGCAATGAAGAAGAGGTAATGCGCAACATCATCACTCTCTCGAATCAGCTCCGGTTTTTTAGAGACCTCCCACAGGCAATCATCTCTTTTGACGAGCAGACGGAGTCAGAGCTCTCTTTTACAGTGATTTGGCTGCGGATTCTAAAGCCAGGGGATGTGCCGATTGAAGAAGTTTTTGGAAAAAGCACCTGTCTTTTAAAAATTGTCTTAGAGCGGATTCGACAAATGGGGCTGATCCGTAAAAAATTCCCCAAGGAAGCCTCTGTCTTTCGTGTAAAGATCCCCATCGCTTCCTTTTTGCGCTCCGATTGCTCAGTCGATCTATTCAAGGCTCGCTATTTTCTCGTCACAGAGTTGGAAAGCGTCCTCGGCCAATTTCGCGATTACAACGGGGGAATGATTGCCAAACAGCACGAGCAGTATTTAGCTCTGAAAAAAAGAGTATGGGACCGGAAGGATGAGTGGATTTTGGAAAACTTTTTTCACTCTATTTTTCCCATCGAGCTTCGCAGCGTCTTTCCCATAGAGCCTCTCGAAATTTTATTCAAAATCTTACTCAAGAGCATTGCAGGGGAAGAGAGGTGTTTGACTCAGATCGATGATGAGTATGCTTTTTTTCTTTGGCGCTCTGAAACTCCCGTGGATGAGGAGTTGGTCGCGTCGCTGCATAAACGATCCTCTCAGGTCTTAAGTCTAAATGTTCCTCTTTACGGTGCTTTTTTCTTAGGGGGAATTTACCGGGAAGACTCTCAGGAAAAAAAAGAGTGTTGGATAGTGTCCTATAAAGAAAGTTTTTGTCATTGTTGACATGCTTTTTCCCTCTTTTCTTGACATTTGAGGGGTAGACAAGGTATACCCAAGTAACTTCTCTTTATTTTGGAACAATGAAAAAGAAACAACGTAAGATACAAGTAGAACCCTCCATCCTCTCTGCCGATTTTGGACGGCTGGCAGAAGAGGCAAAGAGGGTGGAGGAAGCGGGTGCAGATGCGATCCATATCGACATTATGGATGGTCATTTCGTTCCCAATTTAAGTCTGGGACCTCGTTCTGTTGCAGCGATCAATCGCGCGACAGATCTTTTCCTCGATGTCCACCTCATGATTTACAACCCCTATGATTACATCGAGCGCTTCGTCCAAGCGGGGGCGGATCGGATCACCTTTCATTTGGAAGCGACTGAGGACGTCGAAGATACGCTTAACTTTATCCGGCGCTGCAATGCGCAGGCGGGTTTGAGCTTTTGCCCCGAGACTTCAGAGTCATTGATCGTTAAGTATTTAGACAAGTGCGATCTGATCCTCTTAATGACTGTCCACCCCGGCTTTGGAGGGCAAGCCTTTATGCCGGAGGTATTAGAGAAGGTCCGATTTGCGCGCGGAATTTGCGAGCAGCTTAATTTGCATGCGGTTGACATTCAGGTCGATGGAGGGATCAATCTCGAAACGGCCAAGCAGTGTGTTGAGGCAGGGGCGAACAATTTGGTTTCAGGCTCCTATCTCTTTCAATTTCCAGACATGGCGCAAGCGATTCGAGAGTTGCAACAACTGGGGTCGAGATGAAAAAAATCGTCGTGATTGGCGGTGGGACGGGTAATTTCTCCATTTTGAGGGGGCTTAAGAATTACAATGTCGATCTCAGCGCAATCGTCTCGATGGCGGATGACGGGGGAAGCACGGGGATTTTGCGCGATGAGCTGGGAGTGTTGCCACCAGGAGACGTTCGACAGTGTTTGGTTGCGCTTTCAAATTCTTCTAACATGATGCGCTCTTTGATGAACTACCGTTTTGAAAACGGAGGGTTAGAAGGGCATAGCTTTGGCAACCTCCTTTTATCTGCTCTGGAAAAAGTGACAGGGAGTTTTGAAAAAGCTGTCGAGGAGATGGGAAAAATCCTCTTCATTAAAGGAAAAGTCATCCCCGTTACGACGCACCAGGTGCGCCTTAAGATGTTGCTCAATAATCGGCAGCTTTTAGAAGGGGAGAAGGCGATCTACCTCTCTCAAGAGATCGATCAAGGTTATAAGAGTATCTATTTAGAGCCTTTTCCGAAGGCAAATCCCCATGCGATCAATGAAATCGCCAACGCAGATATGATCGTGATCGGGCCAGGAGGATTGCATACTTCGCTCATTCCCAATTTTTTAATCGAAGGGGTGAGTGAGGCATTGCGCAGTTCTGATGCTAAAAAACTATTTGTCGTCAATTTGATGAATCGTAAGGGGCAGACGACAGGATTTAAGGTGAGTCACTATCTCGATGAGATCGCCCGCTTTATCGGCGAAGATATTTTCGATTATATCTTGGTCAATGATCAAAAACCCCCTCAAGAATTAATCGATGTCTACCGAGAAGAGGGGGAGCTCGTCGAGAATGATTTGACAGATGGTAGAGTCATCTTAGCCTCTTTCCTCGGTGAACCAAAAGAAGCGCCTAAGAAGGATTTATTAAAGCGCAGTTTGATTCGGCACGATCCTAAAAAATTAGCACAAGAGTTAATGAAAGTTGTTAATCATCTTTGATTTAGATGATACGCTCATTGATACGACGGGGTGTATCACATACCATCGATTAGAGGATGCTCTTCTCGCAATGCAAAAAGAGGGACTTCCGATCTCTGAGTTTTCAGAGGCGCTTGCCCTTTTGCGCCGACTAGACCGCGCCTCTGAAAATGCGCGGGACACTCTTTTGGAATTTTTAGAGATTTTGGGAGCAGAGCGCCGTTTTTTGGAAATCGGGGCACACGAGATCTACAAAAATGCCACTTTCTCATCGCCGATTTTTACCGTGGAAGGGGCAGAAGAGCTGCTCCATACGCTCTCTTTACACCATGTACTTGCGCTCGTTTCCAACGGAGATGTGTCCCAACAGATGGAGAAATTGAAAAAAGCTGGTATAGATTCCCGAATTTTTAGTAAAATCGCCATTTCAGAAGAGAAATGTAAAAGATCTCGTTACGAAGTCATCGTCGAAGAGTTGGGGTTTTCTCCCTCTCAGGTCGTCGTCTGTGGGGACAGGATCTCCGTAGACTTGACACCAGCGAAAGAACTCGGATTTAAGACGGTCCACGTGCGTTGGGGGCGTGGAATGAACTCAGTAGGAATGAAAAGCGATGTGGACTACACTATTTCTTCCTTGAAGGAAGTTTCCTTAATTTTAAAGTGTTTTAAATCATGATTACGAGCAACCAATTAGTCCCCGGAATGACCCTCTCTTTAGAGGGAAAGATTTACCGCGTCGAATCGTGCGTCAAGGTCACTGTTGCTAAAGGCGTTCCTTTCATCAAGACCAAGCTCAAAGATCTCCTCTCTGAAGATGTCGTCGAGAAAAATTTTAAGCTGAACCAGTCACTCCAAGATGTTTCCTTAGCAGAAAAGCGCTTAGAGTTCTTGTATTTGGAAGGGAAAGATTATCTCTTTTTAGACATCGGCGATCTCGAACAGGTGTTGGTGCCCTCACAAGTCATCGGGGATAAGATCCACTTCTTAAAGGAAGGGACAGAGATTAAGGCGATGTTCTATGGCGATTCGATTTTTTCCGTCGAATTACCCCAATTTTTGGAACTCATCATCGTAAAAACGGAAGAGGGTGAAACGGCAGCCCATGTGGCCAATGCGACCAAGATCGCCATTTTGGAAACGGGAGCGAAGATCGAAGTGCCGATGTTTGTCGAGTCTGGCGATGTGATCAAAGTCGATACCCAGACCAATGAATTTATACAAAGAGTCTAATCGGAGGAGTTGTGGATTTAAAGCAAATCAAGGAATTGATGACCGCCATGGAAAGAGCGGGCATTAAGAAGTTGATGATCAAGCAAAAAAGCGGGGATGAGCTGCATCTCGAGCGCCAGGACGAGCATGCGCCGCACGCTGCCCCTCCAGTCGCAGCTTTCTATCCCCCTGTTTATTCTCACGGGACCATTCCTCATAGAGAACATGAAGGGATCCATAAGCAATCTTCAACAATACCACCTAAATCTCACAACGAAGAATCCCATTCCAAAACAGAAGCTAAAGAGGAGAAAGCGGGTAAGTATGTGGTATCCCCCTTAGTAGGGACCTATTACAGTTCGCCGTCTCCTGATGATCCTCCCTTTCTCAAAGTGGGAGATCGCGTCGATGACAACACCGTGGTTTGCATCATCGAGGCGATGAAAGTCATGAATGAAGTGAAGGCTGGCATGAGCGGAACCGTCGCCGAGATCCTCGTCGATAACGCTCACCCCGTCGAGTTCGGCACGAAAATCATCAGAATAGTATAAAAAATCATGCAAAAAATACTCATCGCCAATCGCGGAGAGATCGCCGTCCGCATCATTCGAGCGTGTCACGATTTGGGTTTACAAACCGTCGCTGTCTATTCCCAGGCAGATGCAGAAGCTTTGCACGTCTTGCATGCGGATGAAGCGATTTGCATCGGAGAAGCTCCCGCGGGAAAGTCTTATCTAAAAATTCCCAATATCCTCTCTGCTTGTGAGATTACAGGAGCAGATGCAATTCACCCCGGTTTTGGTTTTTTAAGTGAAAATGCGAATTTCGCTTCGATTTGTGCTAGCTGTGGGATCAACTTCATCGGCCCGACTGCGGAGACGATCGCTCTTTTAGGCGATAAAGCCAAAGCCAAAGCCACTGCCAAGAGCGTCAAGTGTCCCGTTATTCCTGGGAGCAATGGCGTCATCGAACAGGCCCATGAAGCCCTAGAAGAAGCGCGGCGGATCGGTTTTCCCGTCTTCATCAAAGCCTCTGCAGGTGGCGGGGGTAAAGGGATCCGCATCGCCTATGATCCCGATGAGTTCGTGCGCCAATTCGCAGCAGCGCGCACGGAAGCGGATGTAAACTTCGGCAACCCAGATGTCTATTTAGAAAAAATGGTCGTCAATCCCCGACACATCGAAATTCAGATTTTAGGGGATAAGCATGGCAATTATCTCTATCTCGGAGAGAGGGATTGTACGATCCAAAGACGACGCCAGAAGCTCATCGAAGAAGCTCCCAGCCCGATTTTAAGTGCTTCCTTGCGCAAGAAAATGGGGGAAGCTGCGGTTGAAATCGCACGTGCTGCAAAATACCATTCTGCAGGCACTGTCGAATTTTTACTCGATGAAGCACAAAATTTCTACTTCATGGAAGTCAATACACGCATTCAGGTCGAACATACCGTCACAGAAGAGTTAACCGGAGTCGACCTCGTGCGCGAACAGATCAAGATCGCCATGGGAGAAAAGCTAAAACTCAAGCAAAAAGATGTGGTTTTAGATGGGCATGTGATCCAGTTCCGGATCAATGCGGAAAACCCCGCTAATCACTTTGCTCCCTCTCCTGGCCACGTCGAGTACTTCATCCTGCCTGGGGGACCCCACGTCAGAGTGGATACCGCCTGTTATTCCGGCTATCGGATCCCTTCCCATTACGACTCGATGATCGCCAAACTCATCGTCAAAGGGAAAGACCGAGAGGAAGCACTCGCAGTTGCTAAGCGCGCGTTGAAAGAATTTCACGTCGGTGGCGTCTATACTACCATCCCTTTCCATCTGTACATGTTAGAAGATGCGAAGTTCATCTCTGGAAAGGACTATGTAATTAGCTACATCGACCAATTGATCCAAGAAGGGTGTTCCTTTAATCCTAAATAGTTCTTATGACCACTTTTAAGCAGCTGATTTCTCAAGAAGAAATCGCGCAAAAAATTTCTGCGATTGCTGATGCTTTAAATAAAGAGTACCAAACAGAAGAACTCACCCTCGTCATGGTCATGAAGGGTTCTCTTTTTCTCGTCGCTGATCTCATGAGGCAATTGAAGATGCCTTGTATTTTGGAGTCGGTAAAGGCGAGCAGCTATGGGCAGGGCGGTACTGAAAAGGGAGCTTTAAGCACGTCGGGGATTGAAGAGATTGTAACCGAGGGCAAAAATATCCTTCTGGTCGACGACATCTTCGATTCAGGGCACACACTCTCTCATATCGTTTCTGAGCTGAAAAAGAACCCTCCCAAAACTCTCAAGTCTTTGGTTCTTTTAGTCAAAAAAACACCTCGAAAAATATCCTATTACCCCGACTACGTCCTCTTCGAGATTGAAAATCATTTCGTGATCGGTTACGGTCTCGACTACAAAGAATATTACCGCAATCTACCTGGAATCTATATATACCAAACGTGACTTGAGAATCGGTGGTCCTAAACATGTAATGCTACCGACTCTACGAACAGAGCCGACAGAGATACAACGCAGAGCCGCAAAGACGCAGAGAAAATTGAAAACAGATGGAACGATTTATAAAGTCTTTGCGGCTCTGCGTTACTCCCTTACCAGTTGTTTAGCATTACATGTTTAGGACCACCCAAGAATCGGTATATATTCCTCAGAGCTGCCCTGTGGGCCATAAGTTACTTCAAAATTTGGTATACCCATGAAAGGAATCATCTTAGCCGGAGGGAAGGGGACGCGCCTTTATCCCATCACATTGGGGACATGCAAACAGTTGCTTCCCATCTACGACAAGCCGATGATCTATTATCCGCTCTCCGTGCTCATGATGGCGGGGATCGAAGAGATTTTAATCATCTCCACACCAGAAGATTTGCCCCGTTTCGAGCAGCTCTTTAAAGATGGGTCTCAGCTTGGGATTCGCCTCTCCTATATGACCCAAGAGCGCCCAGAGGGGATTGCGCAGGCTTTTGTGATCGCAGAGTCATTTATCGGAGAGGATTCTGTCGCTTTAATTTTGGGGGACAATATTTTTTATGGTCGAGAGCTCGCTGAGCTGCTCTCTTCCTGTACTCTTCTTGAAAAAGGGGGAATCATTTTCGGGTATGAAGTCAAAGACCCCTCTCGCTATGGCGTTGTCGAGTTCGACAGCACTGGCCGCATCCTCGATATCGTCGAAAAACCCCAAAATCCAAAGTCAAAGATCGCAGTCACGGGCCTTTATTTTTATGACAACGATGTTGTCGAAATTGCAAAATCCCTAAAGCCCTCTTTGCGCAATGAGTATGAGATTACTGACATCAATCGGATCTATTTATCGAAAGGGGATTTGAAGTTGCGCCTTTTTGAACGGGGATTTGCCTGGTTGGACACAGGAACCCATGAAGCTCTACAACAAGCTTCTTCCTATGTGCAGACAATCCAAGAAAGACAGGGGATCAGTATTGCATGCCTCGAAGAGATCGCTTATCAGAAAGGATACATCTCCAAAGAGCAGCTGGAAAAACTCTATACCATAGTCGCTACGAGCGCATATGGCTCCTATCTAAAAACAGTCCTCGAACATAAGACACCGAATACTTTCAGTCTTTCTTGAGGACCCTGCGCCGAGAGCGTTTTTTATAGGGAACCGCGGCGTGTTTTCCGTACACTACTTCGTGTAGGTCTTCGATTGCCATAAATGCTGTAGGATCTTCGCGCAGGACGATCTCTTTGAGTTCAGCGAGGTCGAGGCGTTCGACGATCACGAGCAGAAGGTCTCTACTATCTCCAGAGAAGCCCCCTTTTCCATGAAGAATCGTCAAGCCCAGCCCCAATTCATTCATGATCGCATTGCCCAAATCCTTTGGTTTATTCGAGATGATCAGCACAGATTTGAGCTCATCGAGACCGACGATCACAAAGTCCATCATTTTAAAAGCGACGAAATAAGTCATCAAAGAGCGGAGAGCGATGTGCCAATCTTTAAAAATCAACCCATAGGCTGCAAATATAAAGATATTGATGAAGAGGACGACCTGTCCGACAGTAAATCCCTTGTGTCGGTTGATCAAAATTGCCAAAATCTCAGTACCATCTGTACAGCCGCCATGGCGGATGATCAATCCCACCCCGACCCCTAAGATAGCACCGCCGAATACGATGATCTCTAAAGGATCCCCGATGAATGGAGTGATGTGGCGTAGCACCGCTAAAAACCCAGCGAAAAGCAATACAGCGATGAGCATTTGAACGACAAACGAACGGCGGATCTGCGTGAAAGCGAGGTAGATGAAGGGGAGATTCAGCACGACCAGAGCATAGGAGAGGTAGCTATCTCCATAAAGACGAGCGATGATCAGCGCAATACCGACGACGCCACCGTCGATCAATTGATTGGGGAGCAAAAAAATCCGGATAGCGATCGCAGCTAAAAAAGCGCCGAGAGCGATCCAAAAGAAATTCGAGAGGTGTTGCTTGTATGTTTTACGCGTCGCTTGCTGTGCTGCCATGAGGTTATTAGGGGGGTATACAGTTCGATCAGACTTTATCCGATTACCCTTTGCTTGTAAAGGGCCTAATTTTGTTCTGAATCTGAATAACTATACCGCGCGCGCTTGAGGATGGTGCTGTTCGCGCCGTCCCCTAGCCAGCTTTTGAGTCGATTTGGGTGTGCGCGCTAAAGTCTTGAAAAAGAGCCTCGCACTTGGCAAAAACTCGCTGGAAAAGAAACTTACTATTCAGCTTCGGAAGGAAAGAGACGCGGGAGACGGGATTTGAACCCGCAACTTCTGCCGTGACAGGGCAGTGCTCTAACCAATTGAACTACTCCCGCTTAACGAGCTCTTGGGCGCAACAGGACTCGAACCTATGACCACCTGTGTGTAAGACAGGCGCTCTACCAACTGAGCTATGCGCCCGGTACAAATAACAAAGTGCTTAGCTTAAAGAGAGATGCGATTTTCCACAAGTGATTTTTTGTTCTTTTGACATTTTTTTTGGAAAAAATTATCTTCATTCCCATGGTATTTCGACTTCAGACCCTTCTCATTTTCTTTTTCCTTTTGAGCGGTTGTGCGCCGAGTTCCCTAGAGGACTTTCAGCGTGAAGGGGAGTCGCGTTGTAAAGGGATCGTAGAACTGTTAGAAAAAGTAGAACAGTACGAGCAGCTAATCCCTTTAGAGCCCACTCTGAAGAAAAAATTTGAGTCTCTTGTCGATCTATTCATCCAAGCCCGTGAATTTCAGGAGCGTCATCCAGAGGATGTCCCTTTAGAAAAAAATCGGTCGACGCAGAGGATCTCGCAACAGCTCCAGGAGGAGCTCCGGAGGATTTACGCTCTAGAAGGAGCGAGAGAGCTCATCGAACGCTCTCAGCAAGAAGCTCTCGTCAAGCTCGACGCCTTTGAACGGACCCTCGCTCGCAAAAAAGGGCATCCGCACGAAGCCTGGAAGATCGGCATGCAACCCTAGCGGCTAAGAACCTATCTCATTAAAATGAGCGTCAAAATGCTCTTTTCTCTCTTTAAAGAAACCCATATGCGTTAATTCAGAAACGTGGATGGGAACTGCTGCTGCATACCCCTTTTCTAAAAAGAGAACATCGCTGTCTTCTGGCTCTTCTAAGGCCTTCCATTTGCCCCCGAGCCAATAATAGGAGTGCCCTTCAGGATGGAGACGGTGCTCTGGGTCCTCGATCCAGTAACTTTGCCCCTGTTTTGCGAGTTTTAATCCGAGGATTTCTGGGGTGTCGGGGAAGTTAACATTTAGCAGAGTCCCCTTGGGAAGGGGATGTTCGAGGAGGTGAGCCACGAGAGATGAGATCCAGCGCTTCGTGCGTCCATAATCGGGGTTTTCAAAATCGTGACAAGACAACGCAATCCCCGGAATACCGCGCAGGGTGCCTTCGATGACTCCACCGACTGTTCCGCTATACAAAACCGTTTTGCCCGCATTTGAGCCCCGGTTAATCCCCGAGACGATGAGGTCGGGAATGCTATCCAAGATTGTGCTAATCCCCAAACGCACGCAGTCCGCAGGGGTTCCCGTTACTTTCCATGCAGGCGTCGCTTTGTCCCAAGCAACTGCTTCGATTAGCAAGGGTTTTCTCAGAGTAATACCGAGTCCTGCTCCCGATTTTTCTGTCGCAGGGGCGATGATGGAGATCTCTGCGCAATCGTGCAACGCCTCCCAAAGAGCCTTGAGCCCAGGAGCACCGATCCCATCGTCATTGACCAATAATATTTTAGGTTTTGTTTGTGTCATGTGAACCTCGAGTTATTTTAGGTTGCGTCGCTAACGAGATGACGATAATCGACAGAAAACTGAGAGTGAACCCCGGCAAAAGAGGAGGGATCGAGTGATTGAAGTAGGGCCATATTCCAGAGATGATTCCTCCTAAGAGAATTCCGCTCCAGGCGCCGTATTTATTGACTTTTTTCCAGTAGAGGCAGAGGAGCAGAAGAGGACCAAACGACGCGCCGAGTCCCGACCAGGCGTAGAGAACCAGAGAATAGATCGAACTGATCTTCATAAACGCAATCGAAAAAGCGACCAGCGCCACTGCAATCACACCTACTCTTGCGACAATGAGAAGCTCTTGCGAAGAGGCAGTTTTTCTGAAGATCCGCTTGTAGAAGTCCTCTGTAATATTGGAGCTTAGCACTAACACTTGAGAGCTTGTCGCATTGATCGTCGCAGCGAGCACGGCGCAGAGGATTATTCCCACTGAAAAAGGAGAAAAAGACTGGCGTACCATTTCGATGAAGACGAGCTCTGGATTATTCAGCCCGTTGGAAAAATAGGAGATTCCGACGAGCCCTACGAGAGTAGCCGCAGCCAGAGAGATCGTCATCCAGCTCATTCCGATCCACTTCGATTTAGAAATTTCATGGACATTTCTGATCCCCATGAATTTAGTCACGATGTGCGGTTGCCCGAAGTATCCCAGACCCCATCCCGTGATGACAAAGAAAATCTGCAGCCACGTCCTACCAGAGAAATCGGGAAAGAGCCCCGTTGTCAGATGCTTCCATTCCATCGCCTGAGAGATCCCACTCCATCCGCCCACACTCGAGAAAAGCAAAAAAGGAACGAGGAGGATGACGATCATTAGGAAAAAACCCTGGAAAAGATCGATCCAAGCCAGCGTTACAAATCCCCCTGTAAACACGTAAGGGACCATAACGCAGAGCCCAATTACGATACCCCACTGATAGGGGATGGCAAAAAGTGTGTCGAGCAGAAGCCCCAATCCCACGACTCCCGAAGAGATGTAAATCGTATAAAAGACCAAAGAGATGATCGCTGTGAAAATCCGAATCGTTCCCGAAGTGTCTGCCAAACGGCTTTCAAAAAAAGAAGAAAATGTCAGACTATTGTACTGCTCTGTCGCTATTCTGATTTTCGGAGCGACCAGCTGCCAATTCAAGAACATGAAGAAGATCAGCCCAATGGCGGCCCACCCCTGAAAGAGTCCCATCGTCAAGATCGTTGCGGGGTATCCCATGAACAACCAACTACTCATGTCGCTCGCATGTGCTGCAAGTGCTGTTAGCCAATAGTTCATCGAGCGGCCGCCGATGATAAAATCCGCTTCAGACAGATTCTTGCGGTAAGAAAACACCCCAATTCCGATCAAGACGACAAAATAACAGAGAACCGCAACCAATTCGTGAGCAATCATAATCCCTTCTTCAACATCTTTCTATTATATCCCAGTTGAGCAAAAAATTGCAATTTGGGCGCGTCACTTACGGAGTGCTTTATCAGAGCCGTACAGCAGCGATGCCTGCGACAGATTTCCCCACGCGTTGGGAAATGTCTTTTCCAAATCCTGAATCGCCCCTTTCACCCTGCGTCTAAGAGATACCTGTCCCACAGGACACTGGCAGACGATTCGTGCAAACCCATACATCTGGGCAAACTTGCGGATTTCCTCTTCAGCGATAAAGATCAAAGGGCGGATGAGCGTCACTCCAAAGTCGTGCAGAGGCACCTTAGGCAGCATCCCCGCGAACTCTCCCTTATGCAGTAAATTCATAAAGAGCGTCTCAGCATTGTCCTCGCGGTGGTGCCCGAAGGCCACCGTCGTAAATCCCGCAGCCTTTGCCGCATCGAAAATCAATCGGCGCCGCTCTCGCGAGCAGCTGTAACACTCGAGATCTTCTAGTTTTTGCTGCGAGGTAGCCACCACAAGCGGCACACCGAGCCCCTCGCAGATGCCCCTTAAAAACCCTTCGCTCACCCCCGCGCCACAAGAAAAAGGACCCCCGACGTGAATCGCCATCAGCTCAAAAGGGGGAAACCCCTTACCCGAAATCGCATTGAGCAAATAGAGCAACGTGAGACTATCTTTGCCCCCGCTGAGCGCAATAGCGACCTTCTCTACGCCTTCCAATAGCCCGAACTCATAAAGAGCTTTACGGCACATGCTCTCTAATTTTCGTCCCCCTTGAGTCCAAGGAGGAATTGCTAAAGGGAAGTGTTCTTTAAAAAAATCAGTAACAGATTCATCTGGCATAGAGGACATTGTACCCCCATTTTCACTATTTTTGGTAGACTAAAAATCAGCCTTTTTTTGATACTTCCTCCCGTTCCCTATAAAAGAAAATGGTAAAAAATGGAAAAAGTCGGAAGAAATGATCCCTGTCCTTGCGGATCGGGAAAGAAGCACAAAAAATGTTGTGAAACCTCAGGCCGAGGAAAGAAGATCCGCGCAGAGATCCTTTCCACACCTGCCCAATCACAAGAGGGGAATGCTCCAGCAAAAATCTCCTCACTTTTTTTCCAAAGAGCCGCAGCGCCCGCAGCTCCCTCAGAAGCAGAAGCCTCTTTCGCTCAGAGATTCTCTTCTAAACCGCCTTCTAAATAGAGAATTTTTCGAGACGAGAGATTAACTTCTTGAGCTAAAATTCGATAAATTCTAGAATATTCACTTCTTAAGCTGGTGTAGCTCAATGGTAGAGCATCCGCCTTGTAAGCGGACGGTTGAGGGTTCAAGTCCTTTCGCCAGCATCCTTTCCTCTTCCTGGGGGTGTCGCATAGTGGCAATTGCAAGGGACTGTAAATCCCTCGACTTCGGTCTTCGTTGGTTCGAGTCCAATCGCCCCCAAATTCCATAGACAAAATCTCGCTCAAAAATCGTCTTCGTTTTTACCCTTTCAAATCCCTAGATGGGACGCAGATGGGACAGCACTATTTCACTTATTCCAACGCTTTTCTCATTCACGCAAAGTAACTGTGGTGAAGCTTTGCTCCATCTCTGCGTGTGATTTTTGCTTTTAGTGTCCCATGAGTGTCCCTTTCCGGATTAAGACCACTGAATATCCGTTGTCAGTCAATGATTTAGATTGTGTTATGCAGGTGAATGTATATCCCTTGTTGTCTAATATTGGCGGCTTTCGTATATTTCAGCTTTTGAAAAATTGGAGCGTTCTTATGGCAGCAATCGAAAAGCGTAAGACTAAAGATGGTAAGGATCAATACAGGGTTAAAATTCGTCTGAAGGGGCATCCTCCTGAGACTGCGACATTTGCTCGCAGTGCTGATGCTAAACGATGGGCGCAACAAACGGAAGCCGCAATCAGAGATGGGCGACATTTCAAGACTACAGAGGCAAAAAAGCATACTTTAGGGGATTTGATCGATAGGTACATTAGAGACGTCCTTCCAAAAAAGAAAAAAAGCCAAAAAAAACAAACCGCTCAGCTTTTATGGTGGAAAGAACATCTCGGCAGCTATTTGTTGGCGGATATTTCACCCGCGTTGATCGGGGAAAAGAGAGATGAATTGCTCGGTGGGGTAACGTATCGCGGTACTCAACGTTCTCCCGCAACTGTTGTGAGATACCTAAGTGCGCTTAGTCATGCTCTGTCGATTGCAGTAAAAGAATGGGGATGGTTGGAAGATTCTCCGATGAGGAAGGTCTCTAAACTCAAGGAATCTCGTGGACGGGTGCGGTTCTTGGATGAATATGAAAGAGAACGTCTCCTTCAAGCCTGTAGGGAGAGCACGAATCCAGCTCTTTATCCTGTGGTCGTTCTGGCCATTTCAACTGGCATGCGCTATAGCGAAATCCTCAATTTGACTTGGGCTGACGTTGATCTGAATCGGAAGAGAATCATTTTGCAGGAAACAAAAAATGGAGAGCGTCGCGCTGTTCCGGTTGCGGGTCAGGCTTTGGAATTATTATCCCAGTTAGAAAAGCGACGTCATATCGATACTCAGCTTCTCTTCCCTAAAGTAAAATCTCAAAATGGTAGTCAAAGTTCTGACAAACTTCATTCTCATTTTAGTTTGCAAAAGTGCGACTTAGAGAGGGTTCAAAAGGTTCAAAAGCCCACTCAATTGAGGAGCGCCTGGGATAGTGCATTGAAAAAAGCTCAGATAGAAAATTTTAGGTTTCATGATCTCCGCCATTGTGCTGCAAGCTACCTTGCTATGAGTGGTGCTTCCTTAGCAGAAATTTCAGAAATTTTGGGACACAAAACTCTTGTAATGGTGAAACGTTACGCTCATTTAAGTGATACCCACAAACATGCTGTGATCGATCGAATGAACCAAAACTTTATAGGATAGGTGACCCGTGTCTGAAAACGATCTAAAATCAGAATTCATTCAAGCCTTTGGGGTAGCATATTATCAGGGAATGTGGGTCGGCGTCCCCATGTTCTTTGTTCCCAAAGGTGCAGATGACCCTGTTTCAGGCAAGTTGAGGCGTCAATGGGTTAAGATTCTGGGAGAGGAAAAAGTTCCAGAGCTTGAGACGAGAGATTGTACACTGGCATGGGAAAAGCAATGTAGTCGGATAGTAGCATGTATTTTACCGTGGAATATGGAAGCTGAAAAATTAAAAGCGCTTTGCAGAAAATTTGATATATATTTGCCTTGGGTTATAGGGCCCGTTTGCACGCCTCATGTAACCCAAGATGGGAGTATAGAGCCCGTGCAAACGGCTGTGAAAAGAAGAACTAGGTCAATTCGTCGTTTTGAAGATGAGGCAAGGAAAAAGAAGCCCTTTTCCGATGCCGAATATAGAAGTTTTCGGAAAGAGTTAAAGAAGATCTCTTCTCAGGTCGCTCTCATTTGTGACATTATTCGAGAAATCAATGTTTTTTTTCCCCAAGGCGGTGGGTATGTCACTTTGGAAGAGGTTGTTCGATTACAAATATCAGACGTAGCGCCGACCTCTACTGATGGCCAGAATTGGATTAGCTTAAGTAGGTCTATCTCTACCGGAACTCACATGCTCACTACATTCCTCTCTCCGCGTCTTTGGAAATCCCTTTGTCAGCAGATAAAAGATGATTCCATTTTTGTTTTTTCGAACACTCATGGTGCTCCTTTGTCGTCAGTCCAAGTGGAGAGCTACATAAGAGCAGCCGCAAAAAAAGCGGGTATCAGATCCGTGTCTTCGCTGTCACTCCGTCCTCCTATTAGAGCGGAAGTAGTCAGGAAATCATTAGGTGAGCCGCATTTGGAATCTGTTACTCCGGAAGAGTGGGGGCGGATGTGTCAAGAGCTCCCATTGCTTAAAAAGAGTAGAGGACGTCCTCCCACACATGACCAGCTCGCGATTCTTAACGCTATTTTGCACAAAATGCGAAGCAAGCGCGCGGATCCACTGTTGTCTTCGATACCCCGAGAAGTCGTAAAATCGCAGTCGAGGCGATGGAGAGAAAGTGGCGTTTTGGACGCTATTCTAGCATTTCGGAAATCAAAGGCAACTTCTTAATTCGACCCCATTTTTGAAAATCTAGTGTAATTTTCTTGGGGGAAGAGTTTGGTTTAAGTGTTATTAAAAAATATTCTAAAGTTGTTGATAATTAATTAGTTAAGATGTAAATAGTGAACAAGGTCTGGGGCATATTGCTTCAGATAGTTTTAACTAAAGTGAGGTTGATTATGTCTTTTGATGAAGCGCAGTTTTTGACGATTAAGGATTTTTGCCAGCAGTATTCGTCTATTGTAAGTGTAGGTAGCTTGAGATGGATTTTATTTAACTCCAAATTTAACGGGGCCGACTGTTTTGTGCGCAGGCTTGGAAAACGAAAACTTTTAATATCGCCACGACTTTTCTTTTCATGGTTAGAGGAGAATAAAAGAGGAGGTCAACATGAGAGAACTTGAAAAAAACGAAGGAGCTGCACCTTGGCGGGAATCAGCTCCATCAAAGGAAGAACATCCTCATGTTCCAAATATAACGGCTTTACACAAAATCAGCAACCCTGATGCGTTTCAATTTTTGAAATGGATCGCGGGGGATGAGCGGCATACCTTTCAAACATTTGACGACATAAACAAGAGGAAAAATCCTGAACTTGTGCGAATTTTGCATGGGACCCTTGAGGAACATCGTGAAATTCTTAACGATTTGAATGAACGTGGCGCGGGGGTTTTCTACACGGTCAATGCGACAGATCTTAAGGGAAGGCAGGCGAAAAACATCGTCAAGGTGCGTGCCGTTTTTGTGGATTTGGATGGTGCGCCGATTGCCCCCGTACAATCGGGCCCATTATCTCCTCATATCATTGTCGAATCAAGTCCAGGACGTTACCATGCTTATTGGTTAGTGGAGGGGTTGACCCTAGAGAAGTTTACTCCTGTTCAGAAGGCTTTGATACAGCGATTCAGTGCCGATCCCGCTGTTCATGATCTTCCCCGAGTAATGCGATTGCCGGGATTTTTTCATCGAAAGGACGAACCTTGTTTGGTTAAGGTCATAGAGCATTCAGATGCACTATCGTACAGCGCTTCAGATTTTTTAAAAGCCTTTGAAATTGATCTATTGAAACGGGCAACTCAAGAGAAAGACCGCAGAGACCATTCGCTTGATCCGATCCTGCAAGAGTTGAGGAATCTCAATATGTTGAAGCTCCCCCTCCCCAATAAACTAGGGGGATGGGATATTTTATGTCCTTGGCGTAATACTCATACGACGGGAGATGAAGGAACTGCCTATTTTGAGCCGTACACCAATGGGTTCAAGGGGAGTGGTTTTAAGTGTCAACATTCCCATTGCGAAGAAAAAGGGATTGATGACTTACGTAGTTTTTTAGGCCTAGAAGAAAAGTGGGAGGAGCCACTAGAGCTCAAGAAGGAATTCCTCCCTGTTGCTCCATTTCAGGAAGCATTACTCCCAGAAGCTTTACGCCCATGGATTATGGATATTGCGGAAAGGATGCAGGTTCCTCCTGACTTCCTGGCGTCTACATGTATGGTGGTGCTTGGATCTTTGATAGGGAGAAAGATTGGCATTCACCCCAAGGCCCAGGATGATTGGCTCGTGATTCCAAATCTTTGGGGAGCGGTGGTGGGTAAGCCCTCTCTATTAAAATCTCCAGCAATTGCAGAGATCGTGAAACCCTTAGAAAAACTTGCTGAAAAGGCTCTCCAGAAGCACCGCGAGGATATGAAGGGGTATGAGCAACAGGTAATGTGGGTTGATGCAAAGAAAAACATTCAAAAAGAACAGATGAAGAAAGCTGCGAAGGGGTCTGAAATGCCTATTTTAGAGCCGCTTGATGAGTTAGTCGAACCTGTTCCTAAAAGATACAAGACAGAGGATGCTACTGTTGAGAAAATTGGGGAAATATTGCTTAAAAATCCTCAAGGCATTCTTATTCATCGAGACGAATTAGTCGGTTGGTTTAAAAGTTTTGATAAATATGGCCGCGAAGGAGACAGGGCCTTTTTTCTCGAATCTTGGAATGGAGATGGCCCTTATACCGTCGATCGCATCGGAAGGGGAACTTTGAATATACCAGCTCTTTGCGTGTCGATCATAGGCGGTATCCAGCCGGGTCCTTTGGGGTCGTATGTTAACCAGACCATGTCCGGAGGCGCGGGTGATGACGGTTTTTTGCAGCGCTTCCAGCTTCTTGTCTGGCCCGATGTTCAAAAGCAGTGGAAGAATGTTGATCGCTCCCCTGATCTGGAGGCGCGCGAGCAGGCAATCAGAGTTTTTCATCAGATTGATTCTTTTGAACCTTTTGAACCCTCCTCTGACGGGTCTTTTGAAACATTAAAGGTTCGATTTTCTCCTGAGGCGCAGGTCTTGTTCGATGAATGGCGAACGTCCCTTGAGCAACGATTGCTTAGCGGAGACTTAGAGCCTTCATTGGAGAGTCATTTAGCAAAATATAGGTCTTTGGTGCCGACGTTAGCTCTCATTGCATACCTTGTTGAAACACTAGGGAGGGGGAACCGCCTGGAAGCGGTCGACGTTCCATCTATTCACCAAGCTATTCAATGGTGCCGGTACTTAGAAACGCATGCTAGGCGGCTTTATGCTTCTCGGGAAGATCCCAGTATGGATTCTGCCAGGGCTCTTTTGGCTCGCATCAGGAGTGGCGTCTTAATCAATGGATTCTCTCTTCGCGATGTTTATCACGGGAAGCATTGGATGCACCTTGATAATTCTGAAAAAGTAGAAAAGGCTATTAAGATCTTGGAGGAGTTTGGTTGGGTTAAAGTCGAAGTGCTGAAAACTGGAGGCCACCCATCAAAGAAAATTCACATTCATCCTAACCTCCGGGGGCAGAAATGATAACCCCTAGACCATACCAAACTGAATGCCTCGACGCCGTCCTCGATCGCCGCTCAAAAGGGGTAACGCGCCAACTCGTCTCAATGCCGACGGGAACAGGAAAGACGGTAATCTTTTCTCTCGCCGCTAAGCAATTCCAATGCCGAACGCTAATCATCGCTCATCGTGATGAGCTTCTCACACAGGCGCGAGATAAACTAAAAATGATTTGGCCGGAGGCTTCAGTCGGGATTGTTAGAGCATTATTGGATGAGGTCAACGCTCAGGTCGTCGTTGGATCGATTCAAACAGTGTGCAGAGACAGACGTCTTCAGTCTATTGCGAAACAGGGGTTTGATCTTCTGATAATCGACGAAGCGCATCACGCAGCTGCTCCAAGTTATCGAAAAATAGTAGGAGAACTTGGGTTTATGAATGGGAATCCGCAAAAACTCCTGATAGGCGTTACGGCGACGCCAAGACGAGGGGATGGCGTCGGGCTGGGCTCCATTTTTGAAGAAATTACCTTCAAACGTTCCATTAGCACAATGATTGGAGCGGGTTATCTCAGTCCATTAGTTGGGCGAAGGATTATAACAAAAACCGATCTGAGGGGTGTGAGTATGTCCAGAGGCGACTTTATTTCTGGACAGCTCTCGATGGCGATTAATACACCCGAACGAAATTCTCTGATCGTGGAGAAGTTCCAGGAGTTTGGTGGAGGTCGTGGAAAGGTGATTGTGTTCTGCGCCGATGTGCAGCACACAAAAGATCTCGCTGATGCCTTTGCGCGCAGCGGGATTGATTCTGCGCCTGTTTATGGTAATATGCCTAAAGAAGGTCGAAGGCGAGTACTACAAGAATTCTCCGATGGTAAAATTAGGGTTTTGACGAATTGCTCAGTGCTGACAGAGGGGTTCGATGAGGAGGGGATCGATTGCGTAATTCTCGCACGTCCTACTGCATCGGAAGCTCTCTACACGCAAATGGTCGGTCGAGGGACTCGGATCCATCCGCTTAAAAAAGACTGTCTGATTCTGGATTTTTGCGACAATTCGACCCGTCATAACCTATGTTCCTTCCAAAATACGCTCGATGGTGCTATTTCTGCATTAGATGAGCTAGAGCGCGATGAGTTTTGTGAGCAGTGTGATCCCCTTGATGAACGTGAGATGGTGGTGAATAAGGCTGCTTATAGCGTTAGGGTTGTTGCCGAACGAGTGGAAGACATAGAATTCTTCGGAAGATCTGAATTTGCGTGGGTTCCTGTCGGAAATTCGTGGCACTTGAGTTTGACGACTCAGCGAGATGTTTGGGTTAGGAGAGATAAGTGCGGATTTCGCGTGTTTGCTCATTCCGATGGTCTTACGGTCCCGTTAAGTGATAGGCGGCTTCCTCTTAATTACGCCATGGGAATAGCTGAGGATTGGGCAAGAGGTCAAACAACACGTGGGGTATGGGCTAGAAAAGATGCATTTTGGAGAGCGAAACCAGCGACTTGCAAGCAGGTCGAGACGTTGCAGAAGTTCGGGATTCAATTTGACACGGGAATCACCAGCGGAGAAGCATCAGTCATGCTCGATAGAAAAATCAATGAGCCTGCGACTGATAAGCAGCGGTATTGTCTGAGCTCGCACGGTATTACATTTGATCCAGGTATTACAAAGATTCAAGCTGCTAAAATAATAAGTACAGTTAAGAGAGATTAAAAATGGGAAAGAAAAAGGAAAAGTCAACGGTCGAGAAGGTTGTCGAGATGCAAAAACAGGCGGGTCCTCCGAAGATAGAGCCACCAACTATAGAATCAACTCCTATCAAACTCTGGAAGGATGAGCAAGGAAAAGACCGTTATGTTATGGACCCTAGCATTCAGGAAAATGGAATAAATCCACTTAATTTTGTGGTTGGAGTTAAAGATTTCGATCTTGCTCGGCATATCCTCACAAGAGGGGTTATCGCGGTTAAAACATCGACTTCTTCTTCTGAAGACAAGCTGAATGTAATACTACAATCACTGAACGACATGAAACCAAAGGACTCAGTAGAAGCTAGCTTGATAACGAAAGCTACGGCTCTTTATTCTCAGGGGATGTCGTATTTAAGTAAGTTGGAAGACGCAAAATGCCTTGAGCATATGCAATGCTATGGGAATTTAGCGACGAAATTACTCAGACTGCACAATGAAACTATAGAAGCTCTGAGTCGATACCGTAGAGGAGGAGAGCAACGTGTTATAGTCCAACATCAGCAGATAAATTTGTCAGATCAAGCGAAGGCGGTAGTCGGACAATTTCCAGTATAAGGGGGGGGTAATCAATAAAAACGGGAGATAACCCATGTTCGTCACAAAATGCAGAGCTAAAGCCAGAACTAATCAGTATAAACCGTGTCGGCAGCCAGCAATGGCCAACGGAAGATGCCGGCTTCATGGAGGGAAATGTACGGGCGCAAAAACCGAAGTAGGACGATCCCGCATAAAAGAGGCGAACACGAAGCACGGATTTTACTCAGCTGAGACACTTGCTGAAATAAAAAAAGTTCGAATGATTTTGAAGAACTCGAAGAACAATCTTGTGTAGCTTGTTTGATGCAAAGGAATTATTTTTGAAGAATTGAAATACATTGAATTGCATAATTCATTCACTTTAACCCTAAATTTTAAGAGGTGTTTGTGAAGTTGAAATTATCATTGATTACTGCCCTTTCTGTATTTGCTTTTTCTTTAAATGCCTGCCATAAAACATCCGATACCACGTTGTCATATCAATACGAAATAGGTGCATTGCAATGGCAGGTGGTGCGAAAAGAAATTGATCCCAATACACTTATTCACAAGGCAATTTTAGAAAACGCGCCAGAAGTTATTACTTTCTTACTTGCGCATGGGGTGAACGTTGATTATCCCGATGAAAATGGAATGACACCTTTGACAATGGCAATTCTGAATAAATCCACAGATACAGTTGGGCTTTTGCTGTCTCATGGTGCTAATCCTCATCCAACTACAAGATGGAATAACATGAGTTTATTGGAACTAGCGTTCAATATGAAAGACCCTATTGCGGCAAAATTATTGGTCAAGCATGGTGCGGACGTAAATGTTATTATAAAAAATAAATATGGAGATCATACAGCTCTCTTACAAGCGATGGAGTTCCGACGGCGTCAAAACGACCAGCAGTGGACAGACGTTGCTCTTTTAATGATCGATAAGGGAGCCGATATACATTATTCCAATAATTATGAAAGCCCACTAATGAAGGCTCTTTGTGTCGCTCACACTACAAGAGATATGACAATGTTAGAACTCCTTCTGAAAAAAGGGGCAGATATAAATGAAGTCCAAAAATCGGGTGGAAAGGAGCAAAGCACCCCGTTGATATTAGCTGTACATTTGGAGAATCTTTCCCTAGTTAAATTCTTGGTAGAATCGGGAGCAAGTATTAATAAATCAATAAATCGTCAAGGTGTTGAACATGCCACACCCCTTAATCAAGCAATTGGCAAAATAGAAATCGTTCAATATCTTCTACAACATGGTGCTAGGGGTTAAAAGTAGCTCCATAAACCTCATCCTACCTGGTCAATCGCCGCCTTAAAATCCTTAATCAGGGACTTCCGCGGCGATTGATTTGTTCGGCAAGGCAACCCATGATCTTGCGGTAAGCCCCCTAAAACTTCTGAACCTTTTGAACCTTCTTAAGCCTGTGTTTTTAAAAGAAGGGAGCGTTTGCTAGGACACTGAATCGGATAGCAGTATTCAACAGGTTGACTTTTTTCGCGCCCTTGGGCAGTCTCTGTGCTAAAGATTTTTAGAGACAACAGAGATCTGGAGATACGAAATACTCTAGCAGCCTGTTAGACTATTTCGGAAAGGGGATAAGTAGTTATGGAGAAATTTACAAAATGGAGAACGAATTGAAGAAGCAGATCATCATTCAAGGTGGTGGTGGATTTTCAAAATACGGTTCATACATCCCTTCTAATTTACTGATTGAGAAGTATTTCCTCGAACAAACTCATACCAAATGCCCCCGCATTTGCTTTATTCCCACGGCAAGCGGTGAGTCATTAAAATATATCGTAGATTTCTATCGAGCCTTTGGTTCATTGGAGTGTAAGCCGTCTCACCTTTCTTTATTTGATCCTCCAACAGCTGATCTTGAATCTTACCTTTTGGAGCATGATGCCATCTACGTAGGGGGAGGCAATACCAAAAGCATGCTTGCCTTATGGAAGGAATGGAAGTTAGATGTCTACCTAAAGAAGGCCTGGAGTCAGGGTATTGTTTTAGGTGGAATCAGTGCAGGTGGATTATGTTGGTTTGAGGAAGGCGTGACAGATTCTATTTCCGGCCTCCTAACTCCTCTAAAATGTTTGGGGTTTTTGTCGGGTAGCCATTGCCCACATTATGATGGTGAGGTTGAAAGACGGCCAGCTTATCACAGAATGATCAAAGAAGGCATGGCAAGTGGAATTGCAGCTGATGACCATGTTGCATTGCACTATTTGGATGGAAAGTTGGAAAAGGTCGTCAAAGCAAATGCTCAGGGTGCAGCTTATCGAGTGCAGGTTCTTCAAGGTCAATTGGTGGAAGAAAAAATTGAAGCCGTTGATCTTCGCATGACATGACTTTTATGCATGTAGGTGAATTTTCGCCAATTAAATGTGTCCCATGGTCTGTGGGATAATTAGAGGATCTTCCATTTTTAACATTCAGAAATGTAAGATTTGCAATATCAGGGAAATAGAGAAGGATAAGAGGCTGTATGGGGAAGAAAACGGTTGTCATCACGGGAGCTTCAAAAGGGATTGGGTTGGCTACAAGCCAACGTCTGGCGAATGTGGGTTACGACGTGATAGGAATTGCGCGCGCAGAACCGGAAGAGGTATTTCCAGGACAATTCCTCTCTTGCGATTTGAGCAGTGAAGAGGAAACAGAGCGTGTTATTGCGCTACTTCTAGATCGCTACCATGTGGATGCCCTAGTGAATAATGTAGGAGCTGGCGGACCTCAACCTTTGGGATCCATTGACCTTGCCTCCTTGAGAGATCTGTATGATATCAATGTTCGTACAGCAGTTCAAATGACCCAAGGATTGGTTGGTAGAATGAAGGATCGCAATTGGGGGCGCATAGTCAATCTTGCCTCTAGAGCGATTTTTGGGGTTCCCGGAAGGACAAGTTACGCAGCTGCGAAAAGTGCTCTCATTGGTTGTACACGCGTATGGGCTCTTGAATTAGCCCCACTAGGTATTACCGTTAATGCAGTAGCCCCTGGTCCTATCGAAACCGTTATGTTTCGTGCAATCCGCCCTGCTGGTAGCGAGGCAGAAAAGGAGTTGCTAGCACGCATCCCAATGGGCCGAGTAGGAAAACCCAAGGAAGTGGCCGCAGCAATCGAGTTTTTGCTTTCTGAGGATGCAGGGTTCATCACTGGGCAAACTCTTTGCGTGGATGGTGGCGGTAGTCTGTGATGGAACATAATCAATGGGACACAGATGGGACAGCAAGTCTCTATTTTAAACAATTTTATTCAACAACTAACCACTGTGGACTAAACATAACCCGTTGTATTGTAGGTTGATAAGTGTTGGCGCGTGTGTGTGGATGTTGGATTCCTACTGACTGTAAATCCCTCGACTTCGGTCTTCGTTGGTTCGAGTCCAATCGCCCCCATTTTCCTTATGAAAACTCTTCTGTGTTTTGGAGTGAAAATTCTTGGTTTTTTGAAGCAGTTTTTCAGGAATATTACGCATTTGAAAAAAGTTTTGATAGTTCGGTTTTGTGGAGATTAGAGTGAAAGAGATCACAATTAAAATCATCTATGACAACTGCAAGGAAAGTAAAGATCTTCGAGAAGGATGGGGCTTTTCTGCCCTTGTAGAGACAGGTCAACGCAAAATGCTTTTCGATACCGGAAATGATCGGAATGCTTTTTTTTCTAATACAGAAAAAATGGGCATCGACCTTAGAGCAATTACGGATGTTATGTTTTCGCACAAGCATGATGATCATATTGCAGGGTGTAGAGAAATTCTTGGAAACTTACAAAAAAACTGTCGAGTCTATCTTCCCAAAGGCTTTCCATCTAAGCTGGTGCCCCAAAACTTGCAGATTCAAGAAGTCTCAAATTTTCAAGAAGTGGAAAAAAATGTCTTTTCCATGGTCTTCAAAGGAGGGATTTTTCTACATGAGCAATCTCTGGTTCTCCAAACGGAGAAAGGACTTGTAATTATTACTGGTTGTGCACATCCCGGAATTATAAAGATCCTCGAAGCTGCTCAGGAAAGACTAAATGCTCCTATCCATTTAGTAGTAGGAGGATTTCATCTGTTTCGAAAAGATCGCCGCTTCATTGAAAAAATAGTGACCAAATTTCAGGATCTTCAAGTTAAAAAGGTAGCACCCTGTCATTGTTCTGGAGAGTCGGCTATTGGACAATTTCAAGAAGCTTATCAGCAAGACTTTTGTAAAGTTGGAACGGGTTCAATTTTAACGATTTCCTAGAAAATAGGACTCCAATTTGGACAGGATAATTTTACTGGAAAGGCTTAGCCACCCTCTCAAGGCCTCATAGGCTTCTTTTTTTTCAGAAAATCCAAACTTTTTTGACACCCAATTCCTCCGTAGCTCGTAGCCACAGTTCCAGTAACCACAAGATCTTTTACTCATGGTTTTTGCCGCTTTTTTCTTTGATATTTTGGCCTTCATTAATACCTCTATGCTTTGTTTATGCCATCCTTAGCTGTTTTCCTGAGCACCCCTTTTTGGGTGCCAAAATAATCTGATAGTCGAGCACGTCCAGGATCCTTGACAATGTTTCAATAGTGATATTTGTTTTTTTTCCAGACTTCAGGCTTTGGATTATTGTAGGGGAAACCTCAGCTTCTGCGGCCAGCTTCCTAACAGAGATATGATCTTCTTCCATAGCAGCAAGGAGTAGTTCGGATATCAGAAGATCCCTGTACTCTCTGTTAAGAAGTCTTTTTTGCTTTTTATTTTCTGAGCTGTAGGATTTTTCGAGACTTTTTGGTGATATTTTTATAATATTGAAAAATTTGAGTGAGCTCAAAACTTTGTGAATTTAAGGAGTTACTTATGTACGTTTTGCTTTTTTTTATTCTGTGCTCTTTTTCTGTTAATGCTGCGATTAATCCAATAAATGGAGATTTATATGAAACGTACGTAAGTTATTCGGATCCTGTATTTTCTCCTTGGTTATCAGATCCTATTTTTCTTGAAATTGATGGCGGATATACAGAAACTATTGGTAATAGAGCTGCTCGATATATCGAATACATTTTGGCAAGGCAGGCCTTAAATTGTAGAACTGGAGAATTTATTGAGTGCGGAGTTCTTTGGGGAACAAGCCTAAACATTTTTGCAGGAGTATTAGATCGTTTTGATAGCTCGAATAGGGCTCTTTTAGGATTTGATAGTTTTGAAGGTTTAGATGCTCCGGGTGCTATAGATATAGATACAAGAACAAATTCCATAGCTCCATGGTTTCATGCGGGAGGGGTCTGTGGTGGAACACCTGAACAAGTACAAGCACTGCTTACGCATCGCAAATGTAAAATAGAATTGATTAAAGGATGGATTCCAACTACATTTCAAGACTATGAAGAGAGGCGCTTTGCTTTTGCACACGTAGATGTAGACCTGTACCAGGCAACAAAGGATTGTTTAGCCTTTATTTATCCACGAATGGTTTCTGGTGGAATCATTTTGTTTGATGACTACGGTTACTCTGAATGCGCAGGAGCAAAAAAAGCAGTCGATGAATTCCTGACAGATAAGCCAGAAATACTAATTTCCCTGCCTACTGCTCAGGCTTTTTTAATTAAGCTCCATTAATTTAGTATTATTATGGAGCCCTCCTTAGGTGTTTAAGAGGGCTTTGAGCGCAACTTTTAATGAGGTTGAATCAGCGCTATAAGTGCATACAACCGGCATGTTTTCAGGGGCCCACGGCAATAAAGAGCCGGGATCTGAGTAATTTACCTCAAGCAGGCGAACTTGTAACGGATGGCGGAAAAATAGGCGGTTGACGAGTTGTTGTTGCAGGGACTCTCGATCCGCATTGAAGGTCACGACGATAACACCCGCGTCTTTTTCAATCAATTTTGATAGCTGATCGATTTCTTCTTCGGTTGGGGAAATGCTTTTCCATGTGTGCAGTGCATCTGCGGGTCGTTTGTAAGCTCTTTCAAATCCGTAAGCGCTATTGGATTTTAATAGCTCAGGAGTGAGAAGGATTACTTTTTTGCACGCATAAGGCGTTTGTGTATTTCTGAATTGCATAGCCCCTCGTGCAATGCTTTTTCCAAAGACACGTACTGCTTTATTGACGTGCGTTAAATCGATGTGGTCTGTGTTTTCTTTGTAGCGGGCGAGCATCGTCTCGATCTTATTGACCGAACTCTCGATGCATTGTGCGAGCTCTGAATCAGTAGTGGCTTCTTGGGCAAGTTGTCGCTGAATATCACTGGCTATTTCTAGGGAGAGGTGCCCGAGAATGAGTAGGTTGCACCCTGCTAAAATAGCCGTTTTGCATTGCAGAGTGAGGTTATCATTAAATAATTCCCGAGCTCCCTGCATCGACATCGAGTCGGAGAGGATCACACCGTCGAAGTCGTTTTCTCTTAGTTTGGAAAGGAGTGGTTTTGAAAAGGTAGCAGGGTAGAGGGGATCTAAGTCCTCTACTACAATATGCGCTGGCATGACGGCATCGACTTCTTTCGCTAATGCGATGAAAGGTGCGAAATGGGTCTTTTCAAGAGTCTCAATGGAATCGGTTGTGTGTGGCAAAAGGTGATGGGAATCCCCGGAGACAGCCCCGTGCCCTGGCCAGTGTTTCAGGCAAACTAACACGGATTGTTTGAGACCTTCGATGTAGAGCTTGGCGTACTTGAAGACATCTTCTGCACAGGTTCCGAAACAGCGCGATGGAAATGCTCCTGGCCCAATATCGACAACGGGACCTAAAGACATCGTAATGCCCAGAGCGGCTAACTGCCGTCCAGCTAGGCGGCCGGCGGTGAATGCATTCCTCGGATTGTCGTTAAGGTGGATGGCATACGCACTTGGCAAGGCGGATACCTCTCTTTCATCGAAGCGGTGAACTCTTCCCCCTTCGTGGTCGATGTAAGTGTTTATCCCGTCTCTCTTTTGCCATAGCGTGGAGGTGGCCTGCTCAGTAAAGAGAGAGGTTTCTTGCTTTCCCTCAAAGTTTCTGCCATCGAGAAGGACGTGGGAAAAGTTTCCCAATGGCTCTTTTGGAGATTGGTGAACCATCAGCATTTTACCAACTAGAGATTCGAATCGGTTAAGCGCAGGCATACTCATAGAAAACCTTAAGTTTAAGTGAGAAGGGGTGCCATTCTAGTGATGAGGAATCATTTAGTGCAATGACCAACGAACGTGACCCTGCGCGCTTGAGGATGGTGCATTTGAGCTGCTTCTCAGTCTATTGAGCCATTAAACTGCCTGGCACGGAATTGATAACGGGGATGCTTTGTTGCCAGTTAAAAAAATTTGCGGGATCGTATTTTTGCTTGATATTGATGAGCTGCCCTGCAAGATTGCCGTAGTAGGCCCAAAGATAATATTTTCCAAGGTCGTAATCGACGACATTTGCATAGCAGTAATTGGACACTTCATTAGGAATGTTTGCAAAAAAGTTTCTGCTAAGCGCTAATATTTGTGATGTCTCTTCTTCAAAATCCCAAAAGTAGGCCTGATACCACCATCCGAAGGCATTACGAGGGAAAAATGCGGTTTGATTATCTGGTGTTTTGCCTCCTAAAGCATCGAATTCAAAATAAACCGTATAATCTGGATTGGTCGCATCGATTTTTTTAAAAAACTGGGTTATCTTCTTTGTCGTTTTCGAAGTGATGGGATTCATCAAAATTCTAGACTTTGCCTTATTGAAAGGCTTTGTGCTCTCTCTTGCCCAATATTGTGAGGAATCGAGGTAACTCCCTGTGAACAAAATAACGGTGGGATTAAAGCCAGAGAAAGTACTTTGCCATTCGGTAAAAGGGTCTGAGCCTAACTTAAGTCCAGATACACGAATCGTGAGCGCTGGAGATGTTCCAGGTGATGCAGTGAGAATCCCTGGATGTCGGATTCCCAATATCGAAGAAATCGTATCGGGCAATGTACTCACCCAGGATTGCCAGGCTTTCATCAAAGGATCGATCAGGTCCACATCGTATTCCCAGAGAAGCTCATAGTACGTAACCGTGGGGATGTATTGCATTTGAAACGTAAAGCCAAGCACGATTCCATAAGATCCGTTTCCTCCTCCACGGAGAGCCCAAAATAGATCTGGATAGCTGGATGCATTCACTTCGATCACTTCGCATGCGGCATTTACTAAAGTAATGCTCTTTACCGAATCGCAAGTCAGGCCGTAGGGGCGGGTTAGCAATCCTATGCCGCCTCCCAATGTCAGCCCTGTAATGCCGACTGTTGGGCATTCCCCGGAAGGGATAGCATAATCGATGAGACCAAGGGTATTCAGCACATCCATGAGAAGACAACCTGCTCCGATATAAACTTCTCCAGTTACTGTATTGGGTATAATGGCGTTAAAATTCGAAACATCGATCACATAGTCTGGAGATAGAGATCCCGGTTCAAAGCAATGACCTCCAGATCGGACTGCAAAAGGAAGGTTATATTGTTTCAATTGAGTCAAGACATAGACGACTTCATCATTTGTCATAGGGGCAAAGATTGCCTGAGGAAAGACGGCAAAGCGTTTATTGTAGTTCAAACGTTCAGTATTATAGGTAAGACTTGTTGGGTATATTCCGTAAGACAATCCTTGCAGCGAGGGAGGAATATCACCCCTAAGCGCACACATGTGGAAAAGCAAATAAAAGACTGTTGCTATATACCCGACGTGACTCAAAAGTTGGCCATTGGCCCCATGCGAAAACTCCCGGGATTGAGTTGCCGAAGAGGGGGGTTGTATTTCTGCAATACTACCCCCCTCTTCGGCAATCTCAATCGCGGGGTTTTGGCGCGGGCCAATGGCCAACTTTTGAGTCACGTCGGGTATACAGGCTGTTTTCATTGGTTGTTTATGCATAAGAGAGGGTTTTTAATGTTAAAATGCACAACCTATGTAGAGGTTGATACTGTATGAAATCCATTTTCCAGAAGCTACCACCTTGGTTGTAGAAGGAAATCCATTTGCAGAAAAGGAAGGACTGCTCAGATGGCCATTGCTTGCATTCCAATGCTGATATTTGAACCAAGCTCCCAGTTCCCATCGCGTGCAAAACAAGTAGGCTCCATTTAAGAAAAAGACATTGCCGTGGGCATCATTGGCTTTTGTATGAGTTTTGTACCCTTCTACCCCAGCGATGTAGCCTACGGGAATGGAATGATTTGCAGTGTAGTGGGCAAAATGGTATTCGTATCCAGTCTTGGCTTTCCAGTGGTGCCAAATGTAAGCCAAATCGATTCCCAACCAAGCCCCTTTCCATATTGTAGTCGTCGTATAGCCCTTTCCATAAAGGGGAGCGTCTTCAAAGGGGGCACCGCTGGGATAGGATATTTGGCCATGGGTTGTATCTATTTTTTGCTTATCGAAGGCGTAGCCGCCAGAAAAACTGAAGTTCCAGTGTTTCCAATCGATGAGATACCCCGCGCCAATCTGAAAGTCGTAGGTGTGGACATCGTCGACCTCTGCCCTGCCCATTTGTTTTTCGAAATGCCCTTGGATGGTTTCACGTAGGTGTGGGTTGGCTATGTTCCAGCCCCAAAAGGCAAACCCAGAGAGATAAAAGTTATGAAAATGGGAACCTTCCTGGAAATGCTTGTGAGAGAAAGGGGACATCAAAAAGCGGGCATTCATGCCGACTTGCCAAATCGAAATATTGTTGATTTTGATTTCATCTGTTTGATCCACTTCAGGAGGCACTAATTCTAAGGTGTTTTTGCGCTGAAGGCTGTCATTGCGGTAACCGGTATTGAGTTCGAGGTCTGTTCTAACATCGAAAGCGAAAAGACCGGCGCAGCTAGATGAAAAGATGAGATAAATCGATTTTCTAAGGAAAGATTTCATTCTGATGACAATAAAATTTTCTGATTATCCGTGCAAGCTTATACCCAAGTGGACTCAAAAGTTGGCCGTAGGGCCGCGCCATCCTCAAGCGTGCGGGGTATAGTTTTAATGTTTAGTTAGGTGGTATTAATTATTTAACCCATTGATTTTAAATAAACGTGGAATAGAATGCTTGATCGAATGAAGAGGTTTTATGAAGCGTTTTACAATTCTTTTTTTGGCCACAGTGGGTGGTCTCGTGTTCTTATCGGGATGTGCGAGCTACAATGCAGCGACTCTCAATAGCCTTTCCTATGAGGCTCTCTTGTCTTCTGCATCCATGGAGAATAATGTTGTTGCTGTAGCAAAAGCTTTTAATAAAAGAGATTGCAAACGCTTTTTAGATAGAGATGTGCTCGCCGAGGGGTATCAACCCATCCAGCTTTACATCGAAAATAACGGCAATGAATCTTATGTATTTTCTCTGAGTAGAGTGAGTTTGCCCACTGCCGAGCCGGAAGAGGTAGCGCAAACGGTACATACCTCTACTGTCGGAAGAGTTGTTGGATATGGGGTAGGGGCGCTCTTTTTATGGCCGTTAGCGATCCCTGCTATCGTAGACGGCGTTGGATCTGCTGAGGCAAATGATCATCTGGACATAGACTACTCATTGAAAGCAGCAAGAGATCAAATCATCCCACCGCAGTCACACCTCAATAAGCTGTTGTTTATTCCAATCGATGAATACCATTCCTCATTTACCATTTCTTTGATGGATCGAAACTCAAATGTGAAAACAATTTCAGTCACAGCAAATTGATTGGGATAGGTTCATAATTCTAGTAGCCATAAGATGTTTTGCTTATGCCATTCTCAGCTGCTTTCTCGAGAGCGTCTACTTTTTATTTTAAAAAATTTCTCAAACGTGCTATAGCTGTAAAAATCACTAACCATTACCACAATTAGGACAGCTTCATGAATAGATGGATTCAAAATACCCTGATCGCAGCGAGCACCTTGACATGTTTAACGTTAACAGCTAAGCAACCCGCTCAACAACCCACGCAACAAGAAGAAGATCCTCATTGCGGTATCACGGGCTTCTATTTGGGTGGTTTTGGTGGCTGGGTTTTTCCGTACAGCGTATCCGTGGCTCAAAGCGGAACCGCCTTTTATAGCGACGCTGCTGGAGGACCTCTTGCTGTCGAAGCGAGGGGAACCGCAGAGGGGCGCACAAGAGGTTTTGGCGGAGCACACATTGGCTATGAATGGATGAGGAGAATTTCTCCGGGATTTCGTCTGGCGCCCGCCTTAGAGATTGAAGGAACGTATTTTTCCAATACTGCCAAAAAGGTAAGTCTTATTAATCCAACGACAAGACTTCCTGAACATGATTTTATAGATAAGTTTCCCATGAATATAGGAACCCTGTTAGTCAATGGGATTTTAGAATTTAACAACGACTATCTTTCCCCTTACGTTGGCGTGGGTGTGGGAGTTGGATTTGTCTCCATTCATGACGCAAACTCTTCACAGATCAGTCCTCCAGAACCTGGAATCAACCACTTCAATAACGATCGCAGTGAATACACCAGCCTATTCGCAACCGAAGCGAAAGCGGGCCTTCGTTACCGATTTTTTAAACACTATCGCATCAGTGCGGAATATCGATTTATCTATCTGACGACATCTAATTTTACTTTCGGGTCTACAAGCTACCCAACCCACGTTCCTACCAGCCCATGGATGGTCAAATTGGGCGGGTTGGCTTATAACGGAGTGACTTTAGGTTTCGATTTCATCTTCTAGGGCTTTACCTACTGACATCGATAAAAAACCTGAAAAATCTCTATTGAAATTTTAACTTGAAATTCTTAAGCTGTCCCTCTTTCACAAGGGGGGCATGTCTATGATTCAGGAAAAAAAGATTGCGAGTTTTCTTGGGGTATTCTTTGTCAGTTCTTTACATGCATTGAGTGGCGATCAACATTTGATGCAGCAGGAAATCAAACACGTCGTCGTTCTCATGATGGAGAATAGATCTTTCGATAACATACTCGGTTGGCTTTATAGCGAAGACGCTCCGCTTCATTTCATCCCATCCAATAGCACGGAGCCTTTCCAAGGCCTTTCAGAAGAGATACTCGATGAGTATACGAATATCTTAAGAGATTCGTCTGGAAATATCGTCTATTCTTCACCTCCGATCCAGGGAGTCCCGTCCGTCAGTGAATCAAAGCTCATCAATTCTCCTGCATACAATCCGCATGAACCCTTCGACCATGTGACTGCGCAAATTTTTGGACCACAAGGAAATACACAGCCTTCGATGCTAGGCTTTTTGCAAGATTATGCTTCCCTTTGGGAGGAAAAAGATTGGATTGAGAACAAACAATTCATTTGCGGAGTAATGGAAGGCTATACGGATCGAGAATTCCCTGTGTTACATAGCCTAGCGCGTCATTATGCCGTAAGCGATCTCTGGTTTGCATCGGTGCCGACGCAGACAAATCCAAATCGCGCGTTTTCAGTCTGTGGAACATCAGAAGGGCAGATTGTCAATGGCTCATTTAACCAGAGTGCTTTCAATGCCGATACGATTTGGAATCGACTCTCAGATGAAACGCCTGATACGACATGGGCTATTTTCTGGCAAACCGATATGATTCCTCTGCTTTTTCCTGGACCCTATTACACCTCTCGCATGTTCAAAGCGATGGAGCGCATTCCCAATATCACTGAACACTACAAATGGCTCGATTCCTTTCATGAACTGGCGAGAACGGGGAACTTGCCTAATTTTAGTTTGATCGAACCACAATGGACATTTTGTGAGGAAATTGAATTGGATGAAGAGGATCCGTATTTTCAATTTTTAGTAGGTGTTCAAGGAGACGATTTGCACCCTCCTGGCGATGTTCGAAATGCGGAAAATTTATTGGCAAATATCTATACGAGTCTTATTTCCAACAAAGAGGCCTGGAGCAATACATTATTGATCGTGCTATTTGATGAGCACGGAGGACTCTTCGATCATATTTCCCCACCCTCTTCTGTGGCTCCAGATGACCATTTTGAAAATGGGTTTACTTTTGATCGGTATGGAGTGCGCGTTCCTGCTCTTTTTATCTCTCCCCTCATTAAAAAGGGAACGATCATCCGATCAGACTCATCCATTCCCTTTGATCATACCTCACTGATTGCGACCCTTTTTAAATGGCAAAATATCGATCAAAGCAAATGGAATATGGGAAAAAGAGTGGACGTGGCCCCCACTTTCGAGGGGGTGATCACTGAAAGTGTTCCTCGAAATAATTCCATCATCACAGCGTCCGATTTAGCAAGCGATGAAGCAGACACGCTCAGTATGGGAGATACGATCCTCTTGAAGGATCCAAAGGGAAACTACCTTACAGTGAGCGGCATAGGCCACTATGCCAAAATGGGCTCTCTAGATAAGAGCGCCTCTCTACAATTGTACCCGAATACTGGTAAGATCACCCATGGCTCTTTTGCCTTGATCAAAGCGAACGATTCATCATTCCCCGATGAATATTTTTTAGACAGTAATTCTGTGATTGGCGATTGCTGTTATACAAAAAATCATCATTCTCCCAGTCAATGGTGGACAATCAAAAGTGTGGATAATCCCTATTTGGGATATGAAATCAAAAGCGGCGATCGGGTCTATTTTGAATCCCACCGGTATATCAAATTTTTCAACTATGTTCCGAATCGATTAGCAACCCGCTCTTCCCTTTTTTCTGGCCACTCGGTTACTACAAAAGCCATTACGGAAGAGGGAGCTGATGAGTGTTATTGGATCATTGAAAAGAAAGAGAGATAATACGGTTGGCCGTAGGCCCGCTTCATAAGCCCCGGGATTAAAGTTGCCAGAGAGGGGGCCAGTCTTGAAAGAGGCCCCCTCTTCGAGTTAAAGTTTTGCAAGAGGGGTTCTAATCTTTAAAAAGCGGCAAATGTCATTTTTATCGAAACGTTTATCTGTGGGAATTTTACTGTATTTATTAAGGGCTTGTTGTGCAGCTCCAGTGCCGTAATGCATGTCATATTTTATGGTAACTAAATGCGGGAAATAACGAAAATCGACTCCTATGAGTTGGCCATCAAAATAATTAACATAAAAATCGTCTAGGGAGTCGAAAAAAGTGACGACTTTGTCTGCCGTGTCTATTAGTCCTTGAAAGTTGGGTTGATCCAATGATTTTGCATTTTGTAAGGAGTCTGCGTGTTCTGTTAACGCGTATAATGCGTTAACATAGGACATGTCTTTTCCAGCAAATGCGCGTAAAGGGGGGTCGATAGACATAATGTTCGGTCTCCGGTTTTTTTGAAATAGACAGGCAACGGTATACCCGACAGGGATTGTTTTCGTCAAAGGGCAATCCAGATATACTGTGCGCGGCAAGCTTTTTACAAGAAAACTTGTCTTTCCATTCTCGCTAAAGCGTGGTGTTAGAATGCAATTTTTGTTAAGATCCTGGTCTTCTATCGGAGGGTTATACTATGTCCTATCAATTAGTTCTAGCCACTGACTTAGATGGCACCTTTTTAGAAGGGGATGCTCAGACTAAGAGATTTTTTTACAATAAACTGATGAGTTTGCGGGAAGAGGTTCTTCTGATTTATACGACAGGAAGACCTGTTGAGGTAGTCAAAAGCTTTTGTCAGCGAGGGTATTTACCCAATCCCCATTTTGTCCTAGGAGACCACGGCACGCATATCGTCGATGGAACGGACTTTTCCGTGGTAGAGCATTTACAGAATGCCATCGCGTCTATCTGGAATGAAGGGAATCAGGTGTTGAGGGACTTGCTACAGGAAGAACCGGGGATCGAGCTACAGCCTTTAGATCCTCCTTATCGTGTGGCGTATTATTATGATCCCTCCCGTTTAGAAAGTCAGACTTTAGAGAAAATTCACAAGGCAGGGTTTGACTACATTTTGTCCTGTGACATGTACTTAGATATTTTACCCAGAGGAATCAATAAGGGATCTAGCTTGTTGAAGTTGCTCGACCATTTAAATGTTAGCCATGAAATTGTAGTTACGAGTGGAGATTCACTAAATGACCTTTCTCTATTTCAAACCGGCTTGAAAAGTATTGCCGTAGGAAATTCAGAGCCTAAGCTTGTCGAGATTATTAAAGAATTACATAATGTTTACCACAGCCAATTCCAAGGGCTCCTAGGAATTATCGACGGTTTGCAATATTACAAAAAATTTCAGTTGTTCCAGCCTATCGCTTCGGCATAACCCAACCCAGCTCCGTCGTTACTGCAACAGCAGAGCCGTGGCCCGATTTTCGACCTTGTTTTACTTCTTGATTTAATTTATTTAAAACTGCACAATTATTGTTATTAATGATTGTTTTTCAATAAAAAAAGAACATGGCGTAGGTATGCTTTCTGTAACAGAGTCTTCTTTGCTCCCACGCGGCAGTGATGTCGAAATTCACGTCCAGAATGACAGTGAATTAGAGGAGCGCATCGAAGCTCTCTTTAAGGAATTGAAATCAGATATTCAAAATATTGAATTCAAAGATCTTTCTCTATTGGCGCCTAGATTAGAAATGGTTAAGACTTTTTTTAATCGGGTAGGCCTTTCCTCTGATATTGAGCTTCCGCCAGCATGCGATGCTGAAAATCAAGCGATTCCTCTCAAAGTCGAGAGATTTCTGCAGAAATTCGCAAATCTTTCACAGAAAGAAAAAGTTCTGGTGAGTCAGAGACTTTTTAATGCCTCCTATGACAAGCATGCGGCGTACTATTTTATGTTCCCATCCTTTGTTTTATCCCAGGCTTACCCGAAATTAATGGAGTACATCAATTTCAGAGATTCCTCCGTTGAACGCATTTTTACGCCAAAAGGCATCCGTTTTGCTGTTGAGGAATGGAAAACTTCTGAGAAATTACCCCCAACACTCGATTACATCGTTTGTGCAAATGTTTCTGAACTGGCTGATCATATTCAGGACATGCTCCAGAAGGATTCCACACAGATTATTTACTTCTTGCAAATGGATTATAATGAATCACTGACAGGAGATCACACGGTTCCGATTTTTATGAATAAGAGCGAGGCAGGGATCGAAGTTGTAGTGGTAGATAGCGCAGGAGACAAAAAACCTTTCCTAGGAGCTGTCTGTAAGTTCATACGTCAGCTGCTGCCTCAAGCCACGATTTGGGGTTTCAAATGGCCAAGGCAAAGCAATATGCATTCTTGCTTCATCCTAGCATTCAACGATGCTAGGGTCATTGCGGCAGATCCGCACGCTTTTATTACATTTGTGCGCTCTCAGAGATGCATACCGGTAGAAGGCGCTTCCTACATGTTTTTTGAGGAAGTTCCACCCCAAATGTGGAAGTTTGGGCAATTGTCTTACAACTTACGCAAAATGAAAAGTGACTATCCCGACTTGTTCCAAAAACTATCAGAAAGGGATCTCTTATTTTATCCACAGGAAGAAAATAGAGAGGAATATAGGCAGAAGTGGATGCAGAAAGGGGTATTGATCACAGAGCAGCAACTATTGAAAGAGACAAACATTTCAGCGAATCGACTTTTCGCTAAACTTGAACGCAAAGCGCTTGAAAACGTTTTTAGTTAAAAATTAGCAATCATGAATGAATTTAGATCCCCCTTCTCGTTAAAGAAGAGGGATCTAAATGGTTATGTCTGTTTAGGGATGCGCGGGATCGAATGCCCAGTGGGCGGTACTGAATCCTTGGCTAGCAGCCCACGCTGCAAAAGCGACAGGATCATAAGCGTGAGCATCGAAGTCGTCGATGCCGACTGAAACGCGCGCTGGGGTAAATCCATAATTTTGGATGACCCAGTTTGCCCAGCCTGTAATCCAACCTTCTTCTTCTGTCATGGGATCGTAATAGGACATGACATACAGCCTATCGACTGCGCAGTTTCCTGGAGCAATTGTCGCTGCATTTAAAATGTTCTCGACGACTGCTTGCCAGGGGAAATTAGGGCCAAATCCGGCATTCGTACATAGACTGGTTTGGAAGGTGGGATCGATTGCCTTGAATTCCTTGATCAAAGTACCTACCAAAATTTCCTGTGCGGAAGAGGCATACTCCTCATAGTCAAAATCAACACCGGCTAGGCCATAAGTATGGCAAAAATTTGCCATTCCTTGTGCGAAGGCGGGGATGTTTGCTGTTGTCAGGGTATCCCAAGTATTATCGTACATGCCTCCACTGCCACCAATGGATACTTTTACAGCAATCGGAGGGACTTGCGCCTTGCAATACGCTGTAAAAGCACTGAGTTGAGGAAGCGTCATGTTTCCAAATCCACCTAAAGTGGGGTTACCACTGGAATCAAGTGTTAGCTCTCCTACGAAGACATTCAACAAATTGACTCCTGATGGGATGACGAAAGGGGGTCCCGTAAACCAACTTGTCCAATCGATATACCATGCGGAGTGCTCAATGGTGGATGGGGGCGGAGGAGGGGATGGTGGTTGAGGAGCGGGTGGTGGAGAAGGCGGCTGGGGTGGAGGTGGTGGAGGCGGTTGAGGTGCTGGTGGGGGTGGAGGAGCGGGCGGGGGAGGAGGCGGTGGTGTGATGGATCCATTGGCCACTGCTTGTAGGTTATCGATCACTGTGCTGGCTGATCGCGGCATATCGATAATCATTTGAAAGGTCGTCGATTTACCGGATTGAATCACTCCATTTGTCGAGAGATTTGTCACTGTGACGGTCTGTCCGCTCGTTGTGAAATTCCCCAAAGAAACGTGGGAACTGAGGACGTATCCTGTTGGCATTACAAAATCTGCCGTCCAAGAGCTCGTCGGCGCGTTTGTATTATTGGTTAGAGTGACAGTGACTTGATAGGCAGTTGCCCAAACTGTATCGACTTTATACGTGGCATTTAGGGCGAACTCTGAGGCTGCTAGAGTTATGTTATCCTCTACAGTCTCGGCGTTTAAGTGGGCTCCGAATAGGAGCATGAAAGACAATGCTCGAAAGATTGATCTACTCATAGGAATTTCCTCCAGACCACTGCTGTGTGCAGCAGCATGGCCCACATGCTAAATCCTTTCTTGATTTTTGTAAAAATATTTTTGATAAAAATGGCCTAAGGCCTGTTTGCGCTCTTGGGTGTTAAGTATAACAAGGCTTAAGTTTATCAGCAGTTTATCGGCATGGGTTTTCTCTTAATTATGCCGATAAACCAAGAATGTGTCTTTGACGGTTTTTGTATGTTATTAATTGTAAAGACGTTATATGCCGAAACAGCTTGAAGGATCGGGTTTTTACGGCGTCGGCTTACCTCAGGATTTTTGTTTTCAGGGCTGGTTCGCTCTTGCTCACCTGCTTCGCACTGCGAATGTCCGCAGAGGACCTTCTCGTGTTTTCGCAGCCTCTCGGTAATGGTCGCTCGCTCCAAACAAAAATTCTGAGGAGCCTCCTTGTAAAATTCCCGATTCTTCAAGTTGTTTCTGTATAAAGCAAAATGGCCGAGATTCTAGACAGGCTCTTATGAACCGGCTAACTGTTAAGGGGACGAATGGGCGAGAAGATCCTTTTGCAGCTCCTCTTGCAATCCTGTGGGGACGCCTTGAATGACGCGAAGGATCTTCTCGTCGCTTCCTACCACATAGAGCGTGGGAAATCCTTGGATCTTAAATGACTTTTGCAATGCAGCTCCCTTATCCTCGATCCATTCGCTAAGAGGGGAGTGCTGGATCAATTCTGGTACTAAAATCGGACTAATATTGATGATCCGATAGGAGGTGTTGGGCAACCGGCTCTTTACATTATGGAGGATTTGGAGTTGCTCTTTGCAATAAGTGCAATTTGGCGTGATGAAATTGAGAATCATCGCTTCTCTGTTCGTATTCGCTATTTCTTTCCCGTCGATCGTCTGGGCGATGAAAGAGGGGAGGGGATCGCCCGTATGCAGACCGATATTTGAGAGGGGTTTAACAGGATTATAAGCTAAGAGAGTGAGGTTCAGGGAGCTAAAAAGGGCGATTACAGAAAGCGGCGCAAATAGGAGGATACACAATCGCGTTCCGAGGTGGAGAGTGGTTGATTTGTGTTCTGGGGTGCGGACAAAAAACCAAATGCTCCAGATCAAAATATTGCACGTATGGCCTATGAGACAAGCTAAGCAAAAATCTGGAAAATTGAGGTAGGTCAGAGCGCATGCAAGCGCTATAGACCCGATCCATCCGCCGAATGCTAGAGTGCGATTAGGGAAGGTGGGGAAAAGAAGGGACGCGGCGATTAAAAACCCAAAATAGCCGCAGCCAATCAATGGCATATAAGGATCCTTAGAAAGGCAACTTCCGCATGTAGAACGGGTGAAAAAATGTGCAGCCTCGGGCAGTTTTAAAAACAGCGCGATTAAAGCGATGATTCCGAGGAATGGAACACAGAAGCGGAGCGTGTGTGTTACGGGTTTAATGGGCACCATTTTACCGGCGATGGATCGAGATTGAGATTTTTTGTCATGAACACATTTCCTTCTTCGAAATCTTTTAGCCCAGCTCCGGACCAATAGGCAGTAGTGCAGGTTGAGGGGTCACAGGATCCTCCCAGGGTGATCCATTCCTCATTGGTGCGCATGATATCACAGAGACAAATTGCTTTGCTAGCATCTGAGGGATCTACCGTACATTGCTTGTTCAAACACCACGTCCAAGGAGTGTCACCAGGACATTTCATCGTCTTTTTTCCTTCCGTGTATTGTTTATAGGAGAATGTCGAATAGAGGGCAGTAATCCCATTGGTATCAGAGCTCGGTCGGAGTTTATGGCAGGGAACGGTAGACATGCTATCGCCCTTCTCAACAGCACAGAAACAAATCGCCTGAGTCGGATCTCCTGGTTGGGGAATACAACGTGCAGAAGTGCACAAGGCATAGGAATGATCGCACAAGTACATTTTTTCACTATTCGATCGTGTGTAACCAAAAATGATGAGTAAAACGACTAAGAGAGAGAGGCCGCAGACGAGCGCGATTTTGGTCGGTTTCATATTATTCCGTTTACGTTAAAAACAAAAGCCGATGCCCCCGCCCGTTTTAAAGCCGCCGATCTGAACAGTCTGTTCGAACCGGATGCTCTGGTAGAGGTAATCGGTAAAAATTTCGAGAAACAAATGGTCTACAGGCTCGAAATAAAAGCCTAGTTTGGCCACGCCTCCTACTCCATTTTTGTGAACGTCCTTTTTCACATAAGGGGAGTGGTTATGTACCTGTACGAAAGCTCCGTTGATTCCCAGTCCTACGTAGAATTTCACCTGCTTATGAATAGGGACGATGTATTTTCCACCGAGACTGACGTTGAAATTTTCAAACCGGGTTCTGTTGTGAAATGCATGCGTATGCCCCGTTGCAGACGTCCAATCGACATTTGTCCAAATCTCGTAGTTCTTCAGAAAAATTTTACCAATCTCAAACTCATAGTCGATGAGGCATGTGCCATAAATTTGACGGAACGTATGTCCTGTTGGAAAAAAGGCAGAGATTTTGGCGTCGGAATGAACTTGATCCATCCCGGCATAGAGCTGGGTAGTCAGAATGATGAGGTTCAGGCCTAAGATTAGGATCTTTTTCATGTTTTAATAAATATACCCAAGTGGACTCAAAAGTTGGGTATAATGCTTTTCTTGGATTGTGTCAATCGTGGCTGCTTGGAGCGGCTCAAGTGGAAAAACAAAGGATAGCTCTAAAAGAAGAGGGAAAGTAAAATAAAATCTACTCTCTGGTGCTGCTTTCTGTAGGAGGATCACATTGGTTAGATACAAGTTCTTCTTCGCATGGCTATGTTGCTCGCTTTTCACGTTGTGTCAGGCGGACTGGACGGCTAGTCCGCCCAACCTCATTTCAACATCTTATACCTTCACATACGCCAGTGTTTTCGTATCCGGTGATCCCGTTACAGGGCAATTTCTCGCGACTTGGGGCGATGGGAACAATAATGAATATCCGACTTATTCGATCTTTACAACGGGTTCAGGTTGGAGCCCAATCGATACTATTTCGAGCTCTTCTTCAACGATCATCACCACCAATGTCTTTACTTCATGCGATCCTGGATTGGGAAGATTTTTCGCTTCATGGACAGATGCGACCACCTTTCATCCAACGGCTTCTGTTTACAGCTCTGGTTCTGGATGGAGTACAGTAGATCCATTAATGACCGCCACCGCAACCGTCAATACCATTAATTGCTTTGACTCTGCAACAGGGCAATTTCTCGTGACTTGGGCGGATACGACTAACAATCATCCGACCTATTCTTTTTATACGCCGGGCACGGGCTGGGGGCCAATTGGAACCATTACCACCGTTTCTGTAGCAGCGAATGTGTATACCACATTTGATCCTATCACGAATCAATTCCTCGCCGTTTGGGTGGATATCGGCACTGGCCAGCCGATGTATTCTTTCTATGATTCGGGCACATGGAGTGCAACTGCTTCTATATCGAATCTCGCGAGTGTTGACAATGATGTCTTGTGCACCTGCAATCCCGCTACAGGGCAATTTTTCGCTACATGGGCAGATATCAACCAGAACTTATATCCATTTTATTCCGTTTACACCCTTGGTAGTGGATGGAGTACGGCAGATACGATCACAACTTCTTCTGGAGTCACCGATAATGTCACCATTTCTTGTGATACTCTAACAGGGCAGTTTTTAGCTTCATGGAGTAATGTTTCAAATGGCAATCCTACCTACGCATTCTACACACCAGGCACTGGTTGGGGTCAACCAGCAGTCATTTCTCCTTCTGCAGTCACTGGCGGCGACATCTTCACTTCTTTCGATCCCGTAACAAATGAATTCCTCACTACATGGTCAGACAGAAGCAATCCCAATCTCATATTTGATCCGACCTATTCTTTCTTATATTATCCCTCAGATGCGACAACGCAGCCCCCTGCTTATTTCAAGGGAAGTGTGATGTACAATCGCTTCCTAACCCAGACTGAAATTATTCATAAGTTGGTGTGGGCCCCTCCTGCCGATCCCTCTTCTGTTGCCTTCTATCAAATTAGCCGCAATGGGATTCCGATTGCTTCTATCCCAGCTTCAGGTCCCTTTGTCTATTATGATCACGATCGGAGCAAAAGTAAAACTGACATCTACGCGATCGTGTCAGTGGATGCTAGTGGAGAACAGAGCGAACCTCTATCGGTTATACTGAAGTAATTGCAATAATAAGCAAAACAGGAGGAATTTGGCATGAAATTTTTTGCTGGGACAGGTTTTAAAAGTGTGTTATTGTGTTGGTTCTTATTTTTTGTTCCATTTGCTGAATCGAGGGAGTCTACTATGAAAATTGCGATAAGTTCGGATGAGTATTTTCCAATCGTCGATGAATTAATTGAGGAAGTGAAGCAAAGAGGGTATGAAGTGATTTATTTCGGCCCTTCAAAAGATGAAAAAGCTCAGGATTGGCCAGAGGTCACCTTAAAGGCTATTGAGGAAATCAAATCGGGACGAGCCGAGGAAGGGATTGTACTCTGCTGGACAGGCACTGGATGCACGCTCATCGCTAATAAAATTCCAGGGATTCGCGCGGCATTATGCGCAGATGCTGAAACGGCAAAGGGAGCGAGAAAATGGAATCATGCGAATGTGCTTGGACTGAGTCATAGAATGACATCAACTCCCATTTTAAAAGAGATTTTGACTGCGTGGTTTGATACGCAATTCACGAAGGATGAATGGAATTTAGAGCAGTTAAGACGCGTTGCAGAAGTGGAACGCGCTTATTGTATGGAAGCGCCCGGGGGATAATATCTACAAGCCGGTCTGAAGGACGACTCTAAACCTCGCTTTGCCACTTCTCATGAGCTCATAAGCTTCTGCTGCTTTTTCAAGGGGGAATACTTGATTCATGGAGCGGACACCGCTGAGTGCGCTAAATGAGAGTGTATCTTCCGAGTCGACCGAAGTTCCGCAAGGCCAGCCTTGAATCATCCGCCGTCCTGTTACCAGCCATAACGCAGACGCTGCTATGGGCGCTTCTGGAATTCCGACGATCAGAAGTTTTCCATCTATCGAAAGCCCTTCGATGACAGCATTTATCGCTATATGATTTGTGACGGTGGATAAAATGACTTTTGCGCCCCCGAGTTTTTTGAGCTCATCACTTACTGTCTGGTTCTCACTGTCGATATAATGATGCGCTCCGAGTTGTTTGGCTAAAGCTGCTTTGTCTTTTCCTCTTGCGATTGCCACAGTGCGAAATCCCATTTTGACGGCAAATTGAATGGCGAGATGCCCTAAGCCGCCTATTCCTAAAATAGCAACCGTTTGTCCCGCAATAGCTCCGCTATGTCTTAAAGAGTTAAAGGTGGTGATTCCGGCGCACATGAGGGGACCGACTTCGATGGGTGAGAGGTTTTCTGGAACAAGGGCTAAAGCTTCAATCGGAGCCACTAAATACTCAGCATATCCCCCGTCGTAAGAAATGCCAGGCACTTGAAATTTTGAGCAGGTCATAAAATCTCCCCTTCGACAGGAGGGACATATTTACAGTGTCCTCCATACCAACCAATACCGACCTTCTGACCCACTTTCCACTCTCCAGCCTCTTCGCCCAGGGCATCGATTACCCCCGCGATTTCATGACCTGGAACTCTGGGGTATTGAATCCCTGGAAAAGTCCCTTCTTTTGTAAAAGAGTCGCTATGACAAATTCCACAGGCTTGTACTTTCACTCGAACCGATCCTTTTTGGAGGAATCGGAATTTCTTTTTCTACGATTTCAAAAGGCTTTTTAGGCCCTGGAACTTGAACTGCGCGCATCTTTGCCATAGGTTCTCTTTTTTAAGTGGGATTTATCCCATCTATAAAACCTATCATAATAAGTTTCAATTTATACTCCTTCCACCTCAATCGTACCCAAGAAAATCGAATATTTAAGCAACAACGCCTCCCATCTCTGTGGTTGTTATCTGCCTTTTATGCAACAATGTCATGCCACGAGGAGAAGGAAACGTGCATGAGTATCAGGATTTAATTACAATTTTTAACCAGTGTTTTGAGGAAGAATTTAATACGCAGCTCGTAAAAGGGGGCGATGAACCACTCTACCTCCCAGCAGACGAAAATAGACCCTACCACGCTATTTTTTTTGCCCGTGGTTTTTTTTCTAGCGCGTTACATGAATGTGCCCATTGGTTGATCGCTGGAGAAAAAAGAAGGTTGCAAGTCGATTTTGGCTATTGGTATGTGCCGGATGGTCGTACAACAGAGCAGCAGACGCTCTTTCAATCTGCGGAAGTTAAACCCCAAGCGATGGAATGGATCCTCTCTAAGGCGGCAGGTTACCCCTTTCGTGTGAGTATCGACAATTTAAGCGGCGAGGAATCAGACTCCAGCGCATTTATCCTCGCCGTCCATACCCAAGTAAAAACATATTGCGAGCAAGGTCTGTCGCCAAGAGCTAAGAGATTTTACGACGCCCTATGCCTCTTTTATGGGACCTCTCCCAGCTTGCAAATTGTCGATTTTGATATATACCCCTTCCACCTCAATCGTAACCACAATCAAACCGATTAAAAGCCTCAAAATTCGAATCAAAGGTCGGGGTTAATATTAAATTCAATATTGACCCCGACCTTTGATTCGAATTTTGAGAACTTTTCATTCGGTTTTCTTGGGTACGATTGAGGTGGAAGGGGTATAGACTCTATTTCTTAAACTCTTCAGGCCACTCTTTTTTTAAGCTTCCGCTCTTTAATAAATGCGAGAAGATCTGAGTTAATCTGATCCTTCAGAGTCGAACACATCCCATGCGGTGCCCCTTTGTGAACCTTGAGCTGCGCACCGGGAATCAATTTGGCTGTAAGCATTGCGGAGTCTTTGATCGGCACAATCTGATCATCATCGCCATGAAGGATTAATGTGGGGATATCAAACTTTCTCAAGTCTTCTGTCATGTCAGTTTCTGAAAAGGCTTTGATACAATCGTATAGAGCTTTAAAGCCCGCTTGCATTCCTTGGAGCCAAAATGTATCGCGCAACCCTTGTGACACTTTTGAACCAGGTCTGTTCGCTCCATAAAAAGGGGCGCTTAAATCTTTGAAAAATTGGGAGCGATCTTTTAAGACGTTCGAGCGCATGTCATCGAATATCTTCAGAGGTAAGCCTTTGGGGTTGTTAGTCGTTTTCATCATGGTAGGTGTCACAGCTCCGATGAGAACCGCTCTGCTGACGCGTGCTGTGCCGTGTCGACCGATATAGCGTGCAACTTCTCCGCCACCTGTGGAGTGGCCGACCAGGGTCACCCCTTTTAAGTCGAGAGCTTTGATGAGCTTTGCAAGATCATCAGCATAAGTATCCATATCATTTCCGTGCCAGGGTTGACTAGACCTGCCATGTCCTCGCCGATCATGGGCAATACAGCGATATCCGTGTTCTGCTAAAAAGAACATCTGATCTTCCCAAGCATCCGAAGAAAGCGGCCATCCGTGACTAAACACAATAGGCTCTCCCGCACCCCAATCTTTATAGTAGAGTTTGATCTCTTGATTATGCTCTTTTCCGACCGTTATGTAGTTCATGCTCTCCTCCTAGGTTGTACCCCTTCTACCTCATTCGGTTTTCTTGGGTACGATTGAGGTGGAAGGGGTATAGTTTTATTCGCAACGTATCATATAAATAATTTATACTTGAAAAAAAACTCTTACAGACACATCCTCGGTTCTGATGATTTCAGCATTCTTTACCAGATTTTCATGTTGCTCTCAATTGCCAGACCCGCAAGAAGACTTTACTTCTGTATTAAAAGACTCGCGCCAGTGGGGGAAATTAGGAGATATTGAAGAGCAAATTCGATTAGGGCATGGAAATCCCGATTTTTTATTTGGGACAGCAACCTGCACTTATCAGGATTCAGGATCGGTTCATTGCCCCAATTCCCAATGGGCATTCTGGGAAAAGAAAAAAGTCGCAGCAAATAATCGATCGGGCATTAGTGCTAATCTCTTTGAGTTATACAAAACAGAGAAGGGGCGTGAACAAGTAACAGATAAACTCAAAGAATTAGGAGTGAATTCTTACCGATTTTCCTTAGAATGGAGTCACATCGAACCTGAGGAAGGTAAATGGAATGAGGCGAACCTAAAAGTATATGTCGATTTATGTAAGCACCTGCGTCAGCAGGGAATTAAACCGATGATTACGCTGCATCACTTTTCTGAGCCCAATTGGTTTCATAACAAAGGTAGCTTTGAAAAAGAGAGCAACATCCACTACTTTGTTGCATTTGCAGAAAGAGTTTTCCCCGAATTCATACAATCTTACCGAGGAAAGCCTTTAGTCGAGCATTTTTGTACAATTAATGAACCTGCTATTGATGCATTTTCTCGGTTTATCCGGGGGGCTTTTTCGCCAGGGATCTTTCTTAACTTCAAAAGAGCGGCTGACTATTTGAAAGGAGCTTTGAAGGCCCATTGCGCAGTGTATCAGGCTCTGAAAGAAGGCTCTCCTAAAAGCGTCCAAATTGGAATTGTTCACCAATATCTCAAATTTGTCCCCACCAATTTCTTGCTTTCCCCCATTACCTCTTGCTTGACCCGATTCGTCAATGATGTCTCTCTCCATTTCTTCTCGACGGGTAAGTTCGAGTTTAAGATGCTTTTTGTCACTGTAACCGATTCTAAGACACCCGTTCCAAAAACCGATTTTGTAGGCGTACAGTATTACGCACGAGCTGTGATTGGCCTATTGGGTCCAACCGGTTACAATGTCCCCATGACTCAAATGCCTTTTTGTGAAGATCCAGAAGGGCTTTTTGAGGCGATTGTTGAAACGCATGAGGCCTATAAAGCGCCGGTCATTGTAACGGAGAATGGGATTTCCACTCATGATGAAGTGCAAAGAGGGCGTTACCTATCGCGTGCCCTTTATGCGGCCCAAAGAGCCGCAGAAGTGATCGGTAAAAAAAATCTCCTCGGTTATTACCTATGGAGCTTTTGTGATAATTTTGAATGGGACATGGGGATGAAACCCCAAGCCTTCGGGGCATTTTCTCTCGATGGAAAACTCAAAAAGGGTGCTAAGGTCTACTCTAGAATTCTCAGCCGGTGGAGAACTTCTTAGTAAAAGATTTACTCGCCATTTTCCTAAATATAAAGTATAACCTGTTGCCAGTCTGCCATCGCTAGACGATGACAGGTGTTTACAGCATTAAGCAAAAAAGAGGAAAAACCCATGATGAAAAACCAGTTCTCCTATTTTTTTAGAGGTGTTCTGTTATCCACGTTAGCGGTTGCGCTCCACGTAGGTGCTACAGCATCTGAAACGCTCGACCATTCTCCTGTAAGACTCTCTGGACATGTTCCTAGCAAGGCGATGTCTGAGGCTATTTTTTTACAAAAGCTTGATGCGAATACCCATGTTCCTTTGACTTTTGTTTTGCCACTGCGCAATAAGGAAGCATTGGAAGAATTGGTACAACGTATCTATGATCCAGCTGATAAGGAATATTACGGAAAATATCTCACGCCTGAAGAATTTGCCAAGCAATTTGGTCCGACTCAGGAAGATTACGATAACGTCATTGCCTATGCAAAAAGTTTAGGTCTGAACGTTACAGGAACGCATTCCAATCGCACTCTGCTAAATGTTTCAGGTCCGACAGAATCCATCGAAACAGCTTTTAATCTTCGCCTTCACCATTATCAAAAGTCCAATGGTCGGACATTTTATGCTCCCGATAATGACCCTGAAGTTCCAGGCTTTATCGCCTCTATCATTCATGGGATAGTGGGTCTGGATAACCACGCTGTTTGGCACACATATAATCGACGAAAACAAAAAGCGGAAGAGTTTTTAAGCGTCAATGCGACAGCGTCATGGTCATCCTTCAGGTCCTGGAGGAGGTTATTCTCCCAATGATCTCTTGACTGCTTATAATCTAACCGGCGTGTCAGCAAATGGATCCAAGCAGATCATCGCTCTATTTGAGCTTGGGGGATATCTGGCAAGCGATATCAATGAATACACTAAGTATTTTGGCTTGCCTGCTGCTAAATTGAAAAATATTTTGGTCGATGGGGGTTCCGGCAGCGGTATTGATCCTGAAGTGACGCTCGACATCGAGCTCGCACTTGCACTAGCACCAGAGAGTCGAGATTTACGTTTACGAAGGTCCTAACTCGGATCAAGGAGTTTTGGATACTTATAATCGGATTGCTACAGACAACATTGCCAAACAAGTGAGTACTTCTTGGGGAATGGGTGAAAATTTAGTGAATGCTCAATATCTTCAAGCTGAAAATGCTATTTTCCTACAGATGGCAGCACATGGACAGACAATTTATGCCGCTGCTGGAGATAGCGGGGCTTATGATGATTCTTCCTCTCATTCTCTTGTGGTGGATGATCCGGCCTCTCAACCTTATGTCGTAGGTGTAGGAGGGACAAGGCTTACAGTGAATTCAACAAGTGGCGCCTATGGCATGAATCGGTTTGGAATGATGGCACAGGTAATGGAGCCGGCGGAGGTGGTGTGAGTACTGTTTGGCCAATCCCTTCCTGGCAAAAAAATGTACCTACCGTATATTCAAAGACTCATCGAAATGTTCCTGATGTTTCACTCAACGCAGATCCAGATACAGGCTATTCCATTTACTATAATGGGCAATGGACCATATATGGCGGCACGAGTTGTGCAGCTCCTCTTTGGGCAGCTTTTACTGCACGTGATCAACCAAGAGCGTGTGGCACATCAAAAACCCGTGTTAGGCTTTGCGAATCCTTTACTTTATGCGATCGGACTTGGATCATCCTATACAGACCAATTTTCACGATATCACATCGGGTAACAATTTACATTATTCCGCTGGCAAGGGTTATGACAATGCCTCGGGATGGGGTTCTTTTAACGGTGCCCATTTGTTTGATACTTTGACGAACGCTGCGTCGTCATCTCAAGAGCACCACGAATCTGATTAGTATTAGAGTATCCCGCGGTCAAATGGCCCGCGGGATACTGTTTCTGTGGAAAAAAATAGCAGGCTAGGGGATGTCCCCTAGCCTGCTATTTTTTTGTATCATGATCCTCCGACGACAACGATGGCAGGACTACTCGGTCCTGCTGCTGTGTTGGCAACCAAGGTGTAGGTCTGATCGCTCTTGGGTTGGTCATGATCCTCGTAAGAGTGGGCATTTCCATTTAAGACTGCGATCAATACTCCATTTCGATAGAGGGAATAACTGATTACTCCAGGAGCTTGCTGCCACTTGAGGGTGTTGAATCGCTCGATCACTACCGCAAAGTCATCCACCCTCTGTTTACCTGCGAAGCCTTGAGGTGTGGGTGAAGGCGGTGAAGGTGGTGGCGGAGGCGAAGGCGGAGGTGGCGGAGGTGGAGGAGGCAAAGGGGAGAGTTGGGCAATTGAATAGGTAGGCTGCGCATTCGCGTCCGCCCAGGTTGCAATGAAGTAGTTCGTATCAGAGCCGAATGAGCAGATCGCATTTGATCTAGCTATCGCTGTGCCTGCGATCATAGTTGAGGGACTCCATGCTCCACTAGAATAGACAGAGTAGGTGGGAAAGTTTGTGCTCAAGTCAACCCAAGTAGCGAGAATGGAGCTTCCAGAGAGGTCAGATGTCGTAAAGACCGTACCCTTCACTAAAGAACCTCCAGGAATGGTCATAAGAGGACCCCAGGTCGATGGTTGTGTGAACAGCATAGCCATCGGCGCGGAAGTTGAAAAATCACTCCACGTGACGAGGAATTGATTCAATCCTATGAAAGAAACGAAGGGAATATTTTTGGCTTTTGGAAAACCAGGAATAGGCGTTGCCGGTAGCGCAGAATCGAAGCTGAAAATAGTGTAGTAGAGGACATTGCTCTCATCTGTCCAAACACTGAAATAGTCAGGCGAAAGGGAACCAACGACAAAAGGGGTGCAGCTCGCCTCGGAGCTACCTGGGAAGGGGATACCCTGTGCAAATTGTATGCCATCGTAGAAGCCGGCAACAGGTGCGGCATAAGGTTGAGAGGGAGGGTCATTGGGAGTCCAGGTAGCTGCAAAACGGGATGTACCTACATTAGCAGCGATAGAGGGGATGCAGGACATGCTCGTCCTTGGGACGAACGCTATTGCGCCTTCCCACCCGTGTCCTGAAATAGACTTCGCATAGTGGGCGCTTCCGGTGTCGTCGATCCATGTAGCTAAGATCGCTCCGTTAGGGAGCACAGCAGTCAAAACACCAGAGGCCGCGATTATATCACTGATCGGCAAGGCTGGGTTCCACATAGTCCCTGGCTGCACCGGTCCAAAGAGCGAATAATAAGGCTTTGAAGAGAAGGCGGAGTTCGACCAGGTGGCAAGGGCTTGACCGGTTGTGGGGATGTACGAGACGTAGATATCGGTGTCGGTTGCAGGTAGATCAACAATGGTGGCAGGGGTACTCCAATTCAATGATGCCTGACCCGGCAAGGCAGCAAAGAGGGAAAGACAAAAAAATAGGGAACAAGAAAAACGCATATAGACTCTAGGGTTAACGCCACTTTATTCTGCGTGAATTTTAAAGAGAATATTTTTTTATAGGCCTTTTTGGGAAGGGTGTTTTTTGTACTTGCTAAAAAATCTAACGATGTTAGATTATTCAGGGCATATGAGAAATTCAAAAGTTCGACAGCAGCACAAGGATGCGCTCAAGAAGGCGATCTTAGAAGCTACCTTACAAATCATCGAGAAGGAAGGGTACCAGGCGGTGACCATCCGCAGGATTGCCGCTGCGATAGACTACAGCGTACCCACCATCTATGAATTTTTTGATAACAAGGAGATGTTGTTCAAAGAATTAAAAAAAGAGTGGCTTCAGAAGATGTTGGTCCTCATCCAACAAATGAGAGCTGAGGAATCAAACCCATTAGTCGCTCTGCAAAAGATTGCTCTGGCCTACGCGCGCTACGCTCTAGAAAACGGATCCCATTATAGAGCTGTAATGGAAACAGAAAGCACGTGCGGGGAGTTCGCTGAAATTCAGACATTGAGGGCGATTCTCAAAGAGTTGCTCCCCGGTGCCACAGAAAATAGCGTCGACGCCTTTAGAAGCTACTTACATGGGGTGGTTTCGTTGGCTCTGACGAAAAAACTAGCAGGGGGTAACGACCGCTGTTATGAGCTCATTAACGAGGGCCTCCGGGCCTTCCTAAAGTAAATTTTTTTGCACAAGAATCTAACGTTGTTAGGAGATACAAATGTTTAAAGAATGGCAATTCATAGATACAGCATCGATGCTACAACCTCTTGAAGAGTGGCTTTGGAAAGAAGAAAAAGATGCCATGCAGGCATCGACTAGAAACCACCGCATTTTATTCGAAAATGACGCGGTGCGCGTTTTAGAAGTCACAATCCATCCCGGAGAGAAAGAGGATTTTCATACACATCAATGGAAATCTGTCTTTATCGTCGATTCCCTTGCTGATATGCGTTATTTCGGCCCTCAAGGGGAGATCCAATACGAGCGAAAAGCACCCCCTCGCGACGCTTTTTGCACATCGGTCACTTGGAAGGAGCCTGAAGGGTTACATGCCATTGAAAACTTGAGTCAAGACCAAGTCATCCATGGAATACGGATCGAGATTAAAGAATAAATCAATGTCATTTCCAAAAGAATACCTGCGTTCGGTGTTCATAGGGGAAATTCGCATTGGCAGTGGGGTATTGATAGAGGACGCCTGGAGAGGAGAAGCCTCGATCGGAAAAGAAACTAAGAGAGGGTCTGTTTTCGACGGGGTAAATAAACACATCGCTAATGAGACCATGCGGCTTGATCGATTTGCCAATTTCGATGAGCTGAGAGCCGATGCCCATTCTGGAATAGCCAGGTCTCACTCCGATTTGTTCGATGTAGCCCACCGCTGGATCGGAAAGCCAATCCTTCAAGCCTGCTAGTTCGATAGCTGTCTCGAATCGCCCTGCCTGTGGATCTCGATACAGCTCTTCAAATTCAGAGGCTTCTGTGAGGATGATGTAGCCGATCAGCGTCTCATCGAGATACGTGCAGACGATCTGACCTTTTTTTTCCTCGAGAAGAGAGGTGACGTATTCTGGAGTCATAGGAACCAATAAAAAGCCCGTCTGCAGAAACGGCTCAGGAATACCTTCTTGAAGAGAGACAATGAGAGATTTTTGGATAGACAACAGATCTCGGATGACCTCATTCCGGGAAGGATCGCTCTTGTCAATGATGGCAATGGTTTGTGTGGCTATGGCGTTAACCAAACAGAAAAATGAGACGAAAAGAAGTAGGAACTTTTTCATAGGTATCCTTTAGAAAATTTCAGTTAGGAAATGTTGGACTGTCAGCCAAGCGCGTTCTGCAGAAACGGGATGATACAGAATTCCCGACGAGGGATCATTTGCTTCAGGATTGGCAAATGCATGCATGGCACTGCCGTAAGTGTGCACTTGCCAATCGACTCCAGCAGTGTTCATCTCTTTCTCAAAAGCGAGTAGCTCAACTTGAGGGGTGATCGGATCCTGATACCCATGAAGGATGAGGACCTTTGCTCGAATGGGCTTGATGAGAACAGTAGGTGGGGGACTGAAATGACCGTAAATGCTAATCGCTCCCTGTAAGAGTGCGCCACTGCGAGCGAGATCAAGAGCGCAGATGCCGCCAAATCCAAAGCCTAAAACTGCGATGCGCTCCGGATCGACATAGGGAAGGGATTGAACAATTTCAAATGCCTTTAGGACGCGCCTTTGTAACAGCTTTCGGTCATCGATAAAGGGTTTTTTCAGAGCGGCATTTTCCTCTTTCGAGCTTCCTAAAATGCCTTGGCCGTACATGTCGAGAGCAAAACCGACGTATCCCCAACGAGCAATCGATTCCGCTTTTTCGCAGATGAATGGATCTCTACCTCTCCATGCATGGCAGAGGATAACCGCAGGATGTTTGCCCGAGGACGGATAGGCGGCAAACCCCTCCAATGCAGTTCCATGATCCGTGTAAGGGATAATCGCTTTGTGCATTGCATTTCCCTATTCAAAAGGTATGTAAGACATATCAGAGCTTAACACAGCTGACTAAATTTTTCTATATGAACAGTTCTGGTTGATTTTCTTTGAGAACGCGCGCTATATTTGTCCCACCCAAAAAAGGAGTTTGTCTATGTCATTTCTACTTCGAACAAAGAAATGGATGGGGCTAGTAGCATTAGCCGGATGGATCAGTTTGATCCCGATGCATCTGCAAGGGGATGATCTAGTAGATGTCCAATCCATTATTCCCCATGCCACGATCGATCTCAAATACGCCACAGAAGACAATTTTACAGGACAGATCGTGTATGATTTCCAGAACTGTCGACTGCTCAATGAAGTCGCTCTAAAATTGCGCGAGGTGCAAGATCAGCTCGAGACGATGGGATTGGGATTAAAGATTTGGGATGGATTTCGGCCTGTAGCGGCACAGTGGAAGTTTTGGGAATTAGTGCCCGATGAACGCTACGTCAGCGATCCGAGAAAAGGGGGACGACATACTAGAGGAACTGCGGTTGATCTGACTTTGGTCACCAAAGAGGGTCTAGAATTAGAGATGCCCTCTCTTTTCGATGATTTTAGCGAAAAAGCGCATCGCAATTACACAGGTGCAAGTGAAGAATCTATGAAAAATCGCGCGCTTTTACAAGAGATCATGGAAAGCCACGGATTTATCGGACTGCCTACAGAGTGGTGGCATTTTGATTTTATCGGATGGGAGGAACACGAACCCATTCCGTTTTGAGTCACGTCGGGTATAAAGGTTTTTTTATGTTGATTTGTTTCTGTTGTATATAATATAATTGCATTTACTGGATTTAAAATGGTGTTTATATATGTCAATGGTAACAAATTGTTTACCTAACTTGGATGAAGCAGTTCGAAAGGCTAATGGGGTCCTTCAGGAAAAAGGATATACTGCAGTCGTTGTAAATGAGGAAGTTAAGCCGAAAGACCCCATATTCTTGCAGCTGAGATTGAGCAGCAAAGAAGCGCGCGCTATCGGGATTATCCACCTCGTCCATCTAAGAGGGGAAAATTGGGATAGTCTGCCCTTAGAAGAGGTCGTGAGGACCACGGATGAAGTCGCACAGGCCATTATCGAAAGAGTGGCTCTTTTCTTCGATGCCCAGGCACGACAACTTTTTATTGATGAGCATGGGACGATTTTTGACTTTAATGAAGTCAAGGTCGAGGTACATGAAGATAAGACTTTTTCCGTCGAGGATACAGTAGTTCGCGTTGGGGAAACACCGCTCCAACTTTCTCGCCTCAAAAGTGAGGGGATTGTCAAATTCATTAAGCAGGGCAATGGCGATACACACCTTTTCGACTCGATCGATCAAAGACAAGGGAAGGGGATCTTTATCGATACAACGGGCAAAATATACCGTGCTTAAAAGATAGCAGTTGATTATGCTAGTTCCTTAAATTTCGATTTTTTCTATAAAGGATTGCTATGGCTACGATGGATGATTTTCAGAAGCTGGATATACGCGTGGGTGTTGTGGTAGAAGTTCAGGATTTTCCTGAGGCGCGTAAACCTGCCTATAAACTGACCATCGATTTTGGGCCGAGCATCGGAACCAAGCGCTCCAGTGTCCAAGTCACTCATTACTACAAAAAAGAAGAGCTCCTTGGAAAAAAAGTGCTCGCTGTCGTTAATTTTCCACCGAGACAGATTGGGCCTTTCCTCTCTGAGGTACTGACTTTGGGTGTCCCTGATGAGAATAATCAGGTCATTTTGATCGCTCCAGAAAAATCGGAAGCTGTCGTCGGTGGGAAACTATTCTAGGGTCTGTCATCAAAAGAACCAGAAAATCGACAGAAGCTTTCATTGACGATAGGGCCTAATGTTTCCATGGACTTGTAAAGGTTCATTTTGGTAGAATGTTAATTGTAACGGACAATAGATGTCCTAAGTCTCGTTAAATCAGCCGTTGGTGGTAGATATGGAAGAGATCTTTTTTACAGTATCTGATCGTCAAATAATCAACGCACCCCCGCCTCCACCCTTTTTGGGGTAAATTCTTTTTTTTACTCATTCGTGTTTTTTTTTAGGATTCTAAAATTTTATTAGAATTCTGCTGTTTCGCCAATTAATTGCTGCTTGCGATTAGTTATTTTTAATTATTTTTATATTTTTGAGAAATTAGGCGTGAGATGAAAAAAATTGTTATTAAAGTGGGTACGAGCACGTTGACACAGGGCTCCCAAAAGTTATCGAGACGTTACATGTTGAGTTTGGTGCAGCAAATCGCGCATCTGCAGAGCCAGGGCCTAGGATTGGTTTTGGTCAGCTCTGGAGCGATTGCGACAGGAAAAGAGATCTTTGGATGCGAGAGAAGGGAAGAGCCTCAACCTTCCAAGCAGACCTTTGCTTCCATAGGGCAGGTGAAATTAATGCAGGTCTGGTCGGAGTTATTTTCCTTATTCGATATTCCAGTCGGTCAAGTATTGCTGACGGAAAATGACTTCTCTTTAGATAAGAGGGAGGTCACAAAAGAGACTTTGGAGGGTCTCTTACGGCACGCTATTCTTCCGATTATCAATGAAAACGACACCGTAGCGACACGAGAGCTCTCTGTTGGGAATAATGATAGTCTAGCAGCACTAGTTGCTCCCTTGATTGGTGCGGATACCGTGATCCTTTTAACCGATCAAGAGGGTCTCTATACAGCAGATCCTCGCCTTTATCCCGATGCGGTCCTCATCCCTCTGGTGTGCGACATCAGTGAGGAGATTTGCGCTTTGGGAGGCGGTTCTTCTACTCTACTTGGTACAGGGGGGATGGCGACAAAAATCGAAGCGGCTCAAGTCGCTGCCCAATCGGGCATACGCACGATCATCGCTTCCTCCTTTCGCCCGAACGTATTGATCGATTTGGCAGAAGGCAGGCAGATCGGGACATTATTTTTAGAGAAGGAGAGGGGACAATGAATCTTACTACCGATGTGAAACAAATGGCGATTGGAGCTAAAGCCGCTACCTTTTCGTTAGCTAAAGCTTCATCAGAGCAAAAAAATGGGGCTCTTGAGGCCTTAAGTCAGCATTTAAAAGAGCAGCGAGAGGCGATTTTAGAAGCTAATCAGCGCGATCTCACTTTTGCTGAATCGAAGGGCTTAAGCGCTGCTCTATTGGAAAGACTCTCCCTGACGCACCGATTAGAGGGGATCATCCGCGACATCGAAGCGATCATCGCCCTTCCCGACCCTGTGGGGACAGTATTCGATGAAGAAAATCTGCCCAATCAACTCCATCGTGCAAAATGCCGCACACCCCTCGGCGTTTTGGGAGTGATCTATGAATCGAGGCCGAATGTGACCATCGATATCAGTGTATTGGCGATCAAGTCGGGCAACTGCGCGATCCTGCGGGGAGGCTCAGAAGCGCTCCACACAAACCAGATCCTGATTACCCTTATCCAACAGTCCCTCCTTTCAGTGGGTCTTCCCGCTGAGGCGATTCAGTTGGTGATTCAGTCAGAGCGTTCCATAGTAAAAGAATTGCTCCAACAACATGCGTATATCGATCTGATCATCCCTCGAGGTGGTGCTGCATTGCAGCAATTTTGCCGTGAGAATAGCACCATCCCCGTGGTCATTGGAGGGATCGGGATTTGCCATCTCTTCGTGGATGAGACGGCTGATTTACAGCGCTCTCTTGCGGTCATCTCGAATGCGAAAACACAAAGACCCACTGTCTGTAATGCTTTAGACACCCTTCTAGTGCACGCAGCCATCGCTCCTGTTTTTATCCCTCAGCTCATCCAGGCGTTGAGCGAAAAGGGGGTAGTATTCCGCCTTGATCCCAAAGCCTGGAAAATCGCACCTGAACCCACTTGCACGCTCGCAGAAGCCAGCGATTGGGATACAGAGTGGTTAAGTCTTACCCTCGGGATCAAGGTCGTAGAGAGCCTAGAAGAGGCGATCGAGCACATTTGCGCGCACAGTCAAGGCCATAGCGATGGGATCTTGACAGAGGATCCCCAGCACGCAGAGCGTTTTGTAAGAGAGGTGGATTCAGCTGCGGTCTACGTAAACGCATCTACCCGCTTTACCGATGGGGGACAATTGGGGCTCGGTGCAGAAGTGGCCGTGAGCACGCAAAAACTACACGCCCGTGGACCGATGGGGTTAAAGGAATTGACTTCCTACAAATGGGTCGTCCGCGGCAATTATCAAATTAGAAATTAAGGAGTTTTAGGATGAACATCGCAATTATCGGCTGTGGAAATATGGGGAGAGCCTTGGCGGAGCGCCTCTCTGAAGCGCATGTGCTCTTTCTTTACGACCACCATGCGGAAAAGAGTAAACAGCTCGAAAACCAGGGATATGGAACAGCGTGCCAAGAGATCGCAGGGGCGCTCTCTTCCTCTGAAATGCTCATTTTAGCGGTAAAGCCGCAGAATTTGAAACAAGTAGCCGCCTTGCTCCCAGATGAAAATCGACTCATTGTGAGTCTACTGGCGGGGACGCCCATCAGCGCTCTCAGACAGCATTTCCCCACAGCGTCCATCGTACGCATGATGCCCAATCTCGCCCTCATCCATGGCGAAGGCGTGATTGGTCTTTGCTCGGATGAAAAAGTAAAAAGAGAACAAATTTCTGGGGCATTTGCTGCTCTAGGAAAAGTCCATTGGATGCTCGAGGAAAAAATGGACGCCCTGACAGCCCTAACCGGCTCTGGCCCCGCTTTCTTTTTTGCCATGGTCGAGGCGATGATCGACGCAGGCATCGCCATGGGATTTCCCGCCAAAGAGGCACAAGCTCTTATCTACCAAATGCTGCGAGGCAGCCTCACGCTTTTGGAAAAGACGCACAAACACCCAGGCGAGCTCCGCTGGCAAATCGCCTCCCCAGAAGGAACGACCATCGCGGGCCTAAGAAAATTGGAAGAAGTGGCCCTGCGCAGTGGCGTCATCGCCACTTTTCTCGCTGCCTATGAGCGTGGCGCTGAGCTCTCTTCTCAGTTGTCGAGTTGTCCTTGACATCGGGCCAGGGTGGGCATATCCCGAAATGCGAAAATCGCATTTCGGGATATGGCTTTTGTGCTGTTGAGCGAGATTTTTCTACGCAAATTCTTTATCCACAAGGAGTATACAATCTAGCTGTCATTTTATTCTCAATTCTGAAAAAATCTTTCATGGTCCACTGAACCGATTACTAACATGCACTTATTTTTCATTGATGATGCAGGCTCGATTCCTCCAGGAAAAAAAATTGCTCATAACCATTTTGTCTTAGGCGGATTGGTTATACCAGAAGACCAATGGCATAACCTGGAAAGAGATTTTTCTCAGATCACAAGAAGTTTCCAAATAGAAGGCGAGATTAAATGGCGATTCTTTGGACAAAAAAAAGGTCGTGAAGACAAAGAAAACACTTTATCGCACTTAACTATCAATGAAAGAGATTAACTAAGAAAAGCTCTGTTATTAGCAATAGCGAAGTATCGATCAATAAAGGTTATTGCAAGTGTGACCCATCTCCCTACAATTTATCAGTCATCAACTACGGAAGACCCTGAAGATATTTATTTTCTTACCTACAAACCTCTTACAGAGCGTTTTCAGTACCATCTGCAGGATCTAAGTCGAGCAATTGGGTCCAAAATTAATGGTATCATCGTCTGCGACCACAGAAATCCAGTCCAGGATAAAGATCTAAGAAAAAAACATGCGCATCTTTTAAGTTCCAACCATTTTTTCAAGTCTAGATATGAGAATCTCATAGAGCATCTCTTCCTCAGTCCCTCACACTATAGTATTGGCATTCAATGCGCAGATCTTATCTCGGGTGCCGTATTTCGACGTTTTGAACACTGTGATGAAAGATGGTACCATCTTATAGAATCTAATTTTCGCAAAGAAGAGAATGGCAATATGGATGGGTACGGTCTAGTGAAAATTCCCAAAAGAGTTTGGGTGGAAAATGACGCTGAGTCGAGCACTACTCTCGAACCTGCGATAATGACGCAGTCTCAGCGTAATCCCCATGATACTCATGACGATAATTATTAATCCAGAGTTTGTGTAACAGGCTCATTTTAAGGTCGTTACCTGTGCCATTAAAACTGCCGATAGGATGATTGATGCAGGCATCGCCATAAGATTTCTTGCCAACCCATAAAGTTGAGGATGATTTTTACCTTAAGTTTCTATTTTTAGAGTAAATTACATCCAGAATGGGGTCATCGTCACCTTTCTAGCTGCCTACGAGAAGGGGACTGAACTTTCTTCTCAATAGAGACCTAACCTAATCTTAAGCCACAGTGGATCCTTATTAATTCATAATGAACAGCTTGTATTTTAATAAAAATATCATTTGAATTCAATCTATCTGTTTTTGTACAATTAAGAGCAACAAGGAATTTGCAATGCAACTTAGCGAAACTTATTTAGTTTCTTTGCTTCAGGCCACGGGGGAATCTCTTCCCGCGCGCAATTCCTATTTTTCTCCCTTTTTCTTCTTTTTTGCGGTCTAAGCCGCATCAATAATTAAATCACCTACTTTCCGTTTTTAGTTATTTTAAAATTTTTTTAAGGGAGAATTCTATGTTGTCGATAAATTTAAATTATTTGAGGCCTTACACTGTTTGTAAGGCGAGCTGGTCTGTACCAAAACAGCGCTACCATGCGGAGTCCTCGCCGGACTTATCTCATCGCGTTTCTCAACTGAATGCTCGGTTCTTGAGACTCTATGCAAAAAAGAAACAGGCGATAAAAAGTCTCTTAGGAAAAGCACATCCTGTGTTGATCGCTAAGGGAGATGACTTGATCTTAAAATACGATGGAGTGGATCGAGTGGTCTCTTATATCCCACAGAATTACCATCTCATCAAGGGAATAGCACATAGCGTAGGCACGCTAGATACGCTCGATTGGCTTTCCATTCATTGTCCCGAAGAAGGCGAAACCTGGCAAATGGAAAGAGAGACTTTAGAGAGTGAGTTGGCCAGTTTAAAGCAAGAATTGGAAAATCTCTTGCGTGAACCGGTGAAAGATCTGAATTTAAGCAAATGGATACAACTGGCTGAAAAGCTCCTCGAGGAAGCGCCACTGTCTACGGCTCAGCCAGAAATTGCTTCTTTGGTCGAAGATTTCATTGAAGAGGCTGCGATTACGCGTACCGATGCAATGGATAGCGCTGTCCAAAATTTGCAATGTTCCGTCCTACCAGAAGATTGGGAGCGCCTTTCGATGATTGTTATCGGTCCGCGCATGCCGCGTGAGGGGGACTTGAGCATGCAGTATTTCGAAGAAATGCTCTGCGGCGTAGAGAAAAAAAACCTGTCGCAAGCATGTCCTTACGCAAAGCAAGTGCCACGCACTGAGGGCAGAAGGCTTATCTATGCAGAATCGATTAAAGATACCGATGAAGCTCTAGATCTGCTGGCAAGCGAGATCGCTGACGAGGCTCTGGGATTAAGAGTCTTCAAAAACCCGCTAGCGATGCACGGAGATATTTTGCATAAGGCGACGCGACTGTATTTGCAGAAATTAAAAAACCAGCGAAGACTGCAACAGAACAATCCGACGGAATAAAACTGCTGAGAGTGTAGGCATGCTCTCAACCGTGCAACTTTTTTGCCGGCATTTCCGAGAAGAACACTCGTGTTTGCCGGCATTTTTTTGTCATACACAGCATTTTGAAATGTAAATTTTAAGTTTACTTTTTCTTCCCGATGTCTTAGACCGTATTTTATATGCATCAATCCTCCCTCAAGTAGCAAGATGAAGAAATTTTTCAAGATCGCAATTGTGGTTTTAGTCTGTATCGGGGTCATCGCGGCTTCTGTTTTGTATATCAGCACGCATGAGATCGCTGTGCTGGAGCCAAAGGGGCTGATCGGGGAGAAGGAAGCTGAGCTCATCGTGACAGCCTCCTTACTCATGTTGATCGTCGTCATTCCCGTCTTCATTCTCACTTTGATTTTCGCTTGGAAATATAGAGAGGGGAATGAAAAGTCGACACATGCTCCGAATTGGGAGCACAACTATATCGCCGAGTGCTGTTGGTGGGGCGTTCCGATTATCATCATTTTGATCTTGGCTGTGACGACGTGGAAATCGAGCCACGACCTCAATCCGTTTAAGCCACTCGAGGGAGACAGAAAGTCGCTTGCGATTCAAGTCGTCGCACTCGATTGGAAGTGGTTATTTATCTATCCCGAGTTGGGAATTGCAACGGTGAATTTCGTGCAGTTTCCAGAAAAGACACCTATCAATTTTTCCATCACTTCAGATGCTCCGATGAATTCCTTTTGGATCCCGCAGCTCGGAGGACAAATTTACGCGATGCCAGCGATGCGCTCGAAGCTCTATCTCATTGCCAATGAAGTGGGGAGCTTTCGGGGTGTTTCAGCGAATATCAGCGGAAAAGGGTTTGCTGGCATGACGTTTACAGCTAAGGCTTCAACTGAGGCTGAGTTTGAGCAGTGGGTGGGTGAGGTGAGAAGCTCTTCTAAAGAACTCTCGTGGGACAGTTACCGCCAGCTGGCAAAACCTAGCGAATACCATCCCGTTGAATATTATCAGTTGCAGGAAGGGGATTTGTTCAATCGGGTCTTAATGAAATATATGGAACCGGGGTACGAGTAAAACTATGTTCGGAAGATTAACCATAGAGGCGTTTAAGCACGATTGGATCGAATATGCTGCCGGGCTTTCGATGGTCTTTGGCGCTATTTTTTTCATCGCGCTGATTACTTATTTAGGTCGTTGGAAGTGGTTGTGGAAAGAGTGGATCACTTCTGTCGACCATAAAAAGATCGGAGCGATGTATATCTTTTTCTCATTCGTAATGCTCGCGAAGGGGCTAATCGATGCTCTTATGCTCCGTGCCCAACAGGCGTATGCCGTCGGGGATTCGATGGGGTATTTAGGCGCAGAGCACTTCCAACAGATCTTCACCGCTCACGGGGTGACGATGATCTTTTTCGTCGGGATGGGGATCAGCTTCGGTATCATCAATTTAGTTCTTCCCTTGCAGATCGGTGCGCGCGATGTCGCCTTTCCTTTTTTGAATAACTTGAGTTTTTGGCTCTTTGCCTCTGGAGGGATGTTCATCCTCGTCTCTTTGGTGATCGGCTTTTATGCGGGCGCGGGCTGGTCTGCCTATCCGCCGCTTTCGAGTCTGGAATACAACCCGGGAGTAGGGATCGACTATTGGCTATGGAGCGTGCAGATTTCGGGGGCAGGGAGTCTGCTTTCTGGGATCAATTTCTTAGTGACTATTTTGAAGATGCGCTGTCCAGGGATGACGTTGATGCGCATGCCGATCTTCGTCTGGGCGTGTTTAGCGACGATGATCCTCGTCGTGTTTGCCTTTCCCATCTTGACGGCAACGGCTGCGATGCTCACGACCGATCGCCTTCTCGACACGCGGATTTTTACCGCTGGTTTCGGTGGCAATCCCATGATGTACATCAATCTTTTCTGGGCATGGGGCCATCCAGAAGTCTATATCCTCGTCCTCCCTGCATTTGGGATCTTTTCTGAGATCGTAGCTGTCTTTTCTCATAAAAGATTGTTCGGCTATACCTCGATGGTATGGGCTCTTGCCGCGATTGCTTTTCTCTCTTTCGTCGTCTGGTTGCACCACTTTTTCACCATGGGGGCAGGCGCTAATGTCAATGCCTTCTTTGGAATCATGACGATGATCATCGCCATCCCTACAGGGGTCAAGGTATTTAACTGGATATTTACGCTGTTCAGAGGGCGGGTGCAGTTCACGACGCCGATGTACTGGTTTTTCGGATTTATCGCCGTCTTTACCATTGGGGGCATGGCAGGTGTGCTCATGGCGATCCCAGCAGCCGATTTCCAAGTCCATAACAGCCTCTTTTTGATCGCCCATTTTCACTTTGTGATCATCGGAGGTGTCCTCTTTGGCTTGTTCGCAGGCTATACTTATTGGTTTCCAAAGTTCACAGGCTTTAAACTGGATGAGAAACTGGGAAAATACGCCTTTTGGTGTTGGTTGATCGGATTTCTCATCGCATTTACTCCGCTGTATCTACTCGGCTTTATGGGGGCGACACGCCGTCTCAATCACTATGATGTCCCCGAATGGCAGCCTCTATTCATTGTCGCAGGAGTGGGAGCAATCATCGTCTTGTGCGGTTTTGGTTTGCAAGTCTTACAGTTGCTCGTCAGCATCAGAGATCGAGACAAAAATAGAGATCTCACTGGCGATCCTTGGGATGGAAGGACATTGGAGTGGTCGACTGCATCTCCCCCTCCCTTTTACAACTTCGCCTTTATCCCTGAGGCGCACCAGCGCGATGCCTTTTGGATAGCTAAACACGACCCCAAGTTAAAAGCACAGCCACATCCTCCTTATGAGGACATCCATATGCCAAAAAATACCTCCATGGGTTTTTACATTGGGGCTTTTAGTTTTCTCTTTGGCTTTGGGTTGATCTGGTACATGTTCTGGCTAGCTGCACTCAGTGGGATCGGTATGCTCGTTTGCATCATCCTCCATCTCTATGAAAAGCATCCCGATTATCATGTGTCAGCAGAAGAAGTAGAAAAAATAGAAAGCAGGACACGACACGCATGAAACAACCTGAAACAGTGATACATGAGCAGTACCCCGATGCTTTTCATAATAATTACTCACGGACGCTCTTCGGTTTTTGGCTATATCTGATGAGCGATTTCATCCTCTTTGGCGCCCTCTTTGCGACCTATGCGGTGTTGCGACAAAGTACGTTTGGAGGGCCTTCGGGGCACGATCTCTTTCAAACACCTTTTTCCCTGGTCCAGGCCCTCATCTTGCTAACCGCTAGTTTTATCGCTGGGCTCGCCGGCGCGGCAGCGCACCGGAAGGTAAAGAGCCACACCCTTCTATTGTTTGGTGCGACATTTGTATTGGGATGTGTCTTCTTTGCCATGGAGCTGATTGAATATTCTCGCATCATTCAGGCAGGACACACCTGGGACAAGAGCGCCTTTTTATCGGCTTACTTCACCATCACGGGGACGCATATGGCCCATGTGATTTTTGCTCTGATCTGGACACTCGTTCTCCTCTATCCTGTTTGGAAAGAGGGAATCGATCATGTGAGCATTCGGAGGCTGACCTGCTTGAGGATGTTTTGGCAATTTTTAAATGTCGTCTGGATTTTTATATATTCGTTTGTGTACCTGCTGGAGGTATAGATGATCGAACCACATCATGGATGGAATCGAAGTTATAAGCCCCAGTTTTTGGGATTTGTCAGCTCGATTTTGATTACCATAGCGACCTATCGGATTGTTATAGACAACGAACTTTCCGATTTTTTGCTGCTTCTGACCATTTTCGGATTCGCCATTGCCCAAGCGCTCATCCAATTGTTTTTTTTCCTCCACTTAGGGCTATGGTCAAAACCCCACTGGGCCATGATCTCCTTTCTCTTCACCGTCATGGTCATCGTCATCGTCATCGGAGGAAGTTTGTGGATCATGAACAATTTAAATTACGATCTGATGTCAGGGATGCCGCAAATGCAACATTAGGAGAACGATGGAGAGAGTCGAGCCACTAAAAGGGACCGATTGGGCAAAAGCTTACTGGGCCCTTGTCAAACCGGGAATTATCTTTGGGAATCTGACGACTGCAGCCGGTGGATTTGCCCTTGCATCACGAGGGGATCTCGCGTTTGGTTTGTTGGGTATTACCCTTTTGGGCCTCGCCCTTGTCATCGCATCGGGTTGCGCTTTTAATAACTACATCGATAGAACTACTGATCAAAAGATGGCGCGGACGCAAAATCGCCCTTTGGCGCGAGGGATTGTTTCCCCAAAAAGCGCGGCGCTTTTCGCTCTGTTTTTGGGTGTCTCTGGTACGGCTCTACTGCTTTTTTACGTCAACCTCCTCGCGGCACTCGTCTCATTACTTGGATTTGCGGTCTACGTCTTTTTCTACAGCTTTTTAAAATACAAAACGGTTCACGCGACACTCATTGGGAGTATCGCAGGAGCAACTCCTCCTGTCGTTGGCTACTGTGCGGTCACACATCAGCTCGATCTCGGTGCGCTGTTACTCTTTTTTCTGCTCGTCTTCTGGCAAATGCCCCATTTCTTTGCCATTGCACTCTATCGCCTCGATGACTACCGAGCTGCTTCTATTCCGGTCTTACCTCTTAAAAGAGGGGTGTCGAGGACCAAGGTCCAGATGCTGCTCTATGTCATCGCTTTTATCGGTGTTGCCTTGCTGTTCCCTCTTTTTCACTATACGGGAGTTGTGTACACAATTGTCGCTGCGGCTTTAGGGGCAGCGTGGCTGTGGTTGGCGATTCGGGGGATAAAGACAGGGGATGACCGAGTCTGGGCGCGCAAAATGTTCCTTTTCTCCCTCGTCGTGATTACGACGCTCTGCGGGGTCCTTTTTTAGGTCTGCCATTCAACAGGGAGATCAGAATCTGGGTAAAGGTTTTTGGAGCGAGCAACAAAGAAATGATAAGAATGATATAATGATAGGAATGATGAAGAAATAGGTGTTTTGTTGTGCAGCGATTCTGTTTTCAGGAAAATAAAAAATCTATCATTCCTACCATTATATCCTTCTTACCATTTCCTTACCCTCCCTGCCAAATTTTGTCTTAGGGAATAATTTTTTGTCATCTACAGAGCTGGCCGCAGGCTCTTAATTCACAAGTCGTTTATAATAAGTTAATTAAGTGGATAGCTTCAATTTATTGATATTTATTAATAAATGTTTTATAATTAAGTAAATTAAAATAAAAAAATGAGAATAATTATGTCGGTAAATTCTTTAAGTGGTTTTCTAATATGTCAGGATCGTTATAGAGAGCTCGAAAGCGATATCGCATCGTTAGAAGAAGCCAAAGAGACAGAAGAAAGTCTAAATCCCGTCTTGTGCAGCCATCTTATTTTCGAGTGTAAGCAATTGCAGGATCGGACATGGGCACTCGTCAGGAGCCCCGATGCGGATGAGGAGACGTATGCATTACAAGAATCCATCGAGAAATTGTACACGAGATCTATTCAGCTCGCTGGATTTTCTAATGAGCGTATAGAGAGCACGGGTGACTCATTAATCGCTTTGCACTATTTGGAAACTCTGCAAAGTTATAACTATAGAATCCATAAACCCTTGTTCCAGGGAGAGAAGTGTCTAGATTTCGAGATTGGAAAAGACGGTTTAATCCATCTTTTGATGAGGGATCGGATCGAATTTCACACTCTGGAAACAGGAGAAAAGAGAGGAGAATTCCCTCTTCCTAATGAATACGTCTCAAAATCCTTTCTTTTTCACATCTCCCAGGACCGTCTTTTCCTTTCGCTGACCGTAAGAACCGATGTCCGTACCATCCATATGTTTTCCTTAGAGAGTGGGGAGCGTCTGCATACCATCGATTTAAGCCAAAAAGAGGACGTTAAAAGCATGCACTGCGATGAGAACTACCTGCATGTGCGGATGAATAAGCACTGGCAGATTTGGGATTTGACAAATCCAAAATGGGTGCAACGGCTGCAAAAGTACGATGCTTTCGATTGCAAAACGAGAACACAACCGATCGGTTGGAAAACAGAGAAGAAAACCGCGAGCTTTTTTCAATCCCTCCTCTTGGGACGAGAGGGTACCTTCCACTTCCGGGGAATAGAAATCCAATTCGCAGACATAAAGGTGGCCTCTTTCGAAGGGGCGGGGGTAATTTCAGCTGTTGCTAACCGTTGCGCCCAGATCCCTATTTTGCGACAATTATCTCTTTCCCCTCTGCATGTTTTGGGGCATGAGATGGGTCACGCTTTAGCAATCGAGGGTTTTACAGGGCAAAAACCTAAAAAAATTACAATTGCCACAGAGGCTCTTGGGGGAAACACCGAGTATCATTTCTTATGTCACGTTTTACCCGATTGGCAGAGATCTGCGATCGATGCAGCAGGCCCTCTTTTGCATGCGGTCTTGTCTTCTGCTCAACTGGCAACAGCCGTTGCCCTAAAACCCTACCTCCCTCGACCTGTCACCCTTCTTTTGGAAGGGGGAGCGATGGTGCAGATGGCAGGTGAGCTCTTGTATGCCTATACTTCTGCAGTGAAAAGAGATGATGGGGATTTCGGACACATCGCTCAAATAAGCACGGCCCATCTCGCTGTAGCTACCGCTGGACTTGTAGCCACATGCGCCATCGGTATTTTTGGAGCTTCTCAGCTGGGTTCTTTCTTTTAAGGAACGGGGATATGTCCAGTAAAATTTTACTGAACATAAGCTCCCATCTATATTCTTTTTTAAGTAAAAAACACGCATTTTAATATTGTTAGTTTTGGTGTGTTTTTATTAATTTATATAATATAATAAAGCATAAATAAAAACCGGCGCTCAAAACTATGTCTATATCTTGTTTTTTAGAATGCCGCGAGCGGTATTTAGAGCTCGAAAGCAGCATCTCCTCTTTGCACGCCCGACCAAAAGACAAGGTGTCTGATGTATTCTTCAACCATCTCATTTACAAATGCAGGAAATTGCAGAATCAAATGCTCTTTCTCACAAGACGCCCCGATGCAGATCTCACAGTGTATGCATTGCAAAAATCCATTGACAAAGTGTACGGGAAGATACTCGATTTTTTTTCCTCTCCCGGTGCCACTCAAACCGCAGCTGCGGGGGATCTCGGCTTTCTCCTCATGCGCAATAAAGGTTTTTATGGGACTGACGAAAGACAAGGAATGCAATTACTGGAGCTGGAAAATTGCAGCCATTTCGAGACCGATAGCGACGGCCTTTATACCCTAGAAGACGATCGACTCTTCTTTCGGGAATTTAAGAGATTTAGACGCGACCAAATAACACCTCTTCTCGCCGATCCCGTTCTCAAACACTCTCAAGTCTCTTTTTTTCATACTCGCCAACCCTGGTTTTTTCTTCAGGGCACAGGCCCTACGGCCGCCGGACACCAGATTCATGTCCATTGCCTAGGCCGTTTCTTGGGGACAATCGATGTGAGCAAAAAGAGGGATGTAAAAGAGATGCGATGCGATGGGATCTATCTGCATGTTAGAACCAGTAAGCATTGGCAGATTTGGAATCTGAGCGGCCAGGATGCCTTGCAAAAAATCAAAGAGTATCGCGTCTCTAAAAAAGCAGACAAAAAAATAGCCCACTTTTTTCAGGCATTACTTTTGGGAGAGGAAGGTTTCTATCGGGTTGGGGGCGTAAAAATCGCATTCAAAGACATAAAGTCTCCCTTCACTTTTGAAGGAGCAGGCGTTATTTCAGATCTCGTCATGCGCTGTCAAAAGAATCGGCTATTTCGATTATTATCCTTGGCGCCCCTACACGTTTTAGTGCATGAAACGGGCCATCTCTTAAGCGATCGGTATTTTACTCAGAAGGATTCTCAAACCATCAAAATTTACACAACGACCATCGGAGGACGTACTTTTTATTGCGATTCAGATGAGCCTCTACCGAGTTGGCAACACTCTATCACTGATGCAGCCGGGCCCCTCCTGCAGATGGCTTTTTCTTCAGCTCAGCTCGTTGCGGCAGCTGCAATGAGCGATTACCTTCCCCGACCTGTGACCCTTCTTTTGGAAGCTGGAGCCATTGTACACATGACAGGAGAATTGCTCTATGCTGGCCTTTCTGTAATGAAAAGCAAAGATGGAGATTTTGGGGACATCGCCAAAAGGAGCAAGGTCCATCTAGCTGTCGCCACCGCTGGGCTTGTAGGCACATGCGCTCTTGGCTTCTTTGGCGCTTTCCAGCTCGGTTCCAATCCATTCTTCTAAGACTCTTTTACCTGTAAAAAACACGCATTTCCACGGCCAACTTTCGACCTAGTCTGGGTAAAGAACAGCGTGGTAAAGAACGTGAAAAGCGACGGGAATTTTTTACTGGGATTAGAAAAACTACATGCTCTTAATGATGAATAGGTTGTGAAAGAGAAATCCTGGGTTTGCTCAAAAACAAGTTAAAGGGGTACAATCTCAAGAAATCAAAAAAGGGGGGGAGGATGCGTTGGATTGTAGGTGGTATCGCTGTGCTCGTGGCGATTGTCGGTTTTTTCTTTTGGCAGAATTTAACGAAGCCGAAGACGGTGGGACTGGTGAATGGGCGCTTACACCCTTGCCCAAACACTCCTAATTGCGTGTGTTGTTGCCATGACGATGAAACGCACTACATCGCTCCCCTTCCCTTTACCTCTGAGGCAACTTTGGACCAGATTCAGGCGTTTTTAATAGCGCATTACAATGGACAAGTCGTTCGGAGAACTCCCGAGTATCTCGATGTCGTAGTGACCACTCCTATGATGCGCTTTAAAGATGATTTGGAATTTGCCGTAGATCGACAGAATGGAACCGTTAAAGTCCGTTCTGCGTCACGCATGGGTTATTCTGATGGAGGAATCAATCGCGAGCGCATTGAGGCGCTGCGCACTTACCTTACAGACCAACCGATAAACAGCAGAACTTGAAACTGAGATCGGTTCAACTCGACTTTGTACATTTTTGCGAGGTGATTTTATGATCAGGAATATAGGTATTCTTTTTATGACTCTTTTCTTTTCTTCAACATATGCGATCGAGGTACAAGGGCACCGCGGTTCACGAGGGACAATGCCTGAGAATACGCTCCCTGCATTTGAGGAAGCGATTTGTGCCGGTGTCGATGTCCTCGAACTAGACCTCTTGGTCTCAAAGGATGGGGTGGTCTTTATCCACCACGATTTCTTTACAGCCCCAGAGCTCTGTTCTTGTGAAGAAAGAGAGTTGATCAGCTTGTGGACAATGGAGCAGATCAAGGCGTTGGATTGTGGAAGCAAGAAAAACCCTGAATTTCCCGATCAATTGACAATCGCTGGTGTGCAGATCCCTACTTTGCAAGAGCTGTTCGATTGGATCCAGACTTCAGCTCATCCCAATGCAAAGCGCGTGCGTCTTAATCTCGAACTCAAGCGTCATCCCGGATACCCGGATTATACACTCGCTGCCCAAGAGTTTGCAGAGGCAGTGGTCCGCGTGGTGAAAGAAAATGGATTTTCCGATCGGGTATACTATTCCTCATTCGATCCTGAGATTTTGAGTTGCGTGGGCAGTTTAGACTCCAAAGCGATTCGGGGTTTTATTTTTGCACAGCCGAGTTTGGATTATTTGGAGTCCCGCTTTCCGGGACCAGCTAAAGATTCACTCTCTTTTTTGCTCTCTTATCTAGGAGTGCAGATCGTCTCTCCCGAGTATTCCCTAGTATCGAGTATAGAAGAGGTGGAGTATTTCCAGAAGATGGGACTGCGCGTCATCCCCTGGACACCCAATAGTCAAGAGAACTGGGAAGGGCTTTTGGGGCTAGGAGTCGATGGGCTGATCACCGATTATCCCGCCCAACTCGTGAACTTCCTCGAATCCCATAAACAAATTAATTTATAATTTGTTTTACATTTAGTTTTTATGCTATAAAATAGCAGGAAAACTTATGTGTTTATATGGAAGAGAGTAAAGAAATAGAAGTCCTGGTCGAACGCCTAGGCATCCATGGAGAGGGGGTCGGTAAGGTCGATGGCTACACCCTCTTTGTCGAAGGGGCCCTACCCGGTGAAAGGGTGCGCGCTGCAATCTATGAGCGCAGAAAGAGCTTTGCACGCGCTCGTGTGGTGGAGTTCTTAAATCGCTCTCCCGATCGTACCGAGCCCCCTTGTCCGCTCTTCGGACGGTGTGGCGGGTGTCAGCTGATGCATCTGAGTTATTCCAAGCAGTTAGAGGCCAAACGCATGCGCGTCGTCGATGCGTTGCAGCGCATCGCGAAGATCGATGCGGAGGTGCTGCCCTGTATCGCTTCGCCTCAAACCTTGTCTTATCGCAATAAGATCCAGTTACCCGTCAGTAAAGAGAACCGTTTAGGGCTCTACGCGCGCAACACCCACGATCTCATCGAGATCGAAAATTGTGCCATCCACTGTCCTCTAGGAGAAAAGGCGCTCAGCTCCATACAGCGCATTCTAGAGAAGCATTCAGAATTAGGGATTAAGCATGTTTTGATCAAAACAGCCGTCCATAAAAATGAGATCCTCGTCATCCTCGTCACTTCAAATGAGTCCATACTGCGCCCGGTCAGGAATTGCGAATTTGAGCCTTTGATCAGCTCCCGCGATTCCACGATCGAAAAGGGGGCCAGTATTGAGGAAATACAGGCCCCCTTTTCGATCGTGGAATCCCGGGGCTTTGACGCGCTCAAATTCGCAATTCCTGACCGGGCGCAGTATAGCATCACTCAGCTCGCAGAAGAGATCTTCCACACAAGTCCTGAGATTAAAGGGGTGGTGCAGAACATCAACCCACTCGAGACAAATGTGATCTTAGGACGGGAATTTCGCACGCTCATCGGACAGGGCTGGATCGAAGAGACTCTAGGTGGTCTCTATTTTAAAGTCTCTCCCGCTTCCTTTTTTCAGGTCAACCCGCCTCAAGCGGAGGCGCTTTACAAAAAGGCGCTGGAGCTCAGTGAGTTGACGGGTCGAGAAAGGGTCTTAGATGCCTATTGCGGCGTGGGAACGCTCTCTCTCTTCTTTGCACAAAAGGCGAAAGAGGTCATCGGCATCGAATCTGTCCCCGAAGCGATCGTCGATGCAAAAGAGAATGCACAGCGCAATGGGATCGAAAACACTCATTTCATCTGTGGTCTCGCAGAAGAAAAGATCGCAGAGCTGAATCAGATCGATCTCGCCCTCATCAATCCCCCCAGAAAAGGATGTGAGCGCCCTTTCCTCGAGGCGCTCGTGGTGCTTAAGCCCCACCGGATCGCCTACATCTCCTGCGACCCAGCGACCTTGGCGCGCGACTTGCAATTTTTAAGCCAAGCGGGGTACCGCGTTACGACCGTGCAGCCTTTCGACATGTTCCCCCAGACGATGCACGTCGAGTGTCTCGTTATTTTAGATGCGTGCTCTCTCAGGACTTCAAATTTGCAAAGTTAAGAAATTGGAAAAGTCTACGATATGGCTGAATATCTCGCTTTCTACAACATTTTGGCTTACTCCGTTAACATGAATAAGAACAGTTCTAATTGAATAACTTTTTGGAATTGAAATGCTGCTCATTTTTCTCTCAATCTCTTCTATAATCGATGTGTCGACTTGTCTTATTTTAAACTTAATTTCGCAAAGGTAAAGGGTATTGTGTCGAGTTTGAATCAGGAGGTCAATCTGGCATCCTTTTTGTCTTTTTGTGGCTCTTTGAAAAAAGGGCCCTTCCATGACTATATCCTGAGTATCAATTTTAAGAATTTTGCAGAGCTCTTTAAGATTATTCACAACCAAGTTTTCAAATTGCAACCCCATAATCGATTCCCACCCCGGCAAATTCAGCACTCCTGAATCAAAAAAATTTTTCGATATCTTTCTCTTATTGGGCTCAATATATCTTAAGTAAAATCTGATATAGTTATCTTTAAGTCGAAATTTTTTAAGTTGGGATGCTTTTTCTTCCTTTAAATTCCATGTTCCATCTTCTGATACAAAACCAGCGGAAATTAGACCGTGCAAATATTTTGAGATGTTGCCACTTTTTTCCTTCTTCAAAATTTTGCAAATTTCGTCTAAGGTTAAAGCCTTTTTGTTTAACGTACTTATGATATGACTATAAGTTTTAGCTCGCTTTGAAAAAAGATCTGAGAATATTTGGTCATATTCGCGATATAATAGCCCATTGGATTGAAAGCATAGTCTTTGGATGTTTTCTTCAGCAGTTTGCTCTGGGATAATTTCCTCAAGATATTTGGGGATTCCTCCTGTTACAGCTAAGAGTTTAAATTTCTCATAAGAACTGAGTCTATCCTTTTGTCTTCCCCAAAACTCTTGACTTTGAGATATCGAAAGTTCTTCTAATTTCATATCGATGGAGACTCTCCCAACGAATCCCGTATTGCTGAGAATATTTTCCTCTATCCAGATTGATACGGAACCGCATAGAATCAGGATCAAATTTGGATTAGCAGAAAAATAGAGATCCCAGGCATTTTTTAAGTGGCCTAGAAAGTCAGGGTCTTCTGAACCCATCCACGAGATTTCATCAAAAACGATCACTATTTTTTGTTTTTGTGCATGAGCGGCCAAAAAAGAAAAACATTCGCTCCAATTCCAATTGCTAGGTTGGATTTTCGGTATTTTCAAGTTTTGGGAAAGTTGTGATAAAAATTCATCGATCTGTCTTTCTCTAGTCATTTTAATCGGGGGAAGGCCGACGAAGGTCCAGCTATTTTTATCTTTTACAAATTCTTGGATAAGACGACTCTTTCCTACGCGCCTTCGCCCTCGAATAACAACAAGACTAGATGTTCTTTTTTTTAGTAAAAGATTCAGATCTTCCAGTTCTTTTTTTCTTCCTATGAACTTCCTTTGCTTTGCATCAAATCTTACTACCGCCTTTTTCATGTCATTCCTGTGGTATGAGATTTTAGCCTAATTCTATACCATAAGAATGACAAATGTCAATCCTATGACATGGAGACCTGTGGTTTTTTTATACCATAGGAATGACAAATGTCGATTTTATGAGAAGTTCTGAACACGACAAAAACAACCATTAGTGTATTGATTATAAGGCGCTTGTGTCTATAAATATACCCCGTGCACTTGAGGGTGGTGCATTTAAGCGGTACATAAGCCCTGGGATCCCACGCAGCTCAAATTCGCAATTCCTGACCGGGCGGGGTATATACCCCTTCCACCTCAATCGTACCCAAGAAAACCGAATGAAAAGTTCTCAAAATTCGAATCAAAGGTCGGGGTTAATATTAAATTCAATATTGACCCCGACCTTTGGTTCGAATTTTGAGGCTTTTAATCGGTTTGCTTGTGGTTACGATTGAGGTGGAAGGGGTATAGATAGAACCCTGATTACCAGGTGTTTGTGGACGTATATTTTTTCATTTTCTCTCTGTGTGCTCTGTGCTCTCTGTGGTTTTCCCCTCCCTTTGCGGCAACGTCTCATGATTACAGTTTTGAACTTCTGTTCATGAGGAGCGCATCTACGAGGACGAGCGCTGTCATCGCTTCGATGATGGGCACGGCGCGAATGGCGACACAAGGGTCGTGTCGCCCCGTTTCTGGAAGTTGAAGGGTGACTTTTTCTCCCTTGAGATTAACCGTCGCTTGGGGCTTTTTAATGCTCGAGGGGGGTTTGAAGGCGACTTTGAAGAAAAGAGGGGAGCCGGTAGAGATTCCCCCTAAGGTCCCCCCTGCGCAGTTGCTAGCTGTATGAACGTGCCCTTCGCTGTCGGTAGTGAAGAGATCATTGTGCTCAGATCCCTTCATTCTAGCCGCTTCAAACCCCGACCCAATCTCAAACCCTTTAGTCGCTGGCAGGGAGAGCATGGCAAAGGCCAGCAGCGCTTCTAGTTTGCAATAGACGGGATCTCCCAATCCGACTGGGGCATGGGCGACACAAGCGACGATACCCCCTACCGAATCGTTATCTTCCTTGGCTTGAGCGATTTTTTCCATCATCGCCTGTGCGGTTTTTTCGTCAGGACAAAAGATCGGACTCGCATAGGTTTTTTCTCGCAAAGTGTCCAAATGCGCTAGATCGGGATCGGGGATGGCGATCCCTCCGATTTCAAAGACAAAGGCTGTGCATTCGATCTGGTGCCTCTTCAGTAGTTTTTTCGCCACTGCACCCGCTGCAACGCGGGCTGCGGTTTCTCTTGCGGAGGATCTCCCTCCTCCTCGATAGTCGAAGATCCCATATTTTTCTAGGTAGGTGAAGTTGGCGTGGCCCGGACGATAGAGCTCTTTAATGGCTTCATAGGAGGAGCTGTCTACATCTTTATTGCGAATGAAAATGGTCAGCGGTGCCCCTGTGGTCTTCCCCTCGAAGACTCCAGAGAGGATTTCGGCTAGATCTGCTTCTTTCCGAGGGGAAGTGTAGGCATTTGTACCGGGCCGCCTAAAGGCCAATTGTTCTTCGATATCTTGATTTGTCAAAGGCAATCCGGCAGGGCACCCATCGATGACGACGCCGATGCCTGGCCCATGCGATTCCCCAAAGGTGGTGATGCGAAAAATCTGTCCAAAAAAATTAGAGGCCATCTGCCACCCTTTCTTTGATCTTCTCTACAATTTCATCTACCGATAGGGAATCGACGTCGATCACTTCATCTGCGTAATTCAAATAAAGGGGGAACCGAAAATCGTAGAGCTCTTTTGCGCTTGCGGCTTGTTTGAACAAGGGCCTTGAATCATCTTCTGCCAATCGCTGTGCGATGGTAGCAAAGCTAGCATTTAAGAAAATCACTTTCCCACCCTTATTTTTGAAATAATCGAGAGCGATTTTATTGAGTATGATTCCACCGCCTGTGGAGAGGACCAGATTTTTTTTCGCTGCGTATTCTCTTGCAATGGCAATTTCCGTCTCACGCAAAAGCAGCTCTCCTCCCTGTGCAAATACCTCATGCATATTTTTGGTATCTGTTTTTTTGTAGACGAGTTCATCTGTTTCGACGTGGAGAAGACCCATCCGCTGACTCAAGTGCTTTGCTACGCTCGATTTTCCAGCACCCATAAAACCGATCAAAACGATATTCATCTCAAACTCCCTAAAACTTCCCAAAAGGTCGGGAAGGTCTTATTCACGACCTCAGGATGGCGAATGCTCATTCCTTCAAGCCGCATTGTAGCAACAGCAAAAGCCATGGCCATTCTGTGATCATTATAGGTGTCGATTTCAGCTGCGTGAGGAGATCCGCCGTAAATCGTCAGGGTATCGTAGGTGTCCTCTGTTTTAATTCCCATTTTTCCCAATTCTTTTTTAAGGGCTAAAACGCGCTCTGTCTCTTTGTAGCGCAAAGAGCGCACCCCTGAGATGTGGGTAACGCCGTCTGCAAAGGCAGCTAATACCGCTAGAGTCATGACTTGATCGGGACAGTCTTCCATGTCCACACTTAAGGGAATAATTTGTTTTCCTTGGACACAGATCTCATTTTCGCCATAGGTTATAACGTTTCCCATCTTCGCCAAAATATCCAAAAACTTTCGGTCTGCTTGTAAAGAGAAAGGATTTAAATTTTCTACAGTGATCGTCGACTGTATTAAGGCGGCGATGGCAAAAAAATACCCGGCACTCGAAAAATCGCCTTCGATCACGTACTCTTTTTTCCGATAACATTGGCCCGCTGGGACAAAATAACTCTCGTTTTCTTTTGCTATTATACCGCGCCCGGTCAGGAATTGCGAATTTGAGTTTTTGATCAGCTCCCGCGATTCCACGATCGAAAAGGGGGCCTGTATTTCCTCAATACTGGCCCCCTTTTCGATCGTGGAATCGCGGGGCTTTGACGCGCTCAAATTCGCAATTCCTGACCGGGCGCGGTATACCTTTACGCCCCATTCTTCCATACAGCGAAGGGTCATCTCGATGTAAGGTTTTGAAAGGGTGGGGCCTATCCTATGGAGAGTAAGCCCTTGTGGGATGTAGGGAGAGATGAGAAGGAGTGCGGAACAAAATTGACTGCTCAAATCGCTCTTGAGATGAACAGAATTGCCAGATAGGGAAGAGGTAGTGACTGTTACGGGGAGCATTCCTTCTTTCTCGCCATATTCAATCTGGGCGCCTAGTTCTTGCAAAGCATCCACTAAATCGGTGATGGGCCTCTCATTGAGCCGCTTGCTGCCCTGGATCGTCTTCACGCCTGGCACAATACACAGTAAAGCCAACAGAAACCGAACCGTAGTGCCAGAATCCCGTGCGGACAACTGGTAGCTCTTGTCTGCGATAGGGCTGACAGGGCCATGGACGATGATTTGGTTGGGGGGTGTTTGAATGTCTACCCCCAGGGTTCTTAAACAATCGATCATCGCCTCAGTGTCATCGCTATGCAAGGGATTTTTTAAGACGACAGGCCCCTTTGCGAGCGCAGCCATGATCAGCGCGCGATTGGTATAGCTTTTCGAACCGGGCACTCGAATGCTCTGCAATAAATTCATAAGTAAGTACTTTCCATCCACTGGAGCGTAGAGTCTAATTGGTCTAACGAAACAGTCCGGCAATAGGTCCCTTCAAAGGGGAGCGCATGTCCGATCTGATCGATGAGGACAAAACGGATTTCTCCCGCTTGCCTTTTTTTGTCGTGGGACATCGCCTTCAAGAGTTTGTCTCGGTTATAAGTCTCAGGTAACTTAAGGGAAAAGAAAGCATATTTCTCCTGAATGTCCAGAAACTCCTTTTCTGAGAGATAACCCAGCTCTTTACTTAAATAGCTCTCTACCACACAACCGAGAGCGACAGCTTCTCCATGAGGCATTTCATAGTGGGCTGTAGCTTCCAACGCATGGCCGATCGTGTGTCCGAAGTTTAAAATGCGCCTCAGTCCGTGCTCATTAGGGTCTTGTTCGACTACGGTGATTTTCCCTTCAATGGCTTTGAGGATAAGGTTCGGATCTTTCCTATTTTTTCCAGAGAGTTCCCAGATCGAGGGATCCTGAATGAGTCCCATTTTCAAAACTTCAGAAAAACCATGGCGCCATTCTTTTTCAGGAAGGGTCTTTAGGGTATTCAAGTCGATGAAAACAGCTTTTGGATGGTAAATAGTTCCAATGAGATTCTTTCCATAGCGTGTGTCGATTCCCGTTTTCCCCCCAATTGCAGCATCGACGCAGCCTATAAGAGTGGTCGGAATGAGTAGGAGAGAAATTCCACGCATATAAATGGAAGCGACAAAGCCGACGACATCTGTCGTCACCCCTCCGCCTAGTGCGATGAGAGTAGTGTCTCTTCCTGCACCGATTGTAAAAAGCTGTTCGATCAGATGGGTCACTGTCTCTTGAGTCTTGGTTTTTTCTCCGCTGTCGATTGTAAGAAGTGTGGCAGGGATGCACTTCGCGAGATCTGTGGCGTATAGATCTGCAACCGTTGAATCGGCGATGATGACCACTTTTTTCTTTAAGGGAGCTAAGAATGTGGTGACGGCATCTCTGAGAAAACCTTCCCCGAAATAGATTTCAGTAGAAGGCGGTGTCAGGAAGGGCTGAATGAGCATTTTTTTCATGATTCGATCCAAAAAGCTGTTTGCCGCGCTGCCTGATTCAAGAACATCTCCTCTCCGTACACGATTGAGCAGTTTTTTAATGCGGCTTCTTTGAGAAAGGGGGTTTCTTTAGGGGAATAGACGACGTCCATTGAGACAGTTTCTGGCAAGATCTTCTCTGGATCAATCGCTTGAGGGTGAGAAGAGCAGTTGATGAGAATGTCGTAATCGATCGGGAACTTCAGCGAGGTTTCCTGCTGCGCAGCCGAGATCGGCTGCGAGCTGCTGAGCACGCTGAGGGGTTCTATTGAGCACTAAGACAGCGGCACCGCGCCTCTTTGCTTCAAAGGCGATGCTGCGCGCTGCGCCGCCTGCGCCGAGAAGCACCACTTTTTTGCCAGAAACAGGGAGCTTGTTTTCAATCGCATCGAGAGCTCCGACTCCATCTGTATTCGTTCCCAGGATGCGCCCTTCTTTAAAGAGGAGGGTGTTGACCGCTCCTATTTGCCGTGCGGCGTCATCTAACTCATCGACAAAAGGGATGATCGCTTCTTTGAGGGGAGCTGTCACGCTGAGCCCCCGCATCCCTAATGCTTTTGCAAGAGGGATAAATTCAGCTAGCTCCTCTGGTTTGACGGTCATCTTCACATAGACAGCGTTTTGGTTGCGTTTTCGAAAAACGGCGTTGTGGTGGAGATGTCCGATGCTGTGTTCAATTGGATCTCCGATGAGCCCATAAATGGCCGTGGCAGGGTTTAGGGAGGGGTAGTGGTAAATATCCATGAATTCTCGTTCGGATAGCTGTCCTGGCCCCGTTTTCTCTTTAGAATCGACGCTCGCGTAATCGATCTGATTTCCGACAATGGGCCCGAGTACGCGGGCAAACGCTCCTTCCGCTCCCATACAAACGACGCTTATTTTTGGATATTTTTTGGCGAAGAGGAGTACCTTAAGCGCTTCATTTGTAGAACGAACCCTCACGGCGATTTTGTAGCTGAAAGCGGGAAGGTCTTGCATGGAATGGTAGATCTCCTCCAAATCGGCTGGAATGCTTTGAAAATCATGGTAAGAGAGGAGAAACTGGGTCAGGGGGTGTCTTTGCATCATTTCTTGAAGGAATGCCGGTCTCATGTCATATTCGAGGTCGAAAAGGGGAGGATTTAGGGTCAGGAGCTGCTCGATCAGCCCTTCTCTTTCCCGCTCTGTTCCTCGAAACTTTCCCCCTTGAGAGGTCTTGCGCAGGGTTAAGAGAACAGGATGGGTGGTGTTTTGGAGTAAGTTCTTAATGTGCTCTGTATCAATAGTTTGAAAAAGATCTAGCCGCAGCTCAAGGCCGACTGTCTCATGAGGAGTATGTGGAATTGACTCAGGTTGTGCGATCGACAGAAAGAGCATGCGAACCTATCCCAGTTTACTCTAGATTGTTGATGAAATTCTCCAAGATCTTCAGCTGCTTTTCATTGTCGATCAAGCGGCGCACGGTCGTCGCGCATTCTCTTTGGATCCGATGGCGGTATTCCCGATCTTCTATGTATTTTTGAAATTTATCCCGAAATTCTTCATAGCTGTCGAAGAAAAAAGCGGTTTTTCCCTCGATACACCAATTCATGAGCCGGTTTCCTGTCGAAAAAGAGCGCTTCAAAAAGAGGGGTCTTCCTTTTGCGAGGCTCTCGATGATCGTATAGCCGAGCCCTTCTGTCTCTTTAATTTGCAAGGTAGCACAGCTGAGAGTGATGTGGCTTAAGAGTTCTTCATGGGATAGAAATTGATGTTCTAAGGGAAATAGCCCAATAGAGACGTCAGGAAAATCTGCTGCAGCTCGATGCACTGTTTCATAGAAACATGCAGCGCTTTTTTGCAGTGACCCCCCATGGTAATAATGCCCGAGGTAGGTATTGATAACGGGATGATCACTCACTCCTTCAAAGGGGAGTTGTTCAAAATCGATCCAGGGGATCCAGGAGATGATATTGACTTTAGAGGGATCGAATCGGTTTGCGGTATAGGCATCAGTCGCGATGAGGTTTTTAACGAAGCTCGTATCGTATCCAACGTCGTTATTCCCAGAGTAGTGCATGAGTTTAGGAGAGTAGCCAAGCTCCTTTAAATGCCGCCAGATCCTGCAAACCTCACGGGATGATTCAATGCAATTAACACAGAGAATGTCGGGCGGGTTGGATAAAATTTCATCGTTTTCTATCACTTCGAAAGGATGGGAGGGGTCTTTTTTGTAAAAAGCGGTCTGATGGAGTTTATGTCCTCTACGTGAGGAAGACTTTGGGTTAAACGATTCGCCTGGTAGGACCAGTGTATGCCCTAGGGCGCTCATCGCAGTGAGCATCGACTGAGTGAATGTCCCGTGCATATCGGGAAAAAAAATGCGCAATTTTTTTCCGTTAGAAATGGGGGAGGGAGGGGCTCCTTTGAGCGCAGTGATGAGATCTATTAGATCTTTGTGGATCCAAAAAGTCGTTCCCTCTCCTTGGGTAAAGGTGATCTTTTCATAATCAGAGGGGGTGTCTACTTTGTTCCATAGATAGGAGGGATTATTAGTGGCGTGCGCGACGATGATGGGAGTGCGTCCGAAGAGTTCATTGACCAAATCGCCTCTCATATGAAATTCAGGAGCGACGAAGGCGACCTCGAACGCTTTTTTTGCAAAGAGCTCATCGCAAATCTCTTTGAGCTCGAGTATGTAGGTGGCGTCATAGAAAGAGGGATCTTTTTTTTCTTCGCCAAGCAGCCGATCTGCGCATTGCATGGACGGGCTAGCGCGTTTTAAGAGGGGCGTCCAGTGGGAGGCCCTTGAGAAAAGCGAACGTACTCTCTCGAACCCTTCCGTAGATTGGGAAGGAAGGAGAATTTCGCAAGAGGTCACCTCTTTACAGTGGTCTAGAAAGTGCTTTGTCCCTAACCCAAGCCCAAATTCGAGAAAAGAGTCGATTTCAGTGTGTGTAAAGAGTTTTTGGAAATGTTGTATGTGATCGGTATAAGTGTTATTTACGCCAAAAGAAATTGAAGAATCAGTGGAAAAAACAGAAGAGCATAGGGAAATGAACGAGAGAAGAAGTATTGTGGTTTTGCGCATGGGATTGTCCATTTGGGTATAACGAGATCTTATACAATCTAGGGACGATATTTTACAACCAAGACTGGAACTTTCTAATGAACCATAACTTGACGATTTGGACAGTGGCGCAGTAACAGAGAAGCGTGGGGATGAGCCATAGGAAATAAGAGGAAGGCAGTGGCGTTAGGCCAATGGTGTGGCCGACCCAAGAATAAGGGATGAAGATCCCTATAACCATCACGCTCAGCGTCATAAAAAGAAGAGCAGGTGCTGGGAAACTCTGGATAAAGGGGATTTTTTGCGTGCGGATCATATGGACGATCAAGACCTGAGAGAGAAGTCCTTCGACGAACCAGCCCGATTGGAAGAGTGCTTGTTTTGCAGGGGTATTCGCCTGAAAGATGAACCACATCACCCCAAAAGTCGTGTAGTCGAAAATAGAGCTGAGCGGACCGAGGTAGAGCATGAATCGAGAGATCCCTTGGGGATCCCATCGACGCGGCACCAGGAGGTATTCTTTATCCACTTTGTCGAAGGGGATCGCGATTTGAGAGATGTCGTAGAGCAAGTTCTGCAATAAGAGCTGGAGAGGAAGCATAGGGAGGAAAGGGAAAAAGAGGCTCGCTCCTATCACACTAAAGACGTTCCCGAAATTGGAACTGATCGCCATTTTGATGTACTTGATGATATTCCCAAATGTCTTTCGTCCTTCGATGACCCCTTGACCTAGGAAGAGTAGGCTCTTTTCGAGCATGATTATATCGGAGGATTCCTTGGCAATGTCGGCTGCGGTATTCACGGAGATGCCGAGATCTGCCTCCCGAAGAGCGGGTGCATCATTGATCCCATCTCCCAAATAGCCCACTGTATGCCCTTTTGATTTGAGGTAGTGGATGATGAGCGATTTGTGCATGGGGTTGAGCTTGGCAAAGACAGTCGTCTTTTCGATCCTCTCTTCTACAACGTGGGGATCCAGTGTGTCGATTTCAGATCCTAAGAGGATTTCCTTCGTCTCTAGCCCTACCCAGTCGCAGATCCTCTTCGTAATGACCTCATTGTCTCCCGTGAGCACCTTGATGCTAATGCCGAGGGTTTTGAGCTCTTGAATCGCCTGAGGAGCCGTTTGTTTCGGAGGGTCGAGAAAGGAGAGAAATCCCATTAAGACAAGAGAGTTTTCATCTTTTGTGTGGTAAGCCTGAGCGGTATTCGCCGGGACTTTTTTGTAGGCTACTGCGAGTACTCTCAAGCCCTCATTATTCAGCGTGTCGTGCAGATGGGTGGCTTTTGCGATGAGCTCTTCAGAGAGGGAAACAGTGTTCTCTTTGTTCAGGGCTGTCGTGCAAGCGGAGAGTATGGTGCTAAAAGATCCCTTGCAGATCAGAAGGTGTTCTCCAGGATCAGATTGTACAATGACAGACATCCTCTTGCGCGAAAAATCGAAGGGGATCTCGTCGATTTTTTTGTATGTTTCCAAGAGGGGTTTTTCTCGATCCTTATGCTCCAAAATCGCGACATCGAGCAAGTTCTTAAGACCTGTTTGGAAATGGCTGTTGAGATAGGCGAAATCGAGCACTTTTTCATCAGAGTGCCCATCGAGATCGAGATGCTGCTCTAAGATGATCCGATCCTCTGTCAGAGTGCCCGTTTTGTCCGTACACAAAATGTTCATAGCACCGAAGTTCTGAATGCTATTGAGCTGCTTGACGACCACTTTGCTGCGCGCCATCGCGACAGCTCCCCTCGCAAGTGTACTTGTCACGATCATCGGGAGCATTTCAGGGGTTAGGCCTACAGCGACAGAGAGGGCGAATAGGAGCGATTCAAACCAGTCTCCTTTTCCGATCCCATTGACGATGAAGACAACCGGGGCCATAAAGAGCATGATCCGGATTAAGAGCCAGCTGACTTTGTTGATCCCGATGTCGAAGCTCGTCGGTGGGCGCAGACCTACGATCGTCTTAGCGATCGAGCCGAAATAGGTGTGGCTGCCCGTAGAGATCACCACTGCGCGCCCCACGCCACTCACGACGCTTGTCCCCATCAGACAGAGGTTTGCCATTTCAAGAGGGGGCTTATTTTCCATCTGTTTAGGATCCATCGTCTCAGACTTTTCTAAAGGGAAAGCCTCCCCATTCAGGGAAGCCTGGCTGAGGAACAAGTCGTGAGAAGAGATCAATCGGACATCTGCGGGTAGCATGTCTCCCGCAGAGAGGGATACAATGTCTCCTGGGACCAGTGTCTGAAAGGGAATCTCCTGAACCGTATCTGATCCGCGGTAAACGGTGGCTTTATTGCTGACGAGCGCTTTGAGCTTTTCGGCAGATTTATTGGAGCGGTACTCCTGAATAAAGCGCATCAAAACACTCAAGACCACCATCACCAAAATGATCGTCATTCCGGGAATGTCTCCAAGCAAATAGGAGAAGATGCTCAAAGCTAAAAGAAGCAAGACAAAAGGGTTTCCGAAATTCTTAAATAGCGTGTAGTACCACGTTATAGGGCGCTCAGAGACGATGGTATTTGGTCCATATTCTAAGAGGCGTTGCCGCGCTTCTCTTGGTGTCAATCCCTTCTCTTGCGTCTTAAGCTGAGCAAAAAGCTCATTTAAGGGAACTTTAGCGGATTGTGAGAGATGCTCGCGGATTTCTTGGGACACGGCGAACTCTTTCCACTCCGCGCGTCTCGCCCAGGAAAACAGGTGGTGAAAGATCGTCCTGCCGTAGTATTGCATCTAAAAACGCTTTACTCTTTGATGGCAATAGGGAACTTGTCCTGTTTTGTCATAGTAATGTTGGTGTTTTTCTTCCGCTAGATAAAAAGGCCCTGCAGGAGTGAGCTCTGTCACAAGAGAGAGACCCCGGTGTTTTAAAAAATGGAGTAGATTTTCTGCCGTTTGGCGCTGCTCTTCTGTCAGGTAGAAAATCGCAGAGCGGTACTGGGGTCCGATATCGGGGCCCTGGCGCATCTTTTGCGTCGGATCGTGGATTTCTAAGAAGAGCTTCAGCAGAGTTTCATAGGAGGTCTTGTAAGGATCGAAGATGACCTCTACCGCCTCTGCATGGCCTGTCAATCCAGAACAGACCTCCTCATAAGAGGGATCGATGACGTGCCCACCCGTGTAGCCTACATTCGTGCGGATCACACCCTCTTCTGCTTGAAGCAGGTGCTCCACACCCCAAAAACAGCCCCCTGCGAAGAGAGCGCGCTCATACCCCTCATGCGTAAAAGCGGGGATAAAGGACATCGAAAGGGAGTTGACGCAGTGCCGCACATTTTTTTCAGTTAATCGCTCGCCAACAAAGACATGTCCCAAATGCGCATGGCAACGCCGGCAGAGAATTTCCGTGCGCCTTCCATCTGGATCGGGGAGTTTCTCGACACTTCCCTCGATCTCTTCATCAAAACTCGGCCAGCCACACCCAGAGGAAAATTTATCTCTGGAGAGATAGAGCGGCGCATCGCACCGTCTGCAGACGAAAACGCCTGGGTGGGAGAAGGTGTCGAATTCTCCACTGCCGGGAGGTTCTGTGTGTTTGTGGACGATGATTTCTTCTTCTTTAAAAGAGAGCGGATGGTAGCGAAACATCTTAGGTTTTCCTCACAATGATCTGAGTACAAAGGTTCCACATTTTTTCAAACACGCGGCAGAGAGCTCCATTGGAGATCACGTTGGAAGAGGTGATGATCGGGTCGAGGATCGCATTGAAAGCGAGAATGATGGCGATCATTTCAGGGGTAAAATGGAGATAGGCTTCGTAGATAGGGAGCATGATAAAAATCGCGCCTCCGAGGACAGCAGCTGTAGCAAAGCGCGCGAGGACAAAGACAGTAGTAAAAGCACTCCAAGTGGCAAGAGAGGGAGGGTGACCGTTGAAGTGGGTGTAGATCAGACAGCACAGAAAGGCTTGTGTCAAGCAATCTCCGATCTGCTGGATATTCGTCGAAGCGGGAATCACTGCTTTGGCAAGCGAAGGATCGTTCAGATTTTTAGACGTGCCCTCGATCGTCCAGGGGAGCGTGGACAGACTGCAGCCAGAGCCCAAAGCCACCCCCGCCGCCGGTAAGAGATTCTTGATACTTCTCGAGAACGTGCTCAATGATCTTCCGCTGCCTAAAAAGAAGAGAAAGGCGATATACAGGACCAAGGACACGAGGAGCCATAAGAGCAAACTGATAGAGTGCGCGAACATCTGGTGGAAGAGATGCGTTTGAAAGACCTTCGCGATAAATCCGAGGATGAAGAGGGGAATCAATCGAGAAAAACCGCGGGTTAAAATCCACTCCACCTTTTCTTTCCCTAAAGCGATCCCCCTTTTCACAGCAGGGAACCGGAAAGCTGCGATGAGCCCGAAGAGAATCCCTGCGAGAACACCCTTATCTGCCGCCCACCACGCAGGACGGATGAAGGGAAGGCGCCACAGCGCATGGAAAGTATCATCGAGGGCGTGTGGTTCTATGGCAGGAAGATAAGCGCTGGCCAGATGTCCCCAACCATAGGCGTACCAAACACTTGCCGAATTAGAGAGCGCCTCAAAGAGAAATAAGCACAAGATGAAAAGGGGAGCGCGCCTTTCAAATGAAGCGATCGCATGAGCGATGAAAAAACCGACCGTAATCGGCAAGATCCACAGCAAGACGTCTTTGATGAGCAAGCTAATCGTGTAAAAAAGAGCATGGATCTCTTTGGGAAGAAAATCCCCTGCAGCCCAATAGAGCATGAGAACCAGGAGGATCTGAACACTGCGATGGCGGATGAGTGTTTGCGCTGTCTTTCCCATTTTTGGCCCTCCCCCTTTAAAAATTCTAAGTTGCTGCAAAATCGGGCTTCGGGAGCTTTCACGCAGCTCAAATTCGCAATTCCTGACCGGGCGCAGTATATCAGGGGGAGACAATTTTGGGTATCCTAAGAACCTGTTTCTTAGCGCTTTTTTTCCTTATGTCCGCAACCTAGGAGGAATACCACAGCACCTGCTACGATCAAAATGATTCCACCGATCTCGAGCTCACGTGCGATCATTTCATAGTCCTGCACTTGCCCTTTTCCAGCATCGATTTTTCTTTGAGCGGAATCTGTCATTCCCTTGCCCATCTCTTTTGTCGCAGGAGTTAAGGAAAAGAGCCTTTTTCCCTGATTGACTTGGCTTTGTCCTTTGGCAATTTTAAGTTTGCCCTCTGCAACTTGGTTTGAGATGTAGTTAGATACGATAATTCCGGCAATCCCGAGAACGCATAAAACAACACCGATGATTTTCTTTATGTTCGTCATAACCCTCACCCTTTTTGTTTGTGATTATATTCTTTTGTTTTGCATAGGTTATAAAAAATGTAAAGAAAAAATATATCCCCTTGAAAATTTATAGGATAGGCAAGCGGCTTTGTTGCGTAATTCATGAGAACCTAATCTAGCTCTCCATCACTCCATTCTGAATATATGCAATTTCACCACAGAGAGGGAAAACCACAGAGAGGAAATTCATATTAAAAAATTCCCTCTCTGTGGTTTCCCCTCTCTGTGGTAAAAAAGATCACCACAGACAGCTGCTCCCTTCGGGAGGCAGCAACGTAAATGACGGCTTAACAATCTATGGAAAAAAATGAGGACTTTAAAAATTGCTCGAAATATGCAATAACTCCCTGTAAACTGAAGGGATAACTCAGGTTTTTAGGGAAAATATGGGGAATAAAAAAATATATACAAACGGAAAAGAAAGGCCTGCTTATGAGCAATTGCTTGAGATTTGTCTTTCTGTCGATCCTGAGCAGAACGAAGAGAATCTATCCGCCCTAAAGATTGATTTTTCGAGGTGTTCTGAGGATCAACATAGGCAAATAGCTCTCTTTAGAAACGAGATTGCTCAGGTGCCGTTTTCTGCTTTGGTTCTTTTATGGGGGGGCGGGATGCGCAATGATAGGATATTTGGAGAAAGGTATCTTCGAATGATGCATGACCTTGTTGGCGCAGGACTTGTTCTTCTTGTTTCAAATCAGAAAAAAACGGTTGTCCTAGAAGATCTATCCTTGCAGGACCCTTCTTTTGTTATAGAGGAAGTCCGTTGTTTCGAGGATTGGTCTGTCACCAAGCGGGAAGATTATGTTTTGTTGTATAAAAATTTTGCCGAATGGCTGTCTAAAGAGACTTGTGGCTATATCCCTGAGGCAAAAGATCTTGATCGGATTCGAACGCAAAGAAGGTTGCTCGCTTTTGAATCTTATATAGATCTATTAGACCGAATGGATCTCCGAGAACAAATCTTGGTCAAATTATTCTATCTGGGTGGGTATAGGCCTCTGGAAGAAATTCTCTCATTGAAAATAGAAGACATCGATTTTAATCGTTCTGTGCTATGTTTTGATGAAGAAGTCTCCTATCCTCGACATTTGTTTAAGAATATAGAGGCTTACATAGTAGGCCGCAAAAAAGGATTTGTGTTTACCGGCAGAGATGGGGAGAAAATTTCATATACGACTCCTTTTCGCGCTCTGAAGGGAGTAGTCTCTGAATTGAAACTGGATCCCAGTTTCACATTCAAAGACTTAGCTAAAAATGCGTAAGGCGTTTTTATGTTGGAGTTTTCCACCAAGAACCATCATAGCTAATAGAGAATGTAGGCTTTTGACCATTCGTGTTGGTCGCTTGGAACTCTGCATTAAATTCCTTGAGCAGGTAAGGGAGCGTCTTCTTAATTATCTTTTCGATATCGTTTGTTTTCTCCAGATAGATAGACCAACGATTTGTGTCTATTGACATCAATTCTTTAATTTTTCCGAGTTCAGCTACATTGCTTATGGCAAGTGTGGCATGTAAGACGGGAAGGGGGGTGTTTGTTGCGTCTACCAATTGTTCAATTGTAAATTGGAGAGTAGGATTAGAAAAAGAATTCAAGTCTGCTCCTTCGGGCTGTAGCACTGGATTTTTTATGACGAGTCCTATTTTCTCAAGTTCCTGATGAATTAATTCAATGGTCTTTCCTACATTTTTTTCTTCCATCTTGATTAAAGGGAAAAAATGGGAGGCGCTTATTTTAAGGAACTCGACAAGATCTTCTGTCGTTGGGGTCTGGGTGGTGTATCGCTACGGCGCCAGTTATTGGGAAAGGATCGACATGCTTTTTTACGATCCTCTGTGTGCCCTGTGTTCTCTGTGGTGGTTTTTTTCACTACAGGGAACACAGAGAGGGGGATTCTCGTAATCAGTGCGCTTGTTTAAGGAACTCGAGAAGGCCTTCCATCGTGGGGGTCAGGGTCGTATCGCCAGGGCGCCAGTTTGCGGGACAGACGTTGCCCTCTTCTTCATGGGCGATGAGAGCATCCAATAGACGGAGCGCCTCGTCGATGTTGCGCCCTAATGCCAGATCGTTGACGAGTTGGTGGCGGATCACCCCATCTCGATCCATAAGGAAGAGTCCGCGGTAGGCGATTCCCTCTTTTTCATTGAGAACGCGGAAGCTGCGAGAGACCGATTTATCGAGATCGGCGATGATCGGGAATTCGACTCCTGCGATTCCTCCTTCAGACGTCGGTGTATTGAGCCAAGCGAGATGACTAAAAGGACTGTCGACCGAACAGGCGATGACTTGGGCGTTTCTCGCTTGAAACTCTTCTAGTTTGTCCTGAAAGGCGAGGAGCTCGGTGGGGCAGACGAAAGTGAAATCTAAGGGGTAAAAGAAAAGGATCACGTATTGTCCTTGGAAGGCTTCTAAATTGAAATCCTCCAGGATAGTGGGTCCGAGGACGGCTTTTGTACTGATAGTAGGGGCAGGTCGACCGATCAATAAGGCGTTATCTGTCACTTCACAGCAGCTTTTAGCAAATCCTTGAGTCAATGCGAAGAATGAGCAAGCTAGAATTAAAAGTTTTCTCATGGGGCGTTATCCTGTGTAAATTGAGGGCTAGTCGAAAGCAATATCCTAAAATTTAACTTTTCAGTCCATCGCTTTTTGCATGCTTTGTATCTGCCCCTATGCTACTCTTAGGCGACAATTTTCAACAAAATTATGGAGCCCATGCAATTTAAAGACCTAATTTCCCACGAGAAGATCCTACAGACCCTTGAGCAGCTAGGGTTTAAGGAGCCGACACCCATCCAAGCCGAAGCGATTCCTGAACTGATGAAAGGAGGGGATTTGCGCGCGATTTCCCAGACTGGATCGGGCAAGACCGCTGCCTTTCTCCTTCCCGCCCTTATGAAGTTGACCCAAGAGAGGGGAAAAAAACTGCCCCGCGTACTGATCCTAGCTCCTACTCGCGAGCTCGCGATGCAGATCGCAAGGGATGCGGCAACGTTGGCAAAAAATTTAGGGTTAGTCATCGTTTCTCTCTTCGGGGGAGTCCCTTATGATAAACAGTACCGCGATTTGGCGAAACCACACGACATCTTGATCGCAACTCCGGGGCGCTTAATCGACCATGTCGAGAGAAAGCGAGCGCGGTTAGATCACATACAGATGTTCATCCTCGATGAGGCAGATCGGATGCTGGACATGGGATTTATCGGCCCCGTCGAAGAGATCGCATCGAAGATGCCCTCCACACGGCAAACCGTCATGTTTTCAGCTACTTTCGGCAAGTCGATGAAGAAGCTCTCAGAAACTCTGCTTAACAACCCCTTTGAGATTTCCTTATCTTCTGCAGAGAGAAAACAAGAACACATTGAGCAATCCTTTTTCCACACGAATGGCTTAGATGATAAACTCAATCGCCTCGAGCAAATTCTCTCTCAAGAAAATCTAGAACAAGCGATCGTCTTTTCTGCGACTAAGATGCAGACAGAGCGTCTCGTCGACGAATTGAGTGAAAAAGGGTTCAATGTCGGAGCTCTCCACGGGGACATGCGTCAAAATCAGCGCACCCGTACCATCCACTCCTTTCGCATAAAAAAGATCCAGATCCTCGTCGCAACTGACGTCGCGGCACGAGGGATCGATGTCCTTTCGATCAGCCACGTGATCAATTTCGATGCGCCTAGCACCCTAGACGATTACATCCACCGAATCGGTCGTACGGGAAGAGCAGGGGGCAAGGGGCTCGCTTTTTCTTTCTTTTCTTACAAAGATCGCCAGATCCAAAAAGAGATCGAAAAATTCTCTGGAATTAAGATTGAAGGAACTGCTGCTGCTGCACCTGATAAAAAGAAGAAAAAACCTTTCCTCAAGAAACAGCGATCGAACGATTTTCGTCCTAGAACGAACGATTTTCGCCCCAGAAGAAACAACGCGTGGGGAAAAAAGTAAAAAAAATTACTTGCACGAATATTCCAAAGCTCTTACATCAATATTTAGAAGAACAGGAAAATGCAATCATGCAATTTCCTAGAAGCTTTTAAAAAAGAGGGAATGTTTATGGCAAAGGCTAAAAAAGCAAAAGCAAAAGCAAGACCAAAGGCTAAGACAACAAAGAAAAAGCCTGCGGCGAGAAAGCCCGCAGTAAAGAAAAAGGTCGCTGCGAAAAAACCAAAAGCAAAAAAGAAAACAGGTACAGGTAGAAAATCGGGTTTAACTCAACTTACTTATTCTGTATCTCCAGAATTACAAGCGATTATCGGTTCTGGTCGTGTGACCCGTCCTCAAATCGTTAAAAAACTCTGGGTCTACATCAAGGCGCATAAGTGCCAAGATGCGAAGAACAGAAGAATGATCGTTCCCGACCGCAAGCTCGAGGACGTCATCGGTAAGAAGCCTGTCGACATGCTCAAGCTCGCAGGTATTCTCAGCAAGCACATCAAGAAATAGTCATTCTTGTTATAAAATTTAAGGCGCGAGATCTACAATTCGCGCCTTTTTCTTTTTGTGTGACAATTAATTAGTTGTAGGGGTAAAATGCTTCTCAGTTAAGACAACACCCCCAGAAAGACTATGTCCTCGAAAAAAGAATCCCAAAAGACTGAATTAAAGTATTTATTTCTAACCGTCGTCATCTTCATCGCAGCTTGCGTGGAGACAGATATCTTTCTGCCGGCGTTACCCGATATGATGCGGTTCTTCTCCGTCTCAGAAGGAGCGATTCAGAGCCTTCTTACCTGGAACTTCGTCGGAATCTGCCTAGCCGGTCCCTTTTATGGCCCCCTATCCGATGCGTTTGGTCGCAAAAGACCCCTTCTAGTCGCTCTTTTCCTGTTCTTCATAGGGAGTCTATTGACTTTATTCGGCACTAACCTAGACCAAATGCTCTGGGGAAGAATCCTCCAAGGGGTCGGAAGTGGGGGATGCTTTACCCTCGGTACGGCGATTCTCTTCGATGTCTTCCAAAAGGAAAAAGCGATCAATGCGATCAATAGCCTCAACATGATCATCCCCATTATCATGGCGACAGCTCCTCTATTAGGGGGGTATCTTAATTATAATTTCGGGTTCCGCTCTAACTTTGTAGCCATCCTGCTCTTTGTATTGGTGAGTTTAGTCATCTGTTTAGCTCTTTTTAAAGAAACACTGCCGAAAGAAAAGTGGGCGCCCTTTCAACTGAACAAAATCGGTAGAGATTTCAAACAAGCCCTCGGCCATTTGGGCTTTTGGCAGGTGACTATCATCACAAGTCTTCTCTTTGCCGCCTATATCACTTTCGTAGCGGCGACCTCCGTCCTCTTTATCATCGAGTTTGGGGTTAGCAAAGCTCTCTTTCCCTTCTTTCAAGTGGCGATTTTGGGCAGCTGGGTCGCAGGGAGCCTCCTCTTAAAATCGCGCCTTGCGCAATGGGGCACTTTTAAAGTCAAAAAGATGGGCATTTTCTGCTGTGCGTTGGGTGGGGTTTTATTGGGAATTACGGCCCTTCTCGCTCCCGCTAATCCCTACTGGCTCACCTTCGGCATGATGTTCTACACCTTTGGAGCAAATTGGGTCTTCGGCCTCTATTTCCCAGAGGGGATGGAACTCCTCCCCGAGATTAAGGGAACGACGGCGAGCTTATTCACGAGCTTTCGCCTCCTGCTCTCCGCCCTCGTCATCGGGTTCGCGAGTAGCATCTACAACGGCACCGCTTACCCCCTGATCGGGGTAGTCTTAGGCTCTTTAGCCATAGCCCTGCCTACGCTTTTCTGGTACGAACGGCGGGCGCAGCGGCTTCCGACATGAGGTAAAAGCGACGTTATTCGGAAGTTTTTACCACAGAGAGGGGAAACCGCAGAGAGGAAATTTTTTAATATGAATTTCCTCTCTGTGGTAAAAAAATAGTAACAAGATCTTTTTTGACTTTCTTTGTTTTGCTTTGTTTTGATTCTTGATTTTAATTGTTATTTTTATTACAATTACTGGTTCTTGTTTAACTGGTGGTTTTGTGAAAAGAAGTAAAGTCTTTTTATATTTAACTTTAGGCGCAGCGATCTTATCTTTGGGAACAGCAATACCCCATGAGGAAAAAGATAGTCCTTCTTCTCCTCTACATCAGATGCGCAGTGCTCTTTTTCAGATTGCAGCTCATTGGACTGATCCCATTTGTAGGGCTCACGAATACCTCAGGCGTTTTCATATCGAAGAGGAGCTACATCCCACACCTTTTAGGATTTCCGATGCAGGAAGGAAGTGTTTGCTTTTTGTCCGGTTAGCAGAAAAGGTGCGACAGGCGACGATCTCGACGCTACCTGCCATGGCGTTAAGAGCTCTCGCTGTCAATCTCCAAAAAGAGCCCTTCCTCCACTTTTATGAGAAAGACAACCCCACCAAGGAACTACCGAAAGATCGCGCCTTTACTCTTTTCTCTTGGAATGTCTGTTTTGTTGGAGCGGGGTATCCCATCAGCGACGGCGGCGTTCTCCCTTGGGTCTCTCGGATCGATCCCGTCATCGACAAAATCATCGCACAAGATGCAGATGTGAACTGTCTCTATGAGACATTCGATACCAGCTCCGCCTTTTACATGTACGAAAGGCTAAAAAAAGCGGGTTATTCCCATTTCTACTTCAACATCGGCCCGAAAATCATCGGCGCCTCCTCGGGAATTTTCGTCGCAAGTAAATATGCCATCGCAAACCCTGAATTCACTCCTTTTCCCCTAGAGTCTTTAGTCGGCAGAACCAAAAATGTCGAAAAGGGAGTCTTTGCTTTTGACTTACAAAGCGAAGGCGAGAACTTTGCCCGGATCTTTACGACCCACCTTCAGCACTCAGAAGAGCCTGCATTTTCTACAGAAGAAGAAAGGATCTCTCGAGAAAAACAGATGGAATTGATCTTAAATAAAATCGAACAAGAAACCGACAAGTGCGTTATCCTAACAGGCGATCTCAATCTCGATGATGCTGAATACGAAGCCTCTTCTTGGCAGCATCTCTTCAAAAAGGATCTCTCTTCCTTAGATAAAATAAAGACGTGGGGTGGAGACGCCTACTGCACTCAAATCATGGGCAAGCGCGCATCTCATCCTCTCAATCTCGATCACAGCCTGCTCACTAAAAAATCGCGGGGGACGATCCGCACGACGCTCATCGACGTAGGCTTCGATGGGACAGTCTTTCAAAAAGAGGCCCTTTCCGATCATCTAGGCCTCTTCAATGAGATTCATATCGATTCTTAGGCAGATATCTATCCCTCGATGTTCCACTTTTTATAAAAAATAATTTGTCATATTTTTAAATAGCTTACCTGCAATTAGTTACAATTTTTAAGCGAAATGCGCGTCATCTTTTTTCTTAAAGGCCGTGTCTATAGAAATATCACGAAAAATCTGACATCGAGTATCCTGCCCAAAAAGTCGCACCGTGGACGTCTCTAAGTTTTGGGCAATTGCCGAGATGAGGACAGGACCAAACACCATCCGTGAACCCCCTCCCCTCCGAAAGCGATAATATCCTTAGGTTGGGTAGTATAAGGTCTTCAGGAATTGCGCTGAGCGGATTGAAACCTAACCTGAGTATCTTAAGGTTAGGTAAATTAGGGTCGGAGGGCAATTGAGAAATTTGATTCTGTACCAAAATTAACCATTTTAGCTTAGGTAAATACGCATTGGAGGGGAATTGAGAAATTTGATTCTTTGCCAAACTTAACCATTTTAGCTTAAGTAAACACGCGTTGGAGGGCAATTGAGAAATTTTATTTTTTGCCAAATCTAAAACTTTCAGTTTAGGGAAACACAGATTAGAGGGTAATTGGAAGATTTGATTATTTTCCAAATCTAAATATTTCAGCTTGGGTACACACGCGTTAGGGGGCAATTGAGAAATTTGATTCTTTGCCAAATTTAAAAGTTTCAGTTTAGGAAGTTTTAAAGCTGAAGGCCATTGATCGATGTCGTTTTTGGAAAGAGTCAATTTTTCGAGATTTCTAAAAAAAGCTATTTCCATGGGGATGAATTCGAGTTCAGCATTACTGATATCGATTTCTGTAATACTTTTTAGGAGCTGTCCGGCTGCTGGGTTGTTCAAAAACGCGATAACTTTATTGTAGGAAGCTCTTTTTTTTGGGATCGGGATATCATGGGGATTATTGGTGGGAGTGTTGTGTTCATCGATTTGCCTACTTAACCCGCACTTCCAAGCATGGCGTAAAGTCCATTTCAATTCTTTAGTCGCTTTTTTCTCCATGCGTTTGAAGGAAAAACTCAAGACTTGTTTTTGGAAGAAAAAGCCCATTCCCCGATCATCATAGGTCTGCTTTACGGCGCGATTAAGAAAGACGAGGTCGCTAAATGCGTTGCCTTGAGATGCCATCGACAAAATATTGAGACAGCATAGCTCTAATTGAAGGCGACTTTCTTCGAGAGGGGTTCTTTCATGGTCCCAAGAGCATTCGGAGAGTTTTCTTTGGGCATAGGGTTGGGGAGTTTCTAATGGATAACCGGTGGGTTGAGGCCTTCCTCCTGTGAAATGCAAACAGGCGTTTTGTACAAAATAGGGAAGGAGGTCATTCCATTGTTTACAAACTAGCCTGAATTTTAAAGAGTTAACGAGTTTGGCTTGTGTAATTAATTTCATTATAATTTCTGGAGGGAATTGATCGTTGAAATAGACATGAAAGTCCTCAAAGCTGACCTCTTCTGAGAGTCCATCGTTATAGAGAAAATCGTTACTAGGACTGACTGTTTTGTTTTGTACGGTCATTTTAATTTCCTTTTTATTTAGCGAGTCTTAAAGGCTGGTTTTAATGTAAATTTATAAATGCACATTACCAATTAATTACACCTGAGATTTTACTGGGTTTGGGGCAATGGCTAAGATATTGTTGCTGGGAAGTAGTATATTCATATTAGCCGTTGTTTTTTTGTTTTAATATGTGTTAAATTATAATATTTTTATTATTAAATTGATATAAATGTATTTTTTTAATTAAAAATTTCTATATGTTGCTTGTTTTCTGTGGTTTATGCTTTTAGAAAGGAACTTTTAAGACCAGAGCTCTAGTAAAATCAGAGGCCTAGGCCGTCGTTACTGGGGTCTCGATCCCATAGATCTTGGAAAAGGTGTACGGCCATGTCAATGCTTTTAAAGGAAAAGATGCGCACTTGGCTCAATTGAGGACAAAGAGGAAGATAGGGGTATTTCCAGATCTCATTTTCCCTGATGTCTAGAAATATGAGATTGGGAAGTTTTAATTCGGAGAGTATGTCAGTGAGTTCATTGCCGCATAGGGATAGGTGCTCGAGTTGTGGTAGATCCATACTGGGAGGCAGTTCAGTGATCTGATTGTAATTCAAACGCAGAGCTGTGAGATTCGGGAGAAGGATCTCTTGAGGCCATTTGGTGATTTGATTGCAGTTCAAAAGGAGCTTTTTGAGCTCGGGCAAGTTGACGGAGGGGGATACTTCCGTGATATGGTTATAATCGAGGAGCAAGGATTGTAGATTGGGCAGATTTAGATGCGAGGGGAGCCTGGTCACTTGATTATAGCTGACATCTAGTAGTTTGAGATGGGGCAACTGCAAATAGGGAAGGGCAGTAATTTGATTGTGATGTAATCTTAGACGTTCCAGATGAGTAAAATAATTGATCTCATTGGGGATAAATTCGAGACCGCTATTAGAGAGATCGATTTCCTCAACGGCTTTTAGGAGAGCTTCCGCCTCTTGGCTTTTCAAGAGTGCGACAATTTCATCGTATCTGGCGTGTGGATTGGGGATTTGTAGGGTACCGGAAGTATCGGCATTGAGAACCGCTTGGTATACCCCCTTTTCCCAAGCCACGCATAATGCTTCTTGCGTCTTTTGGATGGCCGTTTCATGCATAGCCTCAAAGGAGTCTCGCAGTAGACAGCGCCTTTGAAATAGAGAGACTGTCCCCTGCACCTCATAGGTGGATTGCACTGCGCGATTGAGATCTACCAGATCGTGAAATTTCCTTGTCGCAGAGGTTTTCAAAATATCGACACAACACCGCTCCAAATAAAAACGATTTCTTTGGTAAGAAATTCCTAAATAGCTTTCCAAGATTTTGATTTCAGCTAATTTCCCATGGGCGTATTTGTTTGGATCTAGTAAAAGATAACCATTGAGCCGATTCCCCTTTAAAAAACCAAGGCATGCATCTTGCAAAAAATAGGGAAGCCAATCATTCCACTCCTTACAGACCAATCTGAATTTTAGGGAATCGACCAGCTCTGCGACTGCAATAATTTGCGGAATGAGCTCTTGTGGTATTTGCTCATTGAAATCAACGCAGGTCTGAGCAGGGACGGTTATACGATCTAATGTAATCATTTTACATCCAAAAAAGAGCTTTTATTCATTTTACACACAAAAATAGCTAATCAGTTTACCAATTGCTGCTTTTTTGTCAGTTGTATTTTTTTCCCCATAGCGTAAATATAAGAAGTAATACCAATCCTCAAAAATAACTTGGGTGTAAGGTCATAGAGAGGTCATGTGAGTAAAAAAAAAGATGCACTCCAGACAAAACTGGATCAGATCGAGTTAAACGAGGGGGATTTGGTTGAAAAATTCATCCTCGGGACGGGCAAGGGGGGGCAGAAGATCAATAAAACCTCTTCCTGTGTGTATTTAAAACACATCCCCTCAGGGATCGAGGTCAAATGCCAGTCAGAGCGCTCTCGAGAGCTCAATCGGCAGCTGGCAAGAGAGGAGCTGCTCAAACGACTGCGACAAAGAGAGAGGCAAAGGCTCTTAGCAGACCAGCAGGAGCGGGAGAAGCGCAAGCGGCAAAAGCGCAAACGCACGCGAGGCGGCCAGGAAAAGGTCCTCGAACAAAAAAGGCGCCATTCCCTTAAAAAAACACTCCGGCGCCCTTCTGGCGATTAGAGTCAGTCTACAATCTCGGCCGTTTTGATTTTTGATGGATTTTGGTTTTGCCTTGGATTCGATTCCGCAGGACATAGTTAAATTAACTAGGCCAAGGAATCGAATCCAAGGCAAAAGCAAAAGGCGCGAAAAGCAAAATGGCCGAGATTGTAGACAGACTCTTAAGAGTCTGAAGACTAAAATTTAATCTATATTAAAATAATTTTAAATATTTACAAAAAAGAATAAATCAGTAAATAATAGATAATATAACGTTTTAATTTTATGCATTAAATTATGAGGGTAAAATGTCTACTACGACAACCACGACAATTACAACAACTAGGGCAACACCGTTGTCTGGTGCAAATCCAATTTGCGCAGGATCTAACCATGAAGATTTGATAAACAAGATAATCGTTGGATTAATCTTTGAAGCGCTTAGGAATGTCAACGAATGTAACGAGCAAATTCCCTATGATGGATTCTTTTCCAAGGATATTCTTTGTTGTGTTTTGCCTTTTCTGACTTCTGAGGACAGAAAAGTTGTCTGTTGTGTCTCTCGTTACTGGAATCAGAGCTTCACTCGATTATCAGCTGAAGAGCTAAATAGAGCGCTTTTTTTTCGCTTCGATTCCTCCAAAAAGACTTTGGTGCAATTAGCAGAACATTTTTCCACTTACTCCGACATCACTCTTGGGCAGAGAGCCTTGATCGCGCAGACTCTGGGGAGTATTCTACCAGATAGAAACACAGTGAGGAGTGTTGCTGAGGTGGAGAGACTTGAATCAGAAGCGCTCAAAAAAATTAATGATTTTGTATTTAATTTGGGGGAGATGTCTGAGAAAAAGGTGGCAGCATTGCTGCAATTTTCAGAATTTAACAAGGATAATTCGTTAGCACGTCATTTAGATTGCTTGATCCGATACGCTTTGCTGTGCGAACAGGAAGGTGATGAAAAGGGTGCTATCATGGAAAATATGAAATCAGATTTGGAATCAGGTTGGAGCTTAGAAGGAGCCCTATCCTTTAACATAATCGATAAAATCAAAGGACATCCAAAGCTAGCGGCGGAGTGGGCGACATTGTATTTTGAGCACGGTAGTGATTCGATGGAGGAGAAATTATACACGCTTTATGCGAGTTTCTCTGGAATAATTAATGCAGGATTTTTTATTGAATGTCTTCAACCATTGCAAGTGATTTTAAACGAAGATGTTGCAATCAGCAAGAGGGCAGAGTATGTCTTTCTGGCTTCTGAAAGATTAAGTAACGTCGGAGCTAAGAAGCAATTTCTCGAGCTGGTTGAACTCTGCTGCACCTTGGCTATTGAAGAAAATATGGACGTTTGGGCAGAGGTTCTTTATAAGATCATGGCATACAATGTCCAGGAGAGCGACGCTCTTAGGTCTGAGATCGCCGCATTGGTTGCTGCAAAGATCACAGAAAAAATGGGAGATAGAAAAGACCTCGCCCCATTAGCTATTAAAGAGGGAGTCCAAGGGCGCTGGTTAACGGCTTTCCCCTTAGTGAAAGAATACATCAAAATGCACTCTGCTGAGCCTGTAAAAGTAACTGAAGTGGTTGCGAAAACCATCGCAGCTGTCTTTACCCGCGAAGAAGGTTTTGGAAACCCCAAGAATCGATGGAAAAGTTTTTTCGGCGGTTGTCTCTCCCTGTCTGTCCCAGCGGTTTTGGAAGTCACTCAACTCTGTGCCGCAAGCCTGCCTAAGGATTCCTCCGAAAAGGTAAAACTCTTTGACTCCATTGCCCAGGTGCTGATGGAGCAAGAGTTATGGGAAGAGGCTACTGAGGTAGTTACACTCTGTGCCGATACAGTCTCTGATCACATTCCAGAGAAAGCTGAGATGATGGGAAATATCGGCTGTGCCTTCATCAAAGGATTCGCAGGATTCCAACGCGTGAATCAAATGGTGAAACTCTGTTCTAATTCAAAAGCTGCCCTTGAAAAGATGTTATCCGAAGCGAAGCGGGGGTGGGATGAGCGAGTAGAGAAGTTGATCAAGGAGCAGCTGTCTCAGCTGCGTTCTTAGATTTAGACGCTTTGCGTAGTCGTTTAAAGAAACGTACTTATTGATTTTATTATAAGAAATAATCAGGAGACTAAAATGTCTACATTACACCGCTTAGGTTCAGAGCCTAACCTTCCCGTATATCAACAGCTAGCTTGTCAGATTCTGTCTTACTTAGATCAGGACTCCCAACGAGCTGTGGCCTTTGTTGGCAAAGGATTAAACCAACACGTCGCCACATTTCACTTGGTCAAAGGTGTTGAGGAATTATTTGATTCTATCGCTAGAGGACAAAGCAACACATCCCCCTTCCGTACGCTCAGATCAGATACTTTTTTGCATCTTCTTTCCTTTTTGGGTCCTCGAGAGAGAGTGATTACCCACCTTGTCTGTCGTCACTGGAACAACGGCTTGGATCGATTAACGCTTAATGAGAAAAATGCTGCAATCAGTAAGCGCTTTGAACCTTTAAGAAAAACGTTGGGGCTCCTGAGAGAGCATTTTGCAGTTCACCCCAACATCACTTCTGAAGGCAAAGAGATTATCGAGCAAATATTAAAGGGCATTTTGCCTGATAGAAAAGACGTGGAGGATCTCGCTCAAGTAGAAATGCTCGAGGATCTAGCGCAAGTAGAGGTTGCGGGATTATTACGAGACTTAAGCGCGGAAGAGATCGCGGCTTTTTTTGAATTTTCAGACTTCAGCAAAGATAACAATTTAGCGCGCTTCTTAAATTTCATTATAAAATACACCCCGCTTTCGCAAGAGGGAGCCCAAAAGGACCAGAAGAGTCTCAATGCTCTTCTCGATACTAACCCCTATATTTCAAGAACAAATCTGCCTGGTATATTAGAAAATATACTATTGCAAGCTCGTGAAGAATCTGAAAAAGGCGATTCTACCCTAGCTCTACAGTTGGTTACAATCTATTCTGAAATAGTTCCTGATTGGCCTATCGATAGCGATGCGTTTAAAGAGATTGCTCTCCAATTAATGAAGAGAGACGATTTTCCTGCTGTTTTTCAAATAATGGAGCTCTATTCCAAAATAGGCTCTGAGGGGATCCTTGGGGAGAAAGCGCGTGTTATCGGATCCATTAGTAGTGAATTTGCTGCAAAAGGAGCTTTTGACGAAGCAGTTGCGACGGTTGTTCTCTGTTCCAAAATCGATTCTATACTTGCAGAGAGAGTAGCCACCGCCAGTCGAATCGGCGGCGAGTTGGTCAAAGCAGAAGCCTTCGAGCACATTCTTCAGCTCGTCGAACTCTGTGTGACAATGGCTATTGAAGAAGATATGGAAAATTGGGGCCACGTTCTTCAAGAGATAGTCTCGACGATTGATGATGCCAATTGGGCAGTCGAATGTGGATATCCTCGATTGAGCTCTGAGATCATAGCGCTGGTTTCCAAAAAGATTATAGAGAACATGGGTCATCGTGAGGAGATCTCAAGATTGGCTATTGCAGAGGCCGAAGTGGGAAATTTTATTACAGCTATTCCGCTAGCTGAAATATATGCCACAATGAGTTCTGAGGAGCCTTGGAGGAAGGCGCAGACTCTTGCAACCATCGGTGTCGAACTGTTGAAGCAGGACTGTTCTATCGATGGTATCAGGACTCAGACTGCTGCTCATCGCATTGCTGAACTCTGCGCTGACACACTTCCTAAGGATCTTCCAGAAAAAGCAGAGGCTTTTAAAGCGCTCGGCTGCGCATCGACTAACCTTAGCCATCCGCTTGCTTTTGATGTGGCCATACTTTGTTCTACAACAGTTTCTGATATTCCTGAAAAGGCACAGGCGATTGGGGGCATCGGGGGCGAATTGATTAGGAACGGGTATCGTCATCTTGTTGCCACCATTACTCAACTCTGTTGCGAATCGGCTACTAAAGAAAATCTCGAAGATTGGATAGGCGCCCTGCGCCATATGGCTCATGTAGCGAACAAGTTGGGACAGGATGATGTAGCTAGGTCTATAGATTTGAAGAATTTCGAGCTCCAGCTATCCTTTGTGAGACTTGGACCTGAGCTTCTCTAGCTGCGTGCGCCACCACCCACCTCCTCCTTGATACTTTCGCAAGGGGGTGGTGGCGTGTTCTGTTTTACACCCCACTTAGGACACCTGCAAAGTCGTTTAGGGCGAGCCCAAAAAGCACCTATTCAGCCCACTTGAGGGGGCTGAATAGGTGCTTTTTGGGTATGCGCTTTCATCGCTTGCGCGAAAAAAAAATTCTTCCATCATTCCTATCATTTTATCCTTTCTATCATTTCCTTTCCCGGCCTCGATGGACTTTGCAAGTGTCCTGATACTCCACTCGCTTAATGTATTTAAAAATAAAACATCAATTGACGTAAAATAAAAAACGAGTATGATTGCATTTACGTTAATTAAATAAAGTTAAAAATTAACAATTGTAATAATATGTCGTCAATAGATCGATTCAATAGCAAACAATTTGTTGGTGAGTTTTTTGATTTCTTCCGCTCCTCCTTCGAGCACATGCAAGGAAAGGATGATTCTGGACTCGTCAAAATTGAACTCTTTAAAAACTTCTCGGTGGTCTCTAAGCTCTGGTCTGAGTTTGCGCTGACGATCTCTCTTCGGGTAAGGGTGCAGGGAAGTCGGTTGATTCCAAGCGTTGACTATACGCCTTACCTGTACGCTTTGGACCATGGGCGTAAGGACTTGATTTCTTTCATCGCGCAGCACGAGGCGGGGTTTACAAAGAGATTTATCGCGATGAAGTGCGATGCTCTACACCGTTACGAAATCGAGGGAGACTACAAAGTCGACGGGGTGTCTTTTGGGCCGGGAGTGGATCATGTGACACATCACGATTATCTAATTCCCCATCTTTGCCGTTCTTGGGAAGCGTTTTTTAAAGGGTTTGTAGAGGAACCGTTGTGGGATACGACTTGCAGCAAAGAGCTCTTAAGAGTTGTGAATGACACGCATTGTACTTCTTGCTCAGAAGATTTTAAGGACTTGACCTTACTGGAATTGCAGGAGAAGTGGGGAGAGAGAATGATTCTCTTCTCAGATAGTGCAAGCAATATCTGTAACCGTAGTCATTGGATCAGTTTTGTCCTTTCCCAAGATCAAATTGCGATTGGGAATCGAGGACAGGGGGCTGGACGGTATCCTGGAGTGCGTGTGTATCGACTGACGGATGAAATGAAGACCTTTTCTATTGAGAAGTTGATCGATTTTTTTCAAGCGAGGCGCCCCACAGCTTATTTGCCTTTAGTACCGCAATGGAGCGGTTCTTGTTCGCGTACGAGCTTTGAGGCGGCTTTTCTCGGGGGTATTTATTTGATTTTACAGAAGAAGCATCCCGCTTTGGGATCTTCTGCTCTTGCAGTAAAAGCTAACGGCATTTGGGAGGCATGGCTCAAGTTCGATCGGACAGTGGGTCTAAAGGGGATCATGGAAAAAGATACAGAGATGGGCTACGACCCCCATCTCCTCATCCGGGTTCTCGCTGTATTTCAGGACTGTGCTGAAACGGCAGAGGCATTTTATCGGTCTCTAAGAGAAGAAAAACAAATCAATTGGAGCGTGTTCAATGAGACTGTAGATGGGTATGAAGGGCTGCCTGCGCACTACGCGATGCAAAGAAACAGTGCTCTGGGACGAAAGTGGTTTTGTGAGGAAATCGAGAGATTGGAGAAAAAAAGCAGAGAGCAAAAGCAAACGGTATGGCAAGAGATCTGCAATTACCGAGCGATTCAACCGTCTGTAGAGGAATCGCTGCATGTGCTTTCGAATGCCTCTATTGAACGGATCCGGCGATTTATTAAACAGGTGGACCCCCTTCTCTCTACTCGAGAAAGCAGGCGGTTGCGCAGACAGTATCTGAATCTAGATCTGTCCGATGCCAAATTTGCTAAGGCCTATTGTAAAACAGTCGTTGAAGCAGACAAAAAGCGTTGGGGCGAGTTCTGTTGTTTGATCATCGCATGCGTGTGTTCTGAAATGCTATTCGAAGATTTCCCAGAAAGAACCGAAGCCCTTCGTTCGATGGGGGCTAAATTAATCCAACTGTACATCGATTCAGAGTATCTTGAATTGACTAAAAGACAGAAAATGCTCCCTTCTGGCAGAGCTTTTCAATATCCAGAAGAGGCAGGGATCATTTTGGCGAGAATTGGTTGTGCATTTGCCAAGGGAGCCTTTTTTGATCAAGCTCTCGAGATAGCTATCATCTGTGCGAAGAGGATTTCTAAATCTTCAGTAAGTGCAGCAGGAATAGGCGCGATTGGTGTCGCGTTAGCGGAAACACAGGGAGCCTCGAAACAAGCCCTTCAGATAGATCAGCTGATCTCTGAGATCTGTGGCCAAACGGCTAACCAAGAGGATCTACAAATTTGGCTGGAGGTCCTCGCCCTTATGGCCTCGAAAGCGGACTCTGATCTCGGAAGCGATATCGCCCTTCAAGCATTGGCTGGGATTCCCCGGACCACTGCCGATATCCCCGGCTCGATTCAAAATCAGATACTGTATTTATGCAATCCGAAGCCCTACGGCTATCTCTAGTTTAAGAGCCTGTAAACAGGCTCTTAAATAACTGCTTTTTTAAAAAATAAATTATTAATTGACGAAAACCTAAAAACGAAGTATAATTATATTATTTAAATGTAGTAAAAATTAACCGGTTAAATAAGATGTCGTCAATAGATCGATTTAATGATAAGCAGTTCGTTGGTGAGGTTTTTGATTTCTTCCGCTCCTCCTTTGAGCATATGCGGGGAGAAGACGACGCTGGACTCATCAAAATAGAGCTTTTTAAAAACTTCTCGGCTGTCTCTAAGCTCTGGTATGGGTTGGCGAGGACGATCTCTCTTCGGGTGAAGGTGCAGGGAAGTCGGTTGATTCCAATCGCTGACTATACGCCTTACCTGTATGCTTTAGACCATGGGCGTAAAGATTTAACTCCTTTCATCGCGCAGCGAGAAGCAGGGTTTACAAAGAGATTCATCGCGATGAAGTGCGATGCGCTGCACCGTTATGAAATTGAAGGGGACTACAAAATCGACGGCGTGTCTTTTGATCCAGGGGTAGATCATGTGACGCATCACGATTATCTGATTCCCTATCTTTGCCGTTCTTTGGAAGCGTTTTTTAAAGAATCTGTAGAGGAGCCGTTGTGGGATACTGGTTGCACCGAAGAGTTTTTAACAGTTGTGAATGACACTCATTGTACTTCTTGTTCGAAAGATTTTAAGGATTTGAGTTTCCAAGAAGTCCAGGAAAAGTGGGGAGGAAGAATGGTCCTCTTCTCAGATACGGGGAGTAATGTGTGTGATGATATGCATTGGATCAGTGTTACCCTTTATCAAGATCAAATTGCTATTGGGAATCGAGGGAAGGAATCTGGGCTGTATTCTGGTGTGCGTTTGTATCAATTGACGGATGAAATGAAGACCCTATCTATTAAGGAGCTCATCGATTTTTTTCAAGAAAGGCAGCACGCAGTCTATTTGCCTTTATTAGATCAATGGGCTCGTTCTTGTTCGCGTACGAGCTTTGAGGCGGCTGTTCTCGGTACTATTTATTTCATTTTGCAGAAGAACCATCCTCTATTGGAATCTTCTGATCTTACAGTAAAAGCCAACTGCCTTTGGGAGGCTTGGCTCAAGTTCGATCGAACGAATGGTATCAAAGAAATCATCGAAAAGGATGCAGAGATGGACTACGATCTCAATCTCCTCATCCGGATTTTCGCTGTATTTCGGGAGTGTTCTGAAACATCAGAGGAATTTCAGCGCTTTTTAACAGAAGAAAAGCAGATCGATTTCAATGAGATTGAAGATACGCATACGATTGCAGATACAGATACACTTATTCTGGCGCAGTATGTGATCCGAAGAGACAATCCTTTGGGACGAGAGTGGTTTAGTGAGGGGATCAGGGAATTGAAGGATATCTGGGAAGATGTGTGTGGAGAGGCTTACGAAAGGTACGCGACCATTGAGCCTTTATTAGAAGAATCCATGCGGTTGCTTCCGGAGGCCTCTATGGAAATTGAAGGATTTCTTTCTTCTCAAGAAAGCCAGCTGTTGCGCCAACAATGTACGAAAGGGGGAGTATCTGAAAATTTAGAGGATAGTCCCGGAAGGATATACGATCAATTAATGAAGAAAGAAGCCGCTATGGTACGGCTTGTTAAATTTGCTGAAATTTATTGCACAGCAGTCATTGCAGCAGAAAAAAAGGGTTGGAGCGAGTCGGATTGTTGGACAATCGCAGCGGTGTGTTTCGAAACGCTCTTTGTAGATGGCAACGAAAGGGAAAAGGATCTTAAAATGCTCTTGCAAGACTTTCCTGAAAAAAGAAAAGTTGTTCGACAGATCTTTGGTGACTTCCCAGAAAGAAACAAGGCTCTTCGCTCGATTGGTGCTCGGTTAATAGATCTGCATATTGATTCAGCGGCTTCGGGCATTTATAGAGCGTTTTCATTACCCACTGGTATCGTTTTTGAGGGGTCTCCTGACAATGCGAGACTTTTTGAGGCCATGGGTTACGCATTTGCTGAGAAAGATTGTTTTGATCAAGTGGTCGATATCGCTGTCCTCTGTGCTAAAAGAATGTCTACAAACGGAAAAAAATCAATAGCAATCGGATGTCTCGGTGCTGCACTAGCGGAAAAACAAGCAGCTTCTGAACAGGTTCTCCAAATCGCTGAACTCTGTTGCAAAATGGCTATTGAGGAGCAAGACAAAAATAGCGATTGGCTCAGTACCCTCATAAATATGATCCGTTGTGCAGAAAACAAGGGAAATTTCGCTCTTGCACGCGATATCGCTTTTCAGGCATCGACCCTCGTTTCCTTCACCGATCGAGAATTGCATTCATCGGAACGTCGGGTCCTAGAAAAATGTGCCCCCCAGCCTTCACCTACTCGTCCTCCATCAGCTTCTATACTGCGCCCAACCCAGGACACCTGCAAAGTCCGTCGAGGTGGGGAAAGGAAATGATGGAAGGTTTTTTTTCGCGCAAGCGATGAAAGCGCACATCCAAAGAGCACCTATTCAGTCCCCGAGGGGGCTGAATAGGTGCTCTTTGGATGTGCGCCAATCCCTATCATTCATATCATTTTATCCTTCCTATCATTTCCTTGTACTCGCCCTAAACGACTTTGCAGGTATCCTGGCGCCCAACCTACCCCCTCTGCTCCTGCAAGGGGAGCGCACATCATTTTAAATAAAAAACTTTATAAACTCTGATTGACGAACCGACTCATCCCTGCTATAGCATTGAGTTTTTAGGGGGCAGTATTTATGGGTCAGGTCGTCTCAAATTTTATCACGAAAGAGCAGTTTCCACTTGTCATTCAGCCAGAGGGGGAGGACTTTAGTCTAGGGGAGTTTTTGGAATGGGTGAAGGCGGAAAAAGGGGAGATTCAGCGGCAATTGCTGGAAGGGGGCGCGATTCTCTTGCGCAATTTTCCAGTGGAAAATGCGCTGGATTTTGAGACGGTGATCCGGACGCTGGATTTTGGGAATTTCATCAGCTACATCGGGGGAGATAGTCCGCGGACGAAAATCACAGAAGGCGTTTATACGTCGACAGAGGCTCCCGCTCACTTTAAATTGCCTCTGCACAACGAGCTCTCTTTCGTCAAAAATTATCCGCAGCACATCTATTTTTACTGCGAGACCCCTCCGGTTGTTGGCGGAGAGACGATCATCGCCGATGCGCGGAAGGTCTACCAGGCGATCGATCCGGCTGTCAGGGCGCGTTTTGAGGAAAAGGGATTGAAGTACCTCTCTTGTTACTACCACAAGAGTAAATTGATGGATTTCATCAATAGCATGCAGCGTTCGCACAAGACGTGGCTCGATGTCTTTGAAACAGATGATAAAAAAGAGGTCGAGATGAAGTGTCTGGAGAATGAGTTTGAATTCCAATGGAATCAAAATGACTGGATCCAGATCGCACAGACGCGCCCTGCGACTTTAATCCATCCAACGACACAAGAAAAGGTGTGGTTTAATCAGGCGCATCTCTACGATTTCAATCGGAAGTTTTTAGGGATGTGGAAATACTTAGCAGTGAAGGCGTTTTATTGTCGCAAGCACATGAAATTACACGAAGTGTTTTTTGGCGATGGATCGCGGATTCCGAAAAGAGATCTCTACCACATCTTCGATGTGCTCGATGCGCATACCGTTTATTTCCCTTGGCAAAGAGGGGATGTATTGATTTTAGATAATGTCCTCGCTATGCATGGGCGGGCTGTATTTTCGGGCAAGCGCCGCATTTTAACGGCGATGACAGGGAAGTGATCTGATGCGTCAAAGCTTACGGGAGTTTGAGCGAGGGGCGCTCTACATGACCGCTTCTGCGGTCATGCTGTCCGTATTTACTCTCTTTGGGAAGTTTGGGACTGCAAATCTCCCATTTTTTCTGTTGGTCTTTTTCCGATTCGCCGTGCCCTTCATTCTCTTGCTTCCCTTTCTGCTTTGGCGTCATACGGTTCACGATCTCTTCATCGTAAAAAACTTGAAATTACAGTTCTTGCGCGCAGCGTGCACTTTAGTCTATCAGTATTCGCTCTTTTATTATTTGTTGCATGCTTCTGTACTCGATGCGACGGTGCTTCAAAACACAGCGCCTCTCTTGCTGCCCATCCTCGAATGGTTCTTTTTTAAGATGCGCTTTAGCTTTAAAGCGATGATCAGCATCTTCATTTCATTTGTCGGAGTCTTGTGTATTTTACAGCCTGATCGGGAATTGATCGGGAGCTTGAGTGTGGCGGGTTTATTCGCTATTTTAGGACAGGCGGGCTCCCAAGTGCTCTATGGACACCAGGCGCGGAATGAGAATCAGTCTTCGAGCCTGTTTTATTTCTTTTTCTTGAGCGCCGTTGCCAGTGGAGTCGTCTATTTGTGTTCAGGAGAATTCCTCGTAGAGCATCCGATGCTAGAGAGCGCTGGCGCTTCTTGGATTTATTTGAATGCAATCGCTCTAGGACTTGCGAGTATTTTTAATCAGTCACTTAGAGGATTGGCTTATAAGCACGGAAAAGCCTCTAGTCTTGCGCCTTTTTTGTATCTCTCTCTCATTTCTTCCGGGTTTCTCGATTGGCTGATCTTTCATCAATTACCCAATCTCCTTTCAATAGTCGGCGCTGTTCTCGTGTGCCTCGGCGGTCTCATTCAAGTCTACCATAGCCGCATGAAGAAAGTCTCATAGATCAAAACGCAGCGAGAAGGTAAAGCCCTGGAAGGTCAGATCGTCGTCCACGCCGACAATTTTGCCGGGCAGATTAGGAGAGGCGACGGGGGTAAAGATCTGATTTTGTCCGAAGTAGATGTGTTGTTCCCAACCGATTTTTGCTCCTAAGTGAAATCTGTCGTGAGCGAACATGCAATCCCACTGAAAGCCGAGGGCGCATTCTAACGCAGCTTTTGCTTGAGCGAATTTTTCATCGGTATGAGCTCTACGATGGGCGGGCGGGACTAGGGCAGTTTGATCCAATTCGCTCGTCCGCTTGAGGTTGAAATTGCCGTAGAGAAGAGCCCAGGCGATATCTCCATAAAAGCTAAAGCCCCACCGCAGTTCCCATTCTGTGTTCGCACCAAAGCGCGCGCCGATGCCCCAAAAGTGATTGCGGAAGGAGATGTTATTGCGGTCCCTATCCGATTCAGGATTGAGATTAAAAGCGGCGACGCCGCGATAGTCTGTGCCATAGTGTTGCGAAATCCAGACATTTTCGATTCCTGCATGGGGACGTACGGAGAGGTGTTTGCCGATGTAGAAGCTGCGGCCTAGTCCCAAATCGATGACGTTGAGGTGCAGTTTTAAATGTGCAGTCGCTTTTAGTGTGGGATTTTCTGCAAAGGAAGCGTCTGCAAAGACGGGGAACAGGAAACGGCCATCGTTATCGTGTCGGTGGCTGTGTGCTGCGGTGTGCAGTCGTGTCCAAGAGAGATAAGCATCCCAGTCATCGTGTCCCATGTTCCATCCGAGGCCCACGCGAAATCCCGTATCCCAATCGAAGTGGGGCGTCGCAATGATCCCATTGCCTAAGATTCCATTGACTGGATCGACGACTTTAGTTTTGAGCACGTAACCGAGCCCATTCTCATTCGCCTTCCAACAGAGGAGATCTCCTGTGATGAATATGCTTGCGCCGCTGCTGACAGCAGGTCCTGCAGGGGGATAGATCGCCTGCTCTTGACACTGTTCTTTGAGATCTGCCATCTGTTTTTTGAGATCATCGATAGAGGCTTCGAGATAGCCCAGCTGGTTGGGATTTGCTGGGTTGCCATCCTCATAGGCGGAAAGAGAGAACAGTGTGGATAGAATCGAGAGCACAAGGCCGGTCTTCATCTTCATCTCCTAAAATCACATTTAAAAATTGATCTTAGCAGACCCTGATTTATTTACAAGAAGGCGATGAGTGTGGCGTAAATCTTTTCTTTGGGCTGATCGCAGGGGATAGTGTGCAGCAATCCCAGATGCGTATAAAAAGCGATGAGTGGCTCTGTTTGTTTCCGGTAGACGTTGAGCCGTTCGCGGATGACTGTTTCTGTGTCATCGGAACGCTGGATGAGTTTCCCCGAGCAGCGATCGCAGATTCCTTTATGCTTAGGAGGAGAATAGAGAAGGTGATAGGACGTCCCACATTTTTCGCAAGTGAGGCGGTTGGCCAGTCTTTCGATCACCTTGTCATCGTTCAACGAGAGGTTGACGACGACGATTTTTGCCTTTTTTTCGAGATGGGACTGGACGCTCTCTGCTTGAGGAAGAGTGCGTGGAACGCCGTCGAGGATATATCCCTTGTGACAGTCGGGCGCTTCGATTCTCTCGAAGAACATATTCAAAATCAATGGGTCGGGGACCAGTTGTCCTTTGTCCATGAACGTCTTCGCTTCTCTTCCGAGCTCTGTATCGCGACGGATGTGCTCGCGCAAGAGATCTCCCGTCGAAATGTGGGGCAGGTGCAAGGCTTCCTTGAGGAGAGTAGCCTGTGTTCCTTTACCCGATCCTGGAGGGCCGAGGAGAATGAGAGCGAGAGGTCGTGGCTCTTTTTCTTGAGCCGGTAGAGGGGAAGAGGCGCACATGAGCAAACTTGCAAAAATTTTGATTAAGAAACGGAAAAACATAAAGGACAATTGTAGGAAGCAAACCTGAATAAACGCAAGGGAAAACCCAATCTCTTTCCTCTCTGTGGTTTCCCCTCTCTGTGGTTAAAAAATTTTCACCACAGAGAGGGGAAACCACGGTTTAGAGGAAAACGACTTTTTAATACAGGAAAGGGATGAAGCGAAAGGGGACCCGTTCGCAGTATTTTTCCCAGTCTTTGCCGTATTTCGTCGCGCATTGCTTTTCCCGACGGTAGGTGCGGTCCATGAGGAGAAGGACGAGAAAGGTCAAATGGAAATAAGGGATGTAGTGAGTGAAAAGAGCGGGAATGCTCCAACAGACGGCGCCGAGGAGTTCAGGGATGTAATGGAAGTGCCGAGAGATTCCCCACCAGCCAGAGACGAGCAGCAGGTTCTGTTTTTCTTCGCCCCAGTCGGTTTTGTAATTGGCGAAGATAAGGTCGGGTTTTTTTCTCCAGATCGTGCAGTCTCCATTTTTCAGACGGACGTATTGCCTTTGTCGATCGGCTAGGTAATTGACGAGAATACAACTGATCCCGATGAGGAAGATGCCGGCAGCGAGGAGTGGTTGCAGGTGATTGGGATGGTTCACAAGGTAGAGGGTAGGGGAGGTGTAGATCGCAGGCAGCCAGACGAGACAGCCCCAGCAAATGCAGAAGCCGGCGCGGTCGTACATGATGTCCATCGAACGCAGATATCCGGTTTCCCACCAAAAAAATTTTAGAATGTAGGCGAGCTGTAGGGTCACAGCGATGATCATCGAATTGGATAATCCATAGAGCTCTTGTTGTTTTGCAGCAAAGGAAAGGAGGATGAGACCCCATCCCATCATGCCGAAACGGCAGTTTGTAAACATTTTGACATCCCAGCCAAAGAGGCGAGGGTAGAGCTCCATCCCCCAAAAATAATCGGCCAGCGGCCCGCGCGAGCTGACTGCATCTGTGCTGGAGGGTTTGTATCTGCCTTTGAAATAGAGGAAGAGACAGAAGATGAGGCTGAAGATATTGAGAGCACCGAGAAGACCGCCGAAGTTGTCGTAGATCAGAGTGGCGGAAAAGAGCTTAAGCGAGTGGGTCGCAAAGTAAAAGAGAAAGAGCGTGCTCAAAAAAGCGGAGACTCCATTGGCCTTATAGGCGGGGATATTCCCTTTGGGAGTAACGGGTCCGTGGAATTTTCTGCCAGGGAGAACCTTCATCAATAAAAGCTCGAAGCCGGCAAATGCCGCCAAAATTTTCCACGCTTTTGCAGTGCCGAAAAAGACAGGGGCCCAAATCGAATAGATCGTCGCAAAAATTCCTTTTTGAGAAAAGAGGGAGAATAAGGTATCGGTCGATCCGCCCAAATGGGCATTTGTGAACCAAACGAGCATGACGAGGGCGGGACAAACCGCAATTAAAAGCAGCGGAGCCGCGAGGGTGCGGATCCAAGATACAGCTTCTGTAGGGGCCGATTGTTCTGCTATCGACATGATGACTCCAAGATATACCCTAACCTTGAGCCAGGTTGGGTGTTCACTGGGGACTTAATAATCGAATTTCCCTAAATTTGTCAAAAAAAATATTTCCCTTGTGAAAAATCGAATGGAAAGCTACTCTAGGGAGGTTTGGGATGAACATATGGCTTCTGTGCAGAAAAAAGATCAATTTAGTCTTCTTCGGTCGGTTTTTTGGCCCGTCCATCGGACGGAAGTTAAAAAAGTTCTTTCTATGCTCCTTCTGCTTTTTCTGCTTTGCATCTGTTATGGGATCTTACGCAATCTCAAAGATACGATTATTTTGACAGCGAAACACTCAGGCGCTGAAGTGATCCCCTTTATCAAGGTCTGGGGGATGTTACCCGGTGTCTTTATCGCGACATGGGTCTACACCCGTCTCAGACGTTATTTCAGCAAGGAAAGCGCCTTTTATATCCTCCTTTCTAGTTTTATCAGCTATTTTCTCTTATTCGCCTTCGTCCTCTATCCCAACAGCGAGGCTCTCCATTTCGACCGGTTAGGAGAATTTTTAACCTCTGTTTTGCCTAAGGGATTTCAAGGGCTCATCGCTCTTTTACGCAACTGGACGTTTACGACATTTTACGTGATCTCAGAGCTTTGGGCTGTGCTTGTCCTCACTGTGCTCTATTGGGGTTTTGCCAACGATGTCACCCAGGTCAATGAGGCCAAGCGAACCTATGGCTTATTGAACATCGGCTCTAATTTCGCTCCGATTGTAGGGGGAAGCTTAGCTCTATTTTTCAGCCAGCCGATGGCTCTCTCCTTCCTTTCTTCGGTGACCGATCCTTGGGGACAGACTCTCTGCCAGTTGGTGTTAGTCGTCTCTATTGTTGGAGTTTTGGCGATGGGTTTTTATTGGTGGATCAATCGCTACGTGCTCCCCAAAGAAGAGAAGAAAGAGCCCGTAGCAGGGGATTCTCCAGAATCCAAGAAGAGTAAACTTTCTTTGAGAGAGAGCATCAAGTACATCGTCCGCTCTCCCTATCTCGTCCCTCTAGCGATCATCGTCTTAGGCTATAACATCAGTATTAACTTCACAGACGTCTTGTGGAAAGAACAGTTAAAGCGGTTTTTTTCCGACCCCAATGAGATGATCGAGCACATGAGTAAGATCACCATTGGGATTGGGATCTTTGCGACCATCGGAGGGGTTTTCTTCTCCATCATGGTCACGCGTCTCGGATGGACGTTTACGGCGATTATCACCCCATTGCTCATGACCATCATGGCGATTGGCTTTTTCACCTTTATGTTCTGCCAAGATGCCCTGTTTGCCGTCTCCTCTGCCCTTTTTGGCGTGACCCCTTTGGCAATGACTGTCTACTGCGGTTCTATGCAAAATTGTGTGAGTAAAGCAGGTAAATACTCGGTCTTCGATGCGACAAAGGAACTCGCCTTCTTGCCCCTTTCCCCTGAGTCGAAATTAAAAGGGAAGGCTGCCATCGACGGCTTGGGATCAGGAATCGGGAAATCAGGCTCTTCTCTGACCTACCAAGGCTTTATCATCTTGCTCGGTAGCGTCACGCTCTCTACGCCCTATATCGCAGGGCTCTTGTTCGTCGTGTTGCTCGCCTGGATCTACTCGGTCGTATCGCTCGGGAAACAGTTCAAAGCGGTTACGACTACAAAACAGCCCCTCTCAGCGCCTGAAGAAGGCGTACCTCAGCCCTTAAATACGATTTAGTTCCCCATCATTCCGTTCTGAATAGATGCAGTTTCACCACAGAGAGAAATTTTTTTATATCTATTTTCTCTCTGTGGTGAAATACCAAGCTTCTGTGGTGAAACACCAAGCTTCTTACTGAGACTCACTCGCATTGTGGAAAACCTGTTCATAAGTGGTCGCTTTTCGATGAGAAGACCGTCAGCTTCAGCGACTTAGAACCGTAAGAAACCCTTCTCTCTTAGTGTTTTGTAAGATGCTGGTTATTAGATATTTACAACCTATCTCCCCAGTGCTTTTAACCGCTACCAGCTTCTGTAAATACTTATTGGGGAAAGTTTGTTCATAAGAACCTCTCCCAGTAAACTTTTTCGTCGCTTTTCGGGATTATTTTGGCCACCCAAGTGGACTCAAAAGAACCCAGAAATCGACTGAAACTTTTTATGGGGAGATCTGCAACCTCTGCATGGGGGAGCGGAGCCCGTGGCCTGAATCGACGCTGCGCACCTTGAATGTGTAGTGAGGTGTCTTAACCTCGATCCAGTAGGGGAAGGGAAATGCGGGGTCTTGGCTGTTAAAATAGAGCTCGAGGGTGCAGCGGGAAAGGGGAGAGGAGTCTTGTGGCCACTGTGCAGAGAAGACGTCGATGCTCGGTTTTGCGATTTTCTTGCCTTCGATCACGACAGGCGGACTCCACAGAGGGCGATGATCGGCCTCTTCGCTGGAAGTATTAGAACCGATTTTCTTGCGGGCTTCTTTAGACACAGGTTTTAGGGGGAGGCTGAGGAGTTTGCAGAAGAACTGCTCTCCTTCGCCTAAGACGATCCATCCATTTTTGCTGTAGGAAAAGCAGTCGATGAGCCGATTTGCCTTTCGATCGATTGTGTAGAGGGTCCACGAGGTGTGCCCTGGAGCCTTCTGATTGAGCCATTTCTGCCAGTTCTGCTTTTTTAAATCGATCTGTCGCTCAGGCACCGTGACCTCCTCTAACAGGAGTCGTGTCGGCGTGAGGGCGCGAATGAGGAGTAGGCAATAATGCCCCTCTAATGCTGTGACGCTGTAGTCCCCCTCTTTGGCCGAAGCGAACTTCTCCTGGAAGCTGGGGTACCCCTCTTCTGCAAACGCAGTTAGAGAAAAACCCACCAGTGTCACGAAAATAAAGAAAAAAAATCTTTTGGTCATAAATCCTACACTCATTCTATCCCATGCTCTACTTTTGGAGCGCCTAAATTTTCGCAATCGTAGCAGTAGTGGGGCTCAAAGTGCTCCGGGTCTTCCATTTGCAAGGTCATATGGGAAATTTTATATTTTTTTTCGATGATCAGATGCGCCTCGCGCAGCGCGCGGTGGGTGTCTGCAGCTACGATATGGGCGCTCAGGGCTACTTTTTTAGCGGAGATCGACCAGATGTGCAGGTCGTGGACTTCCTTCACTCCTGGGATCGCTGAGAGGTCGCTTTGGACGGCGGTCGGGTCGATATGGGCGGGTGCAGACTCCATTAAAATAGAGACGGTATGCTTGATCACTTTTCCAGATCCATAGAGGATGCCGAGGGAGAAGAGGAGAGTGATCAAAGGGTCGATAGGGTACCAGTGTGTCAGCCAGAGGAGCAGTCCGCTCAAAAGTACACCGACACTGCCCAACAGATCTCCTAACACATGTAGGTAAGCGGCGCGCATATTTAAACTATGTCCCTGAGAAGGGTGCAAAATCCGTATCATGACGATGTTAGCGATGAGCCCGATGACTGCGACGACGAAGACGATCGGCCCTGCGACTGGTTGCGGGTGGATGAGGCGAGTGATTGCTTCGTAAATCAGCACGCCGCAGAGCGCCCAGAGAGCGAGGGAACTGCCTAAAGCGCCTAAGATTTCAGCGCGCTGGTAACCATAGCTCATCTTGGGGGTCCGCGGGAGATGGGCGATTTTGACGACGATGAGTCCGAGCCCCAAGGCTCCGACATCGGTGAATAAATGAGCCGCATCGCTAATCAGAGCTAAGCTGTTGGCGATGATTCCGCTGATCACTTCGATGAGCATAAAAAAAGCAGCGATCCAGAGCGCGCGATAGAGCGCCTTTCCCTGCACATGCGCACCGTGCCCCTGACACCCTTCGTGGGAATGCTCCATTTTACACCTTGTCTATCTCAATTGAGTCCACTTGGGTATATATCTTCTTGCAATCCTTTGGTCAACTTCTTACTCTGAAAAAAGAAAGAGAGGTCTAATGCATCTATTGTTTTTAAGTTTGGGTTGTTTTTTTACTGTTTTTTCTTTATACTCTGAGGAGATTCCGTTTTTGCAAAGACTTGCAAACCAAGACTGGAAGACAGAGCTTTCAGAGATCGACACAGAGCTTAGACGGATGGATGATGAACAGATACGGCTTAAGCGCTCCATGACGCGTTGGAATGATGCGGGCTCTCGTTGGCAATTTCAGCAGGGGATGACGCAGGAGGCCAAGCGCGCTTTTGAAAAAGCAGATATGGATAAAGAGCAAATGGCCAAAAATCAAAAATACATCGACGCGCTTAAAAATCGCCGAGAAGAAATCCTAAAAGAGCACCCAGAAGCTAAACCCAAGCCCAATGCAAACACATAACTCGATCTACCGCGATTCCCTTACCCTCCTCACAGATCTCTATGAATTGACCATGGCCTATGGCTACTGGAAAAAGGGGATGGCGGAGCGAGAGGCAGTCTTTCACCTCTTCTTCAGAAGAAAACCCTTCAACGGGGGATTTGCGATTGCCGCAGGGTTGGGGACTGCGCTCGATTTTTTGGAAAACTTTCACTATGAGCCAAGCGATTTAGCTTATCTCGAGCAGCTCAAAACAGAGGATGGGAGTCCTCTTTTCGAGCGCGCTTTTTTGGATTACTTGAGCACCTTAAAATTGCGCTGCGATATCGATGCGGTTCCTGAAGGGACTCCCATCTGTCCACAAGAGCCGCTTCTACGCGTGAGGGGACCGATGCTCCATGCGCAGCTGTTAGAGAGCGCTCTTCTCAACATCATCAATTTTCAGTCGCTGATTGCGACGAAAGCGGCTCGGATCTGTTTTGCCGCAAGACCTGATCCCGTCGTCGAATTCGGCATGCGTCGAGCGCAAGGGATCGATGGCGCGCTAGCCGCCAGCCGCGCGGCTTTCATCGGCGGTTGCGACTCCACTTCAAATGTCCTCGCCGGAAAAGTCTACGGCATTCCCGTTCGAGGAACGCATGCGCACAGTTGGATCATGGCCTTCGATGATGAGGAAGACTCTTTCGATGCATATGCCGATGTGATGCCTCACAATTGCATTTTTTTAGTCGACACTTACGATACGATCGGTGGGGTTAAAAAGGCGATTGAGACCGCTCGGCGGATGCGCAAGCGGGGCGTAGAGATGTTCGGCGTCCGTCTCGATTCAGGGGATTTAGCGCATTTGAGTATTGAGATCCGCAAACTTCTCGATGAAGCCGGTTTTCCCAAGGCGAAAATCATGGCGAGCAATGAACTCGATGAGCTCATCATCAGCGACCTTAAGCACCAAGGGGCGAAGATCGACCTCTGGGGCGTAGGCACAAATCTCGTCACGGGAAAAGATCAGCCTGCTCTCGATGGTGTTTACAAACTCTCCGCTTTAAAAGATCAAGAGGGGAAGTGGCAATACAAAGTTAAAATCTCTGAGCAGATGCTCAAAGTCACAAATCCAGGGATCTTGCAGGTGCGTCGCTACTCCGATGAGAGAGGCAATCTCGGTGACATGATCTTCGATATCCACACAGATCTCCCTGCTAACCCACAGATCATTGATCCTCTCGATCCAGCCCGATCCAAGACACTCTCTTCGCACGCTCAATATAAAGACCTACTCATCCCCGTATTTAGAGAGGGAAAGCGGGTCTACCCCAATCTTCCCCTCCAACAGATCCGCGAGAGGACGTTGCAAGAGCTAGGGCAATTTCACCCCGCCATCCGCCGGTTTCTCTTCCCCCAACCCTATTTCGTCGGCCTAGAAAAATCGCTCTATGAAACCAAACTGCGGCTCATCGAAGACCTGAAACCCAAAGACTCCCCGTGAAAGCACTTCTCATCGTCGATTTACAAAACGATTTTCTCCTCGGCGGCGCCCTCGCCGTGCCCCAAGGAGATGAAATCATCCCCATCGTCAATACTCTGATCCCCGGTTTTGAGATCATCGTCGCCACCCAAGATTACCATCCCGCCGACCATGTCAGCTTTGCCGCTTCTCATCTGGGTAAAAAAATAGGGGACGTGATTCAAGTGGGCGGTGGGGAACAGATCCTGTGGCCTGTCCATTGCGTAAATGGCACCAAGGGCGCTGAGCTATCCGCTAGTCTAGACCAGGACAAGATCAATCGCTGCTTTTTAAAGGGAACAAACAAAGAGATCGATAGCTATAGCGCTTTTTTCGACAACCAAAAGCACGCTTCGACCGGGGTCGACACTTTCTTAAAGCTCTACCACGTGACTGAGCTCTATATCGCAGGTCTCGTCACCGAGTACTGCGTCCTCTATTCCTCGCTAGATGCCCTGCAATTAGGTTTTCAGGTAAGCGTAGTTGTAGATGCCTGTCGGGCGATCAATCTGCAGCCCCACGACGAAGCGCTCAGCTTCGCCGCAATTACCGCCGCCGGTGGGAAGCTCGTGACCTCTAAAGAGGTGCTCTTCGGCGTTAAGTGAATACGCGCTTTTTCGGGGGTTTATCATCCCCCGCGCCCCCGTACCTCTCTATTCGCTTAAGGCGAATAGAGAGAAATAGAGCGTGTTTGTATAGGGAGGGAGAGATGGAACCATACAATGAGTCCAGCTCAATTGTCGTATCAGCGATACGACAATCTGTTCGTCAAAAACTTCGGCAAACTACATCATGCGCCTTAAGTTTTTGTCATTGAATCCATTACCACATTCAATGGCCAATTGTCGCCACAATGTGGCGACAATCTTTTAAATTTGGAAACGTTCCGATTCCCCGTTTCAAATTTTCATTCATCCAGGGATACATCCCTGTATCTGTTTTCTAAAAAAATGATTCGCCTTTCTGAAAAGTCGCCATTTCAGGTAATATACCTAGAAACTGGGTATTTTTCATGAAGTTGGTCAATAAAACACGATACGCTATTTTGGGGATCCTCCTCGATGGTCCTAGTTCTGGATATGAAATCAAATCTCTGATGGGTCGATCGACCGTTTATTTCTGGCGCGAATCGGATTCGACAATTTATCCGATGTTAAGGGTTTTGGCTGAAGAAGGAAAAGCGCTTTCCAAAGTTGTCTATGTGGGAAAGAAAAAGAAAGAGATCTTTTCTATTACAGAGATGGGACGGATGGAATTTAAGACTTGGTTCGAAAGTCCGACAGGTGAGGAAACCCCACGTAATGAGTTTCTTCTCAAACTCTTTTTCGTAACCGATCGAAGCGAGATGATCCGGCTATTTCAGGAAAGATTCGAAAAAGTGGAAAAGATGCACGAAGAATATAAAAAAATCGAAGAGAGACTAGAGAATATAGCGGATTTTCCCCAGAAAATAACGCGCCTCAAGGCATTGAGATACGGGATCTCTCATCTTGAAGCAGAAATGAAATGGCTAAGTCACGAGAAAGGAGACTGAAATGCGCAATCGAATATTGATTATCGGAGCGGGACTCGGTGGTTTGGCTTTGGCTCAGGGCCTTGTCAAGGCTGGGTTCGATGTCTCCCTTTTTGAAAGGGATGAGAGCCCTACGAGTCGCTCTCAAGGGTATCGGATTTCAATTCGCTCGCTGGGAATGAGCGCATTAACGGCACTCCTAACGCCTGAAAAAATGAGTCGGTTGTCTAGGGCCAAGGTGGCTGATGTGGGTGATGGATTTACTTGTACGAATGAAAAAATGGAACCTTTTTTCAGTGTTTCACAGGGCCAAGATGCCGCCGTTCAGTTTCTTCGTTCAGAGCTCAGGAATCTTTTGCAGGAAGGGATCGACATAGAATGGAACAAGCGTCTCGTCCTGTTCGAAGATAAGGGCGATCGAGTGATCGCTCATTTTGAAGATGGCTCATCTGCTACGGGCGATTTGCTTGTTGGATGTGATGGGGCAACATCAACCGTGAGAGAGCTTTTGCCATTAGTATACCAAAATGGCCTGGGATCGATTCCAAAGGGGGTCGATAGCAATCGTGTCCTCTTGGGAGGACAGATGGATCGGACTCCAGAGTGGGATGCGCTTCTTCCTCTAAACAAAACGGGATTCGTCCGTTTTCAGGGAGTTAATTCCCATTACATGGGTGTCTGCTTTTCAGAAAGGCAGGATAGAAGCCCTGCGATTTTCTGGGCAATTTCAGAAGAAATAAAAGACCACAGTGCTCCTTGGTATCAGTTTGATCAAGGAGTGGAATCGCGCATGCGCATCTTGGAGCGCTGTAAGTATTTGATGAGAAGTGAACCTTGGCACGAGAACTTGCAAAAACTGGTACACGATACTCCAGCGGAAGCGATCATGGCGCCTTGGTTCATACGCACGACTCAATTCCCTAACTCTGACCAATTTCCTATGGTTCCAACGGGCAGAGTGACTCTGATAGGTGATTCCGCTCATGCCATGCCTCCAGAACGAGCGCTCGGTGGGAATAATGTGCTCGAAGATGCCAGAGTCTTATCAGCTCTACTCGCTGCTTCTCCAAAACCTATCGACTGGCCAAGATTGACAGAGCAATTTGAAAGGGAGATGTTTGCCAGGGTGAGAATTGCAGTTCAGGAATCTGAGAGTGCAGCTGAGTATTTTCGCACGATGCGCTCTCATTCCTAAGCGCGCGGGGTATAATTCCATTGAAAATCCTAATGCTTCTTTCCAGTTGCCAATATTCAGCTCTCGGTCTATCCAGAACTGAGCTGATGTACGATCTTATCCATAAAATTGTCGCTATACAAGACTTGTGTGAGCTCTTTACGGACAGAGCGATAATGCTGTATGAGTCTTTGACTTTCATCAGACTCTTTGATGCCTATGAATACAGGGAGTGAAATGGGGGATAAGGGAGTGTCTTCCGCAACTGTATCTAAATTTTTCAGGAAGTGGGTCTCTTCTTCAAGAGAAGAGGCTTCTTTTCCATGAATTTCGCATAGAGAAAAGGTAGGACAAGGGTTGTAAATGTTAAGATTCATACGTCTTTGGAATAAGAAGGCATTTTCTTTCCCATAACCTAACAAAATGCCATAGAGCCCTTCATGATGGTGTACAACATCAAATAATCCTTCTCGATGATCCTCCAACTCTTTCAGAAGTTGTATCCCAGTTATCTCTCTTTGTAGTACTCGTTCAAATAATTCGCGATAGGTATCAACAGTCTTAACAAAAGCTCGTTTGTTCACGCAGGTTATAACTTTCAAACTAGGATCGGTTTCAGATATCTCTTCTATAAAGAGGTAGTCTCGAATCTTAATTTTTTGCAATCTATGTTTCCAAGATTCCCAGCCCTCCTTTATAATGTTATTCGCTTGAGTTCTGTCCCAATTGTCGATAGGAATGGGATCAAAATACCCAATGCAGGAGGCGGGCTTATTTCCAAAGAAGGTATATCCGAAGCCATCCCGTACAAATACTCTTCTAAAAAAACTCTCAATAGCTTCTTGATCGCAAGCAGCGACAGGAGCTCTTGAAAACTTGCAACTAAAAAAACATAGAGTGCTGGCGGCGATCAACAAAATCGATCCCGCCAGCAGGGTTGTTTTATAAGCTCTAGAACTCATTTATTCACGGCAAGTTAAGCAACGCTCAGCCCATGGTGGATTGGCATGACCCTTTGAGCATCTCCATTCATTAACGGGCATGCGTACAACATAAATACCTCGTCCATCGGAATGCAGTCCATCAACTCGATGTTCTTCCCCCTCAAAGTCGACAAAGATACCGCTTTGCTTTACATGAATTGCTTCAAGATGAGGATAATATTTCCCTTCAACCATTTTTCCGTCTGAATACGTGGATTCATTTCCAAAAGCAAACGTACTGAGAGCTAACCCTAAAACAAGTAGACTTTTCATCTTTACTCCTTCTTACGTGTTGTAGATTCACGGAGATAGTACTTTTTTGAGCAAAATAATACAAGTGGTAGTGCAGCAATTTTTTTGAGAAAAACATCTTACCTGCACTCTGATAGAGCAGCTGAGTCCTTTCGCAATATTCGCTCTTCATGTCGTGCTTGATGGGGATTAGGGCAATAAAATGAGTCCAGCTCAATTGTCGTATCAGCGATACGACAATTTTCTGCCCATGCTCTGTGCGGGGACTTCTTTTTTGCTTCCGGAGTCTATACCCCGCGCGCTTAGGAATGGTGCATTTGAGCCTTTGATCAGCTCCCGCGATTCCACGATCGAAGAGGGGGCCTGTATTGAAGAAAAATACAGACCCCCTCTTCGATCGTGGAATCGCGGGGCTTTGACGCGCTCAAATGCACCATTCCTAAGCGCGCGGGGTATAACCTAACCATTTTGGTGACGTCACCAAAATGGTTGTTTTTTAGACCTTGACTCAGGCTTTATACCACTCTTAAAACCGTGGTTCGGCTGGGATTAATGGCGTGTATGAGTTTTTCGTATTGATCTATTGAAAAACTGATTTTGCCTTTTTCATACTGGGCATAGGTATTTGGACTCTTAGCTGAAAGACGTTTAGCTACTTCACGAATACTCAAGCCGCTCTCTTCTCTTTGTCTTATGAGAAGAAACGACAGAAGAAGATTGTTATTATTGGAAGTCAACCCGAAGCAATCTCCGTTGTATTCATGAACAGATATTTCGAATTTTTCATTCAGATTGTTGAAATAACTTGTCATAAGTTCGAGCACAGCATCTTGAATCATTACAAATGCATTTTTTTTCGTTTTTCCTTGAGTTGTGATATTCAGACAAGGAACTTCGATAATCCACCATCTTCCATCTTTCCAAACTCTTCCTTCTAATTCCATTAAAAATCCTATGAGTTATTTAGGAGGGTTGTCTTGGGCTGTTTTTAGTATTTTCTTCGCAGTGTATTCTTTAATCTCTCGATGTCTAGGAATAGCCTCGTGCTTCTCTCCATTTGTCCATATATCATGGTTCCCCCCATGGCGAGCAAATTTCCAGCCGTATTTGGAGAGTTGCTTTTCAAGATCCGCTTTTTTCATCTCCCACTTTCCTTAAGTGTACATATATCTATGTGCTTTGTCAAGGCCTGTTTTTTTGCATGTCATTGAGTATATATCTTGAAGTTCAGGTAAGCCCAAACATGAATTTCGCGTCCAATTTACAGAGAACTATTATAGATTTAAAGGAAATTTTCTATAGTCAGAGGCGCATGCCGAACTGGTTGCCCGATTCGTATCTTTTTAGGCCTAGGGAGAAAACGGTAAACGCCAGAGCGAAAAAGGCGGCGGAGCTGCCGATGAGGATGGCTAGGTTGGGCCAGGAGAAATGGCGCAGTAATTCGACGGGGATGTAGCCGATGATGCCGGCGGGGATGAGGGTGAACATCAGGAATTGCAGGATGCCGGAGTAGATGTTGGAAGGGTAGAGGACGAAGATGATGAGGGAATCGCAGTACTTTCTGGAGACGCTTTCTACGGGACCTAGCCAGAAGACTAGGCTATGGGCCATGATTCCGATAGAGGTAAAGACCAAGCAGCCGCAGATCATACTGAGGGCAACTAAGAAGAGTGTGAAGGGGCTCGTTAGGTGGGTTGAAATGAGCAGAATAGCGGTTGTCATCAAAAGTCCCCATCCCCTGGAAAGGGATCTAGAGCAAATGAGGTGGAGCAGCAAGTTTTTAGGTTGTGTCATGAAGGGATCGAGATCGCCATTGAGGAGGATCCTAGAGAGTTGCTTGACTCCACCGAAACAGATGAGCATGAGGCCATAGGCTCCCATTCCAATCGCGTTTAGAGCGATCATGTCCTTCAGTGTCCAGCCGCCGATTTCTCGAAATTGCCTAAAAAAAATCCACCACATGAGTACGAAGATCAGATTGTTTGCGATCATCAGTGCTGATTCTAAGAGAAAAGCGCCGCGGACGCTGATCGAAGCGCGGATGCTGGTGCGCAGAAGAGCTGCGAAGAACTTAAGTGTGTTCATCTAGCCTCCTGCTACATTTACAATGCGAAGGCCTCTGCGGTAGAGGAGGATGAGGCCAAAGAATGCCAGAAGTCCCCAGAGGATTAGAGTGTTCATTATCTGAAGGGCGTCGGAGAGATTGAAATCGATGGCAAGGGCGCTTCTCTGACCCAAAATGGCGGGAAAGGGTGTGAGGTAGGCAATTTTTTGTAGCCACAGGGGGTAGATGGCGAGCGGAAGCATGAGCCCGCCTAAGGTGAGTAGGAGTTTTTCCCATATCCAATGAAAAGGGCCGACCTGTTGCAACCAAAAGGCCGATAATCCGATGAGCATCTGGAAAAGGAGTCCCACGCAGCCGGCGAGGAAACCTAGGGCTATGATGAGGGGAAGGGCGCTCAGCTGGAAGGGGACGTCGCCAATGCGGATCCAGGTAAAACAAAATGTCACGATTCCCAATACAAAGAGGTTGGTGCACAGGATGCCGAGACCTTCGCAAAAGACAGAGGCTAGGTAGGAGATCGGTCGGGGGAGGAGATACGCCAGTCTGCCGCTGCGCAAATCTTGTTCCATATCTTCTTGGATGTCGGGAAAAGAGATGAGGACCCATTCGTTCAGAGCGATGTACCAGAGCAGTTGATCGGGATGGAAGGCGATGGCTCCTGTTTTAGTGGCAGCGATTTTCCAAATGTGGGCGAAGATGATGAGGCAGGTGATGAGAAAAATGCTCAAGCCGATCAGGGCTTTGTAGTTCTTAAGGCTATGGATCACGGCTAGGCTGAAGATCTTCAGGTATTTTCCCATCTTCACTCCTGTGCGTAGAGTGTGCGGATGATCTCTTCCATGGAAGGATCTTCGATGGTGATGTCTTTGATGCCTGTGCGTTTTAAGGCCTCTTGAATGACGTGGTCGATAGGAGTCTCTGTCACATCGACCTCGCAGATGAACTGGTAATGATCATTTTCTAAGATCTTCACCCCCGGCAAGTTCAAGGAGATTTTTTCGACATCTGTGATGAGGGTGAGGATTTTCTTTTTGGTATACGTTCTCTTCAGCTCTTTGAGGGAACTATCTCGAATGATCGTGCCTTGATCCAAAACGATGACGCGCTCGCAGACCTGTTCGATGTCCGCTGTGTCATGGGAGGTTAAAAAGAGGGTGGTTCCATAGTCGTGAGACAACTTATTAAGCAGGGCCCGAATCTTTAATTTGGCATTGATATCTAGACCGATGGTGGGCTCATCGAGAAAGAGAATGGAGGGGTTGTGCAGGAGAGATGCGACGAGTTCGCAGCGCATCCGTTCTCCCAAAGAGAGCTGGCGGACGGGTTTGTGGAGAAAGGGAGTGATTTCGAAGACTTCTATGAGTTCTTTCAGCCGTTTTTGATAAACACCGTGTTCGATTTCGTAGATTTTCGCCAACAAATCGAAGGTGTCGGCAGGAGGCAAGTGGTACCATAGCTGCGTGCGCTGTCCGAAAACAGTTCCGATGCGATAGCCCAGCTTGTGCCGGTCTTTCCAAGGAACGAGTCCTAACACCTCGATCTTCCCAGAGGAAGGGTGGAGGATGCCGGTCAGCATTTTAATCGTCGTCGACTTTCCAGCGCCATTCGGTCCGATGAAGGCAACGCGTTCCCCTTGTGCGATGGAAAAAGATAAGCTCTTGATCGCGGGTAGGGGGAGGTTTTTCCCGCAGAAAAGTCCCTTAAAGGCGCCCCAAATCCCAGGAAAATTTTGACGGACGACAAAATTCTTGCACAGGTCGGTAACTTGGATCACGTCTGACATAGGTTTTCTTTGGGAGAGGGATTTGGCCTTCGGCCAGCGAGGATAGCATGGGATAGAGTTGTATGCAACTGTTACGTCCAGAGTCTTCACGGTAGAAGCTGTACTCGTATCTAGTTCAATTTTCCCATCAGAACTTTTTTCATCCTCTCTCGATCACGATATCTTCATGAGTTTTATCGAAGTGCTGGACATGAAGACGAACGGCAGTCCCTTTCTTTCCCAAAATCAGTGCTGCCACTTGAGGGATGGGCATGCGCAATACGTCGATTTCTTCCTCATCGTTATTGGGGGAAATACGCAGGATGACATCCCCCACATGGAGTGCTTTTGATAAGGCGGCAGGGGAGTTGGGGTGAATTTTTGCCACGTGAATGGCAGGCATGATCAGCGAAAGATTAATTCCAATGCCATAGAGGCCAAAGAACTGTTTTCTAACAAAGGAAATAACCGCACTCCATTTGTCTTCTGACAAACAATGGAGTTCATTTGGGTAGATGATGAGTTGGCTGTCTTTTTCTTCTGAAATGAGCTTGTCATGTAATGCGACAGAAGAGGGGAGGGTCCTTCGATCGTCAAATTCGCCCAAAAGAATTAACGTTTTGCAGTGGATGTGTTGGGTATTGTAGATTGCGGATCTCTCTATTAAGCTGTCCTTTGATCCACCGGTTTCGATGACTATGTTTTCTTTAATTTTCTCGAGATAATCGGGCATTAAGGAACTACAAGTGGTCAGGTCATACCAACCCGCTTCCAAAATTTGTAGTAAAAGGGTGGGAGTGTACTTGTGGACCATGCTAGCAAGAGTGGCTCCTTTACTGATCCCGTAAATTCCCATTTTTTGGGGATCCACAAAGGGAAATTGCATAAAATGGTCAACTACAGCTGCAACGACCTTTTGAGAATTAGGTCCTGAAAAATCTCTATCCCCATCAGAATGGCCAAATCCTGGGATGGAAATAGCAACGGCTATCACACCCTCTCTTACAAAAGGATGAAGGTAACCTAACTCGATGAGTTGTTTCCCTCCCGTGCTATGGTCGGGAGGTTGATGGCCGTGCAATAAAAAAACGACTGGAAAGGGGCCTGTTCCTCTCGGTTTGAGAGTGAACACTTCAATCTGATGATGGGTATCGCAGGGATTGTCAATGAAACGTTGTTCGATTTCTGGAACTTCGGGCCAGTCTTTTTGAAGCTCATATGCGTAACCCTGTATTGCAACAACAGGAAACAAGAGTAACTTTATTAGGGCTCGTTTCATTTTTTTCAGTTTGCGAGATTAAAAATTGTCCAACAGACTGCTGGACAAAAGTTGTCTATTTTTTCAGCTGGATGATGAGGAGTTCGATCGGGGCGTCTGATTTATTTACGCTCCTATGCATCTCGCCTTCTGGATCGACAGGGCGATAGACAGACGCGCCGGTTGGAAAGGCAACGGCGACTTCTCTGCCGTCTGCTTCTAAGCGCGTGATTGTCCCGCCTTTGACTCCAAAGACGATTTGGGGTAAGGCATCGCGGTGGAGACCGATCTCTTCTTTGGGTCCTATGACTACCTTGGAAACAAAGACTCGATCGTTTTCGAATTGGACTTCGTGTTCTACTGCTTGGATCTGACTCAAGGATAGACAAGCTAGGGCCAAAAACTTTTTCATTTTTTCTCCTTTAATTCAGGGCGACTTCCGGAAGAGGTCTTTTGAAGCGCTGCTGGAGGGCATTGCAGCTTAAAATTTCGCGCATGGGCAAATCGGTGGGCAATTGGTTTTCTTGGTAATAGGCCATGGCAGCTTGAATGTGCTCGATTCCCTTAATTTCGAGGGACGGATCTAAGAGCATTTTCTCAATCCACATAGCCGCTTCTTCGAGAGTCTCGACGATCTGATCGCTGAGCCCAGAGACAAAGGGGTGGATGAAATTATCTACAGACACTCCTAGAAGGGTGGCTTTACTTTTGTTGTAATGAGATTCTTTGGGTGCCCAAGAGACGAGGGGGATTTTGTTGATTTTTGCCCACATCATCTCAGCGCCTACGCCGAGACCTCTCCGATCGCGCGCATCGACTAAAACCACGTGAGAGCAAAAGACCTGTGTCATGTCTCTTCCGAATATAGAGTGTTGGTCCGTGAGATCATCTGTTCGAAAAGCGGGATTTAAAAAAAGAACCTGATGTTCCTGGAAGCTGTTGCGCAGTAGAGTCATATCACTTTCTGTCCAAAAGGACTCTTGCGGGTTTTCGTGTCCCTTTTTGATGCTGCCCGATAGATAAATGCCGACTGTTTTATTCACTGTGTCCTCCTGGAAAAAGAAGGGAAATCGTAGCGCATAGGTTGTGATTTTGCAATGGAAAAAGTAGTGGTTCTTTAAGCTTCGTTTTTTGGAAAAATTTTACTCAAGAACGTTTCTTCATCCATATGGGTGATGAGCACTTTTTTGTGGCGGCTCGTTTCGCCAGAGAGGAGGGTGAGGTGGGATTTGGGACAGTGGAGGGTGGTAGCGAGGAAGGCGATGAGCTCTCGGTTGGCTTCCCCCTTTTCGGGGACAGCTTTTAGGCGCACCTTTAGTAGCTCATTCTCCCAACCGACGATGGCGCTACGAGCGGCTTTGGGAATGACTTTGATGGAGATGACGATCCCCTCTTCTCTTTGTTTGACGCGTGGGTCCAATTTTTTGGGCTCCTTTTTGCAGAAAAACGATGTTAAATTAACTCCTGTTTAATTAGAATCTCCTCCCATCGAACGAATTTTTTAACGTGTGGGGGTTATATGGGTTATCCAGATGTAAGTGGCGTCGGGCCAAGTCCAAAAGTGACAACGACAGAGGAACCACAGAATGTAAAGCTCAATGTAAAAAGAGGGGGCATTGCCGATACCCCTTCGACGATTACGGTCAGTGCGGATACGGTCTCTGATGGTCTGTCTCGGTTTTTTGAAGCGATTGGGACTAGGCTCGAAAAAATATTTAAAGCGATTTACAAGTGTTGCTTTAAGCACGAGATGACTATTTCCGTAAATAAGATCAATTCTAAGAAGGCACCAGAGGAAGAGCGGGAAGAGCCAGTTGCTCTGGAGAAAGAGGACGCACCTCCTGGGGCATAGATTAAAATTTTAGGGCTTCGGCAGCGAGGAAGGCGGTGGTCCAAGCGTTTTGGAAATTGAAGCCGCCGGTAACGCCGTCGATGTCTAAGATCTCGCCTACGAAAAAGAGGGAGGGGACGAGGCGGCTTTGCATTGTCTTGAAATCGACCTCTTTTAGGGAAACGCCGCCGCAGGTGACGAACTCGTGCTTGTAGGCGGTTTTTCCTTTGATCGCATAGGTGTCTGCCGTTAGCTGGTTGGCGAGGGTGTGGAGTTTGGCGTGGGAGATGTGGTTGAGGGGTGTGGATTCTGGGATGGCGGCGAGTGTGAGCAGGCGTTTCCAGAGTTGTGCTGGAAGGGAGAAGTGGTTTTGCGCGTAGAGGGTTTTACAGGGGTTTAAGGCTTTTAGGGTGGCGAGGGCTCTATCGCTTGTGTATTCGGGGATCCAGTTGATCTGAAGTGATGTCTCATAGTGGCATGCGTGAAGCTCTCGGGCTGCCCAGGCGGAGAGTTTAAGAGCTGCAGGGCCGCTGAAGCCGAAATGGGTGAGGAGCAGGTTGCCTCTTTGTTTAAAATGCGTTCCCTTTAGGGTGAGCTGGACGTCGGAGAGGGCGATGCCCGAGAGATCGAGAAGAGCAGATGTGGGGACGTTAAAGGTGAAGAGAGAGGGGACGGAGGGCACGATCGTATGGCCTAGAGAGGCGGCGAGAACATGGCCTTGAGAAGAGCTTCCTGTAGCGAGGATGAGGGCGTCGCATTCTAAGATTTCTTGTTTTTGAGTGGTGAGGAGGAATCCCTCCTTATTTTTTTGTATCGATTGAAGGCTCGTCTCGCATTGGATCTCTACGCCCTTGGACTGAGCGGCGTGGAGGAGGCAGTCGATGATGGTCTCTGAGCGGTCTGTCGTGGGGAAAATTCTCCCATCTTCTTCTGTTTTAAGAGCGACTCCTTTCGATTGGAACCAGGCGATGGTGTCTTTGGGTTGGAAGTGGTGGAAGGGACCGAGCAATTCTTTATGCCCTCTCGGATAAAAACCACTCAGGAGTTTTGGGTCGAACTGTGCGTGGGTGACATTGCAGCGGCCTCCGCCTGAAATGCGCACCTTCGCGAGCAGTTGTCGCGTCTTTTCTAAGACAGAGATGTGGCTATTGGGAATCTTTTCCGCACAGAGGGCTGCTGCGAAAATCCCCGAGGCACCGCCTCCGATAATGACAATTCTTTTTTGAGTTTGCATAGGAAGAGTATAGCATATTCGCTATTCTTTAGAGAAGTCGAATGCGTTGAGAAGGTTGTTGGCGTTGGCGTCACGGGGGGAGAGGGAGGGGAGGCCCCACCGCTCTTCGATGAATTTGAGGATGGAGACGGTCTCGTAGGTGGTCTTATCGACAAATCCTTTTTTGGCAAAAGGGGAGATGATGAGGGTGGGGATGCGGGTGCCGGGGCCGAACGCATCGACAATGGGAGGGGCGACGTGGTCCCAACGGCCTCCATTTTCGTCATAGGTGACGACGATCACACAGGTATCCCAGGCAGGGCTTTTTTGGATCGTTTCGATGAGATCGGCGCACCAGTTGAGTCCTTCTAAAAGAGAGCCTTCGCCAGGGTGTTCGCTGTGAGAGTCGAGAGAGCGGATGAAACAGACGGCGGGGAGTTCATTGCGCTGGAGCTGCAGGTGGAATTCTCTTAGGTCGAACAGGTGGGCTTTTCTGCCTGCCGTATTTGGGGCGAATTGGGGAAAATAGCTCGGTGCTTGGTGGTGACAGGGGAAATCATGAGAGTCCTTTCCTGCGAGCGCATCGTCCCATCCTTCTGCATACCAGCCCCAGGAAATTTTTTTTGCATCGAGTAAATCGCCGATCGTAAGGAAGGTTTGCGGGGGGAGCCGTTCATTCGGGGGAGTGTTTTTACGATAGGGTGGGTAGTAGGGTTGGAAATCTTCGACGGCGTATCCCTCTTTTGTCACTTTGCCTTTGAAGCTCATGATCCCTTCTTCTGTGGTGTCGATGATGAGCTTTTGAGGGGGATTAGGCCATTTAGGGATTTGTGCGCTAAAGAGCATCAGGGCTCCGCACATCGACGAGCCATAACAGGAGTGGAAAAAGTGATCGCAGAGCGTGTATTGCTTGGCGAGTTGTCCCATTCGCGTCTTTGAAATGTCGTAATAGCTCATCACAAAGCCTCCCGTATTTCCCCAGGCGGCAAATCCATTCATCTTACCGCCGTTGATTTGACACAGCTCGTTGTAAAACCGGTGCACGGGGTCGACGGTGTTTTTTGTCAGGGATATGTAGGGCTCTAAGTCGAAGGGGGCATTGGGCAGACGAGCGGGGATGTCAGGACAGGTTTTTTTCCCTTTGCCGTAAGAGCAGGGAGGGAGAAAGGAAAAGGGCGTCCCGTTGCGATCGAGCTGTCGCATGCTCTCAGGGCTTGCTTGAGCAATCCCTTCAGCTCCGGGGAACTTTCCATAGAGGGAGTCGAAGGACCAGTTCTCTTGCATGATGACGATGACGTGCGCGATCTTGTGTGAGGTGGCGATCTCTTCTTGAGTGAATGCGACTTTCTCTGGGGGTTTTCGCGTGCCTTGGGTTAAGAGTGGCGCAGCGCTCGTGCAGAGGAGGAGAAGGAGGAGAAAGCGGATCATTTAACCTCTTCAGAGAACGTTCTGAGCATTTGCTGGGTTTTAGAAAAGGGATACCCTTCTTGAGGGTGTGCTTTTAGGATTGCATTTTCGAAGATCGATTGGGCGAGCTGGGGGTCTTTGACTTCTTTAAGCCAGGCGGCTAATTCCTTTTGACCAAAGGGGGTCTCGAGGAAGGCGAGGTTCCCTGAGAAAAAATTCGCCTGGAGGAGCAAACGAGCGACCTCGGGCTGGTTCAAGAGGTCTTGTTTATTATAGGGGGAGGGGCCAGGCCACGCTAAATTCCCTTGGGGTCGCAGGAGCCACATTTGCCTGCCAGTTGGTAGTGTCTCCTTTTCCTCCTGGAAAATGGTCGCGACCTGTTTTGCGTCTTCTGCGGAGAGTAAGAGGAGTTTATTTTGATCGCCTGGCTTATCTTGGATGAGAAGGACCTGGAATAGCGGTTTTTCCAAATCATCGAATAAGTTCATCTCTTGATCTGCTGTTGAGAGGAAATTCTGGGAGGCGAGTAGGTCATCGGAAAAGAGATCAGAGCTCCATAGCTTAGGGAACCGTTGTCCCAATGCGGCATTGAGAGGCTGGATAGAGAAAGGGGGTACTTCTTGACTCTCTTTTGTAGAAAGGTGGGGCGCCATGAGCGCTTGGAGCTCAGCTGCTTCTTCAGAGTTACAATAGGGTAGAATGATCTCTAGGGCTCTTGGCAGCATCCCAGGGGAGAAGAAATTGTCTGGCCCCAATTCAAATTCGTCATTAAGTTGGGGTTTAGCCTCTTTTCCTATCTCTGGATACTTATTGAGAAATGAAAAGAGCGTAGTTACCCCTTCTTTATCCTCTTCTTCGGAGGGACGTGGAGAGTAGGGTGCCATCCATGCATCTAGCGAAACTGCTTGTTCAGGGGTGCAGTATTTTAAAACGATCTCCATCGCTTTTTGTAGCATCGAGGCTGTGGCCGGAGTCTCCTCACTTAAGCCGATCTCTTTTTCAAGCTCCTTCAGAATGTTTTCTCTTTTCCCTCGAAGCCTTCCGAGAAAGGAAAAGAATGCCTCCTTAGCGTATTCAACTTCTGCCTCGTCTATAAGTAAGGGAGTAATAGGCTTTTCTTCTTCAATGAGCGTTGTAGGTTGGCCAAAGTCGGGAGCGTAGAGTTGTTGCCAGGTTACGGAGAGCCTTTCTGTGGGCTCTTTATACTCGGAAGAGCTCTCTTGGACCCATTCTTGGATGGCCAAGTTATTTTTGTGTTGAATCGATTTTTTCTCTTGGATCTGCTCCATGGTCCCGTCTCGGGAATGAGGCATCTCTGCTGGTTTTTTAGGATCTAGTTCCCCTTCATTGACTTCGATCTCTTTTTCGAGATCGGGGAGGAGAGCCTCTTTCATGGTCTCCAATGTCGCGCGGAGTTGCGCGACCTCTTCTGGGGGGAGGGGAAGAGAAGCTAAGTTTGAGAGGAGCTTTTTCACAGTGAGATCGAGATGATCTCTCATTTTGGCGGTGGTTTTGGGGAAGCCGTAATCGCGGACGAAGTCGATGGCGATATTTTCTTTGAAGAGATCGGCACAGTGGGTGAATACAGTGGCTTCTAGATAGGGATTTTCGTAGATTTTATCGAGCAGGTATTGCTGGACGCAGTTCTGTAGATTTTGCATGCCGAGGAGGAAGGTCTCCTCTTTACGCCCTTTGATTTGGAGGCAATACGCGAAGAGAATGAGAGCTTGAATGAATGTGCGGTTGTCTACTTTTGCGACGGGAAGATCTTCAATGTCGGGATTGTCAAGTAACTGGCTGATTTCCATGAGAGAATCTTGAGAGACAGCGGTAATGATCTCTTGCTCTTCGGTTAGTTTGCGCATGCGGCCATCGCCTTGCATTTGACTGAAGAATTTGGTCTCATTTGTAAATGTGGAAAGGGCGACCGCATTTTTCATCAGGGGGATATTGGTTCCGGTGATTTTATCGTGGCTAAAGTAGACGGCGACGTTATCGACAGGGACGCCGATATCTGCGAAGATTTCGACTCCATCCACTGATTTTGTTTCCAGGGAGTTAATGAGTTGGATGTGGCTGGGGTTGGATTTTTGCATGTAGTAGGCACGGTCTGTCTCTGTGTCGTAAAAGATGACACCTTCCACAGGAGAACCTTTGAACGCTCGGCACATCGACTCTGCGACTTCCCTGTTGGGCACGCCGCGGAAGTGACAGCCCACGTCGATAACAGCCCTCACCCGTTCCCGCTTCTCTTCTGGCAATTTGTGATAGACGTCTTCAAATAGGTCGTCGGGGCTATTTCCCATGATGTAGACATCGGGGTGTTTTTCGATTAAGGTGTCGATGCGCTGTCCGTAAACGCCCGGTTCCAGGGCGATCGCGGTCATCCGACCTGTGTAATCCATGACGGGAGCGATATGTTTGTTGTCGATGGTGGCCGAGAACCCGTTGCTGTTTTTTCCCATGGTAGAGGTATTCATCCCGTTACAAGAGGTCTGTTCGCCGAGCAGCTTCTTTTTGTTTAGAACGCGCGCTGTAATGTATCCTGAAAGCACTGAAACCGCCGCGTGCGAATTTCCCTTAAGGGCGCGCTGAATTTTTTCCAGAGTGGCGCGGTCGTTGAGGTTGATCTCTGCGAGATTACCCGGTCCACGGACTCTTTTCATCAAGAGCGCAAACTGGGAAAAGCTCTCTGTATCTTCGAGTCTAAAATCGGGATTTTCTTCTGATTTTTGTTCAAATTCTTTGAGCGCTTGGATGCGTAAGTCTGCGACTAATTCTTTCGTTTGCTCTAGGGTGATCCCTTCTGCCCGGTAGGCAATGAGGGTATTGACACACATTCGGTACGGATCACTAAATTCTGAATTTTTCGAAGCTTTTAAGTGGGAAACGCAAGGAACTGCGATGGGCAATTTCCCTTCCTCGTAAATCAACTGGTAGTTTTCATAGACCGATTGGGAAAGAGACTCAAAAATCCAATGACCTGCGATCAACTGCCTACAGAGAAGGAGATGATCTAACGAGGTCATGATTCCCCCCTTGCGCTCGAAGGAGGCGATCCTCTTCTGCAGAAATGCAGGCATAGGAGCCTCTTCTTTTGAGAGAAATTCCCTAAGAGCTCCTTTCTCTTCACGAGATAAATCTTCACAGTCGAACTTTTTTAGCCAATCGGGATCGGTGGTAATATGGTCCACCATCGTTTGTGTCAGTTGTTCTTTCTCTTCTTTAGTGGTTTGGATTTGATGGGTTTCTGTGAAGGAAAGCAGAGCTTTTCCTTGCCCCTCTCTTCTTTCAAAACCGAGTGTAAGGAGAGTGGCGATGAGTTCTGTGTGGATGCTGTCGATGTAGGAAATTTCGCCGACTCCCTTATTGAGGATCACTTTGGGATTTTGCGCATCGTGCACTTCGTCAAAGGTCAAAATGCCGCGCGAGCGGATCTTGGCATTGATATCGCAGATCAGTCTCATTTTAGAGAAGAGCTCTTGTCGAGCCTCCTCTGTCAATGAAGTGTTCGTATAATACTCGAGTGCAGAGGAGACGTATGCGGTGCGCAATGTCCGCAGCGTCGTCTGGGTCGTATTGAAGTACTCTCCCTCTGCGATCACCTGATTGAGCTCGTTATTCAGACGCTGTAAGCTCGCGACATTAAAGTATTCGGGAGAATCACGGAAGACCAGGGCATGCGCTTTTTGGCCTAAGGCTTTTTGCGTTCGACCGCTCATCTCGTAGATCTGAGAGGCGAATTGATAGGTCGGCGAGACGTGGATGGAGAGGTGGTAGCCATCGGCTTTGTAATAGGCGAGCATATTGGATAACACGAGCGTCTTACCAGCTCCTGTCGCCCGCTGCGCGAAGATATCGCTCCCTTCTGCAATGATTTTATCGAGATCTTCGACCTGGTCTTCGCGAAAGTTCAAATCGATAAAGTGTTGGAAGGTCAATTGGGCGAGGGAGTCTCTGTTGACAAAGGCAGAACCCGTTTGTAAAAGCCCTTGCAGGTGGTTCAATTCTGAAAGACAATCCCCTTCATCTGCTTCAGCCAACGCATCGAGCCCTTTGAGGATTTCTTTGCTATGTCTTAGACGCATCTCCACTTCTAAGTACTTTCCAATTGTCGTCACCAGCAGCTGCTGTTCCGCGGGACTTTTTAGGCCTGTCGCCTTCTTTATGGCTTTAGAGTCGCCTTTGGAGGCGAGCAAAATGAAATCGTCTAAAGAGAGGGTATTTTTCTTAGCACCCCCTGTTTTGGCGCGCCCACGGACAGATGTTTTAAGCTCTTTATTGCCCAAAGAGAGGATCTCTTGACCCAGGCGCTCGAGTTTTTTTTCATCGGCGTTGTGCCCCCGTTCAATGGCCTCTTTTTCTTTTAAGAGCCCCGCACGCACTGCTTGAGGGGTATCTTTTAATGCCGCTGTTTTTTCGCGGAGGTTTTTTTGGTACCCGATCGCGTACTCTTCATTGAGTGCTTGAACCTCAGGGGTCAGCTCGGGAAACGACTGAGGCGGTGTCGCATCGCTTACCGGTTTTTCCGTGAAATACTTTTCTCCCAATGCTTGAAAAGGGGCAAATAGAGTGCGATTGGCGGGGTGGTAAAAATCTCTCTGACGGGGGGCTGTGGGTAGGGGAGTCGGGAGTGATTGAGGGGGCGGGAGCAGGATGCGTTGGGAAGGGTGTTTTTCAAACGCTTCTGTTTGGGCTGTATATTTGTTGTAAAAGATTCGGTAGGCTGCATTTAGAGTGTAGGATGGATCGTGCAAAAATTGATGCTGTCCAGCGAAGTGGTAATTCTGTGATGCTCCACGGGGGCCTTCTTCCGAAGTGGATCCCTTCAAAGAGTATTGCTCGAATGCTTCTAAGAGTTTCTTGGCTTCTTCTTGTTGTGGAGAGGTTGCGTCCTGTGCTTCTAGGGCCGCGACGAGGATGGCACACAAAAATCGGTTCTCAGATTTTTTTTCAAATCGCGCTTTTTGTAAAAATTGGACGACTTTTTTTCGGTCCTCTATCTGGGGGGACTGGGCGAGTTGGTAGAAGTGGGCGAAGTAAGAGTTTTTTTGCGATCGAAAGCGTTCGTCTAGTCGCGTGACAAAAGGGGGAGGGTTCTGGGAGGGCGAGTAATAAAAGGGAAAAGTGGAGTATTGCTCCACGTGGGAACGCTCGTCCAATGGGAATTTGTCTGAAGGGGGGAGCTTGCTCCCTAGCTTTAAGGTTCTAAGGGATGGGGAAAAGCCCCATTGTTCGAGATCGTGGGCAGCGATGTTCCTTTCGATCTTTAGATCTGTGGGGATGTTATTTCTCTTTCTCAAATAACTTAAATAAATGCTCCCCAGCTTTTTTCCGTGCAAATCGAGAGAGGTGGGATCTCTTAGATACTGAGCCCATGTTTTTTCATCAGCATCTATGGCTAAGATCGATAGAGACCCCCGTTCACTCGTTTCTTCTTCTTCTTCGGGCGAAGGCTCTTTTCTGGGCGGAGGAGGATAATGGAGCAGATTATCGTGAATTAAAAAAGCTGCGTAGAGTCTTAAAGCTGCAGCTTCTGGGTCGTCATTGACTTTTTCCTCATTAGAAAAGATGATCCATCCCAACACCTGTAGTTCTTTTTCTGTATAGGGGCGAAATTCATGAGCTCCTTTGAGCCGCTCGAGTACTGCGGCGTAATCCTGAGGTTTTTTGGCTGCCATCATCAGCTGGTAGGCAGCAAAACAGCTCTGATAGGTCGTGCTTTGATCCGCGATGCGATTCTCTTGGGTCAGATCGAGCATCAGGAAGTGGGGCGCCGCGAGAGCTTGTGATCCGTACTGTTCTTCTGCCTCTTTTTTCGATTGAAGAAGCCGTTTTGCAGGTAGTTCTGGGAGGATGGCCACTTTACGGCCTTGGGAATTTTGTAAAATGAGGTAGTTTTGGTGGAGGGGTAGGCCGATGAGCGTTTGATCTTCAGCGATGAAATAGCTGGGATCTTTTGCTAGACACCATTTATTATCGATTTTGGTAAACTCTAGCTCAGAGCCTTCTGCATCGATTAGACCGAATTGAATTTTATCTGTTACCTCTAGTTCACTGTTAATCTTTCTCGTCCATAAAAAATGACTGGCTTTTTCTATGAGGGGGTGTTCCCAAGGAGCGGTGTTGCTGTAGTGGTTGGTAGTAGTAGGAGGACCATCGAGATTAACAAACCCCTTTTCATCGATCGATCCCAGGGTTTTTTGTGTCTTTTGATCGAGGATGAGGACCTTGGGAGGCTCTGTTTCGATATCTAACCAAAGTTGCCATTCATCCACATGGGGGAAAAATTCGATTCCCAATTTTTTGGGAGGCAGAAGTAAGTGTCGTTTTCCTTCGATCTCCTTTTCGATCCCCATGTGGGGCCAAACTTTGTAAGTTCCCGTAGAGTGTTTGACGAGATAGTGATCTCCTAAATGGGTTGCGGGAACCCTCTTATTTTGAAAAATAGCCCTATAGCTTTTGTCACGAGCGACATCAGCGGGAATGAGTCCTGTGTTATCGGTTTTAGAGGTGAGGTTTTTACCCGTCAAAAGATCGATGGATTGTGGCTCCTGTGACGTTTGAGGCGTTTGGACACTTAGGATAGGAAAAGATGTGATGCTCCACTCAGTGACGCTTTGGCCTGGGACCAGCGATTCTACCCAAGCCCTGCTCTGACTCGAAGCGATGAATCTCTCAATTGTCTCCTGCTGTTCGAGGATCAGGCCCGCTGCGCGCAGATAGGAAGTGGTGCCTAGGTTCTTTGGCGCTTCTGACATCGAAAGAAGGCGTAGCGCTTCGTGAAAGCGATTGAGAATGAGGGGGATCTCTTCAGGACTCCAGTGGTCGGAAGGGAGCGCAGGAGTAAAAGTACCGATGTAGGCGAACATTAGGCGCACACCGATCTCAGGTTCGCTGCTGAGCTCGTGGTTTAAGAGAGTTTCGATTTCTGCTCTTACTCTGGGGAGTTTTTTTTCTGTGGGATTAGAAGCTTCGAGAATTTGGTAAGCGTGTACTTTTTGTTCGAGGATAAAGGCGTGGAGAGAGAGGATTTCTTGGGGATCGGTGAGGGCGATTTTTTTCAGCGTCAAGAGGGTGGAGAGCTCTTCAAAAAAGCGGGTGATTTCTTGAGCTTGGGCGGGATTTTTTTTTAGTGCCTCTGAGAGCTTTGTCGGAGCGAAGAACAAGGATTCGAAGAGAATGCGGTGTTCTGTCTGCAAGAGCAGCTCGGGTGACTGACGGTAGAAGTCGAGAGCCATCGTCAGCTGGAGCGGGTGCTCTACAGATAAGATCGCTATGATTTCTCTTAACTTCGGATCGTGTTTTAAAGTCCCTTCGTTTTGTTTTTGAGGATGTAAGGGAATGGAGTTTTTATCGCTACCCATGCCAGGGAAATGGATCAGCGCATTTTCAGTGGGAGTGAGCTCAGCGCTTTGCATGAGTGAAAGATAGTTTGGGTTTTCTTTATCCGTTGAAACGATCTCCAGAAAAACTGTGGAGAGATCCACTGTTACCGATAATGCATTCGGAAATGAAGATAACTCTTTATCAGAAGTAGGAGCAACCCGAGTCGCTCCTAGAGAAGCGGTTAGAAGAGCGCGATAGCTTAAAGGGAGTTTGCCATGTGCTACCATCCAACAGACCCGCCATTCCTCCTCTTTAGCGCTCGAACCGTAGCCTTTTTTGATCGCTTTTAGATAGTCTTGATGGGCTTTGTCCTGATCTTCCTCTTTTAGGCTCGTAATCCAACGGGCTGCGTATTGAAAATCTGGAACTCGATTGCTGTAAGGAATGGACAAAGAGCTACCACCCCGCCCCTTGTTTGTAGACGTTTCCCATTCTGTAAAATGGCATAGCCGCGGCTGCTTAGGATCGGGGAAGCGTTGCGCGTAAGCGGCTTGTAAGTGTCGATACTCCCGTTCTGCCTGGGGGGTATTGAAAGTATAGGCAGAGAGAGAGACCTTTTTCAAATCCATTTCGAAGTGAAGAGCATAGTGATCGATTCTCTGGGTGCCTTGAAGGCCCTGTTGGTCATCTCTTAGGACTGCTAGATCGTAAATGGCAAGGCGCAACCCTTCGAGAGCTAGGGGATAACGGAGATCCATTTGTAGGATCGGTTGTGTCATCATGCCGGAGAGTTTTGAGAATCGCTCTAAAAAGGCATCCACTAATTCAGGGGAGTCTTTGAGCTGTTCCAAAAAGACGCGTCTTTGATTTTCGAGGGCGGGATCTGTGAAGAGTCGAGCGATCTGTCTGCATTGCTCTCCGAGGAAAAAATCCCTTGGAATGGTGCATTCTAAGAATTTCCATTGGGTTCCACTAGACTTTATTTCATCGAGCAGGGGATCTTCTTCACTAAAAAATAAAGCAGAGGCGTCTAATATCTCTAAGAGTTGTTCGGGAGGTAAAGTGGCGAGTTGCTCCGCTTGCAGCAGTGGAGGCACGCCTTCTGGCATTTCTTGACTTTGAGACTCCGAAGGTCTTTCTCCTTCCACGAGACGCTTCCTGCCGCTTTCCCAAAGTTCTCTCATGTAGGTCCCTGGCCATCGAGGCTCGAATCTAGTGGAGAGCGTTACCCCCTGTTCTTCGGAGGGGAAAGTGAGGGCCTCGATCTCTTTTTGTTGTCTTTCAAATTTTTCCAAAAGAGGGAGGCTTTCCGTTTCGGGAAGTCCCTGTTTGCGCAATTTATCGAGGTGTCGGAAGAGATTGGGATTCATCCGATTCAAGTAGAGGACATAGACGGGATCGCTCGCTACAAAGTGATCTCCATATTGTAGCAACTGAGAGACGACCTCTTGCTCCCATAAAAACTTAAATTCTTTACGAAAATCGCTAGAGGTCATTCTGCCAAAACAATCGAAATAACAGCGTAACGAACAGGTCCCACTTTGTTGCTCTCCTCTGAGTGATTCTGTCTGGGGGTATTTGCCCCAAGGCTGTGAACGATACGGCTCGAGCATGAGGTAGAGCTCTTCTGCGCTATAGCGCTCATTCATATCCATGACACTGTCGTGCTCAGTCAATCCTCCGAGAATTCTCGGTTCAAATAACGCAGATAAAGTCCCATCGTAGAAATCTTCCTCTTTTTCAGCGGGAATGCGGTAGTGACAAACCGTATTAATGCGGAATCCTGCTTCTTGAGGAACCTCGTGAAATTCCGTTCCAGAGCCCGTATTCGTCGCCTCGATCCACAGCTCCCCATTCCTTCTCGTACAAGAGAGGAGCATGGCATGGCCGATCTTAGAGGGATCGGACCATCCCCACGGCAGTAGCAGTGTCTCCCCCTCTTTTAAATGGCTCAATTGATCACGTGTTTGGGAGACGAATTCTGAAAATTGCCGCTCCTGTTTATCAGGGTCTGTTTCTTGTTCGATCCTCTCCAAACGATCTGACGATTCAAGCAGTTGGGAAAAAAGCTGCTTTGCTTGGGCGAGCTCCGCTTCCTTACCCGCGAATTTTTCAGGGTATTTCGTGGGTAGATACTCGATCGCATTGAGGAGGAATTTTAGAGCCCCTGTCATGGTATTTCCCTCTAGGCGCCCCCCCCAACGATCGGTCATCCCTAGGATGAAGGAATCGCCAATGAGATGGCCCAAATTTTTGGGAGTCAACCCAGAAATGAATTCTTTCTCTACTTCAGAAAGCTGCTGGAAGGAGGGGGAGAACTGCAGATCCAAGACTTCCGCTTCAGGCAGCGCTTCCACGCCGGTTTGAGGCAGCGCCTTATTAACAAAGGTAGCGACGCGATTGAATAGGGCGATGGTCTCCTCTGCGTCTTCTTTGGAGCATTTGACCCTTCCCTTTAGAAATAGATCGCGCATTTCTCGTAATCCATCCAGATCAGAACTGAGCTTATTGCGTAAAAGAGCCTGAGTCCTTCCCTCCTCGGAGGGGTCGCGCACCGATTTTTCATACTTTTGCTGAACCTGTTCGCAGTGTGCTTCGATCGAGTGCAATTGCGCTTGGATCTCTTGGGAACTTCTCATCGGAGGATGCATAACACTGCTCTTTTTTTAATTCACACGTCTAATTTTTATATTAGTTAAATTTAAATTATTTACAAGTCGATCGCGTTGGTTTTTATTGATTTATTATTTTTTTTATTTTAAACAAAAAATATCGATACGAATTAGGAGTGGCGATGTTTAGGGCGAAAATCATTTGTTGTGTCTTTTCTCTGTTTTCTTCGTTTGTCTATGCGCGAGAGTGGAGCGGTTTGCTCGAGGAATTCGAGCAGTACGCAGAAAGCTCGCGGCAAAAGTGTCAGGCGGTGGGGATGGCGGTGGCCATTGTGAAGGATGGCAAAGTCGTTTATGTGAAGGGGTTTGGAAAGCGGGATCTCAATGCTCCAGATCCAGTGACGACAGACACGCTCTTTCAGATCGGATCGATGAGTAAATCGTTTACGACAGCGCTGACAGCTGTGGGCGTCGATCGGAAGTGGCTGAAGTGGGAAGATCCCGTGGTGGATCACTTGCCCTCTTTTATGATGTACGATCCATGGGTCACACGGGCATTTGAGATCGAAGATCTCTATGCGCAGAGAAGTGGTCTCTTGCCGCGTGAAGGGGATTTTCAGCCTCTTTTGGGGATTCCGATCGATTCTATCATCGACCACTTGCGCTTCTATCCTCCTGTGTCGAGTTTTCGCTCACAGTTCGCCTACCAAAATGTCTTTTTTGCCGTCGGTGCTAAGGTGCTCCATCAGATCACAGGAAAGTCGTGGGAGACGCTGATCCACGAAGAGCTCTTTAATCCGCTGGGGATGAATGCCTCTAGCTGCGATTTACAAGGCTATTTGAAGAATTCTCAGCGTGCAGGGTGGCATGTGCGCCTCTCCGATGGTCAAGTAGTCACTTTGCCTGAGAATTTTGAAAGTAGGGATTGGATCTACATCTATGCGGCATCAGGAGGTGTTAATTCTACGATTTTAGATATGGCCAAGTGGATCACACTTCAGGCAGATTTAGGCCGCTATCAGGGCAAACAAGTGATCTCGAAAGAGAATCTCTCTCGTACACACCGCCCTCATATCTTCGCTGCAAACCTCAATGGGATTCCGAACTATTACTGCTTAGGATGGATCTCACGCGACTATTCTCCTTATCCGATCATCTGGCACAATGGGGCGACATTGAACGTCAACAACAACATGGCGGTGATTCCAGAAGAGCGCTTAGGGATTGTCGTCTTGTGCAATACGCGGGATACGGTGGTCGCAGAAGCCCTCACTTGGAAATTCTTCGATCTCTATTTTGAAAAACCCTCTGTCGATTGGACGCAAAAATTACTCGATGCACAAAAAGAGGGTAGATCTAAAAAAGTAGTTCCGCCGAAAGTGATCCTTCCCGCTTTGTCTTTAAACGCATACACAGGAGTCTATCAAAACTCCATCTATGGCAAACTCGTCGTAACTGTCGCAGGAGAGGGGCTACAGATTGAGATTGGACCGCGAAAAACGAAGTGGATGCTCAAACACTACAATCGAGATTCTTTTTTATTCTCTTGGCCTTTTGTGACCGATTCAGGCACCTATGCGAGCTTTTGTTTGAATGGAGAAGGGAAGCCAGAGACTCTACATATTGAAATTTTCGAAGGGGAAGTTGAGTCTGTTTTCAATAAAGTTTTACCGTGAGTTTAATTACCTGTTTAGTTATAATCTGATAAAAAAGTGGTTATTAATCTAAGGGGAAAGTGGATTCCGATATTCTATATTCTTTAAAAGGCATCGCATTCAGCTATGTTTTGGGTTCGCAGAAGGTGGTAGCGCTTTCTGATTTGAGTCTGGAGATCCAGCGCTATTCTTTGGTCACTTTTTCAGGTCCCTCAGGTTCCGGTAAATCGACTTTATTGAATTTATTGGGATTGATCGAACCTCTGCAAGGGGGAGAGATCCTCTTTGAAGGGGAGAATTTCCTGACGATGACTCAAAAACGAAAAAACGAGATCCGCAAAGTAAAAATTGGATTCATCTTTCAACAATTTCATTTGATCCCCGTTCTTTCGACAGAGGAAAATGTCGAATACTTTTTAAAACGACAAGGGCTATCCAAAAAAGAGATCGCAGAGCGGGTGAAGTATTCTTTAGAAGTCGTCGGCCTTTGGGATCACCGTAAAAAGAAGCCGGGAGAGTTAAGCGGAGGACAGAAGCAGCGGGTTGCAATCGCGCGGGCTCTTGCAAAACATCCTGAAGTGATCATCGCAGATGAGCCGACAGCGAGCCTCGATCAAAAGACAGGCCGAGGGATCATGGATCTACTGCTCAAACTCGTCCGCGACAAAAAAGTGACGGTGATTCTGACCACGCACGATCCACAGGTTCTCGCCTATTCAGAAAAAGACTTCCATCTAAGAGATGGGCGATTGGAGGCGAGATGATCTTATCTTTAAGCATCAGAAATCTATTTCGCAATTTCCGCAGGACCATTGCCATTCTATTAACAGTAGGTCTTGGCGCCGGTGCGCTCTTTGCTTTCCAAGGATTTATCCACGGTGTTTTGGGTAATTACCGCGAGAATATGATCCACGCGCATTACGGCAATGGTCAGCTCAACGAAAAGGGATACCGCGATACCGTCTATGAAAAGCCTTGGAATCACTGGATTGCCAATTGGGAGAGCTTAGAGTTTTTCTTGCTCGATCAAGAAGGGGTCCAATCGGTGTTCCCCCGCCTTTCGATTCCAGCGATGCTCATGCATAAAAAGGTATCGGTCACAGGACAAGGACAGGGCATCTTGGCAAGCCAAGAGGACGATTTCTTCGACGGTTTGAATGTGGAAGAGGGAGCTAATCTCGGGAAAGAAAAAAATGGAATTTTGCTCGGCAAAGGACTTGCCAAAGCTCTGAATGTCAAACCGGGAGATCAACTCGAGCTCTACACGAAGGCGACCGATGGGAGCATCCAGAAGACCAAACTAAAAGTGACGGGGATTTTTCATACGGGAAAGGCGGATTACGATAATCGCTTTTTCCGCATCCAGCTCGAAAAGGCTCAAGAACTCTTGCGCACAGATAAAGTCGAGTCTGTATCCGTCGGGTTGGTCAGTCATGAGCATTGGGATGCGATCGTAGAAGCGATGCGACAAAAATTTCCTCAGATAGAAGCGGCGTCTTTTGCAGAGCTCGATAAAGTCTATTACCAGAACTCAGTCGATTGGTTAAATGCCCAATTTCACGTGGTTCAATTGATCATCATCTCGATCGTTCTCTTAGGCATCTTCAATACCATCTCCACATCGATTCTAGAGAGAAAGCAAGAGATCGGTAATTTACGCGCCAACGGGGAATCTCGTTTAGATATCATGAAGCTGATCCTCTGTGAAGGGGCGCTTCTTGGCTTTTTCGGGTGTCTGATCGGTGTCGGCCTCACTTATCTCGTCGCCAAAGGGATCTTTGCCAAGGGGATTTTAATGCCACCGGGACCCGGTTCAACGCGCGAGGCGGTGCTCGCTTTCGCATTCACGCCGACGATGTTGGTCTCGACCCTGGTCCTTAGCGTCACTTCGGCACTTGTCGCCTCAAGCCTTGCCGCTATAAAAGTCGCGCGCATGCCCATCGCGCAGGCCCTGCGCTCCTATTAAATTTCTTGTTAAATTTTTACTTTACTCGAATTGGCTGAATTCGGTTAACTCGGGTTTTATAAACACGAGGTTTTTTATGTCGATTTTCCCATTGGTTCTCGTTTTGGGCCTTCTTTTTTCCTGCGGCGCAAACAAGGATGGTTCCAAGCAACCGACGGGCCAACCAGACATCCCACCTGAAGAAGGGGCAGTTTTCATCGAAGCGGGCGGGGGTGACGATAACGTGATTTGGGTCGGTCCTGGTTTCTACTATGGCGTTTGGTTCGATAATGAGGTCGATTTCAACTACTACCACCACCATCACCACCATGATCATCACCACGATCATCATGATCACCACGACCATCATGACCATCATGATCATCATGGGGGAGACCACCATGGCGGTGGGCATCATGGCGGCGGTGGACACCACGGAAAATAAGAGCTTAGAATCATCCTCGAGTTCTTATTGTGGCCGAAACTCACGATCTTAAGTATACTTGGGTATAAAGGTTTTGGCGAGCGAGCGGCAAGGAAATGATAGGAAGGATATAATGATAAGAATGATGTGGGTTTTTTAGTTCTCTATAACTAAGTTGTTTCGAAACATTCTTTATCGTTCATATCGTTATATCATTTTTTTTGTCGCTTTCCCTTGCCCCCATGACCTTTCGTCACTTTTTCGATATGGGGTGCAAGATTATTGTTGAGCCTTTCTTCGATAAAATCCCGTAAATAAAGCGGATAATTTTTTAGTGTTTCTTTAGAAGATTCTCCGACATACTCAACATTTGGGTACTTCTTATGTCTGAAAATCCAAGCTTTAAATCGCTTATTATACCAGGGCTTGATTTCCCCAATCTCCTTTGGGCTGCACCCCGTTGCCCCCAGTAACGGTATCGGTCACGGTTAGGAATGTATAAAGTCGAGGTTTCCGCTTTCCAGGAATCTTTGGGATGACATATTCTAGAAGACCTGATACCCCGCGCGCTTAGGAATGGCGCATTTGAGCTGCGTGAAAGCTCCCGCGATTCTACGATCGAAGAGGGGGCCAGTATTGAAGAAATACAGGCCCCCTCTTCGATCGTAGAATCCCGGGGCTTTGACGCGCTCAAATGCGCCATTCCTAAGCGCGCGGGGTATAGCTAGCAAAGTCAAGATCGTGTCAAACCGAAAATTTAAAGTCGTCACGCTGGGGTGTCGGACGAATCAGTACGAATCCCAAGCTTATGTAGATCAGCTCCTCCAGATGGGGTTTCAAGAAGCCCGAGAAGGAGAAGATGCAGAGATCTGCATCGTCAATACCTGCACGGTTACAGATTCTGCCGATAGTTCCAGTAGGCACCAGATTCGCCAGCTAGCGCGCAAATACCCCGGTGCGAAGCTCATCGTCACAGGCTGTCTCGCTGAGCGCTCTCCAGAGACAATCGATAAAATTACCGGTGTGAGTCTTGTCGTCTCCAATCGCGATAAGGAGAACCTCCTGTCGCTCGCCCTTCCCGATGAAGAGATCCCCGAATTTTCCATTCAGAGGTTCGAAGCGCATACGCGAGCTTTTGTAAAAGTTCAGGATGGGTGTAATTCCTTTTGTACCTATTGCATCATCCCCTATGTCCGCGGCCGTTCTCGCTCGCGTCCTGTCTCAGAGATTCTCGCTGAGATCCGCCAATTGATCGCCAATGGCTACAAAGAGGTCGTGATCACGGGGATCAATGTGGGAGACTTCGATGGGGCTCCAAAAGAGGGAGAGCCTCCTGTGCGTCTTTCCACACTCATTCGAGAGGTCGATGGTTTGGATGGGCTCGAGCGACTCAGGCTCTCTTCGATCGATCCCGATGAGATCGACGAAGACCTGACAGATGCGATCTTGAATGGGAAGAAAACCTGTCCTTCGATGCATATCGTGCTCCAAGCGGGATCGAACGTCATATTAAAGCGGATGAATCGCAAGTACACGCGGGAGATCTTTTTAGAGACAATCGAGCGCTTACAAAAAGCGTGCCCCGATTTTACGGTGACCACTGATATCATTGTGGGCTTTCCTGGAGAGAGCGAGCGAGACTTTGAGGACACGTTAGATGTGATGCGGCGGGTGCGCTTTGCCAAGGTCCACATGTTCCCCTTCAGCGTCCGCGAGCGGACGCGCGCTGCGCTCTATCCGAATCGGGTGAGTCCTGAAGTGATGCAAGAGCGGAAGCAGCGGCTCTTGCGCGCAGCAGAGGAACACGCGTTCTCTTTGAGGGAATCGTTCCTCGGGCAAAGGCGTTCTGTTCTCTTGGAAAATGATGAGTCTCATTTCCCCGAGAGAATCGGCGGGCATACGGATAATTTCCTACAGGTCTTTGTCCCTAAGGGGGATTTGAGTCCCAACACACTCGTCGCTGTAGAGCTCATAGAAAACCGCCCTGAAGGGCTGTTCGGGAGGGTCATCTCATGAAGATCACCATCGCCGAGCGCCTCCGTCCCTTTTCCCACAGCTTAGGCTCTCTATTCCCGATTCCAGGGACTCCTTGGAGAGTGCAGATCTACCCCACGCGCCTGATTTTTTCTGAAGAAGGGGGAAAGACCCTGTTTTTTGATCTAGAGGTCAAAGGACCTGTGAAGGGATTTACGGCGGAGCTCGATCTCGAACGCGGGCGTATCCGCGTATGGGGAGAGGGGATGCGGTATGCGCTCTTTGCGGAGGAACAAGGGATCTGGATCGATTGGGAAAAAGGGGGCGGAAAACGCGCGCTTCTGGTTCCGTGTTCAGAGGGATATGTACCCCCGTCTTGTTTAGACAGGCTTTCTTTGGGGATGCATAAAGCGCAGGAGTGGGAGAAAATCAAGGGGCGTCTGGATTTAAAGGAGCTCTTTCCCCTCTGGTTGCGCATCGCTCAGAGCTCGCCCCAGGAGCGAGGAGAGGGAGTAGGGGGAATGTGGGCGCTTTTGGATACATGCCGTCAAGCAGTTGTAGAGCGGCGTAAGGTAGAGATCGTCTCTCTTTTTAGAACGTTTTTTCAGGCGGCATTTGAAGGGGTGTTCGTGCCTCGTGCAGAGGACACAGAATTTCAGGGGATTGTGGAGCAGGGAAGCTTTAAGGGATCTGTTTTAGCGCTTTTGACGGAAAGCGCAGAGATCGTGCGTTCTTTGTTCTTTGTGGAGGATGAAGGGGTTCTTTTGCTGTTGCCTTGTGTCCCTCCTGAATTTCACTGTGGCCGGTGGCTGGGAGGAGGAACGCGGTCGGGGATAAGACTTTCGATGGAGTGGACGAAGAAATGTCTGCGCCAGGTGTCTCTTTCTTCTGAAACAGCACAGGCAGTGACGCTCAAGCTACCCAAGGGTTTGGTGTCGTGTCGTGTCGGGCAGCGCGAAAAGGTAAAAGTGGGAAAGGACCAGCTCCTTCACTTAGAGCTCGCCCCCCGTGGAGTGGTTTGGATCGATCGATTAGAGAGCTGATGAGGACACGATTTTATGTCCCAGCTGTTCTATTTTTTCTTGTGCAATTTTTCCCCATACGCAGTCTTTTCTCAAAAACTGAGAAACTAGGCGCACCTCTTGTTTCAGATAATTAGCGAGTTGTTCAGGTGTCTGAGAGGAGGCGAGGGTTTGGGCTTCCTGCTTGATCTTCCCCAGTAGAGCGATGTAGAAATGGTACGATAGGGCGGTAGGGAGTTCAGCGCGTTGTTCTAGGGGGATGTTCGAAAAAACATTGAAGATTTCTCGTCTTGCTTGGGAGCAGAGTGTTACTTTTTCAGACATGTTCCCTTGGAACGTCTCGACTCTTGCTGCCGTTAACTGGGAGAGTGCCTGGTGAGCGGGATGCATCGCATCGATCTGTGTGGAATCAAAGTTTTCCATGAGCTGAGAGTTTTCTAGACATCTAGACAGTTTAGAGCATTCGGTGGTTCGAATGAGCTCTTTTTGCAACGTTTCTGAGGGAGAAGAAAAAGTGCCATATACCTGGTAATTTGTTGAGAACATATTATTCCTTAATTAAAGTTGTGAGTATATTTATTATAACATAATCAGTTCTTTAATTAATTGTTTTTTATTTTAATTATTTAATGTGTTGATTTTCTGTTAGTTAAGGGCTTGTTCCTGGTGAGTTTTTTATTCACGTTCGGAGCTTGAACAGATATAGGGTTTGGGTTATACCCAAACAAAATATTTGAGGACCCGACATGGAAGAGTGTCTAAAACAAGTCTCCGCCGCACAGCTCTTGGGCTACGATCCCCACAGGTTTTTAGGGCTGCACACGACCCCTGAAGGGGAAAAAGTGATCCGTCTCTATCGGCCGGGAGCGCCTTTTCTCTATGTGGAGGTGTTGGGAAAGAGCGTTGAAGCGCACCGCTTGAGTGAAGAGGGTCTCTTCGAATGTCCGGTTCCCTCCAACGTCACGTTGCACGACTACCGCGTCTATGTGGAAGAGGGGAAGCTGACGGCAGACCCTTACGCTTTTCCTCCGATGATCGGGGAAATGGACACTTATCTCTTTTCACGTGGAGTCCACTACCATCTCTATGACATCTTAGGCGCGCGCCTCTGTTCTCACTCAGGGGTTTCAGGGACCCGCTTTGCCGTTTGGGCGCCGAATGCCGCTACAGTCTCTGTCATCGGGGATTTCAACCGTTGGGATGGCAGAATGCATCTGATGCGCTGTTTGGGAGCAAGCGGCATTTGGGAGCTCTTTATCCCTGAGATCCAAGAGGGGGAGAAATACAAATTTGAGATTCAGACGAAAGAGGGGAAGTTGCTGCTCAAATCAGACCCCTTTTCCTTAAGTACGGAGATGCGCCCTTCCGATGCCTCTGTCGTGGCTGCGGTCGATGCCTTTGTGTTTACCGACCAAAAATGGCAAGAGAGCCAACGCGCGCGGGGAAAAAATTCTTACCCCCTTAACATCTACGAGGTCCATCTCGGTTCTTGGAAGCGCAAAGAGGGACACCCGCTCAACTACCGCGAGAGCGCGCATTTGCTCGCCGCCTATTGCAAAGAGATGGGATTTTCCCATATCGAATTGATGCCGATCTTAGAACATCCGCTCGATGAGTCGTGGGGGTATCAGGTAACGGGATTCTTCGCTGTAACTAGCCGCTATGGGACGCCGTCCGATTTTCAATACTTCGTCAATCACTTACACGCCGAAGGGATCGGGGTCATCTTGGACTGGGTCCCCGCCCACTTCCCCTCTGATCCCCATTCCCTTTCTCTATTCGATGGGACCCATCTTTTTGAACACGCAGATCCCCGCAAGGGATTCCACCCTCACTGGAACACCTCGATTTTCAATTATGGCAGATTCGAGGTCTCCAATTTCTTGATCGCAAGCGCTCTCTTTTGGTGTGATAAGATGCACATCGACGGTCTTCGGGTCGATGCAGTTGCCTCGATGCTCTACTTAGACTACGGGCGGGAAGAGGGGGAATGGATCCCCAATATCTACGGGGGAAAGGAAAACTTAGAGGCAATCGAATTTTTAAAGCACCTCAACGCCGCCGTGCATGAGCGGTTTCCCGCTGCTTTGCTCTCTGCTGAAGAATCGACTTCATTTACGGGAGTCACGCACTCTTTGGAGGCGGGTGGTCTGGGATTTGATCTCAAGTGGAACATGGGGTGGATGAATGACTCTCTGCGGTATTTACAGCGCGATCCGCTCTTTAGAACCTACCATCAAAACGATCTCACTTTTGCCCTCATCTACGCTTTTTCTGAAAAGTTTCTCCTCCCCCTCTCTCACGACGAAGTTGTTCACGGAAAGAAAGCGCTGCTCTCGAAGATGCCAGGGGACGATTGGCAGAAGTTCGCTAATTTGCGGCTTCTCATCAGCTACCAGATCTGCCAGCCGGGCAAGAAGTTGCTCTTCATGGGGGCGGAGCTCGGGATGTGGGACGAATGGAATTGCAAAGAGGAGCTCCCCTGGGGGTTACTGAACTACGAGCGGCATGGAAAGCTCCATCGATGCATCAAAGAATTAAATCACTTTTACCGCGCCCACTCTGCCCTTTGGGAATTCGATTTCGATGGGAGGGGATTCGCCTGGGTCGATTTTCAAGACCGAAAGAATTCGACACTCAGTTACTTGAGAAGGGGAGCTCAAACACAGCTCTTCTGCGTCCATAATTTTACGCCCCAGTCCATTTCTGACTACTTCGTGCCTCTCGCTTCCGTGCTGAAGATCGAAGAGGTCTTTAATACCGATAGAGAAGAATATTACGGATCTGGCAAAATCAACAGAGAGGTCGCAATCATCACCGATTCTCAAGGAAATCGGATTGGGGTCAAGTTCTTACTCGCCCCACTCGCAACGCATGTGTTTGAGGTCACATTTGTCTCATAAGAAGGATTACGAGGCGCTGATCGCCGAGATCCAAGAACATGATCACCACTACTACTCAGAAGCAAAACCTGTCATTTCCGACTACGCCTATGACCAGCTCGTGAAAAAGCTAGAGGCGATCGAGGCGGAGCACCCGGAATGGGTGACATTCTCCTCTCCGACCCAGAGGGTATCAGAGACCATTTCCAAGGGATTTAAGCAGGTCTCCCACACCACCCCCATGCTCTCACTTGCGAATACCTATTCGCGCGAAGAAGTAGAAGATTTCATCAAGCGCGTCCACAAACTCTTAAAAGAGACACGAGTTCCCTTCTGCGCTGAATTGAAAATGGATGGGGTCGCAATCTCTGTCCGCTACGAAAAGGGGCTTTTCGTCCAGGCGCTGACGCGCGGGGATGGACGTAAAGGGGATGATGTCACGGCAAATGTCCGGACGATCCGCGCGCTTCCCCTCCAACTCAAGGGCTCCGCCATCCCCGATGTATTGGAAGTGCGCGGCGAAGTCTTTATGTACCACAAGACCTTTCAGGCTCTGAATGCGAAAAAACAGGAAGAAGGGGAAGAGCTCTGGGCAAATCCGCGCAATGCGACAGCGGGATCGTTAAAACTCTTAAACTCCAAAGAAGCCGCTAAACGCCACCTTTGTACCGTCTTTTACGGTTTTGGCGATGAGGAAAATCCTCCCGTAAAGACGCAATACGAGTGCCACGAATATCTCAAAAAATTAGGTCTACCCGTCTTCGATTCCCCTTTCCGCACGCGTTGTGAAGATGTCGATGAGATCATGCATTTTGCTGACAAAGTCGAGAAGAAGCGCCCCCATTTCGCCTTTGATATCGATGGGATCGTCATCAAGGTCGACCCCTTAAAAGAGCATGGGCAGATGGGCGTTACGGGAAAGAGCCCCCGCTGGGCGATCGCCTACAAATTTTCCCCGGAACAGGCGATCACACGCATCCATGAAATCACCGTCCAAGTCGGAAGGACGGGAGTACTGACCCCCGTTGCCGAATTAGAGCCTGTTTTCTTGGCGGGGAGTACGATTGCGAGAGCGACACTGCACAATCAAGAAGAGGTTGAGCGCAAGGGATTCCGTGTCGGCGACTGGGTCGTGATCGAAAAGGGGGGGGATGTGATCCCCAAAGTCGTCTCAGTCGATCTGAAAAGGCGCCCCTCCCATTCCCATCCCTGGAAAATGCCCAAGACCTGCCCTAGCTGCGGCACCCCTGTCGTGCACTGCGAAGGAGAGGTCGCCGTCCGCTGTCCCAATACCAAAGGGTGTCCTGAGCAGCAGATGCGCCGGATCATCTACTTCGCCTCCAAAGATGCAATGGATATCGAGCACTTAGGGGAGAAAGTCGTCGAACAACTCTTCATGAAAAAACTGATCGAACGGTTTTCCGATCTCTACACCCTAACGGAAAAAGATCTGGCCAAGTTAGAGGGATTTAAAGAGAAATCGATCCAGAATCTGCTCAAGAGTATCGATCATTCGAGAAATACGCCTCTCGAGCGGTTCATCTTGGCCCTCGGTATCAAGTACGTCGGAGAGATCACCGCCCAAGTCCTCGCGGAAAATTGCGGCGATCTAGAGACCCTCTCCCAAATGAGTGAAGCTGAGCTCAAAGAGATCCCCGGTATCGGAGAGAAAATCGCCCACAGCCTCGTCGCCTATTTCAAAGAGCCCTCTCACACCAAGGAGATCGAAGCTCTGCTCAAACACGGCGTCAATCCGCAAGCCCCAAAGGTACACAAGAAAAAAGGGCATTCTTTTTCGGGAAAAATCTTCGTCCTTACGGGAACCCTCTCGCGCTACAGCCGCTCTGAAGCGACGGCACTGATCAAAGAACGCGGCGGCAAAGTGACAGGCTCCGTGAGTCAGAACACCGATTTTCTCCTCGTTGGCGAAGACCCAGGGTCTAAATTAGACAAGGCGCGGGAACTTAAAGTCGAAGTATTAACGGAAGAAGAGTTTGAAAAACTCCTTTAAACTCCCTCGTCGTAAAAAAATGTTTTGAATATAATTTCCCAATTGTTTATATCTAATAATAGATTGCTTTACCACGCAACTAGAGGGTTTTATGGTTAAGACTTTGGTTAGATGTTCTATAATTGGTGGGTTAATTGTCTTCATCTGGAGCGTATTGTCCTGGATGGCATTACCCATGCACAAGCACTGTTTCAAGAAATTTAAAGACGAGACTCAAGTAGCAGATGTTATTAGAGATAATACTTCTGGAGATGGGATGTATATTCTTCCCAATACAATGAAGTACAATAATGATACGACAGATAAAGAGATGCGCCGTGGAGTGAAAATGCTCGAGCATGGACCTTTCATGTTCGCTTCAGTTCGCGTCGATGGCCTTGGAAAGATGTCGATCGGTCCCTTTATTGGCTCGATCATCACTCAGATCATTGGTGCCTTTATCATTACTTGGATGTTGATGCAGACGAAGATCAACGATTTTAAGAGAAAAGTGGGCTTTGTCACTTTATTCGGCCTAGGAGTCGGGATCTTAAGTCAAGTTCCTGATCTCACTTGGTGGGGATTCTCTTCTTGGTACGTCTTCCTCAACTTGCTCGATTTCGTCATCGGCTGGTTCTTAGCGGGATTCGCGATCGCGCGCTTCAGCAAGAACAAGTAAGCTAGAAGACGATCTTTTGCAAAAAAAGCGCTTCCCTCTAGGGAGGCGCTTTTTTTTTAACGAAAATTTGGCTATACCCCGAACGCTTGAGGAGGGTGCACTTGAGCGGTACATAAGCCCCCGGGTTCGACGATCGGAAGTGGGGGTAGTATTGATGAAATACAACCCCCACTTCCGATCGACGCGCTCAAATGCACCCTCCTCAAGTGCGCGGGGTATAAAACTTTAGGCTTTTTGATTTTGCGCCAAAAGGAACCAGTACTTCATTAAAAGATCTACCCCAACAACTTCTTTGGGTGTTGGCCGTTGATGGAAAACCTTCGGTCCGTTATACCCTGCAGCTGATATTTCCTTTTGAATTCTAACGCGAGCTGTTAGTGAGAGTGGACACTCGGTTAAATTTACCTGGCATGAATGTTGTAATTGCATCATTTCAGGGGGGATATCCGTTAGCAGGTTCCTATGGAGAAAGAGTTTTTTTAGTTTAGGTAAAGAACCCATTTCAGAGGGCACATCCGTTAGCTGGTTATCGGACACATTGATCTCTTTTAATGCATGTAAAGAGCCAATTATAGGAGGGATAGTTGTTAACTTGTTATTGTTAAAGGATAAATCTTCTAGTGCAGATAAACGGCTAATTGCAAGGGGTATCTCCGTTAGCTGATTGCCGGAGAGGTAGAGCTTTTTTAGTGTAGATAAACGCCCAATTTTACAGGATATCTTCGTTAACGCGTTGGTGGAAAGACTGAGCTCCTCTAGTTTAGATAAAGAGAAAATTTTAAGGGGGATATCCGTTAGTTGATTTTGGAAGAGATTGAGCACCTCTAGTTGAGGTAAAAAACCAATCAGTTCAGAAGATACATCCGTTAGCTGGTTGCCAGAGAGGTGGAGGTTTTTTAGTGCAGGTAAAAAACGAATTTCAGAGGGTATGGCTGTTAGCCGGTTGCCAGAGAGGCTGAGTTGTACTAATCCTCCTTCTGTTAGGTTTTCGATCAGTGCGAATAACCCCGAGGGGAGCTTACTTAACTTCAAATTACTCAAACTCAGGTAAAGGGAACCTCGATTGGCATCCTTCTCCTATTCTATAATGACGGCGGCGCACATTACGAATCCGGCTAGTCGCTTCTAGACGCCCATCCTTCTCTTCTGGGGGAGCCTCCTCGATCCAAGGGTTAAGAATGCTCGACAGATCGTCGCTAAAAGGATCAGGGAAGGGGCGAACGCCGGAGTGCTAAAGATAGCGGGGTCATATTGAGTAATGGAAGACATTAAAAAAACTCCTTTTTTTGTTTGTAGTGTATCCAGGTGTGGTTTTAATTTAAATTTAAGAAACTTTTTAAAAGCAGCGCGTCGAAGGTGTAAGTTTTTTCGGCATAACGTGCTCATAATGAGTTGGATGTACAATGTGTTAGAAAAATGCTATCGCAAATAGCATTTTTCAATGTATTATGCTACTTATGGTAGCACATTCACATTACATCCCCCGCATCCTGAACCCACCGCGAGGGAGCTATTTCCTGCTGGGACCGCGAGGCACGGGAAAATCGACCTGGCTGCTCCATCAGTACCCAGAAGCGGTACGGATCGATCTGTTGCTAGGGGAAGAGGAGCGGCGCTTTAGCGCCTATCCGGAAAAAATTCGAGATGTCGCCGATGGTTTACCAGAGGGTTCCACTCTCATTTTAGATGAAATTCAGAGAGTGCCGAGGCTCCTTCCTGAAATTCACGCTCTCATTGAAAAAAGAAAGGGGATTCAATACATCCTAACGGGCAGCAGCTCTCGAAAATTGCGCCGATCTGTCAGCGATCTTTTGGGGGGAAGAGCGCTGCTGCGACAAATGGGGCCCTTCCTCGCCTCTGAATTAAAAGAGCAATTCTCTCTTGAGAAAGCTCTAAAAACAGGGCTTATCCCCCTCATCTGGGAATCAACAGATCCAGGACAGCGCCTCCTCGATTATCTCCATCTCTACTTAAGAGAGGAAGTGCAGGCAGAGGGGCTAGTCCGTCAAATCGGGGATTTTTCCCGCTTTTTAGAAGTAGCGAGTTTTTCTCATGGTTCGATATGGACGACGACGGATATCAGCCGAGAATCGAGTGTCAAACGCGCGACAGTGGATAATTATCTCCAAATTCTCGAAGACCTCCTTCTCGCTTTTACCCTCCCTGTTTTCACAAGGCGCGCCAAACGCAAATTGATCGCTCATCCCAAATTCTACTTTTTTGACGCTGGGGTCTATCGGATTTTGCGCCCTCAGGGGATTCTGGATAGCTCACAAGAGATCGAAGGATTGGCTCTAGAGGGATTAGTCGCGCAACATCTCCGGCAGTGGACCCTCGCACAAACCGAACCCCACTCCCTTTCTTTCTGGCGCACCCAAACCAAGCTCGAAGTAGATTTTATCATTTATGGGCCCAGGGGATTTTGGGCCATCGAAGTCAAGCGCAGTGCCAACCTCGGTCCCGATGACGCGCGGGCCCTACTCGCTTTTAAGGAAGAATACCCAGAGGCAACGTGCTTCTTTGTCATCCCTGGAAAAAGAAGAGAGAGTTATCGCGGATTTCCAGTCATCCCGATGGAAGAATTCCTCAAGGGAATTACTCCAGACAACCTTCTTTTTTCTTAACCGGACGCAATGAGATCTAATTTTTGAGCTTGTGGGGCCACCTGACCTGGTTGGTCCACCTCTCCGATCAGCGTCTGATGGCTATATCCCGTCACTTTCACCTGTTGCAGGGTGCCGATCATGCGCATCCTCTCCGGAGAAGATCACGTTTTTCCAGCAGCGGGTTCTCCCTTTGAGGTGTTTTTCATCTCGGTTGCGCCTTTCCACCAAGACCTCGAGCTGAGCACCGAGAAGGGTTTGCCTTTCCTCTGTGCAGATCTCTTGGTGTAGCGCTAAGAGCCGTTGCAGCCGCTCCTGCTTTACTTCTTCTGGGATGTCGTCCTTCCAACGAAAAGCAGGGGTTCCTTTGCGCGCGCTATAGGCGAAGATGAATGCGACAGAGTAGCGGATCTGTTTAAAAATCGCGTAGGTCTGTTCGAACTCCTCTTCCGTCTCCGTGGGAAACCCGACGATGATGTCGGTTCCTAAGGAGACATCGGGTACGATTTCTCTCAAGAGCTGCACTTTTTCTAGGTACTGTTCCACCGTGTAAATCCGGTGCATTTTCTTGAGGATCCGATCAGAGCCTGCCTGCACGGGGAAGTGGACGAATTCACAAGCAGAGGGCAAATCCCGAATCGCCTGCATCAGCTCCCGCGTGATGTCTACGGGATGAGAGGTCATGAACCGGACCCGCTCGAGCCCTGGAATTCGATCGAGACGATAGAGCAAGTCGTGAAACAAACAACCCCATTCCGGCTGGTCTTTGCCATAACTGTTCACATTCTGGCCGAGGAGGGTGATCTCCTTATATCCCTGTTGGACTAGGCGAGAGCACTCCTCGACGATGCTATCGGGAGGGCGAGAGACCTCTTGACCCCGCGTATAAGGGACGACGCAGTAGGTGCAGTATTTGTCGCAGCCGCGGATGATCGAGACATAAGCTTTGACGGTGTCATCTCTTTTTGCGATCAGATAGTCGAGGTTTTCTTCGAACTGATCTGCTGTGCGGATCGTCTGTTTTCCCGTTTCGAGCACCTCATTCAATACCTCATTGAGGTCGCTGATATTATTCGTCCCGATGATGAAATCGATGTGGGGGAGCTTGCGGAAAAGGGTCTCCTTTTTGGCCATCGCCATGCAGCCCGTGACCCCGATGATCGGGCGGTTCGCGCGACCCGTCCCCAATTTCCCGATCTTGCCCATCACTTTCCTCTCTGCCAAGTCCCGAATCGAGCACGTGTTAAACAACAAGAGGTCAGCCACCGTCTCATCATCGATCCTCTGGAGGCCCCGTTTTTCCAGCTGGCCCACCATGATCTCAGAGTCGAGCTCATTCATCTGACAACCATAGGTTCTTAGGAAAAAGGTCTTCGGTTCGCGCTTGTGTAGGGGCTTACTATTCATAGATGGGTGCATAATAACTTCAAGTTAAGACTTTAAAAGGGGCAATTCTAGCTGAGCTAAGAGCTTTTGGCAAGTGGGGATTTTAGGGGGTACGGGGGTGTGTGGCGCGGGGTGTATAAGAGTGGGAAGGGGAAGATGAGGAGGCAAGAAAGGTAATCGGGGAATGTTATGTGTATAATATTTTGACGCTGAGTGGTTTGGGTGTCAATTTCGCTCTTAAGTTGCTGGTTGTTATTGGGATACAAGGGTAAGGGGGTTGAGTTATTATACTTGGGGAAATTTTTTATGAGTATGTGTAGAAAGAGGGGTTAATTACTGAGCTTTTGTATTGGTTTTTAGTGGGTTAGAGAGTTTATGAAAATGTCTTTTTTGGATGAGTTTCTGGTGTTTAAGTGGTTAATTTCTTTTGATTTTAAATAATTTATTAATAATTGGTTAATTTAAAATAAATTTCATGTATAATAAAGCTAGATAACAATATTAAACGAGGTGTCTATATGACGATACATGGCCTGAACTTGAATAGCCTGAAAATTCCACAAATTACACCGGAGCATTTCGCAGCTTTAGGTTATTCGGATCGCTATGAGTGGCTAAAATTAGCAAGCAATCCTGATAAGTGTAACGCAAAGGATGTCACAAGTTTGTGCGGTAGAACATTTGTTCAGAAGCCAAATTCAAAAGGGTTCTTTTCACTTTTTAGTAGATTTGTGAATCTTTTGCGTGGTGGTCCTTCCAGTGACGCAGTCTTTACAAGAGTAATGGGCGCGCTACAGGCAAGGGGTTATTAAGATTCCCTAAATCTCAGTAAGCAGTCTCAAAAAACCCACCCTCCCTTTCAGGAAGGTGGGTTTTTTCTTAAAATTTATTTCACAAAAAACAGAACCATCAACGCAACCTTACAGCTCCCCCTACCCCCCATTTTCCATAACATTCCATCGAAAAACGCTTGGCAAAAAAAGAATGAGACAGTAGACTGGTCCTTTATTTTTACAGGGAATTCAAGGCATTTATCCATGACGAAGAAGAAAAACACAACGATCTTAATCACTAAGGAAGAGACCCATCCTTTGAGGAAGTGGTTTCTCTTAGATGCTTCTGGGAAGACTTTAGGGCGTTTTGCCGCTGAGGTCGCGAAAATTTTACGAGGGAAGCACAAGACTTGCTTCACTCCTCATGTCGATACAGGTGATGGCGTAGTGATCATCAACGCTGAAAAAATCGTCGTAACGGGTGCGAAACAGGCGCAGAAGATCTACCGCTACCACACAGGTGCGATGAGCGGGATGCGCGAAGTGCCTTATGAAGTGATGCTGCACCGCAAACCAGATTATATCATCCGCCATGCAGTGAAGGGAATGATGCCGAAGACACGACTGTCAGAAGCTCAGATGAAGAAACTGCGCATCTACGCTGGCGATGAGCACGATATGCAGGCACAAGCGCCTCTTCCAGTGAACATTTAACCCACGAAGTAAATTATGAAAATTCAAGAAAAACTCGGAACAGGTCGAAGAAAAACTGCTGTCGCTTCTGTGCGCCTTCGCCCAGGTAAAGGACAGGTAACTGTCAATGGGAAGAAGTTCGAAACCTACTTTCCTCTCCAATTGCAAAGAGACACGATCATCTCTCCCCTTCAGAAAGTCTCTTCTCCGGAACAATATGACATTCTCATCCGCGTAGCGGGGGGTGGACTCCAAGGACAGGCAGTGGCTGCTCGTTTAGGGATTGCCCGAGCGCTCGTTCAAGAAAGTGAAGAGCGTCGGCCTGAACTCAAGGCTCTAGGGTTCTTGACCCGCGATCCGCGTAAGAGAGAGCGTAAGAAATACGGTCTCGCTGGTGCGCGTAAACGCTTCCAGTTCTGTAAGCGCTAATTTTCCATATTGCGTTTGTTTCTACAAAGCCCTGAGGAGCTTAAAGCTTCTCAGGGCTTTGTGCTTTATGCTCATTTCAGCCCGTATAACTTTCTGTATTTATTCGTCAGGTACGTCACATAAGGTTCTGCAGAGAGGGTGCTCCCCGTGACTCTTTGGCAGAGCTCGTGGGGGGTGTATTGCCTCCCATACTGGTGGATATTTTCTTTTAGCCATTTTTCGATGAATCCTAGCGACCCCTGGGCGACTTCTTCTTCCCATTGGGGATGGGCCTTTGTAAAGGCATTGAAGAATTGCACGGAATAGAGGTTACCGAGTGTGTAGGTCGGGAAGTAGCCGATAAAACCGAGTGACCAGTGGATATCTTGTAGACACCCCTGCCCATCGAACTGGGGAGAGATCCCTAAATACTCGCGCATCTTTTCGTTCCAAATATCTGGGATGTCTTTGACGTCGATGGACCCGTCCATCAAGCCTTTTTCGATCTCAAAACGCACGATTACGTGGAGGTTATAAGAGACTTCATCTGCTTCAATTCGAATGAAGCCAGGCTTTACGGCGTTGAGCGCTGAGTAAAATGGATCAAAGGGCACAGCGGAGAATTGTTCCGGGAATTCTCGTTGGAGGAGGGGGAAGAAATAGGTCCAGAAGGCTTTGTTCTGTCCGATGAGTACTTCCCACCAGCGGGATTGGCTCTCGTCGATGCCCAAAGAGACAGATTCACAGAGGGGGGAGCCAAAGTGCTCGGAAGGGAGGTTTTTGTGATAGAGGCCGTGACCTCCTTCGTGCATCGTAGCGCCGAGATTAAAGAGGATGTTTTCAGGATGGATCTTCGTCGTCATGCGTGTATCGGTGGGGTGGATCCCCGTGCAGAAGGGGTGCGCCGCCGTATCTAGGCGGGATGTCGCTGGATGAAAGCCCATGTGATGGAGCACTTTGTGGGCAAATGTCATCTGTTGGTGTCCGGGACAGTGGCGGTAGAGGAAATCCTCTTCGAAGGCGGGTTGTCCTCCGATCTCTTTGAGCAACTGCGTTAAGGAGAGGCGCAATTGGGAGAAGAGGGGAGTGAGAAAGGAGGTCGTCATCTCTGGTTCGTAGAGATCGAGAAGGGCGTCGTAGGGGTGTTCTTTAAATCCCAAGAGATCAGCTTGCTTTCTGCTCAAGAGGACGATTTTTTTTAGGTGGGGAGCGAAGGATTTGAAGTCGTTGTGTTCTTTTGCCGTTTGCCAAACATGGGCTGCTGTAGATGTCGTCTTCGCAAAGCGCTTGATGAAGGCGTTGGGGAGCTTGACGGTGCGCAGGTAGTCCCGGCGCCATTCTCTCAGAGCTGCGATTTGGGGCGGAGGGAGGCGGTCTTCTTTGATCTCACCCGTTTTGAGGTCGATCAGCGCATCGAGTGCTTTGGCAAAGCTCTTACTCGTTTTGGAGCGGTGGATGAGCCCTGCGAGGTATTCCTTCTGTTCTGAACGGCCTTCTATTGCCCCTTTGGGCATGTAGGTCTCCTGATCCCAATCGAGCAGGGCTTGCGCAGAATTAAGAAGCGCTGTATGGCGCGAGAGTTGGAAAATCTTGTCGTAGCGTTTATCGTTCATAAATAGACCTCATTTTATACTTAACTCTCTTCTTTTCCCTCCTCTCTGTGGTTTCCCCTCTCTGTGGTGAAAAAAATATTACCACAGAGAGGGGAAACCACAGAGAGGAGGGAAAAGAAGAGAGTTCCCAAGATTCTTAGGTTGTTAGAAAGTTAGCGTACACTTGGGTATAATACTGAAGGGAAAATTTTGAGAAACCATTTTACACCAGAAGAGTCTCAAAAGTCTGTGCTAGGACGACTTTTGAGACTCTCTTGGGTAACCTCACTTAAGAGACGGGCTCGACCCAGCGGTCGTGTTTCTTGATGAGGGCGACGAGGCGGTCATCGGCTTCAGAGAAGTCGATCCCTTTTTCGACGCAGGTTTTTCCGACGTAGAGATCGATCTTGCCGGGCATGGAACCGACGTAGCCGAAGTGGGCATCTGCCATTTCTCCGGGGCCATTGACGATGCAGCCCATGATGGCGATTTTAACGCCGGGTAGGTGGGCGGTGCGGGTTCGGATGCGCTTGGAGACGTCTTGCAAGTCGAACAGCGTACGGCCGCAGCTCGGACAGGAGATGAAATCTGTTTTAGAACTGCGCATGCGGGCAGCTTGCAAGATGTTAAAGCTCAAAAGGCGTAAAAACTCCCTATCGTAGGGACCGTCGATCCAAATTCCATCGCCTAAGCCATCGCACAGCAGAGCACCGTATTCTGCACTCGCTTGGATCAGAAGATCCTCTCGAGAACAGGTGTAGTGGAAGCCTAAGATGACAGGTGTCTGGATCCCTTGCGTCTGCAACCACTCGAAAAATTGGCGACTATAGTGCAGGCGATTGGAGGTAGGGGAGAGGAAGATAAGCGTTGGCTTGATCTCTTCCAAAAGGGCCCAGTCTTGGGGAATCTCATCTCGAATGAGAACAGCGAGGGGTTTTGAAGGGAGGGGAAGGGCGGTAAACCGCTCCTGTTCGCGCACTGTGCGCACGGCGTGGAGTGCCTCTTTTAAAGGGACAAATAGCGTTTCCCCATCCTGTGCTGTAGGGGACAATACGCCGACGCCGATCTTTTTGAGATTCTCGAGCTTATCGACCATTTTTGGAGGGCGATTCGCTTCAGGAACGATTAAGCAATCCGTGCTGGAGATCGCAAGTTTTGGTTGTCCGAGCTGGGGATCGCAGCCGAGTTTTTTATAGATGTCGGTTTCCTCGAAATCGGGAGGGGAAACGCTGAGGACAACAGTCCCATCGCGGTGGAGGGCGATATTTTTGGGGAAAATGACCGAGCGGCGCTTGATCTCTACGATCGAGCGGTGCGTCTCCTCGAAGGGAGAGACTCCTGATCCTTCATAGCTTTTTGCAAAAGCGACTAAGCGTTGGCAGGGATCGATCTCATTCCAGGCGTCTTCTGTGAGGCTGACGCGGATCGTATCGCCGATCCCATCTAAGAGAAGGGCGCCGATCCCCATCGCCGACTTGATCCTCCCATCCTCTCCTTCGCCCGCTTCTGTGACTCCTAAGTGCAGCGGATAATCCCAACCGAGTGCCATCATCTCAGCGACGAGCAGGCGGTAAGCCTGGATCATTACCTGAGGGTTGGAGGACTTCATGGAGAACATAAAGTCGTGGTAGTCGTTTTTGCGGCAGACGCGTGCGAATTCGAGGGCAGATTCCACCATCCCTTGCGGCGTATCTCCATAGCGACTCATGATCCGATCGGAGAGCGAGCCGTGATTGGTCCCGATGCGCATCGCGCGCTTGAGCTGTTTACATTTGAGAACTAGGGGGGTGAACTTCTCATCGATTTTTTCAATCTCCTTGGCATAAGAGTCCTCGTCGTACTCGATCACTTTGAAAGAGGCTCTTTTATCGACGAAGTTGCCGGGATTGACGCGCACCTTATCGACGAAATCGACGACGCGCATGGCAGCAGGCGGGAAAAAATGGATGTCTGCCACCAGGGGAATCGTGTAGCCCTTCTGTAGCAACCCATTTTTGATCCCTTCGCAGGCATCGGCTTCTTTCATCCCCTGGACAGTGACTCGGGCGATCTCGCAGCCTGCATCAGCAAGGCGCATGATCTGTTCGATCGTCGCCTGGACATCCCGCGTATTCGACGTCGTCATCGACTGAATCCGCACGGGATTGTCGCCTCCGACGCCAACAGAGCCCACCCAAACAGGGCGCGTCTTCCAGCGCTTTGTCTTAAAAATCGATTCGCAATAGTTTGTCATGAGATTACCTGTTCACAATTTGTATAAATTTTTTCAGTAAGGGTTGCGAAGAGGTGTCGTTCCTCTTCTGAGAATCCAGAGAAGGCGATTTGCTCAGAGAGCTCATGGATCGACCAGATCTTCGCCAAGGCCTCTCTTGCTGTATCGGAGAGACTGACACGCGTTCCATTCTTGAGAAGCATCCCTGTGGCGATGAGGGGTGCTATCTCTCTTTCACTATCTATAAGGCTGACAGCGCGGGCTAGTTGTTCTACTTCAGTTTCTCCTTCGCAGTGCAAAATCATCATGAGAATCGCTTGGTTGGCACTAAGTGGGGAGGCTTCTTTGAGCTTTGCATCGAATACCCGTCTTAAAATTTGGGAAGCAGAGGAGAGATTTCTTCCTAGAGAGCTCTGGATTTTTTCCGTTAACATTTTAAGTACCCACTTCATTTTGATTTCGTAGAGACTAATCCCTGCTGCGACACCGACATTCAAAGACTCTACAGAGAGACTCATGGGGATTTGAATCTTTAGATCTGCTGCTTCGAGGATCTCCCGGCTGACCCCATGGGTCTCATTGCCTAAGACGAGAGCAATCGGCTTGGCTTCGATGGGGGCAAAAGACTGTAAGACACTCTCATACGGTGTCGTCACTGCGATCTGATACCCCTTTTCTCTCAAATGACCCACCAGTTCTTCTCCAGACCCAAACGACTGAAAACGACTCGAAAAAACAGTTCCCCTAGAAGCGTCGATCGTCTTTTTGTGGAACAAATCTCTCGTAGGATCTGTCGAGAGGAAGGTGTCAATCCCAAAGGCCTGAGCTGTCCGCACGATGGTGCCGAGATTGCCAAAATCTCGGACCTGATCCAAAACCACAACGAAGTCTCGATAAGATAGAGTGTTGATGGATGAGACAACAGCAGCAAAGGGGATGAGGTAAGGCGTCTCCGTGATTTTTTTAAGGATCCCTTCCGATCCGAAATAGAGCGAAACACCGGCTCTTTCCAACCGCTCCACAAGAGGGTGTTGGGTAAGCTTGTCGTGGATGAAGACGCTCTCGAGAAGACAGCCGTGCTCTAGCGCCCATGCGATTTGCTCCTCTCCCTCGACAAGAAGTTTTTTTAGCTTTTGGCGCTCAGAGACTGTATGGAGGGAGCGCGCCTCCAGGACTGCTGCTTCTTTAATGGAAGTAATCCATGCTTTTTTGCTCATCAGTCTCATTTAGTGAGAAAATTCCCTCCCATCATACCTACCTCTCCGATATTTTTCTTGGGAAAATTCTTTTGGAAAAAGTGAAAAAATTTTACAATCCGCGACCGCATCTAACGTTAACCAGCTTAAGGAGAAAGATTATGTTTGCCCTCTGCGCCCGACACGCTACCCGCACGACCGCCTCCACTCTCTCACTCCCACACCACCCCTCCAAACCTTGCGACCGTATCCAGGGGCATTTATATTCTGACTGGACTAGGACTGAATTTCCAAAAGAGAGCGGAGTATTCATTAAGGGATTGGAAAGAGGAGAGCTTGAAACGGCGAGCGCCCTCGTTCATAAAGATTTTGATAAGGAGCTAGAAGGGCAATTTGAGAAATTATTCTATAAGAAAATGGTTCAATTCCAGTTCTTGCAGCAGGAATTTCTCGATCCAAACATAAAAGAAGAGTATCGGCGCGAATGTTTGGCGGAGTTCAAGAGGTGCAAGCACTTTGAGCGCGGAATGGAGGTCTTTGCCGCCTCAAAAAGTGCAAAAGAACTCAAGGACTTGTTCCAGAAAGAAGTGGTGATTATCCAAGGTTGTTTTCAGCTGAGACCGATTCTTCATGAGGTGATCAAAGTAGTTCCTCCACCGGGTGTAGTTGCCTGTGAAGTTGATGTGGGCAAACCGATCTTAGCAGAAGATGTTTCAGATGAGATGGTTTCAGTTGCCGAACGGACTTTACAGACTGCCTTTCAGAAAGTTTTGTTCGAGATTGAAAAGGTCTCAAAAACACCGATTGAAAGAGAGAAAAAGGAGTTCCTTTGGCAAATCGTCTCTAGGGAAAGGCTGCAGATTCTCAAAAATCGCATCCTTTTTGACGTGGAAAGAATCCAAGACGCCGAGGATCCAGTAGCTCTTCGAAAAATTTTATGCGACAAAGTTTCAAGCAAACTACTTGTAGAGCGTGAAAAAACCGCTGAGTTGGAAAGAGATGTCAAGAGGCTGTGGCAGGTAGTCGATGAGAATCCTCCCGCCAGCGAATTCTTTCACCCATTTAGAGTCCTCTAAGGAGAAAAACTATGTTCGCACTTTGCACGAGAATCCCCGTTCGTAAGACAGCTGCATGCCTCACACACACCCCGCTTCCTCAGCACCGTCTGAAGGGAAGGGGCTATTCCGATTGGACAGGAGGCTCCTTTCCAAAAGAAGATCGAGTATTTTTAGAGAAAAAGGTTCTATTATTGAACCCACCTTCTCGCAAAAGCGTGGAAGAGGAGGTCGGGAAAAGCTATGGTCATTTTTGCGAGGTAATCTCTAGATTGCAGAAAATAGTAGGAGCGCTTGATCCAAAAACAAGGGCAGCGTGTTGGAAACTGGTCGTAAAGCATTCTATTGCGTGTAAAACGGAAGAACGTTCTCTAGAAGACGAGGCAGATTCAAAAACGGGAAAGAAACTCAAGGATTTACTGCGCACGGAACTCACGAAGATAGAAGCGTTTTCGATGACAGCAGAGCTTCTCGATGACGCGATAAGAGGATTCTTTTCACCCGATACGCCTTTGGCTATCTCTCGCCCCTGCAAACAGATGACAGATGAAGAACTGCAAATCTGCCTCGCGCAATGGGACTGTTCTTTAAGCGATATTTCTGAAGCTTCAGAAGAGGCTTTAAGGGCTGCGTTCCAAAGCGTTTTGGAGGAGCTGGAAAAAACTACACATTCTCTGCCCGACGAGGAGGTTGTATGGAAAACGGTCTTTGATACAAGGCTAAAGCCTCTCCGAGATCGCATCATTTTCAGTATGACAAAGATCGAAGGGATCGAACAAAAAACAGATGCTGCGCTCCGACAGCTCGTGCGTGAAAAATTTAGAATAGAGCTATTTCTAAAAAATGAAATCAAGGGTGATTTGAGAAGAGAAATCTGCCAGCTGTGGGATGTTCCCGAAGATCCGTCGCCGCGCGCTGCCGTTTTAAGATTATTTGGAATTGCCTCTGAATAATCTTATACCTGTTTCAGTCCTCGGGCAGTGATTTTTTCAGATAGGGGGAACGTCGCTGTTCCTGGGTCCACTTTAAATTCTAAGCTTATGGTCTTTTCACTCACGGCACCTTGTAATTTTGGAATCGGATTTAGATTTTACAAGGTGTTTTTGGAGCAACGCAAGGACAAAACAGGTAAAAAATGGGAATGTTTTCCCTTAAATGACTTACAATAAATAGTTTGAGATTTTTCTTTGCGGAAAAGCAATTGAGAGACGTATCCTTCGAGGTTGAAAATGTAAAACAATTCTTCACTAGGAGGTTTCTCATGAGTCTTAGGGTAATAGATCCATCTTCTCCCCCAGCGACTTCTTTTAACTCCAGCATGACGACAACTACCACTCCATCAGTCCTCCCCATTAAGCGACAACGGATGAACGCCGCGCTCTCTTATGAACAGCTCGCTAATCCGTTGGGCGCGGGCCGGGAAACCATGGAATGCAGAGTGGCTCAGTTACGCGAATGGAACGCGCAATTGCAAGAGGAGGCGTGTGCAGAAGAACAGCAGAAACTCTTAGAAAAAATGCAGCAGCTTCAAATCGTAGAAAACCTGAACGCTTTTAAGGGCATACAAGGAGTGAATGGGGAGGAGTGTAAGGGGATCCTGGGACAAAAGAAACTACCGATTGAGGATTTTCACGAGTGTTTTGCGAACTGTAAAGATAGATCTCTTCGTTCCATCCTCGCGAACCGAATAGAGGTATGCATCTTAATCGAGCAACTGATGGATGCTCTACAACAGAGAGATCTAGGTGCGATTAAAGATGTCATCGCGCAATTTCCAATCAGTGTTCTCTCTCAAATGTTAGAAGGTCTTCAAAGATCCCAGACTAGATCTGCCTCCTCTCATCATCGACCCATCATACCCAGGGTGTACTTTTGTCAGTTAAACGAGGTTGAAGAGAGGATTCATTTCTTGCAAACCGTTCGTACTCGGCTGCAAGCGGCCTGGGGAGAAAATCTCATGGCCCATCCTGGATGGGGTCTTAATCTCTCCGCTGTGGTTCAGAAAAAAATCAAAGAGGACTTTGCACAGCTACATGTATGGAACACGCAATTGCAAGAGATGAACTGTGCAGAAGAACAGCAAAAAATCTTAAGAAAAATGCAGCAGCTGGTGCTTGTAGAACGACTCAATTGTTTTAAGAAGACGGTAGGAATGAACTGGGACGAGTGGAGGGGGTATAGGGAGGAGAGTAAGAGCATCCTAAAAGCGGCTATAGCACGGGTGGAAGAGCATCAAGCGCAAGCCTGCCTTCTTCAGACGTATTCGCAAAAAGCTCTTTGTAGGAGCTTGGAGATTCTCGAAAAGAGAAGAGAGAAAGAACCTGTGGTCATGAACAGCGCGGCACTACCTATCGCTCTTTTTGAAAGGTACTTGAGTAGCTCTAAAGATAATCCTTTCCGTTCCATCCTTATCGATCGGATGAGAGTACGCATCTGTATCGAACAGCTCTCACGCTTTTTACCCTTACAAAATGGGGATCTCATTAGCAAGGTAATCGACCATTTTCCAGAAAATAGTCTCCTTCCCCTGTTAGAGGATATTCAGATGATCCAGACTTTCCCCATTGCCACAGATCATCGTCTCTCGCTTAAGGCCTACTTTTGTGCAAGAGGGCCACTTGAAGAGGAGATCCCTTTAAAGAGGATGCATTTCTTGCAACTGTTTTGTGCTCAATTGTATGGGGCTTGGGGAGGATCTCTCATGGAACATCCTGAATGGGATCTTAATACCCATCTTCAAAAATAACTCGCAATTCGACGATTGGTATAAGTTCTCAGAGGTTTGATCTCTTCTGGGTGAGTGTCTCAATGAGGACATCGATTTGCTCAGAGGGGATTTTGCGCGCGAAGTCGGTGCAGAGTTGTTCTTCATAGGACTGCACAGACTGGATGAGAAACCCAGCGGATTTTAAAGCTGTTTGGATCGACTCTTCACTGTGAAAATAGCGAGCATAAGATCTGCCCTCTGAAAAGTACCGCGTAAGATGCGTGTTAGGATCGAAGGTGGCGCTTTCGTTTTGAACTTCTTTACACGCAACGGAGCGCACGACGATAAAGAGCCTCCCCCCTTCTTTCAAAACGCGGTATAGCTCGCGCAGCGCTTTTTCAAGCGTTGCCTTTGGCAAGTAATGGAGAATGAGGCGCGCATAGATATAATCGAATGTCCCGGCCTTATAGGGGAGCGGCTCTGAGACATCTTCGATTTTCAGCTCGATCTGAGCTGCAAGACCTGCCTTTTCGATCGCTGTTTGGGCAAATTCGATCCCTTCAGGATCGATACTCGTCGCGACGATATGGCGCTCAAAATCGAGCTGTGCCATGCGGATTTCTGCACTGCCCGCAGTGGAAATGCCGACGCTGTAGATCTTCTTATCTTCAGGCAAAATTGCCGCAATGCCATTGTCTTCACTGAGAGAGTTCAGGACCATAGTTATACCAATCCTCTTAAGTAGCAACGGGAAGCTGGAACATTTTTTTGTAGCGGTGCATGACCCAAGCACCACTGAGCGAGACAGCAGCACCTACGAACAGCACAAAGACAGGACCTAGGGAGTCGCAGAGGAAGCCACCCAAGAGGGGAGCGATGGAGCCTCGGATACCGATCATGAGAACATTGACCGTCGTAAAGGGGGTGCTGTTTTGATCGCCGGCAAAAATAGTCCCGGAAAGGTTCCAAATCAGATGGCTGCCTCCTTGAATGATTCCATAAAAGAGGTGAGCGAAGTAGAACCAGCCGATATGGGACGAAGAGAGCAGAAGAGTCAGGGGAAAGATACCAAAACCCACGAGAATCCACGTGACTAGCCTCTGAATGCCAAAGAGCTCGAGTCCCTTTCTCCAGACGAGAGATGATGCGGCAATCCCCAGCCCTACGAATACGGATTTAGCAAGAGCGACATCGGCAATCGAAACGGGGAGCATATCGGCGACGAAGATCGAGCGGACAGGCGAGATCAACATCAGCGCAAAGCCCCCGATCATGAATCCCCACTGAAAGATCGCAAAGTCCTTGCGGGTGTGCATCAGCTGAAAGCTCTCTTTGATGGGGTGGGTCAGGAAATTTTTCTTAACAGGGGCAATCGCGGGTTCTTCCTCTTTGGGGACGTGGATGCGCATTTGAAAGATGACACTGGAGAGGCTGATCAGCGAGCAGACGAGAAAGATGGCCTTCCAGTTGTTATCCGACCATTCCAAGACTTGTGTGAGGAGAAGCCCGATGAGGATCCCTTCGAGGACGCTTAAGCCGTAGTAGAGGGAAAAGGTGTGCTCTCTCGTGTTTTTAGAGATATTGCGTTTGAGGATTTCCATGAGAGCTGGGGTAGAGGCTCTACTGAAGAGCTGGTAGATCGAACAGCAGAGAAACATCCCCCCAAAGCTATCGATATAAGGGAAAAAGAAAAAGGGGAGCCGAGCCAAAACCCACGCGCCAATGAGGTTGGGAAGGAGCTTATTTTTGCGGTGGCTCAGCCAGGCGCCCCAATAGAAAGAGAGAACGGACAAAACGGGGCTCAAAGTCGAAAAGAGGACGATCTGATAAGTCGTGGCCCCGATTTCCTTGCGCAGAAGGAAGGGGATCATGCTGTAGATGGCGATCAAGGGCTCGCTCGAGAGGTTCATCCACAGCAAGCCGAGCTTTGTCTTCAGACAGTCCTTTTCCACAGAGCTACCCTAATCGCGTCTTATAGTAGTGAAGGGCTCGGTCTGCTCCTGCCATGAGCGGGATCTGACTTAGATCTTCTGTACTGGCCCAAAGAAAAGCGCGGTGTTCATCGGAGATCTCCACTTGAGGCAATGCGCCGAGTTCCACATGGAACATGTGGTAGATGAAATTCCCTTCCGTCCTTTCGATATAGAGGGAGCGGATGTACTGGATCTTAGAAGAGTCGTGCACAGAGATCCCCGTCTCTTCAAAGAGCTCTCTTTGCGCCGCTGTTTGGGGATCTTCCCCCTTTTCGAGCTTACCAGCGGGAACACCCCATTTCCCCCCTTCCGATTTTTCAGGGGACCTTTGGAGGAAGAGCACTTTGCCTTCAATCTCTAGATAACAGGCAGAGACCTCGATCCATGGGTTAAACCCAACAGGTGCGTTCTCATGAATCTGAATGTTTATGGACATCTGTTTTTCTCCCTCGAGACGGCGTTGTTGCATAAATCAAAAATTAACCACAGAGAGGGGAAACCACAGAGAGAAAATTCATATTAGACCTCTTGGTCAGAATGAACCTATCCCGATAAAATTTTTCGTCGATTTTTGGGATAGGTTTACAACTATTTAAAAAATTTCCTCTCTGTGGTTTCCCCTCTCTGTGGTTAATTTTCCCTTCGAGACGGCGTCGAGTATACCCCGTCTAGACGATTCCCCACAACCTAACTGGGGTTAATTTTTTTCTTCTCGATCTGTCTTAAACGAAAAAAATTAATGACACCATAGGCGCTCATCATCAGCCAGACAACTTCGATGATTACAGAAGAGATATTCCAGTGGTAAAAAAGAGAGAAGAGGATGCAGCTGGATCCCATCAGATTGACACAAGAAAATTTTAAATCCCTAGCGTTCCAATAGCGCAATTGCAAAAGGACATAGGCGGAGAGGGAGCATGCGACTCCGACCATTCCAATGAGATCGGGAAAGATTTGAACGAGTTTATCGTACAATTCAGCACCCAAGTAGGAAATTGTTCTGTCTTTTTTAGATATCTTCTAAAAAAAATTTAGAAGCAAGAATTTTGAAAATTAAAAAGAATTTCGATGTGCCAGACCTTCACAGATCGAAAGAACCGCAGAGCCCTCTAAACCCCCATTTCGAATGGAGGCAAGTGCCTCGTTGGCCTTTTCTAGAGGAAACACCGTTACCGAAACGTCGATAGATAGCTTTTCTAAGAGCTGCATGAAATCGATCCCATCCTGGCGCGTCAAGTTGGCAACAGAGGACATCGAGCGCTCTCCCCATAGAAGATCGTAAGAAAAAGAGGGGATCGGGCTCATGTGGATCCCCGCACTGATCACCTTCCCTCCCTTTTTCACACCTTTAAGCGCCTGAGGAAAGAGGGCACCGACCGGTGCGAAAATGAGCGCTGCGTCGAGCGGTTTTTCTGGGAGCTGATCAGACCCTCCTGCCCACGTAGCGCCGAGGGAGCGTGCGAACTGTTGCGTCTTATCATCTCCTGGCCGCGTGAACACATATGTCTCGCACTCCAATGCACGCGCTACCTGAATCAAGAGATGTGCCGATGAGCCAAACCCATATAATCCGAGTCTTTTTACGGGGCCAGCGAGCCGGAAGGCGCGGTATCCGATGAGCCCAGCGCAAAGTAGAGGCGCCGCTTTGAGATCCCCATAGCCCTCAGGGATTTTCAAAATAAAATCTTCATGCGCTGTGCAGTATTCTGCATACCCCCCATCCCTCATATATCCCGTATAGATGGCCAGGTCACAGAGATTTTCCTTCCCCGAGGTGCAAAAGGGACACTCATGGCAGCAGCCCCCGAGCCAAGGGACCCCCACGCGCTCTCCCAATTTGTATTTAGAGACTTTGTCGCCGAGCGCATCGATAATCCCCACCACCTGGTGACCTAGAATGAGGGGGAGCTTAGGCTGGGGGAGTTCCCCATCTACGATGTGCAAGTCGGTGCGGCAGACGCCGCAGGCCATCGTCTGGATCCGCACTTCAAAGGGTTGGGGAATGGGGGTGGGGACTTCCTTTAAAACCAAAGGGAGGCCGACCCGCTCGAGTACCATCGCACGCATAGAAATTTCTATACAACATTCCAGCCGTCCATTCAAGAACAATCAAAAATTAAAACGATCTGTTTTAATTAATTCGGGTATTGATCTATTTAATTGCCTTTGTTTATAATTCCGCAAAATTAAACATGAGGCTAAATTGTCTATTAGTTTCGTTAGATCTATTTCAGGTAAACTATACAGTTCTTCAGAATCTCTTCTCCGCTCTTGTAGAAACTTCACGCCGTCCACCTACCATCGCGAATACAAGAACGATATACGAACGCAACGCAACGAACCCCATTGGTTACAGACGAGCAAGCGGGCCGTCCTCGCAGCAGCTCCCTTATTAAGCTTACATAAGTCCTTTACTCTCCCGATCGCCCTCTCCATGGGAACAGCTCGCGTATTCACCCAAAGTGCGCAGCTGATCGAAGCGCTCCGACAAGGGGACTATAGAGAGAGCGGTTATCATTTCTTCCATACCAGTTTAGGTGTCGCCTCGGTTGCCGGCACCCTCTTCGCTCACCCAGCGGGGATGCTCCTCTCGACAGGTCATGACCTACTCATGGAAACGACATCTCTTCTCTTCCACTTACAGCAAGGGCGCTACCAAGAGGCTTTGGAAAATACCGCCAATCTCGTGAACAACTCCCTCTACCTCGCCTTTACGACAGTGGGTGGCCTAGAAATCGCCGTCGCCTCTTTTGCGATGCAAGCGGTTGTGTCACTCTATCACTCTCGGCAAGAGTTCAAAGAGGGTCGCTATATCGAAGGATGCAGCCATCTCTTAATGGCGCTAGTGCGTGCCAAGCAAGTCCATACCCATGCCAGCCTCTTTCACGTCTCTAGAACACTCGAAGAGAACTATTCCGAGGTCCCTAAAGAGATCATCAAACTCGCACAAGATGTGATCTCCGGAAGGGAAGAGGGCGCATTCCTCAGGCTCAAGCAGTATTGGCAGAAGAGCACCCTTAAAGAAAAGGATGCTTTTGTCCGCATCTTCAACGACTCCCGCGTCCCTGTTTTTCAGTCAGTAAGAGGAGAGCTCGCCGGTTTGGTCTACCGGTCTCGTTTCTCAAACCAACCCGTAGAATGGCTCTCTCCCGATGAAGTGGATCAGCGCATCGGAAATATTTGGGACCGCACCCATGGGACGACATCCCCCTACTACTATCATGCGACCAATCTATCGGCCCTCGAGGGGATTTTGAAGACAAAGCAAGTGGAAGTGCGCCATGAGAGGGCCTTTAGAGGTGCTTTCGTCTCGACCGCTCCAGAGCTCTATTTTGGCAATTATGTCTTAGCCTTTAACCGCACTATCGAACGCAAAAGCTCTCCTCTCGTCTCTATGGGTGGGTGGTTAACTGGCAAACATTGGTTGGGCTTTAGTCAGGCGGTACCCGTGACGCGAGAATCGCTCTCTGGTGTGATCTTGGTGGCTCCCAATGCCTACGCATCCAAAGCCCAACTCGAACGCGACATTGAGCAATGGGTAGGCTGGAAGGTCCCTGTCGTCACCCTGGATGAATTAAACCGCAGCAGGATGCTGATCGATAAAATTAACATGGGCGTTCCAAAGGAATGGTCTTAAAAGGAGAATAAAATGATTAGAGTTCCTGGAAACACAATAACGCAACCTTCTCTAGCAGCAGAAGATCTAAAAAACCGCGTCCGGAAAAACACGCCTTATCAGCGTCGTTTCGATAACGATTTTGGGTCGGTTTTTCCTTCCCTGATCAAACGTTTGGGAATGATTGCGCTTCCGTTCGCCGCTTTGTACCAACCGTTTGCTCAAGGAGTAGCCCTCGTTTCTGATACAGCGCGGAGTATCTCTTGTGCGGGGGATCTTAAAAACAGTCAAAGCACCTCCCAATTCTGTGTGAACCTCGCTCGCTCGACCGTGGCAGTCGGTGCTTTAGCAGGCTCGGTCCTCGCGCCCGGGGTCAGTTTACTCGTTACGACGGGGTACGATACAATAGAGAGCTCTACTTCCCTAGTTTCCCATCTCTTTCAAGGCAAGTATCGAGACGCTCTTTCTGAAACAGGACATCTCGTCGGTAGCTCCCTTTACCTTGGCGTTCTCATGACGGGCTCTGTAGAGCTACTCGTCCTCTCTTCAGGCGTGCAAATTGTAAAAGGTGTCTCTCAAGCGACTGGGGAATTTAAAGAGGGGAATGTCCTAGAAGGAATCGCCCATGTCGCGATGACGGGGATCCGCTGTACTCAAGCGAAGTCTCAAACCGATCTCCTCCCAGGGAAATGGCAAATCCAAGTGGCTCCTATTCAAGCGCAAGTGGGAACGCAGAGTTTAAAAGTTGCCACCACATCTCGAGCAGCACCTGTCAATGGCACTCTTGCGCTTCCTCAAGAGGGCGACAAACCATTCATTTACCATTCCGACACTTCGGGGGAGCTTAAAAAGACTCAAATCGAGAGCATTAAAAGTGCACAGCAATCGATTCTTCTCATGACCTTTACCCTCTCTGATACAGAGATCATCCGCGCCTTGAACGAAAGGGCAGAAGCCGGTGTCGACGTCACGGTCATCATCGATAGAAACCATATGCAGACGATCCAGACGCTGGGCAGCAATAAAATCAAACTCCTCACGCGCCCCTCTGGAGAAGGACACTATCACCACAAAGTCTTAGTTCTCGACCAAGCGCTTACCTGGTTGGGTTCTGCGAATTTCTCGCCAGACGCCCTCACAAAACAAGCGAATATGATGACGCTTGTGCATAACAAAGAGCTCGCCACTTATCTACACAGAGAAGTCGATGTGATGCAAGGGGTGCGACAAAGAGAGAGCAATCAGCCGCCAGTCATCGATGTAGGGGGACAAAAAGTGGAGCTGTTACTCTTTCCTCACGTCACGGCTCCTAACTCCCCTGAGAGTATTTTAAACACTCAAGGAAAACAGCGGATCATCGACTTGATGAACCAATCGCAAAAATCGCTCGATATCTCTGTGTGCGTCTGGACAGATCCTGAGATGGCTAAAGCCGCAGTCGCCGCCAAAAATCGCGGCGTCGCTGTCCAAGCGATGGTTTGGGGCATGTCAGATAGCGCTGCGATCGTCACCCAACTGAGAAATGCAGGCATTCCCGTCAAAGACCTAAGTCACCTCCCGCTCGTCCACAACAAGATGATGGTGATCGATGACGACACCATCGTCAACGGCTCTGCGAACTGGTCCCGCTCGTGGTCCACCCGAAACGATGAGAGCTACCTCATCCTCCACCGCCTCGAAGAGGCAGAGAGGCAATACCTGCGCGCTTACTGGAATGCATTGGCTTCCCGCTAAAGGGCGTGTGGTCAATAAAAAAAATCGCCTGTGGACGGCAAGGAAACGATGGGAATGATATAATGATACGAATGATAAATTTATGAGTTCAGTTTTTAGAGAACTAAAAAATCTCCATCATTCTTATCATTAAATCCTTCCTATCATTTCCTTGCCTCAGCTCGACTTTGTATGTTTTTGCAGGTGCTTTTCACAATCTGTTGACTTGTCGTCGCTTGTGACCTTCGAAGCCGGCTTGTTCAAGCTTGTCTTCGAATGTCACAAGCGACGACAAGTCAACATCTTGCAAAAAATCACCTCGCAAAAATGTACAAAGTCGAGCTCACATGGGAACAAGACTTTGCAATAGCTTTTCTTTATCTAGCTTTGCGACCCAGATCTCATGATCGTCGCGGCCGTAGGTGATCCAGATCGATTTTTCGTCGCTGATGTAGCCGCAGGGGAAGACGGAACGGACGGGTTTCCAGAATGGTTTGTAGCGCGTTCCTTCGTAGAAGTTAGTGCCGACGATGGGCTCAGGGCTGATTTTCTGTAAGGCAAAGGGTGGCTTAGCAGAAAAAGTGTAGGCTCCGACGAAATAGTGCAGGATCTTTTTGTAATCAGAGTGGACTGTCATCATCGGTGCAGAGGAGTGGAAAAAGCCTAAGTAGACGTCTCCCTCTTTATAGGCAGGAGTTCCTCCTCGGATTTCTCCCCATTTCCAGGGAACCGGTGGGTTCGTATTACAGACTGTCTTACAGCGCCCAGAACCATCTAAGAAGGGACGGAAAACTTTGAGGGGATCGAGCTTGTAGGCTAAGAGCAGGGTGTCTTCGTAGATGAAAGGCGTCCATGCTTTTTCCCGGGTATCGCGCGAGGCCCCTTCAAAATGATCGAGACATTCGACGGAATCTGCGATAAAATGCTCTCCGTCGTAAGCTATTTCAGCGAAGTAGACGCGAAAGCCCCCTTTGCTCACTTTGGCTTCTGTGTTGTCATCATAGAGGACATAGAGTCTCTCACCATGGACCATGAGGCGCGCATCTTCTGCACGACAGGGGGATACGGCGTACTCGTCTCTCAGTTGGAGCAATTGAGGCCGCGTGAGCGGGCGAAATTGCTCATCGAGAAAGAGGAGTCCGATCTCTGAATTGAAAGAGTTCTTTCGATCAGGAATGATGCGAAAGCTCATGAGTAACAATCCTTTCCATCGAACGATGCTCGCATTACAGGCATGAGGGAAATCGGGAATTTCGATCCTCTGCGTTTCTAAAAAGAAATCTGGAATGTGAGCTTCTAGATCCACCCTCTCTTCCCTATTCGCCTCCGCTTCTTGAGGAGGAAGCGGAAACGAACAAAAACAGGAGGGGAATGGTTTAACGAGAAGGAAGGGGAGTAAGGCTTTCAATAAGTGCTTTTTTATCCAATTTAGCAATCCAAATTTCATGGTCTTGTCTTCCGTAAGAAATCCAAATAAAATCATTGTCGATTAAAATGCCTGCAGGAAAGACGCAACGCATCGGTTTCCAGGTTTTGTGGTAAGGAGGTTCATAAAAATCTTTAGCGACGATAGGCATTGGGCTAACCGCCGTCAGTGCAAAAGGAGGTTCTGCCTGAAAGGTATAAGCGCCCATCAGATAATGGCAGATATTTTTTCCATTGGATTGCACACTGGGCATGTTAATCCACGAATGAAAAAATGAGAGGTAGAGATCTCCATCTCGAAGTGCCTGAGTCCCTCCTTTGAGGTACCCAAAATCCCACTGAAACTCTGTTTCAGTTGAGGCGACTGTTTCACAAGCATTCGTTCCAAAAATAGGGCGTACGACACGATGAGGGTTAATATCGTAAGAGAGAAGAAGCTCTCCCTCATACTCAAAAGGGACCCAATTTTTTTCATATCTCCATTCTTTTTTCCATTCATATTCTGCGAGACACTCTGGCTCACCTGCAGTGAATTGCGCTCCATCGTAGAAGAACTCGACGACGAACATCCGACGCATCTCCATCTGTGTGACATCTGCGGAGATGTTGTTGTAGACAGCAAGGAGGCGGTTACCTACTGCAATCAAGCGAGGGTCCTGTTGTTTAGAGGGGAGGATGGGATTATAAGAGGGAAGTTCGAATACCTGGGGTGTTGAGATGGGCTCGAAATTTTCATCGAGCCAAACCAGAGCAAAGGGATTCGTCGCACCTGTTTGGGGATTATAGGCGCGAAAACTCATCAAAAGGGATCCGTTCCAGCGAATGATCGAGGGGTTAAAGGCATCTGGGTAGCCCGGGATTTCAATTTGTTTGGTCTCGAGAATGAAATCTTGCACCCAAGTTTGTAAATCGGGCACGTCATCTAGAGCGGGAGGGGGTTCTTGGCTGACCTCTTTTACCAAGATAGGGGTATAATCGAGACAGCTCGAACAAACCGCTGGATAGCTGTTCAGCAGGCAAGTATAGAAAAGAACAAATGGCAGTTTCATCGCGATCCTCCGTTTTAAGGGTGTATGTTTTAAAACTCAATGCCCAATTCTCTACTCGAGCGAGGAGTGACATGAGGCCAATAGTCGAAAGGGAATGACTCGTATAACTTTTTGAGATCGCATACAGGAGGATGTTCTCCCAGCATGTCAAATGCCTCATCGATCGATGTCGCGTATTGAAAATGGGGCCGATTTGTCCCGTGATAGTAATCGGTGTATTTGAACATCGGCTCTCTTTGAGAGAGAATGACCAACCGCGCGGGGATATGATAGGCTTCTGCGATGACGACTCCGTGCAAAGCTGTCGAGACCACAAAACGACTATCGATGATCTTTTCGACGATCTCTTCCCAAGGATCTGTTACATATACGACATTATCCCATTCTTCTTTGGGAAAGAGGTGCTCATCTTCGTAATGTGCGATGATTAGATAATTGCGAGAGGGATGCTCTTGTTTTTTGAATTCGGGAAAAAAATAAGGGAAAAGAAGCGCGGGATCTCCGTAAATTTCCGGGCACTCAATGCCCAATTGATCTCTTAAAAGATTGCGTGTCAGAGGGCCTCGCACAGAGCGCACATCCAAACTCTTAAACCGAAAATCTGTCCTTTTGAAATTACAGCCAGTCCCCCATAAAACGTCCCCATCTAGGGCAAAAAATAAAAGAGACCCCATTGCTAGGAGCTTTTTTTCGATCGGTCTCTGTCCCTTTTGATACCGCCGCACAGGGCTATCGACGATCCTCTCCACTAATTTGATCGAGAGGATATCCCCGAAATTTTCAAAGGTTCTCCCGTGAAAAATCTCATCCCAGTAATACAGGGGGAGTCCTGGGTGGGTCACATGTTCTGAAAAGGAACATGTGCTCAAGAGCACTGAGAGCGCTGTCAGTAGAGATTTCATTTCAATGTACCTAAGCCTTCTTAAGGTTAAGGGAGTTACGAAAATTCCCATTGGAAAAGAAAAAAGTAAGAGCTTAGTCTCAAGGATTTTTGTGAACAAGGAAAAAGTTTTTTCTTGTCAGAGCAGAATGTGGTGTGTGTGTTTTTAACATGTTTGTAATAAGTCTGTTGTGGTTGCTTTTTAGAAAATGGACTCGAAGGAAGCAAAAAAGAAGAATAACCACAGAGAACACAGAGGACACAGAGAGGGGCATTTTTTTGCTTTTCCCTCTGTGTGCTCTGTGTTCTCTGTGGTGGAAATTATAATTAGTGCACGGGGAACTTCGCTTTTATCTCTCTCTCCAGATCGACATCGAAATGCAGAGCCAAAATCAGCGCATTCCCTACGAGGCTTGCGACATCAGACGCGAATCTCTTTTGCAATTCCTCTAAGCTCGCGTTGCGTTTTTTCTCTGAACCTCTGAGCTCTAGAAAAGAACGGATCAACTCTCCCAGCTCCTCCTGCATCTTAAATAAATAAAAAGCATCATCGCGATGGATTTGGAATTTTTCTGCGTACTGCCCCCATGCTTTTTCGCAGTGTTGGGCTATTTCCTTAAGGTCCATGTTTTACCTCCTCAGTAATTCATCTAGTTGCGTCCAACGGTTGGGCTCAAGCTCAGTTTTAGCGATCTCACTAGCCGCTTGAAATGCTTGCGGCGGAGCGCTCATCTTCATCCCCTGGAACATATGCGTCAATTCAGAAAGGCTCAAAGCGGGGAGGAGGAATTTCAAATCCTCCAAGGCCATAGCTGGAGAGCGGCTGGCCATAAAAGCATTTAGTACTCCAGAAAGTCGCGTATCGTCGAAGTGTTTCCATAAAATGTCCACCTGAGCTCGCTCTTCTTCATCTTGATGGATGAGATAGAGAGCGAGGAAGCGGTTGAATGCAGAATAGAGCTCTTGCCAACGCTTTTCCTCTACGATCTGTTCTAATTGGAGCAAGTGCCCTTCCAGTTCCTCGTGCTCTTCATCAAACTCAGAGTTTCCAAGTTCTGCAAAGAGCGGGTGGATGAATGTCGCTTCGACGATCGAGTGTTTTCGTAAATGGGAGATCATCTCTGAGAGCTTTTGTTTGATCAGCGCACTCTCTTCTGGATTGGAGAAATCTGTCCGACCGATTCTGGCGCTGAGGGTGAATAAGTGGGCTCTTTGCGCTTTGTGGATTACAGTGTACAAATCTGTTTTAAGCATCGTTAGATCCTCTGTTTCCAATGGGGTTGTTGTGCGATAGTCTCTTTAGCCATTTCTAAAGCAGCAGCGTGAACGATGCCTTGCGAATGGACTAAGTAATGCGCCAATCCCTTGACAATGTCCTCGTAAGGTTTGACGTTTCCTTTTTCATCTGTACAGTACATACAAAAAGGGGAGTGAATGTTACCGAGAGAATGATCTGCAGCTTTTTCCAGCGGCATGCCGCAGGAATAACAAGAGGGACACGTTTTTGTCATAGAGGGCTCCTTGTGATGAAATGATTTAATAATTCTTTGCCATAGGTGGCGATGACAGATTTGCCCGGGGCAAATAGATCCCGATTGACCAAATAGTAATGGATCAATCCCAACCAACTGTTCAGGATAAAGGGAAGGGAAGGGGAATTTTTCCCCTTGGGCAATGTCTTTTCCAAATTGTGGGCAAGACCCGATTGGATCATAAAGATCCGGTTCCGTACCGATGAGTGGAGGAGGGGACCTTCTGTGACGAGATGGGTGTAAAACGACTCGTACTCTTCGATGCACTTTAAATGAGCCGCGAGGACCTCTTTGATCGTGCTCTTGTTCGCTGTCAATTGTTGCAGCTCCGCTCCCATTTTCAGGCCAAAGGCGTCGATCACTTTTACCAAGAGCTCTTCCCGTGTCGGGAAGTGCAAAAATAAAGCCCCGTGCGAAAGACCTGCCGCATGGGGCTCTTCTGAGCTTCCCGACACGGGAAGAGCTCTTGGTAAAAGTGATCGACGCCTTTGGCCTGAAAATGGGAGCGGAGCTGCAACAATTGACAGCGAACAAGGGCACGATCGAGAGGTCCTCGCGGCTCATTTGACACCACATCGAAGAGTACGAGTCGTTTTACACCCATCTCGTCACAGAGTTGCCCTCCTATATGTCATCGATACAGGTTCAGATATTTATGATCTGATCGGGTCCTCGGGGTATTTGGGGAATACCTACCCTAAGGCTCATACCCCCAACCTTGTGCCTGAACAGTTGGTTGGGATTGATCCATTACTATTTGGTCAATCAGGATCTGTTTGCCCCGGGCAAATCTGTCATCGCCACCTATGGCAAAGAATTATTAAATCATTTCATGGGCAGAGGACCCCTGCTATAACAAAAACATAAACCTCTTGTTCCTCCTCCAGCATGCAGTTGGAAAAAGCTGCAGATTGTGCCTCTCTAATTTGAACTATTCACTCCCCTTTTTGTATGTACTGTACAGATGAAAAAGGAAACGTCAAACCTTACGAGGACATTGTCAAGGGATTTTCAGCATTACTTAGTCCATTCCGCAAGGCATGGGGCACCCTTCTCCGATAGAAATGGCTAAAGAAACTATGGCACAAAGAACAACCCCATTGGAACCTAGAAGATATAACGATGCTTAAAACAGATTTGTACACTGTAATCCACAAAAGCGCAAAGAGCCCAGCTTCATTCAGCCTCAGAGCCCTCAGATGGGTCGGACAGATTTTCTCCAATCCAGAAGAAGGAGTGCGCTGATCAAACAAAAGCTCTCAGAGATGATCTCCGATTTTACGAAAACACTCAATAGTCAAAGCAACATTGATCCACCCGGGGTTTGCAGAACTTGGAAACTCTCAGTTTGATGAAGAGCACGAGGAACTGGAAGGAGCAGCTTGCTCCGATTGGACAAAAATCCATAAAATAGAAGCGTTTTCACAGAGCTCTCTATTCTTCATTCAACCGCTTCCTCACAGCTCACTCTATCTCATCCATCAAGATGAAGAAGAAGCAAGCTCAGGTGGAGATTTTATGGAAACGCTTCGAAGACAATTACAAAACTTTCTGGAGTACTAAATGCCTTTTATAGGCCAGCCGCTCTCCAGCTATGGCCTTGGAGGATTTGAAATTCCTCCTCCCCGCTTTGAGCCTTTCTGAATTGACGCATATGTTCCAGGGGATGAAGATGAGCGCTCCGCGGCAAGCATTTTCAAGCGGTTAGTGAGATCGGCTAAATAAGGAGCTTTAAGACCAACCGTTCAAAGTTAAGCAAGCTTGATGAATTACTGAGGAGGTAAAACATGGACCTTAAGGAAATAGCCCAACACTAGAAAAAGCATGGGGGATCTTCACAAGAAAAATTCCAGAATCCATCGCGATAGTGGTTTTATTTATTTAAGATGCAAGGAGGAGCTGGGAGAGTTGATCCGTTCTTTTCTAGAGCTCAGAGGTTCAAAGGAAAAACGCAACGCAAGACTAGAGGAATTGCAAAAGAGATGGACATATGTAATATAGCAAGCCTCCATTAGGGAATGCGCTGATTTTGGCTCTGCATTTGGATGCTCAATCTGGAGAGTGGGCTAAAAGCAAAGTTCCAAGTGCAGCTAATTATAATTTCCACCACAGAGAACACAGAGCACACAGAAGGAGAAGCAAAAAAATGCCCCTATCTGTGTACTCTCCCCTCTCTGTGGTTATTCTTCTTTTTTGCTGCCTTCGAGTCCATTTTCTAAAAAGCAACCACAACAGACAACTATTTCAAACATGTTAAAAACACACACACCACATTCTGCTCTGTGAGCAAGAAAAGCTAAAAAAGTACACAAAAATCCTTGAGACTAAGACCTTACTTTTTTCTTTTCCAATGGGAATTTTCGTGACTCCCTTTTTTTTAACTTTTCTTAGGGACATTGAAATGAAATCTCTTCTGACAGCGCTCTCAGTGCTCTTGAGCACATGTTTCCTTTTCAGGAACATCTGACCCCACCAGGACTCCCCCTGTACAGATGGGATGAGATTTTTCACGGGAGACTCTTTTAAAATTTTGGGGATATCCTCTCAATACAATTAGTCAAGAGGATCGTCGATAGCCCTGCTGAGGCGGTATCAAAAGGGACAAAAACGCAATTAAATTCTTTTCCCTAGCAATGGGGTCTCTTTTATTTTTTGCCCTAGATGGGGACGTTTTATGGGGGACTGTGGTATCATTGTAAAAGACAGTTTTTCATTTCTAGTTTGGATGTCACTCTGTGCGAGGCCCTCTGACACGCAATCTTTTAAGAGATCAATTGGGCATTTAGATACCAGAAATTTACGGAGATATCCGCGCTTGTTTTCCCTCATTTTTTTCCCGAAGGAAAAAACAAGAGCATCCCTCTCGCAATTATATTAGATCATCACACATTAAGCACCTCTTTCCCAAAGAAGAATGGGATGATGTCATTATATGTAACAGATCCTTGGGAAGAGATCATCGAAAAGATAATCAATAGTCGTTTTGTGGTCTCGACAGCTTTTGCACGGAGTCATCATCAGCAAAAAAAACTTATCCATTAATCCCACGCACTAGTGAGGTATTCTCTACTCAAAGAGAGCCGATGTTCAAATACACCGATTTCTATCACGGGACAAATAGGAGAGCCGTTTTCAATACGCAACATGCGAATACAATAAGGCATTTGACAGTGTGGGAAAGTATCCTTTTGTATGCGATATTCAAAAAGTTATACGAGTCAATTCCCTTTCGACTCTCGGGTTCAGTGTGATTCCTCGGCTCGAATAAAGATACGGGTATTCAGTTTTAAAACATACACCTTTAAACGGAGGATAGCAATGGAGCTCCCCATTTTGTTCTTTTCTATACTTGCCTGCTGAACAGCTATCCAGCGGTTTGTTCGAACTGTCTCGATATACCCCTATCTCTCGTAAAAAAGAAATTGTGAGCCAAGAAACCCCTGCCGCTCTAGATGACGTGCCCGATTTACAAACTTGGGTGCGAGGATTTTTTTCGATTCTGCCGAGAACCAAACAAATTGAAATACCGGGCTACCCAGATGCCTTTAACCCCTCGATCATTCGCTGGAACGGATCCCCTTTTTGATGAGTTTTCGCGCCTATAATCCCCAAACAGGTGCGACGAATCCCTTTTGCTCTGGATTTAGGCTCGATGAAAATTTCGACCCTCTCAACACCCCCCCGATCGAACTTCCCCCTTAACCCATCCTCCCCTCTAAACAACAGGACCCTCGCTTGATTGCAGTAGGTAACCGCCTCCTTGCTGTCTACAACAACATCTCCGCAGATGTCACACAGATGGAGATGCGTCGGATGGCTCGTCGTCGAGTTCTTCTACGATGAGAGCGCGATTCACTGCAGGTGAGCCAGAGTGTCCCCTCGGCAGAAGTAGAAATTATAAAAGAATGGAGATATGAAAAAAATTGGGTCCCTTTCCAGTATGAGGAAGAAGCTTCTTCTCTCTTACGATATTAACCCTCCATAGGTGAACGTGGTACGCCCTATTTTTGGAACGAATCCTTGTGAAACAGTCGCCTCACTGAACCCCCGCTTAGGGTACCTCAAAGGAGGATTTGAGTGGGTTCCAGCAGCAGATCTGTACTATTCATTTTTTCATTCGTGGATTAACAGTACCCATTGTGCAATCCAATGGAAAAAAATATCACTTCCATTATACTGATGGGCGCTTATACCTTTCAGGCAGAAACCTCCTTTTTTGCACTATGACAGCAGCTGTACCCAAATGTGTATCGTCGCTAAAGATTTTTATGAACCTCCTTACCACAAAACCTGGAAACCGAAAATCTGGGTGCCGTTTTTTTTGCAAGCATTTTAATCGACAATGATTTTATTTGGATTTCTTACGGAAGACAAGACCATGAAATTTGGATTGCTAAATTGGATAAAAAAACAGCTTATTGAAAGCCTTACTCCCCTTCCTTGTCGTTCAGACCGAATTTTCCCTATATTTTTGTTCGGTTTCCACTTCCTCCTCAAGAAGCGGAACTCAGAATAAGGGGAGAAGAAGTCAGCCATCTAGAAGCTCACATTCCAGATTTCTTTTTTTAAACGCAGAAGATCGAAATTCCCAATTTCCCTCGTGCCTCCTAATGCAAACATAGTTCAATGGAAAGGATTGTTACTCATGAGCTTTCGCATCATTCCTGATCGAAAGAACTCCTTTCAATTCACAGATCGGACTCCTCTTTCTCGATATGAGCAATTTCGCTGGCCCACGCAGCTTTTTTGGTCCAATTGAGGAGGCGCACACCGTATCCCCTTTTTTGCAGAAGATGGCACCCCTCATGGTCCATGGTGAGAGAGCTCTATGTCCTATATTATGAATCTTCTGTAGAAAACAAGACCACAGGGGACTTTCGCGTCTACTCAGCTTCGGAATAAGCTTACGACGGAGAGCATTTTATCGCAGATTCAGTCGAATGTATCAATCATTTTAAAGGGCCCTAGCGGGATACCCGGGAAAAAGCATAGAAAACCTCTTTCATCTACGAAGACACCCTGCTCTTAGCCTACAAGCTCGATAACTTAAAATCTTTTCATTTACTTCTGCAGTGGTTCTGGGCATGTCAGGCATCCTGTAATACGAACCCACAGTTTCCCTGGTGGGGAGAAATCCAAAGAAGGAACTCCTGCCTGGGTCTGGTCTACTTAGGCTTTTTCCACTCCTCTGCACCGATGATGACAGTCCGCTGTTGATTACAAAAGAGATTCCTGCACTATTTCGTCGGAGCCTTACACTTCCATCGTCGGCACTAACTTCTACGAAGGAACGCACTACAAACCATTCGTCCGTTCCGTATTTTCCCCTGCGGGCTACATGCAGCAACGAAAAATGGATACCGAATAACATAAGGCCGCGATGTCGTGAGAATCTGGGTCGCGAAGCTAGATAAAAGAAAAGCTATTGCAAAGTCTTGTTCCCATGTGAGTTCGACTTTGTACATTTTTGCGAGGTGATTTTTTGCAAGATGTTGACTTGTCGTCGCTTGTGACATTCGAAGACAAGCTTGAACAAGCCGGCTTCAGAAAAGTGCACGAGCAAGCGACGACAAGTGAACAGGATCTGAGAAAAGCACCTGCAAGGGCATTACAAAGTGGAAATAAGGTAAGGAAATGAATAAGGAAGCTTTTTAATGATAAGAATGATGGCAGGTTTTCCATTTCTCTAAAAACTTGAACTCATAAATTTATCAATTCGTTATAATTATATCATTCCCCATCGTTTCCTTTCCATCCACAGGCGATTTATTTTTGTTGACCACACGCCCTTTTAGCGGGAAACCAAATGCATTCCAGTAAGCGCGCAGGTCCTGTTTTTATGCCTTTTTTTTGCGCTGGAGATTGAGGTAGCTCTCATCCGTTTCTTTTTTACGCGAGCGGGCCAGTTCGCAGAGCCCCTAACGGAGTGAGTGTGGTGAGTTGACCATAGTCGTCTTGTTGTGGACGAGCGTAAGAGGGGTTAGATCTTTGACGGGAAAGTCCTGCGTTACTCAGATAGGTAATCAACCGCAGCGCTATCTGACATGCCCCAAACCATCGCTTGGACGGTTCACCGCCATTTTTGGCGGCAACTGCGGTTTTCAACGATTCTCAGGATCTGTCCAGACACACACCAGAGATAGAGAACAATTTCAAATATTAATTTCATAAAATAAATGGTCACTGTTTTCACTTAATTCTTAAAATACTCTCAGGGGAGTTAGGAGCCATAAAGACATTGAGGGAGAGACAACAGCTCCACTTTTTCTCCCCCACTGCGTCAATAACTGGGCTCGATTTCTCTCTCTTTGTCGCACCCCCTGCGTCACATGACTTCTCTGTGTAGATAAGTGGCGAGCTCTTTGTCATCACAAGCGTCATGTGTTCACTTTGTTTTATTGAGGCATCTCGCAAAAATAACAAACCCGACCAGGTAACCGCTTGAGTAAAACTAAGCTTTGTCGTGATAGTGTTTCCTTCTACAAGAGGGTGCATTGAGTCATTTGATTTTTTTTATTGTTGCCCACGTCTGTAGATCGATCTGCATTAGTTTCTATGAGATGATGACCATAACATGCGACACCGGCTTCTGCCTTTTCGTTCAAGACACAGATGATTTCTCCTCAGCAGAGAGGGTAAAGGTCATAAGGAGAAGCATGGATTGCTTGCACTTTTTTGCTCCTCGATTTCAGTCTTTTTAAGCTCCCCGAATGTCGGAATCGTTAATGAATAGTTTGTCACCCTCTTGAGGAAGCGCAAGATTACATTGACAGGTGCTCCTCGAGATGTGGTTGCAACTTTGAAACTTCTACAGTTCCAACTTTCGCTTGAAATGCAGGCCGCTTGGAGTTGCCCGTTTCCCTGTCAAGATCAGTTTGAGACTTCGCTTGAGTACAGCGGTCCCCGTCATTGGAATGGTAGACCCTTCTAGGCATTTCCGCTCTTTAGGTTCCCAGGTGACTTGAGCGACACCTTCTACGGTCCGCACGGCCTGGAGAGAAGACGAGTAGGCTCTACAGAGCCCATCATCATTCACCAAGGTGAAGGGATGTACCCGAGACATGTCCTATTTCAGGAAGAGCATCTCGATACTTGCCTTGAAATCGATGAAACTAGGAAGTAGAGCTTCTCTATTGTATCGTACCCCGGGTTGAAAGAATAAACTGACCCCGGCACAGAGGACCGAGCCTGCTAAAGCACCGACTGCCACGGTCGACGACGAGGTCGCACAGAATTAGAAGTACTTTGACTGTTTTAAGATCCCCGCACAAGAGTCTCCGCGCTGTATCGGAAACGAGGGCTACTCCTTTAGCAAACCATTGGTCAAAGCGGCGAACGGAAGCACAATGCCCCGAACGTTTAATAGGGAAGAAGCGGTCCAAAATGGTTCTCGAAAATCGACACTGATGAGCATATTTTCGGAGCAGTTTTTTTAGATCTTCTGCTGTAGAGAAGGTTGCGTTCTTATGTTCCAGGACCTCTTATCATTTTATTCTCCTTCTAAGCCTATTCCTTTGGACGCCCATGTTAATTTTATGGATCGGGCGTCCTGCTGCAGTTTACATCATCCAGTGACGACGCGGTCTTTGCAGCCTGCCCATTGCTCGATGTCGCGTTCTTCATGGGCTTTGGAATGTTCGTAGGCATTGGGAGCCACCCGGGGGTTCACATCACGAGATCTCGGCGTGACATGTCTCGCCTGACTAAAGCCCCAGACCAAATGTTTGCCAGTTAACCACCCCACCGCGAGACAAGAAAACGATTTTGCGTTCGATAGTGCGTAAAGCTAGAGACATAGGTGCCGAAATCTAAGGCTCTCGAAGCGGTCAAACAAAGCACCTCTAAAGGCCCTTCTCATGGCGCACTTCTCCCCGCTTTGTCTTCAAAATACCCCTAGAAGACCGATAATATTGCCGTCGTCAGTGATTGTTAGGGGTCTGATTTCGTCCCATGGGTGCCAGTGCCCCAAATATTTGCGATGCGCTGATCCACTTGATGGGAAAAAGCCGATTTCTTACGGATTGATTTGAGACAGAACCAGTAGAGCCAAAACCCAGCAGACTATCCTTCTTACTGACTGAAAAACAGGGACGCGGGAATCATTGAAGATGCGACAAAAGACGTCCTTTTCTTTAAGGGTCTCTTCTGCAATACTGTGAGGCCTGAGGATGCGCCCTCTTTCCCTTCCGGGATCACATCTTGTGCGATTTGATGAATCTTCTTTAGGACCTCGGAATAGTACTTCTTCAGTATTTTTCGAGCGTGAAAGGGTGGCGTCGTTATCGAACTTCTTGAGCACTAGCGCCATTAAGAGATGGCTGGATTCCTTCAATATGCGACCCTTCTTTGAACTCTTTCCGGAGTGGATGAGATCAACACAACCGCTTGCATCGCAAAAGAGGCGACGGCGATTAGGCCGCCCACTGAGGTAGAGGAGGTCTAAACAAGATCACAAGTATTAAAAACCTCTTGGTCCTCCTTGTAAGTGGAAGAGAAGATGTCCTTTAGGTTCAGGTCAATAACCCTGAGAGGAGGCATACCACTCAGGTAGCAAAGAGGGTACCACAACTCGAGGCGAACACCTGATTATGAAGAAATGAAAACATTCACTATTATAAGTCCCTTCTCAGAAACACATCACTGCACAGTTTGGGTGAATACACAAGCTGTTCCCATGGAGAGGGCGATCGGGAGAGTAAAGGACTTATGTGTAGACAATAAGGGAGCTATACTGTCATATTCATCAGATAATGGTGCATTCATCATATCATTCTATCACAATGGTTAAGTGAGACAGCCTTGAAGTTTCTCCAAGCAAAAGATTCTGAAGAACTGTATAGTTTACCTGAAAATAATACTAACGAAACTAATCAAGCATCACCTCATGTTTAATTTTACAGACCATAAACAAAGGTATTTAAATAGATCAATACCCGAATTAATTGGGAAGAACAAAAATATTTTTTTAATTTTTTAATTCTTCTTGAATAAAACCTTTTGAAATGCTGTATAAATTTATATGTAAATGGTACTCGAGAGCAGTAACCTACTTGACTGAAATGGCCATTTCCCCAGCCTTCAAGTCCATTGCAAACAAATAGCCTGCAGACATAGCCCAGCCGACTTGCACTCAGTAGGAAAGTCCCCCAGCCTAAGCTCCCCCTGGTCTCCATAACCAGGTAGTAGATATGGATTCACTGAGCAACCAAAGTCTCGATCCGATTCGGAGGGCGCGGTGAGTGCTTCACTCAGGAGTACTCCCATAGACCTGCTTGCTCGGACCTTTCCTGACCTGGCCATATTACGAAATATGAGGGATGGGGGGTCCGGGATTATTCACAGCACATTGAAGTTTTCTTTTGAAAATCCCTGAGGGCTATGGGATCTCGAAGCAACACTCTTCGCTGGGCTCAATCAAATACACCTTCCAGTACAACAAGTAAAAGAACTCCAGATGGATTTGGCTTAATGACAGTGCTACTTGGTTGGGTGGCCAGTCCAGCTCGACAATCTGTTCACGCGGCCAGGATCAAGCGCAACAGTTTCAAGATGCTCCTCGGCGCTACGTGGGCAGGAGGGTCTGATCAGCTCCCAGAACCAGAAACTCGACGGCCACGGCTCATTTTCGCACCAGTCAGTGCCCTCTTTTCCTCCAGCGCTTGAAGGTCCCTCTGAAAAAGAAAGGGGGAGGGTGGGATGTGCGTTGCAGTGCACATGAGCCCGATCCCCTCTTTTTCTTACGATTGTATGGGGAGAGCGCTCGATATTCATCCTGTTGCTGCTTGACGCGCCAGGATGGGATCGATTTTCCATAAGACTGCTTAGAAAAGCTATATTTTGGGTGACGGTCTTTCCTCTAGAAAAGGCAACAGAGCGGCTCCCTCCATTCGAAATGGGATTTAGAGGGCTCTGTGCACTTGAAGGTCTGGCACATCGAAATTCTTTTTAATGATTCCAAAATTCTTGCTTCTAAATTTTTTTTTAGAAGATATCTAAAAAAGACAGAACAATTTCCTTACTTGGGTGCTGGATTGTACGATAAACTCGTTCAAATCTTTCCCGATCTCATGTCCCCTTCTATGTCCTTTCAAGATACGGCTATTTGAACGCTAGGGATTTAAAATTTTCTTGTGTCAAAATTCAATCAGATGGGCTGCATGTTCTTCTCTCTTTTTTACCACTGGAATATCTCTTCTGTAATCATGAAGATTGTCTGGCTGATGATGAGCGCCTATGTAGTATCATAAATTTTTTTCGTTTAGACAGATCGAGAAGAAAAAATTAACGGTTAGGTTGTAGGAAAATTTTCGAAGGGAAAATTAACCACAGAGAGGGAACCAGAGAAGGAAATTTTTTTGAGATAGGTTCTAAACTCTACTCCAAAACAACAAAAATTTTATCAGGGATAGGTTCAATTCTGACCAGAGAGGTCTAATAAATTTCTCTGTGACCCCCTCTCTGTGGTTAATTTTTAGATTTATCCAACAACACCATTGGTGTGGAGGAAGAAGACAATATGCATGAATTTCAGATTCATAAGAACGCACCTGTTGGTTTGGCTCCATCAATTAAGGTGTTTGTGTATCCTATCTAGAGATTGAAAAGCAAAGTGCTCTTCCTCCAAAGGTCCCCTGAAAAATCGGAAGGGGGGAAATGGGGTGTTCCACTGGCAGCGCTCGAAAAGGGGGAGGATCCCAAACAGCAGCACAAAGAGAGCTCTTTTGAAGAGACAGATGTGTTGCAGGTTTCTAACACAGTACATCCGCTCCCTCTGTGGAAAAGAACAAAAGGAGGGATTAGTGCCATGTTGCAGTATGTAGAAAGTGGCCATTGCCTGCCGAGTGAAATCTGATGAACACCGCGCTTTTAGGCAGGTGAAGATCTAGTCGAGATCCCGCTGAGTAGAGAGCAGCAGACCCTCGTTCTCAACGCGATTAGGCGAAGCGCCTCACGCCGTAGACCTGGAGCAAAGCCCCTTGATCCACAATCTACAGCATGATCCCCCTTTCCTTACTGCGCAAGGAGGTGATAGAGGGCCACGACTTATAAATAGTCCCTACTTTCGACTTTCTGAGCCCGTTTTAACCGTACTATTCTATTGGGGGCACCTCTGGGCTAGAGCCACCGCAAAAATAAGCTCCTTCCAACCTCATTATAGGCACGTGGGTTTTGGCTCGGCTCCCTTTTTCTTTTTCCCTTATATCGATAGCTTTGGGGGGATGTTTCTATTATATTGGATACTTACCAGCTTCTAGATTGAGAGCCTCCCCAGGCTACGTGGAAATCCTACAAACGCAATATCTCTAAAAAACACGAGAGAGCACACCTTTTCCCTCTACTACGGCTTAAGGCAAGAGGAAATTGCCTCATCGGGCTTCTCCTCTGGCACAAGTCTTGGAATGGTCGGATAACAACTGGAAGGCCATCTTTCTCAGTATCTCGGCTGGATAAGAGCCTCTCCAGTGTCAAGATGTTCAATGCACATCCACGTCCCCAAAGAGGAAGAACCCGCGATTGCCCCTGTTAAGAAAAATTTCCTGCATCAAAGAGACTTTGGCTGAATGCACACCCGCAAGGACTTTGCGATACTTTCAGTGCAGATCATAAATGGGGGCTTTGAGTAATCTGATCTGGCCCTCTGCCTCTGAATATTTTCAGTCACCGATATCTCCCGTTTCGAATTGCCGATGTCGCTCCTTTGCTAAATCCGTATTTCCGTTAGGGGCTAGGGGATTCCATAGATACGTATTGAGAGGAAAATACAAGCTCTTTGGCATTTTCAGAGGCTAGTAGGATTCTCGTGGGTTTTGGTATCTTTCCCCTGACCCTTCTGCTCTCTTTCGTCCCATATCGGCTGGTTATCTCCTTCTACCTCTTTCATATGAATTTTGGAGGAAGGACAGTCTGATTTGGAAGTCTTCCGGGACTATTTTTGCGGCAATTCATCAAAACAGCACCCCCTTTTTACGACGGTCAATGTTCCTCATCAATGGTATCCGAGGCTCCGTTGATCGCTCCCCTTCTTTGGGTGGCTTCCTCTGCGACTCCCTAGGTCCTTGTCTTTGTGCTGTTCGTAGGTGCTGCTGTCTCGCTCAGTGGTGCTTGGGTCATGCACCACTACAAAAAAATGTTGCCAGCTTCCCGTTGCTACACTAGGATTGGTATAACTATGGTCCTAGAAAAGAAACTATTCTCAGTGAAGACAATGGCATTGCGATTTACCTGAAGATAAGAAGAATCTACAGCAGCATTAAGACATTTTAAACTGCGGCCATCCCAGATATCCACATGGCACAGCTCGATTTTGAGCGCCAGTCATATCAGTCACAAAGACATATCGATCCTGGAAGGGATGCAAGAGATTTCCCCAAACAGCGATCAAAAGGCAGGTCTTGCAGTTCAGATCCGACTGAAAATCGAAGATGTCTCAGAGCCGCTCCCTAAGGCCGGGAAGGTGCTTGAATTATATCTATGCGCGCCTCATTCTCCATTACTTGCCAAAGGCAACGCTTTGAAAAAGCGCTCGCGAGCTAGTCCGCGTTTTTTGAAGGCCCTTCTATGGTGCCTGTGCGCTCGTTTGCGTGTAAAGAAGTTCAAAACGAAACACCCCACGATCCTAACACACATACTTACACAGATACTTTACAAAGGGCAGATCTTATGCTCACTATTTCACAGTAAAAGTAAATAGAACAGCTTGAAATCCACTGCAGGTTTCAACCATCTGTGCAGTCCTATGAAGAACAACTCTAGGCGGAGCTTGCACACACAAAATCCCCTCTGAGCAAATCAATGTCCTGCATTAAACATAGCCAGAAGAAATAGAAACCTTCTAGACATACCAATCATAAAATACAACTTGAAGATGGTATAAATCCCATTGGATTAGATCAAGATCCTCCCCAAGCCCAGAATACAATTAGACACAAAAACATATTTAAAGGGATAGCTTAATGAGCCCTCTGCAGCCTTAAGCAAAAAATTCAATAAAATATATGGCAATGAGATACTGATCATCTGATTAAACAGGGAAAGGAGGTTTCTGGAAAATGATGATTACCTGCTAATGAAATCCCATTGTAAGGGTAAAAAGCATACATTCAGATACAATGCATCTGTGGATCCAAATAAATAAATAGAATAATGTTAGGTTACTGAGTCCTTCAAAAAGACAATGGTAATCCAGAACATATAGCACATTTATTGCTGCCTCTTTCAGAATCTCCAGAGCACTGCACAGAGAGCGGATGCATCTGAAGAGAAGGGCAAGACTTTGCGCTTGATGTGTCTTCTGCAGGCATCTTGTATAAGCATTTTAGGATGTTTTTCTCCTGCCTATACCCAGCCTCACTAACTACCAAATCCTCGTTGTAGATAGTATACAAGCACCAGCTGTACATTTATTGAGGTTTCTGTTATTGCCACAATTGCTTTAGAATCTGTGGTGTTTATACATCTACATGCGCTTATTTATTGATTTTTTTCTGAACCACAAGCGGAACAAAGCCCATAGGATGGGCCATGAGGGACCCTTCCCCACGGCTTCCAGGCCCCAGGTGCGGGACAGGTTTGGAGGAAATGAAATTTTTTCAACCTGCAGGTAACTGACAAAAGCCTCCTGGATTTTTGTGTCATAAGGTGAAGTGAAGTCAGAAGGAGGCAACATTATTAAGGATGTTGGAGGCCTTTCTTCATTAAAGAACTACTGATTGGAAATTCAGCAATAGCATATACTTAATCGCACCTAGATCTCTCTGTTGTAGAGCATCCAATTTTCAGTACAATGGGGGTCCATACCTCTCCTTGGGATTTTCAGCAAAGGAGTGGAACGAGAAAAATTAGCAAAAACACTCAGTGAAAATCCTCAATCGGTAACTTATTTTGTCCCAGGGGGGCAATATAC
>CAWFUG010000010.1:0-66786 GCA_963818965.1 uncultured Verrucomicrobiae bacterium | reverse complement strand
TTTTGTATGTTCTCTATTTCCTTTTGAGAATAGTGGAAGCGAAGATCAAAACGGAAGAGAGTCAACGGAGATTGGCTCGAGTTCTCTTAACATCAGAAGAAAAGTGACGTGCAAGCAAAATAAAGCTTGTGTGGATAAGTGAGTTTAACTTACTTATTTGCCTGTAAATTTTTTTAAATTCAATGGCAAGTTGTCGAAGATTATTTCTTTGAGAATTTGATCTTGGTTCAGATTGAATGCTGGCAGCGTGGATGAGGCATGCAAGTCGAACGAAGTCTTAGGGTAACCTGGGACTTAGTGGCGGAAGGGTTAGTAATACATGAATAACTTGCCTCTTACCTGGGGATAACGGCTGGAAACGGCCGCTAATACCGAATGAGGTGCTGGAGGGATAACTTCCGGATATCAAAGTAGGGGACTCTGAAAGGGGCCTTGCGGTAGAAGAGAGGTTCATGGGATATCAGCTAGTTGGTGTGGTAATGGCGCACCAAGGCTAAGACGTCTAGGCGGATTGAGAGATTGACCGCCAACATTGGGACTGAGATACTGCCCAGACTCCTACGGGAGGCTGCAGTCGAGGATCTTTCGCAATGGGCGAAAGCCTGACGAAGCGACGCTGTGTGAGCGATGAAGGCCTTCGGGTTGTAAAGCTCTTTCGCGCAGGAACAAGAGAATATGGTGAATAACCATATGACTTGAGGGTACTGCGTAAAGAAGCACCGGCTAACTCCGTGCCAGCAGCTGCGGTAATACGGAGAGTGCAAGCATTAATCGGAATTATTGGGCGTAAAGGGCGCGTAGGCGGGAATGTAAGTCAGATGTGAAATACCGAAGCTCAACTTCGGTGCTGCATTTGAAACTGCGTATTCTTGAGGGTTGACGGAGAAAACGGAATTCCACGTGTAGCGGTGAAATGCGTAGATATGTGGAAGAACACCTGTGGCGAAAGCGGTTTTCTAGTTAATACCTGACGCTGAGGCGCGAGAGCAAGGGGAGCAAACAGGATTAGATACCCTGGTAGTCCTTGCCGTAAACGATGTATACTTGATGTAGTTAGGCTCAACCCTGACTGTGTCGAAGCTAACGCGATAAGTATACCGCCTGAGGAGTACGCTCGCAAGGGTGAAACTCAAAAGAATTGACGGGGGCCCGCACAAGCAGTGGAGCATGTGGTTTAATTCGATGCAACGCGAAGAACCTTACCCAGGCTCGAAATGCAGAGGCAACCGACAGAGATGTCGGGTTCCGCAAGGACTTCTGTATAGGTGCTGCATGGCTGTCGTCAGCTCGTGCCGTGAGGTGTTGGGTTAAGTCCCGCAACGAGCGCAACCCTTATCATTAGTTGCCAACGCGTAATGGCGGGGACTCTAGTGAGACTGCCTAGGTTAACTAGGAGGAAGGTGAGGATGACGTCAAGTCCGCATGGCCTTTATGTCTGGGGCTACACACGTGCTACAATGGTCGGTACAGAAGGCTGCAAGACCGCAAGGTGGAGCAAATCCGTAAAGCCGATCTCAGTTCGGATTGTAGTCTGCAACTCGACTACATGAAGTTGGAATTGCTAGTAATGACGTGTCAGCAACAACGTCGTGAATACGTTCTAGGGCCTTGTACACACCGCCCGTCACATCATGGGAGTTGGTTTTATCCGAAGACACTGACTTAACCGCAAGGGGAGAGGTTTCTAAGGTAAGGCTGATGACTGGGATGAAGTCGTAACAAGGTAGCCCTATCGGAAGGTGGGGCTGGATCACCTCCTTTAAAGGACAATACTCATAGTGTTCCTTAAGGTTGAGACAAGCTTTGTTTTGCCCACGTCACTTCTTTTCTGGTGTTAAAGAGAATGTTATCTTGAAAGTCGAATAAAGTTAGAAAGAAATCAAAGTATAAAATGCGATCAATAACAAAGAAATGTGTATATAAAGCACAAAGAGTCTTTTTCATTATGTTGTAACACAATTTCACTGATGAAAATTGGCGCTTGAGAATCAAATGTTTTACATAACATTGGCGAAAAAAATTGAGGACGACGAAAGTCGTTCTAAGAAAAGCTCAAATTGATAGCGAAAAGTATACATAAAGTTTTATGTGATCAAGCTATTAAGGGCTGTTGGCGGATGCCTTGGTATCGATAGGCGAAGAAGGACGCGTAAACCTGCGATAAGCTCCGGAGAGTCGGTAAAGACAGTGACCCGGAGATTTCCGAATGGGGGAACCCGTTGAGAGGAAACTCTCATCATCCTTAACTGAATACATAGGTTAAGGAAGCGAGACCTGCCGAAGTGACACATCTCAGTAGGCAGAGGAAAAGAAATCTATAAGAGATTCCCATAGTAGCGGCGAGCGAAGTGGGAAGAGCCCAAACCGAGGATTTTATCCTCGGGGTTGTAGGACCAGTCATAAAGTCAAATGGAACCTAGTTAAACGACATGAAAAGGTCGGCCAGAGAGGGTGAGAGCCCCGTAGACGAAAGGAGAAATTTGGCGAGATTGGCACCTGAGTAGGACCGGGCACGGGAAATCCGGTCTGAATCTGGGGGGACCACCCTCCAAGGCTAAATACTCATCGATAACCGATAGTGAACAAGTACCGCGAGGGAAAGGTGAAAAGAACCCCTGTTAGGGGAGTGAAATAGAACCTGAAACCAACAGCTTACAAACGGTCGAAGGCCTATGCTCCTTTTAGGAGAATGGCTGACGGCGTGCCTTTTGCATGATGAGCCAGCGAGTTAAGATATATGGCAAGGTTAAGGGACGTGCGTTCTGGAGCCTAAGCGAAAGCGAGTGTGAATAGCGCGTATAGTCATATGTCTTAGACACGAAACCAAGTGATCTATCCATGGCCAGGATGAAGCAAGGGTAACACCTTGTGGAGGTCCGAACTAGTGTCTGTTGAAATAGCCTTAGATGAGCTGTGGATAGGGGTGAAAGGCCAATCAAACTTGGAGATATCTTGTTCTCTTCGAAATAACTTTAGGGTTAACCTCAGCAAAACTGACTCGGGGGTAGAGCACTGGATCCACAAGGGAGACTACCGTCTTACCGAAGGGAACCAAACTCCGAATACCGGGAAAGCAGCTGGGAGATAGACTGTGGGGGATAAGCTTCATAGTCAAAAGGGGAACAGCCCAGATCGTCGATTAAGGCCCCAAATTCTATGCTAAGTGAGTAAGGAAGTGAAGTTTCAAAGACAGTTGGGATGTTGGCTTAGAGGCAGCCATCATTTAAAGAGTGCGTAACAGCTCACCAATCGAGAAACTTTGCGCCGATAATAGACGGGACTAAAGCATAGAGCCGAAATCACGGGTGCACTAGAAATAGTGCGCGGTAGGAGAGCGTAGTATGTGCGGAGAAGATGTACCGTAAGGAGCATTGGAGCGCATACTAGTGAGGATGCATGGCATGAGTAAACGATAAAGGAAGTGAAAATCTTCCTCGCCGAAAACCTAAGGTTTCCAGGGTAAAGTTCGTCTTCCCTGGGTTAGCCGGACCCTAAGCCGAGGCTGAAAAGCGTAGGTAATGGGAAGCAGGTTAAATATTCCTGCGCCGCCGTAGACAATGATGATGGGATGACGAAGTAAGTTAAGTGCGCGGACTATTGGATGTCCGTTTCGACATGAGGTGGGCTTGTAGGTAAATCCGCAAGCGGAAAGCCAGGTGTTGGACAAGGGGAACCTACGGGGGAACCGATGGCAAAGCGCGAAACTTCCAAGAAACAGTCTCTAATCGTTCAAGGCGACCGTACCAAAACCGACACAGGTGGGTGGGATGAATATTCTCAGGCGCGCGAGATAACTCTCGTTAAGGAACTCTGCAAATTACCCTCGTAACTTCGGGAGAAGAGGGACCCGATGACGTTGTGACCTTCGCGGTCACTGGGGAGTCGGGTCGAAGAGAAATGGCCCAGGCGACTGTTTAACAAAAACACAGCACTATGCAAAGTCGTCTAAGACGACGTATATGGTGTGAAGCCTGCCCAATGCCAAAAGGTCAAAAGGAGATGTTAGTCGCAAGGCGAAGCATTGAATTAAAGCCCTGGTGAATGGCGGCCGTAACTATAACGGTCCTAAGGTAGCGAAATTCCTTGTCGGGTAAGTTCCGACCTGCACGAATGGCCTAACGATCTGGGCACTGTCTCAACGAGAGACTCGGTGAAATTGTAGTAGCGGTGAAGATGCCGTTTACCCGCAACAAGACGGAAAGACCCCGTGAACCTTTACTGTACTCTGATATTGGCTTTTGACTTTCCATGTGTAGGATAACCAGGAGAAAATGAAACGGGCTCGTCAGGGTTCGTGGATTCAACGTTGAAATACTGGTCTTGGGGAGTCGAAAATCTAACGCAGTCCCATGAAACTGGGATGCGGACAATGTCAGACGGGCAGTTTGACTGGGGCGGTATCCTCCTAAAAAGTAACGGAGGAGTCCAAAGCTTACTTCATCGTGGTTGGCAATCACGAATCGAGCGTAAAGGTATAAAGTAGGTTAACTGCGAGACCAACAAGTCAAGCAGATACGAAAGTAGGGCTTAGTGATCCGGCGGTAGAAAGTGGAATCGCCGTCGCTTAACGGATAAAAGGTACTCCGGGGATAACAGGCTTATCGCCACCAAGAGTTCATATCGACGTGGCGGTTTGGCACCTCGATGTCGACTCATCGCATCCTGGGGCTGGAGAAGGTCCCAAGGGTTTGGCTGTTCGCCAATTAAAGCGGTACGCGAGTTGGGTTCAAAACGTCGTGAGACAGTTTGGTCCCTATCTGTTGTGGGCGCAGGATACTTGAGAAGAGCTGCTTCTAGTACGAGAGGACCGAAGTGGACGGACCAATGGTGTGCTGGTTGTACTGCCAAGTGCATAGCCAGGTAGCTATGTTCGGAAAGGATAAGCGTTGAAAGCATCTAAACGCCAAGCCTCCTTCAAGATAAAGTATCCCTATGAGACCCCCTGAAGATGACAGGGTTGATAGGTTGGGTGTGTAAGCGCAGCAATGCGTTGAGCTGACCAATACTAATAGGTCCATTGGCTTGATCACTTTATTTTTCCTCAATGGCATGATTCCTAGGATCTAGGGATTGAGTCATTGTAGGTGCTGTTAATTATGAGCACCAATGTGGTAAAATATAAGAATCTCAAGCGTCAATTTTCATAAGTGAAGACTTTCTAATTTTATTCGACGATCTTGTCTTGGTGGCAATGGAGAAGGGGAAATACCTGATCCCATACCGAACTCAGAAGTCAAGCCCTTCATCGCCGATGGTACTGTGCTCAAGAGTACGGGAGAGTAGGTCGCCGCCAAGCTTTTTTCAACCGACCCCAGTAGCTGCAAAGTTACTGGGGTTTTTTTATGGGGTTAAATTTCTGAAAAAAGAGCTCCTGAACGACGTGCAAGAAGAGTAGAAATACGCTAGCGCGCTTCACTCTCTTTAGCGGGGATCCAGTCTAAGATCTGTTCCACTTCCTTGAAATGTTTTTTGCTTAACAATTGGTTCGCGATTGATTCGAGTTCTCGCGTCTTTCTAAGCCCTACCTTTTCTAAGGATTCCTGAGGAGTGTTGTGAATCAAAGTGGCGTATTTAAGCCACCAGGTTTTTTCAAATTTCATTGCTGAGTCTTTAAATTCTGAAAGCTGCGTTTTAATTGAGAGTATGAGCTCAGCTGCTTCTGTAAATTTTTCTCGTCCTATTAAGTTGGACTGTTGGGCGATCCTCAAAAGGAGTAGGATCCGTTTTTCTTGATCAGGATACAGGAGTGCGATCTCCCTAGCTCTCTTAGCGAGCCTTCTCTGGCCTAATGATTCGACAAGGGTCTTAATTCCTTCTAGATAATGTCTGTTCGATACATCCCGAATCAGTTCAAGCGTTTCAAAAGCTTTATTAAAACGTCCTTCCTTGCATAGGATTTTAATAAATTGAAAGCATAGTTCTTTTCCTTGTTCTGCAGTGAGATCCAGTTGTTGTGGATCTACCGTCGCTATTCGGACGAGATTGAAGGCCTCTTCATATCTACCTAATGGAGTCAAGCCTGACAAGAGCGTCACACAGGAGACTCGATTCCAGGGACCTAGGTCTTTGTTCAAAATGAATTCATAGACTTTTCCGAAGGCGTTTAGTGCAGTCAATACAGGAAAATAGAAGACTCTTGCTTCTTTTGGGTCGGGATGCTGGTCTATTCCGATGTAACAGCTAGTGAGATTTTGTAAGGATTTAAAAAAAGCAGAAGTGTGTTTTTTGGGAATGGAATCGAAGAATTCGACTAACTTTTTCAGGACCTAGCGGTTTCAGTGCATGGCTGAGAGTCTCTTTGACGTCCGCTTCCACATCTTCCACGTCGAAAACACTCCAGTTCTGTGTTTGGTAAACATGCGCTATGATTGAAATTTTGAAGGGTTCTTTGGATGGGATTGCGAATGAGCCATCGGACGGAGGAGGCGGTCTCTTGATCGAGAGGAGCACCTAGATGCGCATCTAATACAGCTAGATTGTGTTTTAAGCATCCCAAATGCGCTGTTACTTTATTATGGGTCTCCATTTGTGCAAATTCCTGAAACGCCGCATTCCAGTCTTTATTTACATAGAGAAAGGAGATTCTGTCTTGAGGCGACAAGGAGAAAAAGAAGCTAAAAGCAATCTCTTTGACCTCACACATCCCTGGCAAGTCGAAAGCCCTGAGCTGAATGATTTCGATCCTTTCCGCTAAGAGAGCCACTTCTTCGATAGAAGGTAGAGGCTCTTCATTCCATAACTTCTCGGCACTCTTTACTGCTGCATAGAGCTGGGTAGCACGCGCATTGAAATCAGATTGATTGCCGGATGCGTCTTCTGCTTGGGTACAGAGCTCTTTGAGCGCATCGATTTGTGCCCTCTGTTTTGTTGTAAGCGATCCGCAAGATGATGACATGATGTGTATCCTTTTTTATTTTTAAGGTGTCCTACTAGAAGTATGTTTCAAATAAGTTTGTCAATTGCGCATGAGCTTCTTTATTATTAGCAGGGATCAGCTTTGAGATTTGTGTGGCAATGGCAAATTCCCCGATTTGCATCTTTTTTTCTGCGATGGATAGGAGTTCATTAATCGAGAGCTGAGTCATTTTATCAGTTCCCTTTTCTTTGAAATATTTACTAGGTATTTTCATAATAAAGCCAGCGCATGAGACAGTTTTTTCAGATGTTACTTCTTTTAGTTTAGGATCTTCTGCGATTTCTAGAATCAATTTTTTCAGAATAAGTACAGTTTCTACAGCTTCTGCAAATTTGTTTAATTCGATTTGGAGGGGAAGGATTTTCAACAGCACGGTTATCTGGGTGTCTGGGGTACTGGCCATAAGAGCTGTCTCAATGGCTTTTTTAAAGAGGTGTTTATCGGCTAACGCTTCAACTATGGTGTTAATTCCTCTGTTGTGCTGATAGGGATATTGTTTGATGATTGAGATCACTTCAATGGCTTTATTAAAACGTTGTTGTTGCCATAGAATTGAAACACATGTAACATACATACCTGGTAAGGAGTCGTCTTCTTGAGGGAGCCACCTTGCAGGATCGGTTAGCAATATCTGGGCGAGCTCTAAAGCATTGTTAAGTCTTCCCACTCTGGCCAAGTTCCTGATAAGATCCTGGGCTGCCTCTCGACGGGTGTATTTTGCATCTATCAGGGGGATTTGTTCATAGGCTTTCCCGAATTGTTCGTAATCGATCAAAATTGTAACAATATCATAAAGGCGTTCATTTGAAAGATTGGGCTGATCCAACTCGCTAAAAAGGGGAATAAGGAATCGTAAGGATTCGAAAAAAGCAGAGGGGTGGTCTTTTTCAATGCAAGAAAGGAGGGCATTGCAGTTTTGAGGCTCCACTGCTTTAAGCGCATTGGCAAGGGTACTTTGTATGTCCGTTTCAAGATCTTCCACATCGAAAACACTCCATTTATTTTCTGAGTACCAATGCGCACGGTTGAAATTTTGAAGGTTCCTTTGGCTATTGTGAATAAGGCATCGGATGGAGGAGGCGGTTTCGCGATCGGGAAAGCTATTTAGGTGAGCATCTAATACATTTAGGTTGTGTTTTAAGCAGTCTAGATGCGCTGTTACTGTATTGTGGGTCTCCACTTTTGCAAATTCTTGAAATGCAGCATTCCAGTCTTTGTTCACGCAGAGAACGGGGATTCTCTCTTGAGACGACAAGTAGGAAAAGAATGAGAACGCAATCTCTTGAATTTCACACAGCCCCTGCAAGTTAAAAGTCGCAAGCTGCAAGCTTGTGACTCGCTCAGATAGCTGAGAGATCTCTTCGCTTTCGGGTAGATTTTCTTTCCGTAATTCCTCGAAAAGCGGGTGGATCTGTGTGAGGAGCATGCAGAATTTGGGACAATTGTCCCGCTGTTTTTCCGCTTTGGTGCAGAGGTGCTGTAGAGGTGCTGTAGAGCATCTACTTGTTCTCTTTGTGTTGTTGTAAGTGATTGACATAATAACGCCTTTGTTAGTTTAATATTTAATAAGTTGTTTATTTTCTGTTAATTAATATTAACAGTTTTCAACTATTCGATTCAATGGAAAATAAATTTTAAACTTTTAGGGCGGGGAGGTAAAAAAGAAAAAGCCAAGAGAAATTAACCTCTTGGCCTTGAATGAGATAGAGTATAATGATTTAGACTTTACTCACTGCGAGGGGATTACTAACTGCGATCCCCACCACGGTATCCACCGCGATCGTTGTATCCGCCGCGATATCCGCCGCGTTCGCCGCCGCCACCACCACGTGGACCACCACCGCTTCGAGCTCCTCCTCCGCGAGGAACTTCTGGGCGTGCTGGGTTGACGACGAGAGTGCGTCCGTTGTAGTTGGATCCGTTGAGATTTTCGGTTGCCTTTTGAGCATCCTCTTCATTTTCCATCTCAACAAAGCCAAAACCTTTTGACATTCCTGTGAATTTGTCTGAAACGACGCGAACCGAAACGATCGGGCCGTATGCAGAAAACAGGTCCTGAAGTTCTTCTTCAGTCGTACTGAAAGGCAGGCTTCCAACGTACAATTTCTTATTTAACTCTTGATTCATAAATTCTCCAAAAAATACACCTAATGCTTAACTCTTTGATCGTGAGAAACTTGCGTTCCCGTATCCCCTTTTATTCGGTGAGGAGTTAAGTCGTTTTCTATTTAAAGTTGAAGCGGGATTGCGCTCTTGCGACTGTACGCAGGAAACAAAACACGGTATCAACAAACTTTAAGGTCTTGAGTGTCAATGAGATTTGTCTCATTTCCCCTCAGGGCCCTGGGTAAACCCTCTAACTAGAACCTAATTAAAGATTTACTTGGGAGTAAGTCTACCAAAAGTCAGCATTCCTTGTCTATAGCTGAATACGCGTATAGGCACGAAATAGGGCTAAGATGTGTTTTGTGAGAGGTCCGGGGGATCCATTTCCGATGGGACGGGCATCGATGGTGCGTATGGGGAGGACCTCTTTGGAGGTAGAAGTCAGGAATGCTTCATCGATGTCGGGGATTTCATCATAGTGGAGGGAGCGTTTTTCTAGGGGAATTTTTCCATTGGTCAGCTGGAGGACGATTTTTCGGGTGATCCCTGAAAGGATTTCCTCTGAGCAGCAGGTGATGAGGGTCCCTTTTTTGATTGCGAAAAAGTTACATGTAGTCGATTCGAGGATTTCGCGGCGTGGATTGAGATAGAGGGCGTCATGGGCTTGGTTTTTTTGGAGGGCGGAGATTCCCGGTGCATAGTGGAGTGTTTTTGTGGTGGGGAACGTGCGTGCTAGCGAGGTCGTGATGACGTCGATCCCCTTTATATAGTGGTGTTCGGGGAAGGGAATGAAGGGATAATTAAAGGCGATGAGGGAGCTCTGTACAGGGGTAAAGTGATCGTGGCTAACGCCTCCTGTAAGGAGAATTTTGATATTCGATTCAGGGAAGGGATTTTTAAGGAGGAGCTCTGTGACGATCGCTTCGATTTCAGGGAGTGTTTTGGGTAGGGGGAGCCCAAGATGGTCAGCGGAGGACTGGAGGCGGAGGAGGTGGTCTTCGAGGTGAAAGGGGCGGCCTCCGTAAGTGCGCACATAGTCGAACACACCAAATCCGCGCAGGATGGAGAGGTCGAGAACGGAGATCTTAGCCTCCTCTTGAGAGAAGAAGGCGCCATCGATATAACAGAGCATGGATCCACTCGGAGTGTTTTTCTTTCCTCTCTGTGGGGATAATATTTTTTACCACAGAGATGGGAAACCACAGAGAGGAAAGAAAAGAGGTCTTGATTCTTGAGTATGTCTATCTTGAGATATTCTTGAAAATACAAATAATTGCTATAATTAAAATGAGTGAGTTAGTTGGGAGGGGCGGATGGCTTTAAATGAGACGGTCAATTTGATGCGGCAACACTTGCGCGCATTGGAGAAGGATTTGGAAAAGGCGATGAAGGGGAATCTCGCCGCAGCACAGAGAGTGCGGATGGCGACGATTCGGTTTGCTAAAATTTCTAAGATGTATCGGAAGGAATCGCTCTCTGTAACCAAGAAAGGATTGTAGAAAGCGCTTGAGAGTGGTATTCTGGTGCCCTTATGGTACGGGAACAAGAGATCGATCTATCCATCACACATTTCAATGCCAAGGGCTGGGGACGTGGTTCCCATGGCCCCAGTCTCGTCGAGGTCATCGGCGCGGTTCCAGGGGATTCCCTCAAAGTCAAGTTATGGAAAAAGAAGCGGGGAAAGTGGCGGGCTGATTTGCTGCAAATTCTCGAGCCTTCTTCTGATCGGGTTCCCGTGCGCTGTGCGCATGCGCCTCAGTGTGGAGGGTGTGTCTGGCAGCAGATGGATTATGGAGCGCAGCTAAGAGAAAAGCAGCGTTGGTTGGAAGGAGTTTTTGCTCCTGTCTTTGATTCTGTTTCTCCGATTCTGCCGTGTCTGAATCCTTGGGCCTACCGCAATAAAATGGAGTTCTCTTTTTCTCAGACGAAGGCAGGAGAGCGCTTTTTAGGGCTCGTTTTAGCAGGGACTCGGGGGCACGTCTTCAATCTCTCTGAATGTCATCTGGTCTCTCCTTGGTTTTCTCAGGTGGTAGGTGGTGTGAGAAAATGGTGGGAGGGAACGGATCTATCTGCCTATCGGATGAATGATACGGGCAGTTTGAGGACGTTGACAGTGCGCGAGGGGTTGAGAACGGGGCATAAATTGGCGATGCTCACGGTTTCTGGCAACCCGCTGTTTGCGTTGAACCAGACCCATTTGAAAGGGTTTGTAGAAGCGGTGCGGGCGACGGTTCCCGAGCAAGACTGGCCTACTTTGAGCCTTTTTTTGCGGATCCAGCAATTGCAAAAGGGGTCCCCGACGCAATTTTTCGAGATGCATCTGTCAGGGCCTGATCATTTAAAGGAGACACTGCGGCTTCCTCTAAATTCTAAATGCGATTCTGAAGTGGAATTGCATTTTAAGGTCAGTCCCACTTCCTTTTTTCAACCGAATACATTTCAGGCAGAGCGGCTCTATGCGGAGGCTCTGAAGTGTATTGACACGGAGAAGAATCACGTCTTGGATCTCTATGCAGGGACAGCGACTTTGGGGATGGCGATCGCTTCTAGAGCGCGTCGAGTGACGGCTATCGAGCTGAATCCTTATGCTTGTTTCGATGCTCAGGTCAATCGGGAGCTCAATGGGATCGATCATTTGGAGGTGATCTGTGGCGATGTCGGAGATGAATTGCAAAAATTGAAGGAGAGTCCCGATTTGATCATTGTCGACCCCCCGCGTACGGGTTTAGATGCAAAGGCTCTTTCTCATTTAACTCAGTTGCAGAGTCCTGAAATTTTATACATCTCCTGTAATCCTCTGACTCAGGTGGAAAATCTCAAAGAATTGCTCGCTCACGGGTATTCTGTCGTCAAGATACAGCCTGTCGACCAGTTCCCCCACACGATGCACGTAGAGACGGTCGCTTTTTTGAGGAAAAGCTGATACTGGTAGACATTTCTCTTGCTTTTGCCTGGAGTTTAGGGCAAGCTGAGAAGAGGTTTTTTCAATGAATTTTTAAGGACGTTTATATGACAAAAAAATTTTTCCTTCTCCCTTTAATGGGCTCAGCTCCCCTATTTGCTCAAGATGCAGCTCCTGCGCAGGGGGGTGGAATGATGCAGACGGTGATTATGATCGGCGTTGCTCTCGTGTTCTTCTATTTCATTCTGTGGCGCCCTGAACAAAAAAGACGCAAGCAGATGGAACAGGTGCGCAGCTCTTTGAAAAAAGGGGATCGCGTCACGGCAATGGGGATCATCGGCACTGTGGTTAAAGTTCAAGAAACGACGATCATCGTCTCTCTTTACGAGGGAGCGAAGATGGAAATCTTGAAGGCAGCGATTACCGATGTTCAGCCTGCAGCAGAAGAAAAAACAGATAAGGTCGTCGAAGTAGAGACCCGTTAGTTTTCTAGTCTTAAAACCGCAACGTCCGTTGCGGTTTTCGCATGGGTTATAAGCCTTACAGTATTGTTGCATAAATAGTCGAATTTTACCTCAGAGAGGGGGAGCCACAGAGGGGGAAATTTTTTAAGTATTTTCATGCTGGTTCAGAAAAACTGTTTAAAAAATTTCCTCTCTGTGGTTTCCTCTCTCTGTGGTAAAATTACATAGGTTTTTCGTGCGCTACTTATTTTTTTTCTTCGGCGTGCTTTTTTGTCTTTCTGTAGAAGCGAGCGCACCTTCTGTTCTCTATTTGACATGGATCCACGATCCTACCTCGACGATGACGATCCAGTGGCACACGAGCGATAAAGCGGTGCTGTCACAGGTCAACTACCGAAAAGAGGGGGAGAGTACTTGGCAAGAGTCCCAGGGCTTATCTTCTCTGCTTTCTAAGACCAATATCTTGGTACACACCGTCGAGTTGGATGCGCTAGAGGCAGATTGTCCTTATGAATTTCAATTGAGCCCAAATAGGGAGATCTATCGTTTCAAGACATTGCCAAAGGATCTCTCCCATCCCGTGAAGTTCGTCATCGGAGGCGATGCTTATTTGTATCTCAAGAGCTTTCAGAGGATGAATGCAGAGATCGCTAAGTGTTCCCCTGATTTTGTCGTGGTAGGAGGGGATATCGCTTATACCAATGGCTTTCGGACATTTTTTAAGGGAAAAGATTGGGAAATCCGCCGGTGGAGAAAATTCTTAAAAGAGTGGAAGAGGCAGCTCGTGACTCCTGAGGGAAGATTGATCCCGCTGTTACCTGTTTTGGGCAATCACGATATCCGAGGTCTCTCTTTGAGCTTCGGCCATCAGATTCCCTATTTTTATCAACTCTTTGCCCTTCCAGGTAAAGGATTGCCTTATCGGACCTTGGATTGTGGCGATTACTTGAGTTTGGTTTTACTCGATACGGGGCATGGATTTCACATTCAAGGACAGCAGACGCAGTGGTTGGAAGAACAGTTAACGACGCGTGAGGCGATCCCCTACACGTTGGCGGTATACCACATCGGCGCTTACCCTTCTGCTTACTCTTACACTGGCTCTACACCGACTCAAATCCGGGAGAATTGGGTTCCGCTCTTCGAGCGGTATCACTTGAATGCTGCCTTTGAGAACCACAACCACGCGTATAAGAGAACGTTTCGGATCAAAGAGGGGAAGGTGGATCCAGAAGGTGTGCTCTATATGGGAGATGGCTCTTGGGGAGTGCGCCCTCGGAAAATAAGACAAGAGTGGTATCTGGAAAAGAGTAAGAAGATCAATGCCGTGTGCGTCGTGACCTTAAGAGAGGAAAGTGCCTCTATCGAGGCACTTGATAATCGAGGGAGATTCTTCGATTCTACTTATTTATATCCGCGAGTTTCTCAAGAAGCTGATGCGACCGCTCGATAAAAGCGGGTAAAACGCTTGGGTCGAGGTTGCGTTGCGAGAGCCGGATCACGTCGTAGAGGTGTTGAGTCATCTCCTTGGAAAGTTCTGGATTTGTATTTTCCAGTCGATAGATCGATTGGATCAAGGTGTTATTTGTGTTAACGACGAGCGTTTCCGGTTGTGCGAAATGGGAAGGGAGCGTCTGCTGCGTCAGAGCAAATGTCTCGCGCATTCGGCGCACCGCTTCATCGATCACTAAAAATCCAGGGGTCTTGTCGCTCTGCAGGCTCTTCGCTTCAATTTTTACGTCTGGGGTATCGAGATGATGCCGGATACAATCGGCAATTTTAACAGCTTGCGTTTTTCCATCTGCATCGAGAAGTGTCTTTTCTCGCGTCGGATCGAGGATGCTCGAGTCGATGGCTCCATCGATTCTCTGGAAGGTGACATCTTCTAATTTGCTCTCTAAAAAGCTGATGAGTGGTGCATCGATAGGGGAGGATGCATAGAGAATTTCGATCCCTTGGTCGCGATAGAGGTTGAGCAGGCTCGCGTTGTGATCGTCAGCGGTATAGAAGATTTTTCCTTTGTGTTTTTCTCGATTGCGCTCGAGATAGTCGGTGAGAGTAGTCCATTCCTTAGCATGGTTTTTCCAAATGATGAACTCTTTGGCTCTTTCGTAAAATTTTTCATCTTGGAGGATTCCCAATTTCACGATCATCTCGATATTTTCCCAAGCTTCGTAGAACTTCTCTTTCTCTGTTGTATAGAGAGCACTCAGACGATCGGTGATCTTTTTCGAGATGTGTTGTGCGAGTTGGCGCACTGTCTTATCCATTTGGAGCGTGCTGCGGGAGACATTGAGAGGAATATCGGGGCTGTCGAGGGCACCTCGTAAGATCATCAAATAATCGGGAATGAGGTCTTTGCAATTATCAGAGACGAACACGCGGTTGCAAAAGAGCTTAATCGTATTTTGGTTCCAGTCGAAACGGGAAGTGATTTTGGGGAAGTAGAGAATCCCTTGCAGATGGAAAGGATAATCGACATTGAGGTGGATCCAAAAGAGGGGATCGGGTTCTAAAGGATAGAGTGCGCGGTAGAATTCGAGGTAGTCTTGGTCGGTGCATTGGGAGCTTTTTTCGAGCCAAAGGGGAGGCTTGTGGTTGATGCGGGTTCCGTTTAAGAAGATGGGGAAAGGGAGAAACGCGCAGTACTGTTTGAGGATCGAACGGATCCGCTCTTCTTCGAGAAATTCATCGCTCTCTTTGTCGATCGATAGGGTAATTTCCGTGCCCCGAGTCGAGTGGGAGCCTTCCTCTAGAGTGTATGTCGCTGATCCATCGCATTTCCAGCGGGCGGGTTTTGCCTGTTCTTGGAAGGAGAGGGTGTCGATGGTGACGTGCTCTGCGACCATATAAGCGGAGTAGAATCCCAAGCCGAAGTGACCGATGATTTGATCCCCTTCATTTTGGGTGGTGTATTTGCTGAGAAAATCCTCGGCTCCTGAAAAGGCGACTTGTGCGATATATTGCACGACTTCTTCACTCGTCATCCCGATCCCATTGTCGGTGAATTTCAGGGTGCGCTCCTTTTTATCGATCTCGAGATCGATCCGGAAGGTCTCATCGGAGACGGAGAGGACCCCGTGTTCGCGCAGAACGCGGCACTTTTGAATCGCATCACACGCGTTAGAAATCAGCTCCCGTATAAAAATTTCTTTATCAGAGTAAAGCCATTTTTTAATGATGGGTAAAATATTTTCTGTATGGATGTTAAGCGTCCCAGTCGTCATGTCTTCCTCAATAATGTAGATAATTTAAGAGATTTCGAGCATAATAGAGCTGTGCGGTAGCTGTCAAGTATAGGGAGATATTATGCGTATTTTAGTCGCTCAGCTCAATCCCATCATCGGGGATTTGGAGGGGAACGCTCAAAAAATCATTAAAACAATTGAGAATGCCAAACGGCAAAAAATCGACATCGTCCTCTTTGCTGAGCTCGCTCTTTGTGGCTATCTCCCTGAAGATCTTCTTTTACATCCGACATTCATCGATAGTCAGCAAAAATATTTGGATAAAATCATCGAGGCTTCAAAAGGTTTGATGGTCGTAGTAGGTCTGGTACGCTGGAATTCCTCTGGAGGAGAAAAGCCCCTCTTCAATAGCGCAGCTGTCATTCAAGATGGCAAGCTGCTGGGATTTGAGGATAAGCGGCTTTTGCCCACTTACGATATCTTCGACGAGAGGCGTTATTTCGAGCCCGGTACGCGGACGCCGATTTGGGAGTACAAGGGAGAGCGGATTGCTATCTTGATCTGCGAAGACATTTGGCAGCATGCAGGATATGTCGGCTATACCAACTATGCGCGTGATCCCGTGCTCGATCTGGTCCCTTTAAAACCTACGCTGATCCTCAACCTCTCAGCTTCCCCTTACAAATTCCAAAAGCCCGATGTCCGCGTGAAGGTGTGTAGCAAATGCGCCAAGACGCTCCATGCTCCTGTCGTCTATTGCTGTCAGGTGGGTGGCAATGATCAGCTCATCTTCGATGGATATAGTCTCTTCGTCGATGCAGAAGGGCGTTTGCGGCAAATCGCCAAAGGGTATGAAGAGGATGAGATGATCGTCGATCTCGAAGCTCCTTACCACTCTTGTCCGTTTTTCCTGGACCCTCTAAGCGATCTCTACCAAGTGCTCGTATTAGGAGTGCGCGATTACTTCCATAAACAGGGATTTAAGAAGGGATGTATTGGTCTTTCAGGAGGGATTGATTCTGCGCTGGTCGCTTGTATCGCAGTCGATGCTTTGGGCAAAGAAAATGTCCTCGGGGTCAGCATGCCTTCTCGCTACAGCTCTTCTGGCAGTGTGGCCGATGCGGAAAAGCTCTGCTCTAATTTAGAGATCGAATTACTCTCTGTTCCCATTGAACAGCCCTTCCAAGATTTTCTAAATCTTTTGGAGCCCCACTTTCAAGGAAAAGGCCCCGACAGCACTGAGGAGAATCTCCAGGCGCGGATCCGCGGTCTGATTCTGATGGCGCTCTCGAACAAGTTGGGCTATATCGTGCTGAGTACCGGGAATAAGAGCGAGATGGCATTGGGGTATTGCACTTTGTACGGAGATATGTGTGGAGGGCTCGGCGTGATTTCCGACGTCACGAAGGAGCAGGTCTATCAGCTCGCGCATTGGATCAATCGAGAAAAGGAGATCATTCCCCATACGACCATCGAAAAGGTTCCTTCTGCAGAACTGAGACCTAATCAAAAAGACACTGATTCGCTCCCCGAGTACCCGGTCATCGACAAAGTCGTGCGTGGCTATGTCGAGGAATTCCTCTCCCCTGAAGAGATCGCAGAGAAATACGATGTGCCCGTAGAGGTGGCGCACGATCTCGTCCATCGGATCCATTTAGCAGAATACAAGCGCCGACAAGCCCCGCCGGGCATCCGCGTGACAGGCCGCGCCTTCAGCGTAGGGCGCCGCTACCCCATCGTGCAGAAGTTTCATTAATAAGCACAAGCGAAACACAGAGGGTTCGAATAGGTTTTCTCTATACAATCTCTCTCTGTGGTTTCCCATCTCTGTGGTAAAAAAAATATCACCACAGAGATGGGAAACCACAGAGAGAGTTTTTATTGTGCTCCTTAAGCGTTGTTCCAGTGGAAGGGGAGGATGTTTTGCAACGTTTTTTCTCCCGAGTTGAGGAGGACGAGCCGATCGAAGCCGACGGCGACTCCGCAGCAGTCGGGTAACCCCTGTTCGAGCGCTCTTAAAAAAGGCTCATCGATTTTCAAAACATCTTTCCCTGCGCGCTGTCTTGCCTCATTAGTTTTCTCAAAACGCCTTCTTTGCTCGACAGGGTCGGTCAGTTCTCCATAGCCATTGGCGAGCTCCATCCCTTGGGCGTACACCTCGAATCGTTGGGCAATTACCTCTCCCGTATCGAGCCGTGTGGTTTGAGAAAGGGCGGCCTGGGAGGCGGGGAAGTCGGTGAGGACGAAGAGGTCGTCTTGTCCCAATTGGGGCTCGATCAGAAAGCTGATGAGCATTTGAAGGAGGGTATCGCGGTCCCAGGTGACAGCATCAGGCGGGACATCTAAAGAGTGTTGTTTCGCACAGGCGATCAGGTCTGCCGGGGTTACAGTGAGGTAGTCGATGGAAAGAAAGTGCTGCAGCAATTGACGGTAGCTCATCTGAACGATGGGGAGGGGCTCTGGAAAGAAGAGAGCGATGAAAGCGAGGGTCTCTTCGATCATCTGCTCCAGGGAAAAACCGATGCGGTACCACTCGGCCATCATAAACTCTGGATTGTGCAGAGGCCCGACTTCTCCTTCCCGAAAGACATGGCTGATTTGGTAGATGTCGCCACTGCCGGCTGCGAGGAGCCGTTTCATCCCGTATTCTGGCGAAGTATGTAGGTATCCCGTCGATCCATCTGGATTCAAGACTTTCATGACATCGATGTGAAGATCGAGGGGAGCCGCAGGGGAGAGAGCGGGACAGTCGACTTCGAGGACATCTCTTTCCTCGAAAAAAGCGCGCGCTTGTTTGAGCAGAAGCGCGCGCTTGCGTAGATTACACTCTAGAGACGTATTCACCCGTGCGCGTATCTACTTTAATCGTTTCTCCCTCTTCGATGAAGATAGGAACTTGAACTTTGGCACCGCTCTCTGTAACGGCGGCTTTCAGCACGCGTCCTGTCGTATCACCGCGCAAGCCTGGAGGCGCCTCTACGATCTTCATCTCCATGAAAGTCGGAGGGATCAGATCGATCGGTTGGCCTTTGTAGAAGATGATGTCGTAAACGACCTCTTCCATGAGCCACTGCTCATTGCCACCCAGCATGGAGAGGGGGAGGGTGATCTGTTCAAAGGTTTTCTCATCCATCAAGATGACGCCATCTGATTCTTTGTAGAGCATGCGCATTTTGTGCTCCTCGACATCAGCAACACCGACCTTATCGCCCGATTTAAACGTCTTTTCGACCACGCGGCCTGTCAAGAGATGTTTGAGCTTAATCCGGTTGAAAGGCTGACCTTTCCCCGGTTTTACGAATTCGTTAGAGATGACAGTGTAGGGTTCCGATTCGACCTCGACTTTGAAACCACCCCGAAGATCGCCAGTGCTATATTGTGCCATGCCAAGACTCTTATAAGGTTAAAAGACAGAATAGAGCTTATACCCAAGGGAGACTTTAAAAGGCAAGGAGAAACACCCCCATCGAGAAGCGATGGGGTGTTTGTTTGCAAGCACAGTTGACCTGTTAAATGACGCCTAGTAACCAGAGGATCAAGATGATGATCAACACGAGAGTCAATCCACTAAAGGGAGCATATCCCCAGTGGTTATTGTAGTCCCACCTCGGAAAGGCTCCAATAAGCAATAATACTAATATAACGATAAGAATTGTACCAAGCATGAATTTCTCCTAACATATTGAAAGCGCACTTAGTTTTGTTTTATCTGGTTTTGTTTTTTCTGTTCAACTATTTTGTTTTAATCTAATTGTGTTTGGTGTTTCTGACCTTCCAGATCGTGCCATTGAAGTTTGGGATCGGGTATGGTATAGTTTTGGACGATCCCTAAGTGAACTGAAAAAGGACCCAATGATGGCAAGTTATTCTAATGAAGATTTCTGTGCGCGGTTTGCGACTCCAAGTGACACAGGCCTCATCTTGCAAATGATCCGAGAATTAGCAGATTTTGAACAACTTCTCGATCAGGTAGTGGCAGATGAAAAAACACTACATAAAAGTCTTTTTGAAGACCCAAAAGCCCCCGAAGTTCTGATTGCAGAAGAAAATGGGAATCCCGTCGGCTTCGTCCTATTTTTCCATAACTTTTCCACTTTTTTAGGAAGAAAGGGGGTCTACATCGAGGATCTTTATATCCGAGAAGACGTCAGAGGAAAAGGATATGGGGAGGCGTTGCTCAAGGAAATCTGCAAGCTCGCAAAAAAACGGGATTGTGGGCGCGTGGAATGGTGGGTTTTGGATTGGAATGAGCGAGCGATCAATTTTTACAAAAAGATCGGTGCTGTCCCCATGTCTGAATGGACAGTATTTAGACTGACAGAAGCTGGAATCGACAATCTTCTGCATTGACAATTTGCAAAGGATTAAAAATGAAGAGAAAGGTTGTTTCCGCAATAGCATTTGGATTGATGCTTATACCCTCTATTTCTATGACGGCATATGACACAAAAAAGTGCGATTTAGAAAAATTGAATGTTTATGGATCTGCTCGAGCTAAAGATGGTGAACACGGCTCTCATGCTTATGGGGGTATGGACGCTCTAAATGGTCAAGATGGTCAAAAAGGCGTACTAGGTCTAGATGGAGGTCATGGAAGAAACGGTGGTAATAGCGATTGAGATGGAAGGAGTATAGCTCCGACAATCATTGGCTGATGCCTGCGACTTGGGCATTATTTTCAATAAAAATAGGAAGAAAAAAATCCCTAATTTCGAATATCACTTTTTCAAGGGGCATTGGATCATGTCCAATGCCTTTAAGAAAGGAATTCCATCGTTCCTGTGTTTTTGGTGTGTTGTAGAAAGCCTCAGAAAATGCCTTCGGAATTTCCCGAACAATAGTTTTCCTATTTTGAAAGACTTCTCTAATAACAGGAGCTATCTTTTCTGGTTTGATCTGAAACTGATGGACTATCGTCCATATATCATAAAAATCCTTCATCCTACTATTTGCTAGGCCAAGTTTCACCATTGCATCTAATTTTTCGGCGATCATTGTCTCTGGGGTATATCCCTGAAGTTTGGGGGAAGGAAAATCCAATAATGCAGGATAGGTTATATTGGCTGGCTTAGGAAAAATTTTGTCGCTGAATCCAATATCGATTCTCAACGGCAGCTTAGCTGTATGCAGATCTACTGAAAAACGAGCTGATAGGCCAGTGTATTCCGTCCCAACTTGAGATTCGGAAAGAATGAGGTCTGTAGAATTAAACTCAATGCCGTCTTGTAGAACAGGATGCGAGCAGATTTCTTTGAGAATTCGTGAAATGTTTTCAATGGAATTGTTAGCTTTTGCAAGCAGGTCCATGTCAACGGTTGCACGGTGGGTCGCAGGATCCCAAACCATTAGCATCAGACCTCCTTTCAGAAAGAAAGATCTTTTATGCGGGGAAACACTCAGGCGATATAAAAATCTCTCCATCGCATAATATCTAAGTACTTCTTGTGTGGGACGATTTTTTGCTAAAGCAATGTTTTTCAATCTTCTATAAACAGATTCAGGTAAGTTTTTCTTTTCAATATTCATGGCTATTGACTCACAATCGTTTCGATGATTGGTTGAAGAACTTTTTCAACACGACATATCTTTGCATAATCGTAAAGCTTATCAAGGTCTGTTCGACCTTTTCTCCAATACTCTTTCAAAGCTTCTAGAACAACATCCATTCCGATTTTTTGCCGAAATTTTAGACAGTCGGCTAAAGTTTTTTCGATGCTGTAAATTTTAACAGGGAATCCATTAACTGAAATTGTTTCAACGCCCGCTTCATACGCACCCTTGGAATACCAAAAACAACGTAAGGGAGGATAACCGACTTGAGATGGTCTTGAAGTTCTAGGTAGGGCTATATAGACAAAATGAGGAATTTGAGTTGTGAGTTCATAGTAGGATAATGCGGAGATTAGGCAGATAACCCCTTGGGGAATTTTTTTTATAGCCAAGACCAAATCAGGTTCTGAAAAGTCAGGCATAGAAGCTAGCCGAAAGACACCTCGGCCTAATGATTCCAGAATTCCTTCATCGCGAAGTTTGTATAAATACGTGGGATGTATTCCCAATTTTATAGCTTCAGCGGTACGTAGGATGCCGTTATGCTGACGAAAAACCTCTATGGGATCAACTTTTTTTGACTTCATATGATAGAAATGTCTGCACTTATTTGATTCTGTGTATGTTATTATCATTTAAGAGATTCCTAGTCAATATGCGTCTTAACACCCTTAGGATAAGCGACATTTGTATGGGTCAATGAGCGAGTGCTCAATTGGTTTATCCTCAGTTTAGCTCAAATTTTTATTTAAGTTTACAAAAGAGGGGGGTCTTTTTGCGACCAAGTCTACAAAAGAGGGGGTTGTTTCTGCGACTAAGTCTACAAAAGTAGGGGTTGTTTGGGGTGGTTAAATGAGGCGGAATCGATGGCTTGGAGTATAAGTTACTGAAAATAAGCGTGTTATATGATTTTCTGCGGTCAGAAGGGGGGCTTGCTCTGTAGCCCCGGGGAGCCCGAAAGGTTTATTCAGATTTTGCTGCTCTAGATGACGATATCACGGCCTGGGTATAAGTCCCAAAGGCGCTCCACGGCGCTGTGCAGCTTTTTCCCTGTGCCTTTGAGCTCTTCGTTACTGACCTTAAATTCTCCGACCTCTGTGCTGAGGGCCGCGCGGACCTCTTCGAGCGCTTTTCGGAGGGCTTCGAATTTCCCGCGTTCGCTTGCGAACTCTTTTTGGAGATCTTGAAAATCGTCGCGCGTTTCTTCGAGCCGTGACAGCTCTGCTTCTGTTTGTTCTTTTATCTCTTTTAACTCGCGCATTTTGTTGAGGAGTCCCTCTTCTGAGCGGAGATCTTCTAGGTAGGTCTTTAGCTCCTCGAGCTGTTCGTCGAGAGAGGTTTGTTGCGAGCTGATGCGCTCAGAGACTGTTTCGTGGAGGCGTTCTGCATTATCTAGTTTTCGATTCAGTCTCTTTAGACCTTGTTTGAAGAGGCGGTTGTTGTCGATGTAGTCTTTATTTGCCAGTTGGAGCTGAGCGAGCTCTTCCTTAATTTCTTTTGTGCATTCTGTTAGATTAGTCACTTCGAGGGAGAGTTTACTGACTTCTCGGTTGAGGTTTTTGTTGGTCTTGCGCAGATCTACAGAGGTTCGTTTTAGCGAGCGCGAGGTCTTTTTGAGCTTTTTGTTCTCATCTTCGAGGTCGGAAGCGATTCTTTGGTAGCGCTTTTCCGATCGTTTTAACGAAGCGACGCTCTCTTCTAAGCTCTTGAGATCGGCGAATTGGCGCATGTAGAAGGATCCGGTTGCTGTAATCGCAGTGAGGCAGAAAAAGCTAATGGAAGTGACGGTCGACTGGGTGAAAAAGGAGAAGATAAACCCTGCTACGGCAAGTGCTGTGCCTGAATCCATGAGGGTCACTTTCCAGTCTTTCGACACGCGTCTGGAAAAAAAAGTCTCTTTAACTTGTTTGAGTATTTTAACCGGCTCTAGCGAAGGGAAGGGATTGGGAAAGGGAAGCGATGGTGCGGAGACCGGCATGACTTTTCTCCTTGGTACTGAATAAGTTGGGGAGATTGTGCGCAGGAAAAAGATTTTTCCGCAATTAAATTTTACACCATAGAGAGGCGTGAAATAGACATTTTTATTTTCTCTCTGTGGTTTCCCCTCTCTGTGGTGAAAAAATATTACCACAGAGAGGTGGAAGGTTCTCTGTGGTTATCTTTTCATCAACGGATGAAGCCGACAGCTCGGTAGGTATCGAGGTTATCTCTTAAGTATTGAGGAAAGCGTTCGTCGAAGGGGACGAAGGTGCCGAGGGTGCGCTCGTTTTCGAGGCGCTGTTCGCTGTGGTTTTCTGGGGTGTTTGATTCTTGATGAGCAAAGGATTCGATTTTGGCGATATAGCGATTGATCCCACCCATCCAGGTGAAATGCCAGCCCCCCATTTTAAATTCTGTAATTCCTCCGTTTATGGCGAGATCGCCGCGGTGGTCTCGCATGAATTGAGGGGAGTTGTGTTTTAAAAAGCGGTATTTGGCAACTGTAGTGCCGATCCAATCGCCGACATCTCGGTTGAGATAGAATTGGTACATCCTTTGTACGAGACTGACCATGGGGATTTGATCGGCGATAAGCGGCTGGAGAAAATAGCTGAAGTAGGCCGCGGAGGGGATCTCGTCCAAATCGGAGATTAAAATGAGGTCGTCGTCTTGACACTGTGTCAGTCCGCGCAGGATCTGATTGCGTTGGAAGTGATCTCTATCCCAAGCGTTGTCTGTTTCGATCCGCTCTTCGAGGACGACGTGGATGATTTTATGTGCGAATTTTTGGAAGAGATCTCGATTTTCCAAAAAGTAGAGAGGCTTCTCTTTTCCCGTAAAGGTTTCGACAGACTCGACGAGGACGAATTTATCGACGACAGGATCGAGTTCATGCAGGCGTAAGGAGAGGAGCTCGAGTTCGTTGAAAAACAAAAAGCAATCGTAGATAGCCGCATGAGTGTGACTTGCGAATGACAAAAGGAGCGCGAGTAGAAGGGGGGAGAGTTTTCGCATAAAAAAAATACACCGGTTTTAGAGTAAAACCGGTGTATCTTAGCGGTGTCAGTAAAAAATTAGAAGTACAATCCAGCTTTGAGTGTAAAGCCGTAGAGTGACAAGTTAGCTGGCGGAGCTGGAGGAAGGATAAATCGGTTTTGGTCAAACCAGATTTGTTGTTCCCAGCTCGCGTCGAGCAAGAAGAGGAAACGATCGCAGTGGAACGGTTGTTCAAAATGCAGTCCGAGAGCGCATTCGATGACACCTGTAACGGTGTCGGTTTTTCTATGGGTATTTTCGACGACTTGAGAAAACCCAAATACTCCTGGTGGAGAACTAAAAGTGTCTTTGCGCATGCTGCGGAAATGGTTCCACAAACTGTTAATGGCGAGGTTTCCAAAAATAGCAAATTGTTTGGACATGTACCAATTGGTATTAAGTCCTGTGCGGAGCCCTGCTCCCCATTGGTCTACTTTCATACCGAGGCTATCTTGATCGCCGGGCACCAATACACTGGTATAGAGGACGTTGTAGTGTTGCGTTAGCCAAGAGAACTTCATCCCGATAAAGGGTCTCAAAGTTAGGTATTTGCTGATCCAAAAATTACGTCCTAGCTCAGCATCCAACACATTGAAATGCAGGGCCCATGTAGCACTCGCTTTTTGAACAGCGGGGGTCGCCAATCCAGAACCTTGTCCTCCTACTCCAAGCTCACCTTCAGCGAAAGCTGCAGAATGCAGAGGAGAAGTGGCAATCACGTAGGATGACCCATCTGACTTTTCAGTGAGGCTGCTTTTCGAATTGTGTTTGCCAGTGTTCTTACGCCACCAAGTGTATTGGGCAAAAAGATCCCAACCATCATGTTCAAACTTTAAGCCTGCTCCTACCTTAAATCCAGGCTCGTAGGAAAAATGAGGACTTTTAACGGTGCCACGAGAAGCAGTTTCGGGAAGGAAACCTGCCTCGACACCCGCAATGCTCGTTCCATTAAGTGCGAAATCGAGTCCATCTTCTTGCGCTTTCCACCAGATGAAATCCGCTGTAACAAAGGGTGTCACACATCCACACACAGAGGGCTCTGCGGAAGGTGTGATTTCATTCATGTCCCTCATTTGCTGCATGTGCATCTCGTGTTTTTTCATGTCAGATGGGGGATTTGACGTGTTCTTTGTTTCAGTCATAGCGTACGCACACAGGGGCGATGCTAGGGCTAATAGGGTCGATAACTTTAAAATTTGCCTGTTCATACGATGAGCTCCTCCTACATTTAGGTATATAAGATGCACCATATAATTTTTTTTGATTTTCAGTATAGTACTTTGACAAACCAGATGTTTTCTAGTAAGATTTCTAACAAGGAACCTATCTCAGCATAACGAACGTGAGTCAAGAATCCGAAAATCGACGAAAAATTTTACTGGGTATAGAGGTCACTATGAAAGAAGAAGTTACAGAAGCGCAGTTTGCAAGAGATACGCTGGAGCGTTATTCAGGATGTGAGGTAGAGAGCTTTCACAGCAATCTACTTTTGACGAATTTTCCCCGCTATGTCGATTACTTTGCCAAGACGCGGAATACGAAGATCATCGAAGGTTCGATGTTCAAAGTGGCGCATAGTATTGAAGATGATGTGAGCATTCTCGATTTTAAAATCGGCTCTCCTGCGGCTGCTTTAGTGGTCGATCTTTGCTCTTTCTTGCCGATTAAGACCAGCTTGTTGCTCGGGATGTGCGGAGGCTTGAGACGGCGCTACCAGGTCGGTGATTATTTGGTGCCTGTTGCGAGCATTCGAGGAGAGGGGACTTCCGATTTTTATTTTCCTCCAGAAGTACCAGCGCTCTCGAATTTTTTGATGCAAAAGGCTGTGACGGAAGTCTTAGAATTTCAAAAAGCAGCCTATCACATCGGGATCACCTACACGACCAATACTCGCTTTTGGGAATTCAATGAGGAGTTCAAATCACGCCTTAAAGCGACGCGTGCGCAAGCGATCGAGATGGAGTGCGCAACTCTTTTCTCTGCAAGCTACAAACGCAAGCTCACGTTAGGAGCGTTGCTCCTTATTTCCGATCTTCCGCTCAATGCAGACGGCGTGAAGACCAAACGCAGTTCAGAATCTGTCTACGATCGTTACATGGCAGATCACGTGGAAAAAGGGGTCGCTGCTTTAAAGCTAGCGCGCCGGATGCAGGAGTTCCACGTCAAGGGCGCCTACCATCGCAACATCGGCATGGGCCCACCTGCTTCCAAGTAACACGCCGTCGCATAAACCAAAAATTAACCACAGAGAGGGGAAACCACAGAGAGAAAATTTATATCAGACTTCTTGGTCAGAAGAGCTGTTTAAAAAAAATCTCTCTGTGGTTTCCCCTCTCTGTGGTTAATTTTGGTTTAATGCAACAACGCTCTAAGCAATCCCAAATTGTGTCTTTAGCGCTTCCGTTACGGCTTTCTCGATCTCTTCTGGTTTTTTCGACTTGGGAAGAGGGAGCGTCTTTTTGACGAGGACTTTGCCGCTCTGGCGTTCTGCCGTGAAGGTGACGTTTTCGATTTTGAGTAGAGTGAAGTGGTTTTGTGAGGCGAAGAGGCGCAGGCGCGTGAGGTGGTAGAGCCAGAGCACTTGGGGTGGATAGGGGCCAAAGCGGTCTTTGAGCTCTTGGAGGATGGCGTCGATCTCTTGAAAAGAGATCGATTCGCCGAGGCGGTGGTAGATCTCCATGCGGAGTGTACTTTCATTGATATAGCTCTCGGGCAATGCGGCGTCGTAGGGAAATTCCATCTTGGTCTCTGTGAAAGAGGGCGCTGATTTGTTTTTGAGAGCATCGATCGCGCGCTTTAAGAGTTTGCAATAGAGATGGAAGCCGATCGAGGAGATCTGTCCCGACTGCTCTACGCCCAAAATGTCTCCTGCACCGCGGATCTCTAAATCGCGCATCGCAACTTTCATCCCCCCACCAAAGCCTGAGGATTCTGTGAGCGCATGCAGTCTGCGGCGCGTTACTTTAGGCAATTCGCGCATTTGAGGAACGAGGAAATAGGAATAGGCGGGGCGATTCCAGCGTCCGACGCGCCCGCGCATTTGGTAGAGATCGGCGAGGCCAAAGGTGTCTGCGCGGTCGATTAAAATCGTATTTGCGTTGGGGATGTCGATCCCATTTTCGATGATGGTCGTTGCGACCAGGATATCGGCGAGGCCCGTTTTGAAGGAGTGGAAGACGGAATCGAGCTCTGCCGCGGACATTTGTCCGTGGCCGACTACGATGTTAGCCTCAGGCAATCCCTTTTGGATCTCTTCTGCGATTTTAAAGAGCGATTCGATTCGGTTATGGATGAAATAGGCTTGGCCATCGCGGGAGAGCTCTCGCAAGAGGGCATTGTGGATCAGTTTCCAATCTCTTTCGGCGAGGATCGATTTGATCGGAAGGCGGTCCTGAGGGGGTGTGTTGATGACGGAAACCTCTTTGGCGCCGATGAGGGAGAGGTAGAGAGTGCGGGGGATAGGCGTCGCGGAGAGGGTGAGGCAATCGACTCCCACTTTGATCTTTTTAAGGTGCTCTTTGGCACGGACGCCGAACCGCTGCTCTTCGTCGATGATGAGAAGGCCGAGGTCTTTGAAATGGACGTCTTTACTGATGATCCGGTGGGTGCCAATGAGGATATCGAGGGTTCCTTCTTTCGCTCTTTTCAACGTCTCTTTGATCTCTTTTGCGGAGCGGAAGCGGGAGAGGACGCCGATTGTCACAGGAAAATTCGCCATGCGCTCGCAAAAGGTCTCGTAGTGCTGCATCGCGAGCACTGTAGTGGGAACGAGGACGGCTACCTGCTTTTTCCCATCGACTACGGCTTTAAATGCAGCGCGCATCGCGACCTCTGTTTTGCCGTAGCCGACATCGCCGCAGATGAGTCGGTCCATCGCCTTCAGGGATTGCATGTCGCGCCGAATGGCGTCAATCGCATTGAGTTGGTCTTCTGTTTCGATGAAGGGAAAGTCCTGTTCAAAGAGTTCTACATCTTCAGAGTCTGGGGGAAATTGGATCCCTCCGTGGACTGCGCGCTCAGCGTGCATGCGCAGCAGCTGATCTGCATAGCCGAGGATCGCCTGCTGTGCCGAAGTGCGCATCTTTTGCCATCGGTTGGAGCCGAGTTGGCTTAAAACGGGGACCTCTTCCCGCACGCCGATGTAGCGACTGACGAGGTGGGATTGAGCGACGGGGACGAAGAGTTTGCTCTTTTCCGCATACTCTAGCTGCATGAACTCGGTGTCGACGCCCATGTGATTCTGTCGCTTTTCGACCCCGAGGTATTTGGCGACGCCGTGGTGGAAGTGGACGACAGCATCGCCGGGGATGAGCTCGTGAAAATCGGAAGCGGGGGTGTGCGCTGTGCTCCGCCATTTTTGTCGTCTTGGCTGTAGGCGGTGGGTCATTTCTGTCATCGGCAGAAGGGCATAAGGGCCCTCTGAAAGGACAAATCCATTGGAGAGGTACCCTTTCAAAAACGCATGGTGTTTCGGTAGGGAGATCTCTTGGGTTTTGAGCCGCTCTCGAAAGGCGTTTTCTTCTGCTTCTGTTGCAGAGAGGAACTCGATATGTATAGGGGAATTGGCCTGGGCGTGGATGGAGCGTAAAATTTCTTCTTCGGTCGCTGCGCTTTTGTTTTCAGAGAGAGAAAAGTAATCGGCGATGGGAAGGAAGGGGTGGTGCCAGCGCTTGGTGTTAAATGTCTGATCGAGCAGTTGGAAGGAAAGCGATTGGAAGGGGAGTTTACCGCTGTAGAAGGCCCTTCCCCCTTTTTCTTCGAGCGTCACTTCTGAGAGCGCTTCCATTTTTTCGTTGGACCAAAAGTGACAGGTCAGGGAAGCTGTCTCTTTTAAAAACGCCTCGAAGGGGTAAAAGTAGGGACTCTTCGCAGGAGTGAGGCTCTTGAGTCCGACCCAGCGATCTTCCAAAGCGAGCAGATCGTTAAAGACGATGAGGGTGTTGGGGCCTAGGTAGTCGAGAAGAGTGGAGAGGGGTTCCTCTTTGCGCAGCAGGAAGACCTCAGAGGCGGGAGGAATGAGGGCTGATTCTACTTTTGCAATCGATTTTTGGCTGACTGGGTCAAAGGTGCGCACTTCCTCGATCGTATCGCCGAAGAATTCGAACCGGTAAGGGCTTTCAGAAGAGCTCGGGAAGAGATCGAGAATCCCGCCGCGTAGCGCATATTCCCCCTTGTCGGAGACGACAGGGGCCCTTTGATAACCCAGATGAGATAAGGTGTCAGAGAGGCGATCGAACGGGACTTCCATCCCTTTTTTCCAGAGAAGATTGAGCGGTTTTAGCGCTTTCTTTCCGGGAAGCTTTTGAAGCACTGCTTGCAGAGGTGCAAAGACGATATGGGGGGAAGGAGTAGAGAGAAGACTGTGCAACACCTCGAGTCTTTTTCCCGTGAGGTCAGCACTCGGAGCGATCTCTTCAGAGGGGAGGGTTTCCCAAGAGGGGAATTCGACGATATTTTTTTGGGAAAAAAAGAACAGGTCGTTAAAAAGCCTATCTTCACTACTACTGCTGATGACGAGGATGTGTTTTTGCGTCGCTTCTCTTAAGAGAGCGAGCAGAACAGCTTTAGGCCCCTCCCAGAGCTCTTCGATGAGAATCGAGGCCTCTTTAGGAAGGAGCTCTAAAAACTGCGCGAGGCGTGGGTTTTTTTTTATTGCTTCTGTAGGAGCCATTCTCTTGCTTTTTCAAAGGCTAACGGGATTCCCTCTGGATTTTTGCCCCCCGCCTGTGCAGATTCCGCTTTTCCACCACCGCTGCCGCCGCAAAGAGGGGCGATCTCTTTCATCAGTGAAGCAGCGTGGATCCCCTGTTCGATGAGGTCGTGGGAAACGCGTGCGATGAGCTGGCACCGGTCTTGGGCCTGGATCGCTAAAATGACGATCCCAGAACCGAGTGCTTGGGAAAGCTGTTCGCTCAAATCGGTGAGCAACTCTGGCTCGATCGCGACGATTTCTGTAATGAGGGTGAAGGGTCCGATCCGCTCTCTTTTTTCTTTGAGCTCTTGAGCCAAATGCTTTAAAGAGGCGCTCTTTAGTCGTCTGACCTCGAGAGCCAATGTCTTGTTTTCCTCGAGGAGTTTTTCTGCCTTTTCGATCAATTGCCCTTGGGGTACTTTGAGGGTTTCAGATGCTCTTTGAACGAAATCCTCCACATCGTAGGCCAAATCTTCCGCTTCTTTTCCCGTCACGGCTTCGATCCGGCGGACACCTGCGGCGATGCTCCCTTCTTTTGCGATGCGGAAATAGCCGATATTAGAGACGTTATCCGTGTGGATCCCTCCGCAGAGCTCTTTGGAGAAATCGATATCGACGACGCGCACCTTTGATCCATACTTTTCGCCGAAGAACTGCTTGATCTCGGGGTGAGATTGAGCCTCTTCCAATGAAATTTGATAGGTCGAGACCGCTTTCCCTTCTCTGATTTTATCATTGATCAGCCGCTCGATCTGTCGGATCTCCTCCGGTGTTACTCCCTTGTGGTGATTGAAATCGAAGCGCAGGCGACCGGCTTGCACGAGTGAGCCCGCTTGGCGGATATGCTCGCCCAACGTCTTTTGCAGCGCCCAATGGAGCAGGTGGGTTGCCGTGTGGTTTTTCGCAATGGAGTCGCGTCGCTTGGCATCGACGCTCGATTGGACTTTTTCTTTGAGAATGAGTGTGCCCTTTTCGAGGCGACCGCTATGGGCGATGACACCGGGATACGGGGATTGGCAATCGAGGACTTTAAAAGAGGCGCGCTCGTGGGTGATGGTCCCGATGTCTCCGACTTGTCCCCCTTTTTCCGCATAGAACGGAGAGCGATTGAGGAGGACGATTCCGTCTTGTCCCTCTTCGATATGATCGACCCATTTTCCCTCGACGATGAGACCGACGATAGTCGCTTCTAGAGTGGTATGGTCATAGCCTAAAAATTCACAAGCTCCCCATTTTTGGACGTGTTCTTTGAAAAGACTCTCCTCGACCTCTTGGGAGTGAGAGACATGGGCGCTGCGTGAGAGCTCTTTTGCCCTCTCTTCGAGTAACTGGTAGGAATCGAGATTGACCTGTAGTCCTGTGTCCTTTGCGATGAGCAGGATCTCTTCGAGGGGGAGTCCATAAGTGTCTTTGAGCTTGAACGCCTCTTCTCCTGTAATCTGCTTCTGGGGATGGTGTTTGGCCTTTTCGATGATTTGGCTCAAGATATTGCCTCCCCGTTTGAGAGTGCGCAAAAAGGCTTCTTCTTCGAGGGTAAGGATCTCTGCGATCCGGCTCTCTGATAAGGGAAGGATCGGATAGTCCTCTCCCATCAGTTCATTGAGTCGTGGCAAGATTTGCGCGAGGAAAGGATCTTGCATCCCGAGCATACGCCCGTAACGCACGGCACGGCGTAGCAGTTTGCGCAAGATATAGCCCCGCTCGACATTACTCGGCTGCGCCCCATCGGCGATGGCAAAGGCGAGCGAGCGGATATGATCGGCAATCACGTGAAAGGCCGGAGCTAAAATCGGGTCTGCTGCATCGTATTTTTTCTGCGAGATGTTTTCGATTTGGGCGATGAGCGATTGGAAGATGTCCGTTGCAAAGACAGAATCGACCCCCATCTTTAAAGAGACGATCCTCTCGAGCCCCGCTCCCGTATCGATCGATTGTTTGGGCAGCGTCTCACATTTACCGGAAGAGTCGCGGTTGAACTGCATGAAGACCAGGTTCCAAAATTCCATGTAACGCTCGCCTTCTGTGTCTTCTTTCATGGAAGGAGCAGGGCCGTATTTTTCCCCTTTGTCGTAATAGAGCTCAGAGCAGGGGCCGCACGGTCCTGTCTCTCCCATCTCCCAGAAGTTATCCTTCTCATCGAGCCGGACGATTCTCTTTTCAGGGACGATCTTTTTCCAATAGGAAAACGCTTCGTCATCCTCGCGGAAAACACTTACCCAAATCTTCTCGGGATAAAAGCCAAAGATCTTCGTCGATACTTCCCAGGCGAACTGGATCGCCTGCTCTTTGAAATAGTCGCCGAAAGAGAAATTGCCGAGCATTTCAAAAAAAGTCAGGTGGCGCGCCGTATGCCCCACATTGTCGAGATCGTTGTGTTTCCCTCCTACGCGAATGCACTTTTGAGCGCTCGTCGCACGGGCGTAATCTCTCTGGCTCTTGCCCAAAAAGGCATCTTTGAACTGATTCATCCCCGCATTGGTGAAAAGCAGAGTCGGATCGTCGTGCGGTACGACAGAGGAAGAGGGGACGACGGTATGCCCATTGTCCTTGAAGTATTTGAGAAAATTCCGGCGGATCTCTTGAGAAATCATAAGACTCTTACCCATTATTCAGATCGGAGAGTAGATATAGCACAAATTGAGTGGAAAAGTCGATGATTTTCCCTGCTGACTTTACTTTACACATTTCCCGGTCGATCTCGATACCGATACTGGGGCAGCCCGACTGCTTCAAAATTATTTTACGAGCGGGCTTCTACCAATCGGGGCTGCGCCCGATAATAGCTAGAACATCTAAAAAATCGAGTGAGGCTCAGTAAAAAAAGTGTACTAATTTCATTTATTCTGGCTTTTTGTTAAAATTTCTGAGAAAAAACAACTGGGTTTTTGTGAAAAAGAAGACAAAGCAAATAACGATGATCGCCCTTGGGTTAGGGTGCTTTCTAATGGCATCCTGTTCGAAGAAATACTTCGGTGTTGATGAAGTGGTGTGGCACACCTTAAGTGAAAAAGAGCGTCAGCAAGTCATCGAAGGATATAACAAAGAAAAAGAAGAAAAAGAAAGGAACGCCGCCGTTCATGAGACTGCTGGTGTCCTTCGAGATGCCCTTTTTTGGCTCCCCAAATAAATATCTCTTAATATACTGCGCCCGGTTAGGAATTGCGAATTTGAGCTTTGACGCTCTCAAATTCGCAATTCCTAACCGGGCGCAGTATATATATTTGACCGTGGGAGCTTTCGCAGCGCCCCACGGTCAAACTTGCCCTTAATATTAGTCAGATGAAGATGAAGAGGTAGAGTCAGACGAAGAGCAGCCCCGAAGCTTGGGCTTCACACGTTTCTCCAAGTCGCTGTACTTTTTTCATTAACTTTTTTTTATCTGGATCTTCAATGAGCATTCCTAAAATCTGTAAGATTTTATACTAAGACTCCTCAGATACAGATTTCTTGTTTTCCATTAATTCGAGCGCAATCTTCTTTTAGATTTTTATTATGCTTGCACACTTCTGTCCGGAACAAAGTCTGCTGGCATTGTTTCAAAGAGGCTGGATAGCTTTATCGACAGCCCCGATTCCGCAAAGCTGTACAAAAACTTCTTGCTGAATAAGCGCTGCGAAAAATTTGTTGTCTTTTGGATGTTTTTGACGGAGAGTTGTAATAGCTTGGTTCATTAATTCCCGTGCTTGTACCAAATTCCCCATGTTAGAAAGAGTGGAGCAGGTATTATGCTTAAGGATCTGTCTAAAAAATTTTCTGTCCTCAGGATATTTCTGACGAAGAATCGCAATCACTTGATCCATTAATTCTCTGGCCTGTTCCAAATCTCTCATGTTAAAAAGGTGATAGAAGATGTTTTTATCAAAGATTTGATTACAAAATTTTGTATCCTTAGGATATTGCAGACGAAGCATCGTAAGGACTTGGCCCATTAACTCCCTAGCCCGTACCAAATCTCCCATTTTACAAAGGCGGAAGAAGATGTCTCGCCGAAAGATCTGAGAGCAAAAATTTTCGTCCTCAGGGTAGTTCTTGCGAAGAATCGCAATGACTAGATCCATTAATTCCCTGGCCCGTTCCACATTTCCCATGCGACAAAGGAGCGAAAAAAATCTATCATCAAAAAACAAAATCTCATTCAAAAATAGTTCGTCTTCTGTATGTTTTTGATGAACAATAATGAGAGCTCTTTCCATCAATTCCTGGGCTAGTCCCATTTCTCCCATTTCAAGAAGGAGGGGGAAGAGGGAGAAGACGTCTGCGGAGTAAAATTCTTCAAAAGCCCGATCGTCTCCATAGAGTTGTTCCAAAAGAACAGGCAGCTCTTGCCGCAAAAATGCGTATACTTTTTCAGGCGGAGGGTTGTTGGGATAGGCTTCTACTAAATCCTTCAGGCTCTCAATCTGTTTTCTCGTATCTGCAAGAGGACGCAGGCTCTCAAAATAGTGGAGCGCTTCCTGAAAATTGCCGTTTCTCATATGGCGAAATGCAAGGCGCTCTAAGATGTTGAACAGAGCTTGCAGCTCGCTTTTCTTCCATGAGTTGAGGGTCAACGGTTCAAGAGCGATATCTCTCCCAAGAGCGGGATTCCCTTCATCATCTGCCATAAGGATCATATCACAGAGGGCTTCAGGATAATTTTGCAGATTGGCCTCGGAGGTCATTTTGCAACAGATCTCAGCGATTTGAAGGACTTGTTCAGAAGCTCCTTGTTTTCTTATTAATGTCTTACCGATATCTCGTATTATGTTTGCTTTTATCCAGTAGGCTCCAAAATGCGTTTTAGCACAGATGACAGCGATGTCGACAGCTTCATTGAAAAAACCTTTGTCAACAAGTGCCTCGACCATTTTTTTAAAAAGCACTGGTCCTACAGAAGTAGGCAGTGGAGCCATTTTATAAATGCTGGGATTATCTGACCTGATGCAGTTGACTAATCTAATGCTAACCGCCAAAAGAGCCTCTTCGCTTCCGGAGTACCCATAGCACCTGTCTGCGATTTTCAAACAATCATCCAGGCTCCACTCATTTTTTTCTGCTTCAATGACGGTTTTGCAATAGAAGTCTTCAACCTGTCTGAGTTGTTCCTCCGTTCCTCCTTGCTGTGCCAATAAAATATAGAAGCCCTCAATCGTGCGCACTTTGAGTAAGTGGTTAGGGATCGCTTGAACGCCGAGTGTTATAATTTGCATGCCAGCATCGAAAAATCCCCTCTCGATTAATAGAAAGCTTATCGTTCCCAAGTGGTTTCCCTTGGTCTCGGTATAGTCAACCTTAGGCGTTATTTCAGAATATAATGTAGCCAACCAGACAGTTTGGTTGGGATTGCCCTCTCGGGCCGCTTTCTCTGCCTCACCTTGTAGCTTCTCTGCTATCGGATTCCATGATAGGTGCTTAGGGACTGCTTGAACGCAGAGTGTCGCAATTTGCATACCAGGGACGAACCTCCCCCTCTCGATTAATAACCAGCTCATCGTTGCCAATCGGTTTGCCCTGATAAAGTAATTCTCGGACAGCATTTCAGAATATACTGTGGCCAACTGGACAGCTCGGACGGGATCGCCTTCTCGGGCCTCTTTCTCTGCCCTATCTTGTATCTCCTGTGTTATCGGAGAATAATCATTCAGTGGAAAATAAGGACGGCAGTCCAAGATAGCGCGAAGAGAGCCGATATCATCCCCAGTAGCTCTCCCTTCTCGATAGAGAGGTACGCATTTGATGATGAGATCTAAAAATTTCGCTAAATCGTTATCCCTGCTGAAGTCTGAAAATTGTAGAAAAGCCGCGAGCTCTTTTTCGTCCAATGATCGCAATAAGTTCGTCATAGATAATTGCGTGGGGTATTCAAGCTTCTTTACATCAGCTACATCTTTCACGTCTTTTCTGCTCGGCAAAAGATCCTTTAAAGTCGCAGCGATAAACGCCTTACGCTCAGGAGAGATGTTGGGGTGAAGCGAAAAATGCTCTTCCAAAAGCCCCACCGTTTTTCTTAAAGGTTCGAAGTGCTCACTGATTTCAGCGTTTTTTTCCTCGAGAGCTAACCGATCCAAGCTGTGATTCCAGTGGCGGGAGACGCAGTGGGCAATTCTCCTATCTAGAGAACTCAGAAAGGAGAGAATATGCAAAAAAGTATCGGATCTGTGCTCATGGGAGGAGGGGTTTTTTCCCAGTTTTTTAATGACAGCGTAAAATAATTCTTTAACATTCTCTGCCAAGTGGAGTGTGGCGAGTTGGTTTAATCCACTGCCGGCACAGGCCACCGCTCTTTGGGAGTCTTGATCCAAGTGGGATAGGATGTAGCGAGATAGATTTTGATATACAGAGTAGTTTGGATCTGAATTTAAATGGTTTAATGTGGACATTTTGCTTTCCTGTGTTAATTTTTAATGTTACATATTAATAATGTTTCTATTATTGTATTTGGTTTTTAATTTTACGTCAATTTGTAGTTTATTTTTGTCAGAAGCATAATGGAACAGATTGCGCCCCCGGAGGGAGCTTTCAGGGAGAGGGTTTTAATTAATTGCTTCATTATCTTGTCTTAACTAATTGTATTAAAGAGGGTTATACCAAAAATGGGTGATTGGACATAGGTAGGAGGCCCCCCGCTGCCTTGCGGGAGTAGCGTGCGAGTAAAACATTTACTTGTCTTTCTGTTTTTAAAGAAAAATTTACAGTTTGTTCGTTATACAGTGCTTCCACCTCAAGCGCGGGGGGTATAAAAGCCTCAAAATTCGAATCAAAGGTCGGGGCAATATTGAATTTAATATTAATCCCGACCTTTGATTCGAATTTTGAGAACTTTTCATTCGGGTTTCTTGGTTACGATTGAGGTGGAAGTGGTATATTTGACCGTGGGAGCTTTCGCAGCGCCCCACGGTCAAACTTGCCCTTAATATTAGTCAGAGTCAGATGAAGATGAAGATTCAGACGAAGAGCCGCCCCCAAGCTTGAAGTGCTGTAATTTTTTCATTAACTTTTCTTTATCTGGATCTTCAATGAGCATTCCTAAAATCTGTAAGATTTTATACTTAGACTCCTCAGATACAGATTTCTTGTTTTCCATTAATTCGAGCGCAATCTTCTTTAGATTTTTATTATGCTTGCGCACGCTGTCAGGAACAAAGTCTGCTGGCATTGTTTCAAAGAGCTGGAAAGCTTTGTCGACAGCTCCGATTTCGCAAAGCTGTACAAAAACACCCTGTTTAATAAGCTCTGCGAAAAATTCGTTGTCTTTTGGATATTTTTGACGGAGAGTTGTAACGGCTTGATTCATCAATTTCCGTTTCTGCAAGCGTTCTACTTTTTTTATTAACCTTTTTTTATCTGGGTCGCGGATGAGCATTCCTAAAATCTGCAAGATTCTATGCACAGATTCTTCAGACACAGATCTATTGTTTTCCATTAATTCGAAATCAATCCGTAATTCGAGAGCAATTTCTTTTAAATTTTTATTGTGCTTGCGCACGTCTGTTCGGTTAGGGACAAAGTCTGCTGGCATTGTTTCAAAGAGACGGATAGCTCCATCGATATCTCCCATTTCGTAAAGATGAACAAAAACGCCCTGATTAACAAGCGCTGCGAAAAATTCGTTGTCTTTCGGATGTTTTTGACGGAGAGTTGTAATGACTTGATTCATCAATTCCTGTGCTCGTACCAAATCTCCCATTTTACAAAGGTGGGAGAAGATCTTCCGTTCAAAGAGCTGACTAAAAAACTTTCTGTCCTCAGGGTATTTCTCACGAAAAATCGCGATCACTTGATCCATTAATTCTCTGGCCCGTCCTACATCTCTCATGTTACAAAGGTGGGAGAAGATGTTGCACCTAAAGATCTGATCGCAAAATTTTGTATCCTTAGGATATTGCAGACGAAGCATCGTAAGGACTTGGCCCATTAACTCCCTAGCCCGTCCTACATCTCTCATGTTACAAAGGTGGGAGAAGATGTCTCGCCGAAAGATCTGAGAGCAAAATTTTGTATCCTTAGGATATTGCAGACGAAGCATCGTAAGGACTTGGCCCATTAACTCCCTAGCCCGTCCTACATCTCTCATGTTACAAAGGTGGAAGAAGATGTCTCGCCGAAAGATCTGAGAGCAAAAATTTTCGTCCTCAGGGTAGTTCTTGCGAAGAATCGCAATGACTAGATCCATTAATTCCCTGGCCCGTTCCACATTTCCCATGCGACAAAGGAGTAAAAAGAATTTATTATCAAAAATCTCATTCAAAAATAGTTCGTCTTCTGTATGTTTTTGATGAACAATAATGAGGGCTCTTTCCATCAATTCCTGGGCTAGTCCCATTTCTCCCATTTCAAGAAGGAGGGGGAAGAGGGAGAAGACGTCTGCGGAGTAAAATTCTTCAAAAGCCCGATCGTCTCCATAGAGTTGTTCCAAAAAAACAGGCAGCTCTTGCCGCAAAAATGCGTATACTTTTTCAGGCGGAGGGTTGTTGGGATAGGCTTCTACTAAATCCTTCAGGCTCTTAATCTGTTCTCTCGTATCTGCAAGAGGACACAGGCTCTCAAAATAGTGGAGCGCTTCCTGAAAATTGCCGTTTCTCAAATGGCGAAATGCAAGGCTCTCTAAGGTGTTGAACAGAGGTTCCTGCTCACTTTTCTTCAATGAGAGGGTCAACGCTTGATGAGCGATATCTCTGCCGAGAGCGGGATTCCCTTTATCATCTGCCATAAGGATCATATCGCAGAGGGCTTCAAGATAATCTTGCAGATCGGCTGCGGTGGCCATTTTGCAACAGATCTCAGCGATTTGAAGGACGTGTTCAGAAGCTCCTTGTTTCACTAATACGTTACCCAACCCTCCTATTGCTTGCGCCTTCTCTGGGCCTTTAAAAACCGTTTTAGCGCAGATTACACTGATGTCGACAGCTTCATTGAAAAAACCTTTCTCAACAAATACACAGCCAATTGTCTGAAAAATTTTCGCTGTTGTTGGATCAAGTTCAAAGGAGCTGTAAGGATCCAGTGGGTCCGTTCTAAAAATGTCAAACTGCTGGATTAACCCAACGCCAATCGACCAAAGAGCCTCTTCCCTTTCTACAAAGGCCCCGGACCAAATCGCCATGCGCTCACACGCTCTTGCGATGTGCAAACAATCATCCAGACTCCACCCATTTTTCTCTGCTTCAATTACTGTTCTGCAATAGAATTTAGTGACTTGGGAGAGTTGTTCCTCCGTTCCTCCTTGCTGTGCCAATGAAATATAGAAGTCCTCAATCGTGCGCACTTTGAGTAAGTGGTTAGGGGTCGCTTGAATGCCGAGTGTTATAATTTGCATGCCAGCATCGAAAAATCCCCTCTCGATTAATAGAAAGCTTATCGTTGCCAAGTGGTTTCCCTTGGTCCCGGTATAGTCAACCTTAGGCGTTATTTCAGAATATAATGTAGCCAACCAGACAGTTTGGTTGGGATTGCCCTCTCGGGCCGCTTTCTCTGCCCCCTCTTGTATTTTCCGTTCTATGGGATTCCAATAATTCACTAAGTGTTCGGGGACTGCTTGAACGCAGAGTGTCGCAATTTGCATACCAGGGACGAACTTCCCCCTCTCGATTAATAACCAGCTCATCGTTGCCAATCGGTTTGCCCTGATAAAGTAATTCTCGGACAGCATTTCAGAATATACTGTGGCCAACTGGACAGCTCGGACGGGATCGCCTTCTCGGGCCTCTTTCTCTGCCCTATCTTGTATCTCCTGTGTTATCGGAGAAAAACCATCCAGTGGAAAATAAGGATCGCAGTCCAAGATAGCCAGAAGAGAGCCGCTATCATCCCTGGCACTTCCATCTTCTCCATAGAGAGGTGCGCATTTTATGATGAGATCTAAAAATTTCGCTAAATCGTTATCCCTGCTGAAGTCTGAAAATTGTAAAAAAGCCGCGAGCTCTTTTTCGTCCAATGATCGCAATAAGTTCGTGATACCTAATTGCGCGAAGTATTCAAGCGCCTTTACGTCAGCAACATCTTTCACGTCTTTTCTGCTCGGCAAGAGGTCCTTTAAAGTCGCAGCGATAAACGCCTTACGCTCAGGAGAGATGTTGAGGTGAAGCGAAAAATGCTCTTCCAAAAGCCCCACCGTTTTTCTTAAAGGTTCGAAGTGCTTACGGATTTCAGTGTTTTTTTCCTCGAGCGCTAACCGATCCAAGCTGTGATTCCAGTGATGGGAGACGCAGTGGGCAATTCTCCTATCTAGAGAATTCAGAAAGGAGAGAATATGCAAAAAAGTATCGGATCTGTGTTCATGGGAGGCGGTTTTTTTTCTCAGTGCTTTAATGGTAGTGTAAAATAATTCTTTAACATCTTCTGCCAAGTGGAGTGTGGCGAGTTGGTTCAATCCACTGCCGGCACAGGCCACCGCTCTTTGGGAGTCTTGATCCAAGTAGGATAGGATGTGGCGAGATAGGTTTTGGTATACAGAATAGTTTGGTTCTGAATTTAAGTGATTTAATATGGACACTTTATTTTCCCGTGTTAATTTTTCTTGTTACGTATTAATAATATGTCTATAATTGTATTTGGTTTTTAATTTTGCGTCAATTTGTAGTTTATTTTTGTCAGAAGCATAATGGAACAGATTGCGCCCCCGGAGGGAGCTTTCAGTGGGAGGGTTTCAATTAATTGCTTTACTAGCTTCCCTTAACTGATTGGATTAAAGAGGGTTATACCAAAAATGGGCGATTGGACATAGGTAGGAGGCCCCCCCGCTGCCTTGCGGGAGTAGCGTGTAAGTAAAATATTTACTTGTTTTCCTGTTTTAAAAAGATTTACAGTTTGTTCGGTGCCAGATTCGGCACCTGTCTATATCCAAGTGGACTCAAAACTTGGCTTCCCAGCTTATACCGAACGGGACTCAAGAATCGGGATTGGGCCATGTCGAACCCCGGGGGAGTTTTCACATCGGCCCAATCCCGATTCTTGAGTCACGTTCGGTATATCTCCAGCTTCCTACTAGTTCTATTAATCTTGTTTTGTCTGGATCGTTAATGAGCATTTCCCAAATCTCTAAGATTCTATGCAAGGGCTCTTCACCAGCTCCCCCTGTTTGATCGACAGCTTCCATTAACTCGTATGCTATAGATTTTAGACCGTTGTTATGCTTATGCACGGCTCTTGGAGCAAAATTTGTAGGCATTGTTTTAAACAGACGGATCGCTTCAGCGGTATCTCCTATTTCGCAAAGCTGTACAAAAACACCCTGCTTAATGAGCGCTTCGAAAAACTTGTCGTCTCTTGGGTATTTTTGACGGAAAGTTGTAAGGGCTTGCTGCATTAATTCTTGGGCTCGCACCAAATCTCTCATCTCAAAAAGGTGGGAGAAGATCTTTTGCTCAAAGAGCTGATTAAAAAATTTTGTGTCTTCAGGGTGTTTCTGACGAAGGATTGCAACGACTTGATCCATCAATTTTCTGGCCTGTCCCAAATCTCCCATTTTACAAAGGTGGGAGAAGATGTCTCGCTTAAAGAGCTCATTACAAAATTTTTCACCCTTAGGATAATTCTTGTGAAGAGTCGCAATGACTAGATCCATCAATTCTCTGGCCCGTTCCTCCTTTCCCATCTGGCAAAGGAGAGAAAAGAACTCATTATTAAAAATCTCATCCAAAAATAGTTCGTCTTCTGTGTGTTTTTGATGAACAATAATGAGGGCTCTTTCCATCAGTTCCTGGGCTAGTCCCATTTCTTCCATTTCAAAAAGAAGGGGGAAGAAGTAAAAGACATCCTTGGAGTAAAAGTCTTCAAAATCCTGAGTATTTTCATAGAGTTGTTCTAGAAGGGTGGGAAGTTGTTGCCGAAACAGCGCGTATGCCTTTTCAGGAGAGTAGTTCTCGATTTCTTCATCCTGGAAGGAAGCACTTGTAATGTGTGTTTCCACTAAATCTTTGAGCACTTGGATCTGTGTTCTCGTATCTGCAATAGGCCGCAGGCTCTCAAAATAGTGCCGTGCTTCGACGAAATTGCCGTCCAGTATATGGCACGCTGCAAGGTGCTTTAACAGGTTAAACAGGACCTTTGTTTTTCCTTCAAAATTTCTCCCAGATAAGCTAAGGGTCAACGCTTGAGTCACTATATCACTTGCAAGAGCGGAATTTCCTGCCTTATCTGCTATAGAGATCATATCAAAGAGGGCTTGCATCCAATCTTCCACATCGGCCTTGGTGGCCATTTTGCAACAGATCTCAGTGATTTGAAGGACTTGTTCAGAAGCTCCTTGTTTTTTGATCAATGCTGCACCGATTTCTCGTATTGCTTGCGTCTTCTGTACGCTTTTAACAACCGTTTTAGCACAGATGACAGCGATGTCGACAGCTTCATTAAAAAAACCTTTCTCAACAAATGCGCAGCCTATCTTTTTAAAAATCTCTACTGTTTTTGGAGGAAATTTCAAGTCTATGTTAGGAGTCAGTGGATCCATTTTATAAATCCCTAAAGCATCTGTCGCCATCAAATCGATTAACCGAAGGCCAATCGAGTAAAGAGCCTCTTGGCTTTTTGCAAAAACATGATTGTCTTGTCCCATGAGGATACATTCTTGTGCGATTGTCAAACAGGTGCGCAGACCCCACTCCTGTTTTTCTGATTCAATAACTGTTCTGCAATAGAATTCAGGAACTTGGGAGAGCTGTTCCGCCGTAGCCTTTGCTCCTCGATGTGTTGATAATTTTTTGTGGAGCCCCATGATCGCCCGCACCTTGACTAAGGGATCAGAGTAGGCTTGAATGCAGAGTGTCATCATTTGCATCGCCTGAACGAAAAACCCTCTGTCGATTAATATCCAGTTCATCGTTGCTAAGTGGGCTGCTTTGGTAGCGTCCTTCTGAGGCGGTATTTGAAAATATAATGTGGCCCATTGGACCGCTTGGGTTGGATTGCCGTTTTGGGTCTCTTTTAGTGCCTCAGCTTGGATCTTCTGTGCGATCTGACAGGTACGGAAGGAATAGTTAGGGCGCGCTTGAATCGAGAGCGTCGCAATTTGCCTGCCAGGAATGAAAAAGCCCCTCTTGATTAATAGCCAGCTCAGGGCTTCTAAGAAGTCCACTTGGGTAGAGGTTTTTTGGGGCAGTATTTCAGAATATAATATCGCCAACTGGGCAGCGCGCAGGGGATTATCCTCTTTGGCCTCTTTCTCTATCCTCCTCTGTAGTTCTTTTACTATCTCATCCTGATCATCTAGTGGAAAAGCAGGGTGGCAATCCACGAGAGTGCGAAGAGAGTGGATATCATCGCTGGCATTTTCTTCTTCTCTATAGAGAGGTACACATTTTATGATGAAATCTAACAAGTTCGCTAAATGGCTGTCTCTGCTGAAGTTTGAAAATTGTAAAAAAGCCGCGAGTTCTTCTTCGTCCAATAGGAGTAACAAGTTCCCGATCTCTGATTGGGCCTTATCCTCTAGCCTCTTTACTTCATCTACAGACCGCACATCTTTTCTATCGGGCAAGATATCCCTTAAAAATTGAGCGATAAATCCGTTGCACATAGGAGTGATGGGGGGATGAACAGAAAAATGCTCTCTCAAAAGCCCTAACGTTTTTCTTAAGGGTTCGAAGTGCTTCATTATTTCAGCATTTTTTTCCTCGAGAGCGATTCGCTCTAAGCTTTTATTCCAGTGGCGGCAGACGAGACGGGCAATTTTCCTGTCTACAGGAGTCAGGTAGGAGAGGGTATGCAAAAAAGGATCTGGTATAAGGCTGTGGAGGGAAAGTGTGCTTTTCAGTTTTTTAGTGGCGGATTCGAATAATTTTTTAGATTCTTCTACTAAGTGAAATCCGACAAGAGGGTCCCCGGCTGCTTCGGGATGCAGAATTTCATGGGATAGGTATTGGTCTAGGCGACAGGTAGGGTCTAAATTCAAGTGATGTAATAGCGACACTTTATTCCATTATTTTGTTTGCTGATCTTAAAAGGCGTACATTATATTATATTTACTTTTAAGGTTTGCGTCAATTTATAGTTTATTTTTGTGGAAAAGCTTGTTTCAGGTTAATTAAAAATATACTTTACTGTCTAATCCGGGGCGTTGTTGCCTAAATAGCTGAATTTCATCACAGAGATGGAAAACCACAGAGAGGGAATTCATATTAAAAAATTTCCTCTCTGTGGTGACATTGCATATATTCAGAATGGAATGAGGGGGAGCTATACCCAAGTGGACTCAAATAGCATCAAATAGCGCACACCCCCCTTCTAAATATTCTTTGTTCTCTGTATGATCCTTAATTTTTAAGGCGAACAGGAGCTGTAGCACATGGAAGCAGAGTTAAAAAAACAATTGAGTAAGATCGCCGGCACGATTCGGGGATTGTCGATGGATGCGGTGCAAAAGGCGAATTCGGGACACCCCGGGTTGCCGATGGGATGTGCTGAGTTTGGCGCTTATCTCTATGGGGTGCTCCTGCGACACAATCCGAAAAATCCAAAATGGCTCAATCGGGACCGATTCGTTCTCTCTGCAGGACACGGTTCGATGTTGCTCTATTCTTTGCTGCATCTCGCCGGATTTGGGTTGCCGATGGAGGAGATTAAGCGGTTTCGCCAACTCCATTCGAAAACACCAGGTCATCCTGAATACCATATCACTGTCGGCGTAGAGGCGACGACGGGTCCTTTGGGACAGGGAGTGGGTAACGCTGTCGGACAGGCTTTGGGCTTGAAGATGTTAGCGGCTCGTTTCAATACAGATGAATTTCCGCTGTTTAATAGCAAAGTGTATTGTTTAGCTGGCGATGGCTGTCTGATGGAAGGGGTTTCCGCAGAGGCGTCTTCGTTCGCAGGGCATTTGGGATTGGACAATCTCGTATTGATCTATGATTCTAATAAAATCACGCTCGATGGGTTCCTCGCCGATTCCGACTCTGAGGATACGAAGTTGCGCTACTTAGCCTATGGATGGGATGTATTCGAAGTCGACGGATACGATTTCGATCAGATGGAACAGGCCTTTCAACAGATTCGAGAGCATCAGACAAAGCCGTGCCTGGTCATCTTGCATACGATCATCGGTAAGGGCTCTCCCAACAAAGCGGGAACTCATAAAGCGCATGGATCTCCTTTGGGTGTCGAAGAAGTGCAATTATCGAAAAAAGAGCTGGGATTGCCTGAGGAAGAGTTTTATGTTCCCCAGTCGGTCTACACCTATTTTGAGCAAAAAAGCATCAAGGATGGGGCTCTGGAGCAAAGGTGGAAGGAGATGCTCCGCCGTTATGCTGAAAACAAACCAGAACTCTACAAAAAATTCATGCAAATGGTGGAAAAGCACCTGCCTGATCATTTAGAAGACGAACTGCACAAGTTAGAGATCAAAAGTCCGCTGGCCACGCGCAATAGCTCGCAGAGCGTGTTGAATGCGTTGGGAGATCTCATTCCCGAGCTCGTCGGAGGTTCTGCTGATCTCTCTTCTTCCGATATGACGATGATGAAGAAATTCCCGATCATCACGAAGGGGAATTTTGCTGGGCGCAATCTCAAATACGGCGTGCGCGAATTTGGGATGGCGACAATCGCGACGGGTCTCGCTCAAACGGATATGATCACCCCTTACATCGGGACCTTTTTGACTTTTTCCGATTACATGCGCAATGCCATTCGACTTGCGGCGCTTTCAAAGATACAAGTCATCTACCAATTCACCCACGATTCCATTTTCTTAGGGGAAGATGGTCCGACGCACCAACCGATCGAGCACTATGCGGCACTCCGCGCGATTCCAAATCTCCAAGTGATCCGCCCTGCGGACAATTGGGAGATGAAGATGGCATGGATCGCTGCCTTGCGCTACCGGGGTCCCACGGCATTGATTCTCTCTCGCCAGGCTTTACCACAATTAAAGCAGGCAGATCTCCCTTATGATCAAGGGATGGGAAGAGGGGCTTACCTGCTTAAAAAAGAGGAGCGTAAACCCGACTTTACTCTCATGGCAACGGGTTCTGAAGTGTCGCTCGCTCTCGATGTCGCAGCGGCTTTAGAGAAGATCGGTAAATCAGTCCGCGTGATTTCGATGCCTTGCTGGGAGCTCTTTGAGCAACAATCTGATGAGTACAAAGATAGCCTCCTTGGGGGAGATATCGGCCAGCGCGTTAGCATAGAGTCTGGTGTCAGCTTTGGCTGGTCGAAGTGGATCGGGTTTGACGGGATTGCCATTAGCATCGAGACCTTTGGCGAATCAGCTCCGCAGAGCGATCTCGCTGCGGAATTCGGTTTTACAGTCGACTCGATCTTAGACCGATTGCTGTAGTATGAACGATCTACTCCTAAAAGCACTGCGCTGTGAGGATGTCCCAAGACCCCCCGTGTGGTTGATGCGCCAAGCGGGGCGCTACATGCCCCAATACCGTGCGCTGAGGGCACGACATACGCTCTGGGAGATGTTTCATCATCCAGAGCTCGCAGCTCAGATTACAGATCTCCCGCTGCAACTACTCGGCGTCGATGCAGCCATTTTGTTTTCAGATATTTTAGTGATCGCTGAAGCCTTAGGGTTCCGATTAGAATTCCCAGAGGGGATGGGGCCTCAGCTCTTTCCGCCGCTGCGAACAAAAGAACAAGTGATAGAGCTGCCTTTATTGCCTGTTAAAGAGACGCTTTCTTTCGTGTTTGAATCGATTGCGCTTGTCAAACAGAGAATTTCCGTTCCTCTCATCGGTTTTTGTGGGGGACCCTTTACGGTGGCCAGTTACTTGATCGACTCGACGAGCCGGCATGCTTTTCAGCATACCAAAGAGTGGATCGCTCGCGATCCGGAGAGTTTTCATCTGCTTCTAGACAAGATCACGCAAGTGACCCTCGAATATCTCAAAGAGCAAGTCCGCACGGGGGTAGATGTGATCCAAATCTTCGACTCTTGGGCTAATATCTTGGACGATGCAGAATTTGCTGAATACTGTCTTCCCTATCTCAAAAGACTTCTCGATGGCATCTCAGGGACACCCGTCATTCTCTTTTGTCGGTCCTCTAGCATCCGTTATGAGAGTCTTTCTCGCTTAAAACCTACTGGCATCAGTTTCGATTGGCATCTCTCGATGGCTGAATTGAGAAAAAAGGTGCCTGAAGCAATTGCCATTCAAGGCAATTTCGAACCTACGTTCCTCAAGAGTTCTCCCCAAGAGATTACAGCGGGAGTCCAGTCTCTGCTCTCTTCTCTAGACGGTGCTCGAGGGGTCATCGTCAATCTGGGTCACGGCGTGACTCCTGATATTCCTTTGGAAAATGTACAGGCTTTTGTCGCGGCAGTGAAGTCTTAGGCGACGAGTGAATCAAAAAGGGCTCGAATTCCCATTCGAGACCCCAATCGATCTCGAATGGAAAAAAGTACATCCCTCTAGGGGGTTGATTTCAGACGGCCAGCTTTTAGCTCTTCTCGCACAGCCAGTAGAGATTCTGTCATCTCGCGTACACTCATAGAGGAGTTCAGCTGCGGGCAGATTGGCTTTAATCTTTGGATGAGCACTTGCTGTCTTTGCGTATCGCGCTCATCGAGAGCGTGGAATAGTTGCTCGATATACATTGCGTTGAAGAGATACGGGAGAGTGGCTATATGAGACAGAGACGACGAATAAACTCCGAATATTTCAAGAAAATGCGGGTGCAGGGTCAGGGCGAGAGAAATCGCCTCTGCATTATCAGCTCCTTCTGATAAACAGTCTGTCATCATCCTCATTTTCAGCATGGCATTATCGAGTTCTTCAGGGGAACAGAAACTTTGGAAGCGAAAGTCATATTCAAAGCTCTCTATGGTATGAGTCGCTTGATTCAGACGCACGATCTGTTGGTCATTTCCGTGCCAATCTGTGTAGGTATTTATGTCGATAAACGGAGCAGAGTGTTCGAAACAAGGCATATCGATATATTTTTCATAAGAACCTGCATGGCAAATTACGGAAAAAACTACCGGCGCTTGGTAAATTATTTTTTCAGAACCTTCGCGGATGACAATAGGATGGCGAATGAAAAAAAGACGTCCCTGATGGCTAAATGAAGGGAATCGAGAGGGGAGGTCTACCCAACTCACCAACTGATGTGTTTGAGGATCGACGATTTGGATCAACTTAAACGGGTTGTAAGATTCATCGGATCGGTATAAATAGATCCATCGATTATCTGTCTCGATTTTTGTGATCTTCTTCATGTTGAGTGAAGTCGTGTCCTGATCTTTTCTGAAAGTCTCTTTAATCACTGCACGTGAAGTATCCCAATCGTTAAGCTCAGTTTCAGAGACTATCTGTTCACTTTCAAGGGAATAAGTGCGCAGCTTACTCTTTCCCTCTTCCTCTAGCCCGACGTAGAGCTCCTCTCCCTGTCCCACATTCCATGCAGTCATTTCAGGAAGAAAAAGAGATGTCGTAAAGACCTGGTTTGTTTTGAACATCTCAATTTTTTGTGTTTGCTGTAGTTGATAGAGCACGAGGTTTCCCTGGAAGGCAACCTGTTTAACTTTTTCGATCTTCAGTGGATCAGCAGAGGGCGCTGTTGTATTGAATATTCTTAAACACCCTGTATCATCTTGCGCAGAGAGGCTCTCTCCTGAAACCTTTAATTGTGTAATAGACCCAGAGAGGGCTTGTGGCCAGCGCTGGATGACTTGTTTTGTCTGAGCATCCCAGATACACACGTCTCCTGTTTGCGAGCCTGTGAAAATTCTATTTCCTTTTACTAGAACGCAGCTGATTTGCGCGTTTTCTGAAGCGGGCAATAGATTATCTCGAAAGAGCCATCCTCCTGGTAGGGAAGGGGCAGAAAAGGCACAAGATTGGTTTGGTATAGTACTCATATGGTCACCTAGTTGTTTTTATTTAAAGTTGAAAAGTTTGTTATCTGACAAGTATTATGTTACATTTTTTTAATTTAAAAATCAAATAAATAAATATTTATAATGTATTGGAGGGAATTTTTTGAGTCACGTTCGGTATGCTTAAGTTTAAAAAACAATTTACCATTTAGCAAGCGGTGGCATCGAACAGAGGATCGCTTCGGGATTGCCGCCTGATTGAAAGCCAAATTTCGTGCCTCGGTCATAGAGCAAATTGAATTCGACGTAGTGGGCGCGCAGCTGTAACTGTAAATCCTTCTCTTCTTCTGTAAAGGGCGTTTCTACGCGGTTTTTATAGAGCGGGAGCACTGCCTCGAGGAAGGTATCTCCCACCTGTTTCCATAGGGCAAAGTCGTGCTCGAAATCCCCCGTATTGTAGTGATCGAAAAAGAGCCCGCCGACGCCGCGTTCTTTGTGGCGATGCGGAATGAAGAAGTACTCTTTTGCATTTTGGGAGAATTGTGGATAGAGCTCTTCTCCAAAGGGATCGAGCGCTTCTTGGGCGATTTTATGAAAATGGGCGGTGTCTTCTGCATAGGAAGGCCCCATAGGAGTGAGATCGTAACCGCCACCGAACCAGAACCGTTTTTCTGTTTCGATAAAGCGGATATTAAAATGGACTGTGGGTGCATGGGGGTTGTGCATGTGGGTGATCAAACTGACCCCTGTCGCAAAAAAAGAGCCTGTTCCATCGGCCATAGGGAAGTGATCGCCCCCTACGCCCGACCAATTGACGGCAGCTTTTTCAAACACTGCTCCGCGCAATACTGCCATCTCCCCCCCGCCGTATCCTTTTTGGTAGTTCCAAGGAGTGCGCACAAAGCGATGAGAAGGCTCGAACGACTCGAATGCTGCGAGAATTGTCTCTCGCAGGTTCTGGAGGTAGGGGATGATCCGCTCTTTTATTTTATCCACGGCTGCCTTAGAATTTTTTTTACTCTGACTATAATCTGAGGGCAGTAAATCATGCAAAAGAAACGCGTGCTTATTTTGGGAGGAGGGATCTCAGGTCTTTCTGCGGCTTGGTATTTAGGCCGCTCCTCACTTCCTTTGGAGATTGCAATTGTAGAGAAAACGGACCGAGTCGGTGGGTGGATGGATACGGACCAAACAACTGGTTTTCATTTTGAGAAGGGGCCGCGCAGTTTTAAGGTGGATCGGTCGCCGGCTCTGATTCAATTGATCAAGGAGCTGGGTTTGCAAGCAGAAATACACTGTTCTTCTCCCGAAGCATCCGATCGTTACATCTGGTCTGATCAAAAACTCCACCGTTTGCCCAGACACCCTCTTTCCCTTTTCTTCTCTCCGATCACTAAGGGGGTAATCCCAGCACTGCTTTCAGAATGGCGAAAACCAGCCAAAAAAGGGGATGAGAGCGTTTGGGAATTCGTCGCGCGCCGTTTTAATGGAGATGTGGCGCGCCTTTTATTCGATCCAATGGTGGTCGGAATCTTCGGCGGAGATCCAAGGCAGATCTCGATCAAGGCTTGTTTTCCTAAATTAAAAGAGTGGGAAGAACAAGCAGGATCTGTCACAAAGGGATTTTTTCAAACCGCGCGTGAGAAGAAAAAACGCTCTCCCTTCTCAGCGGAAATTCCTGATCTTCCTCTTTCTGCACTGTTTTCTTTGCGCGGGGGAATGGAGATGCTCACTCAATCGCTTCTCTATCAAATCCCAGCTCAAATCCATTATGGCCAAGAGGTCAAGGCGATCGATTATGAAGGGGGAGAAGTGAAGGTCACGACGGATCGCGGGATCTTTTTTGCCGATATACTCTTATGTGCTTTACCGGTTCACGTCACGGGGGCTTTATTGGAAAAGTTCATCCCTTCTGTCTCTAAAGAACTCTCTCAAGTGCCCTGTGTGGGGCTAACCGTCGTCAATTGCGGCTATGATGCCAAGGTCTTAAATCAAGAGGGTTTTGGTTATCTCATCCCTTCCTCTGAACGGGAAGATGTCTTGGGGTGCATCTTCGATTCTTCCCTCTTTCCCAAAAACAATCGGAGAGAGGAAGAAACTCGTCTCACGATTTTATTGAAGGAGACGGGAAAGGAGGAAGCATTTTACCGACAGGCGGCGCAAGAGGGGATCCGCCGTCAATTAGGTGTTTCAGCTCTTCCCAAAGAGATCTCGTTCAAGCGCGCTGCTGAAGCGATTCCTCAGTACAGGGTCGGTCATTTGGAAAAAATGCATGCTGTAAGACAGCTATGTCGAGAAAAGATGCCTTGGTGCCACCTCGTTGGAAACTATCTCATCGGCGTCAGTGTCGATCACTGCATCCAACTGGCAAAAGAGGTGGCGCTGGAGTGCAGTGTTTCAATGCACTGAGTGTGCCCTAGGCAAGAGAATCGAAATGCTTCAAAGGAATGTAAGCGTTTCGGAGATACTCTTCTTGCTCAGCGAGCATTGCGTTGAAGTTGAGAAGGATCTGACGCGCTCCTTGGGCATCGCCTTTAGAATGCATTTGATAGGATATGGTCATGAGGAGGCGTTTTTCAAGGGAAAAAGTATTTAACGAAGCGTGTTTTTCTCTATGTCTTACTAAAAAACTCTGCACTGCAACTCGAGCGATTCTGAAATGTCCTATTGTGGCAAGGGCTTCTAATTTATCTATAGTGTGGAAACTTATTTCAGAAAGAGTATCTGCAGGCGCTGTCGCTACGTTCCATATTTGGGAATAGACTTTCTTGAATTCTGATTGAGGACAAGATAAGTGATGAGGGAAAATCGGAATTCTTATTAATCTATACCCCGCCCGGTCAGGAATTGCGAATTTGAGCGCGTCAAAGCCCCGGGATTCCACGATCGAAAAGGGGGCCTGTATTTCCTCAATACTGGCCCCCTTTTCGATCGTGGAATCGCGGGAGCTTTCACGCAGCTCAAATTCGCAATTCCTGACCGGGCGGGGTATAGTTTCTCTATGTGGAGCGATATTGAACTCAGCGAAACGGAATGGAGTCTTTCCGAGTGCACTGAGTGAAATTTTTAAGGTGGTTTCAATAATGGCCTCATGCCATCTGGGTCCAAAGAGAGGCTGATTATCCCGTCGTTCTTCTAGGGTTTGACCCAAAGCTGTAATCTGTGTAATTTCCTCTGCATGGAAATTTCCATCTAATTGCTTTTGAAAAATCATTAAAAATTCTCGAACGGTTCCTACTCGAATCGTATCCATGAATTCGATCGTCTTTGTGGTTAGATCGCACCACTGTTTGTTGACAAGTCTTAAAGCGCGTTGATCAGAGATCGCGGGGAGATGTCCCGTTTCGAGCAGCACGGGAAGCGCATACTCAGGGGGGAAGGGAGTTTTTATCGAGCGAGGAAGTATAGAATGCATAATTTTATTCCTGGTTTTATAAAAGCTTGAGCTTTAATTAAATTATATAATAAATTCATTAAAAAAGAAATGTAAAACTAATTTTAATTTAATATTTTATTTTCTGGAGGTTCTAAGAGTCTGTCTACAATCTCTAAGCTGGATTGCGTCTTAATATTAGGGGATGGAGCGAATTTTGGAGATGGTCGCCGAAGGCGTAGCCGAGCTTTTTCAGTTGAGGGGCATAAGGATCTATTGTCCCATGTTGGAAGATGGTCTTCTCTTCAGCAAAGACGACGATTTGAAAGCAAAGACCTGGTGTTCCAAATAGTTGGGGCCAGGGGATAGTGAGTTCAGGGGAAAAAAAGAGGACATTTCCCGCTTTGAGAGGAAGGGGAAAGGCTTCGAATGGCTCTTCTAAACTTTTAAGCTGGATGAGGAAGGCGCCGGCCAGAGGTTTTAAGCTAGAGATCTCCTGTAGGGAAAACGACTTTTCTAGGGGGGAGCGTTGCGAGCCTGCTGTTGAGAAGTATTGGTCGAAGGCGATGCGCAATTCCCACTTGTCAAACAGCTCAGCTGCCACATTTAAAAGGGTTTGCTTTTGCGTCATTTTTCGAAAACTTTCACTATCTCGCCATAAATCATAGCCTTCTCGGAAGAGATCGATCCCAGTTGTGGCCTTAAGCTGAGAGGAGGACATCTGCATCCGTTTACGGAGTGTCAATTCGATGGTGTTTTTCAGAGAGTGGAGTTGCTCTAAGCTGAAGATTTCTTCAAATTCAATGAATTGATTTTTTTGAAAAAAAGATTTGTGGTCGGAGTTGATTGCGAAATGCATACTTTACTTGAATAGGTTCTTAGGTTTGGGCTTTCTCAGATGTGAATAGGCGATCATAGAGCCCTTTCGAGTTTTTTACAAATGGCAAAATGTGTAAATTTATTTTTTAGTGCTTCGCGCGCTTGCTGTTTACTGGGCTTTTAGGTAAAAATAGTAGATTATGAACCCTTTTCAACAGTTGATTTTACACGCAAGCTCCATCGAGGAGCGGCTTTGTTATATTTTCCAAGATAGGCAACTCCTTGCCATCGCATTTGTCCATCGCTCTTTTTATAATGAGCATCGAGAGGTCGTGGAGCATCACAATGAGCGATTGGAGTTCTTAGGGGACTCTGTCTTGGGGATATTGATTTCAGAATATCTCTATATCCAGCTCCCGCAAGAGCCGGAAGGGCATCTTTCGAGTTTGCGCTCACACTTGGTCGATGCGAGCACTTGTGCCACACTGCTCAATCAGCTCGATATCGCTCAATTCATTTTGTTGGGGCGAGGCGAGCGGATGAACGATGGACGCGGGCGAGAGACGATTTTGGCAGATCTTTTCGAAGCTCTGATCGGAGCGATCTATTTGGATGGGGGAATAGAGGCCGCACGCAAATTCCTGCTGAGGCACTTTGAAAATAAGATTCAGGATTATTTGAAGGAGCCGTTGCGCAATTGGAAAGCAGAATTGCAAGACTATTCTCAGAAAAAATACCAAAAACCGCCGATTTATAAAATCATCAAAGAGATGGGACCAGACCATAGCAAAGTCTTTCAGGTCGCCGTCGCGATTGGAGAGGCTGAGGCGGGAGAGGGAACGGGGGCTTCCAAGAAGGAAGCGGAACAGACAGCGGCAGAAGATGCCTTGAAGCGTTTGGGGATTACGATCCTCGAAAATAACCTGTATTTCAGCGCGTGAAAGCGCCGAGATCGACGATCGTAAGTTGGGTAGTATAATGCAATACAACCCAACTTACGATCGTCGAATCTCGGCGGCTTTGACGCAGCTGAAATGCTGGTTATTTTCGAGGATCGATATATATCGATCCTCGAAAATAACCTCTGAATAAAGGCTCACGATGGCTAAGCAAAAAGTGCTATGGGGATGTACGGAATGCGGTCATAAGCAAGCGAAATGGACGGGGAGTTGTTCCGTTTGTCAGAAGTGGAACACGTTTGCTGAAGAGCTCGAGATCGAGGAGAAGCACAAGCGATTTGAAGCGCCGGGAAGGGGAGCTGCACAGCCGATGCGCGTCAAAGAGGTGAGCATCACCGAATTCCGTAGGATTTCGACGGGATTATCTGAGTTTGACCGCTTATTGGGTGGAGGCATCGTTTCAGGGTCTTTGAGCCTCATCGGAGGGGATCCGGGAATCGGTAAATCGACTCTGATGCTGCAACTAGCGGAGAATTTGGCGGCTCAAGGGCTGATCGTTCTGTATGTCTGTGGCGAAGAATCGGTCGAGCAGACTTCGTTGCGTGCTAATCGCTTAGGGGTTGCCAATGAACGCCTTTTTCTCCTGAGTGAGACTCTTTTTTCTCAGATCAAACTACAGATCGAGCGACTCAATCCCGACGTGATGATCGTCGATTCGATTCAGATTATCTATAAAAGCGAATTGCCTTCTGGACCAGGCTCTGTCAGCCAGGTAAGGGAGCTCGCGACGGAATTCATGCATCTGGCCAAAGGACTCGGTATCGCCACTTTTTTGATCGGGCATGTCACAAAATCAGGCGAGATCGCAGGGCCTCGTGTTCTGGAACATATTGTAGACACGGTGCTCGATTTTGAAGGGGATCGGCAACACGGATACCGGATGCTCCGTTCTGTGAAGAATCGATTCGGACCGACCGATGATATCGCTCTCTTTCAGATGGGCAGTAATGGGCTTTCAGAGGTTAGCAATCCTTCCGTAATTTTTTTAGAAGAGCGGATGAAGCAGATCCCTGGGTCGGTGATCATTCCGACGACCGAGGGAACACGCGCGCTTCTCATCGAAGTTCAGGCGCTGGTCGCTTCCTCCTCTTTTTCGACCTCGACGCGCAAGTCGACGGGCTTAGATCAAAATCGCCTCGCTCTTCTTTTAGCTGTTTTGGAAAAGCGGATGGGATATCAATTGCATAATTGCGACGTCTTCGTCTCTGTAGCGGGAGGGATGAAAATCTCTGAGCCTGCGATCGATTTAGGTGTGATGCTAGCGATCGCATCTTCTTATTGCAATAAATCGATCGATCCGGAAACTGTGGTGGTCGGCGAGGTAGGATTAGGGGGCGAAGTGCGCGGTGTTCCGCGCATTGAGAATCGGATTCGGGAAGCGATCCATATGGGATTTCAGAGGTGTCTGCTTCCCAAACGCAACCTGAAGGGAATTTCCCCCAGTCTCACTGAAAAGATTAAACTGGTGGGGATTGAGATGGTAGAAGAGGCGATCCGTGCGCTTATCAATTAAAGTAGGAGCGCGAGGCTCTGCATTGTCTAGAGCTCAGGTGAAAGAGGTTCAAGAGGCGTTAAACGCTTTTTATCCTGAGGTCATCTTTGTGCCGATTTGGGTCGAGACGACAGGGGACAAAGACTTAAAGACCTCTCTGAGGAGTCTGGAGAAGACCGATTTTTTTACAAAAGAGATCGATGCACTTCAGTTGAGAGGAGAATGCCGTATTGCGGTGCACTCTGCCAAGGACTTACCAGAACCTCCACCTCAGGGACTTGAGATCGTCGCGCTAACAAAAGGGGTAGATCCTTCCGATGTCGTTGTATTGCGCGCGGGAGAGATTTTACAGTCTTTGGCCAAGGGCGCTAGAATCGGAACATCGAGTCTACGTCGGGAACAGAATGTCCGAGAGTTGCGAGGGGATCTGCAGTGTGTCGATATCCGCGGTTCGATTTTAGATCGATTGAGGCAGTTGGACGAGGGGTTGTTCGATGGCGTCGTTATGGCAGAAGCTGCTTTGATCCGTTTGGGATTGACTGAGCGCAACCGGATTGCTCTTTCGGGAGAGAGAGCTCCTTTGCAAGGACAACTCGCCGTGCTCGCTCGTGAAGGGGATGAAGAAATGCGCGAATTGTTCCGCTGTTTGGATGTATCATAAGATAACCACAGAGAAGAGAAACCACAGAGAGGACATTTATTTGAAAATTTACTCTCTAATGTCCTCTCTGTGGTTTCCCCTCTCTGTGGTGAAAACAGGTAATAAGCATGCTAGGCTCTCATGAATGATGCGATAATGCCGATGGAAACAGTATTGTATCTGGGGACAGATCCTTCTCAATTTGAAGCGCAAGGGAATTGTCGAGGACACCTGATCCACTACCCCGTGATTCAAGTGGTCCCCCGTTCTTTAGACAATTTAGAAGTGCGTAGGGCCTTTGATGATTTAAGAGAATACACCCATTTTCTCTTTACGAGTAAAAATGCGGTCGAGATTTTTTTCTCTCATATTAAGAAGCTCTCCCTTTCACTCGATTTATTCCAGGATAAGTCTGTCATCGCCATTGGCAAAATAACGGCGCTTCATTTGAGACGACAAGGGGTCGAGCTTAACCATATCGCACAACAAGAGACGCAAGAAGGGGTGATCGATCTGTTAAAAAAATTCGATTTAGAAAATGCTTATCTCTTCCTGCCCCGATCTGCACTTTCACGACCGGTTCTCATCAATTATCTCATCGAAAGGGGGATACGCCATCAAGCATGCGATTTATACGATACAAAGACGCAAAGGCTGGAGCCCAAGCCCGATTTAAAATCTGTTGATACAATTGTATTTACCAGTCCCTCAACCGTGAAGGCATTTTTAGAGATTTTTGGAAAATTTCCCGAAGGGAAAAAAATGCTCGCTGTGGGACCTATTACTGAAGAAGCGTTACAAAAAGGAGAATTTTGCGATGAATCAATATAAACTTCCCGATTTACCTTATGATTTTTCTGCATTGGAGCCTGTGATTTTAGCGGAGATCATGGAATTGCATTATTTAAAACACCATCAGGGGTATGTGACTAATCTCAATGCTGCATTGGAAAAGTACAAAGATGCGGAGGCCAAGAATGATATCGCAGCGATGATCGCATTGCAATCTGCGATTCGATTCAATGGCGGAGGGCACATCAACCACAGTATTTTTTGGACGAATCTCGCTCCGCTGGATAAGGGAGGAGGAGAAAGACCTCATGGGGCACTCCATACCGTGATCGAAGCTCAATTTGGCTCTTTCGAGCAGTTTATTGAAAAATTTAGTGCGATGACAGTGGCTATCCAGGGATCGGGTTGGGGATGGCTTGGCTACAATAAAGAGACGAAACGTTTAGGGATGATGACCTGTGCTAACCAAGATCCTTTAAGCACATTGGGGTACATTCCGCTGTTAGGAGTAGATGTGTGGGAGCACGCGTACTACTTGCAATACAAGAACGTACGTGCTGATTATGTAAAAAATATTTGGAAGATTGTGAACTGGAAAAATGTAGAAGAACGCTACCAGAATGTGTCTCAGTAAATTTTTCACTTGCGTTTTTGGTTGAAAGATTGTAGAAAGAGCTACTTTTCTGGTATACTGTATCCATTTTCCACGTATATAGGTGACTATGGGGTTATTTTCCCGCAATAAGCCAAAGATTAAGGTTCAGACGACGAAGAAGGATGGCTACAGTGGCTGGGTCAAATGCACCCACTGCAATGAGATGATTCATGCGAATGAATTGCAGCAAAATCTACACTGCTGTCCTAAATGCAATTATCATTACCGACTCACTGGCCTGCAACGCGTCCAGTTGCTCGCAGATGAAGAGAGTTTTGTAGAACAATTTACAGAATACCAATCGATCGATCCTTTACAGTTCGTCGATACAGAGCGTTATTCGAATCGTTTGGCAAAAGCGAAAGAGAGCTCTTCTCGAGATGAGGCTGTTATCGCCGGGCTCTGTCAGATCTGTGGTAAGAATGTCGCGCTTGGGGTTCTCGACTTTTCCTTTATGGCTGGTTCGATGGGATCTGTCGTAGGGGAGAGATTGACGTCTCTTATCGAAGTAGCATTAGCCAAGCGGTTACCTCTGATCATCGTTTCCGCATCGGGAGGAGCACGGATGCAAGAATCGATGCTCTCTTTGATGCAGATGGCAAAGACTTCAGCTGCACTAGCGAAGCTACATGAAGCGGGATTGCCTTATATCTCTATATTGACAAATCCGACTACAGGGGGTGTCACAGCTTCCTTTGCCTCTTTAGGGGATATCATTCTAGCAGAGCCTGATGCGTTGATCGGTTTTGCAGGCTCTCGCGTAGTAGAACAGACGATGCGCCAAAAACTTCCCCCAGGGGCACAGCGTTCAGAATTTTTACTCGAAAAGGGAATGATTGATTGCATTGTTAATCGCCATGCATTAAAACAGAAATTATTTCAGATCATTGACTTTCTGACAGGGAATGAAAAAGGGGCAGGACCCCTTCCACAGAAACTCAAAAAATTGATCTCTTTGGCACAAGTAACTCCGGGTAAGCGATAGGTAAGATTTTATGGATGAGATAGAATTAGAGGTGCTTGTAGAAGAGGAAGAGCAGATTCCCTTTTATGCCTCTGAATTAGCCGCAGGGGCGGATGTCAAAGCGCATATCGAAGAAGAGATCGTCATAGAACCTGGTACGAGTGCTTTAGTACCGACAGGTCTCTTTTTGGCGATTCCTCCTGGCTTTGAAATCCAGGTGCGTCCGCGGAGCGGCCTCGCCTTAAAATATCAGGTTACAGTCTTAAATACACCAGGGACGATCGATGCTGACTATCGAGGAGAACTCAAAGTAATTTTGATCAATCACGGAAAAAACCCCTTTATCGTTACACGAGGGATGCGCGTAGCACAAATCATCCTAGCCCCGGTATCACGGGCTAAATTCGTCCGACGTGAGGTCCTAACAACAACTTCAAGAGGAGAGAGCGGATTTGGCCATACTGGCACACATTAATGACAGAATCGTAGATAGTTTGAACGATTTCAAAAAAATGTTCGTCAAAGAGGAAGAGGTGGCGATTTCCAGATATTTGGATGAACGGCTCGTGCTGTTTTTAGATGCCCCAACACGCGATGACGCTCTCCGGCAACTCGTCGATTGCATCGAAATTTCAGGGAAACTCGAGAGTCGCGATTCTTTTTATCATGCGATTTTAGAAAGAGAGAAAATCGTCTCTACTGGGATTGGATTGGGCTGTGCGATTCCGCACGCAAAACTAGAAGGTTATTCCGATTTCTTCATCGCAATCGGCATACAGACCAGGGAAGGGATCGATTGGAATGCCCTCGATGCGGCTCCTGTAAGTTTAATCTTTATGATCGGTGGCCCCGATAACAAGCAGACAGAGTATCTGAAAATCCTTTCTCATTTGACGATTGCAATCAAAAATGAAGAGAGGCGCAAAAAATTGCGCAAAGCGATCAAACCTTCTGAAGTCGTGGATTTATTTACTGGGTGTTAATTAGGTATATATGGATTTGAAAATCGAAGATGTCGCAGAATTATTGAGTGTCTCTGAGGCGACGATCCGTCGCTGGCTATCTGAAGGTAAAATCCCCGCTTACTGGATGAACGATCAATATCGATTCAGTCGGATGGAGATCGAAAACTGGATGGTCGATTGTAAATTGAAAGGACAAGATGATACTTTCTCTTTCACACAAGAGGAAGGGTGCGCAAAAGGGGGGCTACACTCCTTTTGTCTCTATCGCGCGATCCATCAGGGAGATGTATTTTCTGATATCCCGGGAAAAACCAAAGAAGAGCTCATTCGGGGCACGACGCGACTCATCAGTCAAAAACTCAATGTCGATGCAGAAGTCCTCTCTGAGCTGTTGATCGATCGGGAAGAGATGATGCCCACTTCATTAAATCACGGCATCGCGGTTCCCCATACAAGAGATTTTTTGCGCAAGGGCCCCTTAGATATGGTTTTCGTCGTCTATCCCGAAAGCCCCATCGATTATGGCGCTTTGGATGCCCAACCTGTCCATACTCTTTTTTTCCTCTTCGCCGGCAATGACAAAGGCCACTTACAGCTCTTAGCCAAGCTGGCCCATCTCAGTGGTAACCCCACACTACGTGAATTTCTCAGCGGAAAACCCAACAAAAAAGTTCTCCTCGAAATGCTCCGTAGCTGGGAAAGTGTATTATCCCCAAGTGGACTCAAAAGTTAGCCGTGGGGCCGCTTGATAAGCTCCCGCGATTGAGTTGTCAGAGAGGGGAGTATAGATTCTTGATCTTCCCGAGAATTTGGCTACTCTAAAATAGCCAGGGTCTGTATCCTATTAGCGTCACAAACTATCTAGAGCACGTGAGAATTATGTCTAAAGGGTTATTTATCAGAAAATCGATTAAGTCGCTGATGGATGAGGCGCAGGAGTCTAAACATGGACTTAAGCGACACCTCGGGGCTTTAAATTTGACAGCATTGGGAATTGGCGCGATTATCGGCGCCGGGATTTTCGTCTTGACGGGACAGGCTGCGGCAGAATACGCAGGTCCAGGGATTTTACTTTCCTTTGTCTTCGCAGCGATGATCTGTGTGTTTGCCGCTCTCTGTTATGCAGAGTTTGCCTCCTTAATCCCCATTTCGGGAAGCGCCTACTCCTATGCCTATGCGACGATGGGCGAATTGATCGCTTGGATCATCGGTTGGGGCATCACGATGCAATATCTCTTTTCTGTATCGACGGTTGCAGTGGGCTGGTCGGGCTATTTCGTGAGCTTGCTCACTGATATGGGGATCCAAATCCCTGCGGTGATTGCAGAGGCTCCCTTGAAATACGACATCGCCTCTGGTTGGGCGTTCACGGGCTCTATGATTAATCTCCCAGCGATTTGCATCGTGGCTTTGATGGGAACGCTGGTCGCCCTTGGAATTAAGGCGGTAGCTAGCTTTAATAACGTCATGGTCTTCATTAAATTAAGCGTGATTCTTCTCTTCGTGGTCTGTGGAATTGCCTATATCAATATGGATCATTTCACTCCCTTTATCCCAGAGAACACCGGTGTCTTTGGGCAGTTTGGATTCAGTGGGGTTTTAAGGGGTGCTGGGGTCGTCTTTTTTGCCTTCCTCGGTTTCGATGCGCTCTCTACCTTAGCTCAAGAAAGTCGGAATCCTCAAAAAGATCTTCCGATTGGGATGATCGGATCTTTGACAATCTCGACCATTGCTTATATCTTCGTGGGGATCGTCCTTTTGGGAGTCGTCAATTATACCTTGCTCGATGTTTCTGATCCCATTTCCTTGGCGGTCAATGCGCTCGGTTCCAAATTCATCTGGTTGCGCTTTGTCGTTAAGCTCGCGATTTTGGCGGGATTGACATCGGTCGTTCTCGTGATGACTCTCGGACAGTCGCGTATTTTTTACACGATGGCAAAAGATGGGCTGATGCCAAAGGCTTTTGCAAAGATCCATCCCCGCTTTCAGACTCCCTTCTTCACGACAATTTTTGTGACATTATCCTGCATGCTGCTATCTGGGATTTTCCCCGTCGGCATTTTGGGTCAGGCGACATCGATGGGAGCTCTGCTCGCATTTGCGATCGTCTGTTTTGGTATTTTAGTCCTGAGATACACGCAACCGACTTTACATCGTCCTTTCAAGACGCCCTTCGTCCCTTGGATCCCCCTTGCAGGAACGCTCGCCTGTTTGGTCCAGATGATCCTCCTCCCTGCAGTGACATGGATGGTGTTCGTGATCTGGATGTTTTTGGGTGGCCTAATCTATTTCGGCTACGGCATCAAACACAGCCGCATCCGCATGAAGAAATAGAGAGAGTGCGTTCTTCCTCTCTGTGGTTTCCCATCTCTGTGGTAAAAAAGTATTACCACAGAGAGGAATTATTTCTTTGCATTTATTCCCCTTGTGGCGGGAGGGTTTCTGTCTCTGCTATCTTTTTTCTGCGTCCTAGGGGCAAGAAGAGGATCAGGCCGATGAAGATCCAGCCCATCAGGTAAAAGCAGTCATTGATTCCCAAAATTGCCGATTGAGCATCTAACGTATTATTTAACATTTTTAGCGCGCGCACTCCTTCAAAGCCCCATGCTTTTAGTTGGGCGAAATAGCTATTGAGCTGTTCTGAAAAAGGGGTGAGATTTTCTCCTACTGTCGCATGATGGTACGCAGTTCTGCGGATCCAAATCGTCGTAAATACTGCGGTTCCCACGCCGCCAAAGAGGGCGCGCACAAAGTGAAAAACTCCTGTTGCACTGGCGAGTTTCTCATGACTGATTTCGCTCACACTTAAAGAGAAAAGCGGAGTGATGAAAAAGAGGAGGCCGCAACCGAGTAGAAACCGGGAGAAGGCGATGTGATGGATGTCGACCGTAGTATCGAAATAGGCAGTGTAAAAGCAAGAGATCGCAAACAGGATAAAACAGATAAAGAGAAGGGGTAGTGGGCCATACTTGGTGACGAGTTTTCCTGAGAAGGTGGAGAATAAGAAGGGGATGATCCCAATCGGCGCGACGGCCAGTCCTGCCCAAATCGGCGTGTAACCCATATTCGTCTGTAACCAGAGAGGGACGAGTACGACAGAGCCAAAATAGATCGCATAGATCAGTGCGATATAGAAAAGGGAGAGGGAAAAAGAGCGGATCTTAAAAAGGGAGAGATCGATGATCGGGAAAGAAGTACAGCGGCACCAGGTGATGAAGAGGACGCATGAGACAAAAGAGGTGATGGCCATAGAGCGCATCAGGTAGGAGCGCATCCAGTCGTATTGTTCTCCCTTGTCCAAAAGAAATTGAAAGCAGGAGACGCATAAAGCGAGTAAAAACAGCCCAAACCAATCGACTCTGGCAGGCTCCTTTGGGGTCTCTCTTGCGCTCAAATAGACATAAATCAATACAATACTCAACAGTCCTACGGGGATGTTGATGTAGAAAATCCACGGCCAGTGGTAGTCGTAAGAGATCCATCCGCCTAGGATCGGTCCTAAAATGGGCGCGACGACGACGACTGAGCTCCAAAAAGCGATCGCTGCATTCTTCTTTTCTTTAGGATAACTCATGACGAGAAGTGTTTGGCTTAAAGGGATGAGGGGACCAGAGACGAGTCCCTGTAGAAAACGGGAGATGACGAGGACCTGCAGATTCCATGCCAACCCGCAGGTAAGCGAGAAGAAGACGAAAAGCACAAGAGAGAGAATGATCAGTTTCACCGCGCCGATTTTTTTAGTCAGCATCCCTGTGATTGGCAACGAGATCGAATTACCGACAGCAAAGGCGGTGATCACATAAGTGCCTTGATCGGTACTGACTGCCAAATCTCCTGAGATGTAGGGGATCGAGACGTTCGCAATCGAATAATCGAGCACGATCATGAAGGTCGCAAGAGAAAGGGCCACTGTCACGATAAAAAGTGGCATCCCAGAGAGGGGTTTCATTGCCACATCCTCTCATCTTCTAAAAACGCTTCGGAGAGATTATCTGTAATGACTTGCTCGATTAACGCCTCTGATCCTTCTTCTTGATAGGAGAAGACATCTGTCGTATAGATGGGTTTTTCCGGCAAGAGCGCGGGAATCATCGGTTTATTTGTATCGTGAATGTCGATTTTTGTTTCGACGGACAGGCCGAGTCTTAAGGGGAATTGCCGTACCTGTTTGGGATCGAGATTAATGCGCACAGGCAATCTCTGCACGATCTTGATCCAATTTCCAGTCGCATTTTGAGGAGGCAGTACGGAAAAGACGCTTCCTGTCCCTCCCGCAATGCCGACTACCGTACCTGAGAAAATGACCGATCCTCCATAGATATCTGTGCGGATTTTGACGGGCTGTCCCACGCGCACTTTGGAGAGTTGGATCTCTTTATAATTGGCATCGATCCACATCTGATCGAGAGGAATAATCGCGAGAAGGGGATCTTTTGGGTTGACCCGCTCTCCGACTTGAACGTTGCGTTGGGCGACAATTCCAGAGACAGGGGCTTCGATGGTGCAGCGCTGGTAGAAGACATAGGCATTCTTAAGCGCTGCTTTTGCGTGTTCGACGAAAGGATGTGTTTCTATGCTTGTATTTTCGACAAGAGCGATCGCTGCGATGTATTGGTGTTCGAGAGCGATGAAGGCAGCGTAACTAGCTTCCAGAGCTGCTGTGGCATGTTCGAAATCTTCGAGAGATACACCTCCCTCTTCAACGAGCGCTTTGCGGTGTTCGTAATCTTGCGCTGCTTTGACGAATTCTGCTTTTTTTCCGGGGAGAAGGGCTTCATAGTATTTCGCCTCTTCCATGAGTTGCATTACCGTGCGCACCGCCTTACCGAGATCTGAGATCGCCTCCTCTAGAGCGATTTTCGCATCCGTTTTGTCTAACTCGATTAAGACCCTTCCCTTATCGACAAAATCAGGATTTTGGGCGGTAATCGCCGTGACAATACCGGAGACTTGGGGCGTTACGATGACCATATTTCCATTCACGTAGGCATCATCTGTCCACTGATAAAAGCGGCTGTAAAATCCCCAGTAGGCGAGATATCCAAGGCCCAACGCGATGAAAATGACAATGGCCCACACAAAGGCTTTCTTATTTTTGGAAGGTGGAGGAGGAGCTGGAGCTGGTTCTGTCATGGGCTTTTCCTCATTCTATACCCGCCGCCGAGTGATTTAACGAGTTTGACGACAGAGAGCAGATAATCCCTCTCATAGCCGAGGAGTAGATAGTGTTCATCGAGGTATTGATCTTGTTTTTTTAAGACCTCGATGAAATTAACAAGGGCATTTTTATAGCGAGAGTATTGCAAGAGGAGTTGATCTTCTGCAGTTTCTACTGTGTTCCACTGACTTTCCAAAAGTTCATAGGTGGAAACTAAAGTGGTGATCTGGTCAGCCACCTCGCTCGCTGCTCTGAGCAGACTTTCATTATAGGCATGGACCGCTTCATTGAAGAGTGCGACTTTTTCCCTCAAATTAGCTTTGAGTTTTCCACCTAAAAAGATGGGTAAGTGGATCGCTGGTTCCAATCCCCCTTGTTTACTGCTGATCTGGAAGAGTTGATTAAAGGCGAGACCTTCTAATCCTGCAAAAGCCACGAGATTGACTCTCGGGTAAAAGTCAGCTTTTGCAGCACCAATCGCCTGTGCGGCCGCTTCGACGCGCCAAATGTGGGCAGCGAGATCGGGGCGCCTGGCGAGGAGATCTGTTGAGAGTTCAGAAGGAAGGGCAAATGAGTGGGTGAAGAGAGCGCTCATCTGTTCAAGGAGCAGATCCTGATCGGGCCCCACGCCCACTAGGCGATTGAGCGCATGTCGATCGAGCGCGATCTCTTTATCGATCTGGATGAGCGACTGATCGCTTTGATAGAGAGTCTGTTCTTTTTCGAGCACGGGGATTTGAGGATCGATGCCATGGGCTCCCCGAGCAGAAGTCAACGTATACACTTCCCTTTTTTGTTCGATCCGCTCTTGGATGATCTTTCGCTGAGAGAGTTTCATTTGAAGATCGATGTAGCTCTGTGTGATGAGAGTTGTGAGCATGAGTTTTGCCATCTGGGCATCGGCGCGTTGCGCTCGTGCCTCTCCTAAAGCTGCTTGAAATCGCTTACGATTGCGCCCGAAGAAATCGAATTCATAGGTGAAATTTAGTGTCAAATCGAGTTCATTGACTGTCGCCGGAATGGGCATCCCGGGTGCTGTAGGAAAAAAGGAGCGGATGAATCCATTTTTACTGAAGTAGTCCCAATCTTCTTGATAATTAGCAGTCAGATAGGGAAAGAGAGCGGCGCGCTCTTTTTTTGCTGCTTGCTCGACTTCTTCTACCTTGGCAAATGCCCTTTGAAGAGTTGGACTCTCCACTAAAGCTCTTTCGATGAGGCGATTGAGTTGCGGGTCTTCGAACATCTCCCACCAATTTTCTGTGGGCCATCCTCCCTCTTGGAAGAAATCGTGAGCGAAGGCGTAATCTTCAGAAAATTCGAGTGAAACAGGTTCGAAACGAGTGGCTAGGTCGCTATCGGGGACTTTATTACACCCAGAAAAAAGAGAGGTGAAAAAAAGAAAAGCAAAAAATTTTCTAAGTGACATTATTAGGAGCCTCTTCTTATTTAACTAAATAAATAAAAAGGGAATAATAATCATTAAAAAATCACACCGCCGCCTAAACAGATCTCTCGATCGTAAAAGACGACGGATTGACGGGGGGTAACCGCTCTTTGAGGAGAGAGGAAGCGGACAGATGCGCGTCCCTCTTCGATTTTCTCTATGACGCAGGGCTGTTCCTTTTGCCGGTAACGCACTTTTGCATAACAGGAAAAGGGCATGGGTGGAGGTGTTTCTGCGACCCAGCTCAGGTCGGTAGCGATGAGATGGTCGCAATAGAGGGAAGGGTGATCTTCTCCTTGCTCGATCCAGACGATATTACGTGCCAAATCTTTTCCTACGACAAACCACGCCTCTCCAGGCCCTCCGATTTTGAGTCCTTTGCGCTGGCCGATGGTGTAGTAGGCGACCCCATCGTGTTGCCCGATGACTTTGCCATCTAATGTCTCAAAATTTCCAGGTCGGTAGCCGAGATAAGGAATGAGAAAGTCTTTGAAGTTCCGCTTACCGATAAAACAGATCCCCGTGCTGTCCTTTTTTTCCGCAGTCGCAAGACTGTGTTCTTTGGCGATCTGGCGCACCTCTGTTTTGGTCAAATGGCCGATCGGAAAGAGGACTTTTTTGAGGGTCTGTTTTTGTAAGGTGTAGAGGAAGTAACTCTGGTCTTTATTGGGATCGGCCCCTTTGAGGAGTTGTTCTTCTTGAATTTGACAGTAGTGGCCAGTCGCTAAGAAATCAGCCCCTAGACTCAGCGCTTTTTCTAAAAAGACTTTGAACTTGATCTCTTTATTGCACAAGATATCGGGGTTGGGAGTATGGCCCATTTTAAGATCTTCTAAAAACTGAGAAAAGACTTTCTCCTGGTATTCTTTGACGAAGTTCACCGAGTAGTAGGGGATCTCTAGCCGCTCACAGACTTTGACGACATCTTCGTAGTCGCCGGTCGCTTTGCATTTGCC
>CAWFUG010000009.1:0-506074 GCA_963818965.1 uncultured Verrucomicrobiae bacterium | reverse complement strand
TCCCCCTAATTTTCCGCAAATCTTTTTGAGAAAATTTTCGGTTTCCATAGAGGCTTTTTTTATTGTGCGGCTAGAAAATAAGTCGTTCCCAGGACCCATAACGCTGGGTAATTTTGCCTTTTCGCCAGGCAAGGGCGATAATCAGGGCTCCGAAGAGCAGATTATTGACGATTCCCGCTGCTGAAGAGTGGGAGGTAAACAGGGGGGCCAGTAGGAGACCCAACCCGAAGAGGAGGTTGCAGAAGCGTAAAGACCGGAAGACCTCTGCCAGAGACATGACGGAAAAGGCGATGACGAGAGGGCCTAAGATGTAATCGCTCGTCGCTAAGCCACCTACGACATTGAGATGGGAGGGGCTGACCATCAGCCAAATCCCGATGAGGATGCTCAGGAGGAGATTCCACGGGAAGGTGATGCCAAGTCCCTCTCTCTTTTCAACTTTTCTGTGCTGCACAAGGGCTGGGTCTATTTTTTCCCCTTTCCAAAAGACTTGCCATAGCGAGTCTTTGCGCCGTTTGGCGTCGTACATCAGCTCGAGAGCTGCGGCGAGCTCGCCCGCTGTCAGAACGATCATGATGAGCATGACAGCTGCCGTAGCGAGACACCAAGAACACCAGGCTCCCACTGCGACGGGTTGTAAAATAATAAGCATAATACTCACGACGCTGACCGGGATGACGAGGAAGCCAAAAAAGAGGACTAACCAGGGCATAGTGGCAAAACGACGCGTGCTTCCCTGCCAACCTAATAAAAATTCTAAACTATAGGAAAAAGCCCCCAGACCTGCATCAGAGACGGGGAAGTCCTTGGAAATTTTGGAAGTGATGACGTGGAGAGTCCCGTTTTTGAAAAAAGGGTCCCAAATGTGATCGATATACCCCAGCTGAAAGGCTGCCATGTAGCGGGAGAAAAACCAGCACAAAATAGCCAGACCCACAGTAGGAATGCGGTAATTCCATGTCGAGGGAGCGCACGACCAACCGAGGGGCATCTCATCATCAATCGCTGGAACAGGTTCCTTTGCGAGTTGGAAGCAAAGGACGATGGCGATGCTGCCGATCAAGGTATTGTTCAGATACATCCACGCGGAAGGGGCCCAAAAGAGCAGTGGCGCGAACTGCAGCCAAAGGCCAACGATCCCCACTGCCCATCCCGACCAAACGCGCCGCTCGGCAATAGATAGAGCGCCTAAGATCACGAGCAAGAGTCCAGAGCACAAATCAGAGTAACCAAAGCCGTCGATCCGGCTCGAAAAGGTCAAGGGAGCTGCGATGAGCCAAACTCCTAGAGCGATGATCAAGTAGGCAGTGCGTGATTTCATGAGCTATTTTTTTCTAGGGCGTTGGAGTTTGTTTTCATCGTACCAAGTAATCGGGTCTCTTTTTAACTCTTCGACCCACCGAGGAATGACTTGATCGAGTCGATGCTTAGGCTCCCACCCCAACAGTGTTTTAGCGCGCGTGATGTCTAGCTCGTAATGGTCGTCAGCGATATCGATCATCCACGGCTGAATGAAGGAGCGTTTCATGAAGGGCAAATGCTGCTGGAACCAGGCGCCAATTTTAGCGATGGGTTTGGGGACTCCCCACGTCTTCCATTCTCGGTTGTGGATGAGCCGGGCCATCAGCCTCTGGATCTGATCGTAGCTGAGGGTCACATCTTCTCCGATCAAGAGATTGAGTTCTTCGGGTAATTGTTTGCGTTTTTCGACACAGAGCCACAGGGCATCGATCAGATCATCCATGTGGACAAATGAGGCGCCATGCGTGACATCTCCGGCAAAGACGTGGGCCTCCAACTGATTTTCGAAGATACGCTGCATCTGATTCGAGAGAGGGATCGAATGGCAGTGATTATCGTAGACTCCCGCAATGCGCAGATTGACCGAAGGGGTATTGCCCCGCAGTTGGTGAATCTTCGCTTCTGTTTGGATTTTCGAAAGGGGGTATCCCCATGTGCCTGAGAGGGGGCTGTCTTCTGTGATCTTGACACCTGGTCGTGTCGGTTTTTCAACGAGCATCGTCGAAGAAAAGATGAACTGCTCACACTCGAAAGCTTTGAGCTCGTTCAAAAGGCGCTCTGTCCCCTTGACGGTGATTTGATCGTAGGCGTGACTGAATTTGTGCGCAAAACTATAGTAAGCAGCAAGGTGGATAACTGAGACGATTCGCGTCCCATATTCTTTTTTGATGTAGGCGAGCCCCGCTTTCACACTCTCGTCTGATGCCATGTCTGCACAGACGAACTCCACATTGGGGAGATTCCCGACGAGCTGCACATCGAGTCCAATTACCTGGTATTTTTTAGAAAACCGCTCTGCCGTCTTAAACCCAATTCGCCCACTGGCTCCTGTGACGAGCACGACTTCTCTATTTTCTGCCATAAGCTCAGCTGCTCCATAAAATTTTGACTTTACAGAATTTGGCGAATTTTGCAAGACTTAAAAAGATCTAGATAAACACGTTTTGAGGAGTGATTATGAAATACCTTTGCTTTTGCTTTCTCGCTCTGTGCAGCGCGCCGTTGTTGATGGCAGAACCTCTCTTTCCAGAAAATCCAAGCTCTACTCAAGCAGCCCTCCCGGAAAGCGAGCCCGATTTCGTCCCCAATCCACAATCAGACAGCCCTGAAAACGAGCCTGATTTCGTCCCTAATCCACAAACGGATAGTGACGATAACTCTTCGCAAAGAAATGCGACGCCAAACCGCAGGAACGTACCCCCTACAACTCAGGGCGACTACGGCAACTCTGGGGAGATGAACTAAATCTTGACGCGTCCATCTCAGCGCCGCTTGTTTTTTGGAGCTCAGGTCAGATCTGCTTGGCCTGAGTATTTCCCTGAAGGAAGACTGATCCCTGAGAAGACAAGACACATTACCCTTGCATTTTTGGGCAATTGCGATGCGACGGCGTTGGAAAAAGCTCTCTTTGAAATTCCGACACCGGGACCGCTTCTCGGTTGCAGTGGTATTCAGGAAGGGTTGGTCTTTCTGCCGAAAGACGCGGCGCGCGTCGTCGCTTCTACTGTGCGTTGGTTGCGGGGAGAAGAGCTCCTCATGCATTACCGCGAGCGACTCATCGCGTGGTTAAAAACACTCGGCTACACTCTCGATCACGCCTCTTTTTTTCCCCACATTTCTATCGCGCGACGCCCTTTTGCTAAAGAGGCGTGGACAGCTGCGTTCTCTCCCCTTCCCTTTTTTGTGGAGGCGATCGTTCTCTATGAGAGCAAGGGCAATCTACACTACGAGCCCCTCTGGACCTTTCCGCTGCTAGATCCGTTTGAAGAGATCGAGCATACAGCAGATGTCGCCTTTGTCATCCGCGGAGAGACGGTGCGGGATGTTTACCTCCATGCACAACTGGCGCTCAGTTTTTTGTTTCCTCCATTTACCTCTTACTTCAATTTAGACCTAAAAAATTCTTTAATTGAAATCGTCATCGCATTAAATGAAATGGTCTCGCGCGCCGACGCTGAAATCGGCTGTCCCTTGAAGGCCGTTAGCTTTCATGGCGAGCTCTATGAAGATGAGAGACAGTTACTCAATTGGGAGATGATCGTCGATGTTTGATTTACAAGAGATCGCGCCCGCGACCTTCCTCATGCCCAAAAAGGCGGGGATGCGGGTCCCGGGGCTAATCATCGCAACGCAAGAGCTATTAGAAGACTGCGCCATCGAAAAACCGTTGACTCAAGTCTGCAATGTCGCTTATCTCCCCGGTATCGTCGGCTATAGCATCGCAATGCCCGACATCCACTGGGGTTACGGTTTCCCGATTGGCGGCGTCGCCGCCATGGATGCCGAGACGGGAGTAATCAGCCCCGGTGGCGTCGGCTACGACATCAATTGCGGCGTACGCCTCGCTCTCATCGATGAGCCTTTCGCCAAGATCCGCGAAGGAATTCGTAAACAGCTGCTGCAAAAAATCTTCGATTACGTCCCCTCAGGGGTAGGAAAAGGACACCTCAACATGCGGGGTTTGAGCGATAGGGACTATGAAGAACTCCTACGCAAGGGAGCGCGCTGGTCTTTGGAAAAGGGATTCGGGCTCCTCGCCGATCTCGATCACAGCGAGAGCAACGGGCAAATCGCCGACGCAGATCCCGATGCTGTCTCACTCCAGGCCAAAGCGCGCGGCAAAGATCAGCTGGGATCGATCGGCTCTGGAAATCACTTCGTAGAGATTGGAGAGGTCGGCCACATTTTCCTCCCAGAAATCGCAAAAGCCTGGGGTGTCGAGACGGGATCTACATATCTACTCATCCACTCAGGATCGAGAGGCTTTGGACATCAAGTGTGTCAGGATACATTGAACGACTTCATCCAACAGGGCTACGACAAAGACCTCCCCGACCGGCAACTCGTCGCAGCTCCCATCACAAGCCCTGCAGGGAAGACCTACTTCGGCGCCATGGCGGCAGCAGCGAATTTCGCATTCAACAATCGACAGCACATTTTGCACGAGGTGCGCAACGCGTTTAAAGAGGTCTTGAATATCCCCCACGAACGCGTCCGTCTCATCTACGACGTCTGCCATAATATCGCAAAATTCGAGACCCATCTCGTCGATGGCAAGCCGCGCCGACTCTGCGTCCACCGCAAAGGAGCCACGCGCGCTTTCGGTCCTCATGCGGAGGAACTCTCCCCCCTCTTTCAAAAAACGGGGCAGCCCGTCCTCGTCCCCGGAGACATGGGACGTGCCAGCCACCTCATGGTCGGGCTCGGCAATCCTTTGACTTGGGCGAGCTCCTGCCACGGCGCGGGAAGAGCGCGCAGCCGGATCCAGTCATCCGCTGCCTGGAAAGGGCACGATCTCGCAGATGTCATGGCACGCCAGGGAGTCATCGTCCTTGCCTCCTCGTTTAGAACGGTTGCAGAAGAAATGCCCGATGCCTATAAAGACGTAGATAGGGTGGTCGAGGCTGTCGAACGAGCACAGCTCGCCAATCGGGTCGCAAGACTGTGCCCCCACATGGTCATCAAAGGATAAAAAAATGAAATTTTTCCTCCCCCTTTTTTTAGGCTTAATCCCCATTTTTCTGTCTGCTCAAGAACAGACACCCGAATCTGCTTTATCCCAATTGATGCAAGGACATGAACGCTACATTAAAGGAAATTATTCACACCCTTCTTTGCAAGCAGAAGCGAAAGATGCCAAGCGCAATGGAATGCTCCCCTTCGCGATCGTGGTCTGCTGCTCCGACGCGCGGGTCCCGCCTGAGGTGATCTTCGACCAGGGGCTCGGAGACCTCTTCGTCGTGCGTGTCGCGGGAAATGTCATTGGACCAATAGAGCGCAATAGTGTAGAATTTGCCGTCAAGAACCTCCATGTGCCTCTCATCTTCGTCCTCGGCCACCAAGACTGTAAGGCCGTCGAGGCGACGCTAAAAGGAAAAGAGCACCTGGCAGAGCTCAATGCGATCTACCCCATTATCGACCAAGCGCTTAAAACCTGCACGTTAGACCATCAGGGACCAAACCGGTTGAAGAGTGCCACAGAATGCAACGTACGCCAGGGAATCGCAAACCTGAAAGCCTCTTCCATTATTGCAGATGCTGTTGCTAAAAAACAGGTCCAGATTAAAGGAGGTTATTACAGCATCGATACAGATAAGGTAAATGTCCTCTCTGAAGAAAAATAATTTTCATATCCCCCCTCTTTCCCTTTACGGGAAAGGATATACGATCTCTTTTGAAAAAGAGAATATTCCCGGTCTTCCTCGGGAAGAGTGGGATACTCTTCAAAAAATTCATCAAGATCCAAAAGCCTACTTCCAGGAGCTCGTAATACTCGATCAAAAATTCCCTCAGGTCTTCGCCCTCGTCAACCTCCTCACTTTTGCCCACCTCCAACGCAAAGAGAAAAAACAAGCAGAGGCCCTCATCGAAAAAGCCTACCGCGATTTCCCCGACTCCCTCGTCGCAAAAATCAACTACGCTGACCAACTCCTGCGCACAAAACAAGTCGCAAAGGTTCTCGAAGTGTTCGACCAGCACACCGACCTCAACACCCTCTACCCTGAACGGGAAACCTACCACTACGCAGAATTCAGGGGGTTCATGGTCGTCATGGGCTTTTATTTTGCTGAACAGAAACAATACGAAAAAGCAGAAGGGTATTACCAACTCGCCTTCCAGGTCGACCCGCTTCATCCCAGCGTCTCTTTATTGGAAAAAAAAATATCCCCCTCTCTAGCGCAAAAGCTTGCTCGCATTTTCAAGATTCGATAAAGTGTCCTCTTGCAGAGGACTCATATGTTATTTTCTAAAGAATACAGCTTAAAAAAATCCAAGCGGATTTTACGCCACGCCTTCCACCTCATTCTCAAAAAAAAGAAGCGCCTCTCTTCCGATGCTCTTAGAGCCCTCAAAGAAGCCCTCCTCCCTCTACAAGAAGCGATCCTAAAAAAAGATAGATCTCAAGCAACGACTTTCGCCAAACACATCGAATCGCTCTGTTTGATTCACCTCAGAAAAACAGGCTGGGATCAACTCAAAGAGCTCATTTTTGCGCTCAGCTTTGCCTTAATCGTCGCTGTTTTGATCCGACAGATGTGGTTTGAGTTTTACGAAATCCCCTCCGGTTCGATGCGCCCGACCTTCAAAGAACAGGATCGCCTCGCCGTCTCCAAGACCGACTTCGGGATCAACATCCCACTCGTCCCCGATACCTTTTACTTCGATCCCAACCTCGTGCAGCGCAACAACATCATCATCTTCACGGGGGAAAATATGGACATCCGGGATGTCGATACCCTCTATTTCTACCTCTTCCCCGGGAAAAAACAGTACGTCAAACGCCTGATCGGTAAACCCCAAGATACCCTCTACTTTTACGGAGGATTGATTTACGGGATCGATGCAGAAGGGAACGATATCACGTCGGAACTTCAACCAGAGATCTTAAACAAAATCGACCACATCCCTTTTATCGACTTCGACCGCAAACTCGTCCTCCCTCCGGCACCGACAAACGGCGTCTACTCCCCTGCCTTCGTCTATCAGATGAATGAACCCGTGGTAAAGCTCTCGATGCAGGGAAGCACCCAAGCCGTAGGAGAGATGATCGTCCCTGCCCAGATCCGCACCCCGCAAACACCTCAGGTCGCAGATTACGGAGATCTATGGGGAATTAAAAACTACGCCATGGTTCGACTCCTCAAGAAAGATCAAGTCAAATCCTTCACCGATCAAGACCCCGCGTCTCTAGGAGACGGCCTTCTCTATTTGGAAATTCACCACCACCCGACACTCACATCCGTTCGACTCATCCGCGATGAATACGGGCGGCTCCGACCCGCGTTTGGCCTTTCCACCTCACTCATTCCCCTTCAAGAGTCTCATCTCAGAACCCTTTTCCAAAATCTCTATACCGCCCGCTTCGAAGTCAGAAATGGAATCGCCTTCCGCTATGGCGCCGATCCAAAGACAGCGATTAAAAACATCTTCGCACCGAGACTCACCGATGTCCCTGACGGCACTTATGAATTTTACGACGGCAAAGCGCAACAGATCCTCTGGCAAGGAGTCACGAAAACCCTCCCCGAAGATCATCCCCTCTATCGATTCGAGCCCGCAACCGTGCAACTCCTCTTCAACCTAGGAATCGAATGGGATACCCGATTTTCTCCACAAGTCAAAGGCCAACGCCTCTTTCCCGCGCGCTACGCCTATTTCCGCTCTGGTGACCTCTATGTCATGGGTGCACCGATCTTACAAAAGGAAGACCCGACGCTCCTCTCCTTTTTGGAAAAAGAGGGAGAGAGAAAAGCCGCTTCCCCTTCGCAACACCCCTATCAGCCATTTGAAGATCTAGGCCCCCCTCTAAAAGAAGATGGAACGCTCGATAGAGATCTCATCCGAAGCGCTGGGCTTGTGATCCCACAAGATATGTACTTAGGACTCGGCGATAACTACGCGATGAGCTCTGATAGTAGAGACTTCGGGTTCATCCCCCAAAACAACCTCCGCGGCGGCCCCGACTTCATCTTTTGGCCTCCAGGACCGCGCTTTGGACATCCCCTACAGCCAGGCTATCCATTCCTCAACCTTCCCAGGATAGTCATTTGGACCCTCGCAGGCATCTGCATCGTATTGGGCTTATGCTACCGAGCAAGACGCAATCGCTTGCCCCTCTCAATCGAAGAGCTCTAGACCACAGAGAGATTTTCAGGATAATTCTTCTCTCTGTGGTAAAAAAAAGTATCACCACAGAGAGAGGAATGAACAAGCGCCACCGCTTGCCGTTGCCCCTCAATACGCTTTGAAAATCTAAGCGGATAAGGTTAAGCGGGTTAGGCATAGCGCAGGTTACAAATGGCGCGTCGCCCGAATTTCGTTAAATGCTTGATTTTAAACAAGTTACAAAAAACCTCTCCCATTGCAACAGTCTGATTATCAAGTGCTTAGCGCAAGTCGCACAACAAAGTTAAATTGAATTGAAGTTTTTTATTTTATTTAAATATTATTTTATATATAATTACATATATACAAACAAACAAATATTAAAAAGGTTAAAATTATTATGAACTTTGTAGATTCTACCCAATTTCCAGCGGAAATGCGCGTTCTATGCCTGAACGCTGCCATACCGTCCTCTGAGTCTATTACTATGCTCACTTCAGAGGATCTAAACTTAACAGAGGATCCAACAACAGGGAATCTGACCCTAAAGAGTTCAGAAGAATTACAGCAAGACAGAAAAGAACTCCGCGTCTTGGGAAGACAGATTTCAAATATAGCTTTCACATGCAGAGTGTTTTCTGAAAGCTGTAAAGAGCCACTGAGCACCTTAAAAGAGAGCCATACACGTAAAGGTATCTATGTCGCCATATTACTCCCCAACGACATCATGCATGAAGCTCTCAGCACTTCTGCTCAGCCTTACGCATTCTCACTCCACCCGATAGTCAGTATCTTTACGAGAGTTGATTTTGATAGGCACTACCCTGCTGGCTTCTATAATCATCGTCCGACTGATTACTATGAGGTGCTTTCTCAATATCCCATATTCGATATCGAAAGACCTGGTGTGAATCCCCCTCCTCTGGGACCAGAAATATTTGCTGGGAAAACACAGTCAATTGGAATGGGACTCACTCAGGAGTACGAACTATTTTTTAGCATATTGGTCCATGATTCTAAAGCAGATAACCAGGAAGGATCTCCTTCAACCAGTGTCGTCACTTTTTTTCCAGACAACGTAGCATGTTCGAGATGGTATAGTACACCAAGACGTATCGATCTTGCCAATCGTGACGATTGCCCTTGGGATCATTTTTGCGATTTTATGAGCCCCTTGACAACCTCCGTGCAAAGTTATTTTAGTGCTTACGGCAACAACATACCCATGGACGATTCCCTTTGGGATCATGTCACAACTGTCATAAACGGCACACACCCAAGATATAAGCTCGCAACACCACCGCCTGCTCAACAACCTGCCCCGAAAGACACCCCTTAGAAAGGGTTAAGGCTGCTGCACACTCAAACTCAGGGCGAGTTTACACGGCTCGCCATTGAGATCCCACTCCGTCCCTTCACTACAGCTGAAGTTCACCTGTGTTGCAAGCACCTCGTGCATAATATAACTTCTATGCGCTTCAAACGCCTCCTTCACCCGATCTGACGTCTCCATCTCAATCACAACCCGATCGATCACCAAAAAGCCCATCTCGCGCCGCATCGTATTGACCTTATTGACGAGCTCGCGCGCGAGCGCCTCCTGCACCAACGCCTCGTTTAACGCAGTATCCAGAGCAATTGTCATCTCATGTGCGGTCGCAGCGACGAGCCCTTCCTTGACCTTTCTCTCGACACTGATATCTTCAGGGGTCAAAGAGATCTCCTCCCCTTCCACTTCTAAAACAATCGCCTCACCGCGCAGCAAAGCACTCAAGTTCTTCTGCGACAGTTTTGCAATGGCTTCTTGCGCCGCCTGCATTTTCTTGCCGACTTTTTTGCCTAAGACCCGGAAATTCGGTTTTGCGATCAAGCGGACAAATTCCTCTTCGTTCGCCTCAAAGACGACTTCCTTCACATTCAATTCTTCTGCGATCAGATGTCCCTTCTTTTCCAGGGCACCTAACATCTCCTCATTGGCAGAAATCACAAATGCCTTGGCGAGCGGCTGTCTCACTTTGAGTTTGTGCTCCTTGCGGAGCCCATGCCCCAAGCTGACTACCTCTTGTGCAAACCCCATCTCTTTTTCCAGCACCTCATCCCTCAACTCTTGTCGATAAACGGGAAAATCGCATAAATGCACAGAAATAGGATCCTTCTCCTTCCTCAAATGCCCATAGATCGCATCGCTCATAAACGGAATAAAAGGCGCAGAGACCTTGGTTAACAAGACGAGCACAGCATAAAGCGTTCCAAAAGCCTCATCCCGATCCTCTGTCGCCTCTTCCGACCAAAAACGGGAACGGTTGCGTCGGATGTACCAATTCGTCAGTTGGTCGATGAAGGCGACAAAAGGCTCGACAGCGCGGTTGAGTTCATACTGATCCATCGCCTCTGTGACCTCTTGGACCAACTTTTGAGAGAGCGATAAGATCCATCGATCGATTTCCGCCCGAGGCGCACCCAATTTTTCTGGAACCCAGTCGTAGATCGTCGCATAAGTCGAAAGAAAGACAAAAGAGTTCCAAAAAGGGATTAAAACCTGCCTTAGAACGAGCTCTACGCCCCGTTCTGCAAACCGCAAGTCCTCCGCATAGACGGCAGGACTGCCGAGCAAATACAGGCGCACCGCGTCCGCTCCGTACCGATCGAAGACGATCCCCGGCTCAGGATAGTTCTTGAGCCGCTTTGACATCTTATTCCCATCTTCTGCCAGAATGATCCCATTCACGATCACATTTTTAAATGCCGGTTTATCGAAGAGTGCAGAACTGAGCACATGCAATGTGTAAAACCATCCGCGCGTCTGATCCAATCCTTCTGCAATAAAATCAGCGGGAAACCGCTGCTCCATCGTCTCCCGATTTTCAAAAGGATAGTGATCCTGAGCATAAGGCATCGAGCCCGATTCAAACCAACAGTCGAATACCTCTGTGATTCTCGTAAAAAGTTTCCCTTCGTGGCTGAACGTCAGAGGGTCGATGAAATGCCGGTGCAAATCCTCGATCTTCTGCCCCGTCTTCTCCTCCAGCTCCTTCACACTCGAAATGACGAGGATATCCCCCTCCTCACTTCTCCACAGAGGGATCGGCGTTCCCCAATAGCGATTGCGCGAAATCGCCCAATCTCTCGCATTTTCCAGCCATTTGCCAAAACGCCCCTCTTTGATGTGCTCAGGAACCCAGTGGATCTTTGCATTGTTAGCCAGCATCGCCTCTTTCACCTTCTCGACTGCGACAAACCACGTGCTGACAGCCTTGTAGATCAAAGGAGTATCGGAGCGCCAACAATAAGGGTAGCGGTGGCGGATCTGCGTGTGCTGAAATACCTTCCCCTCACCTTTAAGCTTGCGGATGATCTCTTTATCCGCATCCTTGACGTACTGCCCTTCAAAATCCTTCACCTCTGCCGTAAACTTCCCATTGACATCGATCGGACAGACAAGCTCAATCCCCTCTCTAGCGCAGGCAAAGAAATCGAGCTCTCCAAAAGCGGGCGCCGCATGCACGAGTCCCGTCCCCTCTTCATTCGACACATTCTCTTCCAAAATGACCCGAAACGCCTCATTCCCCTTTTGCTCGGCAAAATAGGGAAAAAGGGGCTGATAACGCCTCTTGGCAAGCGTCTCTCCCTTAAAGGTAGAGACTACTTCATACTCTTGAGGATCCTTAAAATAATGAAAGAGTCTGCTCGCTGCCAAAATATACAGACGAGAAGAAGCCTTATCCTTCACCTTCACGTAATCCATTGCGCCACCCACCAAAATCGCTAAATTCGAAGGGAGCGTCCATGGCGTCGTCGTCCACACGAGGAAAAAAGTATTTGGCTCATCAACGAGTTCAAATGCGACCGTAAGAGAAGGGTCATCGACATCCCGGTAGTTGAGATTCGCTTCAAAGTTCGAAATAGGAGTGCCGAGCTGGGTCGAAAAAGGCATGACCTTAAACCCCTCATAGACCAACCCCTTCTTATAGAGCTCTGAAAACACCCACCAGACTGATTCCATGAAGGAGAGATCCATTGTCCGATAGGTCTCATCGAACAGGACCCATCGCCCCATCCGATTCACCGTCTGCTTCCACTCCTCCGTGTAGCGCAATACGATTGAACGGCACTCTTCATTGAACCGCCCAATTCCAAATGACTCGATCGACACCGCCCCAGATAATTGCTGTGCCTTCTCAATTTCATTTTCGACCGGCAGTCCATGGCAGTCCCAGCCAAAGCGGCGCGGAACAAAATACCCCTTCATCGTCTTATAACGCGGAATCGCATCCTTCATCGTCCCTCCCACAATATGGCCGTAATGGGGAAGGCCCGTAGCAAATGGAGGCCCATCGTAAAAAGAGAAGGAGGGACAACCTTTCCTCCCCGCTAGGCTCTTCTTAAACACCTGCTCGCTCTCCCAAAACGCCAATATGCGCTCCTCGCGCGCGGGGATCGATTCCTTCGCATCAAATTCAAACATAAGTAGTTCTCAAAGGGTAAAAAATAAACAGATAAGGGTAACATACAGAGCCGTTTATACACAAACCACCCCGCAACCAACTCATCTACAAAACTTTAAGAAAAAAAACAGAAACGATCAAGGCTGGAAAAATTTTCCAGCCTTGCGTTTTGGTGAATTTAAATTAATTCTGAACAGGATGCCCAAAATTGATCCATTCTTGGATCCCTTCTTCATATTTTAAGATATTGGAATATCCCAATTCAGTGAGACGATCAGCCAGAGCCTTACTTGCAGGACATTGAATATTGGTACAATAAACCACAACCAGTGCCTGCTTAGAGGGAATCGCTTTTTGCGCTTCCTCTTCTGTTGCAGTATAGAGCAACGTCTTCGCATGTGCGATCCGTTTACCATCGTCCCATTTACCGCCACGTGCATCGAGGATCACGAAAGGAACGCCAGATGCGATCAAAGTCGCTAATCCATTCGTATCGATATGTCCCAGCTCTTTTGACTGTTTCAACTCCGTTGATGAAACGGAACAACTATTACCACAATCCATAACTCCTCCTTAAAGGTTTTTAGTTTAATTTTTCCACCCTTTCAAAAGGGCGCGGATTCCATTTTCCAAACTCTCTCCGATTCTTCGAAGACCTACCGCAGATGTCTGATACTTGGAAAGAGTGAGCATGCCGACGTGTAAAGAGCGGATCACATCGAGCGCTGCTTCTAACTCTTTTTCCGTATCCAATTGCTTACAGTGACACTTCTTTAAAGCATCCGAGTAAAGCTCTGCGATTTCTAAAAACTCTTTGGGGATCCGCTCTGGATCAGAACCAAAGCAAACCAGTGTCAACAATTCAACGCCCTGTGGATTTTTCCTTAAAAATTCGACATTGCCCCGTACCAAATTCAAAAGGTATTCGTCTGGACTACTGCCAGTGCTCACTTTTTTTAGAACTGACAAGAGTCTCTTGCAAATCAATGCGCAGAGCTCGCTGCAAAACACCTCTTTATTCTCAAAATGCTCGTACACAATCGAGGGGCTATATTCAATTTGCTCCGCCAAGCCCCTCATGGTTAACCCGCACAGCCCCCTTCGAGAAAGTAACGCCATCGCAGCATCCAAAATCCGCTGCTTCATCGCCCTCTTTTCCTGCTGCCGCCTCTCTCTGCAACCCATCCCAGCTCCTTATACGATAAACCCATTATAGAACACCGTTCGATTTTCCGAACACCGTTTTCTTTTCAAACACCGATCTAATCTCCCAACAAACTTAAAATAAGCATGTTCCACCATAGGCCTTATTCATTTTCCCGAACTGCAATCCATCACATCGTCCCCCCATGATGATCGATTATCGGCTCAAACCAAAATAGATCACCCCTTTAACGCCCAACGGCCCACTCAAAGCTACACACCATTAACCGACTTAAAATTAAAGACTTAAAAACCCCACCGCCTTTCCCCTTTACAATATCCCTCAACTATCACAAAATAATGTCTTCTATGTTACAATAAGCTCGGGGGTGTACTGGTTTCGACTTGGGAATGAAGTATCAGTGGCATGCGGAGGACGTCGGTTGGCCTCCTAAATCATCCGGCAAACAAAATAAACGACAATTCTTTGGAATTGCAGGCCGCTTAGAACCTAACAGTTTTTGGTAGCCCGATAGCCTAGTGCCTGATCAGGAGCGCTAGATCTATTGTCATTAACCCTGGTATGGGCCTCTTACCTGCTACTTCTAAGGTAAGCGGTTCGAGACTAATAGAAGTTTTAGGTAGATTCAATGTGTGGCGCCTTCCACAGAATCTACTTCAAATCTGAAGGCGATAAGCATGTAGTCATCGATAGGGATTTTGCCAAGGACGAGAGTTCGATTCTCTCCACCTCCAAAATTCAGATTAAATCAAATCAAATAACATTAAGTAAATCAAGGACTTAAAGGGAACCCGATAGGTCCTTTTTCTTTTCATCTAGGCCACTTTTGCCCAGTCTAGTGCGTAAAATTTGCGTAATTTTTTAGAAGACTTCTAGGTTGAGAACGTCCAGTTGTTTCCGTCCCCACTGAAAATGGCACCTTTGAATCCATTATTGCCTCAATATTGGCCCCCCTTTTCGATCGTGGAATCCCGGGGCTTATGTACCGCTCAAATTCGCAATTCCTGACCGGGCGCAGTATAAAAGTTCTGGATAAATCCCTCGCCCAAAACCGCGTGTAAAAATTGGGCGTTCTTTTTATTCCAAAATTCGCCTACAAGCCCTACTCTTAAAGCACAAATCGTAGGGAGTCGATGAGTGAAGAAAAAAGAGCCAATATTCGCAATAGCATTACTGAATTTTTAATTTTTACTGGACAGTCTAAAGAAAATAGCATTGAAGTTCGCATCGCCGAAGAATCGGTCTGGCTTACCCAAAAATTGATGGGGGTACTATTTGAGGTCTCCGTCCCAACAATTAACGAACATCTAAACAACCTGTTTAGCCAGAATGAGATATCAAAATCGGCAACTATTCGGAATTTCCGAATAGTTCAACAGGAAGGCACTCGCGAAGTCGCTCGAAACATTGAGTTTTACAGCCTCGACGCCATCATTGCCATCGGCTTTCGGGTCAACTCTCTCCGTGCCATCCAATTTAGACAAGGAACACATTTCCTCTCCAAAAATTTTGGGACTTGGAAGATTTGAAGCGAATAACACTCAATACTTCGCTTTATGCAAAAGCCTCGCCCCTGGAAGCTCATTCCAGAGGGTAATGCTAAATTTCCAAAAAACGCGTTGTTAAAATTCACATCTTTATGTATCATCATATTTGACTGCTTTTCAGTCACTTACAGAATTTTATGTTAAACTTTTGACACTACGGATATTAAAGATCGAAGGAAAGGGGATGTTAAATGACAAAGGCCGAATTTAAACACTATGACTTGACCTTGGTAGAGCCTCCTTTTGACTCTCCTCTAACAGACCTTATTATAGATTTGAACCATCTTCGGAAAAAACGCTTAGATGGGACGACTCCTCTCCAGGTTTTTTTCAATCTCAAGAGCATTTTCCATATGCTGGAGAGTATCGGCTCAGCTCGCATCGAGGGAAATAACACCTCGCTTCTTGAGTATATAGAGACCAAGTTGGAAGAGATGGTTGATGTGCCTATGGGCGTCAAAGAGATCCAAAACATCGAAAGTGCCATGGATTTCATTGAAAACAATGTAAAAGAGCATCCGATCAATCGAGCTTTTGTCAGCGAAATTCATAGGATGGTTGTCGAAGGATTACCTACTTCGCCAAATGGGGAAGGAGATAAAACTCCAGGTCAATACAGGAAATCAAATTTACAAATCACAAAATCTAAGCATTTACCGCCAGAGTGGGTGCTCGTGGATGAATATATGAATGAATTATTTGATTTCATCAATCAGGACAGCGGTGCAAAATTCGATCTGTTAAAAACGGCGATTGCTCACCATCGATTCGTATGGATACATCCATTTGGTAACGGCAATGGACGAACAGTACGTTTATTCACTTACGCAATGTTGATTAAGCTCGGCTTCAATGTAAATGTTGGGCGAATCATCAATCCCACGGCCGTTTTCTGTAACCATCGAAATAATTACTACAAATACCTCGAGCAGGCTGATACTGGAGAAAAATCGTGTATTCTGGCTTGGTGTGAGTACGTACTCCGTGGTCTAAAAGAGGAGATCGAAAAAATTGACAAGCTTCTCGACTACGACTATCTAGCCAAGGAAATTTTGGTACCCACAATCAACTACTCTCTCGAAAGAAAATATATCACAGATGTCGAAGCAAAAATATTGAGAATGGCCGTCGAGAAAAAAGTGATCCAATCAAGTGACTTGAAAGAGATCTTTCAGGGAAAGCACGGCGCAGAACTATCTCGACAAATCAAGAAGCTTGTGGATAAGAAAATGCTTCAACGCATCGGCTTCAAAGACTACGTCATCAGTTTTGGCGACAACTACCTGCTTCGGAGCATCATGAGGGTACTGGGGGAAAAGGATTTTCTGCCTCACCTTGATGGAAAATAGAAGATTCTTCGAGAAATTTTGCTCCAGTTTCATCCACTTTATTGCGTAAATGAATGGGAAATTCGCATCGATTTCTCTATGAAAACCAGCTCATTACCCAACCCTGTTCGATTCTCTCCACCTCCAATAACCAGGCCAAGTGGCCTGGTTTTTATTTTCTACTATACCCCGCGCGCTTAGGAATAGTGCATTTGAGCGCGTCGAACCCCGGGGCTTTGACGCGCTCAAATGCACCATTCCTAAGCGCGCGGGGTATAAAAGAGGCTCACCCAGTACGAGCAATGAAGCCTGGGACGCCTGTCTTTACTACTTCATTAAGCCTTTGTCTCGTCTGAATGCGGCTGATTTCATTAAAGGCATCTTCTGGAAGGGCAGAGATGTTAAAATTCTCTCTCGCACGAGCCGCAGTTTTAGGTGTGGTAAGCACAGCCGTGCCACGCTGGATCGCCCATGCCAAGAGCACCTGTGCTGGCGTCTTTCCTACCCGTAGAGCGATCGATGTAATGACGGGATCTTCGAGCAATCCCGGGCGCATTCCATGGCCCAAGGGTGCGAAGGCCAAAAGAACAATACCTCTCTTCTTGCAGAATTCCAAAAGCTCAATTTCCGGCAGGTAGGGATGAGATTCGACTTGGACTACAGCTGGCTTGATCCGCGCAGATTCGTAGATGGGTATCAGTTCATTCAAGCCGACGTCTGACAGCCCGATTGCCCGACAATTACCGTGGTCTACGAGACTTTCCATTGCTCTCCAGGTATCGAGCAAAGTCACTTTGGTGTCATAGATGACGTGGCCGTTTTGATCCCGTGGGTCCTGCTCAGCCCCTGGTTGAAATGCATAAGGAGTGTGAATCAGGTAGAGATCTAAATATTTGAGTCCGAGCCTGTCTAAACTCGCCTCGAAGGCGGGCTTTACGCGTTCGGGTCGATGGTTGGTATTCCACAACTTTGTGGTAATGAAAAGGTCTTTGCGCTCGATCTTTGCAGAGGCAAGTCCTACTCGCAATGCCTCGCCTACCTCGCGCTCATTCCGGTAGCGCTCAGCACAATCGAAATGTCGAAATCCAGCCGCAAGCGCGGCCTTCGTTGCAGTTAATGTCTCCGTTGGATCGGGAATCAGGGTACCACACCCGAGTGCGGGTATATAGCCGCTTCCGTTGTTAAGCGCTATTCTAGTTAGCCGAAGATCGGAAGATTTACTCATATAGACCTCTTTTTTCTTTATACCGAATGTGGCTCAAGAATCGGGATTGGGCCATGTCGAAGCCCGATTCTTGAGTCACATTCGGTATATTTTACATTCTCCATTACAGCGCTTAAATGACAATAAATAATTCATTGATAAATACAGCATTGTTTGTATAGTTAAGCTAAGGAAGTAAATCATGAAAAATCGTGTTGCGATAGTTACTGGGGCCAGCAGGGGCATTGGTGCGGCAACTGCCTTAGTACTTGCCGAACGTGGTTACAGAGTAGTCGTCAACTATCACTCCAGTGCCGAAGAAGCAGAAGTGGTAGTGGCGGCCATCGCAGCGGCAGGGGGCGAAGCCATTGCAATTAAGGCCGATGTTACCACACCTAACGATGTAACGCGCATGGTAGGCGAAACCGAACGACGATGGGGCCAGGTAGATGTGCTCGTGCATAACGCATTGATTCCCTTTGATGTCATCTCATTCGCCGATTTGAAATGGGAGCAGCTCGCTGGTAAACTGGACCGTGAGTTACATGCCGCATTTCTAATGACCAAAGCTGTTGTATCGGGGATGATCTCACGAAGTTACGGTCGGTTGGTGTATCTCAGCACAGGATTGTCTAGAAAGCCTCGCAAAGGGATGATCACGCTCGGCACGGCCAAAGCAGCACTGGACCAGTTTGTTCGATACATTGCGCTGGAATTGGCACCACACGGGATCACTGCGAATCTCGTTGCACCCGCTATGGTAGGTGGAACTAAAGTGACTGAGCAATTCACCTCCGAAGAGAAGCAACATCTTAGCACAATTAACCCAATGGGGAGACTTGTCAAACCCGATGAGGTGGCAAAAACGGTGGCTTTCTTGGCAAGTGAGGAATCAGGGTTCACCACGGGGCATTACCTTCCGGTCAACGGTGGCCTTGAGATGGATTGAATGAAGATGCACACTATCGATTTAGCCTATGTTGGCCGCGGTATTCATGAAGAACTGGTTGCCTATGTTGCTGATCAGGAGGGCTATTACGTGGATGAAGGCGTTCACGTTGCCATCCGAGACGGAGTCAGTTGGAAAACGGAGCGCCTTCGCACTTGTGCAACGATCGGTTTAGGTCGGACCCTTTTATCGTGGCAAACCGATGGTATCGGTTGGAAAGCGCTATCTGTCAATACCCACCATCCACTCTTCTGGTTTCTCGGTAACAAAAATATGAGATCCATGGCAGATCTCCGCGGATGCCGACTGGCAGTCCACGCCCCTCACACAGCCCCAGGCTGCTTCGCACGCATCGTCCTACGAAAACACGGCTTAGACCCCGACCGCGACCTGAAGTGTGTGGTGCGTGTTCCAGGTGACTACCAAATGGATCTTCGCCTTCTACGGAACGGCACCATCGACGCCGCCTACGTAGGCAGCACCCTCTCACCTGAACAAGTCGCCGAAGAAGAAGGCTTCAAATTGCTCGCCTGGATCGGTGACCACTTCCAAATCCCCACCGTGGGCATCGCAGTGGATCCCGCACATATTCCACTCGACAGTCCCGCGCTCAAAGCTCTTGTACGGGCCAACAAGCGAGCCCTCCAAACACTCTCCACACAACCCGACCTGGCCATCCATTACATCGCCTCATTCCTCAATCGATTAACACGCAATGAAGCTCAACAATATTACGAACGCTACATCCGCCCCTACTACAACCAAGACGGCCACGTAGACCTCAATCTCGCTCAGCAAGCCATTAACGCCGTCGCAGCCGAACTCAACGTTCCCCCAATCCCCGCGAGCGACTTCTACCAGACAACCTCTTAAGGCTTTCTAATTTACCCTAGTTACCGTAGCTACCATCGGCTACGAAACAACATCACACCTCTCGAAAAACCCGGAAACTTAATTTAGATTCAATGGTTTATGCCATGAAAAGATTTCATTTTCTGCCATTCAAAAGTTTTGAATGCATCTCTCCATCTCGAATCTAAAAAGCCTGGATTTTATCCAGGCTTTTTTATTAGAAAAAAAGCCGGGTTTTTTACCCGGCCGAGATTGTAGACAGGCTCTAAGGAGAAAATAGCTCCCCTAGATTATGCTTTGGGACGCCCCCTTATAAATAAGGCGCCACCACCAACAATCATTACAATTCCACCAATGATATATCCCATCGTGTGCCGAGTAAAGTGACCGGTAGTAGCTGAAGATAATTGATCTAGAGGAGAATGGCTAGAAGTAAACCCAAAATATAAACAAACGATGCCTACAACAATTAAAATGATTCCTAATATCCTCGACACTCTCATAAAAAATCTCCTTTAGATCATTTGTATTCATCCATGTATCTCACACATACTCAAATGCTTCATTTTCTTACAACTAAAAGCGAGCATCCACTCAAAACACTATTACTGTACTGAAAAAAAAGAAAAATAGATTGCTTTTCACTTTTTTCCACTGAAAAGTTCTGAATACGTCTCTCCACCTTCAAAACGAACTTGTAAGAGTTCCTTACAACTGGAAGGGACAAAACAAGCGCAAAATATGCGGAGAATAGCCAGATTATTCTCCGCATGAAACCTTCTGCTTTTTCTTTACCTAGAGGGCGATCGAATGCCCTCCATCCACGGTCAATACTTGCCCTGTTATCCAGGAAGATTCTTCGGTTGCAAGGAAAAGAGCAGCGGATGCCTGATCATGGGAAAGCCCTGCACGTCCGAGGGGGATATCTTTGAGAATAGGATCAAGATTAGAACTTTCTTCATAGGGAGTGTATCCAGGAGCAATAGCATTCACTCTAATCTGATGCTGAGCAAGCTCTAGGGCCATAGTTTGTGTTAACATGTTTAAAGCAGCCTTACCCGATGCATGTGCAACTCGGTTAAGCACTGGACGTGCACCAGAAATGGCAGAAATATTGATAATGTTTCCTCCTGTTTGCTTTTGTACCATTCCTCTTGCAACAAGTTGTGACAACAAAAATGGGGTCATTAAAGTGATTTGCAATAACTGCTCAAAATCCTGGGGCTTCAACTCAAAAAAACCCAACGTATTATAACCGGCCGCATTGTTGACCAAAATATCTACCTGTCCTAGAACATCTATACTGTTTCGATAAAATTGCTCCACACCGACATGCGTAGAAAAATCGGCATGCAATGCTTTGGCGATCCCTCCCGCTTTTTGAATTTGCTGGACCGTCTCTTCAGCTCCTTTTTTATCGGATCGGTAGCTAATGACTAACTCAGCTCCTTCTTTAGCAAATAGCTGAGCGATCGCTTTTCCAATGCTGCGATTAGCGCCTGTCACAACTACTTTTTTCCCTTCTAATTTCATGCACTAGCCTTCCTAAAGTAAAAATTTTTCTTCTAATTCTTGTTCAATTTCTTCAATGCTCGGTAATGGTCCCTTCAACTCATTGGATAGGTTCTCTATTGTCTTATTTGAGGGCTCCCACTCTCTTACACTATAGAGGTAAAGCGAACTCAAGAAAAGCTTGAAGATTTTCTTGGGAGGCGCTCAGAACGGATTGTCTCTTTCCATGAGTTGAGGATTGCCTTTGAAGATGAGCCCAGCAACTGGTTCAATTCTGCATGGAATCATTCTGAAGAAGTTGAAGTTTTAGGGTTTGTAGGGATTTGGATGAAAATCGACTGATTTTTTGCTGGGACTATTCGCCTTACTTAATTCTCTCCCCAGGGACCTGACCATTTGAGATAGGCATTGATGTACTCTTCTGGAAAACCGTTTTCTTTAGCCCCCTCGGTAACCCTTTCCACATACACAGGGCGTGGGTAATATGTTTTAGAAATGTATTTAGGATTTGCTACGTAGACTTCTGCCCATTTAAAGTCTGTCGCATCTCGAGCATTTACCACTTTTAATCGAACCCGTGTGTATGCAATAGGGGCTTGTTCTTCTTTATCTAAAATAGAAAAATCTTCTTCTTTAAGCTTCCAAACAACGCCATAAACAGTCTTTCCTGCTTTGGGTTGGACATTACCCCCGGTAGCTTTTTTATGGACAGGCGCTCTGCTATAAGAGAATTCATAGCCATCGAGTTTATAGACACCAATTTTTTCTGGAAAATATCCCAAACTCTCTTTTACAAACTTGCTGTTTATGTATAGACCATAAGAGAAAAAGTAATATTCCTTTTCAGACGAAGGGATTGTGTTTTTAGCTGACAAAGGATTCTGGCTGACTGTCCATACAGAAATAAACGCAAGCAGTTTAAACAAAAAACACTTCATAATCTGAAGATATTAATCCTGAAAATTTAAAGCTAGGTAAGAGCAATAAATGGGCCCATTTTTCGATCGTGGAATTGCGGGAGCTAATCAAAAGCTCAAATTCGCAATTCCTGACCGGGCAGGGTATATCCCCCTTCCACCTCAATCGTACCCAAGAAAACCGAATGAAAAGTTCTCAAATTTCGAATCAAAGGGAGGGGGTAATATTGAATTAATATTAACCCCCTCCCTTTGATTCGAAATTTGAGGCTTTTAATCGGTTTGCTTGTGGTTACGATTGAGGTGGAAGGGGTATAGCTCTAGGATTTGGTTTCTAAAGGCAAAGAGCTTTCCCTATCGTTCTTGGGAGTTCCACCCCTCTTGCAAAAGAGGCAAGGCGAACTCAAGAAAAGCTTGAGGATTCTCATAGGAGGCACTTAAGACCGATTGCCTCTTCTCCATGAGTCGAGGATTGCCTTTGAAGATGAATCCGAGCAGTTGTTTCAATTTATTGACGCGCAATTTTGTGGAAAAATCCGCTGGTGTCTCTGCGATAAAAGCATCAAAAAATCCAAGTAGATTTTCCCAATTTGGCGCATAGGGAAGCTGAGAATAGTGCGCCCGAATTTGGTGGAAAATAAAGGGGTTGATGATACTTCCTCTTCCGATCATCAATCCATCGCAGCCTGTTGTGCGCAGCATAGCGATAGCATCCTCTACCTTGAGAATGTCGCCATTGCCTATGAGAGGGACTTTGAGAAGGGATTTTGCCCGAGCAATCAAATCCCACCGCGCTGGCGGACCATAGCCTTCGACCTTTGTCCTCGGATGCAATGTGATATAGCGCACCCCACTCTCCTGTGCAGCGAGGAGGTTTTCGTCAAACAGGGAGATGTCTTCGTACCCAGATCTCATTTTTATCGTCACGGGGATAGTCACTGCCCGAACTACAGCCCGCGCCACCTCATGCAAGATCTGGGGGTCTTTCAACAGACTCGAACCCGCACCGCGGCCTGTGACCGTATTGGAGGGACAGCCACAATTGACATCGATCCGCGGCGCCCCCTTTTTGGCGAGCTCCTGTGCCATCTCTGCCATAAAATCGGGATCAGATCCCATGATTTGCGCCGCAAGAGGAATGGGAGCTAATTCATCTGCAACATAGACCTTGCCTAAACTTTTAATGTGCGGATTGGCTGGAACGCGAATAAACTCCCTAACAGCCTCATCAAACCCGCCAACGAATGCCATCGCTTTTCGAAAGGCGTGGTCACCCACCCCTTCCATCGGAGCCAACTGAAGATAGGGACAACCATTTTTGTCTTGAGGGAGCAGAATCATGGGAATAGGATACAATACGATCGAATATTTTGCTTTTTCAAAAAAATTGAATTCGTCTTCTATTCACGATTGAAGATCCCCGATGGAAAGGACGTCTTAAAGAAATTCTACGAATTCGCGAACTATTTGCTGCTGCGGCTCTTAGAAGCGATGAATACAAAACATCTCTTAAAGATTTAGAGCGCTATTTTAATTATTTTGTATGGCTGGCCAAAGCAAACCGTTGAGGACCTGTCGTCTTGCGGGTTCTTTATTCCTTATCTCATGGGGAGTCGCTGTTTAACATCGTCTCATAGAGAAGCAGCATCGCCCTTTCCATTTGTGCATTGATTTGGCTTAATAATTCTGGATCGATAGCCCTATAAAAAGGGGGCCTGCAACAAGAGATCCTCTTTTCATTCAGCGTTCCTTCTTCTTCCAAAGCTTTAGAGGGGAGTTTCCAAAATCCTCCAAGACATTGATACGTCGTATTTCCTTGATCGTACTGCAAAATAAATGCAAGGCGCATCGTCGCGTCGTAGTGGTACTCCGTTCCGCCAGGAACAGAAAAAGTTAAGGGATCTGACAAGTAGTATTTTTCGATCAAAAAGGTGTCATCCTTGTTTTTGTACCAATAGGAGTACTTTTGATCGGGATGTTTCTCCAAACTCGGTGAGGGCTCTAAAATCATTTGAAGGACACCATCGAGATCTGTGCTTGCGACGATGATGACACCGCTGGCTAAAATCTCACTTCTCGGCTTGATCACATAGAACTCAGAGGGCATCTCTTCCTGTATTCTTTCTGACAAGAGCGGATCATACTTCTTGGGATAGAGCCTCCAATCTGCTTTATACTGTTTTAGCTCATCATTAAGCTCAAAGAGCGCGTTCATCTTGTATTTATCCCTCCAGTAAGGAAGGGTCACTGCATCGATAAAAAGGATACCTGGATAGGCCTTGCGATAGGAGTTAAAATTACGGACAAGATCTAAAGCCCCATAGACAATACCCGTGTAGGAATGGACAGAAGCAGGATCAAGAGGAGGCGATGCTGCGCATTCTAAAAATAGGGGATCCTTTACAAGCGCTTTGATAGACTCTTGAATATCCCAATCCTTCGCTCTTAAGGCGCTCTTTAACGGGGAATAAATCAATCCGACCGTCCACTTTTTCATAGAAAAACAAGCAAAAAAGTCGGCGATCATCGGTGAAATACGTCCCCCTTCTCCCCAAAGATAGAGATCGCCATCGACTGCTGAAAGAGCCCCGTGCTGGACTTCGCAGATTTTCAGCCCATATTCCTGGCTGTATTTAAAGTCAGATACCAGATAAGAAACATCTGCAGAATATTTCGGTTCGGCATAGAGGAATATCCCACTTAAGTTGAGGAAAATACAAAATGAAAAGAAGCTGTTCCTATTCAAATGCAAAGACTTGGTTTCTAGGGATTTTTCTCTTATTGACCGTTCCCTCCCTTTCTGCAATCCCTCTTGCAGAAGAATTCAAGCGAGCAGGGTATGCAGAAATTTGCGATCAAACCCATGGAGCCGCAACGTTCGATTCTCTTTATGCCTCTTTCGATACACTCATCGAATTTCTTCAAACAAATCCAGCGTGGGCACAAAAATTATACAGCGCAAAAGAGCGTTTCATTCGCTCAAAAGATAGAAATTACTACTCCACCGATTTTTTTGGTATCTACGATGAGTCGGAAAGAGAGGGAAGGAGCCAGATTTCCTTCTACTACTCGATCCATTTCCATGAATTCATCTGCTCTCGCTATCCAGAATTCAACCAGGCGCCTGCAATCATCCGTTTTTTTGAAGCGTGTCTTCAGATCCAAAAATCCTACGGAGCTCTATTCGAAAAAGCGGCAACTGAGCTCGGTTTAGCAGAGATTTTCTCTTCGCCATACGGACAGCCCCCTGTTCTTTTCAAAGTCGTCAAATATCTCCCCTCTTATAGCGCCACAAGACCTCATTACGATGGGACTGCATTTTCTCTTTTTCTCGATAGCACAGACAACCCATCGCTGCTTCTTTCTCCTTATAAGCCCTCATTCACAGTCGAAGATTTTTCCTCCCCTCTGAGAGCGTTCCCTCGAGGACGCGATCAAAACTCTATTCTACTCATTCCCGGAGTGCTCCTCACAGAATTTTCCATCTACCCAACACCTCACATCGTTGCACAAAGTGGTCAAATTCGCTATGCAACGATCGCATTCGCTATGAGGCCTAACTACACGCCTCAAAAAATCGAATGCTCTCCCCTTCCAAGGTTTATATCCCGCGCGCTTGAGGATGGTGTATAACTGGTGTATAACTATTGAATAAATTTTTCCCACACAGTACGCTAACAAAAAAAAATTATAGGCTTTCTCATGTCCAAATATTGGGTTTTTCTATTCGTCCCACATTCCTTGTTTGCCTTAACAACGCTCAATGTAACAGTAGACTCAGACAATAATCCTGGCAGCATTGGAAATCCTGGCGATCTGAGATATTGCTTGAATTCCATGAATCAAAGTTTAAATACGACACTCGATGATTACGCGATTGTTTTTGCTTTTCCCATGACGATTCAACTCAATGGAATTCTGCCGATCATTAATAACTCCTCAAATCCTGTAAATATCACGATTGGCAACTCAGGCTCTATCCCTACTGTCACAATTGACGGCAACGGCGCTTACAGCGGATTTTTTATCCCGATGGGGAATGTGATCATCCAAAACATGACCTTTCAAAACCTGACCGCAAAAGGAGGCGATGGAGGAGACGGCAATTCAGGCGGCGGCGGGGGGATGGGCGCTGGAGGCGCTATTTATGCGCCTCAAACTTTTTTAAACGGCTCATATCCTTCTATCACTTTGATGAATGTATCGATCAATGACTGCTCTGCTGTCGGTGGAGATGGGGGAAGTTATTTCGGCGTCTCTTCCCCTACAGGCGATGAAGGCGGCGGTGGTGGAGGCGGTTTTAGCGGAAATGGGGGTTCTATTACGACCACTGGGAGCACCGGCGGCGGCGGAGGAGGAGGTTTTGGAGGAGATGGTGGAGATGTCACTGCTTCGACCGACGAACCGCTCGGTGGCGGAGGCGGCGGAGGCGGAGGTCGGGGATCTCGCGCCACCTTAGGAACGCCCTCAAATCTAGGAACTGGAGGCGCAGACCATGAGCCCGGGACCGGATGGAAATGGTTATGGTCCCGCCATTAGCGCTGGTTTCGGTGGAGGAGGTAACGATGGAGGAGAAAATTTGGGAGGCGGTGGAGGCGGCGGCGCTATAACAGAAATGGGACTTTGCTGGAGGCGGTGGCGGTGGAAGCTCTGGGATCAAATGGGACTACAGGCTGAAGGTTCAATAGCACCCGGAGGCTAGCGCTGTCCCTTCTGGAGGCAATGGAGGAGATGGCGGTGGTGGTGGAGGCGGCGGCGTTGGTAATCACCAATCGTACAAATGGAGTAGACGGACAAGCGGGAAGCGGTGGCTATGGCGGTGGTGGTGGTGGCGGTGCAGGTACAGGCGCTTCTGATACTGCTTATACCGTGCAAGGAGGATCGGGAGGAGTAGGCGGTGGAGGCGGGGGCGGAGGAGTCAACCAATCGGGTCTGACGCCTGCGACGGGGGAAATTCTCTAGGCGGCGGCGGAGGTGGTGGCGGTGGGCCTTCTAATGGCCCCAATGCCTCGGGTGGATCTGATACCGGAAGCCTCGGAGGAGGATCTGGAGGAGCTGGGCGCCAATAGCTTTGGATCAGGCTTTGGCAGGTGGTGGTGGCGGGGGCGGAAGCGGTCTCGGAGGAGCTATCTTTGTGGATACCGGTTTGAATTTCACCCTACAGGCACTGCCGGGGATTCCCACCCTCTTCAATACATCCAACACGACGACACAAGCGGGAACTGCTGGAACAGGCGGCCCAGGGGGAGCGAATGGCACTGATGGATCTGCATGGGGAAATAGTATTTTTCTGCGCACAGGTTCTGCTCTTACCCTTATAGCAGAAGATGCAGGTGATCTTTTGACGCTCGGCGACCAAGTCTCATTTACAGATGATACCGTTTTCGGGGGAACTGGAACAAGTGTCTTTGTCACGGGAAATGGAACGGTGGTTTACAACGGAACGACGGATTATCAAGGGAGTGTCACCATCAATAACGCGAATTTCAAAGTGAATGGACAGATCGATGAAGCACCCATTTTCGTCTGTAGAAATATCGGCCTTAGCGCGCAAAGAGGGACGTTGAGCGGGATAGGGACCTTGACCGGAAATGTCTTTGTCAATTCTGGAACGATCTCGCCAGACACCGGAGGAACGCTCACCCTTGGCAGTTTGACTCTAAGTTCAGCAGATCCCATTAACAACACCCTCGGCAGCCTTGTCCATATCGAAATCGGTTCCAATGGCACATCCTCAGTCTCTGTAACTGGAGCCGCGTCGTTAGCTGGGATCTTGCAGATCGAGATAGATTCAAACGCTACGCCTGGAACTTATACCGTTCTCACTTCAGCTGGCATTACAGGTACCTTTGATTCCGTAGAGCTTACGGGAACTATCCCGAATAGTTATTCGCTCTCTTATCTACCGATCGGAGCTCCTACCTTTGTGCAATTTGACTTTTTAAGCTATCCGCCTCCCCCTCCTCCTAATCCCACTCTTTCTACACAAGGCCTTCGCGGTAATAACTTAAAAGTGGCTAAGTACCTCAATCGTTTAGCCCCCGATGCCGATTCCTTGGGATTGACCGATCAATTTGATCTTTTAAACGACCTTTCTTCTCCTCAGTATCAAAAGGCTCTTAAAGCGATTAGCCCCTCAAGAAACTCGATTTCCACATTTGTCTCGCAAAATGTCATGTTCATGTTTTCCGAATCGCTCGATTCTCATTTTACCAAAAGACGCTTGGCTCACAATCACAGCAAAAAGGGTCAGACAAAGAAAACAGCCTTCGTAACAGACAATGGATTTTTAGCAGCCAACTCCTCTTCTCGTACCACGACCCATGCTCTGCCAAAAGACACAAATTCTCAGGTTTTGGCGGTGAACTTTGGCCAAGATCATACCGACTTTGATTTCCAGAGGGGCAGCTTTGCGGACAATGGACTTCTAGCCTTCAATCGTTCCCCTCGTAAAACGATGGACACTCCGCCAAAAAACACCAATTCTCAAATTTGGGGAATGGGTTTTGGCCAATTTAGCAGTCAAAACGCTCAAGATCAAACGCCCGGCTTTGATTTCAACAGCGGCGGCGTCTTTTTGGCCTATGATTACGGCAATACCGATCAGGGATGCATCGGTGCCCTTGCGGGGTACGCACATTCATCGATTCATGAACATCAATCTATGGGAAATAGCCACCTAAACGCAGGTTACCTCAGCATCTACGGAATGAGGTGTTTTTCCGATTTCTTCATCGACGCTGCCATTTGGGGCGAATACATGAGCGTCGATCAAAAGCGGATCATCTCCTTTCCAGGATTTAAAGAGACTGCGAAAAGTTCCTTCCATGCAGAACAAATCGATCTCCATTTTGGTATGGGGTACGATTTTAATATAAATAGCGGAACGATCGAACCCTTCGGTTTACTCGACTGGGTCTTTGAATGGGACCCTAGCTATTCAGAAAAAGGAGCCGCTCCTTATAATATGAGGATCTCTTCTAGAACTTCATGGATGTTGCGACTGGAAACAGGCCTCAATGGATATCATACGACGACTTGCAGTTGGGGAGTTTTTATCGCACAAGCAAAGTTGAGCTACGTCTACAAAAAGCCTCATCACGTAGGATATCTCAATGCGGCGATTGTCAGCGCCCCCTCCTCCTTGATTGTCGAGGCCTTTACCGCCCAGCAAAGTCTCATTTCTCCTGGCGTAGAACTTTTTTGGCAAGCAAACTGGAACGGTTACGGATCCATTAGCTATGACGGAGAATTTGGCAGCGGTTACAGTTCCAATCAATTCTACGGAAAAATCGGGTATTCTTTTTAGGGCCTGTCGTTGAACCTATCCCGATAAAAAATTTCGGTCGACTGTCGGGTTCTTATCCTCTGCAAGGCAGGCTTCAAGTGGGTAGGGAATCTTTCCCTTACGAAAAAAACTCCTGCACCGTTTTTACACAAGCGCCCATGTTACGCATATCAAACAAATTAGCCACATGAACCTCAGAAGTTTGAGCAGCTGTAGCATCTTCTAAAATAGTGACATCGAAATCATAGGCAAGGGCATCGGTTACAGTGGCTCGAATACAATTGGGGGTCTGAACTCCACAGATAACCAATGAAGTCACCTTAAGTCTCATTAGAATCATCAACAGATCACTTTGGAAAAAACCGCTGAAACGCTTTTTGTTTACGAGATACTCAGAAGGCAGAGGTTTGAGCTCTTCTACGATTTCCGCTCCACTTGTTCCCTCAACCAAAAAGGGGCTCTCTTTGAAAAGATTACAGCGAAAACGCTCTACATCCGTCCCATTTTTTCGATGCACTCTCAGAAGGTAAATGATAGGCATGTTTTTTTTTCGGGAAATATCTAGCACCGCTTTAACTTCAGGCACTATATCAACCCCGCTTTTCACCATTTTTTTTAAAACATCTTTTTGCATATCGACAATGATCAACGCTTCTTGTTGAAAACTCATTTGCTCCTCTCCAATTGAAACTTATACCCAAGTGGACTCAAAAGTTGGCCGCAGGGCCGCTTGATAAGCTCTCGCTCTTTTATTTAGGGTCTTTAATCAAAAAATTATGAAAAAAACGATGGAAAATGGGCGCAAAAACAATCGCGATGACTACAAGGAAAACGACTCCACTAAAGAGTGCATAGGTTCCGGCAAATATTTTTCCATGGACCGTCTTGATCGTGTCTACTGGACCCATGCCTGATAAAATCATTGCGGCATTTTGGTAGGCATCCACGAAGCTCATTTTTTCGAAATAAATATATCCTGCCATCCCCAGACCCAGAGAACATAAAATAATGAAAGCACCGAGGACAAAATTTAAGATGACTCGTCTGAGAAATACACTTAGAGGAACTAGAAGATGACGATCTTTTTCAGACACAATTTTCACCTAATACTGGATAAAGAATTCCTATGATTCAGTCATAAGACAACCATTAAATTTTCTCCAGTCAAAAGGGTGTTGTTGCATAAATAGCTGAATTTATACCCCGCGCGCTTAAGAATGGTGCATTTGAGCGCGCGGGGTATAACCACAGAGATGGAAAACCACAGAGGGAAAATTCATATTAAAGAATTTCCTCTCTGTGGTGAGATTGCATATATTCAGAATGGAATGGTGGGGAGCTATACTGCGCCCGGTCAGGAATTACGCAACAACGCCGTCAAAAGTTCTGAATGCGTGCCTCTACTTTCAAAATTGAAAACGCCTCTTTAGATGTTCTTTTCCAGTCTTTCCAGATGAGCCTGAGGTGCTTTTTCATGGTTCTAATTTCAAGACTGAGCTTCTTTAAAAGGTGCTTATCGATCAATTTTTCTTGTTTGCGGATTTGATATTCTTTGAGCAGCTGATTCAGCTGAGAACAGTGAGCTAGAAACTCATTGGTCTTTTGTTCAATTTTTTCCTCGATCAATGAACTATTCGTCGATAAGAATTTGCGCATGGTGGCAATGAGCTCTCTCTTACGCTCGGTCACAATCCGTTCTTTAATCTGCATCGTATTGACTCGTCGGAGCCCATAAGCCAAGCGCGACTTATGCAGAATCCAGATCATCCATTTAGTAGGATCAAAATGGTACCAGCGGGTCCCATTACGGTAATCATGTGCAAATGTATGGTGATAGTTGTGATAGCCTTCGCCAAAAGTCGCTAGGGAAAGAACATAGTTATTAACAGCCGTATGTTCCTGACTAAAGGGTTTAGACCCCCAAGTGTGGGCAAGAGAATTAATAAACCACGTCGTGTGGTGAGAAAAGAAGAGGCGGACCCCCCAACCAATTACAAATGCGCTCAGATAATCATTGAATAGATATCCTATGAAAAGGACAGCCATAAGATTCGTCAGGACCATTAGGAAAGCATAATATTTGTGTTGGAACATCACCAGACGATTTTTATAGAGATCGGCGACGACCTTCGGATCGATCGGTTCCGTCTTCTCAAAAAGCCACAGGATATGAGCGAACCAAAAGCCTTTATTGATGGAATAGGGGTCTCGATCGGTGTCGACAAAGGCGTGGTGTCTGCGGTGATCGCACGACCACTTTAGAGCACTCCCTTGGGTGGCAATCGTCGCAAAAAATAATAAGACAGCTTCAACACCCTTGTTAGTCTTGTAAGCGAGGTGGGAATAGAGCCTATGATAACCTGCCGTCACGCTAATTCCCGAGACATAAAAAAGAACCGCCGAAGCAACCCACAGCCCCCAGGAAGGGCTATGTTTCATAAAAAAGAAAGGCAACCCAATGATAAGCGCTAGGTGATACCCAACAATGTAGGTAAAGATAATCCACTCAAAGTTTGGTTTTTTCATATATGAAATCATAAGTACCCTGCTTCCCTTAAAAACTGTATCGAAAAAGTTATCTACCGAACTATACCCCGAGCGCTTGAGGCCAAAATTAAAAGACACGAAAACCAAAATAGCCGAGATTATAGACAGGCCCTAAGCCATAAGATACCAGAAACTCTCATTCTTTACTCCACAAAAATTTTGAATCTATCTTTCCACCCACAAACGATAGGGGCCAAGATTGTAGACAGGCTCTAATGCTAGAGAAATACCCCCGCCTCCTGCTGGAGCGCTCATTGTCTCATCCCCCCCGCTCCGAAGCCTCCATAGCCTCCCACAGGTGTCCCTCTTGCGCTGCTGCTGTTAATGCTTAAAATCTTTATTGTAAAGCATTTACAGAAAAAACCATGCCTAACCGCCTGCTTGGAGTTTAAAAGATTTAAATAACCTAAACAACTTATAATAACAAATTAAAGGTAGAAATAAAATATATAACTATTTAAATTAATGCAATAATAGTTTAAGTTGTATTTAACAGACAGACAGAGTAACACACATGGTCATGGAAATTATTGTGGGAGTAGTGGGGCTCGCTTTTATCCTGCTAGTCATTTTTTTGATTATGACTTTGCAAAGGCTACGTCGGGTCATGAAAAAAACCGATCGTCTTCTCACCGAAACCCATCGTTTAGTGCACACTCTTTCAGAACCGAGTGCAGAACTCCTCCACAATACCAATAAGCTCGTTGTAGATATAAAGAAAAAATCAGAAGGACTCGATGTGTTATTTCGCCCCCTTTATAACCTAAAAAAAGAAAAAACTGAGGGGCATAAGGGTTATGAAAAAATAGCTGAACTCTTGGAATGCGCAGTAGAAGGGGTTCGACTGTTTAATAAAATTAGAAACGAGATGAAATAAGATGAAAAATTCAGATCCAGACTCAAAAATCGTAGTAGGAGCTTTGATTGGTGGACTTGTGGGAATGGGCGCTCTTGCTATTTTTTTAGCCGTCCGAAAAAAAGAGAGTTCGTTGGAGCATGTCGGAAAGGTCATGAGTAACATGGGAGAAATTCTGGAGAGCCACCACATAGAGGAACCTGGTCCTGTCAAGGATTTCGGGAAAAAGTTGCATAAAAATGAAGATACTCTAGGAGCAGTCGTCGATTGGATTGCTGCAGGAATTAGTTTGTGGAAAAAAATCAAAAGTTGAGCTTTTAATATGTTTAAAGTCAAATCAAGCCATTCTTATGTCGATTTATTCGAAGGGATCATCATCGGTGGGTCACTTGCTGCTGCCGCAACGTTCCTATTTGGCACGAAGAAAGGAAAAGACCTCCAGAAAAAATTGGTCCATCAATATAAAAAATTAGGTCATGTGCCAGAACACATGAGACAAGCACTTAAAAGTGCTCTTAAGACAGAGACAGCGAAGAAAGTGAAACGCCTAATGAAAACTAAGGCTAAAAAACCGCTAAAAAGAGTGAAGGCTAAGGTCAGAATCGCCAAAAGGCGCACCCACCGCAAAGCGGCCTGAACCCAAGCTAAAACGTTGCACGCCTATGGCAAAGAGTAAAATAAAAAAGGCCAGGAAATTCCTGGCCTTTTTTTACAGATTGGCAGACATCCTTACTTCACGTAAATGATCCCAATCGTTGTTTTAGCATCGGGCTCATTCCCATCATCATCTTTCCAAGCATCCTTAGCTGTTGTCCTTAAAAAGGCATCCACAGCTCTGAATCGGATTTGGTAGAATCCAGGTTTTTCTGGAGCAACCAGGGTGAACTTTTCTCTGCTCTTTCCTGCGGCAAATCCAGGTTCATTGCCGAGGACTGCCTGAGGACCGTCATCTTTTAATCCCACTACGACGCGGTACATACCAAAATTCGAGCATTTTTCTGAGTCTAGCTCGCATTTCACTTCAGCATGTATCTCTTCTCCTGGCTTCACAACAATGACTCGGCCATTGTCGTTCAGTTCCAGGTGCTTCAACATCGCTGGTCCAGATGTCGCCTTGTGTTCAATCATGCCTTTCCAATCATAATCGTCTAGATAAGCCTGGATATCCTCAAAATTATCTCCGAGGTCATCCACTCCTTTCTTAAGACTGTCCCAGGCATCTTGGAACCAGTCCTTTACCTTATGTTCAACCGATTTTGCCCATCCAGCATTACAGTACATCGTTCCTGATAAAATCATCAGGCAAACTGTCATCATAGACATATACCTTCTGTTTTTCATAAAGACCTCCTTTTGCTTGTTTGGTTTTGGTTTGGAAACACGGATCCGCTTAAATCTAAACCGAACCTTAACGCGATCTTAACTTTCACGCAACCCATTTTTCTTTTTTTTCAGAACACCCCTCCATCGCCAAAATCCATTTTTCATGCCGAGAGCAGTAAGCTAAAAAATTCTCCTAGATTTTCTTTTTGCCGTTCAGTATATCCCAAAAAACCAAGAAAGGGCCCTAGAGTCCGGCCCAAGCCCCGGATTGAGTAAAAGCTATACTGAACTCGGTCAGGAATGGCGTTATTGCATAAATAGCTGAGTTTCATTACAGAGATGGAAAACCACAGAGAGGAAATTTTTTAATATGCAGAGGAAGAATGGATTATGATTTCGACCATCTTCCAGAAAACCCAACTACCTATCTGCCTATCAGAGAGAACCTAATCAAAACAATGGCGCATTGGGTTCAGGCGAATCTATAACCCACTACTTTTTGGAGATCTCATGGACTTTACCTATATCCCTAATCTAGATAAAAAAATCTCACGCGTTGGCCTAGGAACCTGGGCAATTGGGGGATGGATGTGGGGAGGAACGGATGAAAAAAACGCAATCGCCACCATCCATCAAGCATTGGACCTTGGGATTAATTTAATAGATACGGCCCCTGTTTATGGGTTTGGAGTTTCTGAAGAAATTGTAGGAAAGGCCCTTGAACTCTATGGGAAAAGAGAAGAGATCGTCATTGCCACCAAGGTAGGAATGAGTTGGAAAAACAAGGCAGTTTATCGAGATGCGAGAAAAGAAGTTGTGATCAAAGAAATCGAGGCATCTCTTAAACGGCTCCGGGTAGACTTTATCGATCTCTATCAACTTCATTGGCCCGACCCATTGACACCGATTGCAGAGACGGCAGAGGCTCTAAAACACCTATTAGATCAGGGGAAAATCGGCGCAATTGGAGTCAGCAATTTTTCTGTAGAACAGATGGACGAATTTCAAAAGTATGCCCCGCTTCATTCCCTTCAATCCCCTTTCAACCTCTTTGAGAGGGAAATAGAAAAAATGCAACTCAACTACTGCATTCAAAAAGGCGTCGCTACTTTAGGATATGGGTCATTATGTCGCGGGCTTTTAAGCGGTAAAATGGATAAAAATAGGCATTTTAAGGGAGATGACCTGCGTAAAATAGACCCAAAGTTTGTGGAGCCACGCTATTCAAATTATCTTCGTTGCGCAAAAAAATTAGAACAGTGGGCTTCAGAAGCGTATCAAAAGCCTTTACTTGCCCTCGCTGTACGCTGGGCCCTTGATAAGGGAATTAATGTTGCGCTATGGGGTGCCCGCAATTCTGTCCAACTGGAAGGTTTAGAAACCATTTGGGGCTGGAAATTAAAAGAAGCCGACTTCATTGAAATCGACCAGATTTTGCAGGACACAATCCCCTCTCCCATCGGACCAGAATTTATGGCCCCTCCTAGCCGAGATAAGGTATAGAAAAGCTCTAAGCGCTCTACGATCAAAAAGCCCGCTGGTCAAAAATCCCTCTTTTTTCTATACCCTGGATCTAGGAGCCTGTCATTAACTTAAGCTTCTGTCGATTTTCTGGTTCTTTTGAGCCCATGTGACGACAGGCCCTAAATAGGTATATATGCACACCCATGGCTCTTTTGCTTGGATCTTTCCATCCGTCCTGATCATCATCCCCGTCACACTCTTAACCCTCGTTATTTTATGGATTATCCGTAAAAACGTCTCAGACGTGACGCTGCGCAAACACCACGATGTTGCGGGATATCTCTTTAGTATCATCGGAGTTCTGTATAGCGTAATCCTCGGATTCACTGTAATCAACGTCCAAGATCGCTACAACAAAGCAGACGAGACCGTGTATACGGAAGCTACGATCATGACCGACCTCTACCGAGATGCCACCTACTTTGACAAAGCCAGCTTAACAGCCATCCGCGCGAACATCAGAAAGTATGTGGAATACGTCATCCACAGAGAATGGGGTTTTCCCGGCGATGAGGCTCGCCGTATAAAAGCAGATACCATCTTGCAAGATCTTTGGAAAAGCTACGGGGAGATCGACCTACAAAGTGAGCGCACCAAGATCTGGTATAAACAGACAATCTCAAAACTCGATTGCCTCATGAATGCGAGGCTGGCCAGAGAATTTTATTCCTGGGAAAATCTCAGCAGCATGATGTGGACCATCCTGATTTTAGGCGGCATTATTACAATCGGCTTTATGTTCTTTTTCAGCCTGGAAAACCTTCGATTGCAGATGTTGATGACCTCCCTTTTGACCATCTATATCACATTCATGCTGTTCTTAGTCTTTTCGTTAGACCATATCTTCGAAGGCTCAGTGTGCGTGACCCCCAGAGCTTTCGAAGAGTCTTTGTCTATCTTTGACCGTCTAGATCATCAGCTTTAAACTATCCCGATTCACCCACGATACGTTATATTTCTCCCAGTTACAGATGGAGGTATTTTGCTCTCTTCACCTGTAGCTGAACCTATACCAAAACACCATGGAGCACTGCAAACGATGATCAAATCAATAGCGATACTTCTAACCTACCTATGTTGCACCACAGCACTGACGAGCACAGAACTAAACGTAACTGCCTCACAACTCGATCGAGAAGATCCATTATCCCAGATCAAATCCCTCTTTAATATCCCTGAAGGACTCATCCATTTAGGGGGACACTCTTTAGGCCCGACTTATCAAGGCTCAGTGGAAAGAGTCCTCTATGAATATCAAGTGAGGGATCGACAAATCCTCGGAGGCCATTTTGCTGCCACCCACCCCGCTGCTGAAGGAATTGCCGACCGCGGTCGTCATTGGTTCGACTGTGATCGGAATGCCAAGGCGTTAGAAGCCCTTGGGCAAATGGTCGGAGCTTCCGCTAATGAAATTGTCATGGGCAATAGTCTGAGCGTAAACAACACCTTGATGATCCAAGCATTCTATATCCCTAACTTTAAAACAGGCCGCTACAAAATCCTCATCATGAAGCACAGTTTTGCTTCCGATCAGGCTGTGGTGATGTCGGTACTGCGCCAAAAGCTCCACTTACTCAAACAAAATGGAGTGGAATTAGAGCTCCCGGAAGATCCAATCGCCTTTAGAAAAGCTTTTGTCGTAGAGTTGGAAAGTGATGAAAATGGCCTGTATGATTTAAAAACCCTCCAAAAGACTCTCGAAGAACAGGGACATGAAATCGCTTTAGCCCATCTAGAAGCGATTCCCTTTACAACAGGACAGAGATTCTATACAGCTGAAGCCAATCGATTATTAAAAAAACACGGTATCCGCATCGGCTGGGACCTAGCTCACATGATCGGTAATCGAAGCCTACAACTCTCTGCAGATGGGGTTGACTATGCGACATGGTGCGGCTACAAATATCTGACGGCTTCTGCAGGGGGTGTTGGCGGATATTTCATCCACCAAGACAATATCCCATTCCGCGACTACTTCCCAGCACAAGGTTGGAAAGCGATGCGCTCAGACCTCGTATTCCAGTCGATCCACAGTTGGGATCCCACCATTTTTTACCAAGATGCTAGAGGAACTCGCCTAGGAAATCCGCCTCCTATCCCCATGGCCGATGCCCAGGCAATGCTAGAGCTCTATCACGACCTTGGCATTGCGCAAATAGAAGAGAAGTCGGAAAAGCTCACAGCATTCCTCATAAAACAATTAAAAGAACACCTGGGGAATTCCATCGAATGGATCACCCCCTTAAGTCCTGAAGAGCGGGGTGCTATGTTGGTGTTCAAGCTAGATACAAACAGACAAGCAGCAGAAATTGAGGAAGAACTCAATCGCCGCGGCTTTTCCGTCGATGTACGGCCCCCTGCAAATATCCGGGTCATGCCTCATCCACTCTATATCAGCTTTCAAGAAGTTGAAGACTTTGCTGCCGCATTAAAGGAGATTTGCAACTGATCCTTAGATGTATTCGAGCCAGGTTTAGAAACCTGGCTTTTCTATAAAATGTCTTTTTCTTATAATAAATTTTTATCTGGAGGCATTCTTCTATGAATTACGCTGAAATTTCCAAGGAAACGATTAGCTTCTTGTACCAAAGCCGCGCCAGCTTAAACAAATCCACTCTAAGTCCGACCATTCGAATTTTGGCCGAATTGCGCGTTTCACAAATCAACGGATGCGCTTATTGTTGTCGTCTCCATACGGATGAAGCGCGAAAGCTCGGGATACAACAAGAAAAACTCGACCTCCTTCCCGCATGGCACAACTCAACCGCTTTCACCTCAGAGGAAAAAATCGTTCTCCAATGGGCAGAAGCTATTACTGATCTAAACCAAGATTTAAGCAAAATTAGGGAACAGCTAACTCAAATCTATTCTGAAAGAGAAATCGTTGATTTAACAGCATGCATTGCGATCATGAACGCTCTAAACCGCATCGTAATTAGCCTGCGAGATTAGAGCGTTAGGATTCGCTCTAATCTGAGGAAGAATCGCTGGAATCTGAACTGGAACTTGAGTCAGTAAATTGGGTACGGGTACACTTAAGACCATAGGGAAGATAGAATGGCATGAGTTCCCTTGCCTGTGGGAAGATTTCCAAAGCAGTCTGAAAAGCAACGTGGTATTTTTTTAAAGCCCACTGACCACCAACTGCGTCTTTAACCATTTTGTATTTCGAGTACCGTTTAAGTAGGTGCATCCAGGGCTGGACAGATAACATTGTGAGTGGGTTTTCCGACCAATAAACTTTAGCCAAAGAGCTCAGATCTGAGATCGCTACTAGTGGCAATGTTACGCCACCTCGTAGATTTATTTTAGGATTGGGTAAGCGGGTGTAGCAAATAACATGGTATTCTTTCATAGCCTTTATGCTACCGAGCTCTATTTTCATCCATTTGTTGTTTTTTGCAAGTAATTTTAACCAGATTCCATTCGGCAGCACTATTAGCGGATCATCTTTTTGATATAACTTGGTAAAACTGTTTAAACAGATCTCTTTGATCTCTTCTACGAGTGGATTGTTGTCTATTTCAATACAAGTCAATTTGCTTAGATTGCCGAGCTCTCTGGGGAGTTCTGCTATCTTATTTTTCCTCAGACAAAGTTTAGTCAAATGGACGAGATTTCCGATCTCGCTTGGGATCCATGCTAGTTTATTATTAGATAAATCGAGAATGGTGACTTGCTCAATGAGCTGAGAGAGGCTAAATAACTTAGGAGGTATCTCTCTTAATGTTGCGCCTTTTAAATTCAGTTTATTTTCAGCTGCATTTTCCAGAAGTGCATGCACGCGACGCTCAATTTTCTGATAATCGCTTGTACGGGGAGCATCCCATAAAGCGAGCGCTGTCGATAGATCCTCAGATGTATCACAAGACTTGGTAAGGGGTAGCCGTGTTGCTCTATTTTGGAATAAATAGAGCACCTCTAAATTGCCTAGATTATTCACATCTGTTGGCAACACTGTTAACGAATTACCGGCCAGGGAGAGCACACGCAAATTATTTAGCTTCCACAATTCGTTTGGTAGCTCTTTCAGCTGATTTTGAGACAAGAATAGCGTGACCAAATTACTTAATTTTCCGATCTCGCTGGGTAGCGCTTTAAGCCGGTTCCCACACAAGTAAAACATAACCAAATTTTTTAAATTCCCGATCTCAGTGGGTAGCGTTGTTAATTCGTTGTGAGACAGGTCGAGGGATGTAATTTTCTCAATGTTAGGGATATTAAACAGCTCAAGGGGTAGTTTCCTTATCCCCTCATTTATCCCTCGATAGGATAAATCCAGCATATCTGCATCAGGATCTTCCAGAAGTGCGCAGAAACCGCTGAACATAATTTTCAATCTCCTCGCAATTTTCTCTTTCAAGAGAAGCTTCGATCAATGAGCCGAGAGTCCCCAATACCTCATCGAATGTTTGACCAGGAATTAAACAAAGCCTATTTTCTGTCGGCAGCATGATAAACCTCACGATACTTGTTTTTAATTATTAATGTAATTATATTGTTTTTATTATTTAATTAAAATAAACTTATAATTTTAACAAAGCTATACAAAGCAGTAAAGAGCCAAGCTTAATTAAATTTTATTTTACGAGCAAGAAGGTGTTTAACCCATTGAAGGGAGAGGTAAAAGGTTTAAACGGTGTGGAGAGTAAATTATTTAATTGACAAGACTAATCCCCTGATGTCTCTTCTACTGCCCAAAAAAGATCCAGCTCGCCCTGTCCCCTCGAATGGTTAGCAAGGAATTCCCTAAACGACCAGAATACCCATCTAGGCAAGCATCTCTCAGAGAAAAATCGATCTGATAGATCCCTTTTTGCTCACAGCTTTCTTCAGATAGCCTGATCTCTATTTTTTCAGACGTTTCATAAGACCCATCCGCTGCTTTCAGTCCAAAATTGTTAAGACAGGAAGAAAGGAGCTCAAGTCCCTCTGGTTTAAGAGCGATGGAAAAACCATCGATGTCCAAGAAAGGCTTGTTAGGGTCATATCTGTCCGCATTATAACGCACTCGGGAAACATCCGCAGGTTCTTCTGGAAAATATTCAGGGGCATATTCCATGACCCAACAAGCGTTGTGCTCATAAAAGTAAATATCCTCGACTGTCAAAAAGGAAAACCAGGGTTTTCCCTCTCGACTAAAGGTTCCTTTTTTAAAATGAGGAACCTTTTCCAAAAGAAGGTCTAGTGCTCCTCGAACATCCACTCCTAATCCTATTCCAGCAATCCCAATGGCAGGATACCGCTCTTGTGGGCAGAAAAGCTCGATGAACGTCTTTTTACCGCGCATATAAAATCCTTCCCACTCCACCTCGCCATCTGCACTGTTCTTTTGCTCATAGGTACAAACCAGAGAGTGGATAAAATCAGAATTCTTGATGCTCTCATAAGTCTTTCGATCGACTACCAAGTAAATGTGGTTTAACTGGACATCCTGCATCGGTAGCGGCTGCATTTCTTCTCCAAATCCGATATTCGCAAGTAATAACGCTATTGAAAAAAGCAGTGTTCTTACGTGCATCCTCACTGCTCATTGAGCTTAGCTAAGATGAGGCCGATTGCGACCTTATTGCGTCCTCCATTGGGGACAATCACGTCGGCATATTTTTTGCTCGGCTCTACAAAGGCATCGTGCATCGGCTTTACAGTCTTTAAATACTGCTCTCTGATACTTTCGAAATCGCGAGAGCGCTCTTTCATATCGCGCTCAATGCGACGCAAGATACGAATATCATCATCTGTATCGACGAAAATTTTGATGTCCAAGAGATCTCTAATTTCTGGGACAGCCAAGAGCAAAATCCCCTCGATTAGGACGATTTCCACAGGCTCCACCCGCTTTGATCCCTCTTCTCGGGTATGAGTATGAAAACTGTAGATCGGTTGTTCAATCGCCAGACCCTTTTTCAAGTCGATCAAGTGTTGTTTCAAGAGAGAAAATTCCAAGGAATTGGGGTGATCGAAATTCGTCTTTTCTCGCTCTTCGATGGGTAGATGGCTTTGATCTTTATAATAAGAGTCTTGGCTGATCAGCACAGCTGCTGGAAATGCCTCATGAATTTTTTCTGCCAGTGTGGTTTTTCCAGAACCTGTCCCCCCTGCAATCCCCACAAAAAGGGTCGGTTTGGCAAAAGCGGATACCGATAAGAGACAAAACAGCAAAACAGCGCGAATCATCCATTCCTCCTAAAAATTTTTGGATGGACAGCGTATGGGTATCAGGATCAAAGATCAAGTGATTTCGCTGGCTTGGAAGCGGCCCTAGAAATTCTGGGGCCGCTTGATGCTACCACATCAATTGGATAGGCCGAGCAACGTAGCGGAGTCGATATAGATCCGTTTTAAATGATCGTCCGTATGCCCTCCCATGGGGCCCCAACCGTAGGTGGGCAAGTGGTAAATTTCATTCACTTCATTGATCGAGCGAAACTCAATTCCCCTCGCCTTGCAGTCTTCGATGACATCATTGCGAATAAAGAAAAGGTTCACGCCTCTAGCTTCTGCATACACTAAGGAATACCCCTTAGCGCGACCTAAATTATAAAATGCTAAAATGCTTCCCCCATAGTAGTTCGTTCCATCCCAGCATCCATAGGGTTCATACATACTGACCCGATCTTCGTAGGGAAGATGGCTCGCATTATATTCGACAACGACGACTCGGGGTTGGTAAGAAGGATTAATGGCATGCCACACATGCCAATCATTAAAATCAATGTCTATAGAGAGAAGGTCGAACTGCTCAGGCACTTTGTGTTTCTGAAATAAGGAAGTGATGTTCTCGGCTGTGATGAATTCTTGCTGCAAATTGATCTTTGGATCCTCATATCCCCCATCCATCAATAGACCATGCCAGTTCTGCCGTTCCCTGAGGTATCTCGTATTACACTCATAGGCATTTTGCGTTCCAAACTCGACATAGTAGCGATTTGTCTCTCCTATGATATTGAATATAGCATCCAAAACTCCATCTTCGCCATTTTGGCTGAAGACCCTCTTTTCATAGTCCGCTAAATCCACTGTCCGCCCCATTAACAGCGAAACAGAAAAAACACTACACAGCAAAAAACAAAAAACCCGCTTCATTTTCAACTCCCGGTATATTCTTAAGTCGTTTCAAAAATGCACTGCGGATAGGTTATAGCTTACCGTCTTTTTTCTTTAAATTGAATTGAGCACGCACCAACAATCGGCAAGATGATCATCGACGAGCCCCACTGCCTGCATAAAGGCGTACATAATCGTCGAGCCGACAAAGGTCATCCCTCTCTTCTTTAGATCTTTCGAGAGAGCGTCGCTTTCGGGAGTCGTCGCAGGAAGGTCCTTGAGGTGTTTGCGCCGCTTTACGATCGGCTTTCCCTGGACAAATTGCCAGACATACCGATCAAACGACCCAAATTCCTTCTGAATGTGCAAAAACACGCGTGCATTTTGGCGAGCAGCGTAAATTTTTAGGCGATTGCGGATAATCCCCTCATTTTTAAGGAGATCATTTAATGCTTCATCGCTCATTTCGGCAACTTTAGCGGGATCGAAATGGAAAAATGCCTTCCGATAAGCCTCTCGCCTTTTGAGAATCGTCTCCCAGCTCAAGCCCGCCTGAGCCCCTTCGAGGATCAGCATCTCGAATAATTTCCGATCGTCGTGAACGGGAATTCCCCATTCCCGATCGTGGTAGTCTGCGTAGAATTCTTTACCTGGAGCCGAACCAAAACACCGTTTTTTAGCGTCGTTCATGTTTTAAAAGCCACTCCTTTCTCTGAATGCCGCCGCCATAGCCTCCGAGTGCCCCATCGCTATTGATCACGCGATGGCAGGGAATGACGATTGCGAATTGATTGGCGCCGTTTGCTAGAGCTACAGCGCGAAAAGCAGTAGGCTTCTCGATCGCAGCCGCAATTTTCGCATAAGAGCGCGTTTGCCCAAACGGGATTTTTTGCAGTTCTTCCCACACTCTTTTTTGAAAGGGAGAGCCGATGGGACAAAGCGGGGTTTTGAATTCCCGTAGGTTGCCAGAGAAGTACTCTTTTAGCTCTGCTTCGATTTGCTCGATCGGTGCTGTTTTTCCGGGAATGATCGGCAATTTGGCTCTTTTTCTGAGTCGCTCGATCTCTTTTTCTAGGCCCCGCCGGTCGACGAATTCGAGCAGATAGAGAGCCTCTTCATCTGCGACCGCGAGCATCGGCCCCAAAGGAGTATCGATCCACGATGCTTTTAGGACCGCATGCCCTTCGCAGAGCGAAGGCGGAGCCCCCATAATCCGCGAAAACGCATCCCTAAACCCACTTCCCGATTCATAGCCGCTCGAAAGCTGTGCTTCAATCACTTTCCCCCCCTCCCTGATTTCTTTTAGGGCAAGACCCATTCGCCTCGCTCGCGCATAGGCGACAAAGGTCATCCCAAACCGCTTGTTAAACTGACGCCGCGCCGTCGAGGCATCCACGGAGAGCTTTCTAAAATCGCTCTCTTTCCACCGCTTTTCCGGGTTATCTTCTACCGCGTCTACCAGTATTTGTACAAGCTTAGAAACGACATTTGGATGAGATAACGGCTTGCACCGCTTACAGGGCCGAAACGACGCCAAAAGCGCCTCTTGGGCCGTTGCAAAAAATTCACAATTTTCTATTTTCGGCTTCCTAGCAGGACAACTCGGGCGGCAGAAGACACCTGTTGTCTTGACCCCCACAAAGAAAACTCCCTCGTAGGCCTTGTTCTTCTCGACGAGCGCCCGGTAGTATTCCTTCTTTTTTTGATGTGTCAGCATGAGCTTACCTCTTTTTGTTGTCTTTCATTCTACCAAATCGAGAAGAAGGATGCCGCCGAATTTCAGGCATTGATTTTTATGGGAGAGATAATGTTCCCGCAACCAACTTATATACAATTACTTACGATTAAACTCTTGCGTTTTTGAAGCGAAAAGTCTAAATTCCCCCGGTCGATTTCTACCTAAGTTAACTCATTGCACCACTGGAGATGAACCATGCTTTTTCTATCGCGCTGCTTACTTTTCTTTCTCTGCCTAACGCTCAATCTGTTCGCTGAAAAAATCGAGACCTTTTATGGCCCGCTTGACGTCGAGGAGCCTGTCCTCCTCGAATTGATCCACTGTCCTGCTATGCAAAGGCTCAAAGAAATTCACCAATATGGGATCGCTTACTATACGACGCATCGCGAGGAGTATAATCGGTTCGACCACTCGCTGGGTGTTTTTGCGATCCTGAGGTTCTATGGGGCTTCTCTGGAAGAGCAGATCTCTGGACTCTTACACGATGTCTCTCATACTGTATTTTCCCATGTAGGAGACTGGGTTTTCAATAAGGAATACCAAGAAAATGATTACCAAACGACCATCCAAAGACTGTATTTGGCGACCTCTGGCGTGGAGAAAATTTTACATAAATATGGATTCACAATAGAGCAGGTCCTTCCCAAAAAGAACAATTTCATCATGTTAGAACAGTCATTGCCCAATCTCTGCGCCGACCGAATCGATTACAATATCCAAGGCGCCTACTTTCAAAATTTTCTCACCCTAGAAGAAACGCGCGAATTTCTAAAGGACTTACGTTTTGTGGAAGGACGGTGGCTCATGACGCGGGCGGATCTAGCTACAAAATTAGTCCTGTTTTCCCTCTTCATGACGGAAGATTGCTGGGGAAGCCCCGTTAACTACGTCTTATCTCGCTGGTTTGCCGATGCCATTTTACAAGGATTAAGAACGGGAATCCTCTCTTGGGATGAATTCCATTTCGGGATCGATAATGCCATTTGGGAAAAATTGTGTGCCAGCAAAGATGGTTTGATCCAAAACAGAATGCACAAAATCTTGCATCCTGATGAGTACTATCATTTTGTCGCATTAGAGGAGGCAGATGTCGTGGTGAGATCCAGATTTCGTGGCATCGATCCATGGATCCTTCAGGATGGCGCTATCGTTCGACTGACAGAACTCCAGGATGATCTAGTACAGGCCTTTGAGCAGGCAAAGAAAAGGGCGGCTCAAGGCTGGCCAGTAAAATTTAGGGAGTAGAATGAAGACTTGTTATAAAAATTTAAATACACTACTTTCTGAGGTTTACACACCGTATTTAAAAATGAGGAGATCCCATGAAGACAACCTTTGTCGCCATCGCCTGTTCCCTGTTTTCGTTATCGACGCTCTCAGCAAACCATTGTGGTATATCAAACCAGTGCAAAGTCAATCGGCATGCCTCTCAAGCCGTTCAATGCCCTCAAGAAGCCCCTGAGACAGATCGATGTCCCACTCTGCATGAATGCTGTCATAAAGCAGACAAGTGGTGTGGTGTGACGTATGCCCTTTATGGCAATTGGCTCTTTCTGCAACCAAACGGCAGTAACCTTTACTACGCCGCCGAGGCAAACGCTCTAGATCCCGATATCACAATCCCAGCAGCTTCTCCCAATTGGAAGATCCATGAAATAAGCCCTAATTACCATTCAGGGTTTGAAGTTGGCACTAATTTTCTATTTCGCAATACAGGGATCAATATCGATGTGAATTGGGAGAGATTGCATGGACACGATGGGACCTCCGTCAATACTTCTAAAGTGAGTGGAGATATGGTAGGACCTTTCTTCGACATAGGTCCTAACTCTTTCGCCTATGTAAACGCTAGAGGAAAACTACGCTCTCATTTCGATCAAGTGAATCTGATGTTTGGAAAAAAAATGTGTTTTTTCAACAGACTATTTATGAATTTTGGAGCAGGTGTCGGCTTTGGGCGGATTAAACAATCGCTTCAATCGACTTATTCTAACAATGTATTAGCGATTGCCCGCTCTGTGAAAACTTCTTCAGAATTCATTGGTGCAGGCCCTGAAATCACAATCGATTATGATTACCGCATGTTCGACCATGTCTTTTTCACGGGTACTACCTATCTTTCTCTCTTCATGGGACAGATGAAAAATCACACCACTTTCAAGTCATGGACACCGGAATTAGCAGCACTCGGCATTGCACAGCCAAACGTGCAAAGCACCCATGTGCCTAATAGAGCTCAGCTCGTTCCAGGACTCCAGCAGAAGTTCGGCTTTTCTTACATCGCCGCATGGAAATGCCTAGAAATGACCCTCGAAATTGGATACCAATGTCAAATTTATTGGGATGCTGTTCAGAGCGTCGACATGACCGCTCCGCAGGTATTACCCGCTGGCGCTGCTTTCACTCCAGACGTAGGTGTCTTTGCGGTTGGGTTTGAACGGACACTCAGCAATTACATCCTAACCGGTCCGTATGCGTCCCTAAAATTCGCATTCTAAGAAAAACAGAGCCTGGATGCTCCTAGCATCCAGGCTCCTTTCAAGCGTTCATAGATAAAACTTTTTTTTATTCCTTTTAGTCCCAAAGCCTCAAGACTTTAACGCAGCTTAAATTGTAAATTCCTTTGTACAGGACAAAATTTAATGAGGTGAAAAGAACTCGTTGAGCGTGAATTATATCTACCTGAGTTTAGCCAACTTAGGAGTAGCTATGCATCACGTCAACGAGTTACAAAGACTTTTGGTTCAGAATTTGCATTGGAATAAGGCAAGGATTGCCTGTCTTGCCCAAATTTTACAAGCACTAATTTGCGCAAGAACAGTAAACCTCACCCAAATTTCTTCTTTTTTTCAATCGAACGCAAAGCAGGACTCTTCCTATAGAAGAGTCCGGCGATTTTTCTCAGGATTTTCTTTCGATATCACTGTTATTATCCCTCTAATACTCTCTCTTTTTTGTCTTAAAGGACAACTGATCCTAATTCTTGATCGCACCAATTGGAAATGGGGAAAGCGAGATATTAACATTCTTCTTCTCTCGGTCGCTTATAGAGGAATTGGTATTCCTATTTTCTGGAGTGTGTCTAATTCTTCTGGCTCCTCATCTACTTCGGATCGAATATCCATTCTGAAGAAGATTCTACAACAGATCGGGCATAGGCGCATATATGCGTTTTTGGCAGACCGTGAGTTCATAGGAGAGGACTGGTTTAGGTTTTTGAAAAGAGCAAAAATCCCCTTCGTCATTCGTATTAAGAAAAACACTATGGCAGGAGGGCTTCGAAACTACTATCAAGTTCCTATTCTAGAACTTTGGAAAAATAGGGGTAGATCCAAATCGATTATCAATCGCCCTGTTCTCATTTGGGGGCAACTGCTTTATGTTTCAATACATCAGGCGAAAGGTGCGAAAGAGCCGATGATCGTAGTCGCTAATGTTCAATTCGAGGATGCCATTGGTCTGTACCGAAGAAGGTGGGAAATAGAGACTTTATTTGGCTGCTTAAAAACTCGGGGTTTTAGAATGGAAGATACCCATATGACGGCACCTGAGAAAATAGAAAAGCTGCTTTTTGTTCTGGCTATAGCCTTCTGCTGGTCTTACAGGCTTGGGGTCATAAAAGATGCTGAAGAGGCTATCCCCAGAAAGACTCATGGGAGGTTGTCTTAAAAGCCTATTTCGGCTGGGATTGGATTGGTTAAGGTCTGTGATTCTTTCCATAGAGAAGAAAATCGATGAATTTCGAAAAATCCTTAAGATTCTAAACACTTGTAGGTTAGTGTGTTAGGAAATGTCATAAAAATTTTGTCCGGTACAAAGTGTAAATTCTTTATTTAAAAAAATTAGAGTGAAAACAACACAAGATAAATGTATAATATTATTATATAAAACCATAAATGATTATATATTTTTATAATTACTTTTTTTAACACAACTATGGAGCAACATTATGTCGACGATAACAACTACAACTACTCCAGCTCTTTTTTTTCACGATGCTAATACTGGCCGTGCGGGCCACTCCTCTATGCCTGACGATGTCTGGTCTAACATCATCGAGAATCTGCCTCTGCGAGATTTGTCTCAATTCATTCGGGTCAATACCTACCTCTATGGTCTATGGCATATCGATATCGAAAAAAAGCCTTATTGGAAATACATCGTGCAGCATGAATGCCCGAATATCGAATACGCAGAGCATATCAATCAGACCTTTTACGAGATGTGTTACAGCTACAAAATGACTGGAAAGAACATGCGCCGCTGTGAGTATAAAGAGACTAAGATCCCGCTCCCCCATCAAAGGGAACCTACGGGAATCTATTATGCAAATAAGCATCTCTACGTCCAGTGTGCAGGAGGATTCATTCAGTGGTACGAGATGCCTGAGATGAAAAAAGGAAACATTCTCCAATGTGGGCCGAATCTATTTAAATCTACCGTAAAGAATGGGAATCGTTTTCCTTTATTAGAATACAAGGGAGATCTCTACTCAGGGGCACCCAGTACTCTTCAAATGTTCGATTTGGAATCAGGAAATCTAGAGTTTGGAATGGGTGTTCCCTATGATTTTTTTGCATTCAAAGCTTTCGAAGATCATCTATTTATTATGGATAATAGAAATAGAGCCTCACCGATACAGATTCATTGCCGTCACACAGGAAAACTCATAGGCCAGTGGGATTTTTCGGCTATTCTTTCGTCGAAGCGGAGAACCTTCTTCCATTACCACTTTTAGTGTAGATGAAAAAAAAGAATGTCTTTATGTCTTCTTGTCCTCTTCACAAATAGGCAACTCTAGCTATAAAAAAAGTCTACACAAGATCCAGGTGATCGATTTATCTAAGAATCGGCAAGATGAGACGGAATCAGCGCCGTTAAAGATCGATGACCCAGAGAGAATCTATACCATCGACTGTGACATTGGATTCAATTTGGATACGGCTTTTATAGCGAGAAATTCTGAACTTTACCTTTGTAACCACGTAGTAACCGTCCCCATTCTTGGGATCATCGAAACGGATTTTTATAGTTGGGAAATCGATGGAAATGAACTACACGAACGTTTGAAGACGCGCTTAGAAGATAAAATCACTCCTATCGATATAAAGGGAAATTATCTTCTGGGACAATTCAGCTATGGAAATCGCTGTCTTTGGGATCTAACGACGGGAAAACAATTAATGATATCCACAGATTCAAGCTTTCTAGAGGACTCCCTTTTTACAGGAATAATAGCCCGGCCAGAAGCCTGCTCTATCCCAGGAGGCTTTGCGATGATTTACACAGAACATAGGCGTGTGGCTGATGAACAATACGGAATCCAGCTCATACAGGGTTAGAGGAAGTGTTCAAAAGTGGACCGACGTCCACTTTTGAACCCGTGTTAGGGCCTAGTTAAAGCCACAGTAGATTAGGTAGATCCCGATCGCTAGCATGATGATAATCGTCAGCCAAAACCCCATTCCTTTCATCATCTTGGAGACCCATTTTTTCACGTGATTGGGAAACGCAAAACGTAGGATCCCTTTTAGGATCAAGAGGTATCCTATCAGGGTAATCAACCCCTTCCAATTGTATTCCCAGATAGGGTGATCGATCGCAATCGCAAGACCGATGATAAAGCTAATCTCTCCAGACACCGCTAAAAGACCCTTGGAAGCGACGACATCTTTGCAGGCAGCTTCTATCTGCCGTTTTCTAGACAGCCACAAAAGAGCGCTGAGCAAAAAATAGAACCCTAAGAATTTCGCCAAAAACATAGAAAGATCCACAAAAACCCCACAATTGATCCGCTTGTTTTACAAATACAGTTATTTTTTAAAATAATCAATAATCATAAGCAGGATGATCGGGTTGACAGTAGCGTTTATTCTGGTCTAGATCCTCCAACTGCCCCATTTCTTCCTGGGTGAGCGCAAAATCAAAGACCTCTAAGTTGCCCCTAAGATGCTCTTTAGAAGAAGCCTTAGGGATCACGGGAACCTTCTTTTGAATCAACCACCGCAAAATCACCTGGGCCCCTGTTTTGCCATAGCGAGCGCCGATTTTGCTAAAGAGTGGTTCCTCTTGGAGTAATTTCCCCTTGCCAAAAGGGCGAAAGGCGATGAGTCGGATCTGATGCGACTGGCAGTATGCGAGCAGCTCTTTTTGGTTCAAATAGGGGTGAAATTCGACTTGATTGGCAAAGGGGGTCTTACCCGCTTTGCGGAGATCTTCGAGATGGTGGGTATTGTAATTGCTCACACCGGCATGTCGAATTTTCCCTTCTTTTACGAGTTCTTCCATCGCAAAAAAAATCTCTTCCAAAGGGAACTTCTCATCTGGCCAATGGATCAGATAGAGATCGAGGTAATCTGTGCCGAGCTCTTTGAGTGCTCGCTCGCAAGCCTTTTGAACAGACGCCTTCGGCTTTGCGCTATCGATCTCTTCATCCACAGATAATTTCGAAGTGAGATAGAGCTCTCTTCGATCAAACCCCTTCATCGCCTTCTTGATGGCTCCATGGTTCCCATACAAATGAGCCGTATCGATATGCCGATACCCCAGGTCTAAAGCCATCTCTACGATCTTCGTACACTCCTCCCCTTTAAGTTCCCAAGTCCCTAGTCCTATATCTGGTAGATCCATTACCCCTCCATTGATTAAAATTTTTAGAATACCCTTACTTGCAAAAAAAAATCAAAGCGTATACCCTTCTGCCCAACGATTCTTCACGGAGAAAAAATTATGTGGAAGATCACGACAGTTCTCGTCCCCGTTCTTTGTATCTCCCTCGCTTTGTCTGCTGCGGATGGAAAGACAAAAACCGCTCCTTCTCAAGAAAAACCACAAAAGGTGGAACTCCCTCAAGCCCTCTCCCGCTATCTACGCTTATTCGAAGAACACCCGAAGGCATTCGGTCCCTTTGGCAATTGGGAAAATGGGGAAATTGAAGTCGCTTCCTCCCCTGAAATGATCAAGCGAATCGAAAATCAGACCCGTCTGCGCCTCATCTCCAAAGGAGCTTCAGAAAAAGAGGCGAAGGAATGGAGTTCTGTCGGAATTGTCGCTGAAGATAATTACTGGATGTGGATCCGAGATGCAGTCATTTTCCCCTCTGGCGTCTATGGAACTTATGATCGGTTGCTCTGGAAAAGTGGAATGACAGGGAGCCCTGGAGTAGCGATCCTCCCATTGCTTTCGAACAAGAAGATCATCGTCAATGTTAACTACCGTCATGCGACGCGCAGCTGGGAAATCGAACTCCCCCGCGGCCAACGCAAAGAAGGGGAGACGATTGAAGCCGCTGCCACGCGTGAATTGGAAGAAGAGACGGGCTATTATATCAACAAGTGCAGTGTGCTCGGCGCTGTAGCTCCCGATGCAGGAACATTGATGGGAGATGTGCCGATCCTCTGCGGAGAAGTCAACCACTCTGGAGAATCTTACCGAGAGTTTTCCGAAGCGATTGCGACGAATCCCGCCTTCACTAAAGAGGAACTCAAAGCAGGTTTAGGCCGTGGCTACATCGAAGTACTCATTAAAGGCAAGCTCATTAAAGCCCAGTGCCGAGATCCCTTTCTCGCCTATGCGATCTTGCAAGCGGAGTTCAAGAACATACTGTAGTTAGGTATACTTCACCCTCTCCCCAGGGAAACGTGACAGAAAATTGCTTTTGAACATGGAACTGGGAGGAGTAAGCATCGAGAGGGAAGCTCACGGTGATGATTTTCGTTCCCCTTTTTAGAGTTTCGAATCGCCGAACGAGGCGTTCGATGACCTCTTCTGGAAGACAGGTCCCATAGAGGTAAATGACGGTAGCGTCCTGAAGATCTGTCTGCTCGATATCTTCGCAGGTAAAGGTCGCGCGGGAGCTCTCATGCCGCTCAAATTCGCAATCCTCAAGCGGGCGGGGTATAATTTGCCGGGCCTTTTCGATGAAAAGAGGGATCTGGTCGACGCCTTTTACAGAACAGCCGAGCCATTCCGCCCAAAACAAAACCCCACGCCCCGTACCACACCCCAAATCGATGATATAATCATCAGGACCTAGATCGCATTCCGTTGCGATAGTGACGAGTGCAGGCAGCGGCGTCTCTCCATACTGATGGACGTCGCGCTCCCCTTTTTTCTGTAAATAGGCCTTACTGACGCGAAAAGGACTCTGAAATCGGTAGGCGCGCTTCAAGGAACGTTCGATCGGAAGGAAAAAGGGAGCGTGTTTCTTGATGAACTGCTTTTCTTTGAAGAAAAACCACTTTACCTTAAGAAAGAGCAATGGACAGCGGGGGGTTGGCGGTTAAAGAAGGGTCTCCACTGAATTGAATGGGACCGGGGAAGAGGTAATGGTCTTCTAATTCCCAGGATTTTCTCTCTTGCTGAAACTGAGAGAAGAGCGCTCCTTTCAAGTCGATAAAACACTTCTTGACGACTGCTTTTTCTTTACCCTTCCTCATTTCGAGATGCATCAGCTGAGTGAGCGGCACGCCTCCGATTCCCCAGTGTTCCACAGTCTCATCGAGTCGATCGATAAAGGCCATATAGCCTGAACATCCGCGGTCGAGCAGTAGCGCAGCTGTTTGTCCAAGTGCATAGCAATAGTGACAATCAAAAAGAGTGGGAAATGCGGCCCGTCCCTCGTAGCCGAGAAAATGGTGCATCGGCGTGAACACACCGGAAAAGCCCCCTTCTCTTTTTCTTTTTTCGAGCTCATGAGAAACGGTTTGGATGAAGAGCTGTTCTGTTTCGATCAGGGAAACTTGGACATTTCCATGCGGATCGCGATTGAGCAGCAGTTGCTTCTGAATCGATTCGGGAAGCGAGCAAAAACAGGTGCGCGCCGATTCGCTTAAAGCTGTAGACGGATTGGCATTAGGAGTGGAGGATACAAGCTGGTTCAGCTCTTGGATTAAAAGGGAGACTTCGGGGATGAATTCGATCAATCCTTCAGGGATCAATAGGATCGAAAAGTTTTTCCCCAAACTAGAACGGGCGCAGATGAGATCGGCGATCTCTCGTGTCAAATCGGAGAGCGTCTGTCCTTTCTCGCGCACTTCTTCGCTGATGAACGTTAAATTAGGATGGGTAGAAAGAGCGCATTCCAAAGCGACATGGGAAGCAGAACGCCCCATCAATTTGATAAAATGGGTGTATTTTTTAGCTGAAATGGCATCTCTTGCGATATTGCCAATGATCTCAGAATAGGTCTTGGAGGCGGTATCAAAACCAAAAGAGATCGCGACATACTCATTTTGTAAATCGCCATCGATCGTCTTAGGCACACCGATGACTTTGGTGGAGCAGTTGTGCTGCATAAAATACTCCGCCAAAACAGCGGCATTGGTATTCGAATCATCTCCCCCGATGATCACTAATCCATCTAGCTGCATCTTCTGCATTGTACTGAGACATGTATTGAGCTGGTCTGAGGTCTCAATTTTCGTGCGCCCCGATCCCAGAAGATCAAACCCTCCCTGATTGCGGTACTCTTTTAATCGATCTGCTGTCAATTCCGCTGTCTTCTGCAATAAAATCCCAGAGGGTCCATCTAAAAAACCAAATAGCTGCGAATCGGTGTGTAGGGTTTTAAGTGCTTCGAAGAGGCCGATAATGACGTTATGTCCTCCAGATGCTTGACCTCCTGAAAAGACGACTCCTACGCGCATTGGGGAAGAGCTTTTGTTCTTGCCCGAGTGGGGTATCCCTCTTAGAAGAGGTTGCCCCCCTGTCTTGGGGAAAAGCGAACGAATCGATTCTTTTTCTTGGGAGAGCGCTAGTTCATCCCAATCGATGGCAGAAGAGAGGATTTTAGGGGATTTTAAGGGAGCATCCCTGCGTGCCTTTTGTAATGGGGTAGACATCGCTTAACACTCTGGTAGATTGACGGGCACCTGAAGGGCAAGCCCCCCTTCTGAGGTCTCTTTGTACTTTGCCTGCATATCCTCTCCCGTCTCTCGCATCGCCCCGATGACCTGATCTAAAGAGACACAGTGAGAGTGGCCATCCCCATGAATTCTGGCTAAGCGCGCCGCATTGATCGCCTTGATCGCGCCCATCGTATTCCGCTCGATACAGGGAATTTGCACCAGGCCCCCAACCGGATCACACGTCAAGCCCAAATTATGCTCCATCCCGATTTCTGCAGCATTTTCGATCTGCTCATTGGTGGCTCCAAGCGCTGCTGCAAGGCCTGCTGCTGCCATCGATGTCGCAACGCCCACCTCCCCTTGACACCCCATCTCCGCCGCAGAGAGGGAAGCTCCCTCTTTGTAGAGAATCCCAACCGCAGTCGCCGTTAGAAAAAATGTCACAATCCCCTCTTCCGTAGGCTGAGGAGTGAATTTTTGATAATAGTGCAAAACAGCGGGGATGATTCCCGCAGCCCCATTTGTAGGAGCCGTTACCACACGCCCCCCTGCCGCATTTTCTTCATTGACCGCTAGCGCAAAAAGGCTCACCCAATCGAAAATTTCAGAAGGGTCTTTTAGCAAAGGCCCGTCCCACGTCAAAGTCTCATACATCTGTTTGGCCCTGCGCCTCACATTGAGCCCTCCCGGCAAAATCCCCTCTTGACTCAAGCCCCTCTGCACACACTCTTGCATGATCTGCCAAATTTTCAAAATCCCTGAGCGGACCTCTCCCTCTTTCCGCCACACCTTCTCATTCTCTAAGACGAGCTCGGCAATCGATAGACCCGTTTCTCTGCAATGCTCTAAGAGCTCCGCACAAGTCTGAAAAGGATAGGGAGCAGAATCTCTGAAGACGTTATGCCCTGCACTGATCCCCCCTAACGCTTCATCTTGAGAGACGACAAACCCTCCTCCCACAGAATAATAGATATCAGAATGCACCACATCTCCCCGCGCGTCGTACGCTTTAAAGCGCAGTCCATTGGAATGATAGGTAAACCGCTTACCCCTATGAAAAATGAGATGCGTATCGACGTCGAAAGCAATGGGATGGGTCCCTAAGATATTGAGCACTTTTGCTCTTGAAATTGCAGCGACACGCCCTTGGACACAATTGGGATCAACGGCTTCTGGGCGCTCTCCTTCCATTCCGAGCAGTACGGCGATATCTGTCCCATGTCCCTTTCCCGTCATAGCGAGCGACCCGAATAATTCGATATTAAGAGACTTGACGATGGGCATCAACCCCTTGGAAAGGAGGTCTTCTGCAAAAGTCCGCGCTGCCCGCATGGGGCCTACCGTGTGCGAACTAGAAGGACCGATTCCGATTGAAAAGAGTTGAAAGACGCTGACAGGTACATACTTGCGCGCGACGAGTTCCTGAATAGACATAAACTTTAAAGCCCCCGCAAAAACAAAAGTGCTACAAAACCATCCCCGAAAATCGACTGAAATTTTTTATAAGGATAGGTTCATACCCACTTTTATGCGAAGCGAGGTAAAGAAGTCAAGCGATTAGAGACGGTCTCGGCGTTGTTGCATCATCCATGAGGAGCTAATCTAGCTCCCCATTATTCCATTCTGAATAGATGCAATTTCACCACAGAGAGGAAAAACCACAGAGAGGAAACTTTTTAATATGAATTTCCTCTCTGTGGTTTCCCCTCTCCTAAGTAACTTCAAGCTAAGTTATTGGTGCACAGCGCTTTTCATTTTTTCCATTTCAGTTAGGACATATCCCATGGAGGCGGCTCTCTTCTTCAAAAATTTCAGTGTTTTGTCTTGGTGTAGTTTATCGTAAAAGTCTGAGCCAGCTTCTCTAAAGTCTTCTTTTCGCAGTATCATCTGATAAAGGGCCCTTGCCATTTTGTGGGCTGTTGCCGTCACTGCTTCAACAGGACCCATACGTGCTTTCATGCGTCTTAAGTGAGCTCCAAGTGCTGTTTTGCTTTTGTATAATGAGCTTGCTGCCATTCTCAATGCAATCGCTGCCTTATTGGTACAATGCGAGGTGTGGCTACTAATTCGCCTTCCTCCGGATATTCTGGTGCCAGGACATAATCCTAGCCAGGCACAGAAGTGTTTTTCTGTTGGCCATTTTCTTATATTTGTTCCTATTTCCGAGATTAACTTCAGAGCAGTGCTTACGTCTATCCCGGGTACCGTTGTTAGGTCCGTTCCTATGAGCTGTTTTAGGTGGTCGGCTACATTAAAAGCGTATTCGTATTTTTTTAGCTTTTTTGGCTTTTTTGTCAGTGAGGGTGTCTCTTTTATTGGGGAGAGCACTTCGAGTTTTTTTTTATCTCGTTGTCGCATTCGGCGATTTTTTTTTGGAAAAAGTCGTAGGCTTCAAGGGCTTGTTTTAAGGCAAATAGGTGTTCTGGTCGGTAGTTGCCTTGAAGAGATTTCCTGATTACAGATTCAGGTTGTTTACACCGAGGGTCTCTTAGTTTTGCCAAATTATCGAGGTTTCTTTCCCCTGACACAATCGCTCTTATTATAGCTATACCTGTTGCTCCAGTGATGTCACTTATCACATTGTTCAGGTGTAGGTTCATTTGAACGAGTGCCTTTTGCATGTGTTGGATATGCATAGAGGCTGTTTCAATGAGCATGGACCTTTGTCTGAGGAAACTTCTTAGCTCTACTATCTCATTTTCTGGACGGAAAGCTGCCGAGAGTAGGCCGTGGGTGTGCAATTGTTGAAGCCACTGACAGTCTATTACATCTGACTTGCGTCCTCTTACATTCTTTACATGGTGGGCATCTACCAATTTTACCTCAAATCCGGCTTGATCCAGCATTTCAAAGACCGGTATCCAATAGGATCCAGTCGATTCCATAACTATTGTTTTGATTTTGCATTCCCTTAACCATGTAATCATGTTTTCAATATCTGGGGTAAAGCACCCAAATTCTTTAACAAACTCTTTACTTCTGTTTTCGGGCACTGCAACGAAATGGGAGGAAGCCCCTATGTCTATTCCTGCAGCGTTCGGATTGATAATTTTAATGGATGATGATTGATTCACGATTTCGGTGTTCATGAAAATTCCTTGGGTTAAGTGCAATGTGCAAAAGGTGTTAAGCCAACATTCTCCTAAACGGGATGATCTTACGATCTCACCAGCGATGCTTACGTGACCTTTTGCGTGCCATTCTCTGTGCCGGGCTTACAAGCGCCAATGATAGCTCGGCCTCTACATTACGAGGAGGAATTATAGATTGGATCCGATTTTGACCCAAGTTACATCTAGATGATGGAAGGGGTAGAGTATAAAATTAAGGACCGAGACGCCCCCCTTCCCAAGGCTCTGTGGTGAATTTCAGCAACAAAGCAAAATCCAACCAAATGGATTCTATATTTTCAAGCAGGGCGATCCAAAAAAAGATGAAGGCCATACTTGCGTCTACTTCAAAAACAAAGGACAAAATTTCTTTTTTGATCCTAATTTCGGAGTAATAAAAATCCCAAAAGGAAAAGATGAAGAAATTCTATACACTTCATTAAAGGAAAACAAAAGCACTGAGTTCGTTTTTTACAAGGCTTCGTATTAAGACTTATCTTTTGAACGGGTTGCTAGTCAGATCGATGGTCATGGTGGGGTGTAGGCGTGTGAAGACGGGCTTTTCTCTGAGCCTGTTGCAGCTGAGCGACAGGGATCTTAATCGAGCCAGGTCTTTAAAATCGGGTACTGATTGGATCTCATTCAGAGATAGATTCAATTCGATCAAATTTTCAAGACCTGTAAAGTTGGGCACCGAACGCAATCGATTGCTTCCTAAATCCCAGTACTTTAAGTTGCGCAGCTTTAGATCGGGAACTGCAGTCAGTTGATTTGCTGAAAGATCCCACCAAGACAAATTGGGAAAGTTCAAGCCATTGACTTCAGAAATATCATTTTCAGACAGCGAGAGTATTTCCAATTCAGAGAGATTGCGGATAGAATCGGGAATCTCGGTTAACAGATTCTCATCCAAAGAGAGCTTCTTCAGTTTTGGAAAAAAACAATTTTCAATTTTCTCAATCTCATTAGAACGAAGATTCAAAATGATTAAATTAGGCAGGTTCATATTTGAGAAATCCGACAACCCATTCCTTTTAAGACTGAGAATTTTTAGATTTAAAAAAACTAGATCTGAAACAACAGAAATCGTATTCCCATTAGCAGACAGATGCTCAATAGAGTCGTTTTGAAACCCTTCAAAGCTCTCGATCAAATTCACATCCATATTTAACCATTTTAAATTGGAAAACTCCCATTTTGGAAAATGGCTAAATGCATTATAAGAAAGATTCAGCTTATCTACCTTTCGTAAAATCCTCATTTCCTCTTGAGGCAGCTCCTTTAACTCAGATCCCGCTAATGTGAGGGTCCTACACCGATCGAATAAAGGTGCGTTGTTCAGATCGAGAAAAAAGGCCCTAATTTCATCGATGGAAGCGTTTACCTTAGGTGCAGCTCTCTTTGCAAAGAGAGAATGGCAGGCTCTCCAAATCTCCTTCAAAGCTTGATTGCGATAAGCAGCTATGAGTTCTCGAGCAAAAAGCCTCTCTTTCTTAGGAAAATCCTCAAGCGGGATGTAATTGACAGGAACCTTCCCCGCCGTATCTTCCGTTTTATTGATCAAATCCCAATCGACTTGTTTTGTATCCCTTAGAAAATCGTAAAATGTTTCTACCTCTTCTGGGGATCCATTAAATGCTGCAAGCACGCGAACGAGCAGATGAGGATCATAATTTATCGACAGATCCTCATGCATGATTTCATATAATCCCTGAGAATGATCCGCTTGTCTCCATGCATTGAAAACCCGGTAGATGGTCTTATTGTCTTTCAATCCGTGTAAAGCATGTTCCTCCTCTAGAATGAAAAAAATGAGGCTGAGAAAATCTCCCTCAAAACTAGTGCGCGAACAAGAGCCACTCCTTTGATGAGATAGCTTTAGATGAACGTCTGGCTCGACATATTGAAAAAAATCGATTAATTGATTCATGGGCATTGAAGGATCGACCTCTGACAGGGAATAGATACACGCCCCGGGTAAATCATCTGAGTTTTTCCCCCGGTTTGCAAGGGCGATTTGATTTCCATAAATAAGGAAATTCACCCAATGGGTATTCCCACACACTTGACTGGCACTGTCTACGCACATGATTGCCTTGTTCCCAAAAACCTTCTGAACCTCTCCGAGCTTACATTCTCGAAAACTCTCAGAACAAGTGGTACAGTAGAAACTGTTCTCACGAAAATCATTCACTGCACGCAAAGCCTTATCTCTACAGGAAGCATTCCATGTTTCGTCGACGGGGAAGTGATAAAAAAAGAGATGCAGAGACTGATAAAGCCATTGAGCTAAGTAGTGGTGATGCGTGACGTGGTCTACGGCGGGATTAAATGTGATTTGGTCTACTTTATAATGCCCATCGATCTCGTACCGATGCAATGCACTCAGCTTCATTTTGGCCATTTTTAGCGTAAAACCATGCTCTAATCGATCGATAAAGGGGAGCAAATCAAAACGCTCATATTCTACAGCATAGAGTCGAGGAGTATAATCGGCGATAGGGATGAATCGGGTCCCTTGGACCTTTACTTCTAAAGAGAGCTCCAGTGCGTATTTGCGCCACAATTCACACACCTGCGAGCAATTTTTCAGACGCTCGATTTCGAGCAGTCCAGCAGCATCGGTGCCCTGCATATGTCGCGCATCTTCCTGAAAAATGCTGAATAGATGCGTTACAAAAGTGTGATCAGAAAAGAAAACAGAATTCATAGAATTAATTTAAAATACATATTGTTTTTAATTATATTATATAAAACGTGGAAATAAAAAACAACGCACCAAAGCCTTAAAACTGTTAAATTTTTATTTTAATTGACTAGCGAGCGCCACCTCCCTAAAATGCAGCTTTACTCTTTAACGTGTAAGGGGATTGTGCATGCAATCGACAAAATATATTTTTATTAGCGGGGGCGTGGTCTCTTCCCTGGGCAAGGGGCTTACCTCAGCTTCCATCGCGATGCTTTTAGAGTCCAGAGGCCTCAAAATTGCGATGTTAAAGCTCGATCCTTACCTCAACGTCGATCCAGGCACGATGAACCCCTTCCAGCATGGAGAGGTCTACGTCACAGACGATGGAGCGGAAACCGACTTGGATTTAGGCCATTACCACCGCCTGACCAATACCCCTCTTTCCCGCCTTTCTAATGCCACTTCGGGCCAGATCTATGATGCTGTCATCAAATCGGAACGGCGTGGGGATTATCTCGGTAAGACAGTGCAAGTCATCCCCCATGTCACCGATGAGATCAAACAGAGGATCATCGCTTGCTCACGACAAATGCCCCAGACTGATGTCGTTCTTGTCGAGATCGGCGGGACCGTCGGCGATATCGAATCTTTGCCCTTCTTTGAAGCGATTCGTCAATTCTGCCATGAAAGACCCTCCGATTGTCTCAACATCCACCTGACCTATGTCCCCTTTCTAAAAGCGGCAGGAGAGCTCAAGACAAAACCCACCCAACACTCTGTACAGACATTGCGCAGTATCGGGATCATCCCCAATCTGATCCTCTGTCGTTGTGAAGAGAGCCTTTCTGAAGAGCTCAAGGATAAGATCAGTCTCTTTTGCAGCGTCTCTAAAGAAGGCGTTATCGATATCCCCGACGTCCCTTGCATCTACGAGGTGCCCCTCAATCTACACCGCCAACACTTAGACGATAAAATCTGCCAGCTCCTGAATCTCCCTTCCCAGCGCGCTGACCTCTTAAAATGGGAAGCGATGCTCCACACTTTAAAAAATCCCAAGGGGAAAGTGGTCATCGGGATCGTCGGTAAGTATTTACAGCATCAAGATGCCTATAAATCTGTCTTCGAGGCCCTCTACCATGGGGCTCTCGCTAATCAAGTCGAGATCGAAATCCGCCGATTCGAATCGGATAAAGTACTCGATCTCGGTTCTGTCGAAAAGGTGATCGGTGGCTGTGATGGCTATCTCGTCCCTGGAGGCTTTGGAGAGCGGGGCTGGATGGGCAAGATCATGACGGCGAAGTACTGCAGGGAAAATAACATCCCCTATTTTGGTCTGTGTCTAGGCATGCAAGTGCTCTGTGTCGAATTCGCGAGACACGTGCTCGACCTACACGATGCGAACTCGACAGAAATCGATCCTGCGACTTCCCACCCGATCATCTCTTTGCTCAGTGAACAAAGAGGGGTTGAGGAACTCGGAGGCACGATGCGCCTCGGCGCCTTTTCTTGTCGCGTCCTTCCCGGCACAAAAGCAGAGCTGGCGTATGGCACAAATAAGATCTCAGAGCGCCACCGCCATCGCTTCGAATTCAATAACACCTACAAACAAGCCTGCGAAGACAACGGACTCATCCTATCGGGCATTTTCGAAGAAGGAGATCTCTGCGAGATCGCTGAGATCAAAGACCATCCGTGGATGCTCGGGGTCCAGTTCCATCCCGAATTCAAATCAAAACCCGCCGAGCCCCATCCCCTTTTTCGAGAGTTTATCGGCGCTGTCCTAAAAAATAAAATGAGAGAGCCCGTTGGGAAGAATTGTCGGAGTTGATTTTGGAACGGTACGGATCGGGCTCGCGGTTTCTGATGAGAGGAAGATCATCGCACGTAGCCTTCCGACCATTCGCGTCGCTAAAGAGAAGACGGCCACCATCGCCCTCATCCAAAAAGAGCTTGCCCCCCTCGGTCCTATCGAAAAAATCATCGTCGGACATCCCCTGTTGCTCAGCGGCAAAGAGGGAGACATGGCGCTTTTGGCAAAAGCCTTTGGAACGGCTCTAGGCGAAGCCCTCGCCATCCCCGTGCTGTTTTGGGATGAAAGACTCACCTCCTCCCAAGTCGATCGGATGCTCAAAGACGCTGAAGTCTCTCGCAAAAAACGCGCTCAGCTCAGTGACAGCCTCTCCGCAGTCGTCATCCTCCAAAATTACCTCGATTCCCTAGGGATATAAGGTCTTTTCCCTCTCTGTGGTTTCCACTCTCTGTGGTGAAAATTTTTTAACCACAGAGAGGGAAAACCACAGAGAGGGAAGGGATATCAATTAGATATGTCCCTAAAAATAGTATTTTTTCTACAATGCGGATATGGAAGCTAGTGTAGAAAATCAGAATAACCATTCGACGTGGGTCAAAGTTCTCCAGAGAATGGGGATCGTGATCGCCCTCGGGGAATACATCACTCTCATTTTACAGGTCGCTAAAGCGACACTGCAGCGTCCTCCCCACCTCCGTCTCATCCTTCAACAGCTCTATGACATCGGGGTCGCGTCGCTTCCCGTCGTCGCAATCACGGGATTTTCGACAGGGCTCGTACTCGCTGCACAATCTTTTTATCAATTATCCGATAAAGGCCTCGCTTCTGTCACAGGGCTCATGGTCGCTAAGGCGATGATGACAGAGCTCGGGCCTGTATTGACGGCATTCATGGTGACAGGGCGTGTGGGCGCTGCGATGTGTGCAGAACTCGGAACGATGCGCGTCTCAGAACAGATCGACGCGCTCCAGACGATGTCCGTCAATCCGAATCGCTACCTTCTAGCGCCTCGATTCATCTCTGGGATCCTCATGATGCCCCTTCTCACGATCTTCGGGATCGTCATGGGCATTTTTGGGGGCTATCTCATCGCTGTCTATTTCTTCGGCATGGCGCCGAATACCTATTTCGATCCGATCCCGACTCACGTGACTTATTTCGACTTTATGACGGGAATCATCAAGGGATTCATCTTCGGCATCCTCATCCTCACCATCGCCTGTTTTAAGGGGCTGCGCACCACGGGCGGGGCCGCTGGTGTCGGGAGAGCTACGACCAGTAGCGTCGTCATCACCTATTGCGCCATTCTATTGATTAATTTCTTCCTCACCGTCTCTCTCAATATCCTCCACGACCAAATCTCTAGGTTTCTATGATTAAGATTTGCAACTTGTGGAAGAAATTTGGAAAAGTACAGGTCTTAAGCGGGCTCGACCTCCAGATTGAAGAAGGAGAGACCGTCGTCATCCTCGGCCCTTCGGGAATCGGCAAGAGTGTGCTGCTCAAGCACATCATCGGCCTCTTAAAACCCGATGCAGGGACGATTGACATCGACAGCTTGCGCATCACCGACCTCGACCGATCAGAACTCTTTAAATTCATCCACCAAATGGGAATGCTCTTTCAAGGAGGCGCCCTCTTCGATTCGATGAATGTGGAAGAAAATACCGGCTTCTACCTGACAGAACACGGCGATTTAGAAACGGGAAAAAGACTCTCAAAGAAAGAGATCGCAGACCGCGTCTCCTATGCTCTCGAACTCGTCGGCCTTCAGGGAACGCATAAAAAAATGCCCTCAGAGCTTTCTGGAGGGATGCGCAAAAGAGCAGCACTCGCGCGTGTCATCGTCTACCGTCCTAAAATCATCCTCTACGATGAACCGACGACAGGTCTAGACCCAATCATCGCCATGCAGATCAATGAACTCATCGTCAAAACCAAAGAAGAGCTCAAAGCGACGAGTATCGTAGTCACACACGACATGTTCTCTGCTCTCTACGTCGGAGACCGGCTCGCACTCATTCGCGATGGAAAAATCGCACACATCGCAGAACCAGACGCTTTCTTGAAGATCGACGATCCCCTTATTAAATTCCTCTATTGTACGATCTCTCAAGATCCCAGAACCTTAAAGGAGAAAAACCACCATGGGTGAACAGACCAAAAACATGCTGATCGGGGTCTTTGTCATCGCTGCCTGTGCCCTGATCGTCTGGCTGACCCTCTTCTTAAAACCCTCTGTAGGAGATGGAAAAGAAACCCTCTACGTCCGCTTTGCCAATATCAACCGCATTAATGTCGGCACGCGCGTGCTCTTTGCGGGAAAACCCGTCGGAGAAGTCGTCGCGATCGATGAGATCTATAACGCAAGGCAAAAACCCCTAATCGACGTGATGGGCGACGTCTATTACTACCAACTCGTCTTAAAAGTCGATTCTCACATCAAAGTCTATGACACAGATGATGTGATCATCCAAACCTCTGGCCTTCTCGGTGAAAAATCGATCGCCATCATGCCCAAAGCCCCCCCTAAAGGGGTCGTTCCTAAACTCATCACCAACCAACCGATCTACGCCGAGTCGGCAGATCCGATCGAACAGGCCTTCACCGAACTATCCGACCTCGCCACAGAGATGCAGACCACCTTCCAACAGGTCAATCAGTGGCTGCGGAAAAATTCCGACGAGATGGGCTATGCCGTCACGAGCTTTGCCAATGCGATGGATGAGATTAAAGAAGCCGTCCAAACAGTCAATGATTCAGAAGTGATCCTCGATATTCAATCGATGGTCAATGAGGCAAAAGATACCGTTGTCAGCATCCACAATGCAATCGATGAGCTCGAAAATGCCCAGGTGTTTGCAAATGCTGGCGTCATGATGAACAACCTAAAAAGCGCTTCTTCCTACATCAATTCAATCACCTGCGATATCGCAAGTGGCACAGGAACGCTTGGCAAATTGATCAAAGGGGATGACCTCTACCTGAGAGTCACCGCCATCATGAGCAAGGTCAACACCATGATGAACGACATCAATAACTACGGCATCCTCTTCCACCTCAACAAGACCTGGCAGCGTCTACGCTCCCAACAAATCACCACGATGAATGCCCTCGATACCCCACAAAGCTTTAAACACTACTTCGAAACAGAAGTGGACGACATCAATACGGCGATGTCCCGCCTCTCTCAACTCATCGACAGAGCCCAATATAACCCGAAAAAAGAAGAGATCCTCAGTGACGACGCCTTCCGCCGCGACTTCGCCGAGCTCTTGAGACAAGCTGAGGCGCTCTCTAGCAGCCTTAAGCTCTATAACCAGCAGCTGCTGGATGCGGAAGGGGAATAAAAAAAGGGGAGCCTCTGATGAGGTCTCCCCTTTCTATCGAGTGCGGAGCGTTTAAACAGGCCCCTAGGCTCGCAAGTCACCCAAATTTGGAAAGTCTAGCTTTCGATATTGCGCCTCGTAACGCGCTTGATCAAATTGAGTCTTAGTGCCCTGCATTTGATCTTGATAGCCATGGCGCACCCACATTAGGCACATCCCCAGATTGTTTCCTCCTTTTTCAGTTTCTGTTCCATGCTCCCCTCCGGGTCCATAGAATCCATCGCTCCAAAATGTATCGCTCCTGTGAGGATCGGGTAAGTGTTCGACGAGTAGGGCATCTCCAGTAGCCAGCAATTTTTTCTGGAGAGCTTCGTTACAATCGAATTTTGCTTGCAAAATATCGTACATGACATCGAACTTAGACCTATCCCACTTAGCGACTTGTTCTGGGGAGAGACGAGTTTTACCTAGCGCAAGAGCTTCTTTGCCAGTAGTGTTTCGATTGAATTTCTTAAACGTCGCTTGCAGATCTTTGTTATTAGCGAATTTTTGAGCCTGAAAAGCCGCCTCAGAATTGGAATAAGAGTGACCTTCGAATTCAATCGGATTTTCGCAAATATGAAAATTACCAAAACATCCTGTTAACGGTGTAAAGCTATCATCATAAAAAATAATCACACCTCTCTGAGCTAATTTTTCGATCTTAGCCAACGCTGCCAACTCTGCGGCCAGTTTTTTTTCATCTGACTTAGTAGGCTTAGAAGCCGATTTACTAGACTTAGAAGCTGAACTCTGCTTCTTGGTTTTTTGTGGAGTGCGTCGTCGTGCTTGAAGGTCTTCTGAACTTGAAGAAGAGGTGCTTTCGCTTGATGATGAGGAGGAACTATCGAAGAATGCACGGGGTTTAGTGGTATTGGACTTATTCGAAGAGCTCGCTTGGCTCGTCTTGGATCGACTGAGATCTGAAACATCCCAAAGTTTTGAACGGGTTGATGAGGATAATGCGCTAGTAGGTCCTGAGTCAGACGATGAGGAAGATGACTCAAAGAACGCCTTACTGATTTTAGTAGTAGTCGTAGTAGTGGTGGGCTTATTCGAAGAGGTTCCTCGGCTTGCGGTGTATTGTCTAGGATTTGACGTCCCTCGTACTTTTTAAGCGGGTTTGTGTGGGTGCTGAGTCTGATGAGGATGATGACTCCAAGAATGCATTAGCGGTTTTAGTAGTAGTCGTAGTAGTAGTTGCTCGGCTTGTGGTGTATTGTCTGGGGTTTGACGTCTTCCCCATTTTTGAACGGGTTTGTGTGGGTGCTACGTCTGATGAGGACGAGGAGGATGAGGAACTGTCAATTACCTTGGATTTTCCGATCGAACTAAGAAAAGACATAAAACCACCTTACTACTTTTTGTTAAAAAAACCGTTATTTCATGTACATATTTTCATATATTTTATCTATATTGTCAATATTGAGGTAAGTTTAAAATATTTCACAACTCATTCCTGTCGTAACTTCATTTTTTCGCCTGCGAAAAATGTTAACTTTTTTTTTAACAATTCCCGCTAATACTTTTTCCATGTGTAAGTATTTTTTAGAAATGACCCCTTCTGAAGGTGAAAAATTACTTAGAAACTGGGAAGGTATGTAGGGATGAAGTGGGGTAATCCTTAGGCGTTGTTGCGTAATTCATGAGGACCTAATCTAGCTCCCCATCACTCCATTCTGAATATATGCAATCTCACCACAGAGATGGAAAACCACAGAGAGGAAATTCATATTAAAAAATTTCCTCTCTGTGGTTTTCCATCTCTGTGGTTATACCCAACCTGGCGGCAGGGATTTTTATAGCGGGCAGAGTATAACTATTAGCAGTAGTAGTCCTTATCTTTCTCATCAACAGAAGACCCTGAATCTGAAGACCCAAAAGAGACTTCAGGAGTCTGCCCCGCCCGGTTTATAACACGATCCATAAAGTTCCGCGCTTTTGTTATAGTTGGGTCTGTTACAGAGTATAACTCAGGACTTGAACCATTGCTCGATTCTTCACCTTCTTTCTTTTGAGGTTCGGGTATAGCTATGGCTTGCGATGGAGAGGGTTGTGTTAGAGTCAAGGCAGTTACAGAGAATGGATTGGAATTCAAATGATCTCTCGGCTCTTCATTTTCCATCGTTTGAGCTTTGGATATATCTTGCGGTTTGGATAATTGCTGTGCGCGTACCCCATCATATCTTTTAAAAAAAGCAGCCCTTTCATTGGATTGAGTAGAAGGTAGAGTTTGTGCTCTCTGAACCGGTTTTTTTTCTGCAGTAACTTTTAAGGCAACTACTGTCACACGAGTATTTACCTTTGAATTCCCTCTATTATAAGGCTGTGTACTACTAACAAACTGACCTCTGTTGATTACTTCGCCTCCTGTATGCCCCGCCCCTCCTCTAGTTGCTCCACTAGTTAATTTTGTTCTATTATAGGACATGGACTGGACGCCATCAATACCAAACGCCATAAAAACCTCACATTTTATTAAATTAATTAAAAAAACAAAAAACCTACTAAACATAATTATATAAAAAACAAAAGTTAAATAAAACAATTAATTAAAAGAAGCTAAACCAGCTAAAAACCGCAAACGATTGACTACAAACCACTTACGATCAATCGCCAGAAGCTGAGCAGAGGAAAAGAAAGAAAAACACTAAACGAAGTCCTTGATAATCAAGTCTTTAAAGAACTGCCGCTTGTAGAGCTGGCCGCAGCCGGCCACAATGGCGGTGCGGTGGGCCTCGAGCTCGCCGTGGATGAGGCTGATGGCCCCGAGCATCCGATCCAAGGCCTTGGGCTCGATCGCCCGGAAACGGGCCTCCAAAGCAGGGGCATAGAGCATCCAGACGAAGAAGTCGCGCTCTTCCTTGGTACAGGGGGAAGGGTCATTGAGCAACCGCAGGAAGGCGAAGAGCTCGGCGCTGTGGACGATGCCTGTATCGAGGGCGTCCTTACAGGTGAAGCTCATACTATCTGGGGAGCTCTCTTCGATGAGCTTGAGAGTTAACAGGATGTAGAAGATCTCGATGAAATCGAGTCGGTTGCGATGGGTCAACATCTTTTTTCCGCCGAAGAAGAGGGTATGGATCGTTTGGAATGCTTGAGTGGAAAATGTAGCCAGTTGCTTTTTGTCGATCGTTTTAGGGAAGAAAAAGCCGCACTGCTCTCCGCTTGCAATTTGACTCTTAAACTGTTGGATGAATTCGCTCGCATCGTCGCGATCGAGATATTCGGCGCTCTGCCAGTAAAAATCGCCACTTTTGGGAAGGGTCACGACGCTCAATACGGCTGAAAAATCTTCTTTTTCAGGGATCTCTTCTAGAGCGACACAGCGCGTGTGCTCCTGCCACGAGGTGCGGTCCTGAAGGTTGATGAGAAGATGGTGTTGATGGGTTCCTTTGGAGCTAAGACTCCTTAAAAACCCGTAAAATTCTTCAGCGATCTCTGCTTTGCGGATTACTTTTTGGAGGATAGGACTGGGGATTCTCAAGCAACTCACATGCATGTCGTTATTGACCAGCGTGTAAAGCTGCGCAGGCAGATGCGTCGATTTGATCGGATCAAAGCCGCTCATGGGAAGATCGTCTTGAAATAGGGAAAGGGTCTTTATGAGAGGACCATTGGGATACTTTTGTAACAAAGAGCGCAAGGCGGCGTCTTCATCGCGTAAGATGTTCCAAGAGGCCAAGGGGCTTTTCTTCTCTTTCTCTGTTATGCTATCTGCCATCCCCCTTTCGATCAATTGGCGGATGAACAGCTGCATCTCTTTTTGATAGCCTGATCGCAAGAAGACAAGGGCGCTGAGCTGATGGGTCAATTTAAAGGCGAGGGAAAAAAAACGCTCGGCTGTCTTCGGAGGGTGCGTTAGGTAACGTCGGTATTCTTCTGAGTGGAGCGCTTGGCGTAGGTATAAGAGGAAATCAGCATAATAGCGCAAAGAGCTCTTTCCTGTCGTATTTTGCAAGAGATTCGCTGTATTGGCACTGAGCATGAGGGCCATGATCGCTTGGTTGACTGCTGCGACATAGGGAATCTCTTTGTGTTTCATCGCCTCTTTAAAATACTCTTCGATTTGATCCCATACAGCACTTAAGATTTTTTGGGCGGCGTGATGAGAGTCTCTATCTTGCATGATTTTCAAGCGTCCAAAGAGATCATCCGATTTGGGATCGATGAGCAGCGTATCGAATTTCCCGACAAGCTGAAGATGGCGCAACAAAGAGCGGTTAAAATAGGGCGTTCCATCCTCTTTTTTGATGTAAAAGAGCTCGTATTCTCGATCAGAGCGCACAGACTCTAATCCTTTTAAGCTCCCCTTTTGAGCGTTTTCTACTGCAAGAGATCCCCATTGTTCTGGCCAGTGTTCTGTGCCCTCTTGAGGGGCTTGGAAGCGGTGGAATACCTTGCTCTGGTAGAACTTCATCAGATCCTGGTACTCTTTGAGCTCTGTAATCTTTCCCTGTTGTTCCACTTCCGCGTACTTATCGAGCTTCTCCGCTGCCTCTGTGGCTAAGAGAATGACGGCCTTGAGCCCTCGCTGCACCTCGTCTTCGCGCAGCTTTCCCTTATCTTTTTGATGCAACTCTTTGAGATAGTTGAGGATCGTCCTGAAGGTCTCTTTTATCTGGTCTCGATGATAGAGAAAATACTCAGGATCATCCTGCGTTAGGGTTTGTATTCGCTTTTTGGAGAGAGGCGGCTCATTTAAAGGAGCATACGTATCGATCTCTGCCATAGAAGACAGATGATCAACTGCTTGCACAACAGAGAGCCCCTCTTGACCTTTACGCCGTCGCATGGAACCACCTTAGTTTCGATCTTATTTTATTTTTAATCAAAAAGATTAAATAATCAATAAAATTAAAAATAAAACGAAACTAAAACAGATTCAACATTGTAAATAGCTTTAAAAACCCGCCTGCGACCAGGGCAGCTCCCGGCAGGGTGAAGATCCAGGTGAGGGTGAGTTTTTTGAATGTCGTCCAACGCACCCGTCTCATCCCCTTGGCAGCTCCCACCCCTGTGATCGAACCTACGATCATGTGGGTAGAGCTGATGGGGAATCCTAAGAAGCTGGCGACCAAGATGACACAAGAGGCGCTCATCTCTGAGGCGAATCCCTGAAAGGGTTCGAGTTTTGTGATTTCGAATCCGACAGTCCGGATGACCCGAAACCCTCCCGAGGCTGTCCCTATCCCCATCATGACCGCGCACGCCAAAATCACCCAGAGGGGGATGTGCGTGGTCGAGATCACATTTGCCGTAAAAAGCCCTAATGTGATGATCCCCATGCTCTTTTGAGCATCGTTGAGCCCGTGAGCGAGGGCGACTAAACTCGCAGAGGCGATCTGAAGGTGGGAGAAGATCTTCTTCCGACGGTGGAGCCAGGGAGAGCGCAACAACCGACTCAGCCCTTTCATCAGACAAAAGGCGAGGAGGAATCCTGCTAGAGGGGAAACGACCATCGGGATCATCACTTTATAGATCACCCCTCCCCAAATGACACTCTCCGACCCTTGAGCGATCCAAGCGGCGCCGACCAGCCCTCCGACAAGAGCGTAGGAAGAGCTGCTCGGGATCCCGAAATACCACGTCGCAAAATTCCAGACGATGGCCCCGATCAGTGCACAGAGAATGACGAGTTGAGAGGCGTCTTGGGAATTAACCAGACCCGTTGCGATCGTCTGGGCAACCCCGCTGATGTGCGTCGCTCCGATGAAGTTGAGCAGGGCTGCTAGAGTAATGGCAGTAAAAGGAGCGAGTACGCGCGTGGCAATGACTGTGGAGACCACATTAGCGGCATCGTGAAAGCCGTTCGTATAATCGAACAACAGCCCCAAGAAAATAATCAGAATCAGAATCTCAATCGACATACTTATCAATAGACGAAAAAAAAGAAAAACTGTAAACACAAATTTTATACCCAAGTGAATTCAAACGTTGGCGATAGGACTGCGCCACCTTTTGAGTTCACTTGGGTGTATACTAGGAGAATCCTTATGCGCCTAAGCCTACTTACTACCGTCTTCTCACTGCTCTTTTCTTCAAACTTTGCCGCAGAACTGAAAGAACAACAGGCTAATCCGCACAGCATACGCGTCGTTCCTGTCGATCCCTCTCCCGATCCGAACGCGGTGGAAACGAAAATCCTCTTTCCCAAATACGGCGAGCTCAAAAAATCGGCCCCCATCAAAGGACAGATCCGGGTCGATGGGATCGCATTAGGGGTAGACACAGAAGATAATCCCAGAAGGAATGAGGTTTGGAATGACCCAGAAGGGCAATCGGTCCATATCATGATCGACAATGAGCCCTACTTCTCCGTCAGCGAGGCCTTTCTCGACGCCCTAGATGACATCGAAAACTACTTCGATCAAACCGCTAATTTTGAAATCCCCTTCAAGCTACAACCGGGAATGCACGTCATCCGCGCCTACCCCTGCCGCTCCTACCACGAGAGCATCAAAGCGGCAAATGCCTTCACGGCCAGCATCTTTTATTTCCAAGAGAAGAAAGACAACCCGAAAGTCGATCTCTCAGCTCCCTATCTCACCTACAATTTTCCTCAAGGGGACATCCCCTATAATGAAAAGAAACCCAAGCCCGTGCTGCTCGACTTCTATCTGACCCATTGCACCCTCTCCAAGGATGGGTACAAGGTACGGCTGACTATCGATGGTAATATACAAAGGCAGTTGACCTCTTGGCAGCCCCACTACATCTACGGGCTCAAAAAGGGAATGCACAAGATCCGTTTGGAGCTACTCGACCCCAAAAATAAGCGCGTCCCCGGCCTCTTCAACGACGTAGAGCGCACCATCACGCTGAAATAAGCAAAGAGCAAATCATGATTTATTTCAAACGCGTGGGCAGTTTGGTTCTCTTGGCAGTGGGTATTTACCTAGTTATCTATGGGATAAACACGCTTCATCCTATTGAGATTCCCCAAAGCACCTGGGAAAAAACTTCCGACTTTTTCGTATATAAAGTCTGGGATCCCGTCGTTAAATTCTTCGGAGGAACTCCCACTCCTCCCAAAGAAGTCCCCCCAATAATCCACAAAGCTTCCTTGATTTACATCATCATTGGAGGACTTTTAACGCTTGCCGGCGCCTTTTTCTCTTATCTTTTTTTCCAGCGCTCCCGAAGATTTTAATCTTTGAAAATAAGACGCAGCTGAAATGCAAGTTATTTTCGAGGATTGGTATTAGTTTTTAGGATCTGCAACTTCTGAATCATATACGCCTGATATCCGATCGGCGTCTTTACGAGATTGGGTCGGCCCGGGTTTAGGTGGAAAAAGGCATCGATGCTATTTTCTTCCTCTTGCAAAGGACAACCCCTTCTTATGGTAGCATTGATACAACACCTCAGTCTCTCCTGATTCCCCGGATCGATCTCTATCCATTTGTACAAAAGCTCTCTTACGATCTGTAAATCTTCCCTGTGAAGCATATGGAGCATTTGCTGGAAGTAAATGTCTGTTTGCATTCTTTTAATCGTTAGGGGGTCTAGATAAGCAGCACTCTCCCACTCGGCTTGAAAATCGAGGTGTAGCTTTTGAAAAAGATCTTTCCACGCTTCTTCATTCTCTGCATGTTGCATCGACTCTACAACTTCTAGACTCTGATCGAGCACTTCTTCTGCATAGGACGCCTGACAAGAGAAGCTAAAGTCTCTCACGCTAATGGATGATTGAGAATAAGGCAGGCAAAACCGTTCATACCCATCCCATTGACATTGAATCGAACGGGGTTCCGGTTCGATCCAAAAATAGTCGATCTCCACATCTGTTCCAAGAGGCCAAGAATATGTCTTTTTGCCCTCAAAAGAGTAGAAGTTCACCAACCTGTTTCGACTTCTATAGAAGAATCCCCCCTCAGCCATCTCACAATCTGCCGCAGGGACATTGCACTCAGTACAAAGCCATTGTTTTGATTCGCGGCGGAGATCGCAGAAATAAATCAAGTCGTTTCTCTCCAAGGAATCGGGGTATAGGCAAAGATATTTACCATCTGCGACCAACCGCAAAAACTGCCCCCCTTCATACCATTCAATCCGCGCTTCCGCGGGAAGCCTGTGAGGAAAGCGACTGCGCTCCTTCCCTACTTTCAAATCCCATTCTATAATCTCTCCGCCCATGAATAAGTAAAGAACCTGTCCCGGACCCACAAAAAACTGAAAATTATAGCCAAGCTGTGATTTTTCGCTTGGAAAAGCAAAACAGACCTTCTCCTCTAGTGTCTTTAAATCGATCACCTGGATTAGATTCTGTGCAGTGACATAATAGAGTTGATCATGGAGCAATTGGTACGCAGCACAGTCAATGAGAAGGGAAGGGCTTTTTTCCCGCTCCTCGAGATCCCAAATCATCAGCGTCTTTCGCTCCGCTACTACCTGTTTTTGAGAAAGGATGAGGAACCGCGCAGAAGCTGTAAGAGCCACATCTGATCGAGTCCAATGCACAGTCTCATCCCCCTCACATAGCGTATAGAGCTCTTTTTTCTGGATCAGATCCCACACCCTGATTGCTCCATTACAAAAGCAGGTATAGATCTGCCCCTCAAAGACGTATTTGGCAATCGGGTTCCCCTCGATCCAATCCAAAGTGCGAATGGTGCATTTTCCCTGGCTGATATGAGGACCGATGGCTGCGATCTCTTTCTTGATTTGAAAAAAAAGAGAAGAAAGTTGCCATTCAGGAACCTGCGCGTGGTGTCTTGCATAAATGCCGGGATAACAGCGCGTTAAAAAGAGCTCCCAAATCTCAGGATCGCCGCGCATCGCTTTTGCTGTAGATCCCCAGCTCAATCGCGCTTGCACAGGCAAATAGTGCCAAATGAGCTTCCATAGCTCGCTGGGGAGAGCTAGCTTCGTTGAGGCGGCATGTTCTGGAATGGGCTGAATTGAGTTGCGTTGGGGTACACCACCTAAAGAGGAAGCCATAAAACTCCTGTTTTTTGTTAAAAAAATCAATGCGAGCGTCTACTATAGACATTTCGTTAATTTCTATAAACAAAAGTTGTGCCAGACCAAGCTCAAGATCTGGCAACTCGTGAGTCCACTTGGGTATAAGGAGCTTTTGGTAAGGTTTTTGGAGCAAGCGTCAAGACGCGCAAAATGATCTGATTTTTTTGTCTAGACATTGGGGTCCACCTTACTATTTTTTGCTTAAGATTCTATTTTTCTAGCGATGAGGACCACCGACTTTTGAGTCCAGTTAAGGGATAGGTTCTTGAGCTAAATTGGGTATAGAGGCTACATTGTAGCCACATGTTAAGACGCATCCTTTTCATTCTTCTCGTCGTAGGGTCTTTGCCTCTTGTCAAGCGATTTTGCTACAAGAGAACGGAAGGGTTTTCCCCTCATAAAATCCAATCTTCCCTGCCGTTTAATCCCGATTGGGAAGTGGAACTACTTCCTGAAAACGAGTGCTCTGCCGTCTTAAAAACACTCGATCAGCCCTATTTTTATTTGGCCAAAGGGGCGCAGTCTTTCGTCTTTGTTTCAGAAGATGGAGAGTCGGTCATCAAATTTTTCCGCCTCAACCATTTGCTCCCTCCTTTTTGGATTTCTCAGCTGCAGTTCCCCCCTTTTTTACAGGCCTTTCAATTGAGAAAATGGCTACAGAAGAGAGAAGAGCTCCGCAAGGACTTCCAGAGTTACGTCATCGCCTATGATCAATTGCGCGATGAGACGGGATTGCTCTATCTGCATCTGAATAAGACAAAGCACCTCGACAAAGAACTCATCCTCTACGATAAACTGAATATCGCTCATCGCATCTGTCTCGATGACATGGAATTTTTGGTACAAAAACGGGCGCAGTTGGTCTACCCTGCGATCGATGCGCTGGTACAAAAAGGAGAGATCTCCGAAGCGAAAGAAGCGATTTCTGCATTGGTCCGCCTGCTCGCTGTGCGCTGTGAAAGGGGAATCTTCGACAAAGATCCCGATCTCAATACAAATTTCGGCTTCATTGGTCAAAAGCCGCTGCAAATCGATATCGGCAGGTTCCGCCCCCGTGAAGAAAAAGGGACGGAAGAGAATTATCGGGATGAGATCATCCGGACTACAGACCATTTTCGCCAGTGGCTCGATCAAAGCTGTCCTCCCCTCTCTGAGCATCTGATGCATGAAATCCATCGATTAGAATCGGAAATTTAGATGTGGTACGTTCTCTTGATGAGCTTGACGCTTCTTTTCGCTTGTACGACACAAGAGAGCCGCTCGTTTTCAGTGGAAAAAATCTCCGCCACAGCCCCTTCTGGCCAGCTCTCTGAACGAGAAAAGGCAATTGTCGAAGAGGCCCTCTCGCAAGAGTATCACTACTTCGGCAGAGGAGGACAATCCCATGTCTTTTTCAGCGCAGATGGGCAGTTTGTTTTGAAATTCTTAAAACCCAAATTCTCGAAAAATAAAGCGAAGGCAGCACTTCAAAAAAACAAGGTCCTTTACGCCTTTCAGCTCTGCTCTGAACACTTTGCCCAAGAAACAGGGGTTCTCTACGCCCATCTAAAACGCACCCCCCTGCCCCGAACCGCGCGCCTGTTCGGACCGGAAGGAATACCCCTTGACCTCGATTTAGAGGAGCATCTCTTTTTGCTGCAAAAAAGAGCCATTCTCACTTATGATCAAATCGATGCGTGGGTAAGCCAAGGTCGAGAAGATCTCGCCAAAGAAGGAATCGAACGCCTCCTCTTGCTCCATGTCGATCTCTTCAAAAAAGGATTCCGAAATCGGGATGCCAACTTCCAGTCGAACTGCGGCTTTATCGCAGGGGAACCAATCCTCTTCGACATCGGGCGAGTCGTCTATTCAGAAGAGATCAAAAACCAGGAGAATTACAAGAAAGAGATCGCGCGGATCACTCCCCGCTTTCGCAACTGGCTCGCTACCCATCACGAAGAGCTCCTCGAACATTTTGATCAAACTGTGGCCAGCTTCCTATGAAATTCAGATTTTTAACACTTTTAAGCGCTGTAATGCTGATCTTCTACCTCGCTAAAACCTTTTGCGACGCTCAGACCGATGGGTTTTCCGTCGCTAGAATCCATTCTGAATTCGCTCCTTCTCCTGAATGGGAAATAGAGCCGATCGAAACCGCACAAAGAGAACAGCTCCGAGAGATCCTCTCCCAACCCTTTCACTATTTAGCCTGTGGGGGTCAAGCCTTCGCCTTTGCCTCACATGATGAACGCTACGTGATTAAATTCTTCAAACACCGCTTCCGCAAGCCCTACTCTTACCTTTACCCCTATCTCTCTGAAAAGAAATTGCAGAAATCACTCCTTAAAATGCGCCGCGATTTCACGAGCTACAAACTCGCCTACGAAGAGCTAAAAGAGGAATCGGGTCTGCTCTACATCCACCTCAACAAAGATGTGCCCCTCGATCTCACGGCCCATATCATCGATAAACTCGGCATCTCCCATGAGATCCCCCTTAATGATGTCGAATTCGTCCTGCAAAAAAGAGCGATCTTGGCTTATGATTACATCGACACCCTCGTAGAAGAACAAAATCTCACTAAGCTCCGCGCAGGATTTGCCGCCATCTTAAAAGGGATCGTCTCCCGCTGTGAAAAGGGGATTTTCGACGAGGATCCGAAGATCCATCGCAATTTGGGATTTATCGAAGAAGCGCCGATCTTCATCGACGTGGGGCGTTTTGTGAGGGACGATCAGCGCAAAAACCCCGACGTCTACCGAGAAGATCTCCGCCTGATCATGAAACGCTTCCGCCACTGGTTAGAAGAGTGTCACCCTGAACTCGTAGATCTTCTCGATGAAGAGATGAAAATTTATGCATGAATAGAACCTTTTTTCTCTCTGTGGTTTCCCCTCTCTGTGGTGAAATTTTTTTAACCACAGAGAGGGGAAACCACAGAGAGAAAAAAGGTTTGTAGAGAAAACAACTTGTCAAATGATGCTAAAGTCTAGAATACTTACCCTCCTCCTCATCCCGCTCCTCTGTTATGGAACGGCCCGCTTTTGCCACCACGAGACCAAAGGGTTTGCGCTGTGGAAAATCAGAGATAACTTACCCCCCAAAAAAACCTCAGAGGCTCTCCTACCTCAAACACCTCACGCGCCACTTTCGCTTCTGCAGCAAAAATTCCGCTACTTCGGGCGGGGGAAACAGAGCTTTGCGTTTCTCTCTGAAGATGGAGAATATGTCCTCAAGATCTTCAATAACGCCTATCCCTCTAAAATTTCCCTCTTTAGATTCTTTTCCCACTTCCCCTTTTTAAACACATGGGCAGAGGCAAAACGGAACTTCTTCGAGCAGAAGCTCCAGCGGACATTCACGAGCTACGCGATCGCTTTTGAGGAGATGCAGGAGCAGACAGCGCTGCTCTACGTACATCTGCAAAAAGGCGCAGAACTCCCCGCTCCCCTCTTCCTCATCGATCGGCTCAATATCGCGCATCCGATCGATCTGAATGGGATCGGGTTCGTCATCCAAAAAAAGGTCGAGCTCGCCTATCCGGCGCTCAAAAAAATGATCGATGAGGGGAAGACATCTGAGGCGAGCCAGGCGCTGTCTTCCCTGCTCGATCTCTTCTTTTGGAAGTACGGGCACGGCATTGCAGACAACGACCCCCTGATCCGCACCAATTATGGCTTCCTCGAGGGGAAAGCAATCCAAATCGACATCGGCCCCCTCTCGAAGGACGGGGCAGTCTGCTCCCAACAGTACCGACAAAAAGAGAGCGAACGCGTCTTTGCCAGCTTAAAATTTTGGCTGACAAAAAATGCGCCCTCTCTCATCCCCCCTCTTGATCGAGAATTGCAGGAGCGATTATCATGTGAGGATGATTCAACGTTTTGTGAAAACTTTTTTTAAATTCTGTTGCGCTATCGGGTTGTTTTTAGGGTTACAGCAACTCATCGAACGGCAAACCCGCGGCTTTTGTATCGAGAGGATCCGCGCGCAAGACCTTCCTTTCCACTCTGACTGGCAAACCCCGCCTCTTTCTGCAGAAACGGAAAAAGCAGTCGATGCGCTCCTCTCGCAAAGCTACACCTTTTTGGGAGCTGGCAGCGAATGCTTCGCCTTTTTGAGCGCAGATGAATCGACGGTCATCAAATTCTTCAAGTTGGACCTGTTACGACCTGTCTACATCCATCGGGGGATCTTTCTAGAAGATTACAGTAGCTATGCGGGGACTCTTTCCGATCTCTCCTACGCGAAGGGGGAGAGTCACTCTTTTTTCGATAAAGCGCTCAAGCGCCTGTTTGGCATGCGCGAATACCGGCTGCTGCGGACCTTCACGAGCCTCAAACTGGCCTATACTCAGCTAAAAGAGGAAGCAGGGCTTCTCTATCTTCACCTTAACCCGACAGAGCACCTCCAGCGGAGCCTTAACCTCTACGATAGCTGTGGTATCGCTCATACGATCGATCTCGATACTGCCAAGTTTTTCCTCCAAAAAAAGGCAGTCCCGATCGAAACACACCTCGCCGCCTTGAAACAGGAGGAAAACCACGCAGCTGCAAAGGAGTGCATCGACTCCCTGCTCCAATTGATCCTCGTGCGCTGCACGAAGGGATTTGCCGATCGGGATATCGTCGATCGCAATTTGGGATTCATCGGCACCCAAGCAGTCGAAATCGATTCGGGCTCCTTCCTGGAAAATGAGAGAATGCGCGAGCCCTTCGTCTATAGACAGGAGCTCTTCTATGGGACATTGGAACTGAAAAGATGGCTTCAAAAAGAATACCCTGAGCTCCTCCCTTATCTCGAAGAGGCTGTTACAGAGCGAATACGGGATATATACCCCTTCCACCTCAATCGTAACCACAAGCAAACCGATTAAAAGCCTCAAAATTCGAACCAAAGGTCGGGGTCAATATTGAATTTAATATTAACCCCGACCTTTGATTCGAATTTTGAGAACTTTTCATTCGGTTTTCTTGGGTACGATTGAGGTGGAAGGGGTATATACCCAAGTAGACTCAAAAGTAAAACAGATAGGTATTCAGGAGAGATAATCTCCCCTGAATGCGCAAAAAACAACATCAATGAATCGAAGCCGTGACCTCTGTGCTGGTGGCGCCATTGCCTTCAGAGCTAGAATGCGATGGGGATTTGCCAGGTATTTAAGGGCTGACCCCACAAAGGCGATGCATGCTGTAAAAATTGCGCCTGAATTCGGAGATCATATTCTTCTGCGAGGGTGGGTGGAGAATACCTAGAAATCTCCCCCGCATCAGTGGGAGAATAACCTACTTCAGAAGCTTCTTGTTTTACATCCTCAGGTTCTTCCCCCGCATCATCTGGAATATATCCTAAAGAAACTTCACTCTCTGTACTGATCGTCTGAAAAGGTCTGATTTCATCAAAGGGCTCGCTCCAGACAGAACTGCATGTCATCTCAGAGCTACTTGCCAGTGTCGAGCTAGGGATCCTCGCATAGAGTTGGATATATTTAGCCTCGCTCAATTCCTTTGAAAGACTCGATTCCCTGGATGGACAAGGGGCCTCGTAATGAGAATCACACAATTGGGGTCTCTCGATAATCACAAATCCAGAGCTACTAGTAGATGTCGATTTATCTGTGCTTGCATACACTCTAGCAGATTTTTCCTCTGTCGATTTATTCCCTACTTCAAAACCACTAAATATATGGTTTTCTTCACAGAACTTCATCCAACGCGATTGAGCTAGCCCGGGTAATGGAACAGAATTCAGCTCTCCCGCACTATGCCCTAAACCTAAACACAAAGACATAAACAACCCTCAATTTTTATTATTAATGATAATTATATAATATTAATTATAACTAAAATAAACATTAAAAGGATGGAAATATAAAACAACGCGCTTTAAAAGACGCAAATCGCTAATTATAAGACAATTGAGACTTGGAGCTTGAAAATTGACTCTGTACACCACAAAAAATGAACAGGATAATATCCCGTTCATTTTCTTCCCGATTTGCCTCGAACGACGATTTTTTGTCGTGGGCGGAGGAAAATCTAGGTCCTAGCCCACCCTGACACAGCCCTTTTGCCCTCATTTCGAGTTAGTTAAAGTCTTATTCCAGATATACAACGTATGCTTTAACAATTGAGTCTCCTTCATCAGAGCCACTTCCTCTGAAATCGTCAGTCGACGACACTCAGAACTCTCCATTGAATCGTTGGCAATGTACCCTTTCGTGGAACCCCTTTCTTTTCCTTCAGGTAGGCTGCTAGCTCCTTCTCCACTATCCTCAAAAGCGGCTTCTGAATTTCCATGAACCTCATTCTCTGCACTGATAGCATCCTTCTCAAAAGGTCTGATTTCATCAAAGGGCTCGCTCCAAACAGAGCTGCATGTCATCTCAGAGCTACTTGTCAGTGTCGAGCTAGGGATCCTCGCATAGAGCTGGATATACTTAGCCTCGCTCAATTCGTTCTGGTTAGGGGTATTAGGAACTGAAGAACTACGAGAGGCATTAAGAACTGGATAAATCTGATAAGTGAATAAAAATGGACTCATAAAAAACATAAATAAACCATATTTGATATTAAAAATAAACTAAACTGAATTTAATTATATCAAAAACATAATTAAAAAAGCGCAACACAAAAAAAATGGCCACCCAGCTGGACCTGCAAAAAAACCCAAGTCACTAAATAGGACACGCTTAAGACTGAGAAACTAAAAACTGAGCGAGAGGCAGATATACCCAAGTAGACTCAAAAGTTGGGTATATCGGTTCTAGAGCTTCTAATGCAACAGCCCAGGGAACAGACCAGTGGCCCCCTTGGCCATGGTCTCGACGGCGATGGCCGCTAGGATAAGACCGCCGATGCGGTTGACGATGTTAATGCCTGTCACGCCGATCATCCGCTCGAGGTGGGTAGCGGTATAGAGGATGAGGCCTGCAATAAAGGCGACGAGGAGTGCACAGATGCTGAAATAGATCTGGTTGACGATGCCGGGGTGGCTGCTAACGGTGAAGATGACAGCGCTTATCCCTCCGGGACCTGCCATGAGGGGAATGGCGAGAGGAACGATGGCAATCGATTGCTTTTGCATCGCATCTTTGCGGTCCTCGCGCGATTGTTTCATCGGGCTCGTTTCCGCATTTAGCATCGATAGAGCGAGTAGAAATACGATCGCTCCTCCCGCTAGCTGAAACGAGGGCAATGAGATCCCCAAGACAGAGAGGAATCCGGCGCCGATCCAGGTCATTAAGACGAGAATCACTCCGACTGCAACCCCTGCCAAGATTCCCGTCCGCTTTTTCTCTTCTAGAGGAAGGTCTTGGGTAAGGGTTAAATAAGCAGAAAGTGCAGAAAAGGGGCTGCAAATAAAGAAAAGCGAAAAGAAATAATGAACGAGTTCGCCAAATGGTACTTGCATACTTTTTCACATCACTTTTTTTTTCATTTTACATCCAAGTAATATTACTTGGATATAAAATGAATAGTTTTAACGCTTATAAATCTGTTCTTCAGCAAAGAAAAAAGCGACTTCTTTATCTGCGTTTTCTCCCGAATCCGAGCCATGGACGGCATTTTTTTGGATGTTGGTTCCAAAGTCGCCGCGCAAAGTGCCCGGAGGCGCTTTTCTAGGATCGGTAGATCCCATCAGTTTGCGATACCCCTCTACGGCATTTTCTCCTTCGATGACCATAACGATGACGGGACCTGAGGAGATGTAGTCGACGAGCTCTTGGTAAAAGGGGCGCCCTTTATGGACGTCGTAAAATTTACCCGCTTCTGCTTTGGAAAGGGAAACCATTTTTATCGCCACAACAGAGAGCCCTTCCGTCTCGATCCGCGCGATGATATGGCCACTCTTGTTGCTCTGAACCGCCTCTGGCTTGATCATCGCAAATGTGCGCTCTAGTGCCTTAGGCGCTTGAGGAGCACTTGCAGCCAAAATAGGAGCCGTCCAGACAGAGCAAATCCCCAACAAAAACAAAATTAACTTTCTCATTTATATCCCTTGCCGTTTGTTTTACGAAAAAGAGCATAAGACACTAGAGGTAACTTGTCTATACCCAAGTGGAGTTGACAATTGGGCATGGATTTGTTGCATAAATAGCTGAATTTCACCACAGAGAGGGAAAACCACAGAGAGAAAATTGATATTAAAAAATTTCCTCTCTGTGGTGAGATTCTGTGGTTTTTCCTCTCTGTGGTGAGATTCAGCTATTTAGGCAATAACGCCTAACAAATGGTCTCCCACGCGCAAAGCGTTTGCCATGGCAGTGAGCGAGGGATTGACCGCTCCGATGCTCGGGAAGAAACTCGTGTCGACGACATAGAGGTTATCGAGCTCGTGGGCCTTGCAGTGCGTATCGAGGACGGAAGTGGTGGAGTCCTTTCCAAAGCGGCAGGTGCCTGCCTGGTGGGCGACTCCCGCCAAGGGGATTTCACTCTTGAGGTAAGCGTGCCGCGGGATCAAGTGGTAGGGATTCATCTCGAGGTGGCCGAGCATCGATTTGAGTTTTTCGTAGAGTTTTTGCTTAGGAACCTGATTATTGGGGGTGTAGTGGAGGGTGAGTTTCCCTTCTGCATCGAGAGTGACTCGGTTATTGGGATCGGGGAGATCTTCTGTAGAGAGCCAAAAGTCGACGGCGTGCTTGGCAATCTCATCGAGGGCCATCATCGGTGCCAGCAGGGTCTCGAGCGGCTTTTCTCCCTTATACATGGGTCCAAGGGACTTTCCCACCATTTGGATATTGCCCATGGGGAAGGGAAAGTCATCTGAGCCGAGGTAAAAATCATTGAGGGAAAGGGTCTTTTGGAATTGAGTGGGATTAGGTTCGAGTGAGAGAGCCAGCACGGCTTGGCTATTGTGGAACATGTAATTGCGGCCGACTTGATCGGAGCCGTTGGCAAGTCCTTTGGGATGTTTGTCGCTTGCAGAGCGGAGGAGCAGCTGCGCAGAGTTCGCTGCCCCACAGGAGACGATGACGATTTTGCCGCGGAAATTCTCTCTTTTACCGTCGACATCTGCCACGACTTCGGTCACTACGCGCCCTGAAGGATCGGTGTTGAGTTTGACAGCGCAGGCATGAGTGAGAAGGGTGACGTTGGGAAAAGAGAGTGCAGGCCGAATGCCTACCATCTCTGCATCGGCTTTGGCTTGAACGAGACACGGAAAGCCGTCGCACGTGTTACAGCGAATGCAGCGGCTAAATGCCCTATTTTGTTCATTGAGCATGATGGCACAGGGAGCGGGAAAGGGATGATAACCCGCTTTTTTCAGATTGTCGTAGAGTTTTTGGATACGCGGCTCATGCGATACGTGTGGGTAAGGGTAAGGAGCGCTGGACGGAGGTTCTGTCGGATCGATTCCCCTCTCTCCGTGTACCTGATAGAGCTGCTCTGCTTTTGTGTAGTAAGGTTCCAATTCCTCATAGCTAATCGGCCAGGCAGGAGAGATCCCGTCGTGGTGTTTTAAGGCTTGGAAGTCCTCTTTGCGCAGGCGATAGAGCGCTGCGCCGTACATTTTCGTAGCACCACCGACGTAGTAGTGGACTTGAGGTTGGAAGGGTTTGCCCTTATCGTCGTACCAGGTCTCCTTGGAGACGTATCGATTTTCCATAAAAACGGCGCGCGCATCCCAATTCTGCACCTCGCGTGGCAACCAATCGCCCCGCTCTAGGATAAGAATCCGCTTTCCAGAAGGGGCGAGGTGTTGCGCGAGGGTGCCTCCTCCCGCTCCGCTACCGATGATGATGAAGTCGTATTCTGTATTCACGCATTACCTGCCCGTTTTTTTTCGTAAGGGATTGGAGATTTGTGCTGCATGACGTATTCGCCGTGTTGGAGGATGAGCTTAGCGACGAGGCCCGTCCACCCTGTCTGAGCGCTTGCGCCGAGTCCCATTCCCGTATCTCCGTTAAAATACTCGTGAAAGAGGATGTAGTCGCGCCAGTGAGGGTCGGTCTGAAATTTCTCGATATTGCCATAGAGAGGACGTCTTCCCTGTTCATCCTTTAGGAAGATCTTCATCAGTCGATAGGAGAGCTCAGAGGTGACGTCCCATAAACTCATTTGGTTTCCAGAGCCTGTCGGACACTCCACTTGAAAGCTGTCTCCGAGGTAGTAGTGGTATTTTTGCAGCGATTCGATGAAGAGGTAATTCAACGGAAACCAGATCGGCCCTCTCCAGTTGGAATTCCCGCCATAGAGAGGCACTGTCGCTTCAGCCGGTTCGTAATTGAGGCTGTAGGTCTCATCTCCTAAGTGGAGAGTGAAGGGGTTGTCTTTTAACTGGCGTGAGACAGATCTGAGGCCAAAGGGACTTAAGAAAACCTGTTCGTCTAATATCTTGGACAAGATGCGTCGCATCTTTTCAGGACTCGCGAGGGCGATGAGTAGTTTCCCCTCTTCCGTCCATTTTTCTGTCGCAACGATATGCTTCACGAGCTCAGGGCGATTTTTGACGAGCCACAAAAATCGCTCCCTGTATTCAGAAAAACCGGTTGAATTCCTAGGATCGTTGACGACGACAGCAAAGAGCGGAATCGCTCCGATGATCGTCTCGCAGTCCAGCTGGATCCGCCTTCCATCGGGTAGGTTCAGCACTCCATAGTAAAAGCCCCTCTCCTCATCCCACAGTCCATCCGTCTGTCCACCGAGGTTATTGATCGCATCGGCGATGTAGATGAAATGCTCGAAAAATTTGACCGCCATGTCTTCGTAGGAAGAGTCTTCCTGTGCGATTTCAAGGGCGATCTGCAAGAGGTTAAGGCAGTACATTCCCATCCAACTCGTCCCATCGCACTGTTCTAAAACCCCTCCCATCGGCACTTCTTTGGAGCGATCGAAGACACCGATGTTATCGAGTCCTAAAAATCCCCCGTCGAAGATATTGCGTCCATCCTTGTCCTTTCGGTTCACCCACCAGGTGAAGTTCAAAGAGAGTTTGTGGAAGATTTTCTTGAGAAAATCGATATCTTTGCGCCCATAGCGATTGGCTTCGATTTGGTAGACGCGCAGTGCTGCCCATGCGTGGACAGGAGGGTTGACATCTTCAAACGACCATTCATAAGCCGGAATCTGCCCATCGGGATGCATGTACCACTCGCGCACGAGAAGCAGCAATTGGTTCTTTGCAAATTCAGGATCTAAGAGGGCAAGTGAAATCGTATGGAACCCTAAATCCCAGGAGGCAAACCAAGGGTACTCCCACTTATCTGGCATGGAGAAGATGTCATAAGCATCGAGGTTCCACCACTTCGCGTTGCGCCCCTCTTTTCGCGTTTCCGGAGGCTCAGGCTCCCCTGGGTCTCCCTTGAGCCAAGTTTCGACGTTGTAGTGGTAGAGCTGTTTATTCCAGAGCAATCCCGCAAATGCCTGCCTCTGGACATTGCGCATGTCATCGGAGAGGGGAAAGGGGCAGATCCGCTGATAGAAGGCATCCGCTTCTGCAAGACGGGTTTGAAACGTAGCGGTAAATTCCCTGCCGAAGGGGTCTTTTAACGTCCCCGTATTGCAGAGACGCAGCCGTACCGTCGCCGTCTCTCCCGGAGCGATTTTAAGAACGTAGGAAGCTGCGACTTTAGTCCCGACGTTTTTGGGATTAATGGCTTCCGGTTTGCCATGGACGACATAAGTATCGATCCCATCTTTGACATAAGCGGATGTATTTTTTGTGCCGAAGAGCCTCTCGCAATTGGTCTCATTCTCTGTGAAGAAAAACTTTTCGGGCGATTCGCAATAGAGCCAGTAGTCACCGAGCGATGGGTGATGCGCATGCACCACTTGATTGGCTTCGAGAGTGAGTTTGGGTTTTGCTTCCTCTCCATCCCAGCTCCACATATTACGGAACCAGAGCGTCGGCAAGAGATGGAGCTCTGCGAGCTCTGGGCCTCGGTTCACCACTTCAATCTCGATCAACATGTCCTCTGGAGAAGCCTTAGCGTAGTGAACAAAGACATCGAAATACCGATCCTCATTAAAGATCCCCGTATCGAGCAGCTCGTATTCAGGATCTGAGCGGGATCGTCTGCGATTTTCTGCGACAAGAGCTTCGTAAGGATAGGCACTCTGAGGGTACTTATAGAGGTACTTCATGTAGGCGTGGGAAGGGAGATTATCGAGATAGAAGTAGTACTCCTTGACATCTTCTCCATGGTTTCCCTCATGTCCTGTCAAACCGAAGAGGCGCTCTTTAAGGATGGGATCCTTTCCATTCCAAAGAGACAGGGCAAAGCAGAGCTGTTGTCGATTGTCAGAAATCCCCGCGATCCCCTCTTCTCCCCAGCGGTAGGCGCGCGAGCGGGCATGATCGTGCGGGAGATAGTTCCACGCATCTCCATTTCCACTGTAGTCTTCGCGCACCGTACCCCATTGCCGTTCGCTGAGATAAGGGCCGAAGAGGCGCCAGGGCGCAGTACCCTCTTTTGCCTCTTGAAGTCGCTTTTCTTCTTGTGTTGTCATAGACCAGGTCCTTGTTGCATGATCCCGCCATCGGCAAAGATCGTCGTCGCCGTGATGTAAGATCCCCCCTCCCCTGCTACAAAGGCAGCGACTGCGGCGATCTCCTCTGGCTTTGCCATTCGCCCCAACGGAATCGCCGTATCTAGTTTTTGCATCAGCGCAGGATTTTGCATCGTCGTCAGATTGATCGGCGTAGCGACAGCGCCCGGCCCAATGCCGACGACGCAGATGTTATGGGGCCCGAGCTCGACCCCTGCTGTACGGGTCAGCATGCGCATCCCCCCTTTGGAAAGGCAATAAGCGATGTTCCCCGGCATCGGCCAGTCTTCGTGAACGGAGGTGACATTGATGATCCGCCCCCCATTCCCCTGCTTGATCATCTGCTTGGCAGCGAGCTGAGTGCCAAAAAAGGCGCTCTTCAAGTTGATGCTGAGCACTTTTTCATATTGCTGCTCTGTCGTATCCAAAATCGAAGTCCGCGTCTCGACCCCCGCGTTGTTCACCATGATGTCGATTTTTCCAAAGCGAGCGACTGCCGCATCGATGATTTTCTGGAGTTCTGCGACTTTGCTGACATCGGCCTGCACACCGATCGCTTGATCCCCGAGGGCTACAATCTGCTTTTCTAGATCATCTAACTCTTTTTGTCCGACGAGATAATCGATGACGATGTTAGCCCCTTGTTTAGCAAGCGCCAATACGATTGCTTTACCGATTCCGCTGTTACCCCCCGTTACGATGGCGACCTTTCCCTTTAATGACATAGCTCTAGCCTCCTGTGCGCTTGATATGTTGATACTGTTTTTTTTAAAAGGAATCAAGGGAATCAAATCCAAGCGAAAAGTGAAATAGCCGAGAGTGTAGACGACTCTAAGTTCCTAGTTCAAAATAAAGATCCCAGTGTCCTTGACACTTGGGATTGAAAGGCGCTTGGCAGTAGATGCAGTGAAAGCCGCTGGCAAGGTACTCTGTGATGGTCAACAGATGGGTACACCGGCCGCATAGAATCGCCCGCTGATTAAACTCAGCGGGCGTCCATCGCTCGATCGCATGGGAGCAGATCTCGAGATGGCAAGAGTAGCAGGCAAAATAGGCGCCACAACACTTGAACTGAATTGCAACGATGTCGAGAGGAGAAGCGTAATGCTTACATCCGGTACAAGCGCTGAGATTCACCCCATAGACAATAACACCGCCTAATTCAATTTTTTGCATCGGACGGTCCTTGTCCACCACGACCAAATACTGCGGTAAAAATCCTTCCCGCCTCAGCGCCTTCCTCCAAATCTTCATCTGTGAGGATGACAGTGTCATCCGCCTTTAGGACGACATCTTCTGGTGTTCCGTGCTGGGTAATCAGCGGATAGATTTCTCCAAGCTGCGCCCACACCGTTCGGAAGATCTCTCGTTTTATCTCCTGTACACTCCTCCCTTTCATAGGATGCTCTGAGCTCATTTCCATTTTCATAATGGATGGGTAGGTCACTCGAATGGTGGGATGGGCCACATGAATAGTCGCCGTTCGAATCGCTGAAGTTGCCATTTAAAAACCTCTTGTTCTGAGTTTTAGTTTCAAACGAAAATCGCTTGATGGGAAGCATTCTGACAACCCCCGCGCTTTTTTTCAATGCGACTTAGGCCGAAAACCAACCTACATTTTGGTTTAAAACAGCCCATTTTCCTATTTCACTAGGAGAAAAATGGCGCATCACAAGGTAATTTCAAACCAAAATCTGTGTTGTTTTATATTTTCGAGACGCTGTTTGGAGGGGAAAATGCGCAGAAAGCAAAAGCGGCACAACCCAAAAATTCTGAGGGCGGTTTACAACAGCTCTCTAACTCGTTAATTTTTGCAATGTCAGCTGGAGGAGGTCCTTTCCTTTGTAGGTTTTCTTGATCTTTTTTCGTTCTTTTTCATAGCGTTTTACCACTTGATCCTCATTGGTGAAAGAGGCGAAGGAAGGAAGGATGAAATTGTCGCTCGAAAGGCGCGTTTGTCCTTTGGGTGGAGGATTACTAAATTGGAAAGAATACGCCTCGATGTTTTTTTTGCAAGATTGCGGGCAGTCAAAATATTTCCAATGAAAGGCAGAGGCATTGATCTCCCCGTAACCAAATAGCACCCCCCACAAAAGAGGACTTTCTTTTGACTCTCTGACTTTTTGCCAAAAAACGGATGTATTATCCGGCATGCTCAGAACAGCTTCGAACGGGTGAAAATCAAACCCAACGGCTTTTTGAAAAAGCGCATAGTTGGATTGAATAACTGTGGCAGTTTTTAAGATATCGACAAAATACACGAAAGAGATCTTTTCATCGGCCCCAAAATGGGAGCGGAAGAGCAAGTACTTCTTTATGGGAAACCGATTTTTGATCCCCTCCCATTTTTCCCAGTTCTCTGGCAAATCGTAACAGTCATTCACGTAACAGTTTCTTGTTTCTTCTTCGGGGGCTCCTTTTAGGATTGCTTCTACTTCTTCCTCTGTGTAATGAACTAACACAATTTCAGTAATCGGTTTCGATCCCCACAAAGTATAAATGCCCCCTTCTACAAAAAGCAAATCATGGAAAAATTTCTGCATCCATTTTCGTTCTTGCTGACTTAATTCGAAGGAGGCAGCGTCTACATGCGCAGTGGAGAGAAAAAAAATAATTGAAAAAATAAGAATTTGTTTTAACATGTCTCTAACTTTTTTGTCCTTACAGGAGATATTGAGTATGTTAGCACGTGTTTTTTCCGTCTTATTTCTGGTGTTCTGCAGTGTCAGTGGATTCGCTCATGAGCTTGAAATGCATGATACCCTAATTAATAAAATTCTTGCAAACGATTGCGATTGCGTTGTTGGGTGCGTCAATGACAAAATATACGTTCATCCAAACAAACTAGCTGTAACAGAATACGGATTATTCCTTAATATTAATGAGGAATATGTCGAAATTCCCGCCTTATATTCTGATGCACAGGGTGTTTACATTCAAAAAATTTTCAGAAGAAGTATAACGTCTCCTTGTCCTCTCTGCGGATGGGAAAGAATCAGTGGCGCCTTCAAATGTTCTAATCCGAACTGCCCGTCTAATCAGCCAAAACCTGAGGGAGAATCTAAAAAGAAAAAATAAAAGCCCGACCTAAGACAAGAAGTACCCCCTCTACACTTGACTCATTAATGCCATTTTCTTAAAAAGAAATGAGGGGGCCCATGAGAACGGCATCTTTTTTCTTTTTATTACTAGCGGGATGCACGTTTTCACTCTCTGAGCAAGAGAGGATGCAGAGCATTCTCCCCACCCCTTCGCTCGATTCGAGCCTCACAGCAGCGCTCGATAGCTCTTTTTTCACTCTCGATGCGTGGCCAGAAGAAAACTGGTGGGTCCAGTATGGCTCTACGGAGCTCAATGACCTCATCGGATTGGCTCTCGAGGAGAACCCGACGATCGATGGGGCGTCGCAGCGGATCGATTTTGCAAAGAGCCACGCGAAGATCGCGCGCTCGAAGCTCCTTCCCCTCATTTCCTTCGATGCGAGCGATCAGTGGGAGTATTTGAGCAAAAACGGGCTCTACCGCGCACTGAATCCTAAGATCCCGATCAATGCGACGCTTCTCGATTTTTCCCTCTCCTTTTCTTACGAATTCGACTTTTGGGGAAAGTACCGGAACCTCTACAGAGCAGCGCTAAGTAGAGAACAGTCAGCAGAAGCGGAGAAAAACCAAGCGGAGCTCATCGTCACAACAGCCCTTGCTCAAGCCTATTTCGCCTTAAAGACCAATCTCATCCGGTACAACCTCTACCAACGACTCTATGTCGTGAGAAAAAAGTATTTCGATCTGCAGAACAAACTCTTAGACAATTCCCTCTATTCTAAACTCATTCCCCTGCTCTCTGAGGAGAAGGTGTTCGAGGCCGTACAATGGCTGGACGACATTGAACAAGAGATCGCGGTCGGAATACACCTCGTCAACGCGCTTGTAGGCCGCGGACCCGATGTGCCGTTAAGGCTCGATGAGCCCTTAAAGGCGCTCCCTGAACAGCTCGCGATCCCAAGCGACATCTCGACAGAGCTGCTCGCAAGGCGTCCCGATCTGAAAGCGCAGATCTTCCGGGTCGATGCGCTCGCCCACGAGGTGGGAGCTGCAAAAGCTGACTTTTGGCCAAATATCAACCTCGCTGCGCTTGCGGGGTTTGAGAGTACCTCCTGGTCGAAGATCTTCTCCTGGGCGAGCAAGACCGCAGGGCTCATCCCCGGCTTGACTTTACCCCTTTACACAGCGGGAGCGATCGGAGCCAATGTCTCTGGAAAAAAGGCTCTCTTTTTGGAAGCCGTCTCTCAATATAACGATCTGATTTTACAGAGTTTTCAACAGGTGACCGATCTCTTCGCCATCGCTCAAGCGGTCTACGACAAGAAGGAAAATCAACTGGAGATCGTCGCGAATGCGACGGAACGGTATGCGCTTACACGCCAACGACAAGAACAGGGGATCGATAGTGCGCTTACCAGTTACCAACTCTTAGAGGAAAAAATCCTGACAGAATTAGAAGATGTAGGGCTGATCTTCCAACAGTATCTCGTCAGCATCAACCTGACAAAAGCTCTAGGGGGAGGCTACCAATGACGGCACACCGCAAATTCGCTCTCTACTTTTGGGGAAGCTGTGCACTTCTCCTCCTCATCTTTTTCCTCATCTGGCTCTTCTACCTGCGCCATCACAAATTCACAAACGATGCCTACGTCCAGGGTAACCTCGTCTCGATTACCCCCTTGCACCCGGGATTTGTGACCTCGATCCACACGGATGACTCTTTTCTGGTCAAGCGCGGCCAACTTCTCGTGAGTCTCGATGAGACAGATGCGCGCATCGCCCTTGAACACGCGGAAGAAAATCTCGCACAAACCGTACGCCAAGTCTGTGCGCTCTTTCACCAGGTGTTCGTCTATCAAAAAGAGATCGATCTCAAATTAGCGCAACTCATCCGCGATGGACAAGACTATCTCCACCGCAGAGCGGTCTTCCGCGACCAGGGCGTTTCTCTAGAAGACTATGAACACGCGATCGCAGCACTGCGGGCGCAATATGCCTCCCTCGAGATGACAGGAGCGCTTTATTATAAGAGCCTTTCAGCGATTCAAAACACATCGATCCGCAGCCATCCTCTCGTCATCGCAGCTGCAGACGCAGTGCGTAACGCTTGGGTCTCTCTCTATCGGTGCAAGATCTATTCCCCCATCGAAGGGCTCGTCGCTCAGAGGACGATCCAAGTCGGCATGTGGGTTCCCGAAGGACAACCGCTCATGAGCGTCCTCCCGCTCGATCAGATCTGGGTCAATGCGAACTACAAAGAGACCCAACTCAAACACATGCGCCTCGGTCAAAAGGTATCGATTCGGGTGGATCTCTGGGGGCCCGAGGTGGTTTTCCATGGGACGATCGTCGGCCTACCGGGAGGCGCAGGGAACATCTTTTCGCTACTTCCTCCCCAAAACCTCTCGGGAAACTGGATCAAAATCGTCCAGCGCCTTCCCGTGCGGGTCGCCCTCGATCCGCAAGAGATCGAGCAGCATCCGTTGCGCTTGGGGCTGAGCTGTACAGCGATTGTCGACATAAGCGATAGGAGGGGGCTGATGGTCCCTACGACGACTGCGGGCTCTCCCCTTTACGCCACTCCGATTTTTGAGAGGGAAGAGAGGGGGGATGGGAAGCGGATCGAATCGATCATCGCTGCAAACCTAGATCCCCTCCTCTCTGACTACGCACGCGAGTCGATTGAGCTCGGGGAAATAGGACTCGATTTCCCCGGCATTCTCGAGGAGGCATTTATAGAGGATGCGATCCTCCGCGAAGAGATCGCAGAAGAACAGGATATTTTTCCATGAGGGAAAAAGCTCCTCCGTTCTTCTTTCTGTGTGTCTTTGCCACCCTCTTCCTGGCCATCTTCTACAACACCATCACAAGCCTAGGAGGAGTCTACATCGTCTCCGATCTCGGTGGTAGTAACGACATCTCCGTCTACTCGATGGTATTTTTTGGACTCGGCAATGCACTCACAATCCCCCTCGCCAACCCCCTAGCGGATCGAATCGGCACTTTCAAGCTCCTCATCCACGGCCTTTTAGCCTATACTGTTTTTTCGCTTCTTTGCGCAATCGCTCCGACATTTTTTTGGTTCAATCTCTTTCGCTTAGCGCTAGGTGCAGCCTCTGGGCTTTTTTATATGTTGTGTCGGAGATTGCTCATTGCTTTTGCTCCCAAAGAAAAGAGGGAAAACTACTCGGTCCTCATGCTCCTGATGTACGTGATTGTTCCCGTCATCGGCGGCTCCTTCGGGGCTTGGGTCTCTTATGAGTCTCATTGGAAATGGATCTTCCACGTCAATGAACCCCTTTCGCTTCTCTTAGCTGCCTATTTTTTTTATTTCTTTTGGAAAAAAGAGTTGGTTGAGGATGAAGCTATACCTTCTTTTAATCGGATAGGGTATTTCTTTTTCTTTGTGGGATTGACATCCCTCGTCACTGCGCTAACCCTAGCTCAAGAGCTCGATTGGCACCGCTCCCCTCTCTTTCTTTTGCTCCTTGCCATCGGAATTCCATCCCTTAGCTTTTTTATCTTCCGCAATTTGTACCAGTCTGAACCTCTACTAGAGCTCAAACTCCTCAAGAGCCCGCTGCTCTCTTACTCTCTTCTCAACCTCGCTATTCTCTTTTCCGCCTACTTTGGGATGATCATCTTGATTGCCCTCTGGCTCAAGATCTACGTCAACTATAGTCCCGCCTGGATTGCTGTGCTACTCGGTGCGATGGCAGTAGGCGGTGTCGTCGCATACGGCGTTGCCAAGAGTTGTCTGCGCATGTTCGACCCGCGCTTTCTCCTCGCTCTTGCCATTCTTGCCTTTGCGAGCTCCTGCTACTACTCGACCTATTTCGATGTCACGGTCGATTTCTTTCACCTCGCCGTCGCGCGCTTTATTGCGGGAGTGGGACTCGGCCTTTTCCTCATGCCTGCCCTCAACCTCGCTCTTTTAAGTTACGGACCTGAGAAGGCAACGCCCATCTTTACCCTCTTCCAAGTCGTCCGCTCCTGTTCGAGCAGTCTCGGCGCCGCCCTCTACGTCATTCTCTGGCAGCGGCGGCAAGCCTTCTTCCACGAAAGGCTCGGCGAAGACCTGACTGGCTACTCTCCTCTGACCTCTGAGTATTTTAAGCGGGCCAAAGAGATCTTCTCCCTCAGTGATGGTCAATCTTTAGAACAGCTCAATACTCTCCTAACCAAACAGGCCACCTCCCTCGCCCTCAATGACGCCTTCGGCTTTATGGGCTACATTCTAGTCGGCCTATTCCTGCTCCTCTTTGCGAGCTTCTGGTTCGTGCCGCGCCTTTCAAAGGTAGTCGATGCCCCATAATAGCTGAATCTCACCACAGAGATGGAAAACCACAGAGAGAAAATTTTTTAATATGAATTTCCTCTCTGTGGTTTTCCATCTCCGTCGTGAGATTGCATATATACCCCTTCCACCTCAATCGTAACCACAAGCAAACCGATTAAAAGCCTCAAATTTCGAATCAAAGGGAAGGGGTTAATATTAATTCAATATTACCCCCTCCCTTTGATTCGAAATTTGAGAACTTTTCATTCGGTTTTCTTGGGTACGATTGAGGTGGAAGGGGTATATTCAAAATAGAATGGTGGGGAGCTAGATTAGGTCCTCATGAATTACGCAACAACGCCTACCCAACCTACGATCGTCGAATCCCGGCGGCTTTGACGCAGCTCTAATGCACGTTATTTTCGAGGATTGGTATTAACTCCAATAAAAAACAGGGAAGATGATTTGATATTTAGAGAGATCGCTATCCCAAGCTTCTTGTAACTGCGTTTGAACCTCTTGCAAAAAAGCAATCTGCTGTTCGATGCCGCTTACCGGATCACAAAAGAATTCCTTAGCGCTCGCAAAATGCGGAGGAGCGGAATCGATCTTTCGGTACCCAAACCGATGATACGACTCCCACAACTTCTTGCCGATTAGCTCTTCCAGCTGTTCGGCTAAAACACCCACTAGATCAAAGTTTTTATGATAGAAGGCGTGCAAGAGCTGCTCGATGTGGATCAACACTTTGACTCGTGCGAGGACGGTGAAAAACGTGGGGCTCAAAGGCGTATTAGCTACTAAATGAGGCTTCAGGCATGCCTGGAAATGCTCGAGGGGAAGCTGGTCTAAAAGGGAAGATCTGACCCCATGCGCTCCGTTTTGCTCCGCCACCTTTTGGATTTCTTGGAGAATTTCCAAACTCTTTTCGAGATCTTTTTGTAAGTAAAGAGAGGGACAGGGAGATGTCTTCCAATCTAAAACTTGAAAATGACCGTTTGTAACGGAATAGACAAAGCATTGGGTCCCCGATACCTGAATTCTATCTTTAGGATCCCAGACACTTGGTGCGTATGGACCTATCCCAAAATGGGGACAGCGACACACCTCTTTAGGAACCATGGAATATTCATGTTCATGAAGACTACGGGCTCCCATTTTTAACAACTCATCCTTTTCAGAAGAGGGAAGATCGATATGGGAGGTTAAAATGTAAGGCAGCACTTCTTGCCCTCCCTTATCCCAATCTGAATCAAAAAAGTGAAGGCCTACTTCTTTCTCTCCCCTATCTGAATCAAAGACGGGGTATAAAACATCTTCATGAATAAAGAGTTGTTGGGGCTCTTGGCCAAAATCGATATAAAAATCCTCTGTTTTACTCGGTAGATGCCACACAAAACAAGGATAGCCAAATCCCCGCCACCTCCACCTACCGGAACCATGGAAGAGAACCAACAGTCGATCCCCCTCGATTTTAAGTTGGCCAACAAACCCCTTTTTATAAGGGTGTTTCAATGGGATCTCTTCCACCAGGATCGCTGTCCCATTCCGATCAAAACAGTACCGCTGAATCTTCTGTTTTGCCGTGGCTACGACCATTTCATCCCCATAAAAATCGAAATCGACAATGAATTCTGGAAACTTCTTTCTGTCCAATTTCTTACCTGTAGCCAAGTCCCAACCATGAATCCTACGACTCTTTTTAGGGGTGCCGTCGTCGTTGGGAACCGAAGGTCGTTCTTCTTTAGAGGTAAGAGCGTAAATCTGCTGATTGTGAATCTTGAACTTCTCGCAGTCTTGAATCTGAAAAATGCAGCCGCCAGAAGCTTCGAGATTCCAGATCGTCACAATTCCATCCACAGCGTGGCTACAGAGAAAAGGAGCATGAATTTCTAAGCATTTAATCTGATTCCCATTCCCAATGAGATTTCCTATCCTCTCATTCTCAATGAGATTTCCTGCAGTCTTTCGCTCCTCATCAATGCAAATATTCCCGTCTGATTCAGCTAAATACACCCGTCCCTCATGCCACTGAAAACAGGTTCCACCGCTAGAGAGCGAACCCAATGAGGTCGAAGTGTGGGTGCCAGTGGCCAGATTGTGCAGAAACTGCTTTTTTAGCTCTTGTTTGAAAAGGGAATGCGTTTGAGGCACGACAGGTAGTGCATTGGGCAATTCTTTTTGAGGATCTGTTGGATAAAGCCTTACCCAAAAATGTGTCCAAATCAGGGAATTACCATAAATCGCATCGCGCATTCCCTTGTTCGTGCACGCAAAGCTGATCAATCCAGGAAGAGAGAGACGCCGACAGATCAGGGATAAAATATCATCAGGTAGTCCGGGGACCGGGATCTTTGCGCTCACCTGTTTTAATGCGAGCTGGTACTCCTGCTGAATCCCCTCTATCCCCTCAAAATAGCTCAGTTTATCGACGAGATTGAGTCTTTCCAATTTATCGAGAGTGATTCTGAGCAGGTCTTCATCTGAGGACCCTGGCAACTGAGCGCTTAAGCCATAAAAAGTGTCGATATCTCGCTGGATTTTTTCTTGGGCTTTTCTTTGAAGCTGAGAGAGTAGCTTTGGATCTCCAAAATCGAAATTCAGCATCCTTGCCACCAGAGCATAGAGATGAAGATCATCCCGCCCAGCTTTTTCCACTTCGAGGTTTAGCTGCTGCGCAGCCCTTTTTTCTACTCTTAGCGTCATCCGATTACAGCGCGCGACGCTCTCTTCTGTCCCCTTGAACTGTCCCAATTTTCCCAAAAGATTCAGTTGCTTCATTTTCATCGAGATTTCTCGCAACTCTTGAGAGTCTTTAGACACTCGCGCCTTAAGCCTCAGCGCATCAAAGGCAATGACATCTCCCCTCAGCCCTTTCCGAGCGAAGCGCCGGTAATGGGAGAATAGATCCATCAACGTTTGAACCCGCAGATCGTGAGAAAGAGCGGGTAATCGAGGCACGATCCCCAAACTCTGCATTTTCCTGACGAGCTTATAAAACGAAAGATCGTCTTTCGAAGAGGTTTCCGCTCGATGGCACAAGCGCTCAAGCCTATCCAACTGATGGGCCTCTTGTAGTGTCCAGACGGGCCACCTGTTATGCGTCGCTACGGGGACTGCGTGCATGATAAACCTTTAGTGATTGAGAACTTTTTCATTGTTCGGCGGCAAATAATTCAGTGGGAAAAGCGCAAACCGTAGGATAGGCGAGATCTCCACCCCAAGCCGCTGACAGTTTCTCTCGGACTTCTTTTAAAAATGCGATCTGCCGTTTGACATCCCCTTCCGAGTCACTAAAGTTTCCCTTGGGATCCACAAGATGACCACCAACAGGTGGGCCTCGATGATAAAACTCATTAAAGCAGGTCCAAAAGCCGATGCCTATCATCCCCTCGATTTGCTCTGCCAAAGCAGCGACTAGATCAGAGTCTTTGTGGTAGAAGGCGTGCAAGAGCTGTTCGATGTGGATCAACACTTTGGCTCGTTCGAGGACGGTTGAAAAGAGGGAGTTTAAAGGCGCGTCAGTCACTAAATGGGGCTTCAGGCACGCCTGGAAATGCTCGATGGGAAGCTGGTCTAAAAAGAAAGAGATCGCTCGATATCCCGCTTTTTGCTCTTCTACCTTTTCCCTTTTTTGCCCTGCTACTTTTTGGATTTCCTCGAGAATTTCCAAACTCTTTTCGAGATCTTTTTGTAAGTAAAGAGAGGCACATGGAGGTGTCTTCCAATCTAAAACATGAAAATGGCCGGTTAGAGAAGAATAGATAAAGCACTTGGTTTCCAATAGCTGAATCCTCTCTTTTACAACAAACTGAGATGTTTGACTTAAATTAAAACTAGAACAGCTCTCTACTGAATCAGCAAATCCAGAAGAGGATCGATGCCTGTGCGAGCTTAAAATATGAGGGACTACTTTTTGCTCATAAGGTAAGACCGGGTACAAGACATTTTCATGAATGAGGAGTTGTTGAGGCTGACTGCTAAAACGACTGCGAAAATCTTGTGTTGCACTCGGTAGATGCAGCACAAAACCATACCATCCCAACGTTGCATAATTGTCGTAACCCAAGAGAACAATCACCAGCCGATCCTCTTCGATTTTCAAGCGGTCAATAGACGACACCTTAGACAGATTTGATAATGGGATCTCTCCTACTTCGGTCGCATTCCCTTTCCGATCCAAAGAGTACTTTTTAATCTTCTTGTCTGCAGTAGCTGCGATGATGTGATCTCCATAAAAATCGAAATCGACAATAAGTTCTGGAAATTTCTTTCTCTGCAATTTTTTACCTGTCGCCAAATCCCACCCATGAATCATGCGCCTCTCTTTAACGGTATAGTTGAAAGTGTCGCGCCCCTTACTCTCGATACTCTGTTCCTTGAAGATAAGCGCATAAATTTCCCCATTGTGAATTTTGAACTTCTCGCAATTTTCGATCTTAAAAATAGAGCCAGAAGTTTCGAGATCCCAGATCTTCAGAACGCCATCTTTAGCGTGACTGCAGAGAAAAGGGGCATGTATTTCTAGGCACTGAATCTGCTTTCCATTGCCAATAAGAGATCTTATACTCTTATTCCCCATGAGATTTCCTGCATTCTTTTGCTGTTCCCAAACGCAAATGTTCCCGTCTGATTCAGCTAAATAGACCCGCCCTTCATGCCACTGAAAACAGGTTCCATCCAGGGGAAGTGGCGGCCACGAGGTGCAAGTATAGGTGCCCATAGTGCGGTTCTCTTGAAATTGCTGTCTCATCTCTTGTTTAAAAAGAGAGTGGGTTTGAGGAACGACAGGTATTGCATGGGGCAATTGGGTTTGAGGGTTCGTGGGATAAAGCATCTGCCAAAAATGTTTCCAAATCAGGGAATTGCCATAAATCGCATTGCGCATTCCCCTGCTCGTGCATGCAAAGCTAATCAAGCCACGAAGAGAGAGGCGCCGACAGATCAGGGACAAAATATCATCAGGGAGTCCGGGGGCGGGGATCTTTGCGCTCACCTGTTTTAATGCGAGCTGGTACTCCTGCTGAATCCCCTCTACCCCATCAAAGTAGCTCAGTTTATCGACGAGATTGAGTCTTTCCAATTTATCGAGAGCGATTCTCAGTTGGTCTTCGTCTAGACACCTTCGCGACTGAGCGCTTAACTGATAAAAAGTGTCGATATCCCGCTGGATTTTTTCTTGGGCTTTTCTTTGCAGCTGAGAGAGTAGCTTTGGGTCTCCGCAGTCGAAATTCAACAGCTTTCTCACAAGAGCGTAAAGGTGAAGATCATTCTGCTCTGTTTTTTTCACTTCGAAATTCAGCTGCTGCGCAGCCCTTTTTTCCACTCTTTGCGTCATCTGATTACAACGCGCAACGCTCTCTTCTGTCCCCTTGAACTGTCCCAATTTCCCCAAAAGATTCAGTTGCTTCATTTTGATCGAGATTTCTCGCAACTCTTGAGAGTCTTTAGACCCTCTTGCCTTGAGCCTCAGTGCGTCAAAAGCCACGACATCTTCTCTTACCCATTCCCGAGCGAGAGTCTGGCAATGGGAGAGTCGATCCATCAGCCTTTGAACCCGTAGATCGTGAGAAAGAGCGGGTAATCGACGCACGATCCCCAAACCCTGCATTTTTCTCACGAGCTTGTATAATGAAAGATCGTCTCTCGAAGAGGTTTCCGCTCGATGACATAATCGCTCGAGCCGATCGAGCTCATGAGCCTCTTGTGGTGTGGAAACGGGCCATCTACTGGACGTGGTGACTGCTTGCATGACAAACCTTTAGTTTTTTGAGATTTTTTTTCATTTTTTGGCAGGAGCTTATACGCTCAAACTTCGTTTTTAAGCAAAGAAAAATTCAGACTTTTCCTCTCCTCTCTGTGGTTTCCCCTCTCTGTGGTAAAAATTTCTTAACCACAGAGAGAGGAGGAGGAGGGTCTTGAGATTATGGGGACAGATATGCTATTCTTCTCTCCATTCTATGAATGAATTATTATTTTGTTTGCACACTCTTGTCATGGTGGGATTTGGTTTTGGGGCCCTGCGCCTGGGGTCTACGGCACTCACCACTTGGGTGGCGCTCCAATCTGTTCTAGCGAACCTCTTCGTGCTCAAGCAGATCGACTTCTTGGGATTCCATGTGACGTGTAGTGATGTCTTTGCGATCGGGAGCATTTTGGGACTCAATCTGCTGCGCGAGTTCTATGGCAAAGAGGCGGCAAAACGAGCGCTTTGGATCTGTTTTTTCTCGCTGGCCTTCTTTGTGGGCATGTCCCAGCTCCATCTCCTCTATACTCCCAACAGTTATGACAGCACTCAGGGAGCTTTTGAGACACTCCTTTCCCCTTCCCCTCGGCTCATGGCCGCATCACTTCTCGTCTTTTTCCTCGTGCAACAGATCGATCTTCGCCTCTTTAACCTCCTCAAACAGCGGTTTTCCAATTTTTCCTTACGTCACGTAGGAGCGCTCGTCTGTAGTCAGTTGATCGATACCGTCCTCTTTTCCCTCTTGGGGCTGTGGGGGCTCGTCGCTGACCTATTCGACATCATCGTCATCAGCTTTCTCATCAAGCTCTCAATCATCGCTCTCACGAGTCTTTTAATCCCTTATTCTAAACGGTTTTTCCATGCCCATCCTGCAAGATGACCCCTCTTCTTTGACGACCTCTTTTGATTTCGAGGTACTACATACTTCTAAGCGCTCCGCTGCGCGGGTCGGTCGAATCCTCACACCCCATGGGGCCATCGATACGCCGAATTTCGTCGGAGTCGGAACGAATGGGACGATCAAAGCGCTCGATAATGCGCTGGTAGAAGAGCTCGGTCTTCAGTTGATGTTTTGCAACACATACCATCTGATGGTGCAGCCGGGAACGGAGCTCATCAAAAAGGCGGGAGGCTTACACAAGTTCATCCGCCGCTCGCTTCCGATCATTACAGATTCTGGGGGATTTCAGGTGTTTAGCCTGGCCTATGGGTCGGTTACAGATGAGATCAAGAGCAAAGGCACGAAAAAGCAGGAAGGGCACGTCCTAAAAATCTCTGAAGAGGGGGTCCTCTTTCGCTCCTACCGCGATGGAGCTAAGATCTTGCTCACTCCAGAGACTTCTGTGCGTGCTCAGAAGGATTTAGGGGCAGATATCATCATCCCCTTTGATGAACTCCCTCCCTATCACATTCCCGATCTCGATCTCGAGCTCTCTCTAGAGCGCACCCACCGGTGGGAAAAGCGCTCAGTGGAGGAGCACCTCTTGAACCCCAACAATCAAGCGATGTATGCCGTAATCCACGGCGGCGTCCATTTAGAGCTGAGAAAAAGAGCTGCGCCTTTTTGACAGAATTACCCTTCGATGGGTTTGCCATCGGCGGCAGCGTCGGTAAGACGAAAGAGGAGATGATCCACATGTTGGGAAAGACGATGGAGTATCTCCCTAAAGACCGTCCCAATCACCTGCTTGGTATCGGAGATCTCCCCTCGATCCACCGCTCGATTCCGCTCGGCATCGATACCTTCGATTCCTCTTATCCGACAAAGGTCGCACGGCATGGGATCTTATTGACGCGAGAGGGCCCCTTAAACGTCACAAAGGGAGAGTGCGCTTTAAAATTTTCCCCGCCAGAAGAGGGGTGCCCTTGTCCGACGTGCCGGCAATTTTCACTCAGTTACCTCCACCACCTCTTCAAAGCGCACGAGCCGATCAGTTTGACACTCGCGACCGTCCACAACCTCTTCTTCATGGTGGACTTAATGCGCAGATACCGCGAGAGCATCTTTCTCGACGAAATTTAAACCGAACTTCAACGCATTCGTGTAACACCGGTAGCAGGCGGGAAAATAGTGCTCCTCCGCTCCTAACTGAACCGTCGGTCCCTCTGCGATAGGTTTCCCATCGACGTGTTTCAAGTTCACAATCGATTTACGGTGGCAATAATGACAGGTAGCCTTGACCTCTTCGATCGAATCAGCCAACTCCATGAGACGCAAAGAGCCTTCAAAGAGATTGGTCTTAAAATCGGTGCGCAACCCGTAACAGATCACCGGAATATCCTTCTCTAAAGTCAGCGTCCTGAGCTCTTCGATGTGCGTCTTCGATAAAAACTGCGCCTCATCCACCAGAATGCAATCGACATCTTTCCACTCCAAATTCAGGAGCTTCGTATGCGGAGCGACGAGGATGTCCGCTGCCATCTCGAGTCCCGCGCGCGATTTGATCCGCTCCCTTCCAAAGCGCGTGTCCATCTCTGGTTTGAGCAAGACCACTTGTTTGCTCTGCTGACGGTAATTATGCGCTACCGCGAGCAAGTTCAACGTCTTTGCACTCCCCACAGTTCCATGACGAAAATAGAGCTTAGCCATCATTCCTCCCTTAATAGGTAAAGGAGTCACTGTAACAACCTATCTTCTTTTTTTTCTTTAACTTTTTCTTCCCTTGAGTCATAAAGGAAACATTTGTTTTTTTTATGGAGTGTCACGATGTTGATGACCGATATTCACGTCAGAACGTTCACGGGATCTAGCCTAAAACCCTACGCGCATGGGATTGCTAAATTGAGAACAGAAGTGTTTCGCGAGTACCCTTACCTAGAAGAGCCCGATTTTGTAAAAGAAACCCAGCACTTAAATAAAGTGCTCGCTTGTAAGGAGTCGATCGGAGTCTTGATTTTCGATAATGCGACCCTCGTCGGCGCATCCTTGGGATATCCCCTCAGACTAGAAGAGCCAACGACCCTAAAGACATTCCCTGAAAAACAAATCCCCTCCTATTTTTTCTTCGGAGATTCTGTTTTGCTCAAAACTTACCGAGGAAGAGGCATCGGACACCACTTTTTTGACGCGCGCGAAGCGCACGTCCACTCCTTAAAACCCTACCAATCGATCTGTTTCTACTTCCCAGACGATATCGAGCTCGATCCCACCCTTCCCAAAGACTTCGTTCCCCTCTTCGATTTCTGGCGCAAACGGGGCTACATCCACCACCCTGAGCTCAAGTGCCTCATCCCCTGGAGAAAAATAGCAGAAGCTAAACCAAAAGAGAGACAGTGTAGTTTTTGGATTAAAAATCTGAATCTATCCCAGTAAAATTTTTCGTCGATTTTTGGGATTATTTTGGACGTTGTTGTGTATACCCAAGTGGACCTAATCTAGGTCCCCATCATTCCATTCTGAATATATGCAATTTCACCACAGAGAGGGAAAACCACAGAGAGGAAATTCCTATTAAAAAATTTCCTCTCTGTGGTTTTCATCTCTGTGGTGAAATTCAGCTATTTATGCAATAACGCCATTATTGGGATAGACTCCTATCTCAATCTTGAGATTGAAAGGGGACGAATGAATCTAAGAAGAGCTGGCCTTCTCCCTGCTCCTTTAAGTGCGAAGGAGAGGTAGCAGCCAGTCTGTACATCATGTTTCCGATGACGATGAGTCGTCCTTTGATCCGTTTTCCCTCTTCTATGAGTGTGTAATCGAGAGCCCGGTGCCCTTGGTGCATAATGAACTGCTTGTCTAAGAGCTTCCCACCCTCTGAGTGCTTCACCATCGCCTCCAAAGACAATTTGAGCAAGGTGGCATTTCCCGCGAGTTTCCACTTATTCGGGATCTTCATATGCGTCACAGAATAGGCGATCTCTTCATTCTCATGCGTGATTTGCTCGTAATCGAGCACCTTGCCCGTATCGGGAAGGATGATCTGTTTCGATTCTTCTTGAGGGTCTTCGGGGAAATAAATTTTAAAATCTGCCTTTTCCGACTCAAACTTCACCCAACCGTCCATGACCACAGCGGGATGGATCCCCGTTCCCCACTCTGTGATCAGGTTGCCAAAGACACCAAAGGCAAAACAGCCTACCGTCAAGAGAATGGCCCCTAACGCTCTGACAAAGGAGAGTTTCTTTTGTAGGATCACCCCAGGCCGTGGGAAAATGAAGAGAGAACGCCTTAAAGCTTTGAGATAAGACAGATGGGTACCCGATTCTCCCTGGACAGAGATCCCAAAGAACCGTTTACCCAAGGTCGTTCCCCACTTCGCAATCCACAGCGCTTCTAGAGGAATCCACAAAAAGGGGATCGATAATGCCATGAACAGATAGAAGAGAGGATCGTAAAAGAGAGGGAGAAAAAGAGAAATGACTCCTAAGAGGAGAAAAAGAAGACAGTAATCACAAAGACGCGCCCAGCTGCGCAACCAAAAATTCCTTTTAATATGAGCCATCAGAAACTTCCTTTTTTTAGGGGCACAGTATGGCTCAAAACGCTTTTAAAGTCAATTAACCGACTTGTTTAACATAAAACTCAATATTAAAATTAATAAAAAACTACATGAAAAAGATTCTAGTAAAAATAAGTATCTTCCAATCGAAAAGAACCATTCGTCAGGGAACCCCCAACAGTAGAGGTCCCATCGACATACTCATACGGCACAGAACTGCCCAAAGAGCAAATTGCCCCCTCATACCGTTCAGCGCCCACCTTCGCTTGATCCTTGCTAGTTAACAAAGGAATCTTTAACTCATTTGCCACAAGCCTAGCGAGTTGCTCTATGACTCCTATGAAGATTCCATTAAAAGCACCGTGAGCGTAGAGTTTCTCGAGAAAAAGCACAGGCTCTTTTTTTTGATCACGCAAAATCCGCAAAATGTGACGACCGACCAGTTTTTTCTTTCCCGTTTTAATGGTTAAGATTTTGTTTTTTCCATCCAGGGGACCGGCGAGCACGGCTCTACTCAAAGAATTTCTAATGTCTTGACAGCTCAGAGTTTCTGTCCCGCTTAGCATGAGGTCCACAGGATTGTCTGTGAATTCAATTGTCCACTCTTTGTAACACGAAAATTTTATTCCTTTTAGATCAGGACAGTGGGAAGCTTTAAATTTCTTTAGCGAAAAGATTTTATTTTCTTGCCATTTAGCAAAGAGCTCGGGTCTGTTAGAGAAGATCTCTTTTAAATGTTTGCTCCGCTCTAGCGAATAGCGCAGTTTACGATAGCTTTCAGCATTTGGATCTTCGAGATCGAGGAGCACTGCATCGACCAAAGAAGCCAGTGCCACTTTCATCTCGTTATACTTTTCTAGTGTCAAAACCTTCCGCACTTGGCATTGCTGAAGCGTCCCCGCATAAATCCACAATGCATGAGGAATTCTAAACATCTCATTGAGTTTAACGTGAAGTTTCTTGAAAAGCTCTATCTGCTTCATGGGGATCTTGGCACAACAAGCCTCGACGAGAATTTTTACGATATCATTTCCGTACATAGTGAGATTTTCTTTTGTTAAAGAAAAAGATCCCATTAGGCTATGAGTGGCAGAAATCGCTCGTAGCAGACAAACCATTTCTTCCATTCGTTTTTCAACCTTTGTCTCAACACTCTCTACTTCTCTGGAATCATCTGACGCGCTCTTTTTAGGCAGTGCTGTCGATACGATCAGACTCAAAAGATGATTTTTATCTTCCTGCGACCAACTTTTCTCTTCTAAAATGAGCGTTAGGGCTGCAAGGTAGGTCTGTAAATTTTGCGCGTCCTTAAATATGCGATCTCTACTGAGATCTACTAAAGGATTGCAAAGATCTTGAGGGATCCCTTCTGGATCTAATGACAGCGAAAGCAGCAGCAGAGGCAGGCGCGCGTGCTTAGGAAAAAACCTTTCTCGCGATTTTTTAGATGCCAACTGCATATCTGCATATTTTCTTCGGCTTGGATCTGTTATACCCTGCGCGCTTGAGGATGGTGCATTTGAGCGCGCGGGGTATAAAAGAGAGAGGATTTTTGGGGCCAATGTCTCGCGCATCTCGGGATCGCGGAGTGCTAGAGCACTCTCTACAAAGGGGTGTGTCAAGGCTTCAGCGAGAGGCACTTCTTGTGCCATGCACCTTCCCATGAACCGCAAGAGCCAGAAAAGCGCATCGAGTTTTCCTCTCTTTGCCGCTGTAATAGACTTAAAATGAAGCTCAAGAGCTTCTTTTATTCCCCACTGATCGACAAAACCACTCTCTCTTAAAGACTGCAAAATGAGAGAAGCGCTTTCACTCTGTTGCAAGATAGGGTTTTGTAGAGCCTCAGCTCCCTTTTTGAGAGCTTCATAAAATTCCCTACGACTCGCGTCGGAAAATCGCTCTTTCCAATCGAGCTGAAGATCTCGTAAGACACTCGTTAAAAAAATCTTCCACAACAGATCCTCATCAGAAATGTTAAACTCCTTCACACCACGCTCTATCCACCATTCCGCCTGCGCACAGCGCATAATGATTTCTGCATAATTTTCCTTACTAAAAAGAGGAAATTGCTCTTTATTAGAGAGAAAGTATGAAAAATATTTCCCCTCGCAGTGCAAAGCTAACTCAAACCACTGCGATTCATTCAGAGGCAGATCTTTAAATTCATCTAAACTCTCTCCATATTTTTCTACATAACGCTTTAAGAACAAAAGGCTTTGAGAGGGATTAGAACAGAGATGAGGGAGAGAGGCGCAAAATTGAGCTTTACCCAATCGCTTGACTAATTCCAACGCTATTTCCACCTGGCCGTCATCGCTCAAAGACCATTCCTGCATCCAGCTGATAACCTGTTCCGATTGACCTGTTTGTTGCAAGTAATTAGACAAAAAACAGACGAGATCCTCTTCACATAACCCAGAATCCTCGATGCCTTTCTTCCACCCAAAAGAGGCAAAAATGCTTGCCGTTTCGAGATGCTCGCTAATGCAATAAAATAAAAAACTCATCAGACACTGCTGCTGTTTTTCATGAGGAAGGGAAGCAGTGCTTCGTTTTATTTCCAAAAGAGCCTGAAAGAGAAATCCACGCAAATCTATAATATTCTGAAAAGGGATGTGGGATGAAAATTGAGAGATAAGAGATTTTTTCCAATCTATCTTTTCCAATACCCCAATAAAATCAGCAACACATTTGTAGTCTTTATGCTTCCAAAACAACGGATAAGCAGAGGGAACGTGGGCGAAAAGAGGAAGCAAGAAAGGAGTCTTTTGCTTCACGAAGTGGCAAATCACTTCTTCAATTTGGTCTGGAGAGTCTGGTTCTGGCAAATTTTTGCCAAAAAGGGCTGCGATGCGCTGAAAATCCTGTACTCTAGGGAATCGGTGAGATTGTTCGAATCCAGGGGGTAAAGAATTAGGGTCTTGTTCTATGAGCGCTGCATAAGTTTGCGTAATAAGTAACCGAGCCCGCAAAGGCAAGTCAAAACACATAAAAACCCACTAAAAATAAAATTAACAGCTCGCGCTTAAAAACAAAGCGAATATTACTATGTATTATAGATGGAAATTAAAGACAAAACAACACAATTAATAATTTAATTGAGCTTAAGATTTTCACCAGGACAGTTTCAAGGAATAGATCATTAACCAAGATCGTTCAAGCAGTTAACTACGTCGACACTATTTGCAATAACATTATTTTCTATAATAAACAAGATCCCACTGTGGACACCTTGGTCCTTAAAACAGAAGCCGATATCGATGGCAAGAAGCCCTTCTTCCCCATCCTCACCGGGCACGTTCACATAGCGCAGAGGGTTATTTCCACCTATTTTATTGTACCTATCGATACAAATAAGCACCCTGTTCCAAATCTCAGTGGAAGAAAGGGGCTCTCCCTCTTGAAAAATATAATACCAATTCCCTGGCACTAATCGATTCACATAAAAAAGAGGAACAGCGCAAGAGGTTTTCCCATTCTGTAAGCTTTCAAAATATAACTCATGAGAGGGCGAGTAACAGAGCGACCGGTTGCCTGTCTGACAGATAGGATTAGAAAGTACGATTAACTCTTCTAGATCCTCGCTCGTTTGAATCTTGTCGGGAAAAAAGGGTGCCGCTTGCAGGCACGTCCCATCTCCTAAATCAAAAAAAGCGCAAAAAACGCCATTTGCCCCATATACCTTATCGGTTAACTGCTCATAGCGTGAATCTGAAGGGGGACAAAAATGGAAACTCAGTGCGGGTGGAACCCGCTTTTTTCGCGGGTTCATTTTCGTAACTCCCCCCACAAATTCCCCATTGATACGGAGCTTTTTAAAGGAGGTATCAATCTCTGTCTCTGTATCTCCCCTGCTTCTTTTCTTTGTTTGCTCTATTAATCGCAGAACGTTCTTTTGGATTAGGGCATGAATGCGAGGATCTGCAGTTGGACCACCCTCGCTTACAAAATGCCCTCTCAAAATGCCACCGCGGATAGAGGGATCCTCCTCTTCAGAAGAGACATTCGCTTCAGCAGAAACACTGCTATAGGCATCGTAACTGTTATATTCGTTATAATCGGAACTAAGGGGACGTCCGGAGGGTAACATCGCTACCTTTACAAAAGTTTCTGGATGAAATTAGGGAGTGCAAAACACGCCCGGTGCATTTCTGCGTTATAATACTTCATCTCCCCTTCGATAGCAGAAAGACGCTGTTCGATCTCTTCTAAAGAGAGGTCTCGGTAGCTTAACTCATCTGTCGCCCAACCGAATGCCATGAACCCCCCGATGTAAGTTGGGACGGGAGCTAAATAAAAACTCGTGTCCGCAAAATGGGGCAGACGGCGCGCATAAGTATCCTTCACTTCAAAATCTTGCATGGAAGGTACACCATTTTGGTTCACGAAGATCCCCTTGGGATTGAGGATGTTTTTGCAATCGGCATAAAACTCTTCCGTAAAGAGCACTTCAGCAGGACCAATCGGATCTGTCGAATCACAGATGATGACATCGAAGCGCTCTTCTGTCTCCTTCACGAAGCGAGAGCCGTCTGCGATGACCAGCTCGAGTCGAGGCTCTCCAAACGCGCCCTGAGAAAGCATGGGCAAATGCTCTTTTGCCAAAGCGATGACAGAAGGATCGATCTCTACCATGACGATCTTTTCGAGACTCTTGTGGCGTCTGACCTCGCGGAGCATCCCCCCATCGCCTCCACCGATAATCAACACTTTCTTCGCATTGCCATGGGCGATTAAAGGCACATGAGCCATCATCTCGTGGTAGACGAACTCATCCGACGAGGTCGTCTGAATCACTCCATCCAAAGCGAGGACAGTTCCCATCCGGTCGTTTTCGAAGATCACGAGATCTTGTAAGTCTGTCTTATCCTGCTTCAAGATCCGATCCATTCTCAGTTGCTGTTGCCATTCAGGGTAGAGAGTCTCTGTATACATCTCTTGAGCATGACAGGTAATGGAAAGGCACAAAAGGCAAGTCGAAAGCAGCGTTCTCATTGGGCACTCCTGGTTGTTTTTGCGAAGAAAGTACCATTTCCCCCACATTTTTTTCATCAAAAATTCAGATTTCTGTGGACCTTTCCCAAAAAATCGATATATATATTTTCAAAATGAGGTATCCTGCTATGCTCGTCTCTTGCTTAAAAACCAATCGTCTTGCGCTATTTTTTTTCACATTCAGTTTTGTCTTCCTATCCCACCCGTTTTCTCATGCGGATCAAAATGAAAAAAAGCAGATCCAGGCCAATTTCGCACGCGATATCCTCATGCCGCTCGGGCTCCCCATCGTCTCCTCCTATCACGCGATGCGCGAGAACTTTTTTCTCAATGCCAGAGTGAGAGGAGGGAGAGAAACGCTCCTCGAATCATTCGGCAATTTCTTCCTCGCACCATCGCAATATCTCTTCGATGGGAAGACGGTTAAAATCAACGCAGACGGAGAAGTCAGCTATCAAATCCAAAAATCCTTTCACTACCGAAAATTGCACTGGTTTAAAACGCTCGCTTCCATCATCGCACTCCCCGTAGGAGAAGTGATCGGATCAACACTTAAAGGAATCGCCCACCTCTCTCCCGATGTCAGAAGGAGAAACCGAGCGATCCGCAGAAGCTTAAAAGCCCCCATCATCCAATCTCACCTCGAAGACTACCGCGCGCAGGGGCTCGATCCTTCCCATTCCGACGTCTTCATCCCCTGTTTAGAGCACAAACGCCCCTCTAAATTACTCAAACGCCAGCAAATCGAAATTGGGACCTTAAAAGAGATCGGAAAGCTTCTCGATGCCCATGACATCGCGTGGTGGGTCGACTGCGGCACATGCCTAGGAGCTTACCGTTACGGCGGGATCATCCCCTGGGATTGGGACATCGATATCGCCATCCTCGTTCCCGATCACGAAAACGTCAAAAGACTCCTCTCCCAGCTCGATCCCCAAAAGTACCAGATCCAAGATTGGTCTAGCTACACCTACCCAAAGACCTTCCTTAAGCTCTACGTCAAAGAGACAAAAAACTTCATCGACATCTACCACTACTCGATCGATGAGGCAAAACAGGAACTCGGCTACTTCTTCACCTTCAAAGACAGCCCCTTCCCCGATAGTTGGAAAAAGGTAGAGCTGACCTGCGTTACCCCCTTGCGCTACGACCAGATTTTCCCCCTTAAAAAAGCCCACTTCGACGGACTGACCGTCTGGGCTCCCAACGACACCGTCGCCTTCCTCCAGAGCAAATACGGAGAAAACCTAGAGCCCGCCAAAGTCTGGGACGAAGAGACTCAAGAATACAAAAAAGTAGAGGGCCACCCCTACTACCAGAGAATTGAGTAAATAAGGCTCTAATACCCATCCAATGATCACTTCGATGGTGGATCTATCGATCAAAGAGCCTATGCTTATAGGCTTCATCGCCTTATTCTTATAAAGTAATCTCTTGAATCCTTAAGCGGGGGCTGCGAGGCCCCTCTCTTCACAACTTAAACTCCTCATTCCAAATAACATAAAATTACACAAATTAAAAAATTTATTAAATTTAAAAATAAAACAAATCCAATTATAATAATGTTTAAATTAATAAACTCTTACGAGGATTGATTATGAACAGAGTACAAACAAATTCGCAAATAGAGAGCTTATGGACCGAGCTTCCTCCAGAGGCTATCCATAGTACATTTACCCTTCTAGACAAAGAATCGTGGGAGAGTGTTTCTCAAGTCTGCACAATATGGGATATCTGGATGAAAGACGTGAAATGGGGCGAGGTAAAAAGGGATCCGATGATTCGCGCTTACGTCACCTACCTAACGGATTTAACCAACTGCCCCATGATGGAATCTTTTCCCCTGCAAAAACAACTCCTTCAAACGATAACTAACAAACTACTGAATCTAAATACTATTGAACCTCCTGAAAGTCTTGCGGCGATTTTGACCTATAATATGCAAATAGAAAAAGATATTGCTACAACGCTTTTGCAAATGACAAACACTTCCACAGATGCTGAGAATCTACTCGCAACACTGATAGAACGGCAATTCGGCATAGACAAGAATGAGAAGGCTTGCAGGACTATCTGCAAAAACGTCCACAGCCTTGTATTGCTACGACTCTTAAGCAAAATCCCCCATTTGCGCCCTGAGCATAATGCACTCGTCAACGCCATTTCCCAAGCTTTTGCTGACGGCCATGGCAAAGAGGTATTTTTCCACGTTCTACCGCTGGCCCGGTCAGATCGCAAGATTAAGGATGCGTTCAAACAGCAAAGACGCTCTTGGCCAGAGGTACTGGTAGAGCCCCTAGTTCGTCGGGGTCTTTTTAATAGACTTTTTTCCTTAATAGAACAACCTTTGCCCCTCCTAACTCCCACTCTAATTAAAAAATCCTTTAAAACATGCATCGAAGAAGGCTGCGTTAGCACAGCAAACAGAGTGTTTCGTGATTTTGTTCCCCGTTGTCAAGACTCTTTTAGTCCGAAGAAACTGGAAAAACTGGCCAAAAGATTATCACTGGCCTATTTAGAAAAAGGGAATCTTGAAGAAGCCTTCTCCCTCATCAAAGAATATCATTTCCACCTCGATCCACAATTCATGCTAGAAGCTGTAGAAAGATTAGCGATAGGGGGAAATTGGGATGAGGCCCGTGTCTTGGTTTCTGTGCACGAAAAAAGCGATCTTCTCCCCTATCAAAAGATCACAGATAGCTCACTGGCAACAATCTGTCATGAATACGTTATCCAAGGAGATCTCGAAACTGTCGAACCATTTATCCGCTCGATCTGTAACGAAATGCAGGGCATGGGAGAAAGAATCCTTGGAGGACTTCTATTTCTACTTGGAGATAGGTACATCAAAAACAATCAAAAAGAAAAAGCATTACCACTTTTGACAGAATCCGGGGCTATCTCGGCAAAAATCGGCACGGAAATCTTTATGGGATTCTGTGGCAATCTATTATTTTTGGAACAAGCTCATCTGGCAATTGCCTTGATGGAGCAAAACAACTTATTATACACCCCTTTAACTACTAGAGAATGCGAGAAGTCGCTTAGTGCATTTTCCAAACAATTCGCAAAAATGAACAAAGAGATTATGAAAAGAGATGGGACATTGTTTATAGAAGAAGGCTACCCAGCTCTTACGGAAAGATTGATCCACCTCCTAGAGTGGATGGAAACTACTTATTACAAAAATCACTATTCTTTTTCTGGAACCCTATTTGCACCAGAAAAGAAAATGCTGCTCGACTCCCTTAACCCCCCCGCCCCTACCTCCTCTTCGTCAAGTAGCGACACCTATTAAAATACTAAAAAAATATTTAAATTAATAAATAATTTAATCGAAATAATTAAGGAGCATAAAATGTCACTCTCTCTTTTCAGTTCAAATCCCAATTATTCAGAATACCAAAAAATATTTGGCCACATTCTTTCCCATTTAGATCAACCTTCACAAGGGGCATTGGGATGTGCCGACAAAGGCTCTAACCAACACCTCGAGACCTTTCGATCCCAGCAGGTCGTGGAATTATTCAAGAAGGCCATCAGTAATGTTACCTCTATCCAAAAAGCCCTCTTCACGACTGTATTCCCCATCGATCAGCTTCCCACTGAGATCTTTTTAAGGGTTCTCGGCTTTCTGGGACAACAGGGCAGAGGAAGAACTTCACAGGTCTGCCAGGAATGGACTGTCTCTATAGGTCGATTATTGCTCGATGAGGAACATTCTAAAGTTAGGGAACGCTTCTCATCGCTTTGGGAAACTCTCGAACTTCTAAAAAAGCATCTCCTCTCTCAACCAAAGATCTCTCTTGAGCGCCAAAAATTTATCTCTGAGACCCTCGATGCTATTGCTCCTGGCAAAACGGATGCGACAACCTTACCTGAAATGATGACACTCGAGCACGACAAACAAGTGAAGATTGTGGAATTCCTCAAAGAGTTAAGCCCAGAAGAGTTCGACCTCTTTTTGCAGTTTTCAGAATTCCGTACAGACACCAATGTCGGCAAATTCTTAAATTTCATTATAAAATGTATCCCCGCCATAAGAACAACATTCGCACTTGCAGATGATCTCGAAGCGTTCCATGCGATCTTAGACTCAAATATTATTCCTTATTTTCAAACAGATGAGGAAGAACCTTATATAGCAAAGAGGCTCCAGGAAAGAGCTTGCGTAGTAGCGTCGGAAATGAATGCTGAGCAAGCCGTTCAATTAGCGACACTGTACTCTGAAATAATCCCAGAAACTTGTCCTGAAAAACCGATGGCTCTCTGGCGCATTAGCCTTAGGTTAATCAACAACGGCTGTATTGAAGCCGGTTTTGAAATTATCAAACTATGCTCTAAAACAGTCTCTAAAGAATGTCGAGAAAAGGCAAACGCCCTCGAGGGAATGGGGAGTTGCATCATTGATCAGATTTTCAATGATGACTACGATACTGCCCAACTTTCTCGAGATTACGGTATCGTAGCTCAAACAGCGATACTCTGTGCCGAAACAGTTTCTGAAATCCCAAGGAGAAAAGATGCGATCCTATTCCTCTGTAACAAATTAATCTTCTACTTTAGGGAAGCTGAGGTCCTTGAAATTGTCAAACGCTGTTGCGAACTGGGTTCTAAAGGAGATCTGCCAGAATGGATAGATATCCTAGAAGAATTGATCGGTTATGCAACGAGTCAATCGAGAGACTTAGGCCATGACATTAATGACCTAGCTGCTACATGGATTACCGATGATGCGACAAAGCAGCGAATTAAAGATGCCATGTACTCTGCGATGCGTAATTGATTATACAGCAAATTAAAGGACGGAAGAGGTAGGATTCGAACCCACGGTCGGTTGCCCGACAACAGTTTTCAAGACTGCCGCAATCGGCCACTCTGCCACTCTTCCGTAAAAGTGGATAAAGTTGGGCATTATGCCACAACTCAAAAAAAAATCAAGCCAAAAATCTCAGCTCTGGGACACGAAGCGCAAATCATTCTCCGTGAACATGCGGATATCTTTCACTCCGTAGAGTAGCATCGCCAGGCGTTCGATTCCCATCCCCCAGGCATAGCCAGAGTACTCTTCAGGGTCGATCCCTCCGTTCTTGAGCACTTCTGGGTGGACCATTCCTGCGCCACAGACTTCGAGCCATCCCGTTTGTTTGCAGAGGCGGCATCCTTTGGACTGACAGGAGGTACAGGCGATGTCGACTTCAAGGCCAGGTTCTACGAAGGGGAAGTAACTCGGACGAAAGCGAGTCTTCACTTGGGTGCGGAAAATTTGGTTCCACAATTCTTGCATGGTGGCAAAGAGATCGGCAAAAGAGACGTTTTTATCGATATAGAGCCCTTCTAGCTGATGAAAAAAGACGTGGGAGCGGCTGCTGATCGTCTCGTTGCGATAGACGGTGCCGGGTGCGATGATCCGGATAGGCGGTTTGTGGTGTTCCATGACCCTTAATTGCGTATTAGAAGTGTGCGAGCGCAAGAGGTACTCGGGGGTGATGTAGAAGGTGTCCTGCATGTCTCTTGCGGGATGATCAGGAGGGAAGTTCAACCCCTCATAGTTGTAGTAATCGGTATCGATATCGGGCCCGTATTGCACAGAAAATCCCATGCCAGACAAAATAGTGATCACTTCGTTCATCATTTTGCCGATCGGGTGCTCCGTGCCCATCCTCTGCTCTCTTCCTGGAAGGGAGATGTCGATTTTTTCATGGGCTAACTGTTCTGCGAGTTCTGCTTGAGCAAAGCTACTAGCTGCCTGCTCGCATAGCTGCTCGAGCTCCTCTTTGAGGAGGTTGATCTCCTTACCTAAAAGGGGGCGCTCTTCCGCTGTAGCGTCGCGCAGTTGTTGCATGAGGGCTTGGATCGATCCTTTTTTCCCGAGGTATTTGACCTTGAGTTGCTCGACGTCTCTGCTGTGTTGGACTTGGCTGAGGTCGCGTTGAAATTCCGATTTGATTTGGGGAAGTGAGTATTGCAAGACTATACCTATATCGAAGAAAAAGCACCCTTCCCCTTACGGAAAAAGGTGCGATGCTGTTTTAAGCGAGTGCTTGTCTTGCAGTCCCGGCGACAGCAGCAAAGCTGCTAGGGTCGCGGATCGCCATATCGGACAAGACTTTGCGATTTAAGGCGCAACCTGCCTTTTGCAGTCCTGAGATGAACTTACTATAAGACATCCCATTGATTTTCGCACCGACACCGATCCGGACGATCCAGAGGCGGCGAAAATCTCTTTTTTTCTGTTTGCGGTGGCAGTAATTGAATGCCAATGCCGACATCACAGCATCTTTCGTTAGGCGGAGGTGATTCTTACGATCACCGACAAAACCCTTTGCCCGTTTGAAAAGACGCTTGCGAGAGCGATTGGCGGCCACAGCGTTGGTGACTCTACCCATTGTTAATTCTCCAATCTACGATCAAAATCTTTTATGCAACTCCCATGAGACGGGAATACATCTTCAACTGTCCTTTGTCGACGAGAGCATCTTTCTTCAAACGGCGTTTGCGCTTAGATGCTTTTTTCGTCAAAATATGCCGACGTCCTGGATGACGTCGTTTTAACTTGCCCGTTCCTGTCACTTTAAATCGCGCAGAAACTGCCTTATGTGTCTTTCTCTTAACTTTCGTCTTTGCCACAATAACTCTCCTCTGAACCTATCTCGGTAAAATCTTTGGTCGATTTTTGGAATAGATTCTTACTTCTTTTTTGCTCCTGGGGCTAGAATCACGGAGAGATTGCGTCCAAACATTTTTGGAGGCGCTTCAGGGGTAGCGATATCCGTCATCCCTTCACACATCCGCTGGACTGCCCGCATGCCGATTTCCGGATGCATCATCTCCCGCCCTCGAAACATACAGGTGACCCGCACTTTGTTTCCCTTAACGAGAAACTCACGGGCATGTTTAGTCTTTACTGTGAGATCGTGATCATCCGTATTCGGCTTGATCTTGATCTCTTTGACTTTAACCTGGTGCTGCGTCTTCTTTTGCTCCCTTTCTTTCTTCGTGAGCTGATAACGGTACTTTCCGTAATCGATAATCTTACAAACTGGTGGGTCAGCACTAGGTGCGATCTCGACTAAATCAAGTCCTGATTGCTCTGCTTTCGTTAGCGCTTCAGCTAACGTCAATATGCCGAGCTGACTGCCATCTTCACCAATCACGCGCAATTTCTGCGCTCGAATTTCTCGGTTGATTTTCAAGTTCAGCGTTTCCACTCCGTTTCAACTTTGGATCATCTCACAAAAGCCATCCAGTGATAGGCTCTTCTGGGATAGCCCCTTCTGGTCAATCCCTGTTCCCTCTCGAACGGTCAAAGAGCGCTCTCTGATTTCCTGCTCCCCAATCAATACGATGAAGGGAACTTTCTCTCGGGTCGCGCGGGACACTCTCACTTTAAGAGCATCTGTCTCTCTTTCCACTGTCGCTCGAATATTTCGAGTTCGCAATTCCCGATGCACTTCTTCCGCCCAACTGGTAGCACCCTCGCTAACTAGGAGAATCCTCACCTGTTCTGGAGCGAGCCAAAAAGGGATCTCTCCACCGGCATTTTCGAGGAGCAGACCGATGAGTCGTTCCATCGAACCAAATGCCGAGCGAATCAAGAGGTGTTTCCCTTGACCCATCTTCAGATCTGATCTTGAGATACCTAGAAAGGGGCCACGCCATTTTCTTCCTAGCGAATCAAAAAGGAGAACATCAATCCTCGCACTCAGATCGCGATGATACTCCTTGCACGTGGTAAAACTCAACCCGAGCTTTCCCAACGCCTGCTTAAAGACATCTACTGCTTCTCTTTGTACAGCTCCCTTGGGATTCCCAGCGCTCGAAATGGACAAAAGGATCTCGAACTCAAAACACAGGATTTTAGGGATTTTGAGAATGAATTGCAAGGACGAAATCGCCTCTTCTAAAAGTTTTTCCTTAGGACAGAAGAGATAGCCACGGTCGGTAAAGCAGCGATTTGCCGAGAAGAGCCCCTCACGCACATCAGCCTCTTCCCAAAAAGAGAGGGTCCCCAATTCCGCCGTTTTGGAAAAATTTTTAGAGCGCAAAAACGCCACATGGGCGCGCGTCATCTCCTCCTCTGTCGTGGAGGAAGAGGAGAGTAAACTAAAGTTTTGCTCGACGTGCGCTTCTTTCCAAAAGGCACACAGACGATCGCGGATCTTCTTCGCTTTAGGGAGCCAAACCCAACGGGAATCCTCTTCGAGCGGGAAGAATAAAGATTCGATGAGCGTTAAGTGATTATGTGCAGCGAGATCTGCGCTCTTTACTTTTTGTTTTAAGAGTTCTTTATTCTCTTCGAGAACTCCGACAATCCGGGTGATCCCACCTATTTCCAATGCTTCAATGAGCTTGAAAAACTTAAAAGTATTGTTTAGAGAAAAAGGCTCGGGGCAATAATCGATCGACTCGCCGATTTGACAGAGGGGCACAGTCGCAGTAGAGACATTTCTCAAGCGTTCGGCGATGAGAGGTTGTTCTCGACTCTCAAATAGCATTGCTGCATTCGACGGCACCATTTCGATGCGTCGCACCTCTCCTTTCTCGCGGAGAATCGCATGCATCCGCTCTTCGATGAGAGGGAGCATCTCTTTCTGAAACGGAAAAGGGAATAAAAAGTCGTAGTAGAAGAATTGGGATGTCCCCTGCCCTCCTACGAGATGCACCTTAGGAAACAACTCCCGCACAGCCATTCCCAAATATTGGGCGGCGGTTTGTCTTAACAAAATCATTGGGATATAGCTGACTTGAACAGCTGACCTCCACGATGTCAACGTGGCGCTCTAACCAACTGAGCTAATACCCCGTACGAAAAAAGAGAAGGATAAATGAAGAACGGAATTATAGCCAAGAAAAATTCATAAAAATGCTATTCTCCAAGAGATGGATCGGCAATTTTTTCTCTTTCAGACACCTCTAGACTTGGCCCACGCCTATTGGAAAAACCTCTTACAAGGGGGCGATTGGGTCATCGATGCGACCTGCGGCAATGGAAAAGACACCCTCGTTTTGGCAGATTTAGTCGACGAAAAGGGGGGTGTCATCGCCCTAGATATTCAGGCGCAAGCGATCGAAAAAGCCAAAGTGACCTGCCAGGAGAAAAAAAATGTCCATTTTTTTTGTTCTTCCCATGCAACCTTCCCTCCACTTGCCTTAGAAAAACCGATCCGCTTGATCGTCTATAACTTAGGGTATCTCCCCGGCAGTGATAAAGAGATCAAAACGCTTCCCTCAAGTACTCTCACCAGTATCGAAAAGGGACTCTCTCTTCTGCTCCCCGGTGGGGCGATTTCCATCGTCTCTTACCCCGGCCACACTGAAGGAGCGCAAGAGGAAGTCGCTCTGCTTCAGTACTTAAAAGGGCTCGATCCCGCCCATTATAGCGTTTGCCACCACCGGTGGATCAACCGCAACGCCTCCCCTTCCCTCTTCTTAATTCAAAAGAATCAAAGATTAAAATAATTTATAACTAATTGACACTTATATAGATTAGGAATATGATGTAATTAAGGTTAATTGCGACCTTGTAATATATATTACAAATAATAATAAGGAGCAATTATGGGATTCATCACAAGTCAAAAGGGTTTGCCCTTTCAGGTGCAAACCATTGCGAGAGAAATAGACACTGCGCCTATTTCTCCGAAGAAATACAAGGTTTTATCAAACCGATTAGACACGACATTTAAGGCCCTTCTCGCCCAAAAAAATGACAATCCTTTTTTAGAATCTCTACAAGGACGCTGCGTCGATCTCTACCAAAAACTAGAAGATGGATCGGTCGAATGGGAGATCTCTCAGATTCAAAAAGAGGCTCTCGACTTAAAAAAAGGGGCCCCCTCCCCTCGCGCCATCCAACAACTCGAATCGCATATCCAGGCTCTACTCAAAAATCACGCTCCCTCTCAAGAGCAAAACAAAATTTTATTTGATGCCAAGTGCGCCCTTAGCCAGGCAAAGGGTGGACCTATCCCCTCTCATTTCGAGTTTATTTCCCAACAACAAAACATCCGCTCTTTGGACATGCTCGAACTCATCCCCGGAGAAATCGAAGACCTCTTCGACATTGCAAGAGCAGTCCACAATGGAAACCTAAAAAAGGCTAAGATCCACTTTCAGACCCTCCCCCAAAAGCATAAGAGCCGTTTCGAAGGGCACATGCGCTTTCTCGGAGCAGAAGCGTTTATCAACCCTCTAGAGACCTGCCAGGCTTTAATCGCCACAGCAAATGATCTGGCGAATAACACAGACCTCTACCCGACGGAAAGACAGCTCGATGTCCTCTTTGCGGGCGTTTCTGAGCTAAACGACACCGGAGAGTCCAAAATCGCCCTTTTCTCATAGCCCCCCATCTAGGGTAGGAGGGGCCGCAAGGCGCCTCCTACCCCTTTTACCAATCAGCTATTAAGGCCCTCCCAAAGCCGCTAAGCAGTTCCTTTAGAACAACATAAATCCGTCAATTAAAATAATAATTCCATATACAAATAAAACAACAGCGATTAAAATATAACAATAAAATACAAACAACTTTTAGGAAAAAATGAATATAATAGAAACATATAAAGCGCTAACACCCCAAGAGAAGTGTTTTAGAGGGAATGTTCACCTTACAGACGACTCCCTTTACACGATTATCTCCTTCCTCAATCCCGAAGATCAAACGCATTTGAGCTCTGTCACTAAAAAGTGCCACGAAACCGTCGCCGAATGGCGCGCAAACAATCAAGAAGAAGGTCCTGCCGCTACTCTTTCTAATGAGTTGATCTGTCACATATTTACCTTTCTGGACTTAGAATCATGGGAAAACGTCTCAAAGGTCTGTTACCAATGGAACACATGCATGATGGATGTGAAATGGCGTAAACAGAAAAAAGATCCCTTAATTTCAGAGTACATCCAGTTCCTAACGCATTTGGTGGAGCAGCCTCTGCTGGGAGATTTTCCCCTGCAGAAACAACTGCTTGAAAACACATGCAACAGACTGCTGCAGAGAGACAAGCTACAACCAGAGAGCCTTACTGAGATTTTGACTTACCCCGTTTCAATAGAAAGAGAAATCGCAGAAATATGTGTACAAATGGTGAGAAGCTCCCCCCAAACTGACCAGGACATAGAGATCCTGAATGAGGCACTCAATGCAGCCTATAGAGCAGCCTGCGAGGAACTACAACCCTGCGACTCTATCGCTAAAATCATCATGAACCTTGTATTCCTACTAAATACTGTAAATCACGACACTGGGGATATAACACGTAATCGCTATGCCAACATCCTTGGAAAGGCTGCATTTTCAGTCGTTTGTCGTGGCCACAGCAAGAAACTGATGAAATTCTTCCCGCTAGTATCTAATTTGGAGCAGATGACTATGCGCCTATTGATTGAGCAAGGCCTTTTCAGTAAAGCTTTGTCTTTGCTGCAGCACCCCACCTCCTTGGACCTAGAAACCAAAAAAGACTCTCTAAAGAGAACATTCTTTGAAGCCTGTATCGAACAAGGTTGCACTGCCACAGCAGATGCAACGTTTCGTCGTTTTGTCAGCGAGAGATCTTGCGAGCCAAAAGTACTGAAAGAGATGGCAGATGAGTTGGTAATGCAATACTTAAGTCGAGGAGAGATTCAAAAGGCGATGCCTCTCATCGAAAAATACCAATTCCATCTCGACCCAAAGAAAATCCAAGGAGAAGTGCACGCCCTGATAAGGGGATCACACGTCAAAGAAGCCCTTAGCCTGCTTTCCCTACACGAAAAAAGTAAGCTTCTCGGTTATCAAAAGCTGACGCACTTTCTATTGGGTCTGGTCATTCAAAAATGCACCGAGCAAGAAGAGCTCGAAGCTGTTGAATCATTTATCCGTTCGAATTGCAAAGGAAAGGCAGGCACCCGCCTATTAGGAGCGCTTGCAAATAGATGCTTGGAAAAAAAAATCGATAAAAAGGAAAAGGCGCTAGAACTTTTGATGGAATGCGCAGCTGCTTTTGAAGGCGATAAAAGCATTGTGAAGACCTATATTCAGAATTGCACTCAACAAGAAGATTTTGAAGCTATTGAATCATTGATCCGTTCGAACTATAAAGGAGATGCACGCACCCTTCTCTTATTGGAACTTGCAAATAGATGCATTGAAAAGAAAGTCGATAAAAAGGAAAAGGCTTTAGAACTTCTGATGGAGTGCTCAGATGCTTTTGGAGACGATACACGCATTTTGGAGATCTGTGAAGCTCTGCTACATCTTGACCGGGGAGATCTAGCTATGACCCTTCTAGAAGAAAACGCTGCATGGATGACGCTTGGTGAAGCATTTCTTGGTGAATTTCTTTTAAAGTTCGCAAAAATGACCCGCGAAATGATGAAGAGAGACGCCTCATTGAGAGACCCTTGCACAGAAATCACCCAAAGACTAATCAATATGCTAGGCTGGTTAGAGGCGAAGTATCAGATTACGTTTCCGTCAAAACTTACAGCAACCCTGAGGCGTTCTATGCTCTCCTCCGACTCTGACGGGAATCGTCTAGACTCGAGATCATCGAGTTCGAGTAGCCTGGACTAAAACAGTTTACTCGCTTCTTGCATGGTATAAAAAGAGCCGCTTAGCGGCTCATTCCAAATAATATAAAATCGATTTATTAAAAATTAACTTCACGCAAAAATAAAAAAACATACATTAAAACATAAAAAAACCAATCTTAGGAATAAAATGAATATATTGGAAACATATAAAACACTAACACCCCAAGAGAAGTGTTTTAGAGGGAATGTTCATCTTACAAACGACTCCCTTTACACGATTATCTCCTTCCTCAATCCCGAGGATCAAACGCATTTGAGCTCTGTTACTAAAAAGTGCCACGACACCGTCGCTGAATGGCGCGCGAACAACCGAGAAGAAGGTCCTGTCGCTACTCTTTCTGATGAATTGATCTGTCACATATTTACCTTTTTGGACTTAGAATCATGGGAAAACGTCTCAAAGGTCTGTTACCTATGGAACACATGGATGATGGATGTGAAATGGAGCGACAGCAAAAAGGATCCCCTGATTTCATCTTACATCCAGCTCCTAACGCATTTGGTGGAACAGCCGCTGGTCGCAAGTTTCCCTCTACAGAAACAACTGCTTGAAAACACATGCAACCGATTGCTGAAGAGAAACGAGCTGCAACAACCAGAGAGTCTCACTGAGATTTTGACCTACAAGATTCAAGTAGAAAGAGAAATCGCAGAAATATGCCAACAAATGATGGGGAAATCCGCCGGTACTGACAACGATGTAGATCCCATGCTTCGGGCAATACATGCAGCTTATAAAGCTTGTAAAGCCTGCAACGGAAAGGAACCCTACAAGACCATCATTGAAATCGTCGGGAGTCTTGGATTGCTACTAGCTTCTTTAAATGCCGAGCCTGAGACTATGTTCACGAATGAGATTATCCATAACCGGTCTTTGCGAATGGCCTTTGCTAGTGGCCACGGCAAGGAAGCGATGAAATTCCTCTCTGCACATCCTAAATTCCACCCCACACGCGATTTTGGCAGAGCTTGGGCAAAGGAGACTATGAGACCATTGATTCGGTTAGGTCGCTTCAGCAATGTTTTTTCTTTAATACAGAAATGCACTTCCTTGAACTTAGTAAAAAACAAACACGAGCTGCTAAATAAAACATTCTGTCAAGTGTGCATTGAAGAAGGTTGCATTGCGACGGCGGACACAGCATTTCGTCGTTTTGTCAGCGAGGAATTTTTCGAGCCAAAAACACAAAAACGCCTCGCAAAAAGTTTGGCAATGGCCTACCTAAGTCGAGGAGAGCTTGAGAAGGCCAAGCCTCTCATCGAAGAATATCAATTCCATCTCGATTTAGGTGTACTCAAAAAAGGAGTACAAAAACTGGTAAATGCTGGACATTTGAAAGAAGCCTGTAGCTTGATTTCTATGCGCCAAGAAAGCAATCTTTTGCCTTACCAAAAGAGCACGGATCAACTATTGAGTAGCGTCATTCAGAAGTGCGTTAAGCAAGAAGACCTCGAAGCTACTGAATCATTTATCCGCTCGAACTACACAGGAATCGTCCTTCACAATCTTTTATTAGAAATTGCAAATAAATACACAGAAAAGGCCGTCGATAAAAAAACGAAAGCTGTAGAACTTTTAATGGAATGCGCAATCGCCTATAAAGACGACGATCGAATTGTGAATATCTGTACAGCTCTACTACGTCTTCAGCGAGGTGATCTGGCCATTACCCTCATGGAACAAAACAGTCAGTGGATTTACCCAACATTCTATCAAGGATTTCTTCCGCTATTTGTTGAAGATTTCGCAGAAATAAATCAAGAAATCCTACTGAAAGACCCTTCTTTAAGAGAACAATGGACAGAAACGACTCAAAGACTGATAAATATCGTAATTTGGTTGCAGCAGGGGGAGAACCGTCGTTATTCGTCAGAATTCGACCACATGAGAAGACTACTGATCGATTCTATTCGCGTTCCTAACTTATCGAAGGGATATAGCTCATCGAGTAGTTCCGACTAAGATGGCCTCTTTTGCCTCTTGCATGATGTAAAAAGAGCCGCAGATGACGAGTTGATCTCCGCTTAAGCGCGCAGCGAGAAGGGCGTTGGATACGCCCTCTTGAATGCTGGCGTGCTTCATGCATTTTTCTGAAGCGAGTGCTTTTTCCAATAGAGCGACACTGGCGGCTCTTTCGCTTGGAGCCTCGACGAGGTGGATCATCGAAGCCACTTTTGCCATGTGATCGAGACAGAGATCAAATTCCTTATCTTTTGAAAACCCTGCCACAAAGCGGAAGGTCCGATCGGGGTAGAATTGGTGCAACGCCTGGATCAGGTGAAAGATCGCGTCGGGATTGTGGGCGACGTCGAAGATCACGCCGTTGATCTTCTCAAACCGGCAAGGGGGGCGTAGCGCAATCCCCTCGTGGATTGCAGAGGGCGTGAGGGTAAAATGGGTGCTGAGCGCACCGAGGGAAAGTTCTGCAATGGCGCTATTTTCCTCATCGAAAAAGTGGCTGATTTTTTTGGAGAGATAGAGGGGGCAGTTGAGCTGTTTCCCCTTTTCGTAGATCTCCTGAAAGCGGGCTTTAGGTCCTAGGACGACAGGGACGTTTTCCTTCAAGATCCCCGCCTTTTCCTGCGCGATCTTTTCCAATTGATCGCCTAAGAGAGATGTGTGTTCTCTGCTGATCGAGGTGATGATCGATAGGATGGGCTGGACGACATTTGTCGCATCAAAGCGCCCGCCTAGCCCTGTTTCGATGACGGCGACATCGACTCCCTTCTCTTTAAAAAACTCAAAGGCCACAAATGTCATGCTCTCGAAAAAAGAGCGTGCACCGAGCGCTTGCATCTTCGCAATCCCTTCTAGGGCCACTTCTTCGGGGATCAGCTCCTGTCCGACGGCGATTCTCTCCTGCAGGGAGAAAAGATGGGGAGAGGTGTAGAGGCCGACCCGGTAGCCGCTGAGCTCCAATGCTTTTGCGATTTTTAGAGCGACGGAGCCTTTGCCATTGCTTCCTGCGATATGGATCACAGGGTAAGCGCGCGAGGGGAACCCGAGTGCATGGTCCAACGCTTCTGCGCTCTCTAGAGACTGGGTACCTGTCTGGATTAACATAATTTTTGGAAAATGAGGTTAAAGGTTTCTTCATCGACCCAGGAAGAGCCGAAGCGCAAGTAATCTTTGTCGGTGCCGTGAAAATCAGATCCGCCGCTCTTCAATAAGTGGCGCTCTTCTGCGATCTGGATCCATCGTCTCTCCTGATCTTTGCGGAAGTTCCCATAGTAGCACTCGATTCCATCGAAAGGCAGCTCGAGCAGTGCTTTGATTTCAGACATCCGCTTGATGAGATGGGGATGAGCGATGAATGCTTTGCCACCCGCTGCATGGATCACGTCGATCGTCTCTTCGGCTGCGATCGGTTTCCCAGCTGAATAGCAAGGGCATTGATCCCCCAAATAGAGGGCAAATGCTTGCGTGATCGAGGAGACATATCCCTTTTGCACCATGAGATGAGCGATGTGGGGCCGGCCGATACTCTTTTGACTAATCGCTTGGAGCTCCTCTTCGAAAATCGGCATGCTCATGCGGCTTAACTTTTCTAGAATTTCCAAATTACGCATCCGCCTCCTTTCGATATGCCTGAGGCAAAGCGAACGGATCGACTCGCTCTTTAAATCGAAATCGTAGGCGAGGATGTGGACATTTTTTTGTTTGAAGTGACAGGAAAACTCAGCCCCACTTCCCAATTTTAGACCGAGCTCTTTTGCAATCTTAGGCGCTACCGTATAGGCGTCGATCGTGTCGTGATCGGTAATGGCAAGCCCTGAGAGACCGATCTCTTTGGCGTGGCGGAGAAGCTCTTCTGGAGTGAAGCTCCCATCGCTGAACGTGGTGTGGCAATGTAGGTCAGCACGAAACATGATCTATATACCGAATCTCTGGTTCTAAATCGATCCCTGTCTGTTCTTTGACGACCCTTTTGACATGCTCTGCGAGTTCTAGGATCTCTTTTGCAGTGGCTCCCTCGCGGTTGACGATGAAATTCCCGTGCAGCTCTGAAACTTCAGCACCCCCCATTCTCTTTCCCTTTAGCCCACACTGTTGAATTAAAGCTCCAGCGGCATACCCTTCTGGATTTTTAAACACACAACCTGCCGATTTATCCTGGTAAGGCTGTGTCTTGGTGCGGTATTCGATGATCCCCAATTGTTTTTTGCGCGCTTCTTCTGCGGGAGTAAGAGAAAATGTGGCGCTGACGATCGCTCCTTTGCGCTTTTGGAAACAAGAGGTGCGGTAAGAAAAGGCGAGCTGATCTTTGGATAAGGTTTCTAAAACACCCCGTTCATCGACAAAACTCACCGCGATTAGCGTATCTTGGGTCTCCGCTCCATTCGCCCCTGCATTCATGAAAACAGCGCCCCCGACAGATCCGGGGATGCCTGAGGCGAATTCGAGACCCGCCCACCCTTTGCGCGCCGTCTGCGCGCCCAAAAGGGAGAAGCTGTAGCCTGCTCCGACAGAGACAAGCGCTCCCTCGAACCGACAAAAGCAGATCTTATTTAAAATGACGAGCCCCTTAAATCCTCGATCGTCGAAAAGGCAATTCGACCCCTTGCCGATGACGAGAAAGGGTAATTTTTGAGAATGGCAATGCTCTAGGATCGACTGCATCTCTTCAATCGTCTTGACTTCGCAAAAGTACTGGGCGAGCCCCCCGATGCCAAAAGTCGATAACTCTTTAAGGGACTTGTCCTGCTGAAACAACATGGGTATACACCGCATCTAAGATCGCATTGACAAAATGAGCCGCGTCCACCGTTGCGAATTTCTTCGTTAGGCGGATCGCTTCAGAAATCACTATTTTGTGTGAGAGTTCTTTAGTATACAACAGCTCATAAATCGAAAGGCGCAACACCGTCCGCTCTACCATCGGAATCCGATCGAGCGCATAGGATTGGGAATGCTGCTGGATATAGAGATCGATCTCGCCTAGCTTTTCAGAAATTTTTTTCCGAAGAGCCACAGCTTCGCGCACCGCACTCTTACTGACAGAGAGCTGCGCCATGAGGATCTCCACGACCTCATCCTCGCTCCCAAAATCGGAGCTATAGAGCAATAAAAAAAGAATCTCTCGGTACTTTTGGGGCGCAATAGCCATCAGATCTACTTGAGTAAAAGGCCAGGACTATACCAGATCTATCGGTTTGGCTCTACACCTTTCCTACGGTTCAGATCGAGGAGCGCAAAAACCAAGCCATTTTTTCATGAGCCCCTAGACGCCTGCCGATCATATCGACTGTCGCAAAATCTTTTTCTTGATCGCAAATCTCTGCAACTTTGCGGACATGGCGAATTAAATTTTCATGCCCGTCGATAAGACTTTGCAACATCTCTCTGCTGCTTAACACCTTATCCTCTTGAGTGATCGTCGCCATTTTTTTAAATCCCTGAAACGTCGCATCGACATAAAATCCCAAAGCCCGGATTCTCTCAGCAACCTCATCGACCGCTTCCGCCAAATCTTGATATTGTTTTTCAAAAAGAATGTGTAAGGAATAGAACTCTAGCCCTGTGACATTCCAATGAAAATTTTGTGTCTTTAGATAAAGAGCATACGTATTAGCCAAAAAAACAGCCAACCCGTCGCTAATTAGCTGCCGCGTCTGATCGGAAATCCCCCCATTAATGTGCATAACCCTCCCCAAAGCCTCTCAAGCCTTTGAAACTGAAGAGTAGTAATTATTTTAACCGTTGTCAACAAACAAATATTTATTGCAAGATCCATCCCTTCTTGTTATACCCAAGTGATTGGGTATACCGAAACAACTTGAAGGATCGGGTCCTTCAAGCCGAGTGTGGTATATACCCCTTCCCCTCAATCGTACCCAAGAAAACCGAATGAAAAGTTCTCAAAATTCGAATCAAAGGTCGGGGTTAATATTAAATTCAATATTGACCCCGACCTTTGATTCGAATTTTGAGGCTTTTAATCGGTTTGCTTGTGGTTACGATTGAGGTGGAAGGGGTATATATACCCCAGTCGGCCTCAAACTTGGAATTTGGCGGGAGCTTTCGCGCCGGCCAAATTCCAAGTTTGAGGCCGACTGGAGTATACAAACTAAATAGGGTTTACCGTGCTGGGGATATTTCTAGATAGTGAGACAAATGGTCTTAATGCGCAAAAGCACAAGGTGATCGAGATCGCTTTCCAAATCGTCGATGTGTTTTCTGGCAACGTTTTGGATACATTCGAGTCGATCGTCGCCACCTCTTCTGAGGAGTGGGCCTTAAGCGATCCTGAAAGCCTTAAAGTCAACGGATTTACGTGGGAAGAAGTCGAAAGGGCGCCTTCTCGGAAAGCTGTCGCTGAACAAATCTGCATCCACTTCGACAAAAATGGGATCAAACGCAACGCCGCTGTCTTTATGTGCCAAAACCCCTCCTTCGACCGGGTCTTCTTTTCCCAACTTATCGACGTAGATGCCCAAGAAAAGATGCTCTGGCCCTACCACTGGCTCGACCTCGCTTCGATGCATTGGGTCGAATCGCTCAAGAGCGCCGCCAAGGGCGAAGGGAACTTTCCCTGGGAGATCGGCTACTCCAAGGATAAAATCGCCGTCTTCCACAGCCTGCCTAAGGAAGAAAAGCCTCACCGCGCCATGAACGGCGTCAAACACCTCCTCCTCTGCTATAAAGCTGTCGTCGGGTTCCCCGGCAGCCGTTAGATTGCTTCTTTGTACACGACAAAACGCGCTCCTCTCGGGCGCAGGATCGATTCCTTCGCATCAAACTCAAACACAGACACCTCTTTTAGAGTAAAAAACAAACGACGGGGGGAGTAATACACTGAGCCGTTTATCCACAAGCCCACTTTTTACACAAAACGCAAGCGACTAATAATAAGCAACTTACATAAATAACAAAAGCTCGTATGTCCAGAAATAATGGACATATGAGCACAGACCAGATAAAATGAAGAAAAGGGGTATAAAGTAAGAATGTCTTTTGAAACCTTAAGAGAAGCTGTCCAGGGTGAGATTTTTGACTACCAAGTGCTGATGCACCACCTGAGGGAATATAAGAAGCCGCGCGATAAAATTTCCCTTCTTTTGAAAAATAAGTCCATTATTAGAATCCGAAAAGGGATCTACATTTTTGGATCCCACCACCAGAAAAAAGCGATCTCCCTTGAAATTCTGGCCAACCTCGTCTATTCCCCTTCCTATATCTCACTTGAATACGCTTTATCAAAATATGGGCTGATTCCCGAGAGAGTCATGACGATCACGAGCATTTGCCTGAATCGCTCAAAAACATTCCAAACACCCCTAACCACTTTTTCTTATTCACGACGTCCACCTTCTGTTTATTCCCTAGGACTCATCAGCATAGAACTTCCTCAGGAAGGGAGCTACCTGATGGCAAGTCCTGAAAAAGCGTTGGTCGATTTTATTTCCCAGGTCAAGGACATTTCAATTGTAAGTGAGATGAAAGAGCACCTTTACGAAAATCTCCGAATGGAACCATCTGATTTAAGAAAACTAAACAAAAACACCATCATTAAAATCCTCAAAGCCTACCAAATGACAAACCTCCTTATTGCAGCAATTTATGATTAATCAAGTGATCACTCAGTGGCTAAAAAAATACTCCTGTAAGACGAAAGATGATTTCAGAAATGCCCTCCAAGAAATCATCCAAGAAATTACCTTGGAAGGTTTAGCAAGGGCAAAATTCTTTGAAAAAGGTGCTTTTTACGGAGGAACCTGTTTGAGAATTTTGTATCAACTCGATCGTTTTAGCGAAGACTTGGATTTTTCCCTTCTCGAACCTGATCCTCATTTCAAATTGGAGCCTTACCTAAAATCAGTGGAATTACATATTCAAAGTTATGGATTTGATATTTCGATCCAAAAAAAAGAAAAAACACATCAAAGTGCCGTTTTGTCTGCATTTCTAAAGGGAAACACCTTAGAAAAGGTCATACGAATTGGCTTGAACGCACAAGAAAGACAACGCATTCATGTCGATGAAAATATTAAAATAAAGATCGAAATCGATACCGATCCCCCTCCTGGTTTTAAAACGGAAATGACTGAAATGCATCTCCCTGGGTTGTACTATGTTAAAAGTTATGCTTTATCCGATCTCTTCGCAGGAAAAATGAGCGCCTTATTAGCAAGAGAATGGAAAGGGCGTGTTAAAGGGAGAGATTGGTATGATCTGGTTTGGTATGTCGCTAGAAAAATCCCCCTTCATCTGTCCCATCTTGAGGCGCGCTTAAAACAAACGGGTTACATTGAGAAAGACCTCCATTTAACGCCTGAAATTTTCTCACAATTGTATACTCAACGCATGAAAGCATTGGATATTGCTGCGGCCAAAGCAGATGTCATCCATTTTATTCGTAACCCCAATGTCTTAGAAACCTGGTCCACTGCCTATTTCCTCGATCTTTTGTCCAAAATCACCTTCGTATACGACAAAAAATGACTTGAAGAAAAAACCTCGCTGATCTGCTTTATAATCCCTAGCTACTTGATTACCAACGAGATATGGTCGCATTTCAGCGGTTTTTTTCTTCAAGTAATTTTCTGTCGCACAAAGAAATTGCTTTAAGATAAAGCTCTAACACTCAGAATATCAATAACTTAAGCCTTAAACCCACTCCGTATAAAAAAAATTGTTTATACATAGTTTAAATTAAATCTATTTAATGATATAATTAAAGTTATTATAAATAAAAAAACACAGGAGTTATAATGTCAACAGTAAACAGTTTCAATCAAACGGGTTTCCAAAACCCTCAAGACTCTTCCGACCAGACTGTTGTGACAGGCAGCGCTCAACCCAACACTGAAAAAGCGCAACAGGCAGTTTCATCGATCTACTTCGCCAATCGTCCTTCTTTAGAAGATCAAACCATTAGCGCAGATGATTTCGAGCGCCTTACGGAAGAGGGTGTTTTGGTAAAGAAGACGCCACTCATTCATGCCTATTCAGGGCTAGAGATCACAAAACAGTTTAATTTCAAAGAAAATGGGTTTGAATTTTGCACATTTGACGAAAAAACAGTAGAACATCTCGGAAATTACGTAGAGGAACGATCCTATCACAACATGCTTTGCATTTACGAGGATGTTCGCTTATTTTTGACCGACTGGGGGAAAAAAGAAGGGATTCCATTCGATGCTGTCATTCCTATCAGCCCTCTTCAGTATAGACATACGGGAAATTTCTGGAATGCACAGAAAATCCTCCCCCTGGCGCACGTCGATTTTTCTAAAGACCAGTTTCCAATCGTATTGGATACCTTTGAACGTCTTTTGCAAGAGGGATTGGAGGAGGCTTTTGAGGATGATTCGATAGCTCTTGATGACGTTGCGTTTTCTGAAATCGTCAATGTGTGGATCCCTTTGAATGAACGCCCTTCCATCAACACTTTAGCTTTGGTGGATATCAGTACATTGAAAGATCCTTCAGAGGAATTAAAACATTATACTTCTCAAATAAAAACCCCTTTCCCCCCAGACATTTTGGTCCCTTCTTTGGCTCTTGAATCAAGACCCTATCATACATGGGTTATCCAGAATGACATCAAGAGAAGGGGTGTGATCGTTTTTAAAACGCCTGAGACCCCTCATGCGGCTGTCACCCATGCGGCTGTCACCCATGAAGAAAAAGAAGGCGATCGCGATCCGTTCAGACATAGTGTAGAAGCGAGATTCGCCTTTGTATCCGACAAACGAAAGGATAAAACCTCTTTCAATAACTCGTAGAGCCGATCTTGACCTTGCCGCGGAAGATCCGGTAGATTATGGTGCCGTAGGCGAGGACGAGGGGGATGCCTATGGCGACGATGATCAGGAGTACTTTGAGCGTAAGGGGTGAGGCCGCCGCATTATAGAGCGTGAGGCTAGTATGCTGAGGGTCGATCGACGACATGATGAGATCAGGGTAGGTCGCAATGCCGAAGACGCCGAAGAGAAACAGGATCGAAAAGCACGAGTAGAGAAATGCCCACCCATCTTCATTGCGAGAAAAAGCCCGTGGGACGGCGAGGATGGCGAGAATCGAAACGAGGGGCACGAGAAAGAACCACGGCTCTTCGAGAAAGCGCTCGATCATGTTAGGGGCAGCACCCCAAGTGGCGACAGTCGTCAAGATGAACATCCCGACGAAGAGGACGATGCAACGCTTTGCCCAAAGCCTGACCTTTTCATTCAAAGCCCCTTCTGTTTTCATCGCTAAGTAGATCGAGCCGTGCATGCTAAGCAGTGATACGGTAAAAAGGCCGATCAGAATCGGATAGGGTCTTAAGAAGAGGGAAAATGTACCGACGAAGTCTCCTTCCGCATCGAGAGGAATCCCCTCCATTAGGTTCCCCAAGGTCAATCCCAGTCCAAAGGCGATCGCGATACTCGCGACACAGAATACCCGGTCCCATGTGGAGCGCCAACGGAGAGAAGGCCCTTTGCTGCGGAACTCGATCGCACAGGCACGGAAGATCAGTCCTGCGAGCAAGATCATGCAGATGTCGTAAAATCCAGAAAAGAGGGTAGCGTAGACGTCGGGAAACCCTGCAAAGAGAGCGCCCCCTACAATGACAAGCCACACTTCATTTCCATCCCAGACAGGACCGATGGCATTGAGAAAAATCCGCCTTTCGTCATCCTTTTTCGCCAAAAGATGCAAACAACCCACTCCCAAATCAAACCCATCAAGAACGACGTAAAAGACGACGCAGATGCCGACGACGAAATACCAAAGATGTGCAAGAACGTCTGTGCTCATCTCGCCCCCTTTTTTGTAAGAGTGTCACGAAACTCAGGTTCATCTTCAACCTCTTCTGGTCCGTGTTTGATCTTTCGGTCGAGTAGGAAAATAAAGAGGATGAAGAGGAGAGTGTAGATCACTAGAAACATGCAAATCGATCGCCAGACTTGATGGGGGCTGATATTGGGTGAAACTCCGTGTACTGTCTTGAGAACGCCATAGACGATCCAGGGCTGACGGCCGATCTCCGCTGTCGCCCATCCGCATTGGTTAGCGATCTGGGGAAACCCAACGGAGAACATCAACGACCACAGCAGCCATTTTGTACGCTGGAGTCGTCCCCGCTTGAGTTGCCAGAGGGCGCACGCAGTGACAAAGGCCATGAGACCCCACATCAGCACCATGATGTGGTAGGTTTGGAAGACAGCTTGGATCGGCGGCCGCTCATCTTCGGGGATCTGATCGAACCCCTTAACAGGCACCTCTGTATTGTAATAAGTGAGCAAACTCAATAGTCCCGGAATCTTCAGCCCCTTGACTTCCCGGTTTTTCACATCGACCCATCCGAAGAGGGTAAGAGGGGTTGCTTTTTTCGTCTCAAAAACGCCTTCCATGGCAGCGAGTTTCGAGGGTTGATTGTAGGCAACCCCGCGCGCCGTGGTGTCTGCGGAGATCAGATGGAGGATGAGTACGACGACAGCTGCCCACAGAGTGAGCTTCATCGTCTTCTGAGCAAACTCTCGGTATTTGTCTTTGAAATAATAATAAGCAGTCACGCTCAAGATGAAGAAGATCCCTGAGAGCCAACAGCCCAAGACGACGTGGATCAAACGATCGATGGAAGAGGGATTGAAGACCATCTGCCAAAAGTCAGTGACGACAGCTTTAGCTTGCCCCCCCTCTCCTACGATTTTATAGCCTGCAGGCGTCTGCATCCAAGAGTTGGCGACGACGATCCAAATCGCGCTAAAATGGGCGCCAGCTGATACGCAAATCGTGGCAAAATAGTGGAATTTAGCACTACAACGCTCCCAACCGAACAGCATCACCCCTAAAAAGCCTGCCTCTAGAAAAAATGCGAAGACCCCCTCTGCACCGAGAGCGCTCCCGAAGACATCGCCGACAAAGCGGGAATAACGGGCCCAATTGGTCCCAAATCCGAACAACTGCACGAGACCTGTTGCGACCCCCAATGCAAACGTCAAGGCGAAGATCTTGACCCAAAATCGAGTGATTTGCCGGTAGAGGGGGTTCTTAGTCTTTACGTAAATTCCCTCGAAGATCACCAACATGAGCCCCAGCCCAATGCTCAAAGGAGGGTAAATGTAATGGAAAGAGCTCGTCAAAGCGAACTGAATTCTCGAGAGCATGACAGCATCCATAACAGCGCCCTTAAGTTTTTAATTTCCTTCTAATCCTACTCCGCTCAAATAAATTGTCAATAACCGTGTCTTCCGCCGTTGTTGCACAAAGAGAAAATAACCACAGAGAGGGGAAACCACAGAGAGGATTTTTTTCTCTCTGTGGTTTCCCCTCTCTGTGGTTATACCATCCCCTTGCGGGAGCTTATCAAGCGGCCCTACGGCTAACTTTTGAGTCCACTTGGGTATATACTCAAAAAAATTCGTCTGCTATTATCAAGCTCGCTGCAAGGGTATAAAAATGAGTCCTATCTTCCATGGGTTTGTTCCTCTGATTGAGATTGTCATCATCGCCGTGATGCTCAATTATCTCCTTTCTTTTTTCTGGAATACCCGCTCTATGGACCTCGTCTTGGGGATGCTCGCTTTCTTGTTCATCTTCGCTGTCTCCTCTTGGCTCAACTTGCCGATTTTGCATAAGATCATGCTCCTCATCGGAAATGTCGCTGTAATCGGGATCTTGATCATCTTCCAGCCAGAGCTGCGCGTCGCCCTCTCGAAATTGAGTTTAAAAGGGCGTCGTTATAGAGAGATGACGGAATTCGATAAATTTTTAGACCATCTGGCGAACTCGACCTACCGGATGGCGGAAAAGCGACTCGGCGCTCTGATCGTCTTGGAAAATGAAGACAATCTCGACGAGATGGCGCGCAAAGCGGTGATTTTAAACGCGAACTTCTCCTCAGAGCTGCTCGAGTCTATCTTCGCGACGACAACGCCTCTACACGATGGGGCTGTGATCATCCGAGATACGACGATCGTAGCTGCGGCTGTGATCCTCCCTCTTTCTGAAGACAACTCCCAGCTCACCCGTTCGATGGGAACGCGTCACCGCGCAGGGCTCGGGGCTTCGCAGCTAACCGATGCGCTCATCATCGTGATTTCAGAAGAGACAGGACGGGTCTCCATCTCCAGAGATGGGGTCATGACCCCAGGCGTGAAAATCGATCGCTTCAAAGGGATCATCCGTAGTGTTTTCACCCCCCCATCAAACGCAGACTTTAAGAGAAAATTCAATTTGAGGGAGTGGCTCCGCCAATGAAAAGTCTCATTCTAAAACTGTTCGTCGAACATTGGCCGAGAAAATTGGTTGCGATTATCCTAGCGATCATCACGTGGCTCGTCGTCAATCACACGCTCACGAGCACTCGAAATGTCAGCAATGTCCCCATCCGGATCATCAACTTACCCGCCGGGAAAACGGTAGAGGGGATGCAGCCCAACGGCAAACTCGCTAAGAAATTGACGCTCACTCTCGTCGGCAATCGCGCTGTCATCGACGAGATCACCTCTTCCGATCTCGAGATTACGGTGGATGCAGCCGATAAATCGGGCGAATGGATCGTCGTCGTCTCTAAGAAGAATCTAGTCTCATTAAACCCAGAGATCGACATCAACCAGGGAATTTCTCGGGTTTACCATCCCAATTTCATCGTGCGCATGACGAAGCTCACCACAGATCAAATCCCCATCGTCATCACACAACCGATCGGAGAACCGCCGCGGGGCTACCAGTTCTTAGATGTTTGGCCTTATCGACTCACTATGAGCGTGAGCGGACCAGAAGAGGTGATCAAGCGGCTCAAGACGAAAGAGCAGCGCGTGACGTTCAATCTGAGCGACATCCCTAAAGCGGAGTTGGATGCCATTTCTCGAAAAACTACGGGGACTAATTCCGATGTCGTGAGCTTTTTCGTCCCTGACCAGTGGAAGCAGATCAATATCCCCATCCTCTCTGATCAACCGATCGAGATCGATGACCCTCAGGCCAAGGGGCTGCGCATCGATTTCATCCGCTACAATCAGCTTCCCTTGAATGCGATGATCCCTATCTCTTTGTTCTTCCCTCCGCAGAATTTGCAGAAATTGAACCCAGATACTGTGCGCATGGCGCCAAGCCCCCTATTGAAACCCTTGAACGGCGCTTTTTTGATTCAATCCCGCCTGTATGCCAATGGGGTCGATTCCCTCTTTTTAGAAACGGTGCGAGACATGATCGAGATCCTCATCATCGTCTCCCCTCGCACCGACCGTAAATTCCTCGACTGGAGTGTCCAATTCGTCGATCCCCGATTACTCGAAGACAAGTATGTCTCCATCCTTATGTCTGATGTCTCTGACAATGATATCCGCCTCATGCAACCGACATTGCGAGAGGAATACCTCCGCAACCGCTTCCGCAGTTACATGAACCGCTTCCAACTCTTCGAATCGGATGAGACTAAGTTCGATCTCGCTATCTCGTTAAATGGGGACCAGATTCAAGTCGAGAAACCCGCTACTCTGTCGACCCCAGAGCCTTAATTTCACCACAGAGAGGAGAAACCACAGAGAGATATTTTTTCATTCTCTCTCTGTGGTTTCTCCCCTCTATGGTGAAAACGAATAATGTTATACCCCGCGCGCTTGAGGATGGTGCATTTGAGCCGCGTGAAAGCCCCGCGGTTCAAATGCACCATCCTCAAGCGCGCGGGGTATATATTCAAAAAGAATCAAGGTTCATGCTTAAAATCATACTCATCAAGAGCAATTTAAATCGGATTGGGGGTCTCGAGAAATACACCTGGCAAATCGCAGAGCGTTTTTGTCAGGAAAATGCAGAGGTAACGCTTCTCACAACAGGTTCCCCTACGCCCCCCTTCGAGCACCCTGCTCTGAGGATCCATTCCTTTTCCATCGCCCACGCCTTGAGTGTATTCAACCTCCTCCATTTCGACCGCGCCTGTCACGCCTATCTCCAAAAACACCCGACGTCGATCGTCTTCAGCCTCGATCGGTGCCGGTTCCAAACCCACCACCGCGCCGGCAATGGCTCCCACGCCGCCTACCTTAAAAGGCGTGCTCAAGAAGAAGGGTGGTGGAAAAAGCAGAGCTTTGCCTTTAATCCTCTCCACAGCGCTATTTTACGCCTCGAAAAAAAGACATTCGAACATCCGGCGCTCAAAGTGCTCTTCACCAATTCTCAGATGGTCAAGGAAGAGATTTTAAACCAGTATGCGATCGATCCTGAAAAAATTGCCGTCGTGCACAATGGAGTCGAATGGATGGAAAAACAAGGGGCGTTCGATCGTTGGGAGGAGGAAAAAGAGAGACTCTGTCCGCGCAAGACAACCCATGAACTGCTCTTCATCGGTCATAACTACCAAAGAAAAGGACTAGAAAAACTGCTGAACGCTTTAGCATTACTGCAAGGGGAAGATTTTCACCTGAGTGTGGTTGGAAAGGAAAAGAATCTCAGATACTTTGAGAGGGGCGCAGAGCGGCGGGGCTTGAGTCAAAAAGTCTCTTTTCTCGGCCCCCAGCCTTCCTCTCTTCTGTTTTACCAGATGGCAGATACGCTCATCATTCCCTCGCTCTACGATCCCTTCGCCAACGTCACCGTCGAAGCATTGAGCATGGGCCTCTTCGTCCTCTCTTCCGCGCACAACGGGGGGAAAGAAGTCCTGACCCCTGAGACAGGTTGCGTCATCCCCGATCTCGACGACACCTCCCAGTTCGCTGCCCTCTTACGCCAAACGTTCGAGAAGCGCAAAACCGTCGCGAGCAGCCGCGCGATCCGCGCCGCATCCCGCCATCTCGACTTTTCCCTTCAACTGAAAAAGATCGTCGATCTGACCTTGCGCGCTTAAGCGGTTATTCCAGCTCTTGAATTAACGACTGGTTTAGCTTTTATGATTACCCCTTCTGCTGCCGCTTCGTGCCGCACGCGTTCTATGAGTTCCTTTTTCGGATCATAATAAGGCCGATCAGGTCTACTCAAATCGACCACACCACACTCGGGGATATGTTGCGCTGTAATCATCGCCAAATCAAAATACTTTTCTCGCAATAGCACATGAACATGCTGGTTGAGCTTAAAAAATTTTGTCCTTTTGTCTCCGCTAATGACGATGTCTAAGATCTCTCCACAGCGGTTGTACAATTGAAAAAAGCGATCGGTAAAGGGACTTTCAGCGGTGTTGTATTGGAGTATCTGCACTTCCTCAAATTCAAATATTTTAGAGAACTCACAGGCGATGAGATCGATCAACTTCGCTTGTGATGCGAGGGGGTAATACTCGGCCCACTCTACCTTTTCTGTATATTCCTCTCTAAAGTCTTCGAGCTGATCCTTTTTGTAGTCGAAATACTCCCCCTCAAACCGTTTCAAATAGGTTGCAACCTCTTTTAAAAAATAGGCGCCCTCTTCCCGCATCTGCTCCCCCACTACTTTCCTCGCACAGAGATTCCAGTTCTGGTTGACTAAAGCGAGTGTCTTCAGCTGAGAAAGGGGAAATCCGCAAAAAAGAGGATACAGAATACTCCAGGAACGGCGCGACTCTAAAGCCTCTCTATACTCTGGCTGGGGCGGGACATAGATAAAACCCTTAAGAGTGTCCGGTGTTTTTTCTGAAAAAACCGCGTCTAGTTTATTTTGCAATTGCAAAAGCGCGCTTTCCAACTCCTCGGCAAACGCATCTTGCGTTAAGCGCGCATTGGACCTGGAAAGATCACTAGGGGGAAAAGGGGGCGGATAATGAGGCGGAGAGGAACGACCGGGTGCGCAACCATCTGCTTTAAACATAAAATAAATCCCATTGTTATACCCCGCGCGCTTGAGGATGATGCATTTGAGTGCGTGAAAGCTCCCTCGGTTCGACGATCGGAAATGGGGGTTGTATTTCATCAATACTACCTCCATTTCCGATCGTCGAACCCCGGGGCTTTGACGCGCTCAAATGCATCATCCTCAAGCGCGCGTGGTATAATTTTTAAAGACGCAGAGTCTACCTTCCCAGTTCCTTTATTCTCAAGAGCTTTTGCCATGAAGACCTAATCTAGTTTCCCATCATTCCATTTTGAATAAATGCACTTTCTCCACAGAGAGGGGAAACCACAGAGAGGAAATTCATATTAAAAAATTCCCTCTCTGTGGTTTCCCCTCTCTGTGGTTTTTCCTCTCTGTGGTGAAATTCAGCTATTTATGCAATAACATCCCTATCTGAACAATCCTAGGCCACAAAATTCCCCCTCCTGGTATTCTAGTATCCATATGTTAGTGCATAGAATTTCTTTTACTCTCATCCTCCTGTTTACGTGGCCGCTCCGCTGGCTTCCCTATTCTGCAATCCATCGGTTAGGGAATCAGTTGGGACTGCTCCTCTATTTTCTTTTTCCCAAGTACCGCAAGCGCACGCTCAGCAATCTGAGTCTCGCCTCTACGCTTGCCCTATCGGAAAAAGAACTCATTAGACTAGCGAAGGCGTCGTTACAGAATCTCATGATCACTTGCCTCGAGTATGCGAAGTTCGCCTCAGAAAAAGAGATCCACCGGGTGGCTCATTGTGAAAATCCCGAATGTGCTGATGAGCTGATGCGCCAGGGTAAGCCGATCATCTTCTTCTGTGGACACCAAGCCAATTGGGAAGTGCTCTTTTTAGAGGGGACAAAGCGGATGCCGGGAGTGGCTATCGGTCGCCCGGTGGCTAATTCTCTGCTCTATTCTTGGATTCTCTCGATTAGGCAGAAGTATGGAGGCAAGATCATCGCACCTAAGAATGCGATTAGAGAAGGTCTTCGAGGGCTCAAGCGGGGTGCTTTTTTAGGAATCGTCGGGGATCAAGGGATGCCCGATAGCGGCTACAGCTCCCCCTTTCTCGGAAAGCGTGCCTGGACCTCGCCTATGGCTGCCATTCTCTCCCATCGTACAGGTGCTCCGATCATGGTCGCTACGACGCGAAGAGAGAAGGGAAAATACATCATCCACTATTCCGATCCGATTTGGCCAAAGAGCGATCAACCTCTCGACCAAGAGGTCGATCGGATGATGCGCGCCTCTCTTTTAGAGCTCGAAAAGAGCATCCAAAAAAATCCGGGGCAATGGCTCTTTTCCCATAACCGCTGGAAACAGCAGACGCCTGGGCGTCTCAAAAAACGGTTCCGCCACGAGTCGATCCTGATCGTCTTACCCCAAAGAGCTCCTTGGTTTGCAGAACTCTCTGTATTCCGAGAGATCTATCCGACGGAATTCTTAACCTTTTATGTCCCCAAGGGATCAGAAGATGCTGTACAGGTAGAAGAAGCTGAAGTTATCCCCTATGGGATAGAGAAAGATCTCTTTCAGCGCGACTACCGCTTCAAGCTTCTGTTTGATTTTTTGCCGCTACCTGCACTACAAACCCACTTTAAGAAGCTTGCGACCTTCGACGTCGCAACTCTATCTGAATTATTGCAAGAGGGTAAGTCGTTCAAAGAGAGCCTGAAGGAGAAGCTACTATATCATTCCGTTTCAAATAATGCCCCCAAGGACACGTGCGCCACTCCAAGTGAAATTTGTCCATGATGATTTTGCGCTCTGGGTAAAGACAATCGGCAGGAAAGACGAAATCGGCAAAGCGCATTTCCGCTGAATGGTCGATCGAGCCGAGCTCCCCTTTTATCACCCAATGCACGAAACAGTGCGCCTTCTTTTTGTTCTCTTCCTTTTTTTCACTCGACGCCCCACTGGCAACAGGTGTTTCTTCTGGTTCCTTGCTCGTTTCCACACGGAGGATATCAAATGCCTTAATGTGCGTTACCTCAAAGAACTTTCCGACCATTTCAACGCGATAAGAGCCGATGAACGCATGATCGTGTTGCAGCTGGTAAACGCGGAATTTGAGATCGTTCTCGTTGTCACTAGAGGGAAATGCTTTGAGAAGGGCGAGCGAGTCGGAAATATTCTCTTCCACATCTTTGCGCACCACTGAAACTTTTTTCGGCTTACTATAGGTCGCACAGAGTCGAGGAGCAAGCCCATCGTCATGCATAGATAGACTAGGGCATATAGTCCCGTCTAAGAGACAACCCGCTGTCCCGAAAACGGAATAACACAGCGATTTCAAAAGAGCCAACAAAGGGATCTCTTGGTATTTCTTCTGCAGCTGATGCGTGCGGCAATAAATACGATAGAGCTCATCTGCTACTTCGTCCCACTTTTTTTCTGCAAATGCCGGGTGGGAGCGAAGGTATTTGCTGAGGTAATAAGAATGAGGGAGCATCTGCTGTGCAAATTCCAATGTTTGCTTTTCTTTGCTTAATTTCGTCAAAAATTCTGTCATTTTAAAATACAGATCCCCACAGGGAGTTTTGAATTCCTGCGCGAGATGGGCTTTGATTGATTTTTTAAGCTTTGCTTGCTTCTTCTTGCGTTTTTCCTTGCCAGAGGAGGACCTGGGAGAAAAAGTCACATCTGACGCCTCGGAAGCAAAAAGGGCGATCTGCTCTCTTTCACTCAGGGCTGCCTTAATGTTGAGCTCTTGTTGAAGGATCGCAATGAGCCACTCCTGAAAAAACTCTTCTCCCTTTTCCTCCTCTATTTGAAGAGTGGCGTAATTGGGGATGGGAATATTCTTACCATTGATAACGAGCGCATCCGCTGGAAAAGGGCCCTTGGAATAGTAAGATCGAAAGGTCTCAGCGAATTCCTTGTAATCGAGTAAAAAGATAGGGATAGGGATGATCTGGGGATTTTCTACATCGAATTTTTTTTCAAATACGAAGGAGGAATTCAATAGATTTTTTCTTTTCGTCTCCACAAATGCGATCCGATCAAATTCCATATCGAGCTTCCGCTTGAGGACTTCCCCTTGAAGATCGCTTGCGCTCTGAATGATGTGAAGAGCCTGTTCCGCTCCAGCAATGTGGAATAATACATCGCCTTGATAGCGCGATTTTTCGCAGAGCTTACCATAGCGCTCAGAAAAACGCAGAGGATTGGTTTCTTGCGAAAATTGCTTTAAAAACTCATACCGTTTCACACGACCAAATGCCTCTATAGTCTTCTGAATCCGCTGCAAGATACTCGAATATTCTAAAGATCTATTGTATAGCCCCTGGATGATATTCTTTTTTTCATCTGATGAGAAATCGCTTTGGAGAGCCTCGTGTTCCAATGTGCAAGAGAGACCTTCCCTCCACTTTTTCGGCGAAATGACCGGAATCGGAATAAAATCAAGGAAGGTAGAAATAGGGATCTCTACAGTAATGACATGGGGATGCCGCTCTCCGCCCGAAGCTCTGCGGACAGAGATCTGATAAGACCGATCCCCTAATTGTTCCCTGCTCGATTTGGCCTTACCCTCTTGTAAGGGTTTTGGAATGAGCGTAGGGGGCAGGTGAAGAATCCCCGTGTTGCTGCGACCGATCGATCGCGGAGCCTCTCGCTTAACGCGGACGGGAGAAGCAGGTGCGGACTCTGTCCCAAACAGGGCCTGTTGGGTGGTAGCCAACGAGACCGATGTTGTTATGGTTGTAGTCGTTGTGCTTGTCGACATTGTCATGACATCCTCCAAGCTCTATCTAAAAGAAAGAAGCACCTGGGATTTTGCCACAATGTTAGGAAAAATTAAAATATCTATTCCGCGCCAAACGTAAAGGCGTAAGCCTGAATTCCTTTAGAAACCTTAAGCGAGAGGCGGTGGCGCCCATAGGAAGTGGTGACGATGTCGTATTTAACCACTGGAACTCCTCTATGTACCCTCTATCCACCACATTTCTCTCTGATCCTTCCTCTTCTCAACGCTACCTGTCCCAGCAACACACACACGCCTCCACGGAAGATGCTTATTGGGCAGACCAAAAAGCAACACTGCAAAAAATCTCCGACCCAGAGGAGAGATTCATCGCATTTGACAAAATAACAGACACAGCACTTATACCCCGCCCGGTCAGGAATTGCGAATTTGAGCGCGTCAAAGCCCCGGGATTCCACGATCGAAAAGGGGGCCTGTATTTCCTCAATACTGGCCCCCTTTTCGATCGTGGAATCGCGGGAGCTTTCACGCAGCTCAAATTCGCAATTCCTGACCGGACGGGGTATAACTCTGCTTCATTTACTATTCTAAAAAACCTCCCGCAAAAGCACCACGCCACCATCGAAACACTCAAGCCGCGCTACCTCTCTGACGCCTTTATCATTCTCAAGCGCTGTGTATGGCTCTCCCATGAGACGATCCAGCCGCTAGCCAAAGAGCGACTGGAACCACTCTGCTCCCATCCCCACTCCTACATTAATCTCAAAATCGGCCAAAAACTCAGCGAAATTTGTCATAATGCACATTTCACCCTTTACACAGAATCAGAGCACCCTCTATACCCTTTGAACCGAGAAGCCTGGAACTTTTTACAATTCAATCACGGTAGCGCTTGCCCCTGCTACGAACGCCTAGAAGGTAATTATGCCACACGACCGGTACTACATCGATCTGCCCCTCGAGAAGGGGAAGACTTACGCGATTACTGAGGGAGAGTGGCACCACCTCGCTCACGTCTCACGCGCAAAAGTCGGTGCCCCTTTAGAGCTCGTCAACGGGCGGGGGCAGCTGGGACAGGCCCGAGTCGAGGCATTGGGAAAACGCTCTGCTAACGTCCATGTCGAGCAGGTCTATACAGGAGCTGTGCCAAAGGCCTCCGTCATCCTCGCTTTGGGAATGCCGCGCAAGAGCAACCTCGATTGGGTCATCGAAAAGGGCACAGAGCTCGGGGCGGCAGAGTTTTGGCTTTTCCCTGGGATGCGCAGCGAAATCGTAGAACTCAAATCCACAATGCTCACCCGCCTCAACCACCTCGCGATCGCCGCCATGAAACAATCAGGCAGGCTCGATCTCCCTGCAATCCACTTAAAACCGCCCCTTCTTCAGTGGAAACCTCTCGAGGGGACGCTCCTCTTTGGAGACCTCACCTCCGAAGCCCCCTATCTCTGGACGCTCGAGCCGATCGATACCCTCCCCGCCGTCCTCTTCATCGGGCCAGAAAAGGGATTCGATCCCCGAGAAGAGACGTTCCTCAGAGAAACCCTCAAGGCCAAAGGCGTTCGCCTCCACCCCAATATTTTACGCGCAGAAACCGCTCCGCTTGTTGCACTTAGTTTAATACAAACAGTATTAAAACAATAAATACTTTGAATTATAATATAATAAACAAAATAATCAAGATTAAGACAAGATAATCTGGAGGAAACTATGTCCGCAATGCATGCCCAACCCTCGAAACGCCCGCTCGCTTGCTGCAAAGAGGCAGAGAGGATCAAGGGCAAAGTCGACACCCTGCTCTCTAAAATGCTCAAAGAGCCTAAGTACACACCGACCCGTAACGAATTAGAAGATCACGCGGAATTGATCATCGACCTGCTCAATGCCCGCCACGCAGAGATCAAGCCCCACGAAATCCACCTCAAATCTGCGATCATCGATCTGACAGAGGTCCCCGAGATGTCCCCCACGATGCAACGGATCGCCTTTCAGACTGCGCTAAAAGACGCATCGGCACAACTCGAGCGCTTTTTGCACTGCTATTGAGCGATGGTGGGTGTAACTGCACTTAGCCACAAACTGCTCGTGGCTGAGTGCCGACTGAAATCTATTTCTTCTTTCTCTTTAGTGCCGGTTTATTTTATAACCTAGGGTCAAAAAAATTGACTGCTGGATTTTTATGAGCCTGAACTCCTCCTTATCTGCTATTTCCCCTTCCTCTGGTTCCTTTAGTTCCTCCTCCTCAGAAGATCAAATACTGTACGAAGAAACAGCGTGTGGTCGAAAAAAATACTCCTTAAACTCTGGGGTAAAAGAGTTGCCGCCTGGTTTATTCTGCGCTGGAGCCTTCAGCCAAAACCTCCAAGTACTCGATCTCTCTGGAAACTATTTAGAAAACCCGCCGCCTACTCAATATTTAGTAGCACTTGAAGAGCTTAACCTCTCGAATAATCGCTTGAAATATTTCTCCTCCATCACCTCTACGCGTCTTCCCGCGCTGAAAATACTCGATCTCTCGCATAATCAGCTCGAATGGCTCACCCTCGAAGATTCTACAACACTAGAAGAGCTCAACCTATTGAATAATCGCTTCAAAGTATCACCGATCGCCCATCAGCATTTACCTGCTCTCAAAAAAGTCGATCTCTCCATGAATCAAATGGAAGAGCTCTCCTGTGAGATTGGACGTTTTACAACACTAGAAGAGCTCGGGCTCGGTAACAATTACCTCCGCTACCTCCCTTCTACACTAGCGACGCTAACGCAATTGACAAAATTAAATCTCAATTCTAACAGCAACCTAGAGGTTCTCCCCTCTTGGATTAGATCTCTAAAAAATCTAACACACCTCAACTTAAACAATAATCATTTAGATACGCTTCCTGATGAAATAGAATCTTGTACAGCACTAAAAGTACTTTATGTCTCCGGAAACTGTCTTAAAGAGACTCTGCTGTGGACAAGAGCAGATCTAACCAACCTCACAGAGCTCAATCTCTCGCAAAATCGCTTCGAAGATTTACCCATTTACCGTGCCGATCTGCCTGCACTCAAAAAACTCAATCTCCAGTGTAATGAACTAGAAAACCTCGACTCGAACATTGGACGTTTCACGGCATTAGAAGAACTCGACCTATCCCATACTAAGTTACGATTCCTCCCTTCTGAAATAGCAAAACTAACGCGAGTGACAAAGCTCAAGCTCGGCTCTAACGGAGATCTAAACATTCCCCCCTCTTGGCTTAAGTTATTGAAAAATCTAACACATCTCGACCTAAACAGTAATTATCTAAGAGTTCTTCCTTCTGAGCTAAGTTCTTGTACGGCATTAAAAATACTCGATATCTCTGCCAACTTTTTTCAGACCCTGCCCGCCACAATGAGATGCCTAACAAACCTCACAGAGCTTTTTTATCGTGACAATGGCCTAACGAAAACACCACCCGAGCTCGACTCTTTCGTTTTCTTAAAGACTCTCGACCTCTCTGATAATCCCCTAACAACGCTCTCTCCTGCCATTTGCGCCCATTCCGCGCTCGCAAAGCTCAATCTCAAGGAAAATCCAATTAGAGCCCTTCCCTCTGAAATCAGACACCGAACCTCGTGCCACATTCAGCTAGAAAACCATGGGCTCTCTGAATCGGTCAGCAGATATATCCAACAACAGAGCCTAATAGGTTCTTCATTTCCTCAAATTCACGGGTATAAACCTCTGTTTAAGTTCGATCGAGAGCACTCTGTAGGGGGCTTTGTTCAAAAGCTCGAGTCGATCGCACACTTTGCAAGACAAATCGATCCCGATCAATTGTGCAAAGGAGATTCAGAATTCAAGATCCGACTCCACTCCTGGATCTTTAGATTATTTGAATATGCAGATTTCGGAAGAGGCCTTACGAAAGAGGCCAAACTAGCCCAGAGGATGTGTAACCTCTTGAAGCTCGCAAGCGAAGACCCACAGTTCCGCGCTGTTTTTCGATCCGTCGTCATCGCAAGCGCGCAGACAAAAGACACCCGAGTCGCCCTGTCGTTGCTCGACGTCGAGGTGCAGTATCAGCTCGCACTCTGCGACAAGCGCGATTTACCGAGCTTGAGTCGCTTGCTCGCTCGAGGGGTGTTTGTTCCCGAGATCTTAAAATCGATTATCCAGGAAAAGAAAGACCAGTTTTCGTTTGTCGATGAGACGGATCTCTATTTCGGCTACCACAGTCTTTTGTGGGAAAGACTCGAGCTCCTCGAGATCGATGATTTACGCCACCTCGCGTACACCTATCTCTCTGAAGAAGAGTTACACGCAGCAGTAGAACGCGTCGAATCCACGCTTGGAAATGAAGACGCGCTGCATGGTTTTCTCATGACAGAAGCGGTGTGGTTGGAAGCGCTCAAGGCACTGGACCCTGAAGGGTTTAAAACTCTCGAGGAAACAGCGGGAGAAACATCCGTTGCCTGGAGCAAAAAGCTCCTCCAGACCGCTCTGGCCTAGAGAGAAAAAATTTTCCTTCCCATTTAGAAAGAGGCTGCGTTATCATCTGCGGCAAAAAATTTGCCCTTTTAGGTTTTTATGAGCCAGCTCACTTCCCTCTCTCATCTCTCTGATTCCCTCTTACCACCGAGTTCTCTACCAGGTATTCTCGATGGTTGGGATAAAAGCGCTAGTTCCCCCTATGAAAAAGCAAGTTGCCAAAGGGCGAGTCAGCGCATTTACGCTGTCGTATCAGGTGAAAAGAAAGAGCGCCTAAAGTTAAAGGCAATGAGTTTGCAGACGATACCTCTTGACTTATTTCGCATTTCCATACTGAGCCAAAACTTAAAAACACTCGAGCTCTCTAACAATCACCTAAAGACTCTGCCCCATACGATTTGCCACTTAAAGGCATTAGAGGAGCTCAATCTCTCGAGTAACGCTTTCGACAAAACTTGGTACATTGAGGAGGGATTAGATAGACTTAAAGACCTCAATCTCTCCTTAAATAAGATCCATTATCTCCATGGTTCGATTGGATCTTTAATAGCATTGACGACCCTTCAGCTCAATAGCAATAAGCTATTGCAGCTCCCTGCTGAATTTGCCACCTTAACGCAATTGACCCATCTCAATCTCGATGCCAATAAATTCAGGACTTTCCCCACTGTACTCGTTTCCTTGCAAGGATTGACGCGACTTGATTTAGGTTCTAATGATTTCGACGCACTTCCTTCTGAAATCGAATCATGGACCGCTCTGAAAACTCTGCGCATCAATCACAATAATCTGACAACTCTCCCTTCCACAATCAGCTCCCTGACCACTCTGACAGAACTCTCCTGCCATTCTAATAAATTCTCAGTGATGCCTTCCGAAATAGGAACCCTCGTTTCCTTGGAAGAACTCAATTTTAGCCATAATCGCCTCACAGCGCCCTCTCCTACTATCTGCTCCCTAACAGCCTTGAAATACCTATATCTTGTACAGAATCCTATCAGGGCCTTTCCTTTAGAGATCAATCATCTGAAATCTTGCACTATTGAGCTGTATGGGCATGCACTCTCTCAATCTGTGCAGACAAACCTTTGCTACCTTTGCTACCTTCGCTACCCTCGCTTCTCGCAGGGGTCGTCCGGGCCCTATTTTAATCGGGAATATTCTATAGAGGCATTCATTCAAACTCTCGGTAGATTTACAATACTATCTAGAGGGAAAACAGATCTAGAAGAATTATATAAAGGAGATTCAGAATTCAAGGTCCGATTGCATACTTGGCTGTTTAGATTATTCGAATATGCGAGTTTTCAAAGCGAAGATACTAGAAAGGGAAAGCTGGCCCAAAGGATGTTCAATCTCTTGAAGCTCGCAACTGAAGACCCACAGTTCCGCGCTGTGTTTCGGTCTGTCGTCATCGCAAGTGTGCAGGCAAAGGACACTCGAATCGCCCTGTCGCTCCTCGACATCGAGGTGCAGTATCAGCTCGCACTCTGCGACAAGCGCGATTTACCGAGCTTGAGTCGCTTGCTCGCTCGAGGGGTGTTTGTTCCCGAGATCTTAAAATCGATTATCCAGGAAAAGAAAGACCAGTTTTCGTTTGTCGATGAGACGGATCTCTATTTCGGCTACCACAGTCTTTTGTGGGAAAGACTCGAGCTCCTCGAGATCGATGATTTACGCCACCTCGCGTACACCTATCTCTCTGAAGAAGAGTTACACGCAGCAGTAGAACGCGTCGAATCCACGCTTGGAAATGAAGACGCGCTGCATGGTTTTCTCATGACACAAGAAGTGTGGATCGAAGCGCTTAAGAGAATAGATCCTGAGGGGTTTAAAGCGCTTGAGGGGGAACCAGAAGAAGCGCGCATCGCGTGGAGCCAAAAGCTCCTTCAGGCCTCTCTGACCTAGACTGGCGAGAAAAATTCCCCTGTCGATGCAAAGTTATACCGTCCCTTTTTGGGGACGTTTTTACTTCGGAAAGGAGGGGGTAATTTTCCTCTTCCCATTTAAGGTTGGCTCGGGTTAGCATCTGCGGCAAAAAATTTGCCAATTTAGGTTTTTTCATGAGCAGCTCTTTCCCTACTCTCTCTTGCAGTGCCCTCCCTCCCTCCGCTTCACCCCGTCTGTTAGGCAGCGTCCTCGAGTCGTGGATCGAAAGCACCCCATCAGAATACAAAGAAATTTGCAGGGCGGCAGCCGAAGAAGTGAATCAGTTCGTAACCCAACGGCAAAAGTTCTCTTTGAACCACGGGTTAGAAAGTATCCCCTCAGATCTCTTTCGCATTACGGCATTCGGTGAGGGCCTACATGTGCTCGATCTCTCCAAAAATGCCCTAACAGTCCTCCCTTCTACTATTCAGTTCCTAACAGCACTAGAAGATCTCAATCTCGAAAGTAACCAACTCAAGACGCTGCCGACCGAGCTCCGCTTCTTAATCCACTTGAAAAAACTCAATTGCCACAACAATCAACTCACTACGGTGTTTCCCGAGATTAAAAGGCTCTCTTCCTTGAAGATCCTTATCCTCTCGCGCAATCTCCTGACGACCATCCCCTCTACCATCGGCTCTCTTACAGCGCTCGAAAAACTCTCTTTAGATGGCAACCCCATCAGGGCTTTTCCCACGGAAATCAAAAAACTCCCCTCTTGTGTCATCTCACTCATCGGGAATAATGCCCTATCCGACTCTGTCACCCCACGCCTTTGCCGACAGCAATCATCCCCGCGCGTCTTCATCAGCGAATTCCCCTCAGTATTCAGTCGAAACTGCCCCATAGAGACATTCCTCACAGCGCTCCATACCTCTGCACAACTTTCTGAAAACTGCCTCACCGATCTAAAATACGAAAGGTTTCTATCAGACCCAGAACTCGAAACCAGGCTGCAACACTGGTTTTTCAAGTTATTTAAATACGCAGATTTCAAGAGCCAAGATGAGAGAACGAGCAAACTCGCGCAGCGCATTCTCCATCTTTTAATGCGCGCCTATAAACAGGATGACTTTCGCCCTATTTTTCGCCGTGTCCTCCTGAATAGCACCCCCAAGTGGGGCAATCGAGTCGCTCTATCGCTTCTGGACGTCGAGGTGGAGTATCAGCTCGCAGGCTGGAACAAGCAAGATTTGCCGGGCTTATGCGGTGTGCTCACCCGGGTAGTTTTTGTCCCTGAGATCCTGCAAACCATTGTCAAGGAACAAGAAAAAGGGTTCCCCTTTGTCGACGAGACCGACCTCTATTTCGGCTACCACTATCTCTTTCAAGACAAATTCCAACTCCTAAAGATCGACGATCTCAGCCACCTCGCCTACACTGATTTATCGGAGGAATCACTACAGGCGGCGACAGAACGGGTCGAGGCAGCACTGGGGAATGAAGACACTCTACACGCCTTTCTCATGACACAAAAGGTGTGGGTCGAAGCGCTCGGGGAACTGGATCCTGAGGGGTTTAAAGCTCTCGAGGGGGAACCGGAAAAAGCGCGCATCGCATGGAGCAAAAAGCTCCTTCAAGCCTCTCTGATCGAGAAAGAAAAATAAAATAATTCCCACCTATTGACTCTCACGTAACGTCATAGCTTATATTGGTGTCATTCTTTAAAATCATAGGGATTTAAAGAGAGAGATCGATGGTTTACACGGTTCAAAAATTAGCTAAACTTTCTGGAGTCAGTGTGAGGACCCTCCATCATTACGATGCAGTAGGTCTTCTTAAGCCGGCCTATTTTGGAGCCAACGGCTACAGGTACTATGAAGAGGAGCAGCTGCTTCTTTTGCAACAGATCCTTTTTTTTAAGAATTTGGGATTCGAGCTGCAAAAAATTCGGGCCATTCTCAAAAAGGGGGATTTCGACAAACTGGCAGCTCTTCACTCGCATCGAAAAATGCTGCTCCAGGAGTTAGAAAAAACGCAGGAGATGATCCGAACCATCGACAATACGATCAAACACTTAACAGGAAAAAAGAAGATGAAAGATCGAGAATTCTTTGAAGGATTGAATAGCCCCAAACAGCAAGGTCATGAAAGGTACATCATCGAAGGAGGGCATGCAACGAAAGAAGAGGTACAGGAGCTGCGCCAAAAGCTAGAAAAATGGGCCCCTGAGGATTGGCAGCGAGTGCAACAGAGCTGGGAGCAATTGCTCAAGGACTACGTCAGAGCGATTGAAGCAAAAGAGGCGCCCGATTCCCCTATCGCCCATGCGCTCGTGCGTCGCCACTTGCAACATCTCAAGCAGTTCGGCATTGAGATCAAGCGAGAAGAGCTGGTGGAAAAGGCTCAATTTTTCTTAGGTCATCCGGATTGGAAAGAGGCCTTCGATAAGCATCATCCCAAGCTGCTTGAGTTTATGTTTGCGGCTATGGAAAGTTATGCAAGGTCAAGATAGGAAGAGTAGATACAAAAGGGGCTTAGAGCCCCTTTTGTCCTAAAATTCGGCGCGTTAAATGAATCTTCTGATGGGCATAATCCCTGTAGTAGAACTAGGTGTGCAATGATTCCTTACCTCTAAACGATCTCCGTAACGAAGCACTTCTACCTGTCTGCCTTCCACTACGTCCTCCACTCGAACCGCGCTTTCGTCTCCGCCTGCTGAATTGCGCCTAAACAGACACCCTTCTTTATTTCTACAAACCTTAAAAACGGTCGTGATTTCTAATGTGCTTCCATTACACCAATCGGTAGGAAGCTGTTCGATTTGGTTAGCATAAGGTTTTCCCCGCTCAATGGGTGAGCCTCCCATCTCTATTGCATAGGGCCTTTTTATAGGTTGGTCATCAAGCTCACCTGCGAGTTCCGGTGGTGCCCACACTTCCCAATCAAGACCAAAATTAGGAGTTAACTCCGCCCAATTCCTCAAGTTATAAGGCAAGCAACAATCCTCATTAGGCTCCAGACAAACCTGATTTGGCATCAAAACAATAAAGCGACATAATTCTAGAGGAGGTGGATATGAATCCACAGTGGATGAGCCTGCCAGTCGATAAGGATAAGAGATCGGAAGTTTATCAAAGAAATCTCTGGGAAGTGTGGGCTCTTCCTTAATCTCTATAAATCTTTTTTCCCAGTCTTTTTTCCAAAAAACAATTGTACAAGGGTCATTTAAAGGAGCTAGAAGCGGTTGCGTCATCTGATAAAAAAGTTTGCAGACTCTTCCGAGATCACAAAAAGATGTTAAAGTATTCACTTGCGGAAGAATTTCCGTTTCGAAAATATCACAGGGAATACAAGACAATTTACCCGCTGAATCTGGAAATTGCTCTCTTCGCTGCTCTGGAGAGAGACGAGGGAATTTTGGAATCACTCTTGAAACTGCTTCGATCGTCTGGTAAATGACATTGCGTGGCTCCCCCTTTTTCGGTTTTTGACTGTATTTTGTACAGAGAGGAGAAAATGTCGTTTGCGGGACCGCTTTCCACTGCGTCGCATACAACCAATGTCCCGTTATCTTTAGACACTGCTTGTCTAAAAGAGTTTTTGTCGCTGGACTTAATTCTTCATAGAGTAATTGAATCGATTCTGGATTCCCTTCGACCGCTAATTCTATTCGACTTAAAATCTCCAAATCGGAGCTATTTCCTAATTGATTATAGGAAGCAAAATTTGCCGTGGGTTGAACAGCTTGCATAACAGACACCTTTTTAAAAATTACAAAAAATATAAATTAATCATAAAATAAAACAAAATTAACAGCAATTACAACATTTACTTTAAAGACAAAACCTTGTGACTTTAAGCAAGTTATGGAAAAGACGTTTTTACACAACTATTTATATTTTTAATTATCTTATATATTAAATTCTAAACTTTACACATTGCCCACGGGCAGCTAGAGCCTCTTTTTGGCCCGGAAGATCGTCGTAATCAGCTCTTCTGAAGCGAATGCATCCCGCTGGTAGCTCCAGGTTTCGATGCAGTAATCATAGACCTCTTGGCCGTATTTTTCTCGGATGGCTGGGGCCAATTCTCCGATCTTATCGATGTTCTCTTGAGAAAATTGAGCCGTTTCTGCGGAGATATTTTCCATTTCGATCTGTAGAAATCCCGACTCTTGGAGGAGTTCTCGATACTCTATTGGCGCCACGAGATGGTAGGCAATTCCATCCATTTCTATCATCTTCTGCGTCTTTTCACTGTATTTGGGGCCTGCATGCATCCAATCCATGACGATGAGCTCCCCTCCTGGTTTTAGCACTCTGTGGATCTCTGCAAAAAAGGGCTTTTTATAGGGAATGGGGATATGGAGGATTGCCTCCTTGCTGATTACAATATCGAACGTCTCATCGGCAAACTGCGCCAAACGAGAGGGATCATCCATCAAGACAAACCGGATAGAGCCCTTGAGGGATTCTGGTTCTTCTTCGAGGCTTGTAACGGCTTTTTCATGCAGCCATTGCTGCGGCTCCAACCCTGTGATCTCGATAGGATAAGTTTTTGCGAGATGAAGTGCTGGTCCCCCTAGTCCTGAGCCGATATCTAAAATTTTCTGGTTTTCTAGAGCGCTGCCTTCCAGCATCCGCTCGACAGATGCGCTCCCTCCTTGAGAGAGAAACCCTTTGCCATAGATCATTTCGATAAGATCGATAAAGTCTTCATCATACCCTTGACTGACCGATTGTTCGATGGTCTGTTCCAGAGTTTTTTCGGCTGGAGGATGAGCGAGTAATGGACTACAGAAAAAGAGGACGATTAAGAGGGGCCACATGGTTTATCTCCTTGAAAAGCTCTATTTAATGATAATTGTCAATAATGCCGCAATGCTGAACTGAAGTGGATACATGAACCCATCCGCAGCGATCAGACAGTTTTTGGATCCACTATATAGAAATAGAATTTTTTTCTACATCCAGCTAAGCTGATCGCTTACATTAAAACAATTGGTCGAAGGAAAGATGGACGTTATCCCTACAGATAGTTCCTTATTGCTCTATCAGACAGAAGATGGGCAAACCCGCATCGAAGTACGCCTTCAAGATGAAACCGTTTGGTTGAACCAAGCACAATTGTGTGAGTTATTTGACAAGGACAAGCGCACAATTTCTGAGCATATACAGAATATTTTTAGAGAGGGGGAGCTCTCCCTTGATTCAACTGTCCGGAAATTCCGGACAGTTCAAACTGAAGGATCCCGCGAAGTTGCTAGGCAGATAGATTTCTACAACTTAGATGCGATCATCTCAGTAGGATACAGAGTCAGCTCGCATAGAGGCACGCAGTTTCGCATCTGGGCTACCAATAGACTAAAAGAGTATTTAATTAAAGGATTTGCTCTTGATGATGAACGACTTAAGCAGGCAGGTGGAGGAAATTATTTCAATGAACTTTTAGCCAGAATCAGAGATATCCGCTCCTCTGAAAAAATATTCTGGCGCAAAGTCCTCGACATCTACGCCACAAGCATCGACTATGACCCAAGAACGGAAGTTTCAAAGCAGTTTTTTTCAATTGTGCAAAATAAGATGCACTGGGCAGCTCATGGTCATACAGCTGCTGAGATCATTTATTCCCGAGCAAATGCTGAGAAAACAAATATGGGCCTCACCTCCTGGTTAGGTAAAAAGCCTCGAAAAACTGATGCGGAAATTGCAAAGAACTATCTTAATCAAGAGGAACTGAAAGTTCTCAACCTAATCGTATCTCTCTACCTGGATTTTGCTGAATTGCAAGCATTAAGCAGGAATCCCATGTATATGAAAGATTGGATTGCTAAACTCGATGATTTTCTAAAAATGGCCTCCCGCGAGATTCTCTCCCATGCAGGGAAAATAAGCCATGAAGAAGCTCTTGATAAAGCCAGAACTGAATATTCCAAATATCAGCAGCAAGCACTGGATACGCCTTCTCTCATTGAAGAACATTTCCTAGAAACCATTAAGGAATTTGAGAAAGCCGCATTGATCAATTCTCCTACATAATCAAAAGAAAAAACCTCTGAACAGGATTGTAAAACCCTATTTAATGATAATTGTCAATAATGCCGCAATGCCGAATCCAATGATAATAAGACCTGAGATGGAATTGATCCAGCGCATGACCTTTTTGGTTAGCTTTCTCCGAAAAAGGGTCACTCCTTCGCTGAAGATCAGGCACCAAATGCTAGCTCCTAAAAAGACGCCGAGAACAAGCGATCCCGCTTCGAAATAGGTGTTATCCACGGTGGACAAACCAAGAGCTGCAAAAACGGCTAAGAAAACGACGATGTTCATCAGGTTTGAGAGCGTGAGAAGAAAAGTCGAAATGAAGTCGTTGAGGATGCTCTTATGGGAGACTTTTTTGGTCTTATCGTTCACTTTGGCAAAGAAAGTTTTAAGACCGACACAGATCAGGAACAATCCTCCCACCAGCCGGAGCCAAAATTGTTCAGCCACTAACAGATTCGAGATGAAAGCGAGTCCAAAAGCCGCGATGCAGGCATAAAACGTATCCGCAACGGCAGCACCTAGTCCTGAAAAAAAGCCGGACAACTTTCCGAACTCCAATGTCCTACGGATACACAAAATTCCGACTGGTCCCACAGGAGCTGCAATCGAAAATCCTAAGATCATGCCCTTGAGGAAGAAGCTTAAGTCAATTGTCATTTGCTACCTCAGCTCTTTTCGAAGAAGAAACATCGTCGAATCTTTATCATACCCCTTGCGAGTAAATTCAATGGCATATCCCAATTTTTCATAAAAAGGGAAAGCCTCCCAATCCATCGTATGGAGCGTAACGAACCGTGCACCGCGTTCCTTTCCGAGTTGCTCCGCTTCATGTACCAATCGCTTCCCCCACCCCTGTCGGCGTAAAGAGGTCTCTATCCAAAGGCTATCGATATAAAGCGAGCCATAGAAAGTTGTCCCAGAAATTCCTCCCCACACCTTCTGTTGCTCATCTTTTATAAAGACACTAAAAGGTTGAATCGGAGGCAGCTGTTTTGCGCGAAAAGCCTCCTCACTCACTCCCTGAAAAAGAAGACTCTCATAGGGAATCGTATTAAAATGTTCTAGGTGGTAGGTGTTCTTCATAATACTGTTTTTTCAACCACTCAAAAGAGCGATCGATGATCTCTGGTTTTTTTCTAATGTAGTGGTCCATCCCATCGACTCGGAAATACGTGATCGGAGCTCCCGCTGCCAACGCCTTTTCGACGAAGGCATCACAGGAGTCTAGCAGACTGTCCTCTGTTCCTACAACTGCTAAGAAAGGAGCTCTGATTTTGCTGTAATCGATGGGAGGTTTTTGCAAGGCATCGGCGTGGTAGAGATAGGTCATTCCACCCAGCCATAAATCTGGGGTCGGATGGGCGATGATCTGTTGGGCGAGGAGGTCGAATTCCCGGCGCGTGGTTGGAAGGTCTGGAGGACAGTCCCAAGATAACTTTTTCTTTCCGTATTCGAAAAAATGCCAGAATTGATCTGCCCAGCTCTCCTCTACAGCGCCCACCCAATTGATGGTAGCTAGTGTATTGGAACAGAGGATCGATAGGTCGGTCACAAGCGGGCCCCCTTCAGAGACGCCGACGAAGATCCATTGACCATTCCATCCCCGAGGAGGATGTTCTTCGAAATGGCGGATCACTTGGAGATGGTCGCTCAGGCGTTGGGAGCACGTGTAGTGACTCCAAAATTCCGCCTCGTCGACTGTGTTCCCATCGATCCCCCATTTTTCAACAGTGAGGTAGCCGACATTTAAAGAGCGCATGCGCTCGGCGAAATAGTCTCGGATAAAGAAGACGCTCCTCAGATCTTCTTTGCTCTCAGAGCCGTCGCAGAGGACGAGGATCGGATAAGAGTTGTCGAGAAGTTCTGGAGAAGAAAAGTAGTAGACTAGAGGCGAAGCACTCGCTTCCCGGTTGAGAGAGAAGCGAATGGAAGAGGGAATGTCGTAATCTGTAGCGCACACGTGTGCGCATGATAGGAGAAAACTCAGAATGAGCGCTCTCATTGTGTTCTAGCAGATACTGGTTGTAAGGTAAAAACTTGTCCACCTTGATGGATCTGTAGCTCTGAGACCGCGCCATCTGATTTTGTGAAGAATTGCACGGAGCAATTGGGCACTTCTTTTACAGAAAAGCAGTTACTTTTTTCCGGTTTCATCTCACAGGCAGGTTGCCCTGAGATGGTCCCAAAGAGCTTGCCTTTGTTGAACGTGATCTCTAGGCAAAAGAGAGGGCATTCAAAGGTGCCGATGAATTTTCTCAAGTAATCAGAGGCGAGAAGCCCTGTCGCTATTTTTTTCTTAAAAACGGCAGCAGGCAATGCCGGTTCTATATCAAACCGCAATTCAGAGATCTCTCCCAATGCATCGCCGATGAAAGAAAAATCGAATTTTAGCACTTCCCATAGCATCAAGGATCCCGTGAAGTGATCGTAGCATTTATGTGTTAAGAAGTAAGCGTTGCCATTATGAGTTGCGCGCAAGTCTCCGTCGTCGAGTGAGACGTCGATCACTCCATAGCCGGGATGTTCAAAGGCACCGACATAATGCTCGAGGGGACGTGTGGTGATCGCCTCGATGGCTTCTGCGGCTTGCTCTGCTTTTTTCCCCTGTTCTTTCATCTCCTGATCTTTCTCTTCGAGCTTAAGGATCCACTCATCCTCTTCTTTATCGAGCAATAGATCGGCAATGGCAAGGGACGCCGCATTGGGGAATAAGAAAGACCTATCAGAGTTGGTCAAAACGACGATGCCCATTTTTTCTTCAGGGAACAAGACGACATGGGAGACGAATCCATCGATGCCACCGCCATGCGCTACGAGATAATTGCCCTTGTGCAATCCCATAAACCACCCCAATCCATACCCAAAACCACAGAACCCTTTCATGCTTTGAGGAGGCACCGCCATCTGGACGCTGTGCAGCTCTTCCAACGTCGCTGGAGCGATGAGAGGCTGTCCATTAGAGAGCTGCAATTGCACCCATCGGACCATGTTCTCGATGGAAGAGTTGATGGAGCCAGCGGGCCCTACATTTGAGATATTTCTGAAAGGGATCACTTCAACCTGCCCATCCTTTTCTCTATGGGGCGATGCAAAATCATCAGATCGCTGCGACTCTTCTACGGAAAAATTAGAGCGGGTCATGTTGAGGGGTTGAAAAATACGAGCGGCAACGAACTCTTCCCAAGTCTGACCCGATACCTTTTCGATGACAAGACCTGCTACGAGATACATCAGATTATTGTATTGAAATTTTTCACGCAGATCACAAGTGGGCTCTAGATACTGCAATCGCTCGAGGATCTCTTGTCGAGAGAGCTGCGCATTGTACCACACAGCATCATGGCGCGGGAGCCCTGAGCGGTGGGAGAGCAAATCCCTAATGGTAAGATGGTGGGTCGCATGGATGTCGCGCAGCCGAAATTCAGGGAGGTGTTTGATGACGGGATCGTCCCAAGTGATGATTCTCTCATCGACCAATTGGCCCAAGGCAAATGCGGTAAACGCCTTGGAACAGGACCCGATTCCAAAAAGGGTATTTTCCGTCACAGGTGCCGGGTCAGAGAGAGTGCGCACTCCATAGCCCTTCGTAAAAACCACATCTCCATCGATGACGACCCCAATCGCGATACCGGGGATCTTTAGACGCTCAAGGGCGGTCTGCATCATCGAATCGACCTTCTCTAGCCTTTGGTCCTGAGGAGGCGCCGCGGCGGCGGCAATCGCGCCTCCGATGAGCAATGAGGCGCACACTGTTTTTTTAACCATTTTTTAAATCTCCTATTTTTGTAAAACCGATTTCCCCGTAGACGACGACCCTGACGGCAATTCCTGGGAGACTCTCTGTATGAGAGAGTCGATTTATTTGAGCTTTTCCTGCTGAATGGGGTTGGCTATGGCAGTAGTCGCGCCTCTGATGACCAGTAGAGCACGCTTTAGCCTTCCGTAAAGAACGAGCTAATATAGCGCTGAAGCATAATGTTTGCTATGGAAAAACCTGTCTTTAGAGAGGTTTTGTCGTCGAAATAGAACTCCCTGATTCTCTCGGACATGGCTAAATTCCAGGGCAAAAACGGATCAATTTTGGTCGTTTCACAAGGCAAAACATTTTTTTAATGCTCAACTGTCTCGACGAGCATCATGTTGGTGCTGCCGCTGATGCCGAATGGGGAACCAGAGGTGACGACGACGCGGTCTCCCACAGCGACCAGATGCTTGGAGCAAGCGAAGGTGCTGGTGGCGAGGAAGGCGTCTTGGGCATTTTTAGGGATGGGGCAGGCCATGGGGGTGGTGCCCCAAGTGAGGGCGAGTTGATGGTAGACCTTTTCGTTGGGGGTGAGGGCGATGATGGGCATTTGAGGACGCAAGCTGGAGATGAGCCGAGAGGTGGCTCCGCTGCTCGTGAAGCAGAAGATGGCACTGGCACCCACGGCATAGGCGGTGTTGACGCTGGCAAGCGCTACAGAGTGGGAAATGTCAGAGTCTTTGGTAGAGGTATCGCGTTGGAAAAAGGCGCGGTAGTTGAAATCTTTTTCCGCTTCTTCGACGATGCTCTTCATCATCTCGACAGTTTCAATCGGGTACTGACCCACCGCAGTCTCTCCAGAGAGCATGACGGCAGAAGTGCTGTCGTAGATGGCATTGGCCACATCGGAGGCTTCGGCACGGGTAGGCCGGGGATTTTTAATCATCGATTCGAGCATCTGAGTCGCTGTGATGACCGGTTTTGCCACGTGGTAGCACTTGCGGATCATCATTTTTTGGAGGGAGGGAACCTGTTGTAACGGCATCTCGACGCCGAGATCCCCACGGGCTACCATGATTCCATCGGCAACTTGGACGATCTCGTCGAAATTCTGAACGCCAAGGCTATTTTCGATTTTTGCGATGACTTGAATCTCTGCTTTGTTCTTTTTGTCGAGGAGGTGTTTGATCTCATGAACGTGTTGTGCTGAGCGGATGAAGGAAGCGGCGATGAGATCGACATCTTGTGCGCAGGCGAACGTGAGATCGGCGACATCTTGTTCTGTCATCGCAGGGAGGTGGAGATCGACCCCAGGGACGTTGAGGCTCTTTTGGCTTTTGATAAAGCCGGCATTTTCGATTTCGATGAGGATGCTATCAGAGTTCTTTTCGACGACGTGGGCGATGAGATAACCGTCATCGATCAAGAGGCGCGATCCAACGCTGAGTGTGTCGATCACGCTAGGAGGTGTGAGGGTGACGTGATCGGGCGTTCCCTCGAGCTCTTGCTTGACGAGCTTTAGGCGCTGTTTGGCTGTGACGGGGAATTGTTCGTTTTTGACCATACCGAGGCGCACTTCAGGCCCCTTTGTGTCGACCATGATGGCGAGGGGGCAAGAGCGCTCGTGACGGGCTTTTTTGAGCAGAGCAATGACCGCCGCGTGCTCTTCATGAGTCCCATGGCTAAAATTAACGCGCGCAACGTTCATCCCCGCGTCGATGAGTTGCAAAATCGTCTCGTAGCGATTGACAGAGGGTCCCATGGTGCAGATGATCTTTGTCCGTGTCATCGTCCGTGTCGTCGTGCGCGTGCTCATGGCCTCTTCTCCAGGTATACTGCTTTGCATCATGGGAGTCCTGCCCTATTTTTTTCAACTACCCACTTCCGTAAGAAGCTGTCCTATTATCCAAGTGGACTCAAAATTCGTTTGCGCTTGTTCTTCACGAACAAACGCGGTCTTAGTCACAATGTTACAGCTCAGATTCCATCAGACTCTGAACTTGCGTCGGCGACCGGCTCCTTCTGTTTTTGCATCCAGGCCCATTCTGTCTTTAGAATGGTCTCGAGCTGGGAGTGCTTGGGGCTCCAGCCGAGCACTTTTTTAGCACGCTCTAAATCGGCGACCAAGTAAGGGGGATCTCCCTCTCTCTTTTCTGCTTCGATCACTTCGAATGATTGGAGTGTGACCTTCTGCACGAGATCGATGACTTGTTTGACAGAAACGGGCTCCCCTGATCCTATATTGAGGCAAAGGCTGGGGAGGCCCTGGCTCAAGTAATCGACTGCCTTGACGTGGGCGTCAGCGAGATCGGCGATGTGGACGAAATCGCGGATGCACGATCCATCTTGGGTCGCATAATCGGTCCCGAAGAGTTTAAAGGAGGGGCGCTTCTTGTCCGCTACTTGCAAGAGGATCGGGACCAGATTGATGGGGCTCTCTCCCCCTCTCGCCGCACTCGTTTAACAGATCGGCTCCCGCTGCGTTGAAATAACGAAAAATTACGTATTCCCATCCGTAGGCTTCATGAAAATCTTGTAATGCTTGTTCCACGAGCCACTTCGTCGTCCCATAAGGGTTGATCGGACGGGCAGGGGTCTCTTCGGGGATGGGTTTGTTGGTGATCGTATTTCCGTAAATCGTCGCGCTGCTGGAGAAGATGACTTTTTTGACGCCTTTTTCGCGCAAGACGCTAAATAGGGTCAAAGAGCCTGAGACGTTGTTGCGGTAGTATTTGTCAGGGTCTTTGACCGACTCCCCAACGGATTTGAGGGCGGCGAAGTGGATGGCAGCAAAGGGTTTATATTTATCGATGACCTCAGAGAGTCGTTTGGCGTCGCCGATGTCTCCAATTTCTAGTATACCCCAACGAACAGCTTCTTTGTGTCCTGTCGAGAGGTTGTCGTAGGCAATGGGCAGATACCCCGCCTCGTGAAGAGCCTTACAGGTCTGGGTCCCGATGTACCCTGCGCCACCAGTTACGAGCACGGCACCTTTGGGAGGAACCGCAGAGAGAAAGTTACAAGTGAAAATTAAAATGATGAGAAGAAAAAAGTGCTGCATACCCCTACCTTGAAGTAATTCCGAAGAGCTCATACAATGGGGCGTCGTTGCATCAAGTAAAAATTCACCACAGAGAGGGGAAACCACAGAGAGGGAATTTTTTGAACAGCTTTTCTAACCAAGAGGTCTAAAAATTCTCTCTCTGTGGTTTCCCCTCTCTGTGGTGAATTCTTTGTTTTTGCAATAACGCCGTACAATACCTACCTTCATGACAGAAAAGCAGATTATCCTAAAAAAGGTCAAGGTTCACAATTTAAAAAGTGTGGACTTAACGCTAGACCACAACCAATTGATCGTCTTTACGGGGGTTTCCGGCTCTGGAAAGTCGTCGCTCGCTTTCGATACGATCTACGTCGAGGGGCAGCGGCGCTATGTCGAATCGCTCTCCACGTATGCGCGGCGCCATTTGGGGGATTTGCCGAAGCCCGATGCAGAACTGATCAGTGGAATCTCGCCGACGATTGCGATTGAGCAGAAGACCGCGGGACGCAATCCCCGCTCGACTGTCGGAACGATGACGGGGATTTACGATTTCCTGAGGGTTCTCTTCGCTCGCATCGGAATCGCCTACTGTCCCGTCAGTCACGAGAGGGTTACTCCCCAAACTTCTGCGCAAATCCTCGATCAGATCCAACAGTTGCCTCTCGGTAGCCGGATTGTGCTGCTCGCCCCTTTCGCGCAGAATAAAAAGGGAGAGTTTAAGGAAGATTTTGCTGGAACTCGTGCGCAAGGGGTTCACACGGGTGCGCCTCGATGGCAAAGATCATCGATTTGAGTGAAGAGATCTCAGTCGATGGGAAGGTAGCGCACGATGTCGATATCGTAATCGATCGATTGATCGTGGATAAACAAGAGGAAAACCGGCTCATCGAAGGGGTGGCAGCGGCACTTGAAGTGGGCTCTGGGCTGATGAGTGTCTTCACTGCCCGATCTCGAACAGGAGACCCTCTTTTCGCAGCATGCTTATTCCCCAAAGTCGGGGCTCTCGTATGGACCGCTCGAACCTTCCGATTTCTCTTTCAACCACCCCAGTGGGATGTGCCCGACTTGCCAAGGATTGGGGCATGTGCAGGAATTCAATCTCGATTTAGTGATCGATCCAGAGCTCTCGATCGCAGAAGACTGCTGCTCGATTGCGAGCTCTTATCAGACAGTGCGTTTTGGCAATATCTACGACAATCTCGCGCGCCTCTACAAATTTAAGATCGATACGCCCTGGAAAAAGGTGCCCGAGGAGGGAAAAAAAGCGTTTTCTGTATGGGATTGATAAAAAATGGACGGCGATGGAGTTCGTCCATCCCATCAAACGCACGCGTTGGACCGAGTATGTGCAATGGCGCGGGGTTTTGTTTGAAGCCAAGCAGCGCTACAATGAAGCGGAGAGTGAGATTTACCGTAACAAGTGGAAACCCTTCCTCCACGAATCGGTCTGTCCGAGCTGTGAGGGTGAGCGGATCCGCCCCTATCCAGCCGCGACGCAGGTGGGCAAAAAGAGGATCGCTGAGCTAACGGGTTTGAGTATCGATGAGGCGCTGAGCTTCTTTGAAAATTTAGAGGTTTCAGAGCGGGAGTGGAAAATTGCAGAGGAGCTCTTGAAGGAGATCAAGGAGCGGCTCCGTTTTTTAAATGGGGTAGGCCTGCATTATCTCACCCTCGACCGGACGGCACCGACGCTGAGTGGAGGAGAGTCGCAGCGGGTCCGCCTCGCCTCTCAGATCGGCTCAGGACTCGTCGGTGCGACCTACGTGCTCGATGAACCTTCGATCGGTCTGCATCCGCGCGACAATGCAAAACTGCTCGAGACGCTGAAGAGCTTACGCGACAAGGGAAATACGGTCATCGTCGTCGAACACGACGAGGAGACGATCGTCGCCGCTGACAAAATCGTCGACGTAGGGCCCCTCGCTGGCCAGTATGGAGGCAGGATCGTCGTCGATGGGGATCTCGATGCTCTGCTCGCTTCTCCAGAATCGCTCACGGGAGCTTATCTCTCGGGGAGGATAAAGATCCCCATCCCTAAAAGGAGAAAAGCGACAACTCAGCTCACGATCGAAAAAGCCTCTCACCACAACCTGAAAGAGATCGATCGTCGACATCCCCCTTGAGATCTTCATCAGCCATTACGGGAGTCTCTGGATCGGGAAAGTCCTCTCTCATCACCGACACCCTCTATCCCTCTGCTTTCCAACCACCTGCACCACGCTCAACTCTCCATCGGCACGCACAAAAAGGTCCACGGCCTCTCTGAATATCGATAAAGTCATCGCGATCGATCAAACGCCGATCGGACGCACCCCCCGCTCCAATCCAGCGACCTACATCAAGCTCTTCGATGAGATCCGGGACCTCTTCAGCCAATTACCCCAAGCACAGGCGCTGGGGTATAAAGCGGGGCGCTTTAGTTTTAATGTGAAAGAGGGCTCTTGTCCCCATTGCTGCGGGATGGGGATGATCAAAATCGACATGGACTTCATGGAAGATGTTTGGGTCGACTGCGTCCATTGCCAGGGAGAGCGTTTCGATGCCAATACGCTTTCGATTCTGTACAAGGGAAAGACGATCAGTGAGGTCTTGAAGATGACGGTCTTAGAGGCTCTCGATTTTTTCTCTGCCCTGCCTAAAATCCGCTCGAAGCTGCAGACGCTCTTAGACGTCGGCTTAGGTTATCTTTCTCTCGGCCAACCCTCCCCTACTCTTTCGGGAGGAGAGGCGCAGCGGATCAAGCTAGCCAAAGAACTGACCCGCCCTCCCAGTGGCAATACCCTCTATATCCTCGATGAACCGACGACAGGTCTTCATTTTCACGACATCCATAAACTAATCCAAGTGCTGCAGGCACTCGTCGACCGGGGCAATAGCGTCGTCGTGATCGAACACAATATGGATCTCATCAAAACAGCCGATTGGATCATCGACTTAGGACCTGAAGGGGGTAAGTATGGAGGCGAAATCATCGCCACAGGGACCCCTGAAAAGATCGCAAAATTAGGCACCCCCACAGGGATCGCCCTCAAAAAAGCTCTGAAATTTCAAGGACTTTCCAAAGGAGAAAAAGCCCCGAGCCCCCCACATCAACCGCTGACGGAGATCACCGTCCAAAACGCCTGCCAAAACAATCTGAAAAAGGTCAGCGTCTCGATCCCACGCGGTAAGATCACCCTCTGCACGGGGCCTTCAGGTTCGGGAAAATCCTCTTTCGCCTTTGAGACGATCTACGCAGAAGGACAGCGTCGCTACATCGAATCCCTCTCCCCCTACGCCCGCCAGTTCGTCAAACAGATGCCTAAACCCAAGGTCGACTGGATCGAAGGGCTCTCCCCCGCCATTGCGATCGAACAAAAAAACCACGCCGGCAACCCACGCAGTACTATCGGGACGATGACAGAGGTCTACGACTACCTCCGCGTGCTCTTTGCCTATCTCGGCACGGCGTATTGCCCTGAGACGGGAGATAAAATCGAGACGATCAGCAAAGAGAGCGTCGCGGAGAAGATTTTGGAATTAGAGGAGAAGAGCAAGGTGCAGATCCTGGCACCGCTTTCTTTAAAGCGCTCCGATTCGTTCGAGGCGTTGAAAGAAAAGCTGCAGCAACAGGGCTTTGTCCGCATGCGCCTCAATAACACCTATTACGAGCTGGATCAGGAGATTCCTTTCGATAAGTCGCGCAAAAATACCCTCTTTCTCGTTGTCGACCGGATCGTGCTCTCGAAAGAGAGTAAACCGCGCCTCTTGGAAGCGATTGATCAAGCGACAAAACTCTCTGGAGGTACACTCATTGCTGCTACAGAGAAAGAAGACCTCTTTTTCAACCTCGCCTTCGCCGTCATCCGCACGGGGAAGTCTTATCCAGCGATCACTCCTCACACTTTCTCTTTCAATACAGATCACGGGATGTGTCTCGAATGTCAGGGACTCGGACTCCAATACGGCGCAGATCTCTTGCGCCATCCCGATCTCATGAAACTCACCATTAGTTCCTGGTTACACCTGCTTTGCAAAGAGACCTTAACGCGCTCTTCTCTCGCTCTCTTTCGCTCTTTCTTTAAAGCAGAAGAGATCCCTCTCGACGTCTCCCTGGAGCGCCTGCCGCCAAAAGCTCTCGAGCTCTTTCTTACAGGAAGTCCACGCTCCGTGAAAAGAGAAGGGGTGCGCTTGCACTGGAAAGGCCTCAATACTCTTCTCGCTCTCCTCTCGAAGAGCACAAATAGAGAAACTAAAGATGCCCTCCTTCCGCTGCTTGAAACGAGCGTCTGTCTCGCGTGTCAGGGCGCGCGCCTCAACCCCCTTGCGCGCAATGTACGCATTGGAGAAAAGAGCATCGCCGACTTCTGTGAGCTCCCCATCGCAGAGACCTCTCTTTTTCTCGATGCGATGGAGCTCAGTGGAGAACACCCTCCCTTTTTGGAGGAGACGCTCCAACAGCTCAAGATGAAGCTCCACTTTTTAAAAGAGATCGGCCTCGGCTACCTCTCTTTGGGCCGCAGCGCACCGACACTCAGCGGAGGCGAAGCCCAAAGGATTCGATTGGCAAGGCAACTCGGCAGCGGCCTGACAGGCTGTCTCTATGTCCTCGACGAACCGACGATCGGACTCCACCCCCATGACAATGAAAAGCTCAATCGAGCGCTCAAAACCCTCTGCGCCCTCGGCAATACACTTCTACTCGTCGAACACGACCCCTTGACACTCCAGCTGGCTGACTACATCCTCGACTTCGGCCCTCATGCGGGAAAACAGGGAGGAACGATTACGGCGTCAGGCACGATCGAAGAAATTAAAAACAATCCCCAGTCTCTTACGGGAGCTTATCTCAGCGGAAAACTCTCTGTGCCAATCCCTGATGAAAGAAAAAAGTCAAAAAAATGGATCTCTATTGAAAATGGGACGTTGCACAACTTAAAAGATGTCGACGTGCAGATAGGGCTTGGGATCGTGACCTGCTTGACGGGAGTGTCTGGCTCGGGAAAATCGACATTGCTCAGAGACCTTTTGCGCCCCGCTCTTGAAAATTTCTTGCGCCGACGGAAGAAGACAGAAGAGCCTGAAAGCTACCTGGGGGCTCGCTTTTCGGGATTCGATCAGATCGATAAATTGCTCGTTCTGGATCAAAACCCGATCGGGCAGACCAATCGCGCCGATGTCAGCACCTATGTCGATCTCCTCTCCCCCTTGCGCACCTTTTTTGCAAGCCTTCCCGAGGCTAAATTAAGAGGCCTACAACCCAAAAACTTCAGCTTCAATCACCGCAAGGGGATGTGTACCCGCTGCCAGGGACTGGGCACCCAAACGATCGCGATGCAGTTTTTGCCTCCCGTCAAGGTCACCTGCGATGCCTGCCACGGATTTCGGTTCAATCCGATGAGTCTAAAAGTCATGGTAAAGGGAAAACACTTAGGACACGTGCTCCAAATGACGGTAAGCGAGGCTCTACAATTCCTTCCTCCCATCCCCAAAGCTGTGCGGATTTTAGAGACACTCCAATCGGTCGGGCTCGACTATCTCCAATTGGGACAAGAAATCGCAACCCTCTCTGGAGGGGAAGCGCAGCGGATCCGCCTCTCCCGCGAGCTCTCCAAACGCTCGACCGGCCGCACGCTCTACTTGCTCGACGAACCGACAGTCGGTCTTCACGCCGACGATATCGTAAAGCTGCTCCCGATCTTCCAAAGACTCACAGAAAAAGGGAATACCGTCGTGCTCATCGAGCATAACCTCGACGTGATCCAGTGCGCCGATCAGATCATCGACATGGGCCCTGGCAGCGGCGCTTCGGGTGGCCGCATCGTCGCCACAGGCACCCCCGAACAGATCGCCGCCAATCCCCAATCCCTTACAGGGAAATATATTACTTAGTTAAACGAGGACGCTTTAGAGGTCGCTCCGCGACAGGTTGCCGTGTTTCTACCCACTCTTTGAATATACGATGGACTGTTGCTTGTCGCTCTTTAATTAACCCAGCTTCATCATCTATCGGCTCGGCGATCGTTACATCAGAAAATTCGAAATTGCCCATACGATCGAGGTAATCCAAAAACGCAGAATCCTGCTTAGCACACAGACAGTCCAAAGCCACAGTTAACTCCTGCTGTAGATCGGGAGCGATAAAACCAATCGTATCGAGAAGATGAGAGATTTGAAAAGACCTTTGCTCGACGATCAAATCATCCAATCGAGTGATGTAGTTCTCCAATAGCCACTCTTGCCACTGATCTTTAATAGGGGATATTTCAATCTGCTTAAGCACTTGTTGGATCGAATGGGAATCCTGCTCTAATACTGCTTTATCTAAAAGAGACACGATTTTACGCACAAAATCGTCCTTTCGAGCGCTGTAGTAGTTCTTCAACACCCACTGTTGCAACTGATCTTTTATAATTAAAATATAAACCATTTTAGTGAAAAAACAATCTTTTTGCAATAAAACGAAAAAAAAGAGATGGGATTAAGAAGCTATCTGCGAATTATACCTAAGTGGACTCAAAAGTTGGCCGTAGGACCTCGGGAAAGCTCCCGTGTTGAATTGCTAGAGAGGGGGGTGTATTTCTTCAGCCCCCCCATCTCCCTAGACTTTGCTACGCCCCGCTACTGGGGTTAGCGTCGGTTCGCTGCCGTTTGAGGGGGCTCTCTTGGATCGGAAATAGATACTGCTCCAACTCCGCTTGAAAACCAGAAGTCTTGATCCACTCGAGCACGCGGCTGTAATACGCGGGGTTCTCACTTTTTTGCACTTGCTCTAGCAGGGATTCTATCTCAGCATGCGCCTCTGTTGTAAAGGATTTTGTGGCGTCATCCCATTCTAACTCCAACCAACCGTCTTTCTCATCTAAAACGAGCTTGACATATTGCGAAAGCAGGTAAATCAGTCGTTCATGGGGAAGCGGTGCACAGTTCCAAACGCTTAAGTTCAAAGAGTCGGTCGAAATGAGTTTCATTCCATCGGGTGTTAGTTGAAATGGGATAGAGTACATGTCTTTGCTCATAGGAAAGTGATCGACCTCATAAGATTTTTCAGGGTTTAAAAGATCTACCACTTTTAGGAAAAGTTCACCTCCTCCCTCTAAAAGACAATACGCATGCGTCCAATCTGCGCTCACAGTCAAACCGTGTAATGTTCGGTTGCAGTGAGAATCAATCTTATGAAGACACTTTCCTGTGCTAAGATCCCACAGTTCCAAAGGCTCTTTCTCGCACATCATACAATACGTCAGCGCCCATCTCCCATCAGGAGAAAGCTTTACCCTTTGGATAATATTTTTATTCCCTATTCGGAATCGCTGAATGGACTGGTTCTCTGTGAGGCTCCAAAATTCTAAAAAATTCCCCGCATCACCTTCTTGAGAGAGAAAAAGAGCCCGACTCCCATCCTGGGTCGTTTCTGCTTTGAAATCGAGAAAAGGCGCAGCGTAGTTATGCGCGCGCATACACACGGCGGTATCGAGAGTCCGTACTGTGGCCTCTTTTTCTAGGGCTTTAAAGCTCCAGATCTTTATCTCACTCTTTAGGAAGGTTTCTTTAACCACTCCTTCGAAATCAACGCTGCCCGATAAAAATTGGGTCCCATCAGAACCGATCATGTTCCAGGAATAGAAAGGTGTCATCGGATGTACGAACACATCCAGACATTCACCCGCTCTGCCGTTACAGAGTTCCCATAATTTGGAAATTTTCGCTATAAAACAGCGCCCCGATTCCCTTCGATCAGAATGGACTGAAATCGCCCGTGTCCCTTCCGTGTTGATTTCCAGGGCGACAAGATGAGGATAATCGCGATCCTTAAGGTCTAATTCACCCTCCTCTGAGCGTTTTCCCTCAAAATCATAAAATTGGAGCTTTGCCTCGCTCAAAGATCCGAAAAAAACGCGTTGTGTTTTAGAGTTAATTCCGAAGTAATCGATCCTCTTTCCTTTTTTTTTATAAAAATCGATGTTGAGCTCTTGACATCCACTAAAAAGCATCCGCTTTTTGAGGACGTTCGGTATCTCAAAACGGCTTTGTCTCCCTCAGGAGTCATCTTCAAAGGACAGTCGCTAAACCCCTTAGCCAAGATATGCTCAATAGAACCTTTAGGAGAAGGGATCGTCGTATGACCTGCAAAGGGGGCGTAAGGCAGCCTAGAGAGAAATAAACGCTGGTGTTGTTCTAAAGCGCTCATCGTAATGTGTCGAACGCAGTTGTAGCGGACCACAAAATGCTCTTGAACTGCTTCCGTTTCATAAACCTCTCTGAGTGCTTTGCAGACTATCGAAAAGAGAGCTGCGCTCTGATGATCAGAGTGCCAATAGATCGTGGTCAAAATTTCAGAGGGAATATACAGATAGTCCCCCTGCTTTTGCGTCGGAAAATAACTACATACCATTTTACACCTCGGAAATAACTTTTAAAAAAACCAGAAAATCGACCAAGCCCTAAGCCCTGTCGTCCTTCTTTTGGCGCTTAAGAGGTCGAATCGAAGCCTCCTGCGCACATTTTTGCTTTTTTGGCTTTAAGTAAGCCCTCAAACCTCTGAGCTTATCTGTAACGAGCTGACCCGATGCATCGGTGGTCTGAAAACCCTCGACAAATCTCTTAATGGAGGAAGGCAGAGCTTCGTACTCAGGCACAGGTAAAGAGGGATCATTTTGCGCTAGGCAGCAGGAATAGACATTCGCGATCCGCTCATGAGGTAAGGGAGCTGAGTTCCAAATGCAGAGCTGGTTGGAATCTGTCCACGTGATCCCATTCATCCCATCGGGTGTTACTGCTAAGCCCGGTAGGCTACTCGGATTATTCAAAAAAGTATGCACAAGGCGGGGAGATTGAGACAGGTCCGGCAGGTTCCATTCCCAGAGGGTGGTAGTTTTTTTTGTTAGCGGTTCTATTGGACCCTGTAGGTAGCCATAAAGGCGCGTTTCATCAGCACTTACGACTAGATTTACTACCCTACAAGCATGATCGAATGAGAGAGTAGAAATGACTTTTCCAGCTTCAAGATCCCATAATTTAGGGATTGCAAAAGGATCTTCGACTTTATTATTAAGCCACAGCCCATTATATATCAGTGCCTTTAGTCCCTCCTTGTTGGGCTTAATTTGGAGTGGAAGGCCTCCTTTACCAATTTTAAATTTCTGAATGAGCCTCTTTTCGGAAAGATCCCAAAATTCTACAGGATTTTCGTTATCGTCGTAATCCTTACAACAAAAAAGAGCTTTGGTCCCATCTGAAGAGATCTCTACTTCAATGTTCCTGAACGAAGAATGAAAAAATAGAGTCACATCTAAAACGTGTCCTGTCCTCTCTTCTTTTTTCGCATTATACCCCGCGCGCTTAGGAATGGTGCGGGGTATAAAATCCCAGATTTTTATCTCATATTTCCTTTGAGGCCTTTCTGAAGAATCCGCAGCATCCATTAATCCAGTTAAGTCGGCGGAAGCGGATAAAAATTGGCTCCCATCAGGAGACGCCATCCGCAACCAATTGAATGGAGTATCTCCATGATCCAAAATGTCCAGGCACTCGCCCGTATTTAGATCCCATAATTTCGAAACCTGTGCAAAAAACTGAGGCACGAGCTGGCCGTATGAAAGAAACAAATGCGGCTCTCTATTAGAGTGGACAGAAATCGCACGCGTCCCTTCAGAATTGACTTCCACGGTAATAAGGGTGGGAAAGTCTGGATCTGCAAAGTCTAAGGTCTGCGTGAGATCTCCCGTCTTCGGATCATAGAAATCCATGATCCCTTTGCTTAAAGTGGATGGAAGAGCAGTATCCCCTTTTGAGCTCATCCCGAAATAATCCGCCTTTCTCGCTGTTTTTAGCAGAACGATCTCTAACGTTTTAAAATCGTAGGAACGTGTCGTGAATCCCGTATCCAAGGACAAAATCGCTTTTCTTCCAGAGGGGCTCATTTTTAAGTCGCCGGGATGCAACCCTATCGAACCGAACAAAGGCATCGACGAATAACCCGCCCAATCTGCGCAAGGCATGCGGGACAGAACTAAACGCAAAACTTGTTCAGAAAGAGGGATCTCTTCGCTATGCGTCCATTGGTACCGTGCCAGGAGCTGGTTTTGAAAAGCCTCAGATTGATATATCTCGTTTGAGAAGACAGAGGCCTGAGAGAATAAATAGGTGCTTTTTAGATCTAAATACGCATAAAAATGCTTCACAATATCGCCAGGCAAAAAGAGCGCAGCGGGGTCTTTCGAAGTAATGGGCTGACAAACATACATTTTAAAACCTTAATAAATGATTTATATAAAAACTATAATTAATGAGTGATTTATAAAAGAAATTAGCAGATTAAATTAGAAAAGTCAACAACTATTTACACCACAACCGGCTTGAAACTTCGAATTTGGCCGCGCCAAATTCGAAGTTTCAAGCCGGTTGTGGTACAAAAATCCTACCCGATAAGCTTCATCCTAAATCGAGTTGCCGACGGACGCGCTTCGGATTCCGTTCAGGGGATTCCCTTGCTTCCATCCATTTTTTAAAGATGCAACGCACCGCGTCCCGAGATTTCCTGATTTCTTGGGCTAATTCTTCCCCCCTGTCGTATCCCAACCGAAGAGCCCTTCTAAAGCTTCGTTTAATTCCTGATAGAGATCGGGGGCAATGTGCTTTACGGAGTTAAGAATAAGGGAGATTTGAGCAAAATTCTGGGTGCTGATCCAATGATCCAACCGAGTGGTGTACTCATCCAATATCCAGTTTTGCAACTGATTTTTAAATGGGGATTCTTCGATCCACCTCACCACTTGTTTGATCCGAGAAAGATCCTCTGCTGTGCCCTCTTTAGATTCATCCAACATAGATACCATTTGAGAGACGCAGACCTCTTTTAGATATTTCGTTAAGCCAATGGAAGTCTGAACATCAGTCACAAATTTTCGAATAGAAGGTGGCAAAGTCGAAAACTCGTTTCCTTGTAAAAGAGCGTGGGCGATCCGTTCATGGGGAAGAGGAGCGCAATTCCAAATCGCTACGTTGTCGGCGTTGAGTACTCCAATCACTCTCAGCCCGTCGGGCGTTAATTTTAACCGAGCAATGGGTTTCTTCCAAGATCCTGCTATGTTCTGAGGGGATTGAGCAGGTTGTAAAAGATCCACTACATTAAACCTGATCATGGACCCTTCCTTGGTCTCTATTAAACAATAAGCTTGTTTTCCATCGGGACTTATTTTTAATGCGCTTAATTTGCCATTTCCTAGTGGAAAAGTAGCGACAGGCTTCCCCTCTTCAGGATCCCATGCTTTCAAGCTGCTACAAGATTTATCGTACGTCAGCATTCTAGTCCCATCAGAGTAGAATTTTGTCCATAGTGCTTTACTGTTATCTCCCTCGAACTGCTGGATATGTCGTCCTTCAGAAAGATCCCAGTACTCGAAGTTTTTTTTCAAGTTACAACCCCAAGAAGTAAAAAGGGCTCTTTCTCTGTTTGCAGAGAATTTTACTGGAATATCTAACCACTGATGAGAAGCTATCATTGACGATATAGGACTGAACAACACAGTTACAGCTAAAGAACGCACTCTATCTTTTGTTCCTTCTTTAGTAAAATTCCAGATGTTTATCTCATATTTTTTTGAAGGGAGCACCTCAGTGAAATCTTTTGCGTTTAAATCGATGGAGCCAGACAAAAACTGAGTTCCATCGGCAGTGATCATTTTCAGCCAGCTGAAGGACTGAGTCAAATGCTTTAACGTATGAAGACATTCTCCCGTACTGAGGTCCCATAATTTGGAAACCTTTCCCAAAAATTGAGCGATAGGCCCACCTTCGGTTGGGTGCTGAAGGGGCGCCTGATCGGAGTGTACGGAAATTGCTCGTGTGCCATTAATTTTCACAGCGACGAGATGAGGGAATTCTTTGTCGGCAAAATTGAGGATCTTCTCGCACTCTTCCTCTCCCGTCTCAGAATTGAGGATCTTCTCGCACTCTCCCGTCTCAGCATTGCGCCATTGGAGCGTTCCATCCTCTAAAGACCCTAAAAAAACGGAATTCCCTTCTTGACTCAGCCCAAAATAATCGATCCTTTTCCCATCATTTTCGATTTCAACACCCCGTAAAGTTTTGAGATCCATTGAAAATAAGGTTAAATTGTCCGTGCCACTTAAAAGCGCTCTCGAGCTAGAGCTATTTATTTTTAATCGATATTCGGAAGAATCATCATTTTCTAAGACATAACCTCGTGGGAGGGGGATGGTCGATCTGCCTCCAAATCCTGCACAAGGCATCCTGGATAGAAATAGGCGCCAATACTGTTCTGAAGCAGGCATGGTATCGATCCGGGTGCAGCGGAACTGGAGATCGATCAAATGGGCTTTGAAAGACTCCTTTTGATACATGTTGGAAAGGAATCTGTTGGTTTGAAAGAAGAGGTGTAGACTCTTCGGATCCAAACGCATATAGATATTTTCCAGAACCTCAGGGAGGATCCACTGTTTAGTTGAGCGTCCCGCAACAATTGGGTAAAAATTCACTTTGACACCTTATTCATATTTTTTTAAACAAAAAAAGGGGAATAAAAACGATAAAAACAAACGTTATAATAAATGTCTTTAACAAAAAAGTCAACTGTTCTATAAAAAAAACAGACCCCAACCCAGTGAGGCGAGAATGGCTAAGCAGCTCATGTCCAAAAGACGCGCAAAAGTAGTGACGACAGCTCTTTTTTTAGTGGGACTAGCTTTTGTAGCCTACCTCAAGACGTGGTGGCCAGGGATCATGCTAGCGATCGGATTACCGCTGGCTTTGAGACAATACCTGCTGGGCAGGCACTATGACATGGGGGTAACGCTTTTTGTCTTCGTGGGTGTCTTCGTGACGGTCCAATTTGATATCTCTTGGGAAATTCTGCTCCCTGTTCTATTTGCCTTAGGCGGCGTCTACTTGCTCTTTCGCGAGTTTCTCGAGAGCAAAGAGGAGTCCTTAGAGGAGAAAGAGGAGGATGTTAACCAGGAAATCGAAGAGGATCAGCATCAGAAATAATCGAGATGCATCGCCCTTCTGACCTCTTGCAAAGTCTCATTAGCGACTTGAGAGGCTCTCTCTGTTCCTTTCTTTAAAATTTCCATTACCATGGCAGGGTCTTTCGCATAAGCCTCTCTGCGGGCACGGACAGGGTCTAGAAAAGCCTGTAATACTTCTAAAAGACGTTTTTTAACGACAGAGTCTCCCAAGCCCCCTCGTTGATAGTGGCGCATCATTTCGTTAAGTGTTTCCGTGTCGGGATCGAAGGCTTCGAGATAGATAAAGACGGGGTTCCCTTCGACTTGACCCGGGTCTTCGACGCGCAAGTGATTCGGATCTGTGTACATCCCCTTCACTTTCTTGGCGAGGGTATCGGAAGAGTCGGATAAGTAAATGCAATTGCCGAGAGATTTACTCATCTTCGCCTTGCCGTCGGTTCCGGGAAGTCTCGCGCGTCCAGCGGACTTAGGGATCATCGCTTTGCATTCGACGAGCACCTCTTTTTTGTAGATCCGATTGAAATGGCGCACGATTTCATTCGTCTGTTCGATCATGGGCAGCTGGTCTTCGCCGACGGGGACGATTTCCGCTTTAAAGGCGGTGATGTCGGCTGCTTGGCTCACAGGATAGACCATGAAGCCTGCAGGAACACTCTCTCCGTATCCCTTCTGCTGGATCTCTTGCTTGACCGTCGGGTTGTGTTTGAGACGATTCCACGTGACGAGATTGAGATAATAGAGGGTCAACTCAGAAAGGGCGGGCACTAGTGACTGGATGAAGAGGGTTGATTTTTCAGGATCGATCCCAACGGCGAGGTAGTCGAGGGCGACTTGGAGGACGTTTTCTCTCACCTTTTCGGGAAATTCCGCATTGTCAGTCAAAGCCTGGACATCGGCTACCATGACGAACTGATCGTATTCCTCTTGCAAAGCGATTCGATTCTTCAAGGAACCGATGTAATGCCCCAAATGCAAAGGGCCCGTCGGCCTGTCCCCTGTCAATACTCTTTTTTTCACTGTATCCCCTTTTTAGAGGCGTTGTTGCGGAAACCAAAAATTCACCACAGAGGGGAGAAACCACAGAGAGGATTTTTTTAAACAGCTCTTCTGATCAAGAAATCTATACTCCGCACGCTTGAGAATGGTGCATTTGAGCGCGTCGAACCGCGGGAGCTGATCAAAGGCTCAAATGCACCATCCTCAAGCGCGCGGGGTATAAAAATTTCCTCTCTGTGGTTTCCCCTCTCTGTGGTGAATTCTTTGTTTCTGCGACAACGCCTTTTTAGATACGCAGTCTGCCAAATTTCTCGTTTTCTTTGAAACTAAAACCGCTCTTGCAAAGAGTAAATAGACCTGGTATACCGGTCGACATGCAAGAGATTTTTCCAGAAAAGATCGGCCATTATGAGATCGTAAAGAGCCTCGGTAAGGGGGGTATGGGAGAGGTCTTCCTCGCGTTCGATCCTCTCTGCAAACGCACTGTTGCCCTCAAATGCATCCGCCAAGACCTCTCTAAATACGAGGTCATCAAGGAGCGTTTTTTAAGGGAGGCCCATGTCGCAGCGCAGCTCAACCACCCTTCGATCATTCCGATTTTTTCGATCGAGACGGGTGGACTCGAAGTCTTCTACACGATGCCATTTGTCGAAGGACAGACGCTCAAAGAGATTTTAAAAGAGGCTTCCTCGCAAGAAAAAGAGGGGGAAGCGGGCCATCCGATCGGGAGCTCGACCTTAGCCCTAACCCGTATTTTCCTCTCCGTATGTCAAGCCATTGCCTATACCCATGCTAAGGGGATCGTCCACCGAGACATCAAACCCGATAACATCATCGTGGGAAAATATGGGGAGGTCTTGATCTTAGACTGGGGACTCGCCGATTTGATCGGGCAAAAGGAGGCGTTCTCAGAAGAGATCCTCCCTCTTTCAGAAGACTACAAGGATCTGACACGCCCCGGTAAAGTCCCAGGGACTTTGAACTACATCGCCCCGGAGCGCGTACAAGGGGATCTCTCTGATGTGACCGTGGATATCTATTCCCTCGGCGTTATCCTCTACCAGCTCCTGACCCTGAGACCCCCCTTTCGTCGATCGACCGTTAAGAGCTTTCGCAAGACAATGCATCTAGAAACCTTACGTGACCCCCTTGAGCTCGCCCCCCATCGAGATATCCCTCAACACCTCTCTGACATCGCTAAGCGATGCCTCCGTTTTGCCAAAGAGGAGCGGTTCCAAAGTGTCGATGAGCTCATCGAAGAGATCAAGAATTTTCTCGAGGGGAGAGCGGAGTGGATTCCGACGGCAATTTTGAAGATCGATTCCCGCAACGACTGGGAGTTTCAAGAGAACATCTTGATGACCAAACACCTCGCGATCACCCGCTCTGCCGATGTCATGGAATGGGTCAACCTGATGATCTCGAAGGCGTCATTCACTGGAAATATCAAGATCGAAGCTGACTTTAAATTAGGCTCCGACTCTGAAGGGATCGGTTTCTTACTCGCCGTTCCCGATGTGATCGAGCGTAAAGGTTGGAATGAGGGGTATTGTCTTTGGTTGGGCAAGGCCTCCTATCTCTACCGTCACCATGTCGAAGTGATGCCGATTCAGGAAGCTTCTCTCTCAACAGAGAAATGGTATCACGTCACGATCGAAAAAGTGGATCACCACCTCGATCTCTTCCTCGATGAAAAACCGATTTGCAGATACATCAGCCACATCCCTGCGACAGGGAGCCACTTAGGATTGCTCTGCAGAGATGCCGATTTTGAGCTCAAGGCGATCAAGGTAAGTATCGGCAGCCAAAACGCGATGGTCCATTGCCTCGCCGTTCCCGATGCTTTCCTAGGGAATAAAAACTACACCAAAGCACTCGCAGAATACCGGCGCATCGCCAACTCCTTTGCGAGAAGAGCCGAAGGGAGAGAAGCCCTCTTTCGCGCAGGGATTACCCTCCTAGAGGCTGTAGTGAAATGCAAGGACAAAAAGGCAAGGGAGCTCCAATACCTTCTCGCTTTAGAGGAGTTTGGCAAATTGCGGTTCACTCCAGATGCTCCCCTAGAATACCTCGGCAAATCCCTCGTGTATAAGGCGAATACAGAGATCGAGGAGGAGATCAAGTGCCTAGAGCTCTCTTTGCGCAAGTACCCCAAACACCCCTTACTGTCGCGGATTAAGGAGCAGATCGTCTTCCGCCTACACGAATCCTCAGCAAAAGACCGCGTGGCAGCTTACCACTTCGCGCTCCTCGCACTTTCACAACTCCCTGCGATCTTTCACCAACGCGACAACGAAAATCTCATTACCAGCTTAAAAAATCACCTCGAAGCGCTCCCCTTCTTCTTGCCCACAGCATCCGACACAGGCCTGTTAACCACTGTTTTGAGTTTCTGGATCCCCAAACCCTTTCCACTCATCGAAATCATCGAAAATGGAACCGATGAGGGGGATGTATCCAATGCGATCTATGCCCTTTTGGCGCTCAGGTTGGAACATTGGGTTGTGGAAAGTCTCCCCTCATCGCTACGAGAAAAAAAAGAGATCGCAACGGCCCTTCACCTCTTCCAAAAAGGGCCCAAAGCCGCCCTCGAGCTGTTCTTTAGGACATTCTCTGCCCCCTTCAATGAAGCACAAGAACGCTGCCTCTATTTCCTCCTCGACCAAACTCTCCTTCAGAATCAAGTAAAAGTGGCCGCTCACGCTTTCGCCACCTATCCCATCCCTGAGACTGCCCTCTTCGACCCCTTAGCCATTCAGACAGCACTCTTGCAAAGCGATTGGGAAAAAGCAGAGCGCTTGCTCGAAAAACACCCCATCGAACAATTGACCGACGGGTACTCCCCTTTCTATTCCCTCATGGGATGTCTCTTGAGACAAAAAGAGGGCAAGGAAATCGCCTTCTCCCATTTCAGCGGAACGGAAGACCTCCCCAATCCCCCAACAACAATGCTCTTGAGCTCTTTTCTCAAAAAGAAAATCTCCCTAAAAAAAGGGTGGATCACGCACGCATTCCCCTGGGAAAGGATCCAGTTCTACCGCCAGCTCCAGCTCTACTACCACTGTGCGAATGAATTTAAAAAACGAGATCAGATCGTCAAACAGATCAAAAAAGAGTTCAAAAATGTCAAAACCCGCTACTCCTATCCCTGAAGTGACAAAGAGCGAAACCGTCCACAAAGGTTACCTCGACGTCCGGATCGATCACTTAAAACTGCCCCATGGCCCAACTCTTGCCTACACCGTCATCCACATCGGCGTCGACGCCGTAGCCATTGTGGCCAAAACTGCGGACGGAAAGTTTCTGGTAACTAAAGAGTACCGCCACCCTGTCGGCAAATGGCTCTTAGGTTGCCCCGGTGGCCGAATCGACCCAGGCGAGTCGCCCCTCGACGCCGCCAAACGAGAGCTGCTCGAAGAGACCGGCTACGCGGGAGCAAAAGCCACCCCCATCGGCACAATCTTTCCCCTCCCCTCTGTCACAGAACAATCGATCCACTTCATCCTCATCGAAGCGATCGAATGGAAGCAGCCCCCCGAAAGAGAGCCCTTCGAGCTCATCGAGACTCAGCTCATGACCCCAGAGGAAATCCGCCAGCAAATGGCGTCCGGCGCTCCTGTGGATGGGGTCTTCTGCACAGCGCTATTTTTGGCGGATCAAAAAAGAAGTGGTTACGATTGAGGTGGAAGGGGTCTATTCATTAAGTCGGCGACATCGATGATCCGGTAGAAATAACGACTGTTCAGAAGAGCGTCAGATACGAGTCCCAAATGAAACAAGACAGGGGCAATTCCGAAACCTTTGGGGAAGTCAAAGGAAGCTATTTTGGTTTTCATGGCATCGATAACCTCAAGGCCCAACTCACGGCGGCGCATCTTGATTTCACAAACAAAGAGAGTATTCGACTGCATTTGAAGTAAATAATCGATCTGACATCCTTTCCTCCTTCCCGACGCCTTTTGCACATAGGGATTATCGAAGAGAATGTCCTGAGGATGGATCCCTAAAGCCTTGTAGACTAGAGATCTGTTTTTTAATAGCAGGTTTTCCAGCTGAAATCCAATCATCGGTTCCCAGCCTGGCAAACTCGAAAGAGGCACCTCAGAAAACGACCCCTGCTCGATTTTGGCAAGGTTAGGTTCGATGTAATGGGTATAAAAACGCAGATAGTTATCAGAGAGTCGATAGAGGGTCGATTTTCCCAGTTTTCCCGTTTTTAAAGACCAATCGGGATGCTTGCTCACAAATCCGCAAATTTCAAGAGCCTTGAGATGATGAGTCAGTGTACCACTCGGTGAATAGGCCGTCACTTTTTGCAACGTTGCCCGATCTTTCATCCCCTGTCCAAGTGCCTTGATGATTTTCTTATAAATCTCCCCTCTTGAACTGAAAAGATCATTGAAGATCCGTTCAAATTCATGGACCAAAAGACCCTCTTTTTCAAAACAGAGACGTCTAATATTCTCTTCCGCACTCTTATCTGTCTGGATCTGTTCCAAATACCAGGGCACCCCACCTGTCACACAGAGAATCTTGAATAAATCGAGGTCTGAGCCTTTAAAACCTTTTAAATGCAAAAAATCTCGGCACTGTGGAAGCGATAATTCTGTCAATTCGAGGTAAAGGGAAACCCTTCCAAAAAGGGCCGTGCTATTGATGATGTTTTTATCGATCCACGTCGAAATAGAACCACACAAAATGAAAACGACAGACGGGTGGTTCTGCAAGACGAGATCCCACCAGACCTTCAATTTAGGGACAAAAGTGGGATCCTTTGAAGCCATCCAGGAAATCTCATCAAAGAGAATAACCGTCGGTTTTTCTGTCAGACATCTTGTTAGATGAGCAAACCCATCCGTCCAATCGGTAAAAGTAAAGGGGGGCAAATGAAACAAAGCCGCCAACTGACGAGCAAAACCATCTCGCTGAACCTGCGCAGTAACCTTCTTAACAGGAGCCTGTCCGCTGAAGGACAAAAACACTTTCCCTCTGCCGAACTCTTCCACAAGTCGACTCTTCCCAATCCGACGGCGTCCTTTAATGACAGCAATACAGGCCCGACCTGACCGAGACAGATCTTCCAGACGCTCTAGCTCTTTCTCTCTTCCTACAAATGGTTTCATAACGCTTATTATAAATAAGCAAGATCTCCCTGTCAATCCAATATGCTCAAAAGTGCACATTTGCCTGTTTTGAGCATATTGGATGCACAGCCCTCAATAGAACTCCAGCAGAGAGAGCTAAGGAAATGATAGGAAGGATACACTTATGAATGATAGAAATTTTTTATTTTTCTGAAAACCGAATCTGCATACAACAAAATATTTCTTTCTTCATCATTTATATCATTAGATCATTCTACCATTTCCTTACCGCTCGCTCCAAGGGCCTGATTTTGTCTTTCCCCACGTCTTCGCGGCCTGGCGTCTTTGTGTCACTATACCCATAAGGTGGACCCCAATGTTCAAAGTTCAGACAACTGAGTTTTTGCGAGATCTTTTTGAAGATCGATGAAAAGAAGCTTATTAGAATAGTCAATAAAGCAAGAATATTCGAGAAGGAAATCCATACCCAAAATGCCATCAAACTCAAAGCGAGGATTCAAATCAATGGCTCTAATGAAACGCCCTCCAAAATCATAACCCATAATGCGAAATTTCTTTGTATAGGCCTGATGTGGCGCTCGTACAGCTGTAGACGTACAGCCTGTATCAAGGAGAAAGCGATGAATGCCGGCATCTGTTTCAACAGAGAATAAAATGCCATCCGGATGAAGAGTAAAGGGAATGGCAAGAAGATCTTGAGATAAAAGATCGGCTTGCTGGAGGGTTTGATAATCATTGCTAGCATACATTGCAGAATGGGGGAAATCCAAGAACAGATTATATTTTTCAAGAATGGGAAGTCCAATGACCCCTATAGGTTGAGAAGCAGGTGCCTCTAATGTAGCATTGATATGAAAATCATCTCTATTTTGTGTAGCAATCTGATTGATGAACACCAAGTTACCAATTTTGACCTCAGGAATTTTATAGGCGGGGGATTCATATCTTTGCCCTCTAAAATCGCTCCACTCGGCAGTGCCGTAAGAAGTTTTATGTATATTTTGCAAAATCTCCTGGTGCAAAGAAAAAGGAAAGGAGCTACCAAGGTCAATTTCTAAAGGATAAACATTTCCTTCGATAGATACATTGACGGTGGGACTGCCGCGACTGACAAAAGTAACAGGGATATGTTCATAATATGTCTCGGGGGGCTCAATATAAGCAATTTTGCTCTTGTAATCGATATAAATGACATGAGTTCTAAGGAAATCTACACCGATAAATCCATCAATTCCACTAAGACCCTCTGGCAAATCGATGGATCGAAACACGACATTGCCAAATCGTTTCCCTTCCAGAGAAAAAGAGGATGAGATAGAGGTTTGACCGGAAGGAATAAGAGATGAACGAAGGTGGGAGAAGGTACAAGTTGTGTTGATAGCAAACCTACGAGTCCCAGAATCGGTATCGACATTGAGAACAATACCACCACAATGCATCTCAAAAGGAGTACGCACCCAATGTTTGCCAGCGAGTTTTTTTTCCTGGAGTTTGGAAAAAGTATCACAGGCGATGATGCGAGAATGTGGAAAGTCTATAAAAAGATTGAATTCTCCTCCCAAAAACTGTCCCAAGGCATCATAACTCTCTTCCTGTGATTCATGGGCGATCACGTTCTTCAACGTCAAATCTCCAACTTTCAGCTTTCGGATGAGATAAGAAGGAGCCTCACGTTTTAAACCCTCGATGTTGTGCACCGTGATAGTACCGTGAGGTTGCTTATCAGGGATTCCATCTAGCGTTTCGCGGCGTAAAGCCAAGGGAAAACGGCCTCCAATATCAACCGCCAATGCAGAACTCTGATTTTGCATTTCGGTTGCAATGAAGGGGTAATCGTATCTGCCAAAGGTAACGGCAATAGAACTATAATAGCCTGCGGAAAAGGGGCGCCACAACAGCACCCCTATACTCAACACAACGCCTATAAATAACAGGACTAAATATTTTAAATATTTAGAATCCTTTTGATAGCCTTCCTTCAACCTTCACTTCTCCTTTTGTATTCCCACTGCTGTCCTTTTTGACATTCGCTTCCCCCCTTACATCAACCCTAGCCCCATTATCAAACTCCTTCGAAACTCCAGCGCCAGCAGATGCACTTTCGTTTCCGTCTGTGTCTTTATACCCTTTCGCATCAGCATAGTATTCTCCTTTTCCTCGAATCAAAATGTAATGGGAAATATCCGTTTTCCAATCCTCCGACGAAGTTAATGCGGAAGGAGCTGCCTGGGCTACAAAGACATCATTTGATAACTCTTGCCCAAATAAAATGGAGCTCAGCCAATGACTAGCCGCGTCCTGAACATCTGCAGTATCCAAGTTATGGCCATATCCTTCCAAACGAAGGTAGGTAAGAGCATTCGTCTTTGCTAAACTCTCAGCGGCGAGATCGGCACTGAGAACAGGGATTTGACTATCTTCAACCCCATGGACAAGATAAATGGGGAGAGATTGTTGATTTAAAGGCATTGCAACCCCTTCTGCAGCAAGAAAAGAAGCCCACCATTTGTATGTATTCCCCAAAAATTGGTTTTCCGAAGTAGGATCAAGGATCATAACATCCATTTGTTCATCCAAAAAACTCATGTACTCATCAATCTCATCTTGCAAGGCTCCATGTGTCTCCAAGCGATGATGAAGCGTCCATTTTACCTCTTCTCGAGGTTTCATGCCACCTCCAGCACCAAATAACAACACAGCAGTTGTTTGCGGCGTTTGGCCGGCCAAAGTAGCAGCTAGCATACCCCCCTCAGATTCACCCCAAAAAATGGGCTTCCCTTCCCATCCTGGACAGATAACATGCGCATTTTCAAGGCACACAATATAGTCTTCAAGGCGATTTTGAAGACAATTGGTCTGGCTATAGGCGAGTAAGTTGACACCTTCCGCAGAAATCCCCTGTTTTTCAAGAACGATTACCCCCAAACCAAGGGAGCTCACCTGATCACTTAAATCCCTATGCCACTCCAAAACACTCTCGCAAGACGAACCTTGAATCGCAAAAATAATCGGGGCTTCAATTGTACCCGGAGGAGAAAAATAGCCTTCCAAGACAGTTCCATCTTGGCGCTGTAAGAAAAAAGGAAAGATGTCTGTAGCAAATACTTGTGTCAATCCAAAGATACCAGTGAGAGTCAGGAAAAACTTTGTCATTCTCTTGCTCATAGCGAACTCCTTGTTGCGTATAAAAAAAAACCACTACACACAAATTCAAATTTTATGACAAGGATTAATACTCGACTTTGGAAGTTTAAATGGCTGGTTTCCATCTTTTTAGAGAATCAAAAAAAAGAGCATACACTGAAAATTTCTTTCACCCTATACTCTACCATGCCCCGGTTACTGACTAGGCGAAAAAATCGATTGTCAAATACGTCCACTATAGGATACAACTAAATATGAAAGAAGGGTCTTACCAGATCTTTAAAACCACTGAATTTACAGATTGGTTGGACGCTCAAACCAATCGGTCCCAAGTGCAAATTCGCGATAGAATAGAAAAAATCGAGTCGTATGGGCACTTTGGCGATTGTAAATCTGTTTCTGAATACAAAATACTCAAACAGAAAAACCCCACCATCAAAACTCTAGCAAAAATCGTACACGCCGCTTATTCCCAAGCCTCGTAAATGCTTTTTATAGACAGACCTTACTAATACTTCAGAAGATTTCGGTATCATTACCTCTCCTGTTTCCCAATACCGAATCGCTTCTTCACTCACCTCTAATAATCCAATCGCTCTATGCAACTCATCCATATCTTTAATGGAAACAGCGCGCCCTCTAGGGGTGTCAATAAATTTGTAACCACCCACAATATAGATGCCCTCTAGGCCACATTCCGTATAATGGTAAGCTGAACTAGTCATCTTTTGACCTCCAGAAAACTGCCTGAGTTTAAACCAAAAGTATAAAAAAAAGAAACAGCACAAAAAGCATTCCCTATGCTACCCTGGGGGATTCATCGATTTACCCTAGCATTTCCCATGGACGAACAAGAGATCCCGAAGGCCTACGATCCGAAGAGTGTCGAGACGAAGTGGTACCAGTTTTGGAATGAGGGGGGCTTTTTCAGCGCAGATGCCCACTCGACAAAGCCACCCTTTTGCATTTCGATGCCACCGCCTAATGTCACGGGCGTTTTGCACATGGGGCACGCGCTCGTCAATACGCTGCAAGATGTTTTGGTGCGTTGGAAACGGATGTCTGGCTATGAGGCGCTGTGGATGCCGGGCACTGACCATGCAGGGATTGCGACGCAGACGGTCGTCGAAAGGAACTTGATTGCGACGCACGGCAAGCGGCGCAAGGATTTCTCTCGAGAAGAATTTCTCTCCTACGTCTGGGATTGGAAAGAGAAGAGCGAAGGACAGATTTTAAATCAGCTCAAGCTGCTCGGCTGTTCGTGCGATTGGTCGCGCTTGAGCTTTACGATGGATGAGAAGCGCAGTCACGCTGTCCGCAAGGTCTTCAAGAAGATGTTCGATGAGGGGTTGATCTACCGCGGCGATTACCTCGTCCACTGGGATCCCCTCACGCAGACAGCTCTTGCTGACGATGAAGTAGAACGGGAAGAACGGGATTCCTTCCTCTGGCACTTCCGCTACCCGCTTGAAGACAAGAGTGGTTACATCGTGGTCGCAACGACCCGTCCTGAGACGATGCTAGGAGATACAGCGGTCGCCGTCTCCCCTTCTGATGAGCGCTACATAGCTCTTGTCGGTAAATACGTCGTACACCCTCTGACACACCGGCGCCTTCCGATCCTAGCAGACCGATTTGTTGACCCCGCATTTGGAACGGGAGCCGTTAAAATCACCCCTGCGCACGATCCCAATGACTATGAGATCGGACTCAATCATCAGCTTCCGATGATCAACATCATGACCCCCGATGGTAAGATCAATGAAAATGGAAGGGAATTTGTAGGACTGAGCATGCAAGAGGCGCGGGCTGCCGTCGTCGAAGCGATGCAAGCACTCAAGATGGTGGAGAAGATCGAACCGCACAAACTCCACGTGGGCGTTTCCTACCGTTCCAAAGCCGTGATCGAACCCTACCTCTCTAAACAGTGGTTCGTCCGCATGAGTGTCTTTAAAGACAAGTTGCGCACTCTCGTAGAGACAAAAGCGGTTAAGCTACTCCCTGTCCACTGGGAAAACACTTATTTTCACTGGATCGATCACTTACGCGATTGGTGCATCTCGCGCCAGCTCTGGTGGGGACACCGGATCCCGATCTGGTACCAAAAAGACGATCCTGAAACTCTGCTTTGCTACGACGGCCCTAATGTCCCTGAAGAAGTCGCACGCCATCCCGACGCGTGGATCCAAGATGAAGATGTATTAGATACCTGGTTCTCTTCTGCGCTCTGGCCTTTTAGCGTCCTCGGCTGGCCGGAAAAAACAGACGATTTTAAAAAGTTTTACCCCAATGCAACGCTCATCACAGGGCACGATATCCTCTTTTTCTGGGTAGCCCGGATGATCCTTATGGGAGAATACGTCCTCGATACGCCCCCTTTTCCCGAAACATTCCTCCACGGACTCATCTACGGAAAGTCGTATTGGCGCGAAAGCAAAGAGACGGGCATTGCCTACGTCACCCCAGAAGAGCGGATCTCCTACGACCTAGGCCAACCTGTCCCTCCGAACGTGCATTCCAAATGGGAGAAGATGTCGAAATCGAAGGGCAATATCATCGATCCCCTCGAGATCATCGATCTCTACGGAACAGATGCGATGCGTATGGGCCTTTGTGCAAGTGCGACACAAGCGCGCCAGATCGATCTCGACCGACGCCGCTTCGAAGAGTTTAAGAATTTTACCAATAAGATCTGGAACGGAGCGCGCTTTGTCTTTTTAAACATCGCCTCCCTCGATCCTGAGATCTTTGCCACAGGGATCGATCTCGAGCGTTTAAACCTCGAAGACCGCTGGATCCTCTCTCTTCTCAATCGCACGGTTCAAGAAGTCGATAAACACCTCACCGCTTACGCGTTCGATCACGCCGCCATGACCGCTTACGAGTTCTTTTGGAAGCAGTTCTGTGCCTATTACGTCGAACTCGTCAAACCGATCCTCTTTGGAAAGAGCGGCTCTGTGGAAGACAAAGAGACAAAGCAGAAAATCCTCTGCATCGTCCTCTGCAATACGATTCGCTTGATGCACCCGATGGCTCCCTTCATCACAGAAGAGCTCTTCCAGATGCTTAAAAGTAAATTCGCGACAGCGCATCTGCATCCCAAAGCAGATCCCTACACTCAAGAAACCCTCCGCGCCCTCCACCAACCCGCTTGCATCGTCTCTTTCTACCCCACCGTGATCCGCTCCGAGGATATCGATCTAGAGATCGAAAACACTTTTGCCTTCATCGATGAAATGATCCGCAGCATCCGCAACATCCGCGCCGAAATGCAACTCCCTCCGAATGCTACAACTGATCTCTTCCTCTACGCTCCCGCACACGAACCGCAAAGAATCCTCATCGAAAAAAACGCAGGGATTCTCCAAGCGCTCACACGCACACAGACGATCACTTACGCCGATACAGAGACCAATCTCCCCTTCAGCGCCAGCTGCCTCGTCGGTAACTTAAAACTCATCATTCCTCTCCCCCAAGAGCTCAAAGAGCGAGAAAAGATCCGCCTCACCAAAGAGCGCGATAAAATCATCGCGCAGCAAAACCAACTGCGCACCCAACTGGGCAACACAGAGTTCTTAGAAAAAGCCCCGCCTCACCTCATTGAAAAGCTGAAGCTCAACCTCACCCAATCGGAAAAAGAACTCGGCGAAACTCTCGCTAAGCTCGAGCAGCTCTCTTCCTAATTGCGTTAACAAAAAAATTAACACAATTTAAGATATTGTATTATTTTTCTTAAACATTGAAACAAACAGCAAACGCTAGATACAATGTAATTAAATTATATTACACCCAAATATATACCCCTTCCACCTCAATACGATTTCCGTACAAGATCGCACAGCCCAAATCCGCGACCCCTTCCACGGCTGGGCGCTGACAGTGCCCCTAGATGCTTGTGGAGATTGGTTTGGAGGCCATTTCTTGCAAGTCAGCAAAGAGATCCCCTGAAGACAGCCTCTGAACTCCCCTTGGGCAATATTGCCCTCTTGAGGTATATAGATTCTTATACCGTAAGGGGGCAAATGCATGAAGGGATCGTACAGAATAGAGAAAGACTCATTGGGAGAGGTAAAGGTCCCAGCGGATAAGTATTGGGGAGCACAGACGGAGCGTTCGCATACCAATTTTCTGATCGGTAACGAAAAAATGCCGATCGCAGTGATCCACGCCCTCGCCATCGTTAAAAAAGCAGCTGCGATTGTCAATACAGAAAAAGGGCTTCTTCCCCAAGAAAAGGCCAAAGTCATCTCTGAAGTGTGCGATGAGATCATCGCAGGAAAGCTAGATGAGCATTTTCCCCTCGTCGTCTGGCAAACCGGTTCTGGAACGCAGACGAACATGAACGTCAATGAAGTAATCAGTAATCGCGCTATTGAACGGATGGGAGGACAGATGGGCTCGAAAACTCCGATTCACCCCAACGACGATGTCAATAAATCACAGTCTTCCAATGACGCCTTCCCTACCGCGATGTCGATCGCAGCCGTCCTTCAGATTCACCAACACCTCCTCCCCCACCTCAAGCTGTTTCAAAAAGGGCTCGAGGAAAAGGCGGTAGATTTCAAAGACGTCGTCAAGGTGGGCCGTACGCATCTCATGGATGCAACTCCTGTGACATTAGGGCAGGAATTCTCTGGCTACGCGACCCAGATCGCTCATGGGATCTCCTGCATCCACTCCAGCCTAAAACACCTCTCAGAAATCGCCCTAGGTGGCACGGCTGTGGGCACAGGACTGAATACACCGCCTCAGTATGCAAAACGGGTCGCTGAGGTGATCAGCGAAATTACTGGCTATCCCTTTGTCTCTGCGAAAAACAAGTTTGAAGCACTCGCTGCCCATGATGCCCTTGTAGAGATGAGCGGTGCATTGAGACGGATCGCCTGTTCCATGATGAAAATCGCCAACGATATCCGGTGGATGGGATCGGGGCCCTCTTGTGGGATCGGCGAGCTTAATTTACCAGAGAATGAACCAGGCTCTTCGATCATGCCAGGAAAAGTCAATCCGACGCAGTGTGAAGCGATGACAATGGTCGTAGCTCAAGTCTACGGCAATGATTTGGCCATTAGCTTTGCAGGGTCGCAAGGGAACTTCGAGCTCAATGTCTTTAAGCCTGTCATGATCCAGAATCTGCTGCAATCGATCCAACTCCTAGGCGATGTCGCCATTAATTTCCACGACAAGTGTTTGGTGGGTATCACTCCTAATTACGAGCGCATCCAAGAGCATCTCGATCATCTGCTCATGCTAGCTACCGCATTAAATCCGCTGATCGGCTACGACCGTGCCGCCAAAGTCGTCATGAAGGCGCACAAAGAGCGCAAGACGTTAAAAACTGCTGTTTTAGAATTAGGGTACTTGACTGAAGAGGAGTTCGATCGAGCGATCGACCCCAAGAAAATGGTGAATTAAAGAGGGTATTTAAGCCCTCGCCAGACGGCGAGGGCGGGTGAAAGACTGGGTTTAACGTCCGTTTAAAAAATTGATCGCCTCATTAGGCGCAAAATGTTTATACAACTCAATAGTGGCGTTCAAGGCAGTCCGATGATTGCTGATATTTTCTTTCATCTGTGAACTCGAATTTTTCACGTGAAGGTTAATCATCAAGTGCTGGCCGTGTATCTCCCGCTTTATCGTTTTGAGAATCGCTGAGTCAATTTGCTTTTCTGATCCCTCTAAAGAATCTACACTTTCTTTAGCTGACTGTACCATTGCATTACAGTTTTCGCTTATTCCGTCCAACATTGTGGGATCCATTTCAGCTGAGATCTTCGAAAAAAGCTGAGAATTTTCAGTATGTATGTTCAGTCTTTCTTTAGCGTTTTCGCGCGCCGAAGCTATCTCAGCTTTCGTTGCGATTAACTGCAACATGTTCCCTTTGAACACATCATTGGTCATTTTATTCAACAGGTTGTCGACGTGCTGTCCGTCTTGATTTTGCAAAAAATGGGCATTTTGATCGACTTTCCGGAACACATTCATATCTAACATATTACCTCAGATTAGTTTTATTGTTTTTCATGTAATTCTAATTACATAATTTTAATTATACTGTAAATCTAATTTTTAATCAAGATTATATTAAGCATGTAATTACACATCCTAATACCCCATTGAATATAAAAAAAATACTTCACAACCCAAGCCAGAGAATCCGTGAATAAGAGACGGATAGGTATCACTCTCAATGAGATAGAGCGCACTGAGGCCTCGTTTAGGCTCTAGCCCCCTTGGAGGTCTTGCGGAGGTCTTGCGTGGAAATAAATTGTTGAGTAGGATGGTCCCCATTGGAAACCCCATCTTAGCTGATGGGCGTAATGGAAAATGCATGACCACCACCTCACTCCTTTCCCCTGCAGAAGTCCGTGCGCAGCTGCCCCTCTCGAGTGAGGGTAAGGCATTTATCGCTGAGGCGCGCTGGCAAGGAAAACAGATCCTCAGGGGTCTTAATCCCAGAAAAGCACTCATTGTCGGGCCTTGCTCGATCCACGACCGGTTCTCTGCCATCGAATACGCCACTCGGTTTAAAGAGCTCTCAGAAAGAGTGGATTCCACCTGCTTTTTGATTATGCGCGTCTATACAGAAAAATCGCGCACTTCCACGGGGTGGAAGGGATTTCTCTATGACCCCCATCTCGATTCTAGTCACGACATCCAGACGGGCATTTTGTGGACGCGAGAGCTATTGCTTCAGTTAACGGAAATGCAAGTGCCGTGCGCGGCTGAGTTCGTCGACCCTCTGGCGGCTTTGTATTTTGAGGATTTGATCAGCTGGGGTTTCATCGGTGCGCGGACATCTGCCTCTCAGCTCCACCGCCAGTTTGTCTCTAGTCTGATGGAAATACCAGTGGGATTTAAAAATAGCACAGATGGCAACCTCAAAAATGCCATCCACGGCGTCTCCACGGCTCAAATTCCCCACACTTTTTTATCTACCGATCTCGAAGGGAAACTCTGCACCGTGCACAGCGAAGGCAACTCTCTTGCACATATCGTCTTGAGGGGCTCAGAGTCCTCAATCAACTACGACTCAGAGTCCGTACGCCACGCGCTTTCTCTGCTTAAAAAACACCATCTTCCCGAGCGAATTATGGTCGATTGCTCTCATGGCAATGCGCAAAAATGTCCTGCACGACAGGAAGATGTACTCCTCTCTGTTTTAGAACAGTGCGAAAAGGGAAATACCTCTATTTTTGGGATTATGCTGGAGAGCCATCTCGAGAGTGGCAATCAAATGCTGACAGAAGATCCCTCTCTTTTAAAATACGCTGTTTCGATCACAGATCCCTGCATCGATTGGGAGACGACAGAGAGGCTGGTCTCTTACGTCGAAGAGAGCTATTCGACAGTGATCAGGTTAACCCACAGTTGATGCTTCCATTCCCGATAGGGCGTGCCGTCTTCCGTGACGATTTCCGCTTTATAGGTGAGAACTCCCCCCGACTGTTCATACTCTGCATCGAGGAGTTTAAAAACGGCGTAGTCCATTCTCTTATGGATCGGATATCTGACGATCTTTGTCGTGTAATCCCACAGGATCAACTCTAAGACGACCTCAGGCTTTTGCTCTAAAATCTCTTTCGGAATCCGCCAGTCGAGGACGAGCATCTGACCGACAGGGGGATTGGCTTGCCGGGGATCGGGAGTATGGGCATGGGAGCTCGCGAGATACCTGCCGTCGATCCACTGCTGCGCAATGGAGAGGTAGTATTGGCTGCAACTAGTAGCAAAAATCAGAGGACACAACCAGGCCCAGATACACAATCTCTTCATGACAATAAACGCATTTCCCCTTTACAATGAAAACCTAAGCCCAATAAAAAAGTCCAACTTCATTTTAACCTCTGGAACGTGCTTATATGCAAGCGGAAAAGCAAGCGGTCTACGGAATTATTTTTAATGAAGGCCGCGATGCCGTGCTCTTGATCCAAAGACGCGATATTCCCGTTTGGGTCCTCCCCGGAGGGGGTCTCGAGCCTGGCGAAAAACCAGAAGAGGCGGCTGTGCGCGAGGTGTTAGAAGAAACGGGATTTACGACCACAGTCGTGCGCAAGGTCGCCGAGTACCTCCCGGTTAATCGGATGACCCAGTTTACCCATCTCTATGAATGCCACATCGTCGAAGGGACTCCCCTTTTGGGCCCAGAGACCAAAGGGATCCGGTTTTTTTCCTTAAGAGAACTCCCGGAACTTTCGCCCCCCTTCGGAGGGTGGATCGCCGATGCCGTAGCCAATTCCCCCCAACTCCTACGCAAAAAAATCGAAGGGGTGACCTATTGTGTCTTGATCAAGCTCCTGATCCTCCACCCTATCCTGGTCGGCCGTTACCTCCTCACCAAGCTCGGAATCCACATCAATCGTTAGATTTTAAGACCTTATACCCCACTCAGCCTCAAATCTCGCCAAGCAATCGTAACATATTGAAAACAAATATGTTACGCCAAAAACCGCTGCAAGGGCTTTTTGTGAATTAGCTCCCTGATAATTAGTATCTTATAGACAAAGTGACAATAATTTAAAAAAATAACCAACATCAAGAGTTTATTATAATTAAATAACTTGATATAATTAATATTATTAAGTAATGAACAATTAAAAATAGAGGTTTAATATGACTTTAGGAGCAGTTGGCATCGGGTTTGCATTGCCACCAGAGCAATCCAACGCTGTTTTCCCCAAAAAATCAGCCCGCCAAAAAAATATAAGGAACGTGACCGATCTCACAGATCTCACCGCGAAGAAAAAAGGGAAGCTCTCAACTTTTTATACAGGCTTTGAAAAGATTGCATTCGATCGAAGTGTGGATTTTAAAGCGGATCACTTTAGAAACCTTAATGATCAAGAACGCAAGGCAATCTCGAAACAATTAGATCGCATTATACACGCAAAACCAGAACAATTACAGTGCCTCATGAGCGGAGATCTAGCAGCAAATCGGTATGATGAAAGATACCGAGTCCAGAGAAGAGAGACCTTGAAGCAGTGGGAGGAAGAAGATCAATACCCTCTTCTGATGACGATCCAGAAAAAGCTGCACATAATGAATACAATTCTCACTCCGGAAGAGAAAGCTTTTCTTAAAAAAAACTCTATTGAGAACGAAGATAACGGAAACGATACGAATTTTCCAGCAGGTGAGATACATCCGATGACGTACCAGGAGAAGCTGCTCAAGGCGAATCTAATTGAAAAGCTGCGCCAGGCAGGTGCAATTCTCACTCCGGAAGAGAGAGCTTTTAAGGATTATTTTTTTGAGAACCGAAATCCAGAGAACGATAAGGATTTTCCAGCAGGTAAGATACAAGTGATCACTACGGCAATGTGGAAAATAGCAACAACAAAGCCAGCATCGCTCTTTTCCACATTTATCAGTTGGGTTACCGGTAATAACGAGAAGCAGAATCTCCTGAACAAAAAGCTATGCGATAAGGCAAATATAGCAAAACGACAATTAGAGCGAGCAGGACATGTTACCCCTGGGAAGAGCCAGCAGTCAAAGGAGTGGCATGAGTGGCTGGATGAAAAGAAAAAAGCAGCGGCAAGCACCTTTGAGGCGGAAGTAGCAAAACCCTCAAACTCTTCTGTAAAGCTTGGTAGTGTATCTGAAAAGTATCAAAATAGATGGATTCAGCGCCTAGATCACGCTTTCGATGAGAAAGAGAAGTGCTTGCATGAAAAAGAACTAAAAGAGAGAGCAGAGAAAGTAATAAAAAAAAGAAAAGCAGAAGTACAACTAAGAAACCCAGTTAGCGAGTCTAATAGCAATGGATCGACGACGGTATACACTTCTATAAGAACGTTCAACAGGCTGAGAGCAGAAGCAGAAACCCTCAACGAGCCTAGCAGCAACGAGACGCGCTCATAAGTCTTCCCGAATTAAGCATAATTAGCCGGTCTAGCTGACTACTACTAAAGGGAGCCAGGGGAAAATTCCCTGGCTCCCTTATCTCTTTCAGACCCTCTCATCTAAGACCTTAGGACCCAACGCCATACCACGCCCCTTCTAGAACACAGCCCTTAAATGAGCAGCAGAGCGAAGACGAAGGCGAAGAGAGAGAAGGATTCGACGATTCCAAGTGCAGCGAAACACTTCCCGATGATTGCGGGTTGTTTTGCTGAGGCCTGGATCCCAGACGCTGCGCACATTCCCTGATAGACAGAAGAGAAGAGCAGAGCCAATCCCACAGAGAAGCCGATGCCGATTCCTGCGAGGGGAGAAAGTGAGCCTGCTTGGATGCTGTTTTTCATAAGCAACATGAGGACAAATCCGTAGATCGATTGAGACGAAGCGACAGCGGACATCCCGATGAATTTCCCGTGATTCTCTTCGACGCGGCTCATGACGGCGTGTGAGGCCATGCCTCCGATCCCACAGCCGATCGAGCTGCCGATACATCCTAGACCCAAGACGAGGGCGGGGCCTACCATTGCATAATCCATATGATACTTCTCCTTTTATTTCGTATGTTCTTTAGGATTTAATCGCATTAAGGGCTGGAAAGAACGCCCTCCTCCATCGAAACAGTAATGGTACCATTCGATGAAATTTAAACGAAGTCCGTGGATGACTCCTGCCATAATTCCCAATAAGACGTTGACCCCATGTCCTGCTAAAATGACGAGGACACCGAGGAAGAGGCCGACATTTTGCCCAATGTCGTTGAATGTCGCCGCCATGATCGATCCAGCAAGGCCCAATGCGTAAAGGCGCAAATAAGAGAGGACGTCTCCGAAGACTTGGACGACGTTTGCGATCTCGCCGACCCCTTTAAGCCGCTTTTGCACGAGGGCTAAAAAGAGGGCTGCGATCACTCCTGAGTAGATCAATTGCAGTCCGATCTCAGGTCCTGTCGTTTTGTCGACGAGTCCTAAAAAGTGGACGATAGAGGTCGCGTGGAGCATCAAAGGGCAGTAGAGATAGGCTCCCATCATGAAGGCGATCCAACCGAGTCCTGCCCAGTTACGCCACAGGTAGCGGAGGAAGGCGCATGTGATGTGGATGACGCCGATCAGGAGAGAGAACTCGAGGAGGATGTTGTCGGAGAATTCGTCGAGCATATCGTATTTGATTTTTCCTCGTTTGTTCACTGTGGTGGCTTTTTCCAAGAACTCTTTTCCTGTGGTGGCGGTGGCGGTCGCTGGGAAATGCTTGATCCAGTATTCTTTGACGTCGTCATTGGCAGCGAAGTGGTATTCGGCTTTTTTGATCGAGAGATAGCGGGTCAAGGAAAGTTCTCCCAACCAGGTGTCTGGTTTGACCTGAACGCCGAAAAAGGCGGAGGTCGCAATCCCCCAAAGAACGCACGCAGAGGCGAGGATCGTGGCCAATTTTAAAAACCGACGCTGAAAGGATTTCAACTGAGGGTATTTGTACTTCAGGTAGATGCAGAGGGCGAGGTACATCAGTCCATATCCCCCATCGGCGACGATCATCGCGAAGAAGAGGGCAAAAAACCAGAATACCCAACCCGAGGGGTCTTTATCTGTCGTCGCTGGGACATCGTAAATCAGCACCAAGTCTTCTCCCATGCGGGGGATCCCTTTATTTTCCATATAGGTGGGTTTGAAGTCGCTCTCCTCGATGGATATCTGTTCGCAGTGGACCGCCATCTCATTAATGAAGGCGTAAAGGGTGTTCGTCTTATTGACGGGGACCCATGCTTCTACGGCGAAAAGGTTGCTGTTTTCCATCGGAAAACTGACCTGTTTTTTCGCAAGGGCGAGGTGGAAGGCGTTGAGGCGCTCGACATAAGCCTCGTGGAGGCGCTCGAGATAGCCTGCATAGCCCTTGATTTCTGCCTCCAACGCTGAGAGTGATTCTTGCACGAGGGTGTATTGTTCTTTGAGCTCTCCGAGGGAGCGATCGATCCGCATCTCGATCATATCGGGGTAGCTGCGGGCTTTGGGATTTAAAGTGATGAAATAATCGAGATCGTATTCTGTGCCGATGTAGATCACCTCATCGGTGAAATTAGTCGCGTGAGACTTAGCGGTCTTCATGCAGAAAAATTGGATCTCGAGTTTGCCCATCGTTTCGATGAATTCGATGTCTTCTAGAGAAAAATCTCCAAAAGGTGCAATCCGGATGATCTCAGCGCTGAGGAGTCTTTTTTCTTCATTTAATCGTTCGATCTCTTCTTTTAATGCTAAAATGCGCACCGCAGTTTCTTCTGCTTGAGCTAGATTTAAAACTCCCTCATAGGGTTTGCGTACAGCCAATTTTCGTAAAATACGCATGGCGCTGTAGAGGTGCTGGATCTCGATCGGGACCTCGATGGGTCTTTTCGTCAGTGGGGAGATGAATTCGATGATCCCACTTTTCTGGGCTCTTTCAAAAAAGCGGTCAATCTCCTCTTTTGCACCGAGGATGATGTATTTTTTGACATCGATAATCATGTTGAGCTCCGCATTAAGATCTTCTTCTTCGCCACTTTGGCTTGAGAGACGGCGGCGAGCTGTTGGTCGCCTAAGAAAATCTTGATCTTTTTAATATTATCTTGGGCTCTGGGGATCAAAATCTTTTCGAAGAGATTGACGCGGATCGATACTTCGCGCAGTTCCCGCTCGAGGGCTCGCTTTTTCTCTTCAGAGATTCTGATCTTTTCTCGGATGGAAATCAGCTCCTGGATCTGGACAATTGCCGACTCAAACCAAAGCGGCGTATCGAAGAGGGAATAGCGGGAAGGCTCGAAATGGACCTTCTCAAAAAGGGGGATATCGACACCTGCGATGTTCTCATGCGCGACTTGTACATCTTTGATCTCCACTGCGAAGAAGAAATCTGAGGCGCTTCTTTCGGTGAGGAGGGGGGAAAATTTTGTGATTTTTTCCTCACAGAGAGTAAATTCTGCTCTGAATTGCTCGATCTCTACCTGAGCGTTATTGACCTCTGTCTGGAGCAACGCTTTTTTGAGTTGCAGCGTAGGGAGGTACTTTCTCAAACGCTCATATTTGAGTTGCTGGGCGCGCAGTTCTGTCTTTGTGAGCTTGATCTCTGCCACTTTTAGGGTCCCTGCCAGTATTTGTCGATCAATGTCTGTTTGATGCCGACCTCATGCGAGTCAAAGCACTCTGCCAATGTCTTCCATCCCAAGTCGAGTGCCTCTTCCAAGGTCAAATTGACCTGGAGGTTCATCATGCGCTGTTCGAAGAGTTGGGAGAAGTGGAGTAACTTCTCATCCCAACGGGAGAGTTTAAATCCCATACTCTGTCTTTCGCGCGCCTTCTTCGAATCGGCGTAGAGCCGGATCTGGGCGTTGGCGATATCGCCATGGTCCTCACGCGTCACTTTGCCGATGACCTGCTGCTTGAGTCGTGAGAGAGAACCGAAGGGATCGATGCGCCCGCCGTGTAAGTAAAACTGCCCTTCCGTGATGTATCCCGTATTGTCAGGGATCGGGTGGGTGACATCACCGCCTGGCATCGTCGTGACAGAGATGATCGTGATCGATCCACTCCCATCGATATCGACCGCCTTTTCGTAGCGGGATGCGAAATCGGAATAGAGAGAACCGGGATAGCCCCGGTTGGAGGGGATTTGGTCCATCGTGATGAGGATCTCTTTGATCGCATCGGCAAAAGCAGTCATATCAGTCAGAAGCACGAGCACATTCTTGTCTTGAACGGCGAACTGTTCTGCACAGGCGAGCGCCATGTCGGGGACGAGGAGGCATTCAACAGCGGGATCTGTCGCCTGGTGGATGAACATGACGGTCTTGTCCAAAGACCCAGCCTTTTCTGCATTGTCGATGAATGCTTGGTAGTCGTCGAAGCGCAGGCCCATCCCTCCGATCACGACGACATCGGCATCGGTTTGATTGGCGATACGCATTAACAGAGCGTTGTAGGGCTCCCCTGCGACGGAGAAGATCGGAATTTTCTGCGACTTGACCAAACAGTTAAAGACGTCGATCATCGGAATGTTGGTTCGGACGAGGTCTCTTGGAATGATCCTGCGGACGGGATTGAAGGAGGGGGAACCGATCTCTACGTGTTCGCCTATAATTGCAGGCCCTTTGTCGATCGGATCGCCGGCTCCATTCAGACGGCGCCCCAATAGGCCATCGCCACAGGTCGCTTCAACCTGCTTCCCTAAGAAAGTCACACGATCGTTTGTCGCAATTCCCCGCGTATTTTCAAAGCACTGCAAGGTCACCAAATCCCCTTCGATGCGGAGGACGGAAGCATAGGTGGTGCGGCCATTGGATTTGTAGACGCGAGCGAGTTCTCCGAGTGCAACGCCCTTCGCACGGACTGTAATCAAGTTTCCGCGCATATCGACGATTCTGTCATAGACCTTTTTCATCTTTTTACCTTAACTCTTAATGTTTTACAGCGACAGTTTCCAATTTCGCCTCTACTTGAGCAAAAGCGCGGTGGTAACGCTCCGATTGAAAGGGCAAAAAGTTCATATTTTTGATCTCATTCTGCAGCTCTAAAAAATAGGAGCGGGCGAGGTCGGGTGTGTCGAAAGAGAAGGGAATATCAAAAATCTGATTGACCAATCCAAAGAGGATGATCTGTCGATCGAGGGGACAGTAGGCATCTTCCTTATCGAAGGCATTCTGTTGCAGATAACAAACTCGTAGAGTTCCGATTTTAAGAAGAGGATCATATCGCGCAGCGAGATCCCCTCTTCCCCAACGACTTCCATCCGTTTTCCGATCTCATCTCCCTCTTGCAACATTTTAAGCGTGCGCGTGACCATTTTGCCCCATCCCGGAACTTTTCCTTCTAATTCATAGCTGACAGCGGGGATGTATTTACTCCACGAGATCAGAGGATCGACGGCGGGATAGCGGCGCGCATCTGAGCGGGCACGGGATAGGCCGTAAAAGGCGCCGACGACGGAAAGCGTCGCCTGCGTCACTGGCTCCTCGAAATTCCCTCCGGCAGGAGAGACAGTTCCCCCGATTGTAAGAGAACCCGCCTTCCCATCCGCGAGCTGTACGACACCCGCTCGTTCGTAAAAGGCAGCGATCCGAGAGCCTAGATAGGCAGGAAATGCCTCTTCTCCAGGGATCTCTTCCAGACGTCCCGACATCTCGCGCATCGCCTGCGCCCAACGAGAGGTGGAATCGGCGAGTAACAAAATATCCAATCCCATCTGGCGGTAGTATTCTGCAATCGTAGCTCCCATGTAGATGGAAGCTTCTCGTGCCGCAACGGGCATCGATGAGGTGTTGCAAATCATGACCGTGCGGTTCATGAGCGGTTCATTCGTGTGGGGATCTGTCAAGTGGGGAAAAGTGCGCAAGACCTCGACGACCTCTCCGGCGCGCTCGCCACAGGCGACGATGACGACGATATCGACATCGGAGTACTTAGAAAGGTGGTGCTGTAAGACCGTTTTTCCTGCACCGAAGGGGCCTGGAGAACAGAAAGTGCCCCCTTTCAAGACGGGAAACTGGGTATCGAAGATGCGCAGACCCACTTCCATCATCCGAGAGGCTTTGATTTTTTCCCCTTCGAAGAGTGGCATTTTTACGGGCCATTTTTGCATCATCGACAACTCGAACTCGCCTCCTTTTTCATCGACGACTTTGGCGACGACGGTATCGACGGTGTAGGAGCCCGGTTTGATCACCCAAGTGATGGTGTACTGACCAAAGAGTTGAAAAGGGACCATGATCGAGTGATGGAATCTCCCTTCCATCGTATAGCCGAGAGAATCCCCTCGCTTCACAGAATCACCAACCTTCACGGTCGGATGATAGTCCCAATGGCGAGTCTTATCCAAAGGGGCGAGGTAGACCCCTCGCGTCAGAAAGAGCCCTGTCGCATCTGCCACTTTTTCAAGGGGATTTTGCAAGCCGTCGTAAATCGCTGAGAGCAGACCTGGTCCGAGTTCCGCTTCTAAAAGATGGGTCGAAAAGGAGACGGGAGTATCGAGATGAATGCCGCGCGTGTCTTCGAAGACCTGGATTTTTGCGACATCTCCGATGATTTCGATCACCTCAGCCTTTAACGCAATATCCTCTCCCAAGTGGACAGTCGCGATCTCGCCTTGATGGATATTTCCTTCGAATGCCACGTGCAGTAAGTTCCCAAAGGCTTTGACGACCCTGCCTGTCGCTTGTTTTTTTTCTGCTCTATTTGACATTTTTTAACCTGTTTTAAATGTATCTAAGATCATCTTCCCCCTTGCCGCATCCAACTGCTGTCGATCTTCTACGAGCATCAGCTGGGCCATATAAGCTAAGATCTGGTCGATGGCGAAGGGATGATCCTCTGCGAGTTCTCCGATCTTTTTGAAACGATATTCTGTAAACAACTTCTGCTCGAGCCAGGGATCGGAGTACGCAGCTAGAATCAATTCTTTTAACGGAGCATATTCCTGTGGAGGCTCATAAGCATCGGCATCCTTTTGCGCTAAAATCTGAGCGACAAAAGGATCGTTGAGGTCTTCGAATTGCAACTCTTTAACGACATCTCGCCCTAATTGTTTTGCCCGCAGAGCTAAAAGAACGAGTCTCCATTCTCTCTCAAATAGAAAATAACGCTTTAAAAACCCCTTTTGTTTGGGAATCTCCTGATTGAAAAATTCGCAGATCAGCCCGAAAAAAAACCGGATTTTATCTGCGATTTTTTCGAATTGATCCAAAAAATCAAACACGTAATCGGGCAAAATGGATCGAGTGAGGAGCGCTTCATCGAGCTCTTTTTTATTCAAATTCCCACGAGGGTCGATCTCTTCTTCCATCAAAAGTGCGCGGATATTGCACACATCGATGAACCGCCTCAATATCTTCGTCTGCTCGAGATCGCGTCGATCCAAAGAAGCTTCGAGTCTGGCGATGAGTTCCTGAAAGGTGATCTCTGGCCGATCTTGCAGCGATAGAGGAGGCAAAGAGGGTACGACGAAGTAATAATTACGCATGAAAGTTACACGCTAAAAATCATTTCGCGAAAATCCTTGCGGATGTAGCTGGCGACGAGCTCTCTTAGAGTCGCATCAGAGATATCGATCGTGATGTTGTCGTGGTGCAATTTCACCTCGATTCCTCCAACAATCGTCCCGATCAAAACGCTCTTTTCCCTCAGCTTGTGGAGCAGCTCTGCTGCGAGCAATTCATTCACCGCTCGAGCCGGCACCTTGGCTGGAATGTAGACGCTCAAGTCCGCCTCAATCCCCCTCTCCTGAAGCGCCTGTATGACCGCTTCGATCAGGTGTGCGAGAACTTTGGGATCCTGCGTCTTCGCACTGATCAACCGGCCTAATTCCTTATTGAGCAGCTGTGCCTCGATCGTCTGTTTGAGGGATTCGAGCGCCTGTTTACAGGCTTGATGCAGCGAGGATTGAAAGACGTTCTTCTGGCGCTGGATTTCCTGGCGTGCATCTTCTAGCACTAGCTCCGCTTCTCTACGCGCATCCATAACGATTTTTGCAGCAGATTCATTAGCAGACTGAATGACATCTTCCGCCTCTCGTTGCGCTGGCTCTAGAGTCTCTCTGCGCAAAATATCGCAGATTTTCTTGACTTTATCTTTTCCCGTTTCTGTTCCTTTCATGCAAAACTCTGTTTCCTATTCATCTCCCATAGTTATTGCTTTTGACCGGATATTTTTTCAATGCAAATCGATCGATTTTTTTACTGGGATCGCGACTGCGCATTTTTTTTGAGCAGTAGCGGAACCAATTACAGTATCGAACCTCGAATAATTCACTAAGCTTTTTATTGAAATAGATCCACGGACTTACTATGACCTCAGAATGGGTATAGAACGCATTTAGAACATTTAGTAAACCTCAAATATACCCCTTCCACCTCAATCGTAACCACAAGCAAACCGATTAAAAGCCTCAAAATTCGAACCAAAGGTCGGGGTCAATATTGAATTTAATATTAACCCCGACCTTTGATTCGAATTTTGAGAACTTTTCATTCGGTTTTCTTGGGTACGATTGAGGTGGAAGGGGTATATGCTGGGCTGTATTGAAAAAAAACCGTCGTAAGCACCTGATGCTTTGCGCGGAGTTTTTTCATTTTTAAGGACTCAGTTTTTTTTCAACACAATCAATGTCCTGTTTAGTTATTTTTTTAGTACATCTATAAACCCAAATTGATTTAAAATGAATTGCAAAAACAAAAAACCACATAAGACAGGTGTAAACAATGAGCGGTGTTTCCAATTTTATTTCCGGTCCCAATAACAGGATTCCACCCCCACCACCCGTTGAACAGCTAGGGCATTTGCGTCGGTTGATAGGACACCTGCATCGCCTGGTCATCCGCGTGTCCGACCATCCCCTGCCCGATGCAGACCAACTCCTAAAAATAGAGCACCAATGGAAAAATCTTCTGCTAGGAGCTCTAAACGCCCACGCATACCTCCCTCCAGCTACAGCGGAAAAGCTCGAGCGACGGACGATTGCTATTTTTCAAAGACCTGCCACATGGGATACCTTATTAAGAGAAGATCTCCCGATAGAAGAGAAAAAAGAGCAACTGAGATTGCTACACCAGTGCACACTGGTCATGGAACCGAATAGAGAATCCAACGCCTTTGCGAAGCGCATACGGATGACAAACACAGCATCCCCTCAAAAAACTATCTACCCAACGACCTCTACGCATCAAACTCAAGAGCCTACTTCGCCTATACAACACACACAGACAACGAGTACAACGCTCTCTCTAAGCGAAAGCTATCCAATGATTTCAACTTCTCAAACACAAGAGACTACTTCCCCTATACAGTACGCAGAGGTGGTAAATACAGTGCCCCCACAAGACTACAACTACCCAACGATCTCAACTTCTCAAACGCAAGAGACTACTTCCCCTATACAGTACGCAGAGATAGTAAATACAGTGCTCTCACAAAACTACTCAGCTCCCGTGCAGAAGCCCCCTGCCACTATAGAATATACGTGGAATGCATACACAACGCTCCCCAATAAAATTTGCCAGCTATGGAAACAAGGAAAACTGTCAGCTGCTTTGGATTTAATTTTTGAACAGCCTAAGCTGTCTTTGGATAAGCCTCTCTCACCTCTGTCTCCGGAGCGCATCCGCATTGTATTGCAGTACATTTCCAAAAGAATTTCGTCTGATACTCCATTTTCAAAGAGCGTTCTCTATAGCCTCCTCGCCCATCTTCATCAGAACCTCCCGATGGATTCAGAGTCTATCGATTGCATCTTAGGAATGTATCAGCATCCCACCCTAATCAATGATTCTCCTCGTATCATTCGATTGCTCTTTTCACCACTCCCTCAATTTCTTGCCGAAATCACAGAACAGCAAATGCAGAACTGCCTTGTGCTTTTAAAAGAGACGACGTTAACAAAAACCACTGAAGGGGTTTATGTAGAAGCACTGGACATCCTTTGCCGCTATATACTCGAAGAGCAGCAAATCAGCGCTATTCTCTATAACTTAATTCCGAAACTAAAAGATAAAAACCATCCCTTGCGACCTGATGCTTTACTCGCTCTGCTAACGCAGCCCTCCTTAACAGATCTACAGGTAATGAAGTTTTCAGCGCTATTCCAGCAGCTCAGTAAACAACAACAACTGCTGCTTGCCGAGGCACTGCGCAGTGAAAGCCTTCGACAACCACTAAGATTCCCTACATGGGTCCCCCACTGGATTTTGGATCTCAAAGAGGATGACTTCATCTAGGGATTTCACGAGCCATAGGAGCGCATCGATTTTTGAGATTTTTTTGGCCCATTTTCGATCGAAAATGGGCCACAAGAAAGAAAGAAGCGATAGAAGCTTTATACCCGTTAAGATCAAGAAAAAATTGCGGTAAACTCTCCGTTTTGAGATAACCTATCCAAACAGCGAACGGATTTGAGGTACTGACCGCATGAAAAGTATATTTTTCCTCCTTGCAGCACTTTCCGTCACATTTTCAGCTTCCGCAGATTCATTAGATCAATGGAAAAAAGATACGGAATCGATTTGGCGCACAGGAAGTGGAGCTGAAGATGGGACTTATACCGCGATTGCAAGCTCTATGCTCGGCTGGGGAGTCGGCTTAAGCGTAGGGATTGCCATCTTAGCTTCTGTCCTGCATCAGAGTGCAGCAAGCCACGCAACCACGCACTGCTCCAACTGATAACCGATGATTTTTCCATTTTTTTGTTCTCTTCTTCTCTGTGTGGCGCCCATCTGCGTTTTTTGCAAGAGCGCCTTGCCTTCTAGAGAAATACCCACTTCTACCGCAGAATCTCTAGAGTGTTTTTTCATCCCCCCTGCTGGATGGGATTTTACTGATCCTACCACCCTCTCCGCCCATGTCAAAATCGCCTTTCTCAAAAAAGGGAAAAAGGAGCTGTGCCCTTCGATCAACCTCGCAGTGGAAAAGACCAACGTTTCTCTCAATGAATACCTCAAGGCCGTGAAAGCAATTCACGAAAAAAACAGGAAGAGCCAATGGCGCCTTCTCGGTAAAGTCCGCACGGCAGCCGGTCTCGCTCAACTTACGGAAATCGACTCTTCATCTGAATATGGCCCGCTCCGCATCTTGCAGCTTATCCTCATAAAACAAGGCTATGCCTACATCCTCACTGCTGCAGCACTCAAAGAAGAATTTTCAGAATATTACCGCGATTTCCAATCCGCTTTCCGCTCTTTGACCCTCACGGCAGATTTAGTGAGCGCTATCCCTCAGCTCGATCGAAGAGAGTGTCTCAAAAAAGAGCAGAACACACTCCTAGAAAAACACTCTGTGAGCGATGAGGAGACGTTCCAAAAAGAGAACTGGCTCCCCTTTCAAGCACGGATCATCGATCAATTTCAAGATATGGGAGCCTATTGGCAGGCATTGATCCTCCGTTCTACCCGCGACACTTTACAACAAGATGGAGAATAGAATGAAAAAACACATCCTCTCTGGGTTCGTCATTACCTCTATGCTTCTCTCTCCCGCACTTAGGGCAGACGAAGCTCTCGAACCGCCAGCGACAGAAGAAAATGAAGGTACCCTCGTCGGCCAAGGCTCTGATGATGGAGCTAGAACGGCAAAGAGCAAACAGTGGCAAAACATCGCCATCGCTGTGGGAGCGGTTGCTGTCGCCGTGACAGCCCTGATCCTCGTCGCGAGCAACGATGGGCATAAGTAACCTGAGGAATTGGTTTATTCCCTTAGTTCTTCTCCTCTGCCCTTCTTGTCACAAAGAGGGGCGATGGAGACATACTTATCTTCTTTCCGCAACAAAACCGTTCCACTCTTCGAAATTGATCTACCGCACAGAGGAATCTCGTGCGCTTAGCTTCGAATTAGTGCACACAGAAGAAGGACTCAAAGGATACCTCCTTACTCACACTTCCCTTCCAACGGGGAAATACTCCCCTGAACACACGCCACTGACCTATACGATCGATAACGTGCGCTGCTCAGAAGAGGGCTACCAGATGCGCGGTGGACAGCGGATCTTGCTCAGTCCCTCTCTCACTCAAGCGCTCGTCGAGGCCTTACTCCTTGAGAAAAAGATCAACATCACGCTCGCGGGGCACAAAACAGCCCTCGACGGTACGGGATTTGCCGCAGCATTCGAAAAGCTGCAAGACCCTCATGAGCCCCTCCACCTCTTCCACCTCCCCTGGGAGCTGTGAAGGGGTACCCTGAAATTCTAAGATCGGCTATAGTTAGGTATTATACCCAAGTGGACTCAAAAGTTGGCCGTAGGGCCTCTTGATAAGTTCCCGCGATTGAGTTGTCGAAGAGGGGGGTTGTATTTCTGCAATACTACCCCCTCTTCGACAATCTCAATCCCGGGGCTTATGAAGCGGCCCTACGGCCAACTTTTGAGTCCACTTGGGTATATACTACTAAAGAGGGCAAAAGATGAATAAATTAGAGCAACTGAAGAAACTCACCACGATCGTCGCAGATACGGGAGAGTTTGAAGAGATCAAAAAGTATCTCCCGACCGATGCCACCACAAACCCCTCCCTGATCTTCGCAGCCTCTTCAAAGCCAGAGTACCAGTTCCTCATCGAAGAATCGATCCAACAAGGGAAAAAACGCGCCTCTTCCCCCTCTCATGTTCTCGAAGAGATCATCGATGCCATTTTCGTCAATTTCGGATTGGAAATCCTCAAGATCGTCCCTGGAAGGGTCTCTACAGAGGTCGATGCGCGCCTCTCCTTCGATGCAGAAGCGAGCATCCTCAAAGCGCGCAAGCTCATTTCCCTCTACGAAAAGGCAGGGATCGATCGCAAGCGAATTTTGATCAAACTCGCCTCCACATGGGAAGGGATCCAAGCAGCTGAAGTCTTAGAAAAAGAAGGGATCCATTGCAACATGACGCTGCTATTTAGTCTCGCCCAAGCGGTCGGCTGCGCTCTTGTAAAAGCGACCCTCATCTCTCCTTTTGTCGGACGGATCTTAGATTGGTACAAGAAAAGCGAGGGAAAAGAATCTTATCCCCCTGCCGAAGATCCAGGTGTCGTATCGGTTACCCAAATCTTTCATTATTACAAAAAGATGGGCTACAAGACCCAGATCATGGGAGCGAGCTTCCGCAATAAGGATGAGATCACAGAACTCGCTGGCTGCGATCTACTCACCATCGCACCTAAACTCTTGGAAGAGCTCCAGACAGCAGAGGGGCCTGTCCCACGTAAACTCGACATGGAAGCCGCGAAGCAGATGGATATCAAACCCATCCCCTTCAACGAGGCCCATTTCCGCTGGATGCTCAATGAAGATGCCATGGCAACGGAGAAGTTAGCCGAAGGGATCCGCAACTTCGCCAAAGACCTTATCAAGCTAGAAAAGATCATCGCGCAGCGGATCTAAAGCCTATCGTTAAATTATACCACAGTCGGCCTCAAACTTGGAATTTGGCGGGAGCTTTCGCGCCGGCCAAATTCCAAGTTTGGGGCCGACTGTGGTATAAGGCTTGGGCGATTTTCGGGTTCTTTGCAAAGAGGTATAAATTGACGACAGCCCCTAAAGCTTAGCACCTCTCACCCAAGCACTCCTCACCCAAAAGATGGGGCCCTTGTAGTTTCGATCTTGAGTTTCTCTCCTGATTTTGTCTAAGACAAAAACGGGGGGATCGCATGAAATTAAATAAATCTGAGACCGGTTAGGAAGAGAAAAAATTCCCTTGGGGAGCCCTTGTTGACAGATCTGCCAATTAAAACTCAAATCCAAGATACTTAGGCCTTTTAAATCGCAGATCTCATCGGGCAGTCTCGTCAAATAATTCTTAGACAACTTTAAGATCATTAGATTGTCTAGCTGGCTAATTTCAGGGGGAACTTCCGTTAAATGATTTTCTGAGAGATCTAAATGCAACAATCTCTCCTTAAATTCAGGCAAGGCAAAGAGGCCAGCTGGCAACGTTTGCATTCCCAGACGGCTTAAGTTCAACTCCGTCGCATTTTTGTCGCCCAAAAACCGATAGATCCGCTCACTAGCTTCTTTGAGATTTTCCCCGTAAACACCGTTATCCGCCCAAGTTTCTATTCCTTCCATGACAGGATCTACGCAGCAGTCCCCAGAAGTGAGAATAGCAAACGTCAATAAGGAAACACCAGATGAAACAGCTGACATACGCAACACCCTCTTGTTTAAAATTTTAAGTAGGGCGAATATACATGCCGACGTTTTTTTTTAAAAGAATTATTCCAGACGCGAGAGGCCTTTGGCTCGGCTCTTCTCAAAGAGAAAACGGAATAAGAGAAGGGAAAGGATGAGGTAAAGGCCGTTGAGGGCGAGGCTCATGCCGAAGTCGTACATATCGAATCGCCCTTCTTTGAGCACTTTGCGCATCCCTTCGAAGACGTAGCTCATCGGGAGGCACTTGCCAATCGCTTGGGCCCAGGTAGGGAGTGCATTCAAAGGATAATAGATTGCGCTGAAGGGGGCAAAGCCATAAGTCGTCATCCAGGCGAGCATCTGGAGGCGCTGGCCGAAGTAGAGTAAAATGGCAGCAGTCGAAAACCCGATCCACCAACCCGAGAGGGTGAGTGAGATGCAAAAAGGCAAAAAGGCCCAGCCAATGGAGAAGATATTCAATGCATAGAGGAGCCAGACGATGAACGCGCCGAAAGAGATGGTAATGAGGATTTTAAAGAGCCCGACGAGCATCAAAGAGACCACCCATTCACTGAGACGAAGCGGGGTCGAAAAGAGATTGACGAGGTTGCGATTCCAAAATTCTTGGAGTAGGTTCACTGAAATTTCGTAATTGCACCGCCAGACGATCTGATAAAAGACGAGCGCTGTTAAAATCGCGATGGCGAAAAAGGGAACATTGGGATCACGGCTTTGGATCCAAACGCTCGTCATTCCCCATAAGAAGATGTCGAGTAGAGGCCAGAAGAAGAGATCGGCGAGGTGGTCTAACTTAGCAAACGAGTAAAAGTAGCGCGTGAAAACAGCGCAAATGCGTGCCCAACTCAAGAGTCTCATAGGACACCTCTCTTTTTAACCATGTGGAGGAAGTAGTCGGACAGAGTGGGGCGTAGGACGTCGACGTTCGTATACATGACGCCAGCTTCTGCAAGGGCGGAGAGAAGGGCTGCGATCTGTCCTTCATCGAGGTGAAACTCGATCGTGCGGTGTTCGATGAAATGGGGAAAGTGAAGACGATCTGCGATGGCAGCCGCGCGTTTCATCCCATCGCCGATTTGCAAGCGGACTTTCGACGTGGAGACGCTCTTGGCGAGGCGATCGGGAAGATCGTCTGCGACGATCTTCCCCTCTTGGAGGAAAAGGACGCGGTCACACACTTCTGCAACCTCTGTCATGTTATGGGAAGTGTAGAGCACGGCGGTTCCATATTTATCTCTTTGCTCCAGCACAAAGGAGATCACATCTTGTGCGATGTCAGGATCTAAAGAGGCGGTAGGCTCATCGAGCAGGGCGATTTTAGGGCGCACCATAAACGCCTTGACGAGCATCAGTCGGGTGGTTTGGCCAGCGGAGAGTTGGGAGACAGAGAGCTTGCGCTTCTTTGCGATTCCAAAGCGCTCGAGCAGCTCATCGATCCGCTCTCTTCTGGTTTTCTTATCGAGGCCATACAATTTTCCAAACACCTCTAGGTTCTGCTCAACGGTGAGCATCCAGGGGAGGCTAATGTAGGTACTGGCAAAAACGACTTGTTGTAGGATCTCAGAACGGTGCCGACTGAAGTCTTTACCGAAATAGAAAATTTCACCGGAGGTCGGTTTTAGTGTACTGAGGAGCATCTGGATCGTCGTGGTCTTGCCCGCTCCATTAGCACCGAGAAGACCTAGGATTTCTCCTTGCTTAAGCTCAAAAGAGATGCCGTCGACAGCGACAAAGGGGATCTTAGTGGGGTAGATTTTGGTCAGCTTTCGTACAGATAAGACGGGAGGCATGGGAACAACTTAAAGCTAGTATTTTCTCTATACAATCCTTCTCTGCGGTTTCCCTTCTCTGTGGTAAAAAAAATTTACCACAGAGAGGGGAAACCACAGAGGGGGATAAGGAGGGCTCGAGGCCCCCCTTAAGGTTACAAAATTAGTCGACGAAGGAGAAAGCGAGTTCATCATCCTCAGCGCGGTCGACCGTATGGATGACCCGCTCGTGGTAGTCTGCGAACCCTGTACCTCCTGGAATCGCATGTCCCATGATGATGTTCGATTTGAAATCGAGCATGTAATCGGTCTTTCCTTCACAAGCGGCATCGGTTAAGACACGCGTCGTGTCTTGGAAAGATGCAGCCGAAATGAAGGAATCGGTTCCGAGGGATGCCTTCGTGATCCCGAGCAACACAGGTGCGGCTTGGGCAGGGCGTCCTCCTTCTTCGATTACCTTGCGGTTCATGCGGTGGAAGTTCTTCTTATCGATATCTTCCCCATAGAGGAATGTCGTATCTCCCGGATCGGTAATGCGCACTTTTTGCAACATCTGCCGGACGATGATCTCGATGTGCTTATCGTTGATGTCGACCCCTTGTAGGCGGTAGACTTCCTGCACCTGGTTCACCAGGTATTTTTGCAGCTCGCGCACACCGCAGATATCGAGGATCTCCTGAGGAACGACGAGTCCGTCTGTCAGCTGTTGTCCTTTGATCACGAAATCGCCGCGTTGAACGATAAGGTGTTTGGTCAGCAAGCAACGGTGTTCTTCTTGCATGCCCGATTCCTTATCGCGGACGACGATGATGCGAACGTGCTTCTGCACTCCGCTAAAGTCGACCTCTCCGTCGATCTTGGCGATCTCAGCCGCATCTTTCGGACGGCGCGCTTCTAATAATTCAGCAACGCGCGGCAATCCACCGACGATATCCTTCGTCTTGATCGCACCTCTGGGCAATCGAGCGAGTAGCATCCCTGCAGAGACGTACTGTCCTTCCTGAACGGAGATGTAAGCGCCCGATGGAATCGCATAGGTTCCAATCAGCTCTGAATAGTCTTTATCAGAGTAGATGACGATCTGCGGGTGGAGCTCTCCACGGTGCTGCTTGACGATCAGCTCCGTCTGCCCTTGTTTTGTGGCCTCTCGCTGCGTCGAAATCCCCTCGACCAGATCTTCGTATTTGACAAAACCGGGGCGTTCGCAAATGATCGGAACGTTGTGCTCTTCCCAATGGGCGATGAGCGTCCCCTTCTTGACAATCGCGCCATCTTCGAGAAGGATCCGTGTTCCCAGCTCGACCGCAAAAGTCTGTAGAGGCTCTAGGGATTTCGTGCTAAGGAGTTTTTTGTACTCCTCTAGGCTACGCCCTTCATTGCGGACGATGTGGAGCGTTCCGCTCTTGTTCAGAGCAAGCCATACGCCTTCCTCATTGCGCACAGTGCGCAAGCCCATGTAGACGAGAACTCCGTCTGTTTCGACGGTCAGCTCTGGAGTCAAGCCCGCAGACGCGATACCCCCTGTGTGGAAGGTACGCATCGTCAGCTGTGTTCCCGGTTCCCCGATCGACTGAGCGGCGATGGTCCCGACAGCTTCTCCCAATCCGACGAGAGATCCGTTCGCGAGATTGAGGCCGTAGCACTTCGCGCAAACGCCTCGCTTCTCTTCACAGGTCAAGGTCGAGCGGATCCGCACAGTATCGACACCTGCGTCATCGATCGCCTCTGCTTGCAACACTGTCAAGATATCTCCTGCGTGTGCCAAGATCTTGGTGCTATCCCCCGGTTGGTAGACGGAATCACATACAGTCCGTCCAAAAATCCTGTCTTTAATGGGAAGGAGTTCTTCCTGCCCTTGTTTGATCGCTGAGACATCGATCCCGTTCAATGTGCCACAGTCATCGTTAGTGATGATGACATCTTGAGCGACGTCAACGAGACGTCGAGTCAAGTACCCTGAGTCAGCAGTTTTTAGAGCGGTATCGGCCAATCCTTTTCGAGCTCCGTGAGAGGAGATGAAGTACTCCAATACACTGAGGCCCTCGCGGAAGTTCGCCGTAATCGGAGACTCTAAGATTTCTCCAGATGGTTTTGCCATCAAGCCGCGCAATGCGCCGAGCTGCTTGACCTGGGATTTATTTCCCCGGGCTCCAGAGTCCATCATCAGATAGAGCGGATTGAACTCTCCATCTCTAATCTCGCAGACGAGCTTAAAGAGTTCTTCAGAGAGCTGATCGGTTACCTGTGTCCAGATGCTGATCACCTTAGAGTGTCTCTCTCCATCGGTGATGATCCCATCTGAGAATTGTTTCATGACGACTTCGATGCGCTTATAGGCATCATCGATCATCTTCTGTTTGTCTTTAGGAACGCGTACATCGCATACCCCCATTGAAAGGGCTGCTTTCGTCGCTTCTGCGAAACCCAAATTCTTGAGGTCGTCGAGGAAACGGACTGTCACTTCCAAGCCGACCTTTTTGTAGGTCTCGAGGACGAGCTCACTCATCTTCTTCTTACGCAAGACGTAGTTTTGAAAGCCGAGCTCTTTTGGGACAATCGTATTGAAGAGAACGCGCCCTGGGGTCGTCTCGACAATGCCACTTTCGAGTTTCAATCGGATCTTCTCATGCAGACGGATCCCTCGGCCCAAATCATCGCGCCGTTCTCCTTCTGCAAATTCTTGAGACCAATTGAAGCTTCCTCCAGCGGCCATTGCTGTGAGCACCTCTTCCATATCCTTGAATACGCGGACGTTCTTTCCCTCTTTCTGGGGATCGTGAATCGGGTCGAGCATCAAGTAGTACAGACCCAAAATCATATCCTGAGAAGGGACTGCGGAGGGTTTACCTGAAGAGGGCAAGAAAATGTTGTCGGGCGCCATCATCAAGAGTTTTGCTTCCAACTGCGCTTCGATAGAGAGCGGAATATGAACCGCCATCTGGTCTCCGTCGAAGTCGGCATTAAACGCAGTACAGACGAGAGGGTGAATCCGGATCGCCTTTCCCTCAATCAGGATCGGTTCAAAAGCCTGGATCCCTAAACGGTGCAATGTCGGCGCGCGGTTCAAGAGAACCGGGTGGCCTTTGATGATCTCTTCCAAGACATCCCACACTTCGGGAGCTTGTCTTTGGATCATCTTCTTCGCTGAACGGATCGTGTAGACGTAGTTTAAATCCTTGAGTCGCTTGACGATGAAAGGCTCGAAGAGTTCCAGCGCCATCTGTTTGGGCAAACCGCACTGGTTAAAGCGCAGTTCTGGCCCGACGATGATGACAGAGCGTCCCGAGTAGTCGACCCGTTTTCCGAGCAAGTTTTGGCGGAATCGCCCTTGCTTACCTTTGAGCATGTCGGAAAGGCATTTCAGAGGACGGTTGCCCGCTCCCATGACTGGATGTCCGTGACGTCCATTATCAAAAAGGGCATCGACGGCCTCTTGGAGCATCCGCTTTTCGTTGCGGACGATCACTTCAGGTGTCTTCAGCTTTAAAATGGCTTTCAAACGGTTATTGCGGTTGATCACGCGTCGGTACAAATCGTTGAGATCCGATGTCGCAAATCGTCCACCATCTAGGGGAACCAGGGGACGGAGATCGGGAGGGATAACGGGGACACACGACATCACCATCCAGTCAGGGCGGTTCGGAGAGGCAGCGAAGCTCTCGACGATTTTTAAGCGTTTTGCTAGCTTCATTCGCGCCTGCATCGACTTCGTCTTCCGGAGTTTGTCTTTCAAGTCGACGACGAGAAGGGAGAGATCCTCTTTTTCGAGGAGTTCTCGGATCGCCTCTCCACCCATGCGAGCGAAGAAAGCATCTGATCCCCACTTCTCCTGAGCTTCTCGGTACTCTTGATCGGAAAGGAGCTGTTTCTTCTCCAAATCGGTACGACCTGGCTCGATGACGACGTATTCTTCATAATAGATGACTCGTTCCAAATCGGTCGCTGTCATTCCCAAGATATTTCCGATGCGAGAAGGCATCGTTTTAAAAAACCAGATATGCACGACAGGCACGGCCAATTCGATGTGCGCCATGCGTTCGCGGCGCACTTTTGCTAAAGTCACCTCGACACCGCAGCGGTCGCACACAATTCCCTTGTGCTTGATCTTTTTGTACTTACCGCAAGCACATTCCCAATCCCGAGTGGGGCCGAAGATCTTTTCGCAGAACAATCCCCCTTTCTCTGGTTTGAATGTACGGTAGTTGATCGTCTCCGGTTTTTTGATCTCTCCTCGAGACCAATCATTGCGGACGACATCATCCGAAGCGATCTTGATCGTCAATTTATCAAAATGGGAACCTTTAAAATCTTCTTCTGACATGAAGTTATGCTCTCCCCTTTTAAACTTTTGGTGCACGTTCAGGACGCACATCTAGGCAAAGACCTTGCATCTCTTTCGTGAGTACGTTGAAAGACTCTGGGATCCCTGCTTCTAAACTATTTTCTCCCTTTACGATCGCTTCGTAAATACGGGTTCTTCCGGCGACGTCATCCGACTTGACGGTTAACATCTCTTGTAAGAGGTTCGCCGCTCCATAAGCATAGAGCGCCCACACCTCCATCTCTCCAAAACGCTGTCCTCCCATTTGGGCCTTACCGCCGAGAGGCTGCTGTGTCACTAAAGAGTACGGTCCGATAGAGCGCGCGTGGATCTTATCTGCAACCAGGTGACTCAATTTCAGGATATAGATGTAGCCGACGACGACTCTATTCTCAAAACGCGATCCCGTCCTTCCGTCGTAGAGGTGGCTCTTGCCATCTTCTGGCAATCCGAGCTCCTTCATCATCTCCCAGATCTTCGATTCAGGAAACCCTTCGAAGACAGGACTTCTGACGTAGATCCCTTTTTTCTTCGCTGCATATCCCAAATGCGTCTCGAGAAGCTGTCCCATATTCATCCGCGACGGTACGCCGAGCGGATTCAAAATGACTTCTACCGTTTCTCCGGTCGAGAGATAGGGCATGTCTTGTTCCGGGACGATTTTAGAGACGACCCCTTTGTTCCCGTGGCGTCCCGCCATCTTGTCACCGACCTGTAGCTTCCTCTTTGAAGCGATATAGACTTTTACCTGGCGTATCACACCGGGATCTAATTCTGTATCCCCTTTGCGCGTATATTCGAGTTCGCCCTTATGCTGCGTCTGCAACGCCTGCATCGCATGGTCGTATTCGCGCATCTGCACTTTAAGTGTGGAGTAACTTTCCGCTTCGCCCATGATGAGATCTTCTGGTTTTTCCGATTCCAGAACCTCTAGCATATCTTGCGTGATCGCCTCCCCTTCACGGATAATGAGATCACCCGTTTTGCGGTGCATGATCGGCGCAGGAGCGATTTCGCCTAAGAGAAGCGCTCCGAGCTTTTCGTGGAATTCGATCATCATTTCGGCTTCTTTCGCCTTAAACTCTTGATGGATATCCTTAATCCGGCTCGCTTCTTCGACGAGTTCATCATCTGTCTTTGAAAGACGGTCTCTACGGCTGAAGACTTTGACATCCATGACGACCCCTTCCGTTCCCGGAGGTGCTGTCAAAGAGGCATCTTTGACATCGGCAGCTTTCTCTCCGAAAATGGCGCGCAAAAGACGCTCTTCAGGAGCGAGTTCTGTCTCCGACTTTGGAGTAATCTTACCGACTAAGAGATCGCCCGGTTTGACTTCAGCACCGATGCGAATAATCCCGTCATCGCCGAGATTAGCAAGGGCCTCTTCAGAGACATTCGGGATATCTTTGGTGATTTCTTCCTTACCGAGTTTTGTCTCTCGCGTCATCACGTCGAATTCTTGCAAGTAAATAGAGCTGAAATAGTCCTCTCTGACGAGTTTTTCAGAGATGATGATGGCATCTTCGTAATTGTATCCACACCAAGGCATGAAGGCCACGAGGACGTTTTTACCAAGAGCGATCTCCCCTTTATCAGTCGAAGGGCCGTCAGCGATGACATCCCCTGCTTTTATCAGGTCTCTGACATGGCAAAGCGGCGTCTGATTGATGCAGCTCCCTGAATTGGAACGCATGAACTTTTTCAGGAAATAAGTCTTCTTATTCAACGGATTGTCTTCTGCCGCAATGACGATTTTGTATCCATCGACATACTCGACAATTCCATTTTCCTCTGCGACGACAACAGCTCCTGAGTCTCGCGCTGCTCTCAACTCGAGCCCCGTTCCTACGAGAGGAGCATCGGTCTTCAGCAAGGGAACCCCTTGGCGTTGCATGTTCGAACCCATCAATGCGCGGTTGGCATCATCGTGTTCCAAGAAGGGGATGAGCCCTGTGACGATAGAGACTAACTGCTTAGAGGAAACGTCCATGTGGGTCGCTTTGGTCGTATCGATCTTCAACGACTCTCCATTCGCACGTGCCCAACAAAGGGGCTCTGCGAACATGTTGTATTCATCGAGAAGAGCTGACGCTTGGGCGATGACGCAATTTTCTTCCTGATCCGCTGTCATGTACTCGATTTCATCTGTGACGACACCATCGCGTACGATCCGGTAAGGGGTTTCGATGAACCCAAACTCGTTGATCTTCGCAAAAGAAGAGAGCGATGTGATCAAACCGATGTTTGGACCTTCTGGCGTTTCGATCGGGCAAATGCGGCCGTAGTGGCTCGCATGAACGTCTCGCACTTCAAATCCAGCGCGCTCGCGGTTCAAGCCTCCTGGCCCAAGAGAAGAGAGGCGCCGTTTGTGCGTCAACTCAGCCACTGGGTTCGTCTGATCCATGAACTGGGACAATTGCGATCTACCGAAGAAATCTTTTAAAACTCCAGCCAATCCTTTTGCGGAGATCACTTTTCCAGGAGTTAATGTATCGGCGGTGAAGTCGAAGAGGTTCATCCGTTCTTTGATGATCTTCTCCATTCTCGCCAGGCCGATCCGACACTGGTTCTGGATGAGTTCACCCACTGATCGGACACGTCTATTGCCGAGGTGGTCGATGTCATCGACGCGTGCAGACTCTTCCCCTTTTTTCAACTGAATGAGGTATTTGAGCGCGCCGATCACATCTTCTTTGCGCAGAGTGACGACATTGATCTCGTCATCAGAGATCTCAAAACCGAGTTTTCGATTGAGTTTATAGCGACCGACTCGTCCTAGGTTATAGCGCTTTGGATCGAAAAACAGGCGCATGATCGCAGAACGGGCGTTCGAGAGTGTCGCAGGTTCACCTGGACGAATTTTGCGATAAAAATCTTTTAATGCCGACTCATAAGAATCAGTCGGATCCTTAGCGAGCATCTTGATAATCGGGCTCGTCTCATCGGCATCCTCTGCGATACGCACAGAGGAGACGTTGGCGTCTAGCATCCGCTTCAACATCGCCGTCGTTAATTTTTCAGAGGCTTTTCCAAAAATCGTCCCCGTCTCTTCTTCGACGACATCTTCTGCCAAGATCTTACCGACCAGCTTCGGAAAGTCCTTATCCGAGCGGATTTTGACTTTAATGGTGCTAAAAAATTCTTCGATGATGTCGGCATCTGTAGAGTAGCCGAGCGTGCGAATAAAGGAGGTAGCGAGGATCTTGCGGCGGCGTTTCTTTCGGTCGATATAGACGTAGATCAGATCGTTGGTATCGAATGCACCCTCGAGCCAGCTGCCGCGATAGGGGATGATGCGGAAGGAGTAGATCGTAGAGCCCTTGATGTGTCTCTCCTGTTCGAAGGAAATCCCAGGGGATCTGTGGAGCTGAGAGACGATGACCCGTTCTGCACCGTTGATGATAAATGTTCCTTTTTCCGTCATCACGGGGATCGTCCCCATGTAGACTTCCTCTTCTTTAATCCCCGTTTCATCGGTGAGGCGGAATTTAACTTTTAAGATGACGTTATAAGTGATCCCTCTGCGAATGCATTCTTCTGGAGTGTATTTAGGGACACCTAAACTGTAGGAAATGTATTCTAAAATCGTCTTTTCATCATATGACTTAATAGGGAAAATTTCTGCAAAGACCTCTTGTAAACCGAAATTCTCTCTCTCGTGCGGCATCTTATCCGCTTGCAAAAATTGGTCGTAGGATTTGATCTGAATTTCTATGAGGTTAGGAAGATCGATGATCTCCTTCTTACCACGAAAACTCACCCGTTGAGGCGGCCTTTTTAACATCGAAGTGGCTCCTTAAAGTTATAAATCGAATATGAAAAACGACAAGCAGAAGCCAAAATAAAGTGGCTTCTGCTTGTTACAATGGCCTTGTCCTACTGGCCTTAAGGAAAACGTCTAGAGACCTTTGAGGGTCACTTTTCCACCGGCAGCAGTGACTTTTTTAGAAATCTCTTCTGCATCTGCCTTGGATGTGGTTTCCTTCAAGACCTTCGGAGCTCCTTCGACGAGCTCTTTTGCCTCTTTCAGTCCGAGTCCTGTGATCTCACGAATCGCCTTGATCACGCCGATTTTCTTATCATCGGTACTTGATTCCAAAGTGACCATGAACTCTGTGGATTCAGCCGCAGGAGCCGCTGCTGCTGCAGGAGCTGCCATCATCATGGGAGCAGCTGCTGCTGCTTTTACGCCCCACTTATCTTCCAGAGCTGTTTTTAATTTTGACATATCGAGCACGCTCAATTCGCTGAGAGCTTCGACTAATTGATCAATATTTTGTTGGGTAGACACGATACAACCTCTACATTTAAGTTTTTTGATGAGTTTAAGTTTCTTTGGATACCTTGTTGTCTAAGCAGTAGACGACAGATGAAAGCAATGCTTCGAAGACAGCAAGCGTCTGCGCAAGTGGTGCTTCCAGCGTACCCAAAAACTGAGCGCGCATTTCATCTTTGCTTGGAAGTTTGGAGATTTGTTCTACATCTTCTGCAGAACAGAGAGCTCCTTCAAATTGTCCTCCGAGCACCTGTAATACGTTTTCATTTTGCTGACAAAATTGATAAAGCAACTTCGTCGTTTGAACAGGGTCTTCATTTGCCACGACAATCGCAATATGTCCTCGCATCGAGGAAGGATCTAGCTCTAATCCCGCTTCCTTCGCCGCTTTAAGGAGAATGCGTTTTTTAACGACTTCGAGCATCCCGCCACTCTTAGCGAGACCCGTTCGAAATGTCGCAGCCATATTCGGAGAAAGTCGCTGATAGCTCGCATAGATAAGAGCTTTACTACCAGCGATTTTTTCCTTGATGTCATCGAGGAGAAATTGTTTTTCTTGTCTCATAGATTAATCTTTCGCTCCTTGTAAACCACTGACTGACTGCAGATCGATCTTAAGCCCTGGCCCCATCGTAGAAGAGAGGACCAAAGATTTTAAAAATACACCCTTTGCAGTCGCTGGCTTCGCCTTTGCAATCGCAGACAAAACAGAGACGATATTTTCCATGAGTTTTTTAGCTTCAAAGGAGAGTTTTCCGACGAGGCTATTGATCACCCCGTGCTTATCCGATTTAAACTCGATTTTTCCTCCCTTGACATCAGCAATCGCTTTCGCGACGTCTGCAGTGACAGTTCCTGCCTTCGGTGTTGGCATCAACCCCCGTGGCCCTAAAATTTTTCCCAGTTTACCTACATCACGCATCATGTCAGGGGTCGCAATCACAGCGTTAAAATCTGTCCACCCTGCTTTGATCTTTTCTAAAAGATCGTCATTCCCAACATAATCAGCACCCGCTTCTAATGCCTCTTTCACTTTATCGCCTCTTGCGAAGACGACGAGGATCATGCGCTTTCCTGAGCCATTCGGTAATGACACAGTCCCGCGCACTTGCTGGTCTGATTTTTGGGCATCGATGCCTGTAGATAGTGATATCTCCACCGATTGGTCAAACTTCACCGGCGGACACTTCTGTAAAACCTCGATAGCTTCTTCAATCGAATAGACCTTAGTCTCGTCGATCAATTTGGCTATCTCCCGAAATCTTTTGCTTCGATGCATTTCCCTTTATCCTTCAATAATGTCAATTCCCATAGAACGCGCCGTACCCATGACCAGCATCATTGCTGCTTCTTCAGATTCGACACGCATGTCTGAGAGCTTGTTTTGCACAATCTTCTTCACTTGGGATTTCGTCAGTTTTCCGACTTTATCCCGGTTTGGCACTTTAGAACCTTTCTCTATCCCCACTTCTTTGAGAATCATGCGAGATACAGGAGGTTGCTTGGTGACAAATGAAAAAGTTTTATCCTGATACACAAAAATTTCAACAGGCAGAATATCCCCTGCCCTATCTTGTGTCTTTGCATTAAATTCTTTGCAAAACCCCATAATGTTGATTCCAGCACCGCCCAAAGCTGGTCCGATGGGTGGAGCAGGATTCGCCTTACCTGCTGGGATTTGCAATTTAATGACTTTGACGATCTTTTTTGCCATTTTACTTGTCCAATTGTAAGAAACTTCCGTTTCTGTTGCCCAATTTTAAGAAACTTCCGTTTCTGTTACCTAATTTTACGAGACTTCTGTTTCTGCTGAAACTTGCTCGACTTGCCAGAATTCGAGATCATCTACGCGGGTCTCTCGTCCAAAGATGGAAACGAGCACACTTAAGCGTCCTTTATCGTGGAAGACTTCTTGTACCGTTCCGATAAAATTGATGAACACTCCATCTATAATCTTGACTCGATCGCCCGATGTGATATTGTGTTTCTGCACCACGCCCTTTTTCTTCTCTTCGAGATCGGAGAGAATGGCATCCACTTCCGCTTGAGTCAAAGGAGCTGGTTTCTCTCCTCCTAAAAACCCCAAGACGCCGTTCGTGTTGCGCACATACATCCAGGAATCGTCCGTCAGGTTCATCTTGACGAGGATATACCCTGGCCACAACTTTTTCTCGCTGACCTTGTGCTGTCCACCTTTCACCTCGGCGATATTTTCCGTCGGAACGAGAACGGAGTCGACTAATTCTTCCATTCCCTTCGATTCGCGATTTTCTTCAATCGCCTTTTTCGCCTTTTTTTCCTGGCCAGATATCACCTGGACGACGTACCATTTATGCATACGGCCTCAAACCCGAATTATCCAAATATAAAACGCACTACCTGTGCGATCAGATCCAACCCCGACTTCACGATGAGATCCACCAAATAGATCCCAAGTCCGAGAATAAATACCGCACAAATCACCACTTTAGTCGAAAGCTGAAGCTCCGCCTTTGTCGTCCAACTCACCTTCTTAAGCTCTTCCTTCAACTCTTGAAGAAAACGAAAGAAGGATCTCTGCTTTCTCACTTGTCGCTGAGAAGCATCGAAACTTACGCGAGACTGACCGAGCTTTGTATCCATAGCACACATAAAGCGTTCTTCCCCTTAGAGAGAAATTTATACTGCATCCAAATACAGCATACTCCGACATCGAGTGCGGAGGGATTCGAACCCCCGACCGGCGACTTTGGAGATCGCTGCTCTACCAACTGAGCTACACACCCACCTTACAAATAAAAGAGCTCTGCTCAAAAAAACAGAGCTCTTGCCCCCAACCAACTGAGGTTACTTGATGATCTTTGATACGGTTCCGGCTCCGATCGTTCTTCCGCCTTCTCGAATCGCAAATCTCATTCCTTCTTCCATAGCAATCGGATGGATCAATTCCGCTTCCAGTTCGACGTTGTCCCCTGGCATCACCATCTCCGTTCCCGCAGGAAGTGTAACAGTTCCTGTTACGTCCGTCGTACGGAAATAGAATTGAGGCCGGTATCCAGTGAAGAACGGCTTATGACGTCCACCTTCTTCTTTCGTCAGAACGTAGATCGTCCCTTTAAATTTCGTGTGAGGATTACAAGTCCCTGGAGCTGCAAGAACCATTCCGCGCTCGATATCTTTCTTCTCCACACCGCGCACCAAGACGCCGACATTCTCTCCCGCTTGCGCTTCATCGAGGATCTTGTTGAACATCTCAAGACCTGTAACGACGATCTCGCGCGTGTCGCGAATTCCGATGAGTTGGAGCTTATCGTTGACTTTTACTCTACCGCGTTCGACGCGACCCGTCGCTACCGTTCCTCGTCCTGAGATCGAGAAAACGTCCTCAACAGGCATCAAGAAAGGCTTATCGATTTCGCGCACAGGCGTTGGGATCTTCTCATCAACGACTCGCATCAATTCTTTGATGCTCTCGACGTACTGAGGATCTCCTTCCAGCGCCTTCAACGCAGAACCGCGGATGATCGGTACATCCTTATACCCTTTCGCTTCGAGAAGCTCTTGGAGCTCCATCTCGACGAGATCAACGAGTTCTTCGTCGCCCTTGCCGATCATATCCATCTTGTTCAAGAAGACGACAATCGCAGGAACGCCGACTTGACGTGCGAGCAAGATGTGCTCTTTCGTCTGAGGCATCGCACCGTCTGTCGCGGCGACGACGAGAATCGCACCGTCCATCTGAGCGGCACCGGTAATCATGTTTTTCACATAGTCGGCGTGGCCAGGGCAGTCGACGTGAGCATAGTGGCGTGCAGCCGTTTCATACTCGACATGTGAAGAGTTGATCGTAATCCCCCGAGCTTTTTCCTCTGGAGAGTTATCGATCGAAGCGTAATCGCGATACTTGGCTTTACCTTCTGAAGCCAAAATCTTCGTAATCGCCGCTGTTAAAGATGTCTTACCATGGTCGACGTGTCCAATCGTTCCAATGTTGACGTGAGGTTTGGTCCTCTGAAATGCTTCTTTTGCCATTACTTCCTCCGTGTGGCTCCACTTTGTAATTGTATTTCCTTAAATCTTGCCCAGAAAAGGAATCGAACCTTCGACCTTTTGCTTACCATGCAAATGCTCTACCACTGAGCTATCTGGGCACTTGCGCAATAAAATTTTAGAGACTCATTCATCCTATCTGGTCGAAAGCAGCCAAGTTTATTCTCGAGGCTAAATATTTTCAACCAAAAACCGCGAAGAACTCTTTTTTATCTCTGCCGATAAACGATACGCGCCTTCGAAAGGTCGTAAGGAGACATCTCGACTGTCACGATATCTCCAACGAGAACCCGAATGTTGCGCATCCTCATTTTTCCACAAAGGTGAGCGAGCACCTTCATCCCATTTTCCAAAACGACGCGGAATGTCATGTTGGGAAGGAGCTCTTCCACGGTCCCGTCGATTTTAATCGTGTCTTCTTTCGGCATACTTAATTAGACTTGAGGTTTAAACCTATCCCAGTAAAAAGTTTCAGTCGATTTTCGTTTTTTTTGAGCCAATTTCCGTTTCAAATTCAGAGGTAATATCCACTACCTACAGGCCCCCGAATTTGAAATGAAAATTCACCAAAAGAACCCCGAAAATCGACGAAAAATTTTACTGGGATTAAGTTCTTATACAAAAATTCAGACCTTATGAAACAGCATTTCCCTCAAAATGTCAACCAGATTATAATAGCCTTCTAAAACGAGGCTGAAATGATTTTTTCCACCCACCGAGGGACGTTCTTGGAAAAACAGTTAGAACTGAAAAAAATGTTTAGTTGCTGCCCTTCAGCCGAAAAGCGCTACGAGAAAATCATCGAGCTCAGCAAGCTGCTACAACCTTACCCCGAGGCACTTAAACTCAAAGAAAATGTCGTCAGCGGCTGTCAGAGCATCATGTATCTCCACGCTTCACTAGAAGAAGGGAAGATGCGCTTCCACGCCCATTCTGAGGCTCTGATCTCAGCAGGACTTGCCGCCCTACTCCTCTTCATTTACGACGGAGAAACTCCTGAAGTTCTCCTGATCTCCCCACCCCTCTTCCTAGAAGAATGGGGGATCCCCTCGATCCTCTCTCCTGGCCGCTCTAATGGCCTAGCCAGCCTGTTCAAGACAATGCAAAAACACGCCATCAATTTTTTAAACCAGAAATAATCATTTTTTACGGTTTAATTACCAAAAGAACTCCTGTATAATTACAGCAAATTAAGCAGGAGTTTAAGTTGACTACAAAAATTCAAAATCAGTCATCCCATTTACCCCAGATCTTTTCAGCCTCTCCCGCGACAAAACCGGAAAAAAAGACGTATCTCGATCGCTGCTGGGAACAGCTCAACCCGAAACAAATCACTTCTTCACAAAGATCCAGCACGCTTTGGAAAATCGCAGCAGGTGCCTCCCTCGTCGCTTATACAGTCTTTGCGCTGGCCGGCTTTATCTCCGTCACTCTCTTTTGCCCCATTTACGCACCCGTAACCGGCCTGGCCCTTACCCTCGCTGCGCCAGCAGCCGTCGCTGTTTATAACGCCCTTATGAAAAAAGCGGCACAGGCACAGGATGAAAAGAAGGGTATGGAAGCGATTCAGAACCACTACAAGCCTATCTCTTCTCTTAAAAAAGAATCTGTACAGAAAAAATTGAGCAAATTGGGAATCACCGCAACGAAACACTTCGATCAGTTAAAAGTTTTATTAGCCAAGCGCAACTGCCTCCTCGAGGCATACCGCTCCTTTGAAAAAAAGGCCAAAGAACAGGCAAAAGCCCTGCGTAAAATACAACCCTCCTATGCAAAACAACCGCACACAAAGATTGAAAAAAATCTAAAAGAAAAACAAAAAGAGCTCCTGCGCACTCGGAGATGGGTCCTCGAAGCGAAGACAGCGACCGCTTTTATCGATGCTCTCATGCGCGCGCCCCACTTCACCAGATTCAAAAAGATCCCAAAAGACCTCTATACCTTCTCCCCTTACGGAACGACACATCAGACCCTCGGTAACGCCTGCAAAGACCCCAATGCGAAAATCTTCCTCCGCTTTAAAAACAAAAAATTAAAGCCCATCACCTTCAAACAAGCCCAACGCGCCACGATCCCCGAACTCGGCGCACGCATTTCTCCCGCTTTTGCATAAGAAAACCGAGAGAGAGAAGGAAAACCACCAGGCCTTTTTCAGCAGTCGTTTGTCTCTGTACCATCCCCTTTCCTCTCTGTGGTTTCCCTTCTCTGTGGTTGAAAAATTTTAACCACAGAGAAGGGAAACCACAGAGAGGAAATTTTTTCTCTGTGTCTTAGTGGTAGAGGCACTGGATGAGGGCGGATGCCGCGACGACGCGCAACACCTGGAACGGCTCGTTTAAGATATCGAGGAGAAAGGGGATCGAACGGGGATCTCCGATATGGGCGAGGGCTTCTAAGATGTGGATTTTCATTTCTCGGTCTAGGACCGGATAGGCTTCTTGGAGTACTTTAACCGCAGAAGGGTCGCTCCCCACGATCGCCAGGATCAATGCCGCCTGCACGCGGATGTTTTCATCAGGGTCTCCAATCAAGCCACGCACCGCCTCCAACCCTTCTTCATCCCCTTCCTGCAGAAGGGTCGCTGCGGCGGCTCCCGTTACTCCCCAAGAGCGCATTTGTAAAAACTGCTTCACAGCCTCTTGGGCGCCCTCAAAACGGACGATACTGAGGATCGACAAGAGATCGAGCCGGACGAGTTGATCGACCACGGTCGGGTAGTTGGGGATTTGATCTGTGTGTCTCATTCGACTCGGTGCTAGAGACTGAAAGAGAGGGTTGCGCTCTGCATCCCACATCCACAATGTCTCTTTTTCTTTAAAAAAGACGTCGTAAATGCACTGAGAGGCGCGCTTGACATGGACGCGCTGGCCGATCAAGGCCTTTGCGAGATTGACCTTCACATACAGATCTTCTGTCCTACCGATCTCTTTCAGGCAAAGGCGCAAGCCATACTTTCCACTGACTGCAAGTGCAGCAGAGGCCATGCGCCGCCATTCTCCGACGCCGCTCTTAAGCCACTTTTCTAAAGCAGCGCTTCCCGCCTTTTCATCGAGGAGTAATAAGACATACGCCGCTGTAATAGCGACCTCAGGAACCACTGCTCTTACATTTTCTTGGATCAGATCTTTGACCCATGTCGTACCGATTTTCTCGACCCTTAAGAGCGCAAGCGTATTGAGACTCGAAATTCTGACATCTGAGGATGGGTCGTTTAGAAGGGGCAGGAGTAAATCGAGTTGTCCCTTTAAATTGAGATGGGTAATGATCTCGGCTGCGAGTTGTCTTAAACCCGCGCGATCGCTTTGCACAAGTGCGAGGAGCTCATCACGGTCGATATGATCATACATATTGACGAGGGCGATCATTGCCGCCGCCTTTTCTTCTGCGAGGGCTTGGGGGTGGGAGATCAACTCCGTGAGCTTACCCTTTAGCGCCTCTATCCGCAAGGCGCCGACTGCCCGAATGACCTCGATGCGGACATACCACACCTTTTCCTCGCGCAAGAGCCGCTCGATCTCCTTTTGAATCGGCGCATCGGGATAAGAGGTAGCGAGCTTGACAGCGAGCGAGCGCAAGAGCGCATTGCTACTTCTCAATTGCCCCAACAAAAACGGAATCGCCCGCGCATCGCGCGTCAAGGCGGCACCGATAAGCCCACAGAGCCGCACATTGAGCTGCGACGACTCTTCCGCCTTGTTCAATACACCCCATGCCAACGTCTCCAAAATGCGTCGATTGCTTTTCTCTTCATCGAATAGCTTTAAAAAATCGTGCCACTGAGACAAGGCCTCCATTTCATCTCCCTTTTCTGAGAGCGCGCGGATGTAAGCGAGCTGCACTCCCTTCGACTCAGGGTAGAGCTCCAAGGCCCGCTTTCCCTCTTCCACTGCAGAGACGCGATCCGCTATGGCCAAATGCGCATAGATCCTCTTCTTTAAAAGCTCCTCCGTTTCTTCTGCAAGGAGGACCAATGGGAGGCAGAAAAAAAGAATCAATAACGGCTTCATTTATCTCTTTGCCTCAAAACGAATTCCAGCGCTTGAAAAGCATCCTCTTTCGTCTCCCAGACGGAGATGAATCGCCCCTTATGGCAAAAAATAGCCCCAGGGATCCCGGACACCTTCTTTAATTCCTCATCCAAAAGCCCTGCCCATTCCAAAGGCAAAGGGAGCCGTACATCCATCCGTCGCTCCATCGAAGGGGGGATCGCCCGGAGCTTCCAATGCCCTTGCGAGGGCATGATGACAAAAAGAGCGGGATGCTGTTCTCCTCCCATCTCGAAAAAGGAATCCATCCAGGGCATCGCCTCATCAAAAAAGAGATAGATCTCATTTTTTGCCATGCTCTTTTCGACTTTTTCTCGGCAGAGTTGGATGTGGCGGAACCGATCCAATAAGCGGAGCAAATGCCCCTTCACAAATGCTACCGCTTCAAAAAAAGCAGCATCGAGTTCCTGTTTGGGAGCGTCGTACTGTGGAGGGACGAAATTTGCAACCACTTGAGAAAAAGTGCAAATCCCCACTTCCGGCGTGATCCTGCCATTGTCGTGCGCATCCACCCCTAAGAGCAAAGAGTCATTCAAAAAATCATACAACACGCGATCGATCACTTCCCGCTCTCTCAAATAGAGCCAGATCATCCCCGCGCTACTTAAAATCCCCCTGTATTCCGATTGATGATGGTCAAAGCGCCGCACGCTCGGATCGTAGATCCCCCCGACATCGCAGACATAGTCGCAATTTTTCAGCACATCAGGATCTCGCGTGCGCACGATCTTGTCCGCATCGATCTCTCCAAACACCAAAAGAAGCGCACACGCCGTCACTTCATCCGCGTGAAACGAACCATCGTGCGTCCCCAAGCTCCGCCTAATCATCTTTTTCTACCCTCAACTACTATGGAACATCCTATCCGATTCTGAAATTTGACGACAGAGTCCAAATGAAGTAAAGTGTATTTATGCAAAGCTACCTCACCCCCGCTCACTACGACCTCGTTACACCAGATGGTGCGATCACCACGATCACTCCCATCCAGCCCACAGAGTACGCCGCCACCATCGCCATTCAAAACATCTCTCCCGCCTTCGTCGGTTTCTCGATCCCCAAAGAGCACCTCTCCTTCAATCTCAAAAGCACGCTAGCACAACTCGGACTGGACGGTACCCTCCAAGAGATCACCCTCGATCTCAAAAATAATTCAGCCCTCGCTAAAGTCCACCTAAAAGCTTATGGAAAAATCGGGAAAAGCCTGCTTCCCCTCCTTACCACAGGAGCCTATATCGGCAAACTGTTCGCTGCAGACCCGAGACGCCGCGTGCGCAATCCCGATTATTTGCTCCGGATGTTCGGCCGCACAGATCGCGAAGGAAGGCCCCTGCTATCGCTCGGAGGTCCCAAAGGAAGAGATGAGCTTCTCCTCGAAAAGATCGAAGGGAGAACCGTCGCCTACCTCCAACTGCAAGAAGGAACCCTCTCCTACGATCCTGAAGCGATTTTAGGCCTGCTTCCCACCGTCGCTAAAGCCCTCATCCATCTTCAATTCCGCCTGCGCACACTCATCCAACTCGATCAGCGTTGGAATCCTTCCCACCCTCGAAAAGTCTCCCAGACCGACATCCTCCTCGTCCGCACAGCCCCTCTACACATCCGCACCGCTTTTGGCAAAGTCGTCGATCCCCTTTTGCCTGAAGGCGTACACCACACGAGCGCCAACGTCCTCGAGCCTGACACGACCGCCTCAGGAGATGTCTATGAACTCTTCGGTGCCTCCTCGCGCGAGATCACGGCCATGCCCATCGAGTTCTACACCTTAGAGCCCCACCGCGAACACGTCTTCTTCTCCGATCGCGACCAACTCCAAAGCTGCCTAGAGAACCCCCAAGCCCTCTTCTCCGCCTTCGATACCGCGCCCAACCACAAGACACAGCGCGCCTCCGTCTTCGTCGTAAAAGGAGAGCAACTCCTCAACCTCACCGCCAATGACTGGATCGCCCGAGATACCTACAAAAACCCCCTCCCCGGCCTCTTCTATCCCGCCCAACAAGCCCTTCTCGTCCAGCGCTATATCGAACAGCAATCCTGCACCCCCTTTCTCAGAGCCATTGAAGAAGGACAAATCACAAGCCAAGGGATTCTGCTCACCCGCTACTTCCCCTCTCCCCTTATGAAGCGGCTGCTCCTCAGCGACGCTGTTCAGCGCTGCTTAAAAGGGATTTATTTCCAATACCCATCGCTCGCCTATGGGAACTTCTTCTCCCACGAAGACCGCTCGATGATGCTCGACCTCGCAAAATTCGGCATCCCCCTCTATTGGGTCGACAAGACCAGCGGCAACGTCCTGCAATACATCCCTAAACCCGGCAAAGACACAGGCATGTTCGTGCCAGAGCCTCTCGTCGACACATTCATCAAATCCACCTCTTTCGGCATCTACGGATCTACCCTCGTCGTGGGCGACTTAGAACAAGAACTCTCCGACTTACTGCGCGGCCTCATCGAAATGCGCTCAGAGATGAGCCACCCCCTTTTCAACAAAGAGACCCCCATCGCCCTCGTCACAGGAGGCGGACCTGGCCTGATGGAAGTGGGTAACCGCGTCGCCAACCGCCTCGGCATCCTCTCCTGCGCTAACGTCGTCGACTTCCGCAATAGCAACAACCTCAACATCCAAGAACAAAAACAAAACCCCTACATCGAAGCCAAAATGACCTACCGCCTCGATCAACTCGTCGAACGACAAGCGGAATTCCACCTCGATTTTCCGATCATCTTATCAGGAGGATTCGGTACCGATTTCGAGCAGTGCCTCGAAGAGGTTCGCCGCAAAGTCGGCTCGATCACCCCCACCCCGGTCCTCCTCTTCGGCGCACCGAGCTACTGGAAAGAAAAGATCACCAGCCGCTACCACTGCAACCTCAAAAGCGGCACCATCCGCAATTCCGAATGGGTCAGCAACACCTTCTACTGCGTCAGCACCGCAGAGCAAGGCCTCAAAGTCTACCGCCAGTACTTCTCCAACACCCTCGCCATCGGGCCCCAGTTCCCCCCCGCCCCCGACGGGTTCCACACCCCGCTCCGTTAGGAATTGCGCATTTGAGCGCATCAAAGCCCCGGGATTCCACGATCGGAGAGGGGGCCTGTATTTCTTCAATACTGGCCCCCGCTCCGATCGTGAAATCGCGGGAGTTTTTACACGGCTCAAATGCGCAATTCCTAACGGAGCGGGGTGTGCCCAAAATTAAATTTGACCAAAAATCGATCCGATTCTAAAATTCTCTTCCATGAATGATGAACTCTACCGACACATCTTCGATTCTGCCGTCGAAGTGCACCACCTCTTGGGTGGACCCGGCCTACTCGAAACCGTCTATGAATCCGCTCTATGTCATGAACTTTCGCTGAGAGGCGTGCGCAGCCAGCGCCAACTCCCCATCCCCGTTACCTACAAAGACAAAGAAGTGAGAGAACCCCTCTTCTTAGACATCCTCGTCGAAAATAAAGTGATCATCGAAATCAAGGCGACAGGGAAAAATTACCCCTCCTACCACGCGCAACTGCTCACCTACTTACGCCTCACAGAACTGGAAGCGGGCCTTCTCATCAACTTTGGCAACGCCCACATCCAAGAAGGGATCTTTCAAGTTAAAAACCCCAAGAAAAGCCAAACTCTCCATACTGCGTGCGTTCATTAAAGAACTGCCCCTCGTAAGAGTAGCCATGGTGATAATCGATATAGACCCGCATCTTACGTCCAATCCCCTGCAGCTTACTGATCTCATAGCCCAATTTAAACGTCATATCGAGATCCCAATGCCTCTGCTGCCAGTTTTCCAAATGGACCGCAAAAAACGGCGTCCCATACAAACGATGGTAATACAACTTGCTCCCCAAAAGCCTCAGCTCCAGCCCATACTCCACATACAATGGCTTGAGCTTAAAAGAAGGATCGCTGTGAAAGACCACCCCCGGCCCAAAATACCCTCTCAAGTGGCTAGAAAACTGATAAGAAGTAAAGAAGTCTAGAGCCTCCATGCTCGGATTCTTCCGATGGCGGATATACCTGCGGTGGTTGACCAAAAACTCATCTCCCAAATGGGAAGAGATATGATAAACCCGCAAACGAAACGACCACCGATCATAAGCATACGTCACAGGAATCCCCACCAAATAATCGGTGTTGACCAGCTCACACGTCTCGTGCTTCGGACGATGGGGAATGTTAGAATAGTTAAAGACCGACCAAATCCCCGCCTCGATCCCGATCTGCATATCCCCACACCACACATTCAACCAGCGAAAGATCGGAAAGTCATCCCCCAAAGAAACCGCCGCGACGATATCCCCAATCACCTTATCGCCCACCCTGAGCGCCACCGAGTTCGTCGGCTGACGCGGATCGGCAACGAGCGGGGCGAATAACACCGTCGACTGTGGAAACCAAACCCCATTGATCCGCGGCTGTTCGACATAGCTCTTACGCGTCTCCAGCTCCGCATTCGACACATCCGTCGATTCCACCGACGTAACACCGGGAATATCGGAGACAAACGCGATGATACTCTTTGCCAACAACTCGTTATGCGGGAGATTCGCCAAATACACCTTGTGGTCCTTGACAATCACGACCACTTGGTATTCGTAATAGTGGGCGTCGATCAACGCCTGAATATACCCCTCGAGATAGGGATCCGTCGCATCGGCAAAGCTCTCGACCGGAAGGCTATCCCCCCGCGTCAACACCATCGGCTCAATGATGGCGATCTCTTCTTCCGCACAGAGAGAAAAACAACACACGCACGAGCCCAAAACAGAAATCCAGCGCCCCATCCCCATCCTAGTAAAAAAAATGCTTACCTCAACTCTATAGCGCACCTCGACGTTTCTCTGCAAAAAAAATCCTCATTGATTTCTCAATCTGACTTCCGCTATGCTCACTTTACTCACTCTGGGGCAATAGCTCAGTTGGTTAGAGCAGCGGACTCATAACCCGTCGGTCCCTGGTTCAAGTCCAGGTTGCCCCACATTTCTTTTTGGCATCATAAGGCTGAAACTGAGCTGGTTACGACAAAGCACTCAAATCAGCCTAAAGCACGGTTCACATCCGTGGACCACTTGTGGACCACTCGCCTACAACAATTGGCGATAAGCCCAGCAGCTAACCTTTGAAAATCTAAACAAAGGTAAGCTTGTGAAAGGCATCGATAAACGCACCCATAAAGACGGGACGGTTTCCTACCGCGCCCGCGTTCGCATTAAAGGTCATCCAGTCCTCATCCAATCATTCGCCTCCAAAACTCTCGCCATGAAATGGAAACGCGATACCGAATCGGCTGTTGAACAAGGCAAATATGCATATGACAAACCTGGCAGCAAAAATACTTTAGCGGAGCTGATCGACCGCTATATTGAAAGAGTTCTTCTGTCAAAGCCAAAAAACGCAAGAAACGTCCGCCAACATCTTCTCTGGTGGAAACAGGAACTGGGGCATTGCCTCCTTTCAGATATCAAGCCAAGCCTCATCGCACAGAAACGGGATGAGCTGCTTTCAGGACTGACTTGTAAAGGCACAATCCGTTCTTCCACAACCGTAGTCCGCTACCTTGCCAGTTTGTCTCATGCCTTTGCTATCGCGGTTAAGGATTGGGAATGGATCCAGGAAAATCCCATTATGAAAATCTCAAAGCCGAAAATTTCCAATGGGAGAACTCGCTTTCTCAACGATGATGAAAAGGAAAGGCTGCTATCTGCCTGCCGAGAAAGCGAATCAAAAGGACTCTACCCAATTGTTATACTAGCTCTTTCAACTGGCATGAGGAGAGGCGAAATCATGAATCTCAAATGGGGTGATATCGATCTGGGCCGAGGTTCGATCCTCTTACAAACCACAAAAAACGGAGATCGCCGCTTTGTCCCTCTCCTTGGAATGGCATTGGATCTTTTGCGTTCAAAATACGCCAATCAAACCGTTGACTCTCTCGTATTTCCTGCTCCACATTCCTCGTCCAAACCCATTGACATTCGCTCAGCATGGGAAACAGCTCTGGGAAAATCTGGAATCTCCAACTTCCGCTTCCATGATCTTCGTCATACTGCCGCTTCTTATTTGGCCATGAATCAGGCGAGCTTGTTAGAGATCGGGACTCTACTTGGCCACAAAACCGTCCAAATGACCAAGCGGTACGCCCATCTCTCCAATGCACATATCTATTCGGCAGCTGCGGGCCTAAATGAGAAATTGTTCAGTAGTAAAAAATAAAATAGCACACAACACAGAGGAAACACTCTCAAAACAAGAAATTCTTTGACGAAGAGATCAATCTTTACGCATTGATTTAGAATACCCTAAAAAATTCCTTTATTCTGACCGTCTCCATTAAAACAACAAACAGATCGAAATCAAATAAAATAGTTTAATTGTCGTTAAATCAATATATCGCATTATTTGCAATTCTGTTATCTTATTATACGTTAAATCAACAACTTAAAACGGAAAATATGAAAAGAAAGGGCTTTGATCCACAAGACACAAAACCATTCAAATTAAGTCGGTCAAAGATCGAGCTTTTTTGTGAATGTCCCTTTTGCTTCTACCTCGATCGCAAACTTGGAGTTGCGCAACCTGGAGGATTTCCGTTCAACCTCAACTCTGCTGTTGACCATCTCTTGAAAAAAGAATTCGACTTCTACCGAGCAAAAGGCGAAGCCCATCCGCTGATGATCAAACATAAAATTGATGCAATCCCTTTTCAACATGAAAAACTTGATGAATGGCGAAAAAATCTGAAGGGCATTTCCTACTTACACGAAACGACTCGATTTTTAGTGACAGGAGCCATTGATGACGTTTGGATCATTCCTTCTGGAGAACTGATCATCGTGGACTATAAGGCGACCAGTAAAGCTGGTGAAATCAACTTAGATGCAGACTGGCAAATTAGCTACAAAAGGCAAATGGAAATTTACCAATGGCTATTCAGAATGAACGGATTTACAGTTTCTCCTACAGGCTATTTTGTTTATTGCAATGGCAAGAAGGACGTCCCTGCATTTGACGAATGCCTAAAATTCGAGATATCGGTCATCCCTTATCTTGGCGATGATAGCTGGATTGAGCCTAAATTACTTGAAATTCACTCCACACTAACCACAGCCCAACCCCCAGAATCCAATCCGACTTGCAGCCTTTGTTCCTATCGGCTTGCCGCAAATGGTGTGCTCGGATGATTACAGACTACCACGCAAAGCTTTTTGCTCATGAATTGCTCCGACGATGCCCATCAGATAGCGTGGAACGTTTTACAGCAGCCTTAATGGATTCTCAGGTCGATCTAAACCCTCACCAAGTAGACGCAGCACTATTCGCGTTTCGATCCCCCCTTTCTAAAGGCGCCATTCTTGCCGATGAAGTGGGTCTTGGAAAAACCATTGAAGCCGGGATTGTTCTCTCCCAGAAATGGGCCGAGCGAAAGAGAAAGCTTTTAATTATTCTTCCTTCAAGCTTACGAAAGCAGTGGCACCAAGAACTCCAAGAAAAATTTTACCTCCCCTCCATCATCTTGGAAACCTCCTCTTTTAAAAAAGCCATCAAAGAAGGAGAGTGCAATCCCTTTGATATTTCTGAAATCGTCATTTGCTCTTATTCTTTCGCTCGCAATAAAGCGGACTTCATCAAATCTGTTCAATGGGACCTCATCGTCATAGATGAAGCCCATCGCCTCCGGAATGTCTATAAAACTGGGAACAAGGTTGCTCGAGAGTTAAAACAGGCAACAGAACATGCGCCCAAACTACTTCTCACGGCCACACCTCTTCAAAACTCACTGCTCGAGCTTTATGGGCTAGTCAGTTTCATCGACGAACACACTTTTGGCGACCTAAAAAGCTTCCGATCTCAATTCGCCAGGCTTACTTCTGAAGATAGCTTCGATGATCTGAAAAACCGTCTCAATAAGGTTTGTAAGCGCACCCTTCGACGCCAAGTGCTTAAATACATACAATATACCGAAAGGAAAGCTCACACTGAAGAATTTACACCCACTGAAGACGAAGAAATCCTTTATGATATGATTTCAGACTATCTCTGTCGCCCCAACCTACAGGCTCTTCCCTCAAGTCAACGGAGCTTGATGACACTCGTTTTACGTAGATTACTTGCATCATCGACTTTCGCCATTGCCGGGGCCTTAGAGTCTCTTATCAACAAGCTCGAAAAGCGCCTTAAAAACGACAAAAAATCAGACCGCTCTCTTGAAGAAGATTTTGAAAGATTTGAAGAGTTGGCAGATGAATTAGAAATCGATGATGATGAAGCTCCGCAGCCCTTAACCCCAGAAGAACAGCAAGTCATTCGAGAAGAGATCCTAGAACTTCGAAGCTTTTTTGACCTCTCCATGAAAATCACTCAGAACGCAAAGGGAGAATCCCTTCTTAAAGCCTTGAAAATAGGGTTTCAAATGACAGGCGAGCTCGGAGGGGCAGAAAAAGCAATCATTTTTACTGAATCTCGCCGAACTCAAAACTACCTCGTCAAACTCCTTTCAGAAAATGGATATGCTGACGATCTTGTTCTTTTTAACGGCTCGAATAGCGATGGACACTCACGAAGCATTTATACCGAATGGGAATCTCGCTTTAGCGGCACAGATAAAATTACAGGGTCAAAAACCGCCGACACTCGAGCTGCTCTTGTCGACTACTTCCGCGAAAAAGCTAAAATCATGATCGCCACTGAGGCAGCGGCTGAAGGGATCAACCTCCAATTCTGCTCTCTTGTAGTCAACTATGACCTTCCTTGGAATCCCCAGAGAATTGAGCAGCGAATTGGCAGGTGTCACCGATACGGCCAAAAACACGATGTGGTGGTAGTAAATTTTCTCAATAAAAACAATGCCGCTGATCAACGGGTTTATCAGCTTCTCTCTGAAAAATTCCGCTTATTCAATGGTGTTTTTGGAGCCAGTGATGAAGTCCTTGGCAGTATTGAATCTGGAATCGACTTTGAAAAACGGATTGCCGACATTTACCAAACGTGTAGAAAGAAAGAAGACATCCAATCAGCCTTTGACGCGTTGCAACATGACCTGAGTGCCGAAATTATCGAGAATATGCGGTCCACACGCCAAAAGCTTTTGGAGAATTTCGATGCTGAGGTGGCAGAAAAACTCAATATTTATAAGGAAAAAACGACTGAATCTCTCAGTCTTTATGAGGCTCTGCTCTGGGACACAACGCAACACCTCCTCAAAGAACAGGCTACATTTAACGAAGCTGCTCTCACATTCACACTGAAAACGCCACCTCAGCCAGAAATTCAAACCGGCCTCTATACGCTCAAACGACAAGACACCACTGGCTATCATTATCGAAGTCAGCACCCACTTGCACACTGGGTTCTTAACTCAGCTCAAGAAAGGCAGCTACCTCCAGCTGAGCTTACTTTTCGCTACACAGGGCATGGAAGGAAAATATCCGCCCTGGAGCCTCTTATTGGCCATTCCGGCATCCTTGTAGTGAAACGATTGACAGTCAATGCGCTAGACTCCGAAGACCACATTCTCTCTATTGCGTTAACCGATGATGGCAACGAGTTAGACGCAGACCAAGCCCGTCGACTCTTTAACCTACCGGCCGATGTTCGATACTCCTCCTCTATCCCTACTCATTTCACCGATTTGGCCTATCAACGCATGAAAACCGATCTCCTTTCCACTATATCTGAGAGAAGCGGCGTTTTCTTTCAAGAAGAGATGGACAAACTTGACCGTTGGGAGGATGATAAACGGCAGTCGCTAAAAACTACACTAGATGATTATGATAGCGAAATTACGGAGTTAAAAAAACAGGTGCGGACAGCTCTTAATTTTCCTGAAAAACTGGCAATCCAGAGAAGTTTACGCACACTCGAGAAAAAAAGAGATTCCGCTTGGAAAGAGTATGATGAGGCTGTCAGAGGAATTGATAAACAAAAAGATGCCCTGATCGATCAAACTCAAGCCAGGTTAAAACAAAATATAGAAGAACAAACTCTTTTCACCATCCGGTGGAAACTGATTTAAGGTATTTTAATGACTCAAGACGTCCCAGTTTTAGCAGAAAATAGGTTTGATTGGATAAATTGTCTATCTTGCCGTGATCGTATGACCAAATTTGCAACAGCCCCCTCCTTGGTTCTGCTTTCTGATTATTTAAGAGACGGAACGTGTGAGTTATCATGCAAAAATGGGCATAAAACAATAGTCTGTCTACAGCAATTTCCTTTTGAAATTCATTTCCAAATTGGAGCCTTGGCCTTACTTGATGGCTACTATGCAGAGTCTACCTTTGCCTTTGCTAAAGCATTAGAGCGTTTTTATGAGTTTTGCATCAAACTATTTACTCTGGAAGATTCGTTACCAGAAGGCTTTGAAATGGCGTGGAAAAGTATAAAAAAGCAATCTGAGCGCCAATTAGGGGCTTTCATCTTTCTATATCTAAAGAGATTCAAGGAATGTCCCCCAATTTTTCCCGATCAAAAAATTACCTCATCTCTCAAATGTAGCGAATTTAGAAACAACGTTATCCATGAGGGCTATTTACCTTCTAAAGATGAGGCTTTTGCATACGGAAAAATGATCTTTGAATATATCCAACAATTAATCGTGAAGCTACGAAAAGAAGATAAAGATAGGATTCAGCAACTTACAGCTCTACACCTTCACAATCTCAGCAAGAAAAATAAAGCAATAAATCCTACAACGATGGGTGGCGGAGGAATGCTTTTTCTAGCTCGAGACGATATCGAAGAAATTTCATTTGAGCGAGAACTAGAGAGTCTTAAGCAAGTAAAAATAAAGCAACAACAGTTACAGGAGGCCAAATGAACACATCCCAAACCGAACTAGAAAAGGTTTCTCTTGAGTCCAGGGATGTTGGCACTGAAAATAGAGCTAAGCTCAAAGCTCTTTTTCCTTCTGTTTTTACTGAAACCCTAAATGAAAAAGGAAGATTGGTTGAGTCCATTGATTTTGAAAAGTTAAGGGCTGAGCTTGGAACTTTTAGTGATCTTTTTGAAGGCCGTAAAGAACGTTATGGAATGGATTGGCCTGGAAAAAAGGAATGCCTAAAGATTATCCAGCAACCATCCCTTGCAACTCTTAAGCCATGCCGAGAAGAATCTGTTAATTTTGATACTACTGAAAATCTCTTTATCGAAGGTGACAACCTTGAAGTATTAAAGCTTCTTCAGAAGTCCTACTACGGCAAAGTCAAGATGGTCTATATCGATCCTCCTTACAATACTGGAAAGGAGTTTATCTACCCAGATCACTATGCAGAATCTCTCGACACCTATCTTGCTTATGCTGGTTTGGTTGATGACAAGGGAAAGAAATTTTCCACAAATACTCCTAATGAAGGCCGTTTTCACACTAAGTGGCTGAATATGATGTATCCTCGCCTCTATCTAGCAAGAAATTTACTTCGCGAAGATGGAGTAATTTTTATTTCTATTGATGATAACGAAATGACAAATCTAAAAAAAATGTGCGATGAGATTTTTGGCGAAGAAAATGCTCTTACACCTTTTGTTTGGGAATTACCAAGAGGTATTAATGCGGGCCATATTTCACGAGCTCACGAATATATACTTGGTTATGCAAAAAACAAAACTTGTCTAAATCAATTTTATAAGTCGGATAATGTTGAACATTCCATTGAACGTTGCAATAAGAAAGTTGATGCAAGACATCCTGCGTCTCCTATCAATTTTCCGGCTGGGATTGAATATGAAGGTGAAGATAAAATTTTAAATGGAAGAATTGAAGGGTCTGAAAGTATAGAAATTGTTGATGACCTTATTTTTAAAGAAGGTCGTTTGGCAAAACCAGTAACTCTGATTGCTGGCTGGACTATGAAAAATATGATTCTTGACTGGCTGTCTGGGAAAAAAGTGTTTGATACCAAAGGTCAGCAAATCGAAAAATTTTTCTTTAAAGAAAACGGCAAGCTTTACTCGAAAAAATTTGTTGATTATCAATCTTCTAAATCTGTTCTTAAAAATTTACCGGATACGCAAGCAGCACGAATAGAATTAGAAGAATTATTTGGCAATCAAGATATTTTCCCTTATCCCAAACCATCGAAGCTAATCAAACATCTTTTGATATTACTGACTAAGAATCAAGATATAGTTTGTGATTTTTTTTCAGGGTCCTGTCCAACTGCGCAGGCCGTATTTGATATAAATGTCGAAGACAATGGCAATCGCAAATTCGTTATGGTCCAACTTCCAGAACCATGCCCACCAGAATCTGAGACATTCAAGGCCGGATTTAAAACGATTGCTGACATCGGAAAAGCTAGAATCGAACGAGTGATCGACAAAATTAAGCAGGAAGTAGGAACTCAAGCAAATTTCGATCTCGGCTTCAAAGTCCTAAAACTCGATAAATCCAACTTCAAGATATGGGAACCGACTTCCCAAATAACTGTACATGAACTGCTCCTGAAGCTTGAAGGACATATCCCTCATATCGATTCCAAGGCGTCTCAAGAAGATATTCTTTATGAATTACTTCTGAAATCAGGCTATCTACCCACCGCAAAAATCGAGAAGCAGCAAATAGCTGGGAAAACAATCTATTCTATTGGAGATGGGGTGCTGATGATCTGTCTGGAATGGCTTTGTTGCATAATTGCCGACAAGCGGCATAAACCTCCTCAATCACTGGCGGCCTAGACTGCGACCTTGCAACTGTCAGGCATTCCCAATCCTGTCATTCGGTTCAAAACATCACATTTTATCGCTACTTCTGTAGCCTGGGTTTCTTTTTTTCGAGCAGTGAGCCGATCTCCTAAAATCGTTTTATGCCGAAACATATGGGTCTCAACACGCGACCTTTGGTGGTATCCGATTTCTTGTTTCCATTTTGCTCTGCCTTCTTCCCCCAGTTCCCTAATTTTTTGAATCGCCTCGTCTCGCTCTTTAAGAGCAGGTAATGGGTTTTTCTTCTGCTGTTTAGCTGTCCGCTTTGGAGGGATAATCTGCCTTCCCCCAATATCATAGATAAATTGGCGGCAGTCTGTTGTATCATAGGCACCATCACCGAAAACATCCCCTATTTTCACTCCTTCTAATGTCGTCATCATAGCAAGCATTGCCTCATCGTCACTCACGTTATTCGAAGAGATGCCACTAACAATCACTTGCCCTGTATCTGCACACATCCCCACATGGACCTTGCGCCATGTCCTTCGCTTGGAGTACCCATGTTTACGAACTTTCCATTCGCCCTCTCCGTAAACTTTTAAACCTGTTGAGTCAAAAACTATGTTCAAGTGCTCCCCGGGTTTGAGAAAATGTCTCATCGGAATTTGGAGGCCTTCCGCCCGTCGAGAAAAAAGAGAGTAGTTAGGACATTTAAGCGAGAGTCCAAGAATTTTGATCAGAGAGGTGATGAGGCCTTGTAAAGCCCTAAGGGCAACCCGAAAAACAGCCTTGATCGCTAGGCCGCAACGTACTGCAAAATCTGAATAAACTTCCGGTCTCCCTGGCCTGCCAGTCTTTTCGACACTGTGCCATTTTTCAATGGCATCTTCATCAAACCAAAAAGTGATGCTTCCCCGATTTACCAATGATTGGTTATACTGGCGCCAGTTGCGGATCTGGTACTTGTCTTTTTTCTTGGAAGGAGTTGTATCTTTCTTGGGAGCCATATCGAGCCTCAAATTTTTCGTGTAAGCAACAAAAAATTTACAAGCTCGCTGGGCTTAAGGCAAGAAGAACCTTATCCGCAGCTATTTATGCAACAACGCCCTCTGGAATTGTAATCTCTATGCTTCGTCAAGAAAGTGAATTGACGAAAAAAGAAGTAAAACTTCTTCGTGAATTAGCTTTATGGGGGAAAAAATATGATGTAAAAAAAGCACAAATACTTGCACCTGTCATAATACTGACTGGAGATGAACTTCTTGAACACGGCAGGATTGTTCGTTCTAATGTCTTCGAAAATATTAGAAGGTATGGCCCTTCAAAAATTCATGCTCTTGCCACTTATACACAAAATAAATATCTAGGCATTTCGCCAACCTAAAGCTAGATTAAATTTGTGAATCCCTATAACGCGGCCTCATCTAGCATTGGCTAAAAGGCCAGCAGCCTCTTTAGAATGCGTTCAAAGGTTAGCTTTTTCAGCTTACCAGACGGATCTTGAGACTCTAACTTAAACCAATCATTTGGAGACGCCTGATTGATCCAGTTGGATAATTGCTTCTGAAATGTCTGCAGCCATTTAGGATGCTGCTGAGAGAGAAAAGCAAACTCATTAAGCGCTTGCTCGGAAAAATCTCCCAGCTGCGTGGCTACATACCAGATTCCATAGAGATCCTTAAGCATCTTTGATGAGCTTTTCCGCCTAGTAAAAGTAAGCCCTTTATGGAAAATCCATGCTCCAGGTGAGACGACTTTTCCCGCTTCTCCTGAATAGGTTCGAAATTCCATTGTCGTTTGTAGACTTAGCGTCAAGTAGCTCAAAGGCTGAGCAACAATGCCAGCAATCATGACGTTTTTATTCTTATCATCTCGGGTAGCCGAGTCCGTTAAAAACTCGATCTCTACTTCTACCCCATCGATCTCTTTCACATAGCTTTCTGTCGCAGGAACATCGACATCTTTGAAAATATGGGTAAAACCTGCTTCATTGAGGTATTTGGCGATGTTCTTTTTAGAGATTTCAGGAATCCTCCTGGGAATCAACGAGTCAATATCGCGCGTTCCAACGGGAGGGTTCTCGAGCTTGGGATCGGCGAGGTAAAGCTTGTAAATGAAAAGAGCAAAACCACCCCCAATAACAACGAAATCTCGCCATGGTCCAAGTGATTTTAAAAATTCTGAAATGATCTTGTCTTCTTGAATCTGTTTCATTTGTTCTTAAGGCTTTTGTAAATGCGTTTCAGTTCAGGTGCTCGCTGAGCTATAAATTCTGCTTGTTCTTGTCCTCGCAGGGGAAAATGATAAAGATCTAAAAAGGTAAGGAGAAGCGGGCAAATGCTAATTTCTTTACCGTCCTTCCCATTTTGCTTGAGTAGCATTTTGTAATAAGGTTCGATCAACAAAACCTCATACCCTCTTTCTTGTGGCTCTAATTGCAAAGTATGTTCCAATTTCGCTCTAACGGAAGGATCAAGGACATACAATTCTAATCCTTCTAGATTGGTATTCTTAAGCCCAAGCGCTTCGGCTGCTGAATGAAGAGCCAAGATCACGTTTTGCTCGAGTCCAGATTTCTTTAAAGCCTTGAACCACTCTGACTTGCCAGAAAGAGCAGAACGATACGTTCTGATTTTGCATTTTTTCACGATGCTATAGTGCTCTAACCAGCTTTCTAGAAGCTCTTTTGGTTTGTTAAAGGAAAACCTCTTGGAGGTTCTTATTCCTTCAACTTGAAGAAGTCCTTTCAATACCAGAATATTGAAAACACGTTGAACCAGACCGAGGCTTACTCCCGCTTCTTTAGCGACTTCTCTCAATGAGAAGCTTTCTCTAGAAAGTCCTTCTCGAAGCAGCCAATCAAGCACGAGAGAAGACTTGTCTGCATAGACATTCCCTTCTGCTGGATCTTCATTGGAACTTACTAGGAAACGACCTTTCATTGCGATCTCCTTCTGTTCATTATAATACACTGTTCAATATATATTGAACAGATAGAAATATTGAACAGTTGAACCGAAAAGAAGAGAGTTTCTCAAAAATTTGTTATATATCTTATTTTTAATGACTTAGAACAAATCGAACCATTCGGAAATTCCGAACAGTTCAAAAGTCGCGACAGTGTGGCGACAATTTCCGTGGACCATTTGTGGACCACTGGCATACAAAAAAGAGCGATAAATCACGACAGTTCGCAGTAGCTCGAAAGGCTGGCTTTCCGCTATGATTTCGGGGAGTTAGCTGCTGGGAAGTGGCGGGGGTGCTGCGGACTCATAACCCGCTGGTCGCTGGTTCAAGTCCAGCTTGCTCCATCTTTCTTAACCAGCACAATCCCAATCACATGAACGCATCAGCACGGATAGGATGCAGGTAGGAGTGGAGAAAGATGCGTAAAAAATGGATGATTTTTGCCATTCTCTTGTTGACCAGCCTGATAGGAGGAATTTACTTCTTTTCTCCCCGGCCGGCTCATTTTACCGAATACTGTGCGTTCTGTGATCCCCGTGTCTTAGAGCGGCAGAAATTCTACGAAGATGATCTTGTCTTAGCGTTGTACACACACAAGCCTGTTCTGCCGGGCCATTGCCTCGTGCTTCCAAAACGACATGTTGAGCGATTCGAGCAACTTACCGATCAAGAGATAACCCAAATGGGCAAGGTAATCAAAAAAGTAGACCGAGCAGTAACCGAGGTATTTAGCACCTCTTCCTACCTTCTCCTTCAAAAAAATGGCATTGAAGTGGGACAATCGGTGCCCCATGTACATGTCCATTATATCCCCAGGAAAGAAGGCGATAGCTCAGCATTTAGCTTCCTGGTGAAAATGTATCTGGCAAATGCAAAAGGACCGATTTCCTCTGATGAAATGCAGGAGACCATAGAAAAACTCAAACAAGAAATGTATAAGGAACTGAGAAGGAAAAATCTTGAAACCTAGAGAAACTAAATCTCTCCTAAAACAAGAAAATACGCTACTACTAATACAATAAGTCCCAAAATGATAAAACGAGATTTGCAAGTGCTGTCACATGATTCAGTCTTTTTTTCTTCAACATCATGAAACTTCTCATGGCAATAATTGCAAAGCACGATCAGATCGTACATATGGGCATGCTCTCGCCCGTGGATCCCATAATCCCTATGGTGAGTGACTAAATCCCTACGACTGTTACAGAGCTGACACCGATATCCAGCCCTATATTTAGTATGTGCGGCTATGGCTTTCCAATAAGGCGTTCCTAAAAAATCTCGATAGTCCATGCCTTTGATGTGGTCCGATATAGAGGTCCAGTTCACATCTGCGTTTCTTAGTAAATCGATCCTCTGTTTTGGAGAAGATGCAACACTCCACTTTTTGTATGGATTGAGATAGGTTTTAATGTAGTAAGATGTGTTTTCCGAGAGCTTAACTTGTCTAGATTCTTTTCCCTGTTTCTGTTGACTTTCTAGGCTGGACAAATCAAAACTCATAAGTCGCAATAAAAATAAAGTTACATTAATTTAACTAAAGTCATTTTCTCACGCACGTTATTTTTTATTAAATAAAAAAACGAAATTTAAATAATTATTACATAAAAGCCACTTGAACAAAAACATCATTGATCAGAGGCTTATTTCCTAAAAAGTGGAATATCAAGATTGGTGGCAGTATATTTGTAAGTAAATCTAGTTCAGGGGGATGGGTTTTATGCGACTAGTGCCACAAAGTGATGGCAACTTGGGTTATACAATTACCATAGAAATAACCATTTAATTAAATGGCAAAATAACGTATATTAACAACAACTAAGATTAAAAACAAAATCTCTTAAAACCAGTATTATAAATTATTTAATTAACAGTTTATTGAGGGTGAAATAATGGCAACACAGAGTACAACGAACACAAGTCGGATTCCTATGCAACCGTGGGTCCCCAGCGAGGCTGCTCAAAGGGTCTGCCAGGGAGTCTTTAGCCCAGCCTCTGCTGCTGTAGGTCAAGATCAATCCGGGTTTACTTACTCAACGGTAAATGATTTTGGCAAGGTGATCCATAAACTCCTTTTTTCTACACCCTATCAAGGATTCAGCAGTTACTTTTTTGAGAACATCAAAGAGATCGGAGAGAGAGAGGGGTTCGAGATGGAATACCCCAAGAGCACCCAGATCTACTCCGTTCGAGATCCTAAACTCTGTACTGCCGACGGCCATGTTCTAAAGCCCAACTGTTCAGATCATACGAAAGTTGCAGTTTATCTAAGAGGTCTTCGTGCACTTCACCAAAGAGACCACCCAGTCGTACTATCAGATCATCCTTCATTTGTTAGTGCCACCGTCGGTAGTGTCGGAGCGAACAAACTCGATCGAAGAACCGTTGATGGATTAAAAAATGAGCTGCTAAGAGACTCTAAACTCTATTTCGAAGGAGGCAATAGTTTCTATGTCACCGATAGGAACAAAAATTCTCGCTACATTATCGGAGATGATCTTCCTTTCATGACATACCACATATTGCGAATGGAGAATGGTTTCATTCCTGAACTCATCGAAAAAAAAGCAGAGGAGATTTCAAGATCCTTAAATGATGCTGCTATTAAATCTGTGCTCTTAGACATGCTTGCAATGGGGCTCTTAGCTGATAGTGGTATTTTAAAATACCCAATGGATCGGAGTATGCTCAGGGAAATCTTAAGGAGAGGCGGCTTACAAGATATTTCAGACTTGAATAACTATACTCATTTCGATTTAGAGAGGGATAAAATCAGGGGACGTAATATTGCTACCAAATATCTAGCACAGATGGAATTTGTCTATAAAGAACTCTTCCCTAAGGAACTGTGCTGTGATGCTGACAAGGTCACTTTTGTGCCTCAACCCGCCTATCACCTTGATTTGATGATGGCGCCAGGACGCAAAGGCTCCTTCTTTGTGCAAGACTATAATTTGGCGGTCCAACTCCTTTACGCAGTCAAGGAAAATAAAGACAGCCTTAATCTCTGTAAAACTGACCTTACGCAACTTGAGCAATTTATAGAAGTCACTGAAAAACTTGGCGAACAGTTAACGCCTTTACTGGAAAAGATCAAAGAGAAACTCGCTGATGCAGAATTCACAGTCATTCCAACTCCCGGCGCTTTCTTCGGTTGGGAGCCTAATTCAAATAAAAAACCACTAAACATCAACTTCTTAAACTGCGTAACCGGCTTTTCTCCGCAAAATAACCATTATTACTATATCACCTCAGGTGCACAGACCAGTGGAATCTTAGGGGACGTATTAATGGACGTATATGCGGAATTCATTCACACTCATTGCGGCGAAGATACTGCAGTTTATTTCGCTGGAAGAAACCCTGAAAATGACAAGGACTTTTCTGAAGCGATGCTCGATGCCTCAGCCCGTAAGCTGGGCCCGCATTGTCTCAGCTACGAACTAGAGATATCCGATCATAATGAAGGATAAAAAATTACTTGGCCGTAGGGCCGCGCCAAAGCCCCGGAATTGAGATTGTCGAAGAGGGGGTAGTATTGCAAGAAATACAACCCAACTTACGATCGTCGAATCCCGGCGGCTTTGACGCAGCTCTAATGCAAGTTATTTTCGAGAATTGGTATTATCGACCGTCTTTGTAGAGATATTCAATGTTCACCGCTGCGATAAAGCCATTTGCCCTTTACTTTTTCAAAGTAGCTTTTTTCGGTAAACGAAACATCTTTTTTGTCTTGAATAAGATGAGCCACAAAAGTGACTGTAGCCAAGGAACCGTTCTCTTGAAATCCTAGAATTCTTAAGTCTTTGAATTCAGTATGTAAAGAGAATTCAGATATTTTTTGAGCCCATTCTCCGGTATCATGACAAAATTGGGGGTTTGCTGGATGTGTGGTATGGATAATGTAATCTGGCATGCACAGCGCATACGCTGCAAATCTCGACCGCATAAGCTGTAGGGCTGTGTCCGGCTTCTTTCCCTGATGAAAAGGTTGACAGCACACCTCATATTGTTTACCGCTTCGACAAGGACATAGCATTGTTTTATCGTGTTCACTTTTCATGCGGGTCTCCATCGAGATGATCAGGGCTGGATCAAAATAGGAAAAGGGGTCAGTAAAGATGGGGACTACTTGCTTCTTGAATGGAGAGGATCCTCTGCTATTCAACAAACCAGGTAGTCCAACTTGAACCATTTTGATTTCACAAAATCCACCTTTTAAGCCAAAAAGCCACCATCGACAGTGAGTACAGCACCTGTGATATAGGAAGCATCCTGACTGGCGAGAAAGGCAACTGCTGAAGCGATTTCCTCAGGTTTGCCATAACGTCCCAAAGCAACGCTTTTCTTGACCATCTCTGCAAATTCTGTGTTGTCTGGATTCATGTCCGTATCGATAGGGCCTGGTTGTACGAGGTTGACTGTTATGTTTTTTGGGCCGAGATCCCTTGCCCAACCATGTGTGTAGCCAAGAAGAGCTGCTTTTGTAGCGGCGTAATTAGCTCCCCCAGAAAATGTTATCCGCTCTCCATTAATGGACCCTATGATAATAATACGCCCGCCGTCTTTCATAAAAGGAACCGCTGCATGTGTTGTTGCAAAGACCCCTCCCACATTGACTGCTAACAGTCTTGCAATTCCATCCATATCAAGATTAGCATCGTCGATGGAACCTCCTACATGGATGCCCGCATTGTTTACTAGGATATCGATCTTACCAAAATGCTCACCTACTTTTTTGGCGAGATTTGCTGCTTGTAAGGGATTGGCTTGATCTGCTTGAACTGCTAGAGTTTTGACCCCTTCTTTTTCGAGCTCCTTCATTAAAGAGAGGGCTTTTTCTTTGGATTCTGTGTAGCTAATCGCTATATGGCATCCTTCCTTAGCAAAACGCCTAGCAATGGCAGCGCCGATTCCTCGAGATCCCCCCGTTATAAGAGCTATTTTGTTTTCCAGTTTCTTGTGTGTCATAGTCTTATAACACTCCTTTGCTTAAAAAATTTTGCCTGTTTTGCCGCAATTGATAATCATTCGTCTTATACCCAAGTGAGCTCAAAAGTTGGGTATATATGGGTTCCAATGCTGTCTATGAGCCTGATTGTAACTGACCCTCGCCTTTATTTTGAAAGATTTTCCCGCACGGATTGCTGAAGCTGGAATATTTTCTAATCGGTAGGTAAACTCTAAAAATCGGAGAACGCCGAGAAAAAAGGATAAAAATGGAGAAAAAATTTCGAAGATCTCTTTTTTTATTCCGGCGTGATTTGCGGCTTGAGGATAATACAGGGCTCATTTTTGCGTTAAAATCCTCAGAAGTTGTCATCCCCGCTTTCATTTTCACAGAAGAACAGATCGAGAAAAATCCTTTTAGAAGCGATCATTGCCTGCAATTCATGATTGAATCTCTCGAAGATCTCGATAATCAGCTAAAGAAAAAGGGGGGTAAGCTCTTTCTTTTTAAGGGGAAGCCGGAAGAAGTTGTGAGCAAATGCCTGCGAGAGCTTTCCATTGAGGCTTTGATCGTCAACCGAGACTACACTCCCTATAGTCGGCAAAGAGACAAAAAGCTTGAAAAAGCGTGTGAAAAGGGGGCTATCCCCTTTTATTCTTTCGACGATGCTCTACTTCATCCCCCTGAAGAGACTCTGAAAAAAGATGGAAAGCCCTACGCGATTTTTACACCCTACTTTCGCAATGCCTCAAAACAGAAAGTGTCGCCTCCTGTAGAGAACCGAAGAACCAACTACTTCCACGGATCGATCCCCTTTGCAGAAGACAAATCAGTCTTTCCTAAGCAAACTGTAAAAAATGGATTGCTCGGAGGGCGGGCGGAAGCGCTGAAAATTCTCAAAAAATTAAGTTCTTTTAGTAAATACGGAAAGCTCAGGGACTTTCCAGCAGAAGAATACTCTACACACCTCTCCCCTTATCTAAAATTCACCGTCTGCTCCCCGCGGGAAGTTTATGCGGCACTTTGCAGCGCTTTAGGTCCCCACCATGAATTAATCCGCTCTCTTTATTGGAGAGACTTTTTTACAGCGATTGCATTTTTCTTCCCTTCTGTCTTTAAGGGTGCTTTCCACCCTAAATTCGATCAGCTCAAATGGTCCTATGACCGAAAAGCTTATCAGCGCTGGTGTGAAGGCTCTACCGGTTTTCCGATTGTCGATGCAGGAATGAGAGAGATGAATGAGACTGGCTTTATGCATAATCGCGTGCGCATGATTGTAGCCTCCTTTCTCATCAAAGACTTACACATCGACTGGAGATGGGGCGAAAAGTACTTTGCTCAAACTTTGATCGACTACGACCCTGCTGTGAATAATGGAAATTGGCAATGGGTCGCTAGCACAGGATGTGATGCCCAGCCTTATTTTCGCATTTTCAATCCCTGGAACCAGCAGAAAAAATTCGATCCTGAATGTATTTATATAAAAAAATGGGTTCCCGAACTTCGCGATGTGCCGCCTAAAGCGATCCATGCGTGGTATGAGGAAAAGTACCGGACTGGATGCAAAAGCTATCCAGCTCCCATGATCGATCATGAAAAGGCAGCAAAAGAAGCTCTTCACGCTTATACCCAAGTGGCTCGAAAAGGCGATTTTTCGCCATGATTTTTGAAGAGTTAGCTGATACGAACCGTAAATTGCGAGGGATAAATGCACATCTTGTTCATACAGCATGTAGACTTTGAAACGCCTGGATACATCGCAGATTGGGCGGCTCAAAAAAATTGCAAACTAGACTACTGTTCTCCCTTCAAAGGAGAAAAATTACCCCACGGCTGTGCGTTTGATCTCATTATTTCCATGGGTGGACCTCAAAGCGCCGGGCCCGATCTCAATAGATATCCCTATTTAAAAGAAGAAGTCGATTTCCTAAAGAGTGCACTGAAAGCGAAGATTCCCGTTTTTGGTTTTTGTCTGGGCGCGCAGCTTATGGGCGAAGCATTGGGGGCAGCTACTGAGCGCAGTCCTCATAAGGAAATAGGGATTTTTCCTATCCAGCTTACAGAGGAAGGGGTGCACGATCCCCTCCTAGCCCACTTACCCAAACAATTTGCCGTTACCCATTGGCACGGGGATATGCCCGGCTTGACAAAACAGGCTGTAATCTTGGCCAAAAGTGAAGGGTGCCCTCGCCAAATCATCCGTTATCTACCTTACGCCTATGGGTTCCAATGCCATCCTGAAATGACCTTGCAAGGTATCGAAGAGCTGATCAAAAACTGCCCGGAGGATTTGACACCGGGTAGCTATGTCCAAAAAGGGGAAGATTTACGCGCATGCGATTTCTATGCTCTGAACTACAACAACATAGCGTGTATCTTCGAGAACTTTTTTCTGCTTAGAAAAGCGTGGAGCGCTGCGCGAGAGCTCATCTCGAAATGACAGGGTCTAAATAGGCAGACCGAATTTCTCGTGGACAGCATCGTGGTGTATTTTGAGCTCGAGATGGCTCGAAATCTCTGCAGGCATATCCAACGCGTCCTGCAGTTTGGCTTCAATCCCGCTGGCTATTTCGTGAGCCTCTCCTAATTTGATATCATCGGCAAAGAGCAGATGGAATTCGATGAACACCTTATGCCCTGACATCCTGTGGCGTAAATGGTGGAATGCCATGTCCATCCTAGAGGTTTCTTCTTCGAGGATTGCAGTGATTTTCTTGTGCAGAACGGGATCTGTCTGATCCATCAACCCGCTAATGCATTTCTTGATGAGCCTTCCCCCGGTCCATAAAATATTAGTTGCCGCAAGCAAAGCGACAATCGGATCAAATAAGGAGATATGCGTCAACTGCACTAAGACCAAGGCGATAACAACCGCAATACTCGTCAGGCAATCGGTTAAAATATGCTTTCCATTAGCCTCTAAAATGATCGATTTGTACTTCTTGCCTTTCCGGATCAGGTAGTAGCCTAGCAAGAAATTCATGACAATCGCTGCCAAAATGAAAAGCAATCCCGTATCGATATTTTGTAATTCCACACCATGTATGATTTTTTGCACCGATTCAAAATAGATGTAAACGGCAGCAATGATAATCATCGCTCCTTCAAATCCCGCTGAAAAGAAGCCGATTTTCTCATGGCCATACAAATGATTGGCATCGGCTGGCTTGAGGCTTAGCCACATACTATAGGCTGCAAAACCGACGGCAAAGACGTGGATAATCGATTCGGCTGCATCCGACATGATCGCTGTTGAGCCCGTGATGACGTAGGCGTAGTATTTGATGGCAAGCATGAACAGGCCGACAAAAAAGGAAAGCCTCATAGAGAAATTCATGTCTTTTTGGTCTGAGCGCGACAAAACATGTTTTTTTTCTTTCATATTTTCCAACTCTTAAACAGCAAAGCTCGTCGGAGCACGTTAAATTTTTCCGCATTTTTTCCGCAACTGAATAGAAACCAAAAGCGATAAACTCGCTTTTGGTTTGGATGTAGTAGATCTGAAATATGAGCTGATTCCCTAAAAAACAGATAAAAACTGATTGATTTTGCTCTCGCTGGACAAAGGCTCCCCGGACTGTGCGTCATAACTTTCGGCAAATAATCCCTCTTCCAAAAAATAGACGGTGTCTAGGAGTTTGGAAGCTAGGTTCATATCGTGGCTCGCGATAATCACGCCGGTCCCCCCTTTCTGAAGATTGCGAATGACCTGCGTGAATCGCTCTGCATTTTCTGGATCTAGTGCAGATGTCGGTTCGTCGAAGAGTAAAAAGGGGGGATTGAGTACCAAGGCTCTTGCAATCGCAGCTCTCTGCTGCTGTCCTCCGGAGAGTTGGCTTGGCATGGATGAGGCCAGCTGTTCTATATCGAGCAGGCCCAGGGTCTCTCTTACCTGGGTATAAGCTTCTTTTTTTGGGGTTCTAAAGAGGACCCTTAGGGCATTGGCACAATTGTCCAAAATGTTCATGTGAGGAAATAAGGGGAAAGACTGCGAAATAAAACCGATGATCTGACAGCGTTGTTTGGGAGATAACTGGTTTATGGGCTGATCTTGGTAGGATATTTCCCCCTGATAGTGAGTCTCCAACTGCGCAATGCACCGCAATAATGTCGTTTTTCCAGAACCGCTTTTGCCGAGCAGTAGCGTTGTTCTGTTTTTAGGGATGTTTAGAGATAGGTTTTTGAGAATTTCCTTTTCCGTTTTTGTGCAGGATAGGTTTTTAATTTTTAACATAGGTGAGCCTCCTTTCAAGCATTCGTGCGACTAGGTTTAATAAGGCAGACATGCAGATATAGAAAAAAGCCACTGTCAAATAGATCGCGACCGGCTGCATCTCTCTGGAAACGATATTCATTCCCATTCGAGTCAGTTCTAACATTCCGATCGAGGATACGATCGACGTGCTTTTTAAGAGCGAATCCAGCTCATTGTTCAATAGAGGAAGAATAGTACGCCCCATCTGCGGCAGGATGATGTGCTGAAGGCTCTGGGGAATATTTAACCCCAGAGCAAAGGCGCTCTCCCACTGGGCTGGGGGAATCCCATTGAGTCCGCCACGCACCATTTGAGCCACATAGCCTGAAGAGCAGAGTCCTAATGCGATGACAGATGCTGGAAAGGGTTCGAGATTGAACCCTAAGAGATCTGGCAAAACAAAATAGACGAGCAGGAGCTGCACAAAAAAGGGAATGGCTCGTAGCACAAAAGTCAAAAACTCTATTGCCTGGGAGAGCAACGGAATCCGCAACCGATTGCAAGAGGCAATCCCGAATAGTAATCCCAATAGCAAGCTGAGAGAGGCTGAGGAGATTAAAATTTGCACGGTCATTACCACCCCTTTCAAGAGAAGAGGAAGCGAGCGCTCTAAAAGCGAAATATAGTTAGTGGTATCCATAAATCTACGCGCCCATGTTCCATTTTTTCTCTAAATCTTGAACTTTCCCTTCTTTGGTAAGCTCTTCTACGGCCTTTTTAACCTCAGCTATGAGCACCTGGTTATCCTTAGAGATGCAGATTCCGTTCCCTAAAGACTGCTGGCTAGACGGTAATGGAAAATAGAGAACCTTTGCCTCTGGATTTTGCTGTTTTACGAAAGAAACCAACGAATTATCGATCGCGACAGCAAGGGATTTTCCGAATTTGATTTCGATGAGGGCGTCGGTGATTTTGTCGACATTTTTAAGGGTTAAACCGGGATAGGTGTTCATGACCTGTTCTTGATAGGTGCCCGCCTCTACACAGACGATCTTTTTAGGATCATTTTTTAAATCTTCTGGACCTTTGATATTTTCAGGGATCTTGCCCCAGAAGAGTAGAGGCATGGTCGTGATCTTTTCCCCCTGGTAATAGATCATTTCCATCTGCTTTTGCCTCTCTTCCGTAATCGAGACAGCCCAGATGACGGCATCGACCTTTTTCTGCTTGAGTCCGATCATCAGACTAGGCATGCTTCCCATATCTTTGATTACGAGTTTTTTATTCAGTTTCTCTGCCACCAATTTTGCTAAATCGATGTCAAAGCCCTCATACTCTCCTTTACTATCTAGACTTACATAGGGGGCATATCCAGAAGTGGTGCCCACGGTGAATGTTTCCTCAGCTGCAAGGCTTCCAAAAAAAAGAAAACAACTCCCTAAAATCTTCGAAAATTTATTCAATACCTTCATAATGTACATCCTTTTTTTTAAAATCGTTTAAGCCCGTTTTTTACAGTAATGTAAAAAACAGAAAATCAACAAAAAACGCAATTAACTAACAAAAAATTTGAAAATCCATCCGTCGCTAAAGAGCAACGAACAAAAAAATATTAGGAATGATGATGACGATGATGAGAATGAGAGACGAAAAGAATGAATGAAGAAAGAACAGCTGATGCTTGCGCTCGCGAGAGTTGTTCTCGACGGGGGCAAAAAATAGAATTAAGCTCTTGTTTCATATTATCTCTCTTAGGGCAAAGACTGCCCTGTAACTAAACGTGATTATACACAGCTTTCTTCTTTCCGGCAATTTTAAAATTTTTTACACCGAAACAACGCACCCATCCCCGCAGAAAATTTTTACGCTCATTTGGAAAATGAGTTGAAGCAAAATTTACATAATTCTTAAAGTCTACAGGGTCGAATGAACCGACTAAAGATTTCTCAACGCGCTGATTTATAACGAGGTATGCGAATGAAAAGTGTTGCTGCATTGATAATTTCCTGTTTCCTGAGTTTGCTCTTCTCTAGTGAAGTGCCCGTAACCGAGCACAAGGTTGTGATCGTGGGAGCGGGGATCACTGGAGTGTTAGAGTCTTATTACGCGCATAGGGACGCGGTAAAAAAGGGTACCCCACTTCAGATTGTCATTTATGAAAAAAGCTCTCCCTTCGTAGGTCATGGCCGTTCAGGGAGTGGAAATGCCTTAACAAATACTGCGTTCAACATTTTCCCCAGCTTGACGCCTGATGAAATTCTCTCCGTCGTGCCACGTGGCCCAGAATTAACGGAAAAATTAGGGATTTTATTCAGTGAGCCAGGTGGAATTCGCGTGGATGATGCTCCCGGGGTCAATGACTCAACAGCGGCTGTTCGATTTAAAGAAGCAGTAGAACTCTACGCCCATGATGAAAATCATGAAGATCGGACAAAAAATCTGTTGCTGCTCGGTAAAATGAGCATGGATTTATGGAAAGATCTCTATGAAGAGGGAGATGATGAATTGAAAGGGATCTTGGAAGATTCCAATTACAATCCCTGCTACGAACCCAACCATAGAGATAAAATAGTGTTACATGATGGCTATCGCATCGATCTTATCTACGACGTCCCTGATGCCAGGATCCGTGCGCTGGGGATGCAGGCGACTTATACAGAATTGGGCTATAATCACTGCAGGATCTTGACCCCAGATGAAGTCATGGCGATCGACCCCTCTCTTGCTGATTTTTGCAAAGACCACTCTGAATTAGACGATACATTAGGTTTAAATTGGAAGAATGATTGTTCCGCCTTATGGCGACCGGGAGGATGTATTAGCACACCTGTTTTCCTGCCCAAATTTTATGATTACCTCAAGAAAAAGATGGGAACTTATACGGATGCCTCTGGAGAGATCCAAGACTGTTTTCGATTGGAATTTGAAAGGGAAGTTACAGCTGTAGAGTTCGATAATGATTCCAACCTCAATGTCATCGGTCTGAAATTTGCCGATGGCTCTTCCGTAAAGGATAACGCTTATTACGTGTTCTGCCCTGGAGAGGCCGTTGGAACGCTAAATAAATTAGGCTTTGATGAACCCGCTTATTCAGCATTTGCTGGCCCATCCCTTGCACTGAACATCCCCCTCTCTTCCGAGCAAGCAGAGCTATATAAAAATTTCAGTCATTGCATGGAGGTTCATAAGGTGGGCATTGTTCTGGCCTGGCAAGCGAGATATAAAGAGAACAGACTCATTATCGGGGTTGCAGGAACAAAAGCATTTTATGGGGATCAACTGCCAAAGATCGATCAAGATTTTGCGCGGAATCGACACCTCGTACAGCTCAATATGGTCAATGATGTGCTGCCCGAAATGGTTTCCATCGCTTGCGGCTACGACACCAAGGCGATTCAACTATCTTTTGATGACATTCATGCATTGGAAAGTCAGGGCATTTTGAATCGCTGGGTCGGCAGACGCTCCGTCGCTTACGATGGTTTCCCGACCCTCGGTGCCCTCTATCGAAATGGTTGCAAGGTGGGGAATGCCCGCTGCACAACCCATATGGGCTCGGGTGGAGTCTCTTTTGCTCCAGCAGCTGTCAAAATGAGCCGTAGCTTTGAAAATCTCGAAGATGCATTCGCCGAAAAGATTCTTCAGTATGCAGATTCTAGGCGTCATCCGCCAAAGATGTAGGTATTACCACCTGGCAGCACAGGTCTGCCAGGTTCCCCATCGATCTATGCGTCATCGCAGCTCCAGACCAAGAGCGCTTTACAAAACTAGTCATACCAATGTTTATCATCATCACGATGTTCGTCGTCATGATGCCTATCGCCATCATGATGCTCATCCCCATCGTGATGGCCGTCATGATCTCCATCGCCGTGATCATGATGCTCGCCATGGTCATCTGCAAGATGTTGGGGATGTTTTTTCTCTTCACACTGTGCATTTGACACAAGAGACAAACAAAAAATGCTTAGCAAAATATTCATGTTTTTCATATATCCCACCCGTTTGAGGATTGCGAATTTAAGCCGCGTGAAAGCTCCCGCGATTTCACGATCGGAAAGGGGGCCAGTATTGAAGAAATACAGGTTCCCTCTCCGATCGTGAAACCCCGGGGCTTTTATGTACCGCTCAAATTCGCAATCCTCTAAAAAGGACTATTCTTGCGCTGTTTTTAGAATAGTTGAGTGCTGTTGTTCCAAGTAGTGGGAGACAGACTGAATCCGCTGCTTAACAGCGGGATGGTCGACAGGGCCGAACCACAGTCCAAAATCAGCCACTTCTTTTGGATCATTCGCTTGTGCGATTTTAATGGCAAAGACAAACGTGTGACCCGACTGATCTTTGAAAAAATAAGTCGCTCCAATCAGATCCGTGGGAATCGTTTCACACTCCAAGGGGAGATCGAAAAGATGGGTCGGGTAATTCATTAATTCCTGCTGGTAAATTTCCAGCTGTTCCTCTGTACGTTTTTTTAGTCCCTCTTTAGGATAAATGCTGTAGAGGTCCCCACCCTTAAAAAGATAGTCTCTGAGAATCGTCGTTCTCGCTTTTACAGTAAACAGACGGGCTGGATCGACTTCAATAGAAGGATCGACCAATTCTCTGGAAATTTCCCCTGTCGTGCAAAGAGGTGTTGCGGGCATGGGCGTATGAATGATGCATTTGAGCACCTTCACTTCTTTTTGCAATTCAGAGGCGAGCACCTGTTCGACCATCCCTTGAATCGCGACGAAATGAGGGCGTACGTCTTTGTCTGTACCACTTATCTCTAGGATACAATTGTCCACGAGGGCATTCCAAATGTCGGCGGTTTTCTCTCTTAAAGAGGAAGATTCTTCCGCTTTTAATCCGGGAATATCCTGCGCGTATTTTATGATTTCCAAGACTTTAGAGCGGATCTCTTGAGTAAGCTGCGGTTTTGCGACCTCTGCTCGCTGTGCTGTATTTTGTCTGCTACAGGGGCATAAACTGGTAGATAGTAAAAAAATTCCACTTAGCAATAATACTGATCGAATCTTTCCTGTTTTGCTCATCGTCAATCCTCAGTTGTATGATTCTGTTATACCGAATACGACCCAAAAATCGGGAGGGATATATGTCGAATCCCAGGGCTTTGATAAGGCCCTACCCGATTCTTAAGTCGATAGACTGTTCTACTTTCCCTGGCATCCCGAGCAAGCGAAAAAGGCCGGTAAAGACGGTTTTCCATCTGGCTGCACTGAGCATTTTCCACAGGCGTATAAACCGATAGATGTAAAAAAAGCACCGCTGAGCAATAGCACTAGTCGAATTTTTCTCATTTTGTTCATTGTAAACCCTTGTTTTATAACAGACTTCTCATAGCAGAGCTATTTTTACCAAGAAGGGGGGATTTAAAGCAACACAACCCGCTTGACGTTAAATATAAATTTTTCATACGCTATTGACTCAGCACAAACGGAGCCTGCCTTTGAGAGCGAATTTTTTTTTCGGACTGGTGGCACTTCTGGCCAACGTCGTCTATGCAAACACCGCCCACTCCTATGGGCTTGTTGCAGGGAAAAAACAGCAAACCACTCAGCAAGCAGAAGACACTAGCAACGGGCTGCCGAACATCTCCTCTCGATTCAAACCAAGCTCCAGAAGTGTTGCCATTTTCGCCGATCTTCTCGTTTGGCGTGCACAGGAAAGCGGGACTGAAAACTGGGCGGAAGTGATCACAGGCGGTGACGGCTCCCCCGAAATTTGCGATATACGGGACATTAAGTTCGATTGGAATGCCGGTCTTCGAGTCGGTCTCAGTTATGGGATGAAGCATGATCAGTGGGATACTCAATTTTATTATACCCGGTTTCATGCGAGAGGGAATGATCACGTCTCCAGTGTCCCCAACTCAGTCTATTCTGCCTTTGTGGGTAATTTCTATGTCGATAATGCAAGTGGTGCTGGAGTCAAAGGTTTAACCTATCAAAAGGCGAGCATCGATTGGACGATCCATTTCAATATATTCGACTGGGAATTAGGTAGGGCTTTTTGGATTAGCAAGGCGCTATCGCTTCGACCATTTGTAGGTCTAAAGGGAGGCTGGATCTACCAATCGATTCACACCCAATGGCACGATCCGACGCTTCCACCCGCTCCCCCCGTCTATCAACCCTTTGAGATGGGAAGAGAAAACATCAAAAATAATTTTTGGGGCGTGGGACCCAGCATCGGTATTAACACGAAGTGGAACTTACTTGCCCTCGGCAATCATTCTTTAAGCCTTTTGGGAGATCTTTCTGCGGCAATCCTGTATGGACATTGGACATTTAAGGATGTGTATAAAAACGACATCGGACAAGAAGTCTCTGTGAAACTTCCCCACAACAACAGCGGAGCCTCTATGTTGAGGACCTTCTTGGGATTCGGCTGGGACCTCACTTTTTGCAGGGGTGAATATCACTTTTTGACGCAATTGGGATATGAAATGCAATTTTGGTTAGATCAACTCCAGTTTTACTCATTTGACACTGGAAGATTTGACAATGAATTGACCTTGCAAGGAGGGACCCTTGAGCTTCGCTTTGATTTTTAACTTTATATAAACCAACATGAAAAAGCGCATTATCTGCATTCTAGCCGTGCTGATGCTACTGGTCCAAGTGGATGCAGCAGAACCGACTCCTTTAGAAACCCGCGGCCTACCGAACGTTTCACAACGCGTCTTAGGAAAATGGGATCTCTCTGCTGATTTCCTCGCCTGGTTCGTTTCAGAGGAAGCTTCAGCGGTATGGGCAGACCTGCTCAAAGTAGGCGATAACACCAGTTCTTTTGGTGCACCCGATTTCCATTTTGATTGGGATTTTGGTTTTCGAGTTGGGGCAGGATACAATTTCCGATACGATCAATGGGATACACAACTCTATTGGACCTGGTTTCGAACAGAGGCTCATCAAACCAAGCAAATATCTATTACGAACGGGACCATCCATCCTGAGTTCTTTGCAGCAGACCTAAGCGACAATTTAGCACAACGCGCAAAGATCCGTTGGGCCCTTCTTTTCAATATGTTCGACTGGGAATTAGGCCGCAGTTACTGGGTGAGCAAAGGCCTCTCCCTACGCCCCTTTATCGGTCTAAAAGGAGGTTGGATCCATCAACCGATTCATGTGCATTACGAAGATCTGATTATTGCAAAGGTCCTCACGACAGATTCAGGCAAAGAGTATGCGAAAAATAACTTTTGGGGTGTAGGCCCACTCGGCGGTTTGAATACAAAATGGAAATTGCGCGATTTTGGCACGCACTATCCCAGTCTTTTTGGGGATTTTTCCGCTGCGACGCTCTGGGGCACTTGGAACTGCGCTAACGTGTATAAGAACTCCACCGGAGCAGATGTCGTAGTCAATATGAAGAGATTGACGCTAGGTGCCCTGATGTTCAGAGGATTTTTAGGGATTGGATGGGATGTCGATTTTAATAAGGGAAGGTCCCACTTTGCCACGCAGTTGGGTTATGAAATGCAACTTTGGCTCAATCAACTCAGAGTGCCTACCTCGCAACTCGTACCTTTACATGGCGATTTAACGCTCCAAGGTTTGACTTTCAACTGCCGGTTCGATTTTTAACGTGATCTAGATAAGAGAAAACAAAATGGCAAATGTTTTAATACAAGTAGTGGTTGTTCTTCTCCTGTCAGTTGGCGTAAAGCTCTATGCCGGTTCTACGGGTGAACAGACAAAGAGAAAGGATTGCGGATTACCGAACCTCTCCGATCGACCCCAGACCCAAGATAAAAGTATCGTCATCTCCGCAAACGCCCTGTATTGGCACACCAGCGAAACAGTGGACTGGGCGGATGTAGTCACTGCGAAAGGGAATCTCGTAACGGACACTTTTAAAACCATCTCCTTCGGTTGGGACCCAGGTTTTAGGGTCGGTCTCGGTTACAATATGCACCATGATCAGTGGGATACACAAATCACCTATACCTGGTTTCAAACGCGGACCACAGCTCATGCCAATGGACCGATCACGTCGGGATTTTTAGCTGCGAGACTTTCTCTACTAGAACCATTTGGAAAGGGGAAAATCAGCTTCAACATCCATTACAACATGTTCGATTGGGATTTAGGCAGGAGCTTCTTGGTCAGTAAATCCTTATCCTTGCGCCCAATAATTGGTGCAAAAGCGGGATGGATCAATCAAGCGATCCACGGTAAATGGTCGACCCCGAATTTTGGCATTCCCGGCTTCTTATATTCAGGCTCTGAGTCTGTAAAAAACAATTTCCGAGGAGGGGGCCCTAAGGGAGGGATCGATGCGCAATGGATTCTCGGAAACGTCAACCGACATGTTTTCAGTCTGATCGGCAATTTCACAAGTGCCTTTATGTGGGGTCATTGGACACTTCGAGATGAATTCACCGATGTATTTCACACCCAAACCTCTATACCGATGAAAAATCGAAACTTTGGAGCTCTCCTGCTTCAAACCTCCATGGGACTCGGATGGGATTTCAACTTCGATAAAAACCGCTCCCACTTTGCTCTGAAAATAAGTTATGAGATCCAAGACTGGTTCAGTCAGTTTCAGGTATTTACCAACGATTCAGGCACCGATAACATCGACCTGATCTTACAGGGACTCACGGCCGATTTGCGTTTCGATTTTTAACTCTGATCGGCGTTGTTGCGTAATTCATCAGGACCTAATCTAGCTCCCCATCATTCCATTCTGAATATATGCAACTTCACTACAGAGAGGAAATTCATATGAAAAAAGTTCCTACCTGTGGTTTTCCATCTCTGTGCTGAAATTCAGTTATTTATGCAACAACGCCACTCTGATCTATAAAACAGCCCCCTTTGCTATACCCCACAACAAAATTTTGAAACAACTTGACTTGGAATTGGGTTGCTGTTCAAATTCACCCTTTCATTCCAAGGAATCTTTGCCATGTCAGCAATCCTACGAGCCATCGGGGTTTTCACACTGTTCTCATCCTCCCTAACCCATGCTTGGTCTGCGATGCCCATTTTTTCCACGCCTACACCCGCCTCATGTTCAAGCAACTCTCCCAATTCTTTACCTCTTGGCCACGGTTATTTAGGGGCAGAAGTGGGAGCTAGCTTTGCAAAATTAGGGAAGAGCAGACCAAAAATTTCCTATGACAGCGGCGTTTTAATCACCGATGCATACCCTCTTAAAAGCCAACGCTCGCTCGCTGTGACGCTGAACGTGCATGGGGGTTATGAGTTTACCGGCGCACGGTGGAAACCCGCTATTGCGCTAGGCGTTGGCGCTTATTTCAGTCCGCAAGACTATCATTTTAAGGGTCGGGTGATCGAGACTGCTGCGGGTAATGCTAGCAGCACGCTTTATCACTATAAGTATAAAATCCAGAGCACACGCGTGATGGCTGAAATGCAACTCACTTGGATGCTGAATTATATTTCCCCTTTTATCGACTTTGGCATAGGCCCTGTCTGGAACAGAGCAAAAAATTATAAAGAAAAGGCCGTCAGCGGTTCCGGTTATACCCCTCTGCATCCCTTTTACTCTCATACGAATCTCAATTTCGCTTACCAAGCAGGTGGGGGCATAAGCTTCGCTTTCAATTGGTGCCATCTGTCGGGTTTTCTGCATGAACGGATTTCTGTGGGGTACCATTATGTGCATTCTGGCAAGACATCATTCGGCACGCGAGGTTCAGCATATCCCTATCGGCTCCATACCGGCACATTGAGTTCAAATGATGTCTATTTTAGTTACACTCATTTATTTTAAGGAGAATCGTGTGAAACTTCTGAGCAGAAAGTTCTCAGGGATCCTTTTCTTATTTTTCCCACTTAAAGTGTTCGCACACCTCATTTCTATTAATACGACAACGCCATTTCCAACAACGGTTTCAGAATATTCCATTAACACAGCCACCTTTACCGTGACGAATATCTCATCGGGAGCTGTTGTCATTCCCACGAACCAAAGTCAATTTTCAACCACCAGCGGCTTATCCGTCGTATCGAGCACCCTCGGCACTCCACTAGCTCCAGGAGAGTCCAGTACCATTACACTGCAATTGCAACCGACTTCTGCGCAGAGCATTTCAACGGTACTCAAGGTGTGGGCTAAGCCAACGCTAGACGCTGTGCAGGTTCCGATTAATGTCACCGTCACGCCTGTGCCCACCTATGATGCAATCGTAATTGGAGCTGGAATTTCTGGCTTGGAGGCCGCGTCAGTTTTGCAAGAAAATAATATGAATGTATTGATATTAGAGGCCAGAGATAGAATTGGCGGAAGACTTCAAACTACAACTATGGACGGCGCATGGACTGACTTAGGCGCTTCTTGGCTCCATGACATAGACAATAATGTATTAGCTGACCTAGCAAGAGAATATGGCATTCCGTTAATAAACACACCTTTTACTGCAGGGGACATCGGTTTATTTAACGGCAGCACTCAAATCACAGACCCTGACATTAACACATACTATTCGAACCAATTTCTCTCTATATTGACTCGAACATTCGCGAGTTGCGGAACATTCGAAGATGCGGTTAATTGTTATACGGCGACTATTACGCCCCCAACTTCGATATACACACCATTCGTCTATAATTTAATATATTCCAGTTGGTTTGGAGATAACACAAAATACATATCTTCAACCGTTGGGCCTAGTTATCTTAACCTAGGACACGATGCATTTCCTTCAGGTGGATACACAAACTTTATTAATACAATTTTCAATATAAACTCACTAAACATTGAGTTAAATTCCATTGTTTCCACAATCAACTACACAAACGACCAAGTAGTGATTAACACAAGTAGTGGTATGGCATACAGCGCAAATTATGTGGTGATTACTGTACCCCTTGGAGTTTTAAAAACGAATTCAATCCAATTCATTCCAAGTTTACCAGCATCTCATCAGCTTGCAATACAAAATATGGGTTTTTCCCTAATGGACAAAGTATTCCTGCAGTTCGATAGCGTTTTTTGGAATCCCAATTTCACACTTGTACTTCCTTACACGCCAGATTCATCAATAAACTATGATATGATATTGACTTATTCCAACTTTGTGCCAGATCCGAATACTCCGGGAAGTAATCCGCCAATTTTACTCGCTTTTCTCCTTGGTGATTGGGCAAGAACGTCAGAACCCCTATCAGACGCTCAAATTGTGAATAATGTAATGGCTCAAATACAAACAATTTACCCATCAGCTCCTTCGCAACCTGTACAATACCAGATCACAAGATGGGGGCAAGACCCATTTTCTTTAGGAGCCTATATGTACCCTTCGACTAACACCTCTTATTTGGATATTGTGAATTTAACATTGCCAGTACAAAATAAACTGTTTTTCGCTGGAGAGGCTGTGAATCAAATTAGAAGCGGCACTGCAGATGCAGCTTATACATCTGGATACAATGCGGCATCGGCCATTTTACAAACCATGGATTAGACTGGCACAACTCTGAAAATTCTCATCCTCCATTTTTAACTCGCTCTATTTCAACCCTTTCTAGTAAAATATTTCCGCTAGGAGCCTATAGAGTTCAGGATAGGCTCATACCTAAACCCTGGTAAAATAAGGAGATCCTTATGTCATCGTCAATCTCAGCTACTGCAGTACGTCTGATCACCTGCCACGAGTCCTCTGCAGATCATTTTGCCACCTATATAAGACAATGCCCCAGAAGTGAAACTATCGAAATTTATGCGACAGGACCCGCCTTAAAGACATTTCAAGAGCGTGAAATTAAGGTGAAAACTTTCTCTTCCTTCGATGCACAGTTACCTGAGGAAGACATCGCTGGCATTTCATCAGAACAAGAAGACGCATTAGCAGAACAAATCGCAAAAGCTTGCGCTACTGCTTCCGTTGTGGTTACCGATGTAGGCAATTCATTGGATCGTAAACTGCAAAAAGCCCTCACCCGTCATGCCACACAGGCTTCTCATGTTATCTATGATCCTAGGCCTCATTGGATGCAGGTCTCAGAAGAAGCAATCAATGTCTACCTCGGAGCTGTACAAAAACGGGTTCCCGCTGACAGCAGTTCTCGAGAGTCTGGAGGATCTTGGCCCGGCTTTACGTATGGTTAACCCGCCCTGTAGCAAGCCCCAAAAATTGTCCAGTTTTTGGGGTACATTGGTATTATTAAACTCATAGAGGCGGTGGAGGTGGAATGGGTTTTGACTTCGGATGCAGCAGAGAATAAACATCGGGCAAGATCGCTGAAGCGAGAATGATCAGACCACCCAAAACAATAGGAGTGCTTAACTGATCATTAAAAATCCAGACGCCAAATAAAACGCTGAAAATAATCTCGAGCAATCCGATTAAGCTGCCGATGCTCGCTTCGATAAATCTAAAGCCCTCAATCACGAGCCAAAATCCAGCCAGCCCCGAAGCGGCGTAAGCTAACATAGCTAGCCACTCCCAACTCAAAGCGGGCATCAGCTGATGCTCCTGCATCATCAATGACAGCGGAAGATGTGTGATGAGGATCAGTATCCATGAATAGGCAGTGATTTGAAGGGAAGAGTAGCGTTCCGTCGATTTTTTACTCGTGGCCGCTTCTCCCCCACTTGCAATCCCATTTAAAGCAGCGAGAAGCATAGCTCCGATAGAAAAAACAGCCAATGACAGGCCAAACGTGATAAAGAGTCCAACAAGAGCTGTTACGAGGGAGACAATCTTAACCACTGTCATTTTTTCACCGAGGAAAATCCAGCCAATCACATAAGAGGAAATCAGGAATAACCCATAAAAAATCAGTGTAGCCGTTCCCAATGGAAGATGGTTGAATGCATAATAGAGTGGCACCTGGGTAAAAACGGTAAAAATCATCGTGGTTGCAAACCACTTCCGATCCCCCTTCTTAATCGGTTTTAGGTGCTTACCGAAGATCGCAATGGGCACTAATAGGATGAGAATGATGATGCTGCGCACCCACCCCTGATAAAAGATGCCAAATTCAGGTCCGAGAAAACGCGACCATACCCCATAGGTACCAAAACAGAGGGCAGATGCCAGGACCATCAGGTACCCTCTCAGTTTCGGCGTGGATAAACTCATTCCCATTTCTCCTTTATTCAAGAAAATCTATTCCTCCAGATCTTTTTTTTCAACCGATGATTATATACCCAACTTTTGAGCTCACTTAGGTATAGCCGAATGTGGTATCAACCCTATTTATGGATAAACATACAATTGCACATATTCTAGACGAGATGGGGACTCTGCTAAATTTGGAAGGAGAGAACCCCTTCAAAGTGCGCGCCTACCATAACGCCGCGCGCGCCCTTGAAAACCTGGAAGAAAATCTCGAACGCCTCGTCGCAGAGGAACGGCTCGAAGAAATCCCTGGGATCGGATCTCATATGGCAGAAAAGATCGAAACGCTGTTCCGTACAGGCAAACTCCCCGCCTATACAAAATTAAAAAAGACAATCCCCGCAGGAGTGCTCAAGCTTCTCGAAGTTCCGGGACTGGGGGCGAAAAAAGTCAAACTCCTGCGCGAAAAATTAAAAATCAAGACGGTCCAAGATTTAAAAAAAGCGGCCGTTAGAGGAAAAATCGCAACACTTTCCGGCTTTGGGGCAAAGACGCAAAAGAGCATCTTGGACAACCTCGCAAAGATCAAAACCTACGCCAAGAGAATGCTCTGGTGGGATGCCGTCCCTTTAGTCGACACCCTCCTCAAAGCTTTTTCTTCCCTCAAAGCCGTGAAGAAAGTGGAAATCGCCGGTAGCTTTCGGCGCAGATTGGAAACGATCGGAGATCTGGATATCCTCGTGGCTTCTTCTAAAGCGCGCGAAGTGATCGATTGGTTCACTCAACAGCCTTGGGTGTCAAAAGTTACCGCCAAGGGTCCGACAAAAGCGACGGTACGTCTCAAGCAAGGGCTACAAGCTGATCTTCGCGTCATCTCTGAAGCAGAATTTGGCTACGCGTTCCTGTATTTCACAGGTTCTAAAGAACACAACATCCGCGTTCGGCAATTGGCCAATGCAAAGGGATGGAGCCTGAGTGAATATGGTCTCGAGCCTCTAGACAAGGCTCATAAAAAGACACCTTTAAAGAAAAAGAACCCCACAGAGGAAGATATCTACCATTTCCTAGGCCTAGAGTTCATCCCTCCTGAATTGCGAGAAGACCGCGGGGAGATTGAAGCAGCTCGCAAGGGAAAGCTCCCCCATCTCATTGAAGAAAAGGATCTCACGGGAGCCTTTCATTGCCACACGACTGCCTCTGATGGCCACAATACCCTTGAAGAAATGGTGGCGGCTGCAGAAAAGTTACATTGGAAGTACATCGGCATCTCCGACCATTCCCAGAGTAGTTTCCAAGCCAATGGCATGAATGAGGAGCAGCTCCTCAAACAGATCCACCAGATCCAACAACTCAACCGATCGAAAAAGTTCTCCCCTTATATCTTTTCAGGACTGGAGTGCGATATTTTGACGGATGGAAAACTCGACTTTCCCGATTCTCTCTTAAAGCAACTCGATTTTGCGATCGTCTCCGTGCATCGCTCCTTTCGCATGGAAGAAAAGGCGATGACCAAACGCCTCATCAAAGCGATCGAAAACCCCTATGCGACGATGCTAGGGCACCTGACAGGAAGACTGCTCCTCAAGCGAGAGCCTTATGCTCTCAATGCCGCGAAAGTGATCGATGCCTGTATCGCCAACGGAAAAATCATGGAACTCAACGCCCACCCCATGCGCCTTGATATGGATTGGCGCCTGTGGATCCGCGCCGCAGAAAAAGGGCTCAAGTGCTGCATCAATCCCGATGCACACTCCACCACAGATCTACGCTACTGCGCCGCAGGAATCAATAGCGCCCGCAAAGGCTGGCTCCAAAAGGAAAATGTCTTCAATACACTCCCTCTCGCCAAAGTCCGCGCATTCCTCAAGAAATAAGCCCGAGTATATATCCCCTTCCACCTCAATCGTAACCACAAGCAAACCGATTAAAAGCCTCAAATTGAGAACTTTTCATTCGGTTTTCTTGGGTACGATTAAGGTGGAAGCGGTATATGCACTCGGGCGCGCTACGGGTATGCGTTACCTTTTAATGATTATTGCTACGCTGTCGTAGAAGTGGATCGAATAGATCTGCTTTTGATAGAGGTTCAATTCATCCAAAAGAGAAGAGGGAAGGTCGCGGTGGCTTGCTCGAGATGTCTTAGCTCCGACATAGTTCACCTCGTCAATCAGAGATTTCAGGAAATGAATCGTAGAATCGGTTCCCCCTCCTCCAAATAAGCTCCAGTAAGAAGTGTGCAAATCTTCGATGATATACATCCCGCCGCTCTTTACATGCGGAAACAGGGTGCAAAAGCTCGTAATTTGCTGGCTCATCGTATGCCCCCCATCGTCCAAGATGACATCGAAATTGCCTCCGCTAGACTGAATGAAATCGAGGAGCTGTGCAGAGTTGTTCTGATCGCATAGGTAATACCGAGATCTATCGGAACGATACTGCACATTGTCAAAGGTAATGTCGATAAAATGCAGGTCTGCGGTGGGAAAATACTCTTCCCACATTTTTACACTAGAGCCTTGATAGATGCCGATTTCTAGAAATTTAATCGGCTTGTCCCTAAGAGGAGCGAAGTACTGTGAGTAACATTCTGTGTAATTGTGGAAGCTCGATCCTTTGTCCGCTCCCGCCTTTAAGGCTATTTCATTGAGATGATGGTACTCTTTCTCGTTGTAGTTGGCATGCAGAGAACAAAACAGTGTCAGCAAAAGGGAGATGTGCGCGAGTCTTTTCATAAGATTTCCTTAAGGTTCGTTTGGCGAATCCTATCGCGTAAACGACTAATCGTCAAGGGCATTTATACCCCACGTGCTTGAGGATGGTGCATTTGAGCGCGTCGAACTGCGGGGGCTGATCAAAGGCTCGAATGCACCATCCTCAAGCGCGCGGGGTAATAAGACAACACGCCTCTTTGGCAACTCAATCGCGGGAGCTTATCAAGCGGCCCTACGGCCAATTTTTGAGTTCACTATAAACGTTGCGGGTTGTGGGCACTGGGTCCAATCTTGCAAAAATGAGTATGCATCCTTATGATCAAAAAAGGGAGGCTCCCATGCTCATGATATCGCGAAGACATCTCCTCGGGATCTCTCTCATCCTCCTGGCATTTTTCTTTTCATCGATCCTGAGTGCGATCGGTAAAGTCGTCATGCAAACAGTGCCGATCGGCATCGTTCTCTTTTCGCAAAATTTGGTCGCACTGTTGCTTTTAGTCCCTTTTATTTTGATGCGGCAAATCACAACATTGCGCACAAACCGCTTGCCCCTTCATCTGTTTCGAGCGATTACAGGCCTTCTCTCTTACGCTTGCTTTTTTATCGCGATCAAATACATCTCACTCATCAATGCAAACTTACTCGGTAACTCAGCCCCCCTCTTCCTTCCCCTTGTGGCCATCTTTTGGGTAAAAGAAAAGGTCTCGCTCACGGTTTGGGCAAGTCTCATCTTGGGGTTTATCGGGGTCTTTTTTATCCTCAACCCTTCAGAGGGTTTACTGAAAAATTCAATGGACTTTATTGCATTGCTAGCGAGCCTATTCTCCGCCATCGCCCTTCAGGCCGTCAGAAATTTGAAACAAACAGAGCCAGTGCTGAGCATCCTCTTCTATTACTTTTTCATCGCATCGCTCTTCACGCTTCCTCTGATGATCATTCAATGGATCCCACTCAATCAGACGCAATGGCTGCTCCTAATCGCCATGGGATTTCTGCTGGGATGGATTCAGCTCGCCATCGCACAGGCTTATCAGTACGCAAGCCCCACTCTCTTAGGACCGTTCAATTATTCCGTGATCGTCTTTTCGGGGCTCATCCAGTGGCAATTCTGGGGTGTCGTCCCCGATAGTTGGGGCTGGATTGGAATCGCCCTAGTGACCCTCGGCGGCATCTTGACCGTGGTGCAGCAGAAGCCGAGTGAGCCCAAGTGAGTTGAAGTGAATTTGGGTGTGCTTTTTAAACTTTTCCGAAAGCAGCATCGACCCCTGCGCGGATTTCATCTTGAAAAGCGGCATCGAGTTGGGCAGAATCGATCGGAAATATTTTTGTGATCTGATCTAACAGAGCCGTGTACTTCTTAATTTTCTTTTGGGTAAAACAGGCGTCAAATGTTCCTTCTCTGACTAAAACAGTAAATGCTTCATTGTAGAGGGAAATTGTATCGTGGAAAAGACCTAAAATGATCGATCTTCCCTGAGAATCCGCTGCTATATCATACGATTCTTTCTCATCAGAAGATGCGCTGATATCCTCACTCTCAGAAGAGGGTTCATTACCTTTGGGGTCTTCTATTTCAGAAGATGCGCTGGCATCCTCACTCTCAGAAGAAAGTTCATTACCTTTGGGGTCTTCTGTTTTATAAGACTTCATTCCAAAGATACAGATTGTATCTTTCAGGGCGGTGAACTTAACGCACTTAAATAGACTTTCAAGCATGTAAAGCTCTTTTTTAAATTCTTTGAACGTCAAAAAAGAAGAAGAATCAGGTACATATTTTCTTTCCACTTGAGCATATTCAGAGAGACGCTGCAGTTTGAAATTAGGACCGTCGTACAGTTTTATGCCTTTTTTTACGTTCATCCATACATCAATTCCTAAGCTCACTTCCCCTTCTTCGTTTTCACTTAATTCTACCTCCTGTCCACATGAGTTAATATTGCCTGTGAATAGTGTTAACAAAGGGTCCGGACATAAACTTTTCCATTTTTTTAAATGCTCGAATGGCGTGGATCCACTCATATCCGTAACTTGGATGCCTTTTCTGAATAATTCCTCGATCACGTCTATGTGGAGCTCTTCAAAATCTCTCATATGATAAATGGCATAGTCCAATGCATTCATTTTCGTTTCAGAGTACTCGTTCTCTGCACGTTGGAATAGTTCCAAATAAAAACTCGTAGAAAATCTTCAACAAGCCTCAGCGAGAACATCTCCTTACTTCACGATTGTTTGAAGGGGTCTCGAATCGAGATTGCATTACCTACCGCCTTACTCCCCGAATTTAATACCCAATAGAGCGCTTGTGGAAGGTTTGTAGAGACATGACGCTATACAATCAGTATTTCGATACATGTTGGAGATTTTTTCGAGGTAGTCCTGGACGGTTCTATCTGCATATAAGGTTACATACAATTGATGACTGTTATAGACACCTGTAGATTAACTTGACCAGGTTGGGATTATATACCTTCCATAATCGTACAAAATGAAAGTCTAAATTCGAATAAAGATTAATATTGAATTAATATTAACCCTTGATTCAAATGAGGTTGGGTGCCTTTGGAACTGGAAGCACTATATACCACAGAGACCACAGAGAGGGGCATTTTTTTTGTTTTTCTCTCTGTGTCCTCTGTGCTCTCTGTGGTTATTATCTTCCCTTTATGCAACAACGCCGCACGAAGGCGTTCGGGTATAAGCGATTTTTGCTTATATTGCAATAGCTCCCACTCTACCGATACTCCTGGATGAAATTGGCAACGAGGCCGGTCCAGCCTGTTTGATGGGAAGCGCCGAGGCCCTTGCCTGTGTCCCCGTGGAAATACTCGTAGAAGAGAAAGTAATCATCCCAGTTAGGATCGTTGGTAAAGGGGAAGTTCTCTCCAAAGACGGGGCGAATCCCCCTTTTATCGCGCTTGAAAATGGCGATGATGCTCTCTGCAAACGATTGTGCCATGGCATTGAGTCCAATCGGATGCTGTTTATCCACTGCGATGCCCAAAATCCCCATCAAACGCCTCACCGAATTTCTTCAATGAAATCGTGAGCAGATAGGTCGGAACAGTCCAAATGGGTCCGCGCCAGTTGGAGTTGCCCCCTTTGAGTCGGTCCAAAGATTCTGCGGGTTCATATTGCACGCTCCGATCGCGGTAATGGAAAGGATTCTTCTCATGGTATTTCGAGAGACTCCTCAATCCGTAGGGAGAGCGAAATTCTTCGGGATCCCACACGTATTTTAAAATCTTTCTCAAGTGGGACTCATCGACGAGTGTCAGAATATAACCCTTTTGCTTGTGTTTTTCGATGGGGAGGACGACATCCTTCGTCAATTCCTGTCTGTTCTCTAAAAACCAATCGAACGTCTTTTTAAATTCAGGAAAGCGGGCAAATTCCTCCTCATGCAAAACTTCGACAGCGAAAAGGGGAATGAGTCCGACGAGTGAGCGCACGCGGAATTCAGAGACTTTTCCATCGGGATAAGCGAGAACGTCGTAGAAAAAGTGATCTTCTTCGTTCCATAGGCCGTAGTTTTTATCCCCCATCCGCTTCATCGCATCGGCGATATAGATGAAGTGTTGGAAGAATTTAGTCGCCATCACTTCATAGCTTGGCGATGTCTTAGCCAGCTCGAGCGCCATGCGCATCAGATCCAAACAAAATTTCGCCATCCACCCCGTTCCATCCGATTGCTTGAGGATAGTCCCATCGGTAAAGGGCTTAGAACGGTCGAGGATCGTGATGTTATCGAGCCCCAAAAATCCCCCTTCGAACACGTTGTTCCCCGAGCTATCCACTTTATTCACCCACCAGGCGAAGTTCATGAGCAGCTTGGAAAAGCACTTATTCAAAAAGAGCGTATCGCCACTTCCCGTCTGCTGCAGCTGCATCTGATACAGGCGCAACACAGCCCACGCAAAAACGGGAGGATTGAGATCGGAGAACTCCCATTCATAAGCGGGAATCGCCCCATTAGGGTGCTGGAATTGATCGAAGAGCAAAAACCAAAGCTGGTCTTTTGCAAACTCGATATCGATCAAGCCAATGGTAATACAATGAAAGGCGAGATCCCATGCGGCAAACCAAGGATATTCCCACTTATCGGGCATCGACAAAATCCGCATCGAATTCAAGTGACGCCAGTGGACATTCCGGATGCCCAAACGGGAAGCAGGCGGCTTTGCCCGCGTATTATCCCCCTCTAGCCACTGATTGACATCGTAGAGGTAGATCTGCTTGTTCCAGAGCATCCCCGCAAATGCCATCCGTTGAATCGAGCGCTCTTCTTCCGTCGCTTTGTGAGGCTGCACCGTCGCATAAAATTCATCTGCTTCCTGCTTGCGTAGCGCCACGATCTTCGCGACATCCTCTAAGGGATGTTTCATCTCTTGATCCGTCAACCGCAACTCCAAGACGACAGAGCCCTTTGCCGGGACATTCAAAGTGTAGTGCAAACACGCTTTCGTTCCTATCTCTTGTGGGTTTGTAGTCTTCTCTTTTCCCACTACAGCGCGATGAAACGCATCTTTTAAATACGGCTGACCAGCAGCATCCTCATTATTCGTAAAGAGAGCTTTTCCCTCTGCAGGGCCGTACAGATACCGCTTTCCCAAGTGGTAATCGAATTGCAGATTACTCATCGAGGGCATCGCTTCATCATCTGCCACAAGACAAACCCCGCTTCCCTTCACGTGGGTGATTTTCGGCTCTTTCTGACGCTCATCTCCCCAAGCCCACTGGTTGCGAAACCAAAGTTGCGGTAACAAGTGCAAACTAGATTCTCGATCTCCTCGATTGAACACTTCGATCCGGATGCAGATATCCTCTGCAGAGGCTTTCGCGTATTCGATGAAAATATCAAAGTAGCGATTCTCAGAAAAAATCCCCGTATCGATTAATTCAAACTCAGAATCAAAAGTCCCCCGTTGACTATTTTTCACCTTCAGCTCTTCGTAAGGAAATTTCGATTGAGGATACTTATACAAATACTTCATGTAAGAATGGGTCGGTGTCCCATCGAGGTAGTAATAATACTCCTTCACATCCTCTCCGTGATTGCCCTCCGTCGACGCCAACCCGAACAGGCGCTCTTTTAAAATCGGATCCTCCCCGTTCCAAAAAGCGGGGGCAAATACGAGGACCTGATACCGATCACACCATCCCGCAATCCCATCCTCTCCCCATCGGTAGACCTTAGATGCAGCGCGATCAAACGGAAAATACGCCCACGCGTCTCCATTCGGACTATAATCCTCCCGCACGGTTCCCCAAGCCCTCTCCGAGACATAAGGTCCCCACTTGTACCAAGGAGGTACGTTTCCCTTATTCTCAGTAAGCCGCAACTGTTCCTTTGTCTGCATCGTGTCCCCTTTATACCCAAGTAAAAGGTTTCATAGGTTCTATTTCTCTTCTTACCAATAATCCCATTAATACCCAAGATGTGACTTTTGATTGAAAAATTCAGTTTGCAGTTTTTCAGGGTACCAGTTATACCCAAGTGGACTCAAAAGTTGGCCGTAGGGCCGCGCCAACTTTTGAGTCCACTTGGGTATACAAGGAAAAGAAAAAAAAGTTTCCCTTTTTGAGGATTGCATGAAAAAGACCTATTTAACATCAGCTTTTTTAACACTCTGTATGTACAGTTTCGCGACAGAATCACCTTACTACCAAGAGCTAGAAGAAGCCTTTGAAATCGAAAACCTGATGGATGACCACTTAGCCTATCAACAGGAAAACACACCCTCTTCGACTCCTTCCACGCAAACAAATCCTAAAAAAAAGTTCTCAGAAGGAATCAATACTCCTGTAAGGCCGATGGTAAAAGAGGGAACGAACCTTTGGGTCATGGGAGAAGCGCTTGCTTGGCAAGCTGTAGAAGATAACCTCTACTACGCCCAAGAAACTACACTCGGAGCAATACCTGCCAACGGACGTGCGCCCATTTCCTATAAAATTCTCGATGTCGATTTTGGATGGGATTGGGGCTTTAGAATAGGCGCGGGTTATAACATTCCCTACGATCGATGGGATATTGGCCTTAAATACACACACATGAAAAATGTCTCTCGAGGCCATGCAAAAGACCACGGTACCACGAATGTGAGTCAAATCTGGGGCACTGCAACGGGAGGCGGGCTCTTGGGAGTCGCTACGACCTCTGCAAAGGGTTCTTGGAAAGTCTATTTGGATCAGGTCGATCTGGAGTTAGGCCGGGAATTTTTCGTCGGGGAACACTTGACCCTAAGACCCCATGTCGGCGCCCGCTCCACCTTTATTTTTCAAAGATTCCGTTCTATCGTCTTCGGATTCGACCCTGGAGTAGGAGTGGAATTGACAAATGACACAATGCTCAAAAATCAATTTTGGGGATTCGGTTTTCTCGCAGGATTAGGTACTGATTGGAAACTCAAATGGGGATTTAGTATTTTCGGAGATGTCGATTTTTCCCTTCTATTCGGCTTTTTCAAAGTCCATGAAAAAGGATTGCTCAATAATGGAGGCGAAGCCAACGCAGGACGCGACTGGTTGTTGGCAAATAGCTTCCGCACAGAAAAACCCGTCTTCGATCTCGATTTGGGACTCAAATGGTGCTCTGGATCCTGTGAGAGTAGAGCTAGACTCACGCTAAAGGCGGCCTACGAGTACCATCTGTATATGAACCAGAACCAATGGCAGCAACCTACAGGCAATCCCAATTTTAACACACTCTCTGCAACGCCAGGAGATTTGGGCTACCAAGGAATCAGCCTATCCGCTCAGCTCGATTTCTAACGCTATACCACAGTCGGCTTGAAACTTCGAATTTGGCCGCGCCAAATTCGAAGTTTCAAGCCGACTGTGGTACATCTCAATGAATTCAGAAGTTGTCCTACGGATAACTTCTGAATAATAGACGGAAAACACCCCCCCCTGCTAAAATTCTTCCTCATGGCTCGTCTATTTTTCATTTGTTTAGGTATACTCATGTCCTTTATCACAGCACAAAGCGCTTCTGTTTTAAAAGAGGAACTCTTCGCAAAGCCCTCTCTCATTTCAGCAAAAATCAGTCCTGATGGAAAGTCGATCGCTTCCGTCGGCGCCGATGCCAACGGCATTTCCAATGTATTTCTAAATGTAAAAGAACAGATCACCTCCTTCGATACCCAAGAAATCATCCAATTTTTTTGGTCCGGCGATGGCAAAAAAATCTTGCTTCTCAAGGATGAAAACGGGACAGGGCAACTCCACTTGCACGGCATCGACATCCTCTCCAAAGAACACGTCGTCTATACAGAGAAATTTTCTCCCGTCAATGCCAAAGTCATTCAAATCAGCTCTCAAAACAACAGCGCTGTCATCGGCCTCAATCACAGAACCCCCCATTTTCACGATCTCTACCGCTTAAATTTAGACTCTGGCCAATGCGAGCTTCTTTTTCAAAATGACGCTTATGCAAAATTCCTCGTCAGCGACAATCTAGAGCTCATCCTGAAAATACGGATCGATGATACAGACGGTTCGTGGACAGTACTCACTGCTGATGACGCTATTTTCATGCAACTCTCCTCTGCTGATGCCTTCCACACAGAATTCCTCTCTTATGACGAAAAAAACCACGCAGTCTACCTCTTGGATAACCGCTTCTCCGACACCAACCAGCTCATCCTCAAATCTCTATCCCTCTCCAGCGATGAAAAGATCCTAGGAGCATCCCTTGAAAGCGACATCGACGAAGTCCTCTTCATCGCAGGAGAAGCCAAGGCCTACGCCTCCTACTACGAGCAGAAAAAATGGCACGCTATCGATACCGCAATCGAAAGCGACCTCGCCTTCCTCGAAAAACACGCCGGTCCTAATTTTGAAGTCATCAATAGCAGCAGATCTGGAAAGAGGTGGATCGTCTCAAACAGCATTCCCGATAGAGGCGGACAATTCTGGCTCTATGATAGAAACAAACAAACCCTCTCTTCCCTTCTCTCTTCCCCATCTGAAAATGACAGCTTTGCGCAGATGTACTCGATAGTCATCGACGCAAGAGATGGACAGAAGCTCACCTGTTACTACACTCTCCCGCGAGAATGCGATAAAGGCGGCTACGTCGAGAAACCAATCCCTCTCGTCGTCGTACCTCATGGAGGGCCTTTCAAAGTCAGAGACAAATTTCAATTCAACCCGTATCACCAATGGCTCGCCAGTTGCGGTTATGCAGTCCTCAGCGTGAATTTCCGCCTCTCCTCTGGCTTTGGAAAAGCGTTTGTCAATGCAGGTAATGGCGAATGGGGCGGAAAAGCGCACCTCGATGTCATCGATGCCGTAGAAGCCTGCATCGAAAAAGGGATTACACAAAGAGACAAGCTAGCTATCTTTGGAGGGAGTTACGGCGGCTATGAAGCCCTCGCCGGTCTCACCTTTTCCCCAGACTATTTCACCTGCTGCATAGCCCTTTGCGCCCCTTCCCATCTTAAAACCATCCTCGACAACGTGCCTAAATTTTGGGAATTCACTTCGAGCCCCCTTTCCGACAAGCTCATGTTCTTCACCAAACAAGCATTTATCATCAGCATGGGCGGCAATCCCGATACACCCGAGGGAATCGACTACTTAGAAAAATGCTCCCCCCTCAACTACTTAGAGGCCATCAAAGCTCCCCTCCTCCTAGTCCACGGCAAAAATGACCACATCGTCACAGAAAAAGCCTCTCAACAAATCTACGACAGCATGAAAGCAAACCACAAGCAAGTGACTTACATCTTATTCCCCGATGAAGGACATCGCTTCGCCAACTTCTCGAATAAAATGCTCTATCTCGATCACGCAGAGCGCTTTTTATTCGAGCACCTAAGGGGCCGCTACCAACCAGTCGATCCCAATAGTATAACCAGCTCCAGCGCCCAGGTCTCCGAGTAGACCAAGAAATTGGTTTTAACCTCAGCTTTGTGTAGAATTATCTCATGCGCCACTCTCCCATCCAAAAAATCGTTCCCTTTCTTCTCTTTTTGCTCCTTATTTTTGGATGCATCTCCGGACATGGGAAAATATCCACAAAGCAAATGGACATAAAAAAATTCCTCTCTTCTCTACCCTCAAAGGAGCGCTTTTTTTTAGAATTCTTCTTTAGATGTTTAATTCAGGAAGATGCCATAGGTTATACCCTGTTAGGTGGAAAACCGATGAGTTTTTATTCCTATTTAAAACCCAAACTGATTGTAAATTCCTACCGTTTGGACAGTTTGGATCGATTGGATCTTTTTTTTGAGGGATTCGATAATGAGAACGCCCTTTTTCATAAAGGATTAGAAATTTGGAAAAAATATGAGCACCTTTTTTGCGGGAAAAATATCTTTTTCGATGTATTTGAAAATGATGAAGAGCTTCATTTTATGCAAGTGACTGTACTCAACAAACATCTGATGCTTTCTCTTTTAGATCGACACTTTCACAAATTCACAGATCTTAACCCCTTAATTCTGGACAAAGAATCGTTATTCAGCCTTCTTTTGCACGATCAAAAATTCAAGGAAAAGTTCTATTCAAGAGAGGATCTTCTGGGAATTTGCTTAGGGTACGGCGAAAGAAATGCAGCACTATTCCACAAAATGACAACCCTTCTCACTTCTATGGGACGGCTCGGATTTACATTAAAAAAACCATCCGCTGCGCATTTGAAAAAGCTGGAACATGAATTGGCTGCATTGGAAGCATTTTTTAAAATAGGGATAAGGGACCACGTATCTCGAAGATTTTTATTCAATACTGGGTTAGGGTTCCGTGTGGACGTCTCAAATCCAGAAACTTGGCTCCTGCAAAAACAATACACCAAGCTTCATAAAAAACTGACGCGAACCTACCAAGGCATTTCTTTTTTGGAGAAAACCTTGGAACTCATCCGCGCAGCAGACAACGCAGAGTATTAACGCTTTTCCTAAGATCCGTTGTAGCCATTAAGAACGCATCCTTTCGTACCACATCGATTTTGTGAAGCTTTGTTAATTCTTCCACAATAGGGACACTCCCAAGTGCTTTCATCATCATTATCATCTTTGTCTTTTTTCTTCTTAATTGGGATCACTACATAACTTCCTTTCTGATCTTCCTGAGATATTCGAACTAAAAGTTGGTGCAAACAATCTTGTTGAAAGGACCCGCTATTTGTGTGTTGACGTTCTGTTTTCGAAGCTTGGATATAAATCTTAATGAAGACGGGATCTCCTTCGTCATTGTAGACGTAGTTTTTAAAATTCTCAACCCCATGTGCATGAGAATCGATTGAACTGAGAAAGATGAATGCTGTTAGCAATAAACATAAAATTCTTTTCATATAACGATCTCCCGCAATCTGTTTGGAATTCTTTCTATTCAATGTTTTTAAGCCAGGCAACGAGGGTATGGTCAACCTGTTGGTTTGTACGACTATCTTCCCAAGGCATAGAATAGGAAAAATCATCCTGTTTGACAAATCCCATCTTTTCCCAGAATTCTTCCATTGAAACATAGTCAGAAGGCTCAGAGTCATTTTCGGGACACACTACTTCATAAACGAGCATTTGATTGTATTTTTGCTCTTTTTGAATCTGTTCTTCCAGTTTTTCGTACATTTTTTTTTGTATCACTTCGTTTTCATATCCGTTTTGAAAAACGAATTCTCCCAGACAAAACACCTTATTGAGATCCATTTTCTTATTTACGAACGGCCGCTGATAGAACTCAGCAGACTCTGTTAAAGGACATCCAGTCAATACTCCCACTGGCTCCTCTCCTGCCACGATAAAAACTGTATGGGGACTACTGGAATACATCGCCAAATATTCTTTTTCTGCAGATAGATTTACCTGATAAAAATAGGGATATTCCCGAAAATAGGAACTCCTTAAATCGACGAGAGCATCGATATACCGAGCAACTTCCTTCCCCTTTAAAACCTGAATTTGCGTCATGTCTTCTCCTGAAAATAAAGTACTTGAGATGATTGTAAAAAACGACAGCGCCTTGAGCATGCACTCCTCCCCTTTGAGATGAGCAGTTATAGCACCTTCAGAAAATATCTTACCACCGCTGTATTGCCGCAAGAGCCTCCACGGCCAAATCTTAAGGCGCCTCAGGTAAAAACCCACCGACCTGCATCTTCCACATGTGCGCATAGAGACCGCCCTTACCCAATAGATCGGCGTGGGTCCCTTCTTCCACGATCTTGCCCTTGTCCAGCACCAGGATGCGGTCCATGCGAGAGAGGGTGGAGAGGCGGTGCGCGATTACGATCGTCGTGCGATTCTGCATGAGTTTGTCCAGGCTGTCTTGGATATACCTCTCCGTCACAGAATCTAGAGAGGATGTCGCCTCATCCAAGATAAGAATGGGCGCGTCAGCTAAAATCGCCCGGGCGATTGCGATCCGCTGCTTCTCCCCTCCAGAGAGCTTGGTGCCTCTTTCCCCCACTTTCGCCTCGTAACCGCCGGGGATTTGTCGGATGAACTCATCGCAGTGCGCCAGAAGCGCAGCGTTGAAGATTTCCTCTTCTGTAGCATCTGATTTTCCGAAAGCGATGTTCTCGCGCAACGTCCGGTGAAAGAGAAGAGGATCCTGAGGAATCAGAGCGATTTGGCCGCGGAGCGACTCTAAAGTGACATGCGCGATGTCCTGCCCATCGATGCAAATTTTGCCTCCAGAAAGCGGGAAAAAGCGGAGGATCAAATTGATAAAAGTAGATTTGCCAGCCCCCGTAAAACCGACGAGACCGACCTTTTCCCCACCCCGAATCTGGACATTCTTATTCTCAAAAAGCGCCTTTTCTCCGTAGCGAAAAGAAACCTCTTCGAAAGCAATACCCCCCGAAGAAATCGAGAGTTTTTTCGCACCCGATGTGTCTCCGATATCTTGCGGATCGTGCATGACAGAATAGGCTTGTTTTGCAATGCCGAAAGCCTGAAAGAAGACCGGCAAAGAGCGACCCACTACCCACATGATGCTCGCCACATTCCACACGATGCTAAACACCTGAATGACCTGACCCGCGCTGATCCGATTGTCGAGCCACAGATAGATCAAAAAACCATTCATCCCGAGGAAGAGCGTGATGAGAAAGAAAAAAGAGGTCAAACAGAACATCTTTTCGACATACCATTTCGCTTGCACATTCGTCGTTTCCTCTGCATTTTGAAACGGCATGAGAGTGCTCTTCTCCTGTCGAAATCGGTAAAACAGATTGACGGCAAAATTATTGGTAAAACTGTCGACGATCCTTCCCAAAAGAGTACTCCGCGCTTCTCCATGCCGGTGCTCATAAGCATCGACCGGGCGGATGAATTTAAAAGTGATCCCGAGATGAATCGCAATCCAAGCGAGCAAGATCCCCGCAAAAATGGGACTTGTAAACCATAAAATCACCACAGCCGCGGCACAAGTGACAATCGCCGGGACGATCGGCCAGAATAATTGCTGGAGAATCGCGTCCGCCTGCGTCGTCATATCGGTCATCTTGTTCGCAAGACTCCCCGCAAATCGCTCATTGAAATAGCGAGGAGAATGGTGCTGAACGTGATCGAACATCTCCATCCGGATATCCGCCTGCAGCTTCGGCATTGCCTTGGCCCACAAAAATCCCATCGTCCGCGAGGTCACCTCGACAAAGACGACTAAGCTCACACCCAATAGAGCCGGCCCTCGCAATTCCTGCCATGCCGCCCCCCGGTTCGCATCGAACCGCGTAAAAATATCCACGACGAGATGCAAGATATAAGGCCACACCAGAGCATCGAGCGGCCACGCGCACGCATCCAGGAGCATAATTGAAAAAAACTTCCCCCTCTGCCGCCGCACAAAACGCCACAAAAAACCGACCAACTCCCTATAGGACACCATGACTTACTCTCCCTTAGAAGGATTCGTGACGCGCATAATAACACAGCGCTTAAAAATAGGAAAATTCCTCTTGCATCCACCCCCAACTCTTATGTTATCGTTTCAGAAACCAAAAAAGGCCAACTATGAAAAAGAAATTTCTTACTATCTTATCCCTCTCCCTTGCGACTTACCTATGTGCCGAAGACTCCAAGAACACAAAAAAAGAAGACCCCTCTGTCGTCATCCGAGAAGAGACCATCGGCAACGTCAAGGTCATCGCAAAAGGCAAAAACCTGGATCCTGCTTCGCAACACCGAATAGAATTCAAAAAATGGCAGAAACAACATACCTCAGAGAAAAAAAAGAGCACGCGTTTTAGAGATAGAGAAGAAAAAGAAGAAGACAAAGACGATGATTCGACGAGTGTCTCCTTTACCTTCAAGTGGCCCGCTAAAGATTAATAAATTTCGCTTTGCGAAATTTTTAAAATTTGCTAGCTTATCGCAGAAACTTTTTCTTTAGGAGAGTTCTATGAAAATGCACCTCGTTTTTCCCTGTTTAGTGATAGTAAATACAATCTTTGCTACCTCCCCAGAACCAGAAGAAACCAACCCTCTTTTTCAGTACGATCTTACAGCTTACAATACAAACAACCAGCCCTTCCACCTGCGAAATGCTCTTCCGGAAAAAGAACCTTCTTTTACCGATATGACCATTCTCAATCTAGATCTTCCATCGGCGATGCAAGTCGACGACATAGCAGAACGCATTTTATACGGCGATGCTGATGTCGTGCATATGACCAATACTTCTACCCAACGGGCTTCTCATTTATACGAAATGCTACAGAAAACTTATGCACATTTCATCCACATTCCTAAGCAGAAACGGGGATCATTTATCGCAAGTAAATATCCTCTTTCACAAGCAACCGTCATCCTCTCTGAGGAAGAAAATATACCCAATGAAGAAGTATTGGAATTTGTCATTCATGGAGCTAATCGATACAAGGCCTATGTTCGCTCAAATGACGTATCACGCCAGACCATCAATTTAACTAATACGGATGACGATGCGACAACCTCCATCCTGCTAGTTGATTTGCCTGGAACCCTAACAGTGGTGAAACAACGATTTTCTCTGTTTCAATCAGCACCGGAAAAAGACCTGTCTAGCACAGAAGGCGTTGAAATCCTGCCCATTAGACGGGGGGGAGGAGGCGGAGGAAGAGATAACGATAATGGGGGAAGAGGCGTATATGCCGAGGGCTCGATCGATTTTAAAACAGGGCCAAACGGGACAGAATGGGGTGCTTCTGCTAAAGGTGGGTATGAGGATGGCCATGGGCGTGTCGAGGCAGAGGTTAGACAAAATGATAAAGGCGAAACGGGTGTAAGCGCCCGAGGGGGATATGAACAAAACTAGCACGCAGAAACGACAGCTTCTTCTAGCGATCTCCCTTATTTGTGCATTGGCGAGCTATTTTCTTTTGAAAAAGCCTTCTTTTCAAGACCCGATGGAAACATCGGGTTTCTTTACTGAGGAAAAATATTTTGTTCCTTTAAAGATCAATTCATTTTCTCGCGCAAATGATCCCCAACTAGAAGTAAAAATTGAAAATGAAACGGTATTGACAAAAGTCGATCTAGGTTTTTCAGGAGGAATTCGTCTGCCTAAGGACTTTATCCAAAACCTTGAAAAAAAATCATTCTTAGGAAAGGAAACTTTTTGTGGCCTTAGGGGTAAATCTTATGAATATGATATCTATGAAGTGCCAGAAATACATATAGGAAAATTGAAGATTTTTCCTATGACGATAGCTGCAGAAAACTTGGAATTCATAGAAGATAGTGTCCTTAAGAAAGGAGAAAAAGAAATCTCTGAAGACCATTTAGGAAGAATGGGTTGGTATGTTTTTAGATCCTTTAACATACTGCTTGATTGCGAACATTCTGCCATCATCGTATGCGATAGTTTGGATACCCTAAAACAACAGGGCTACCCAGTGGATGCATTCGTGGAAACCCCCCTTTTGTTAGATCGACATCTCATCGATTTCGAAGCTATCTCTGAAGCAGGACCCTTGCGCTGCACATTAGATACAGGAGCAACCTGGAATCTTTTAAATAGGGGTTCCGAGAACCACAACCAAAACCACACAACTATTGATCTAGAACATCCCCAAGAATGGAATTTCAATAACGAAAATCATCTCATCTTTAATGAAAAAGATCATTGGGACACCAAAACATTTCAGATAGGAGGCGAAGAATTCGGGCCTGTCAATTTCGTAAAAATGCAATCCCCTATAGGTCTCGATGCAGTAATCGGCATGGAATTCATCGACGAGAACCTCATTTTCATCGATTTCCAAAATGAGAAGATCTATTTCTCCAAGCTCCCCGAAGATCGCGCTCCACTCATAAGGGCCTATGATTGGATCGAAGAAAGACTAAAGCAATGAAAGTATAAAATTACCTCGGATCGATAATGACGTGCTTAATGCGGCGTTGTTCCGACTCTGCACAGGGAGTAGCATACGTGACATGCACCAACCCATCCGCTGTCGCGATCGCAGCCGGAAACTCCCCGACTTCAGCCAATACGAGAGGTGCTAACCAATGGTTTCCACCATCGACAGAAAGCGCCATGTGGAGCGGGAACCGGTCTGTGTGCGAGTGGTTGTAGAAGAGGATGACTTTACCGCCGCCCAAATCGGCGACATCGAGTCCAGAATCGGGATTCGGTAGCTCTGTCTGCCTCAACTCTGACCAATGGAGCCCGCCATCTTCAGAGATCGATTCCCAGATAAAACCCACCCCACCGACCTTGTGCGCTCGGTCCCTACAGAGCATTCTCAGGTGCCCTGCTCCATCCTGAAAAAGAGCAGGCTCAATGGCGCCGAATTTTCGATCGGGGACCTCGAGGGGCCCCACTTTTTTCCAGTGCGCGCCTCCATCCTCAGAAATTTCGATCCAGCACGCCGTCGCTTTAAAAAGATCTGTCGGCTCGCCGACACAAACAGAAGCAGGGCAAATGAGAGTACCCTCTCCCGTTACGAGCGGCTTATTTTTTGTGGGGCCAGTAATTCCGGCAGGTAGCATTTCTGGCTCCGACCAAGAAACACCCCCATCGCGTGACTTTTTTAGAAAATGGACCGCTTGGCGAGGATTAGGGCCCACGTGGTAAAACAAAAATAACTCTCCCGAAGGGTGTCTGCAGAGGACGGGATTCCAACATACGGAGTGCACTGCGCTTACGATCTCTTTAGGCTCTGACCAAACCGATCCATCAAATCGCGCAGCCCAAATCCCCACACTCTCTTTCATATCGATATTGCTCTTGCCCTCTCCGGCTCCCCCTTTCCATACCGCATAGAGGGTTCCTTCCCCTGTCTCAACGAGGCTCGAGCTGTGACAATCGAAAGAGGCGACATCTGGCGAAAGAAATTCTTCCTTGATGATCCAAGATCGATCCTCACCGAAAAGCGGCCCATCGCAAAAAAATAAAAGGGCACAAAAAATAATTAACATGTTATTCATGCTGCTCATTTTATTAAAAAACCCAAATTAATCACAAGAGAGCACCTTCTAAATCTCGAAACTTCTCCCTTTCCTCAGCGCTCAGAAAAGCACCCGCTTCTTCCCAAAGTTTTAAAAATTTTTTAGGCTGTGCTAGCTTGATATCTGTAAGAAAAGCGCACTTGTCAGAAAAGTTCATGTGGGGAAACAGGACCTGCACCATCTCGATCAGGTCCTTCGCTGTCATCAGCTCATAACTTGCATGCTCAAGAGCTCTCAACTCTTCATCGGTGCATAGCCTTTGGAGTTCCGGCAGAATTTTGGTTTCTTCCTCATGCAAATGCAGCAAATTGTCTCCGACAAATTTGCGGTAAGCGAGGTAGAACTGATAGCCCGCTTCGACCCGATCAGAATCCATCTTAATCCCATCGAGAAGATTTTGGAGATGTTCCAATGCCACCTCTTGATGTGCATGGTCGTCGTGCGCTTCTACGTGCACAGTCGATCCCTTCCTCTCCAAAAGCGCATGGAAATTGTGTTCCTCATGATGGGCGTGCCCCTGCAGCATTTCTTTCACACTCTGCCACTCCTCTTGAACTCGCTGGGTTGCAGCATCGCTCGTAAAGTCTGTTTTAGCGATGAGCCGCTCTAATGCATTCAGAGCAAAACTCACATACTTGTGTTCTCGATACAATTTTACTCTCATGGCACATACCTCTTGATGATTTTTTCCTTCATAATTTTCAGGGGATAATTCTTTCCGCTTAGCAAATACTCTAGGCTAATTCCCTGAAGGACAGAGCGGAGATAAGTCGCCTCGTCGTCGGGATCGGCGTAGCCGAGGTCCTTGTAGAGCCGCCGTTCTGCTTGAAACAAGCGATCGAATGACCCCTTGAACTTTTCCATCGCCTCTGCGATCGCAGCGATCCCCTCTGTCGAAAGATAGAGCATATAGAGAAACCGCAACCACTCTCCCCGCATCTCCAGTTCCCCTAAGACAAAATCGATCAAAAAAACGATCCGTTCTCTCGGCTCTTCAATCGCTTCCAGCTTTTCGACAAGCGGCGCCCACTCCTCCAACCTCCGCTGGGCAAAGAGAACGAGCAAATCCTTCTTACTTGCAAAATAATGGTAAAAAAGAGCCTTAGAAACCTGCGCTTCTTTAGCAATCTCTGCAACACTACTACCGTGGTAGCCATTCATTGCAAAACACTCTTAAAGCTGCTTGTAAAAGAAGTTCTCTCGTATCCATGGAAGACAGGATACCAGAGACTGACCGATCGGTCAATTTGTTATTTTCTGGAAGAGAGCAACCAAATTTTTTAGCTCCTGGGCAGATAGGATCTCAAAAAATCGGTGATCGGCTCGCTCTACAGCGGGCAACGCTGAAGCGAGCAGCTCCCGCCCTCGAGGGGTCAACTGGGGATTTTTGGCGCGCGCATCTGACGATGCCGCTCTTTTGATCCACTCCTTTTTCTCAAGACCGCCGATGATTTGGGAGACCGTATTGGGATCAAGACCTGCCAACGCGCCGACATCTCGCTGGGTCACGAGGTCCCCGTTCCGGGTGAGCCACCCCAGAGTCGCCAGCACGACAAATTGAGGATGCGTCAATCCCAAATCCTTCAGAACCGCCTCAATCGAGCCACGCCACGCAGTACTAATATGCCAGAGAAGAAACCCCGGGCTCCGCTCTGGCACATCATGGACGCTGATTTTTTCAAAATCGAGCTTCATTCTCCCTCAGACAATTTATAAACCCTAATCCTGTGCCCGTCTGGATCGAGAATCACGAACGTGCGGCCAAAATCCATATCTGTCGGTTTTTGAGCGACACACACCCGCTTTTTCCCCCATTCTTCATAGAGAGCATCGACATCTTCTGTGGGAAAACAGATCTCCAACGCACCAGGGGGCGCTTCCACACGCGGCTCAGCCGTGTGCTTAGACCAAAGACCGAGCATCACGCCATTTTTAAGAGCGAACATGACAAATGTCGGCGACTCTTCTATAGGCTTAATTCCAAAAATTTCTCGATAAAAAAGAGCGCTCTCCTGTGGGTTTGAAACGAAGAGCAAAACAAAACCTAGACTGGCTGCAAACATACCATTTCTCCTATATAAGGGTAGTTTTTCAGACCAGATCATACGTATACGTACTAATTAAGTCCACTCCCTTTTCTAGCGATGCAATGAAACGTCCGCGCTGGGTTTTGGTTCATCGTCTTAAAATCGAACTGCTCAAACCATTGGATATCAAAAGAGTCCAACAAATCGATAATCGCCTTCGCCGTAAAATGCCGCACCGTCAGATCCTCATTCGTCGTATAGATCCCCTGCATTCCAAATCGCTCCAACCCCACCGCATACCGCTCCCGATACCGGGGATGCTCGCAGATGAGAAAATCAGTCAGATACAGCACACCACCGCTCTTCAACACCCGCTCGATCTCTCCCATTAACGCCACCAGCTCCCGGTCTTCCGTCATACAACAGAGAACTGTCGACATGACCACTGCATCGACAGACGCTTCCTCACAAGGAATCACCCCCACCTCGTCCAATACCTTCAAATCGAGATCGGGATTTTCGCTCAGCCCCCGCGCAATCATATTCGGCGCAAAATCAAAACCCACTAAATTCTCATACCCTGCAGCTTTTAACAGGCGCATCATGCGGCCGTAGCCACACCCATATTCGACGATCTGATCCGTCGGCTCTAAGAAAGGCGCGAGTTTGTCCAAATAAAGCGGATCCTCAAACACTTTCTTCGATCCCACGTCATTCCAATACTGTTGTGCCAACATCTTCTCCCTCCATTTTTTGCGCATAAAATTGCCAAAGTGGCAGGTGAGCAGACTGATGTCCCCCTTCACTGCCCCTGATCACTGCGATTTTTTGCTGAGTCTCTCGCAACCTCTCTATATACAGGTCATCATCTCGATTCGAGAGAATTTCATCTCCCTCCTGAAAATACAACAAAACATCCAAAGACAATCCCTGGAGCAATCTAAGCGAGTCAATCGGTCTGAAGTGATTGTCCCGATAATTTTTCGCCAACCACTCCAATTCACCCGTCGAGCTTCTACAGGCAATGATCTCTTCGATCGATTTATACTGCGCCCGGTCAGGAATTGTGAATTTGAGCGCGTCAAAGCCCCGGGATTCCACGATCGAAAAGGGGGCCTGTATTTCCTCAATACTGGCCCCCTTTTCGATCGTGGAATCGCGGGAGCTGATCAAAGGCTCAAATTCGCAATTCCTGACCGGGCGCAGTATAAGAGGCGTATCCAAAATCACCATTCCCCTCTGAATTGCAGCGAGAAGCTTCTCTTTTTCCACCGCTCCAATCCCCATTGCCTCAAGCCTAGCATCATAAGTGGAAGTATTGAGCACTCCAAGTACGTTGATCAAAACGCCGCCCCCTGCAGAAAATCCATACAGATCGATCTCTTTTTCTTCCCCCATCCAGCACGATCTGCTTCATGACGTGCAGAGCTGGCAAAAGCTCATCGATCGTGCCAAATGTCATCTTGCGATAATCGTACTCACCTCTTTGCTCAATGTCATAATCAGGAAAGTTGAAGCTCACAAGAGTAGCGTCTATGGTTTTTAGATTTTTAAGCGACAAGGCAATCTCGTAATTACCTCCATAGCCATGGAAACAGAGCATCACCCGTTCGCTCTTTCCCGGCACAGAAAAAACATGCAAGTCATAATTAAGAACATCGAGCGAATAGAGAAAAAAAGAAGGAGTGAGCAACAATAGGAACAGTCGAAGGAAGAATAAGAGCATAGCAGACCGCGGTTGACGTTCAAATGGACAAAATTATCCGCTTCTAATTTTTAGTGCCAGTTCAAAACGACCGAGATTGTAGACAGATTCTAAGGCCATCGCTTTCTTATAATCGTATACTTATATCCTCTCCCTGTCGGATTTCCCCTAGGCGCAGGATTGCCTCTGGGTCTCTGATTGGGTTCACGCAAGGGTCTCGTTTCATTGTGCCAGACGATGAACCCACGGGGTTGGGGGCCTACTCTGGTAACAGATCCCCTTTTGATCACTTCGACCTCGTGGCGAAACCATCGGCAGCCTAGCGCATTGTCCCTGTTAACGACGTATTCGCCGGGAAGTCGATTCTCCGTATCCATAGTCTCATTTAATGAGGTCCAGTCGACTTGTTTTTCATTCCTTAAAAAATGATGAAACCTCTCGGCAGCTTTTGGACAGTCTTGGAATACAGCGAGAACGCGAATGAGAAGCTTTGGATCATACTGCATCTCTTGGTCTGTTTTTATAATCTCTGTAATACCCTCTATCCGATCATCCTTAATCCATTCATTTACCATCGCTCTAGCCCTGGCTATAACTTCAGAAGAACATAAAAAAGAGCATTTTTTCTTGAAAATCAAAAAAGCAGCACCGAGAGTGGTTGCTTCAAAACTGCTTCTAGAACAAGAACCGCTCCACTGCTTGGACATCGGTAGATGCTCTTCTGGACGCACCCTTTGAAATCGATCGATGAACTGACTCACAGAGCACGACTCCATCTCTTCAGAAAAACGATAAACGCACACTCCTGACCAAATTCCAGAGCCTAAGCCTCGATTTCCAATGGCAATCAACTCGTCAGAGAAGACAAAACTGATCCAGTGTCTTCTATCACACACTTTGCTTTCACTATCAGAAATAAAAAATAGTTTTCCCTTATACTGCTCTCTCAATTCTCGGAGCGTCAACTTCTCAAAATCTGTAGAACAAGAAGTGCAAAGAGCCCCTCGAACAGTCTCTAAGAGCTCTTGTGTACAAGCATCATCCCAATACCTCTCCCCTTTAAACTCTTGAAAAAACCGCTCCAAAGAATCACAGAGACTCGGGATCAAATAGCTATGATGTGTCGCATGATCGACCGATGGACCAAACAACACCTGATCAACCTGATACTTCCCCGTGATCTCATAACGGTGCAAAACATCACACTTCATGCTGAGAAATCTTTTGGTAAACCCCGCCTCCCATTTTAAAATGAAAGCAGTCAAGTCATCTCTCTCATATTCCAATGCATAGAGATAAGGCGTATATTCACTCGTTGGGATCCTTCGACTCCCCTGCACTCTTACATTCAAAGAGATCTGCATGGCACGATCACGCCACAACTTAGAAACCGCAGAACAGTTTTTAAGCTGCTCGATTGCGATAAGTCCAGAATCATCCGCCCCAGACATGTTCAGAAAATCGGAACGCAATGCAGAAAAAAACGAATCAGCAAACTGTTCGCCAGAGAAGAACTTAACAGACATAATATTTTTAATCGGTTTTTGACAATCCTTTAGATTGTCACAAAAAGCTCGTTTTTAAATCAATGCCTTGCAGCAGCTTGAAATAATTTTAACTAGACTTTTTCGCGCCACAGCGCTAGAACGTTCTCATTAAACCACCAGGAGTCCTACCATGGAATATGTCAAATACGAAGCTGCCCTAAAGCATGAAAACTCCCCCAATTGCACCGTCTACGAATACCCGATGCAAAACTCAGAGCTCAACATCGGCGTCGCTGAAATCACCCACCGCTATCCCGAACAAGGCTACGCGCTCAATCACCACTGCAGCGAGATGGGCTACGTCTTAAAAGGCTCTGGCAAACTCGTCACAGAGACCACAACAGTCGAGCTCGCGATCGGCGATGCCGTCTATATCCCCCGCGGAGAAAAATTCTATTGGGAAGGAACGCTGACTCTCCTCCTTCCGGCAACACCCGCCTGGTATCCAGAGCAGCATGAAAACATCCTCGCCACCGACACAGAAGTCGCTTCTCACTGAGGCCACTCACTTTTTGGTTTTTGCGGAAGAAAATGCCGGTTGCTCGAGGAGAAAGTTCAAGATCTGTTTTCTTGCGCCCATTCCTTTCTTGCTAGTGTAGGCTCGATAAGGCATGCCATGGTGATTAATACGGCCTGAGTTATTTTTAGACTTCTTTTTCAATCGCAATTGCAACTTATGCTTACGACCGACCTTGGAAGCTAGACTTGCAGACTGAGGAATGACTCGATCTTTAGGGTGATAAACAACAAGCGAGCGGTCTTTGATTTTCTTCCATACTTTAAAAGTGTCGAATACCCAATGAAAAGCCTGAAAGATCTTATTCACGACTCTGGCAAGGACGCGAGGAAAATACGCTTGCACAACACCCTTAAGGGAAGAAAACGAGCGGGAATGGACATGGGCACCAGAGCGTGGGTGCAAAGCTGCCACTTGGGCACTTACCGCTCCCCCTAAGGACCATCCGTAGAAGCGGACATTTTTGGCCGCAATTCCCAGCTTTTTTCGAACACATTGGTAAACAGAATCTGCATCGATAACGAGTTTTTTGGCATTGAGATGAGACGATTTAGAGCTGAGTTTGCTCTTTCCACAGCCTCTATAGTCGAACAGAACGACATTGTAAGGAACATCCGTTTTTGCAGCTTTTTTGAGCATCCATTGGTGGCATTTCGCTTTAGACAAGCCTAAATTAGGTTGGCAATAAAGAATTGTGGGGATATCAGTGCTTGTTGTCTTTTGGCTTTTATAAAAGACTCCTTTGATACGTGCTCCATCTGGTGTTTTGATATTTAGCGCAATGGGCTGGAACCCTTTACGCAGTTTCTTGCCCTTTGATCCTTTTCCGACCCAGATCTTTTTCCAATTTTTTTCTACCGAATCTTTGGTCTCGCTTGAATGATAGGCAGCAGGCAATACATTTCTTGCACAAAGAGCTCTTAAGGGGGTACTGAATGCATCCCATACGGGTCTTTTTACAGACTCTTGGCTTTTTAAATTGTGATTCCAATTAGCACTAAAACAAACTGATTTTATTTTTGTCACAACTAACATCCTAATCACAAATTTGATAATGTAATATTAATAAAACAGGAAAAGCAAGTCAACATTAAAATACTGACTCCCAAAAATGCAATGGAAAATATTTAACACCTCCTATGCCTTCTGTAACCTTAGAGGACACCCCTGGAGATTTCCCCCAAATTGATACACCTGACAATACAAGTGCTGTGTTACAATCCACTACAAGACAAAAAAAGCAGCTCGAGATTTTTTTATGGACACAGAAATTAAAGAAATTATCAAGACGTTAGGTCTCCAGAAACTATGGGACGATGATTTTATTAAGGAAGGTTATAGCTCCGACATCTTTATAGGCGAAGGTAAAAAAAGAAGACCCTTATTTAATTGGGCATATTACATGGTTTTAAGCGGTGGAATTTTCCCATTGCATAAACTCTTGTCAGACGAGAGTTGGCAGTATTGCTTGGGAGGAGCCATTGACTTATTTCTGATAAAAAATGGGGAAATTGAAACAGTGCGGGTCGGTCCTAACATCTCCAAAGGGGAACAATTACTCTATATTGTGGAAAAAAATACGTGGTTTGCTGCTCAACCCGTCACTGGAGCTAAATTTTCTCTTGTCACTCATTGTGTAGCCCCAGGATGGGATCCTGAAGATGATATAGCGGGTTTTTATGAAGAAATGATCCAATTGGCTCCCAAACACAATGATTTTATTACAAAATACAGCTGGCCCAAAAACAGAAAGATTTATGAAAATCACCCCTCCTATGAAGAATGGGATTAAATATTTTTTTAAAAACCCCGCGCAACAACGCATTCATTGAATTTAAATTACGAAAAATTAGAATCTTGAACAGTTAATGCAAAAAAGTATTAAAAAATTGACTATAATCTGCCATTGGTGTATATTTTAGAACAAGAAACAAACAATTGGAGTTTCTGTGGAAAAAGATAAAATAATGAAATTGTATAGGTATATAAGCAGTATTAGCTGTATATTAATCGGCGGATTAATGGGATTTATTGTCTCAACGCCTCCGGGAGGAGTTGTAGCGATGGGAGCTGTTCTAGTGGGTGGACTCATAGGACTTCTTCTTTCTAAATCTCTGAATAAGAGGGTTTTTGTCGATAAGGAGAGCGTGAATGATTAGTGTTTTACCGAATGTCGGAAGTTTTGAATATGTGTCCGATTGGAATCCATTGGATGCCTCTTGTACACATCCATCAAAACGAGTCGTCACCATTTTTTTAGCCAAGGGTGACAAGATTTTAGTGCTCCAGAGAGCTCGGAAGGATGCTCAGCACAAGTTGTGGGGTATCCCAGGAGGAAAACTCGATCAGGGAGAACACCCTATTACTGGTCTTCTTAGAGAGCTTCATGAAGAGACTAAGATACAAATTAATCCTGGTTCAATAGAGCTTCTAGATACGGCAATGAGTGAGACCCCTTGCGATGGACAGTATGGTCTATATCTTTACTACGCGAAAATAACCAGCGATACGCCGGTCTTCATTAATTATGAGGAACACTGCGGATACCGTTGGGTCAGTATGGAAGAATTCGAATCCATGGACCTTTTAACAGCTCAGAGGGAAGCTTACCTTTGGGTGAAAGAAAAACTACAGTCGAGCCTAAGCAAATAACATAAATAAAACCATGAATAATAAAAATAAAATACACAAAGAAACCATCTGCACAGTAATCAGCGGATCTTTCAGGAAACACCTCAAAGAGATCATGCTCTTAAAGAAAGAGCTGGAAAACGCCTACGTCACAGTACTCTCACCTACAGGAGAGTGTGCCGTTAATCCAGATGAAGAATTCATCATCCTCGATTCAGATCCCATAACGCACCCTAAACTACTACAAGATTCTGTCTTTGCTAAAATTAGACGATCGACCTTTTTGGTTGTCGCAAATTTCAATGGGTATTTGGGAAAAGCCGCCATTCTTGAAATTGGGTATGCCGTAGCAACGGGAATCTCCATTTATACAGTCGCCCCTGTCGAAGATCCAAACTTAAGCCCCTACTGCCAGCTGCTCAGCGAAGTGTTCCCCAATCTGGATCTACACGCTCCAGAGGAACTTTTGGCTGGACGCTAAGGAAAAGAGAATATGACATCGACCAGCCAATCCCCCAACCTCATTCTTCCTCTGGTAGAATCTCTGATTGACTCCTATCAAGGTCTATCCCTATCGAATGTGAAAATCATCGGAGTCCAACACATTCTCGAGACCACACATTCGATGTTTCAATCCCTTTATCGATTGGGCGTGAAACCAGAAAACATCTCTCTCATAGGCAAATGCTATTCTTCCTGTAAAGAGGTCTATGAAGAGATGTTAAAGGATGGCATTGATGTATGCGCAGGAAGTCTATTCTATTCCTCGCATCATCCTTTCGATGACTTTTTTGATCAAAAAATACAAAGCTTCCTTTCAGAAAGACTCTCCGATTTATCCAGCGACTCTTACGATCACATTATTGTCCTGGACGATGGGGGTAAATGCATCAAATACCTCAGCGAAAATTTGCCAAATAACGTCTCCATTGTCGCCATAGAGCAGACCTCATCAGGATATGAGGCCATTCGCTCTTGCCACTTAACCTTTCCCGTCATTAACGTCGCGCGTTCCCCCGTAAAACTCTCGTTAGAATCGCCCATGATCGCTCAAGCCGCAGCAGAACGCCTATACAAGAGCTTGAAAGAAAGGGATTTGGCTTTTGAACAAGCCCTCATCATCGGTGGCGGCGCCATCGGGCAAGCGATCAAAGAAAAACTATCCCCTGATATGAGTGTCTTTATTTATGACAAAGACGAATCGATCAGCGACTGCGCAGGCGAGCTACCTAATATTCTGCAAGATTTCCGCTTGATTATCGGATGTACGGGTACAACTAGTATTCCACAACACCTACACTCCTCATTATCGGCTGGCACAGCACTAGTTAGCGTTTCATCCTCTGACAGAGAATTCGACTCCCATCATTTGAGAAAACGCATCTCTAAGACAGAAATCTGCCATCAAGACTTATCCGTAGAGAATTTACTCTTGATCAATAGCGGCTTTCCTGTAAATTTCGATGGAGACAGGGAAAATATTGCCCCCGAGCTGATCCAATTGACAATCGCCCTCATAACAGCTGGAATCCTTCAAGCGCGCAACCTACAAGGTTCCATCCAAGGGATCATCGCATTGGACCACCAGCTCGAGGCTAAGGTGAAAAGAGAACACCTGGAGTTGCAAGGCCTTTAAAACACCGATTCCAATAAGGAGACTTAAGATGATTCCTTCCGATTTCTTCAAGGGCAAAGTCGTTATTGTAACTGGAGCTACTTCTGGCATAGGAAGAGAAGCTGCTGTTTTATTTTCCCAGTTGGGAATGAATGTGGCAGCGGGCGGTAGAGATCTAATTGCTGGTCAATCTCTAATTCAAGAAACTGCCAATTTCTCTGGAGAAATCTTGTTCATTCCCACAGAAATCGACAAAGATGAATCTGTTAGAAAGTTTGTGGAAGAGGCATGTAGCCACTTCGGCCGAATTGATTTTGCCTTAAATTGCGCCGGCACTGAAGGTAAATTCGTTCCATTCACAGATCAAGATGAAACCGATTGGGATTATGTAATCGGAGTGAATTTGAAAGGAGTTTGGACTTCAATGAAGTACCAAATTCAAGCCATGCTAAAGCATGGATTTGGGGGCATTGTCAATATTTCCTCTGTAATAGCAGATCGAGCCCTACCAAATACTTCTATCTATACTGCAAGTAAGTCTGGAGTGAACGCTCTTACAAGAGTTGCAGCTGTTGAGTACGGGAAAGCAAACATCCGAATCAACGCAATTAGTCCTGGTGCCGTTGAAACGCCCATGCTTGAAAGAATTGCTTCAAAAGAAGCGAAGCAACAATTAAAAGACGAAAATCCCCTAAAAAAAAATGCAACCCCAAAAGATATTGCAGAGGCAGCCCTGTGGCTATTTTCTCCTATGGCCAACCACATTAATGGTCAAAATATCACGGTGGATGGCGGACATGGCCTGTTGATATGAGCTTGAGAAAATAGCTATCCAAAGCATCAACGAAAAACAATTCTCTTTTCTACTACTTTTTGGAAAAAAGCAGCCAAAAACAAGAAGATCACTATAGTCAATAGTATGTTGTAAGAATTCTGCTGGTATAGAATATTCAAGACCGGCGCAAAAAACACAGCAACAGTACTTCCCAATTCAATAAAGGCGGACCCCAAGGCTCTATGTTTCGCGCCTAACATTTTGATTACCCCATCAGTCACAAAAGGTAAATACATCCCACCGATAATGCAATAAAAGCTCATAGAGCTGGTTAGGTTGTCAAAGCATGCTATGGAAGACGAAAAGCAATGAGTGAATGCAATAAAAGTAGCTGCAGCACCCACACTATAGAAAAGGGTAATGATAGACATATGGTGTACTTTGGTATACAACATTGCGATGCCTATACCAAGGATGGTTCCCATATTTGTAACAGAAAGTATCTTATGCCCATTTGGATCATTTTCAAGGAAGGCCCAGAGTAAATAAAAAGCGGCTTCTGCAAAGATAAATGCCACCAAAGTAAAGGTTAGAGGAAGATTTTTCCTGAATAATTGAATTTTTCCCTCGCTTTTTGGCTGAGCTTCCTCTGGCTTGGCCACGTCACCTTTAAATAAAAAAATCGTCAATAGGGTATTTAACGCCAAAACAAAAAGAACAAATTTCAAAACAGAAGAAAATTCAATTCCAGCAATATAGGAATACATAACCCAGGGAAAATATTGCGCAAAAAATGTAATCGAAACGAGTTTCACTGTGGAATGTTTAGGAAAATGATCGAGAAGAGCAGCTCGAGCGACTGGAATAGGGTTGAAAGTCAATGCAATTAATATAAAAACCCACGTCTCGAATCCAAAAACCCATAGAATTAGCCCACCCACTAATCCCAAGATTTGACATATAATAAGTGTGGCCTTTCTAAAATGTTTGTCCGATATGTAGCCAAACAAAAAACCTGGGATCATCTGTAATGTTACCCACAGAAAAAGCACAAGAGCTCCCCCTTGAGCTAAAGGAGCAGAAAGGTACATTTGGATATTCACAACCTCAACTATGCTAATAGCTAGCAAAGCTGGTATCGCTACCCGTGCTACATCTTTATATTTCCCTAATGTTTTTAACATTTAGAAGAAGCTCTCGGCTGTTGGAAATTTAATAACACGTCCCTCCGTTCTAAACCCAACTCACATTAATTTGATATTGCACGATCATTACTGGTCGGTCAATTGAATTATTTTGACGAGAAGTACTGATGTAATTTCAGGTGAAGTGATCCAGATTCGTTCGACAGTTTTTAAGGTCCAGTACAACCTTAGCTCTCCATGAGCGCAACTTTTTTATTATTTATCTTCCTTTAATAACTTCAGAGCTCGCTGATCGAAGTTTCTTAAATTTTTTTTCAAGGAGCTTGATTTGTCACTGGTGTTTAACTGCGAATTTGGTTAATAATTTTGTTTGCTCAAACGAGGAATCTCTATGAAATGGATGCGCATCTGGATGTTGTTGATTGTGGTGCCGAACCTGGTTTACGCGCGGTTTTGGAAGCAGGATTATGCGAAAATAGAGGAAAAAACTATGGCAGATTGGAAGCAGCATGATGAGCTCATCACACAGTTCAATGGGATGGGACTTCCGGAACAGGAGCAGCAGATCGGACTTTTGCATAAGTCCATCCACTCTTGTCAAAAGGCGATCGATCGCTACAATCATGTATTGAAGAAGATCTCAGGCAAGCCTAAGCGCAGACGCAAGAAGTGGTCACAGATCAAGCAGCAGTGTAAACAGAATCAGATGCTGCTGCGCGCTGAGATCAACAGTCTAGAAGGCGCGGTCCACCGTACGATTCATCTCGCAAAGGCGGTTCCTCTTTATGAAGAGAGTATCAGGAGAGCTGAGCGCGCTCAGGAGATGGGACAAAATTGCCAGCGCGACTGGAACCGCGCCGATGAAGTGATCTCGACTCTCAATGAGGTGAGCTTGCGTTTCGAAGAGGCTAGGGGGCTTGCAACCGAGGCATTGGACTGGTGTCCCGATGAGGAAAGCAAGAACACTGTACGACAAGTCATCGAAATACACCAGATGGGTGCGATGCAGTACGCGACAGAAGCTGAGACTTGGCACACACAACGCGCTGCTTTAAAAGAGAAGTTTACGCGCTTGGAGGAAAAAGAACCGCTTCCAAAAAATAAAAAATCCAAGCGAAATGCTCCTACGGTTCAATTAGAAGAGGGACACGCTAAGAGCTTTCCTGTTCTCGATACCTTTGTGGACCAGTTAAAGGGCGATCCGTTAACTCTTGCGAGATATGTCCAGAATGAAATCGCTTTCGATAACCGAATGTCTCGCCAGGCAGGCAGGATCTTTTACGCGCGGAGCATTCAGCGCAATGCCTGCATGACTTTTTTAGAAAAGTGTGGGTCCCCTTGGGAGCAATGCCAGCTCCTCGTCTACCTATTGCGCAAAGCTGGTTACACCGCTTTATATGCAATAGGAGACCCCTATGTTTTGCCGCAGCATTTTTTAGAAAATTTGCTCTGCACACCCCTAGAATCTGAAGCGCTCGTAGCCTATCCTTGGGTCCTCTTTTTCGATGGAAAGGAGTGGATTCCCCTCTTCCCCTGGATGAAAGAGATGGAAGTTAATGAGGGCTTTGATCTCTACAGCCTGATGCCAAAAGAGTATGCGAGTGCGGATCGTTGGCTATTGCGCTACACAAAAGGAGATCAGAGAATTTCAAAACATAGCGATGCGGGAGGAGATGACACCCTCGGAATCCTGTTCCTCCGTTTTGTCGAAGAAGAGTTGGGAAAACAAGGACTCTCCCTCTCAGATGTCGGCATTCATCCGGTACAGATCAAGAGGCAATTCACTTCGTGGGTCGACTTTCCTCGGCCTGCGACGACGGGATTCCTCGAAGTCTTCGAGTCTTTGAATAAAGATTCTCTCCTTTTTTCCAAGGTCCAAGTGGACATTGCTTCACATGATAATCCGGAGAAAAAGACCTCCATTGCCTTCCCTATTGCCGATCTCAACAACCAAGCGCTTGCACTCCACTTTACACCTGATCAGAAGCTTCTCCTCGGCGAAAATCTCATGCTCGATTTAGATGAGTCCGACCGAATGATCGATGTACGCGTTTCGCATGAGTATCATGTCGGCCCCAATCCTGTCACGGGCAATAAGACTTTTTTCCTATCGAAAGGTACTGAAGCTGCTCTCTGCTTCTACACAGGCGAAAGCAGCTCCCCAATCACTTCTCAATATTATGAACGGCTTTCCTCTGAAGAGGCGGACAAGACGCATCTTCTCGCTTTCATAGGAGCCGCTTATTTTGAAAAACATGGCCGTGCGCAGGAAATCCTCGCTCAACTGCACAAATCCCCTTCCATTATCGATCTCGGCTTTGGGCTCGTCAAACTCTCTGCTCAAAATACTCCCCAAATCGATCTGAGCTGGCAATATACCCCCCTACCGCCTGGCCCAAGAGAAGATCTCTATTTCAATCTGCAACAGCTGCTGACCTTGACAGACTCCCTATAACGGAGCGTAAACAGTTGTTTTTTCTACAAGTAAGGTTTCTGTTGTTCTCGGGATAACTTGCACCTCATTTTCATCTCCAATAATTTCCCTGTTGACAATTGAAGCCGACTAGCTTATAAACGGGGCCCTTTTTTTCAAAAAATCCCAATAGGCGAGGTTTAGTCATGGACGGTCCTAGTGGTTTAAAACTCAATTCCAAATTGAGTTTAAGCATCATCCTTCTGGTTGCTTTTGTGGATTATGTCGGTATCGGACTGGTTTACCCGATATTTGCAGTTCTGTTATTCGACCCGAGCAATTCGATTGTCCCAGCAAACTCCTCACCCGAATATCGAGGGGCCATGCTCGGCATTCTCATTGCACTCACGCCTATTTCCCAGTTTTTCTTTTCGCCTGTTTTGGGAACATTTTCTGATATTAAGGGACGAAGACCGGCTCTTTTAGGAGGAATCAGTTTAGGCTGTTTCGGCTATATGATTGCTGTCCTAGGGATCTATATGAGTTCGTTATGGCTGCTCTTTTTGTATCGCATACTTATCGGCGCCTCAGATGCAACCGCAGCGGTGGCTCAGGCAGCACTTGCAGATATCAGTACAGAGCAAAACAAAGCGAAAAGATTTGCTTATTTAAGCTCCTGTCTTGGCTTAGGCTTCACTGTTGGGCCTTTTATAGGCGGAATCATTGCTGACCCTACTGTCGTCAGTTGGTTTAATTATTCTACCCCGCTGGTTGCTGCAGGATTGATGTCTTTAATAAATTTAATTTTAGTTGTTTGGAAGTTCCCAGAGACCCGACAAATTTTAGAGAAAAAAACTTTCAATTTCGTAGAAGGTTTATACAACATTCGCAAAGTATTCTTAATCAAAAATTTAAGGTGGCTGTTTTTTGCGGGTTTTGCACTTTATTTTGGCTGGTCGTTTTTCAATGAGTTCGTTCCTTTATTGCTGCGAGAACGGTTTGATTTTTCTTTAAGTCATATTGGTGAGTTCTATGCGTATACCGGGGCTTGGTTTGCTATTGGAGCCTTGATAGCCACCCAGTTCGCGCATCGCTTCTCGCCCGAAAAAATCGCAGTTGCCTCGACTTTTTTAGTGGCAGTTTGCATGTTGAATTTTCTGATCCCCTCTGAATCCGTATATATTTGGTGGATTACCCCATTGATGCTGTGTTCTCTGGCCTTTGCCTACCCTACGGCCACTACGGTTATATCCAACCACACCTCCAACGAATCTCAAGGGGAAGTATTAGGTGTCTATCAGTCGGTATGCGCTGCTGCAATGGGGTTGAGTCCCTTATTTGTTGGCCCTGCTGTGGGTGCTTATCCGAGTCTGATCGCATGGGGTGGGGCCTTGTGTTTTCTACTGGCGAGTCTGGGGTTTTGGAATAGCAGGAAAATGGCAGCCCTAAACCGGCAGTGATTTAAATTTTTTTATCCAGGAATGCAGGTTTTTTTAAAGCCTCCCCTCAAATTTAGGTAGATTATGTCCGCAATCAAGACAGAACGACTCATCCTGCGCCAATGGCGAGAATCAGATTTGGAGCCTTTTGCTGCACTCAATGCCGATCCTAGGGTCAGGGAATTTTATACGGGTCTAATGAGTCGCGAGGAATCTGATCGGATGGTTGAGCGCTGTCAGAAAAATATCGCGCGGCGCGGATGGGGATTCTGGGCGGTAACACTGGCAGAAACTGATGTCTTTATCGGGATGATTGGATTGGAAGAGGTCGACTTTAAGGCTCCTTTTGTACCTGCGGTCGAAATAGGGTGGCGCTTGGCTTTTGAGCATTGGGGCCAGGGCTATGCCGTGGAAGGGGCGAAGGCTGCTTTGAAATATGCTTTTGAGACGCTTGAGCTTGATGAGATCGTCTCCTTTACCGCCGTGGAGAATAGGCGTTCGAGAAGGGTCATGGAGAAACTCGGCATGCACCGCGATCCCCAAGACGATTTCGACCATCCTAGAGTCGCGGAGGATCATCCGTTGAGACGGCAAGTGCTGTACCGCCTAAAACGTGCGGAGTGGAAATGATTTCTTTTGTTGCGCCTCATTGCGTTTCTGTTTTCATCGTCTGTCAAGCGCGGTATTTGCTGTTGCGACGGTGCGGAAAATACTTGCCAGGAACGTGGCAGATGGTTTCGGGAGGAGTTTTAAAGGGAGAAACGGCGCCCCAAGCTGCGCTGCGGGAGATTCAGGAAGAGACGAGTCTGGTTCCAAGGGAGCTCTATTCTGCGGACGCGGTTGAGACTTTCTATATGAAGAGCTGTGACAAGATCACTTTTGTGCCCGTTTTTGTGGCGTTTGTCGATACGATGGACGTTATCCTTTCTCCCAAAGAACACGACGCTTACGAGTGGTTGTCATTTGAAGAAGCACGTGGGCGACTCGCTTGGTCTGAACAGCGGAGAATCATTGCTCAGATCCATGAAACCTCTGTCTTGCAAAGACCTAATGAGCTACTGCGCGTAGAGGAAATCGTCTAAGCTTTTAGAAATCGAACTTCTTCCTTACTCATAAACAAAACACGATACTGTATAAAAAAAATTTAATTATTTATATAAATTTTTAAAATTGATAATTTGTTTTATTTTATGTATAATTTGAAGAATAACTTAAATAAATACAGGTCGTTAAATGAGTCTAGTTCAAAATACACAATTTAATATCATCGAGCCCACTGTTACCCTAACACTACTCCCACTGAACCAGATGGCTTTCGATTTGTCATGGGGCGACGTTCAGGCTGCGATCGAGCAGTACAACGTTCTCGATGCTGAAACACAAAACAAACTCAATATTCTGTGTCAGAAACTGAATAAGGAGACACCTTCTGTCGGTGGACCGTCACAGTTAAGTAAACGCGGTCTTTCTGTCGGTGACCTTTCAAGCGCAACCTTTATCGAGTTGCTCTCCGATACCTCACGGTGCTCATTTCGCCCCCAAAAGCTAGCGCAGATCTCTATTCTGCAACAAGTGATTGCAGCCGCTCAATCTTGCAGTGGTGTTGCAATGGAAAGCTCTGAGATAGAGAGTAAAAGCCCAACATCTGATGGTGCTCTAAAACAGATTTTCCAAAATAACGTTGTCGAGCGCATAGAGGAGGATGCCCAATACAGAGGAGAAGATCTCTTTGACACCCTCCCTTTTGAAATGAGGGATGTTATTATCTTAGATTGTGCCCAAGAGAAAGATGCAAGAGCTCTAGCGTGCACCTCTTCTTTTTTCAGAGATTGTCTATTGGGAACGCGATTCCGGCGCATAGAGAGCGAGTTAAATCAATTAAACAAGTTCTGGGGTATGACCATTGCCGAGTTGCCTGAAAGCCCTCACATCGAAAGTGAAGAGAAACTGAGAAGCGTCACACACAATACCTTGGTTAAACTAGCGGACTTTTTACTTCAGAGTGACGTCGATGCTCTAGAACAGCTGCGCAAACGGTTCTCTGCCCCTTCTCTCACGTGTTCTATCGCATCTCCATTGCACTGGCTCGTAGTCCGTTCCTGCGACCTATTGTGTTCTACTGATCTATCTGCGCAGAAAATAATTAAAAAAATCCTGCCATTTTTCCAGGCAGGAGTAGGCGAGTGCGCCTACAAAATCTGTTATAAAAGCCCAAGCGTAAAGACTCTGGGGCCAAACAATGGAGGGGAGGATGTGTTTAAAGGAATGGGTTGGATAGTACGTGGGCTGCTTATGCACGAGATACCGACCACGAACAGTCCTTTAAATTTAGAGTTAGCCCTCCAATTTGTTAATCAAGAGCGGAGTGAAACTCTAAGGGTAAAAATGTTATTAGACAGCAGTTTGCCATTGCTTGTTCGTGGCCATTTCGACTTCATTTTTGGTCTTGCATGCAAACTGCCGCCATCAGAAGCAAATCCCTTCTTTGGGTATATTGTCTTATTTGTTTTAGAACATGAGAATTGGGATATTGATCTCAATGATTTCGCCATGAAGAGTGTGGAAAAAATAACGGATGCAGCCTTGCAGCAAGATAAGCTTTATAACATCTTCCAGGAACTGTTAGAGAAGGAAAAAAGCAAGGAAGCGCTGCTAATCGCACCACGCATACTACGCGGTAGTAGTGCGTATAGCGTAGAGCAATGGTCTAGCACGTGGTGTGAGCTAATCGAGTTTTTCATGAAAGCAAATGATCCAAACCAAGCTTTCGCCGTAGCCTGTCAGCTTGACCTGACCATTTACAAACACCAAACCCTCGCCTCTAAGCTGGCACTGATGTTGATAGAATGCGATGAATATGAAAAAGCATCCGTTCTCACAACGAAAATCATCGAATGTAGCGATCAGGCCTTTTCACGAAGGCACTTAAAAGTCCTCGCAAAAATCCTAGCTGAAAAAGGAAAATGGAAAGAGGTTGAGGATGTGGTATTGCAGCTGTTCCAGATTCAAAGAGGAGATGGCGACATCATCGAGCTAATACAGCAAATATTGGCAAAGTATAATCTGGAATATGAGCAATTTGAAATGCTCCTTTTTCTTGCCAAGAAAATCGAGTTACTCCCAATGAGCTATTCTATACAAAGATATATTATAGAGACCGTAGCTAAAAAAGGACAATGGGAAGAGGCTATGACTTTGGCATTAAGGCTCGACGATGATCTCCGAAGAATTGTTCTCAACCGAATTTCTTCTATGCCTGGATACCCCTATTCGTCGAAGCAGATGGACGACTCAACAAATTCTTAAGTCACGGGTCACTCCTTCCACCGGAAGAGCTCTAAGGGCTCTTCCCCAAAATCAAATTTTTAATTTCTTACTACCCCAACGGAATATTTCTAAAAACTGCTTATGCCGATTCGTTTAATATCGATCTTAATTAATAGTTGTTGCATAATTTAGTCACACAGTAACAACTACGCAAAAAAATGAAAATTAAACCATCTGACAGTTCAGTTAAATACTATTCAACACCCTCATCGTGTATTTCTCGTTTTGAGAGGAAGCCTTGGATTGAGAAAGCGATCAGCGCGCTCTCTAGTTTTGGAAATATATTTACATATTATATGAACAAAGCGCTCCTGGCGATTAATGGCGCTGAGAAACAAATGGCCCGCTATACAAAAGCCCCTGTGACCCATCCGTCGAGTAAAAAATTGGTCGTCTGCTTGCATGGATTAAACAACAATCCTACACAATTTAAAAAAATTGTCGACGAGATGGTCGAAAAGGACGATTCAAAATCCGCTATTTATGTCCCAAAAATCCGCGACAAGGGAAATGCAAAACTGGATAAAATGGTAGCGCCGATTCTTAAAAACATCGTCAAATGGGCGAAAACAAAAAAGGCAAAAGAACTCGTGTTGGTAGGTATTTCTAATGGAGGAAGGATTGCAAGAGCGATTGAAGCCAAACTCATCAATTCTGGGCGAGTGGGAAGGATAAAGCGGTTGCGCTTTGTGTCGATTGTCGGGGCTTGTAAAGGCTCCTCATTGGTGACATGGGCCAAAAAACTGCACGCCTCTTGGCTCTTGTCCAAGAATATCGCTGAAGAGATGCCTACAGATTCTAAGCGAGTGAAGCGATTAGAGACGGCTTGCAAACGCGCAAGAAGAACCACGAACCTAAAAAGGGATTACACCTTCATCGCTTCTCCACACGATTGGCACGTACCGAACTATAGCTCTTCTTTAATGAGGGTCTCTGGCGCCAAAGTAAAATATGCCCTCGTTCCCAATCACGGTCATAATAGCATCGTCAATGCTGTAGCAGACGATGTGGCCACTCTTGTAATGGGACGTTAGTCCTCTTTACACTCTGTTCTAAGTTCAAGTTTCTGTAAAAAAAGATTGTCATGCTACCCTCTGCTTCAGTAATTTCAAAATGAGGGTGTGTGATGACAAAAGCTATCTTATTCTTGCTCGTAGTCTGCAGTGGTTTAAATGCAGATCGGATGCGTTCTTGTTATGAGGAGGCAAGGGAAAATTGTCACGATATCGGTTGTATTCGCACGGAGATCAACCGGATCAACCATGAGATCTTAAAACTGCTGGCGGAACGGACGGCTTATGTCAAACGCGCGGGAGATATTAAGTCTCAGACGACTGGTATTGCAGATGATCGGAAAAGAGTCGCTGATCAGGAAAAAATCCTCGTGGAACAATCTCTCGAATTAGGGGTTCCTATAGAGATCAGCCTTCCTGCATTTCGGGCAATTATGGAGGCATCCATTCAGTTTCAACAGGAGTATATCGATGCGAGAAATCATTGAGAACCAAAGAATCGTCATCATCGGCGGGAGTTCAGGGCTAGGGCTCGCGACGGCGATCCGGGCGGGCTCTTTAGGAGCGCGTGTCGTCATCGGCGGTAGATCTTCAGAGCGATTGCTAGCGGCTAAGGGGCAGATTCCAGGAGGTGCTGAGGAGTTTGGCGTGGATACGCACGATGAAAAGAGCGTGGAGGCATTTTTCTCTAAAGTCGGCTCTTTTGACCATTTGGTCACACCAGGCGCTGAAAGCTCCCCGGGTACATTCCAGGATGCAACGATTGCGCGCAAGAGCTTCGATAGCAAGTTCTGGGGGCAATACTACGCTGCAAAGCACGGAGTGCCGCATATGCGACAAGGGGGATCGATCGTCTTTTTTTCAGGAGTCCTGGGACAGAGACCGCTTCCCCACATGGCCATCATGGCATCGATCAACAGCGCAGTAGAAGGGTTAGCGCGGGCTTTGGCTGTGGACTTGGCTCCCTTGAGAGTCAATGTGATCGCTCCCGGGTCTATCGACTCCCCTCGCCTCTCGAGCATGCCGGAAAGGGAAAAAGAGGCGCTCGTCACTCGATTGACACAGCAACTGCCCTTGAAGCGCTTAGGGGTACCAGATGAGGTCGCTCAGGGTGTGTTGTATCTCATTTCGAATGGATATGTAACAGGGACGACGCTCTGTGTGGATGGTGGTTATGTACTGCGTTAGATTTGGCTTTGAATCGATTTTTTATCGACATTCCCTATATTTTGGTATAATATTACGGATATACACGAATAAATCCGCTGTTTTGTACCATGAAGAAAAAATCAAAACTTGAAGAAACTGTAGGTTTTTTGAAAACTAATTGAGATATAGTAACCATTTTCGATGTATTTTTTGCCATTAAATCGATCCCGCAGGAAATAGTTAAATTAACTAGACCGAGGAATCGAATCAAAACAAAAAGACGCGAAAAGCAAAACGGCTGAAATTATAGACAGGCTCTTAATGGGAGATATTCATGACAGGGTTGATTTTATTATTATTGAGTGCGCTCTGTTGGGGGCCTGCCTACCTTTTTATTAAGCTGGCTGTTATAGACGTTTCCCCTATTAATATAGCTCTGCTCCGCGTCGGCATTGCGTCTGTGATCGTTTATTTTTTGTGTCTCATACAGAAGCAAAAGCTATGGCAGTGGAAAAAGCTGCTTCCCCAATTTGCTGTTATGGGACTCACATTAAATGCGATTCCCTTTTCGCTGATTAGCTGGGGAGAGCGCTATATTTCGAGCTCTCTCGCTGGGCTTCTCGTCAGTTTGGCCCTTATCGTTACGGTGGTCCTCGCTCATTTTTTCGGGCAGCATGAACGGCTGACGCGAAAGAAGATCATGGGACTGTGCGCTGGAATCATCGGCCTTTGCTTCATCTATCTGCCGACTATTTCACAAGAAACGACGGAGAGTCAATGGGGGCTGTTGCTGGTCGTTCTTGCGAGTTGTAGCATAGGGGCCGGGACTGTGTATGCGAGAATACATCTTCGAAATGTTCCAGCAATCGTCGCCCTTACGTTTCAGCTCATCATATCCACGCTTATTTTGCTTCCTATTGCTCTTTTCATCGACTTTCCTGGTGGTCTATTGCTGCCTTCAATGACCTCTATTTTGTCAATACTCGCCCTTACCGTAATCTCTACAGTTCTCGCCTATTACTTTTATTACAAGAGCATCCAATTGAGCGGGGCCACGTATGCGTCCTTAGCTCTCATTCTCATCCCTATCTTTGCGATGGTATTTGGAGCAATTTTCCTAGAAGAACAGTTCACTTGGACTTTTTATCTAGGCGCATTGTTTATTCTGACAGGAGTGGGAGCCGTCACTCCCCTATTCAACAAAAAATAGGTCTCTGCAAAAAGGAAAATGATGCATTTGAGGGCTTCATAAGCTCCCACGGTTTGACGATCGCAGGAGCTTATGAATCGGCCAAATTCGAGGATTGGTATTAGATCTTGCCTACGAAAGAAGCGAGGCGCTACTGAAAATTTCAAAAATATCTGGAAAAAATTGAGCGCGCATAGATACACTTGACACGTCATCCTGCAAAAAAATTGTAAGGAAGTGGTATCATGCGCACGATCAGTCTGCTCTGTTTTCTCTTGGCCACTCTCATCGCGTCTGCCGATGAAGAGGATGATCTCATCCTCTCGACTCCTGAGCAAATCGCAGCGCTGAGAAGCGAATCCACCTACCTCATCGGAGGAGTGGTTAGTCCCCTAGGAGGACAAATCGCCTTAAGAGAAACCGATCTCATCATCAAGGGTGCACAAGAGATCGTTTTAAGCCGCGTGTACATTCCTCCTTATATCCCTTGTCATTTTCCACACCGTCAGCACGATAAAAAGATTAAGATCGATCCAAAAGAATATGAAAAACAGGCGTTGTACAACTATGCCCACAAGAACTACAAAGGATGGCAGTTTTTTCCCCACTTAGGGCTCTCCATTCAATCTCACCCCAGTAGATATAGCTTACGCCTTTCAGACTCCAATGGAATGACGCTCGATTTTCTCTTGTCAGGGTCTCCTGATGGGACGACCTCTCTAGTAGATCCCCCTTACGCGATCAGCAACGTAGTGGGAGACGTACCGAGTGGAAAGTACGATCCTCGAAACACGCGCCTATGGATCGAAGGAAACAAAGTCAGAGTTTTTTCTCCAGAGGGCACGACGCGGAGCTACTTTAGAAGCAAGGTGGGCGCGATGTTCCTGCTCGAAAAAGAAATCCTCCCCAATGGAAAAATCCTCAAATACCATTACACAGCGCGCGGTTGTCTCGAACGTGTAGAGAGCCTCGACCCCCAAGAGCGCTATGTCTACGCGACTCTTCATGTCACAGGATCTCCCCAAGAAAAACACGTCCATTTTATCTCCTCTTCAGGAGTAACAGTGGATTATGGTTATCAAAAAATCCCGTTCTCTTGGAAATGGAAAGAGGATGGCAAGAAGCGAGGGGTTCATCCCCTTTCTCCACCCCTTTTAACTTTCGTCGGTAGCCCCTTCTACCGCCATGAATGTTTAGAGTATTGTTCGAACCTTCTTCTATGTAACCGCTACGGCAAGGATCAAATTTTCAATGTCGGCAACTTTGGGTTTGGTGAGGGGATTCCCCACTACAAAGTGGGCAAAGTTCAGATGCCGGTGGGACTCGAAGATGTTTTTGCGCCTATTTGTGACATCAGCTATGTGCCGCCTGTAGCAGGGCACCGAGGAGGCTCGACCACCGTTAAAAATAGCGATGGGACATCGACCCTCTATCATTTCTCTCAGGACCTGCTCACCACTTCGATCCACTATTTTGGGCAAGACGGCAGTATCAAAAAGGAAAAATTGTTCTTCTGGAACGAGAGAAATTGGTTGGCTTCTCTAGAGGTAAAAGATGAGTACGGACACACGCTGTTTAAAAAATCGTATGAATACGATAGCTTTGGCAACCCCATCGTCGAGACATTTACCGGAGATTTATCAGGAGAGGGATATCCAGAGACTGTAACGATTAGAAGAGTTTTTTCAAACGAGGGAAGACACCTTCTTTTAAGAGAAGAAATGGAAGAGGGGAAAGTCGTCTGCTGGTCGTATCTCCCGAACACCAACCTCATCACTTCCAAACTGACAAAAAAAGGAGATGAAATTCTCTTGAGAGAATTTTTCGTCTACGATGATTGTCACCAACTCATTCGGGAAATCTCTGACGATGGCTCCGGAGAGTCCCTAGACGATTTAAGCAGCATGACACAAAGAACGCAGAAAAGATACACCCTGCGCCAGTCTTCCCCTTTTCTCCATATGCCCGAATGGATCGAAGAGACTTCCCTAAAATCAGGTGGAGAAAAGCTCCTAAAAAAAACACATCTCTCTTACGACGCACACGGTAACATCTCCGAAGAAGAAGTGTACGATGCAGAAGGGAACTATGCCTACAACCTCTACAAAATCTACAATGAAGCGGGAAATCTCCTCGCAGAGACCAACAGCTTGGGACAAACGGCAACCCATAGCTATAACGCACGTGGCCACCTCGAGACCTCTCGCAACTTTTCTGAGCGTCTCTCGACCACTTACCACTACGACGCCAACGCTAGGCTCAAACAAAAAATAGAACAAGCAGTAGAAGGGGTTCAGCATACCACTTCTTGGGACTACGATTTCTACAATCGCAAGATCCAAAAACAAGACCCCTTCGACAATGTCACGCACTATGTCTATAACCCGCTCGTCAATACAGTCATAAAGACCGATTTTCCTCCCCTCGCTTCAGATGAGGGACAACCCATTCCCGTCACCACCTACTGTACTTATGACACCCTGGGCCGGGCCCTGACCCAAACAGACGCCACTGGCAACGTCACGACCTACCAGTACAATATCTACGGCTCCCCCACTGAAATTCTTTACCCCGATGGCGGCAAAGAACTCTTCAGGTACACAAAAAATGGAAAATTACACACACATACCCAGCTCGATGGTCTGGCGATCCACTACACATACGATGTCTTAGGGCGGACTCTCTCTAAAACTTACACCTCTCCAGAGGGAAAAGCCCTTGCAGAGGAGACATTTGCCTACAACGGATTTCATCTCCTGCAAGAGACCGACAAAGAGGGAAACCTCAGACAGCACTTTTACGATGGTGCCGGAAGAAAGATCAGAGAAGAGTTCTGTGGCAAGAGTTCAGAAGTGATCTACGACTCCCTAGGACGAGTCGCCACAGTTTGTAAAAATAACACCCTTTTTATCCACTACACAAGAGATCTCGAGGGACAGCTCCTCGAAGAGCGGCATGCAGACTCATCTGAGCAAACCCTCTTTAAAGTCAGCTATACCTACGATGCAGATGGGAACCAAACGAGTATCACACACTACCGCAATGGGAAAGAAGCGAAAGAGATTTTCTCATATGATTCCTTCGGCAGACACACAAAAAAAGAGGATCCTGAAGGGCATTCCACGAAGACATTCTACGATGAAAATTGCAAAAACACCCTGGGTCAAAGAGTCTTGCAAACCACCACGATAGACCCTCTCCTCCTGACCCGCGAGACCCACGACGCCTTTGCTAAACCCGTAAAAAAAGAGACCATAAAAGATGGGCTCATCGCTCGCCAAGAAATGAGCTACGACCCTCACGGCAACCTCTCATTCAGAAAAGACCTCGTCTTTGAAAATAAACAGCTTCAAGGGACCCAGATTACCCAGTATACCTATACTCCGTGCCATCAGATCGAAAGCTGCACGAGAGCCTTTGGTACGCAAGAGGCGAGAACGACAGCGTATACTTATTTCCCTTCAGGGAAAATGGCAACGAAGACACCCCCCGGCGGAGCAACCCTCTCCTACAGCTATGACCCTTTAGGCTCCCTAAGCCGCCTCGATTCCTCTGATGGCAGCATCCACCACGCATTTACCCACGATCGCTTGGGTCATCTACTCGAAGCGGTCGATGAGAACCAAAACAGCGCCATAGAGCGTCAGGTCGATCCTTCTGGGAATGTCCTCCAAGAGAGCTTCTCCAATGGGATCGAAGTCACAAAGACATATGACCCCTTTAATCGCCTCATCACTTTAAAGATGGGATCCCTAGGAGAGGTCCATTACAGCTACGACCCTCTCTTCTTGCGCCACGTCACGCGACTCTCTTCCAATGGAGAGTTCCTCTATCAACACACCTACGAAGAATACGATAAAGGAGGCAATCTCGTCTCAGAAGCGTTAATCGGCGACTTGGGTCCCGTCATTCATAGGATCAATCTCAAAGAGCAAAAAATCTCCCTTTCCAGTCCCTATTTCACTGAAGAGTGCCAATACGATCCCGTCGGCAATCTAACGGATCGTACTGACGACGGTATAAACCACCACTATACCTACGACCCCCTCTCCCAACTCTCTTCTGAAAATAACCTCACCTATGCACACAATTCCCTCCACAATCGCACCCAAAAAGACGACACCCATTACGCCACAAACGATCTCAATGAGCGCATAAATACTCCCTACGACCGCAATGGGAATCAACTCCTTCTCGACACCCCTTCCACCTCATTCCAGCTGACTTATGATCCGCTCAATCGACTCATCGCAGCGACCTCTATCGATCAGAAAATCGCCTACCTCTACGACCCCCTCGGAAGACGCCTCAGCAAGACCCTCTATGCCAAAACAAATCACGGCTGGCAAGAGACGACCCAAGAGCACTACCTCTACCACGGCCAACATGAAATCGGCGCATTGAGTCCCCGCGGGAAGCTCAACAACTTAAGAGTATTGGGTCTAGGCAAGCAAAAAGGCTGCCCAGCCACAGTGGGCATCGAGTTAGGATCCAAAGTCTTCGCACCACTCTTAGACGTGCAAGGTAATGTGCGACGCCTTGTCGAGATTAAGGATGGAAAAACAACACACAGTTACGATTTTACAGCCTTTGGGGAGCCATTGCAGTCAGCCGTCCTGGCTGACTTCTTTAACCCCTGGCAGTTTGCCTCAAAGCGATTCGATCCAGAGCTCGGTCTCATCTACTTTGGCAGGCGCTATTACGACCCCCGTTTGGGAAGGTGGCTCACGACAGACCCCGCAGGCTTTGTCGACAGCACGAATCTTTACCAATATGTCTTTAATAATCCCTTCCGGTATACAGATCCTGATGGACAATTCGTAATCGCGATTCCTTTAGTGGCACTGACCGTGAAGACGTTGGTAGTAGCTTTAGCGGCTGCGTATCTTGCCCATGAGCTTGAGAAACAGGACCGGCATTCTCACAGCTCGTTTGCTAGAAATTTTAATGCAGTTGCGCACCAAATCGTGCAAAATATCGGTGGTGTTTCTCAGTATGGGCTGAACAAGGCGCTTGATGCAAAGAAAAAGAAAGAGCAGAATACCAATCCTTTTGATGGACCTGTAGATGATCAAGTGTTTATCGGAGATGCAAAAGGAAATATTATTCCTGTCCCTGAAGGACATCAGCTTGGAGGTTCCAAGGATGGTAAATGTATTCAAGAAAAAGATAAAGATGGGGAAGCTACAGGTCTGAGAAAAGACGGTAAAGGTCATCCGCCTAGTCCAGTCCATCAAGACCCTCGCTCACAAAATCCTCATGCCCATGTCCCAGGGATTACAAATCCAGATGGAACACCTTGGCTGCCAATTTACTAGATGTGAAACTTTATGCAATTTGAAAACAAAACAAACTTATTCACGTGGAATGATTTAATAACCATTAAATCTAATGCGCCTTCATGTTATTGCCCTGGAGAAATAGCAGTCATATGTGGAATGGAACAAGTGAAATCTGAACGACTGTCTAACAAGTTTAATGTTAACATGGGTAATTGGCTCTACACAGTGGAATTCGGTGATGGGAGCTCAATTGAAGTTCCCGAGTGCTATTTAGATAAATACGAAAAAATCAAATAACACAAAAAATTTGGTGGGAAAACATTCCAGACTTGAAAGATTCCTTGTAAAACATACTGTATGGTGGCTCTAGATATCTTAATGGCAAATTTAGATAGGAAATAAAACTGATGTTGAAATGGTCTTTTGAACACTTTGCGTTCAAATTTTCTCACGAATATTCCATGGAGATAAATCTCTCTTCTCAAAAAGTTTGGGATTTTATGACTAATCCAAACAATTTCCCTAAATGGGATGATCGGTTGGAGTCTTGTCAACTAGAGGGAGAGCTCAGAGAGGGTGCCGTTATAAGAGCAAAAGTCAAAAACCGCAGCATGACTTTTTCTATATTAATTACAGAAATATATCCAATCAAGAAATATACGTACCAAGTGAAGGTTCCTCTGTTTACTCAAATCTCTACTTGTGTTTTTCGAGCAATCACTTATGAAAAGACGATCCTGACTATAAACACATCTATCATGAGTCTACTTGCTCCACTTATGGGCCGTTTTTTCATCAAACGCGCTAAAAGTGCATACGAAAAAATTCTAAAACTCCTTTTAGAAGACACTGAGCAAAATACACTCTCTTAACTCTATCGAACTTAATTCAGATTGTAAGTTCTTCTGCATATAAAACCATTCTCCTCTTCATCATTCATATCATTATATCATTCCCACCATTTCCTACCGCTCACAATATAGTATTTGCTTACGTATTCAGCGGATGAACCCTATTTAATTGTTATCTAGCATGTTTTCCCAGCCGCCGCCGAGGGCTTTGTAGAGGCTGATGAGGTCGAGGAGGGCCGCCGTTTCGCTTTGGAGGAGGTCTTGCTCTGATTGGTTGAGGGTGCGCTCTGTGTCGATGAGGTCGAGGAGGCTGGTGAGGCCGCGTGCCTTACGCTCGCGGCTTAAGAAAACGAGGGCGTCGTAGTGTTGCGTCGCTTGTTTTCTCTCGCGTGCGGTGGAGAGGTCTTGTGTGTAGGAGACGATGGCGCTCTCTGTCTCTTCGAGGGCACTGAGGATGGTTTGTTGGTAGGTGTAGGCTGTGCCAGCCATTTCTGCGCGCCTCAGTTTGAGATTACCCGTCAACTTGCCCCCCTGGAAGATGGGGATATTGAAATCGCCTCCGAACGCCCAGGTCTTGCTGGGCAGAGAAAAGAGGTTTCTGAGCAGAAGGGACTGCAATCCCCCATCGCCGATCAGGGTGAAGGTGGGAAAGAAGGAGGCGACAGCGACGCCGACATTGGCGGTTGCGGCAGCGAGATCGCGTTCGACTCGACGTACGTCTGGTCTGCGGCGCAACAGATCGGAGCGGAGACCGACGGCGACTTGTGGGGGTGTTTTGGGAAGGGGCTGCACGGGGGAGAGTTCAGAGACGAGTGTTTCAGGAACAGTTCCTGTCAAGATAGAGAGTGTGTACATGTTGCGGTAGATCTGCGCTTCGATGTCGGGGAGCAATGCGCGTTCAGTAGAGAGCTGCGCTTGGATCTCTTCTTCATTGAGATCGCTTACATATCCGACGGCCAATTGCCTTGCGACGAGCAGCGCTTTAGTCTCGAGAAGGGCGATATTTTCGCGGATGAGCTCCCCCTTTTTTTGGAAACCGCGCAGCTCGATATAATTGCGTGCGATCTCTGCCATGACGGAGAGGAGGGTGTCGTTGCGCGCTTCGATCGTCCGTCCGATCACGGCGTCTGCTGCTTCGACAGATCTGCGGGTCTTACCGAAGAGATCGATCTCCCAAGAGGCATCAAAGAGAGCGTTATAGAGATTTTGCGTCTGAGGGACTTGGACCGTAAAAGGGAGTCCAGTCGTCCCTGAAACAGTCCCTGGGACACTGCCCGTACTGGGGCCGATGGCAAAGAGGGGGCCATTTTTACTGAAGTAGGTGCGGGTCGCATTTACGTCGGCGCCAATTTGGGGAAAAAATGAGGAGGCGGCGATTTGTCTTAGGGCGCGCGCTTGTAAGATCGTCTCGGTCGCTGTCAAAACGTCGTTGTTGTATTCCGCTGCCATAGCGATGTATTTGGAGAGAAGGGGGTCGTCGAAGATCTCCCACCACTCGACCAGCGGCGTCTCTTCCGTTGCCACTTCAGAAGACTCAGGAGAGGCCCAAGTGTCTGCGACGTCATCTTTTGGGGTTTTGTAATTGGGGCCGACCATGCACCCTGCGAGAGAGATAAGGGGGATGAATTTCCAAATTTTCATGGGAGCCTCCTGCGGAAAAATAGAGCTGCCCCTAGGCCATTGCATAGGCCGATCACGCAGAGGGGCCAGAGGTTTTCTAGGACGATCCTAGCGGGCATCGCTTTGAGGAAAATCCCCTTCGAGATGACGAGCATGTACCGAAGGGGGATAAGGTAAGTCACGGGCTGGAGCCAGGTGGGCATGTTTTCGATCGGGGTCGCAAAGCCTGAGAGGAGCACGGAGGGGAGCATGAAGACAAATGTCCCGAGCATCGCCTGCTGCTGGGTTGCAGAGAGGGAGGAGATAAAGAGGCCGACGCCGCAGATCGAGCTGACGAAGATGATGAGGCTAAATAAAAACAGGGGCAAAGATCCCATAAAGGGCACGCCGAAGACGCAGGTTCCGATGATGAGCATCACGAGCCCTTCGCAAAAGCCGACGATGACGCCGGGGACGACTTTACCGATCAAAATCACTCGGGGAGTCAGGGGCGAGACGAGGAGCTGATCGAAGGTGCCGAGTTCCCGCTCTCTGGCTACCGATTGTGTCGTGACGACGAGACAGATCAGCATCGAAAGGACACAGACGAGACAGGGGATATTGTACCAAAAATAGAGGATATTCGGATTGAACCAGGTGCGTGGAACGAGTTCTATGTTTTGTGTTTTTATACCCCGCGCGCTTGAGGATGGTGCATTTGAGCGCGCAGGGTATAAATCTGCCTGTGCGGTGTAGTCGTTGTTAAAGCGGTTGATGATCTCCTGTGTATAACCTGCGACGATTTGTGCGGTGTTCGTCTTTCTTCCGTCTAAGATGAGCTGAATATCTGCGGGTTTTCCAGCGTCGAGATTGCGGGAGAATTGCTCATCGATGGAGACCACCATCACTCCTTTCTGGGTATCCATGAAAGGGGCGATCTGTTCGACCCCTTTGAGGAAGATGATCTTGTTGTTGAAGATCTTCGTCCCGTAAAATCTTTCGACAAGCTCAAAGGCCTTCTCTCCTGAGTCCCGATTCAAAATGCCGATCGGGACATCTTTGACATCGAGCGTTGCGGCAAATGTGAAGACGAAGAGCTGAATGAGCGGGGGCAATAAAATCGAAATGCGCACTTTCTGGTCGCGCAACACAGTCAAAAGCTCTTTCCAAATGAGGATGAAAACCTGTCTCAATCTAACCTCTTCACTGTTTTTACGCCTGTGATCCAAAAAAAGAGAACGCCTAAGCCGAAGATCGGGATCATGTTTAAGAGGATCAGTTCCCAGACATTCCCGACCAGAAAGAGCGCCTGCAAACTTTGGACGAAGTACTTCGCAGGGATGATGTAAGTGAGGATCTGAATCCACTGAGGCATGCTATGGATTTCAAAGAGGAATCCAGAGAGGATATAAGCGGGCAAAAAACCGACGATGAGCGTGATCTGATAAGCGAAGATCTGATTCTTCGTCACAGTCGAGATCATGAGCCCGAGTCCCAAAGAGCAAAAGAGAAAGTTCGCCGAGACGAGCGCTAAAAGGAGCAGTGAACCTCGGAGTGGGAGCTCGTAGAAGAAGACGGAGAGAAGGACGCAGATCCCCATCGAAACCATCCCTAAGACGAAATACGGAATCACTTTGCCGATTACGAGCTCTGAACGTTCGACACTTGTCGACAGCAAGGCCTCCATCGTCCCCCGTTCCCACTCTCTTGCGACGACGAGGGCAGTCAACATCGCTCCGATGAGAGTCATGATGATCGCAAGTGAGCCCGAGAGAAGATAAAAACGGCTCTCCAACTGTTCATTATACCAGTATCTAGGCTGCGTGCGGATCAACGGGACCTCAGTGGAAATCCCCGTCGTCAGGGCCTCTTGAGCCAAATAGTTATCCAGCGCCCCCATCGCGTAGTTTTGCACGAAGTTGGCCGTATTCGTCTCACTCCCATCGGCGATTACCTGGATCGGAGCGATCTGATCGGGCCGGTTCCTGTATTGTGTGAAGTAGGATGGGATGACGAAGATGCCACGGATCGATCCTCGCATGAGATCTTCAGTCAGTTCTCTCCGATCGCGCACGATCTTGACGTCAAAATAGCGGGAATCAGTGAGGGACTGTGCGAAACTGCGCGCATCAGGTGCAGTATCTTCGAGCACGAGTCCCACCCTCAAGTGATTGAGATCGAGCGAAACCCCTGAACCATAGAGAAAGATCAGGAGGAGGGGTAAGAAGACCGTGATCAGGAGGCTGCTCGGGTCGCGCATGACCTGAAGGAACTCTTTTTTCACGAGGGCTTTTAAACGGCGCATGCGCCCTGAATTATTTCGCATCGTACTCTTCTATCTTCTTGATGAATGCATCTTCTAGGGTCGGGTTGGGCAGTTCGGGTGATTTGACGCTCTCTTTGAGGCCATCTGGCGTGTCCATCTGGATGATTTTGCCTTGATAGATCAGGGCGATTCTGTCGCAGTATTCCGCTTCTTCCATAAAGTGGGTCGTGATCATCACGGTCACTCCCCTTCTCACGAGGCCATTGATGTGGTTCCAGAACTCCCGGCGGACGATCGGATCGACACCCGATGTAGGCTCATCGAGAAACAGCACCTGCGGGTGGTGCATGTTCGCACAGGCAAGACTCAGTCTCTGTTTATAACCCAAGGGAAGCAATTCTGAAGAGGTATCGCGGTATTTCTGCAAATCGAAAATCTCTAGCATTTCTGCAACAGCGACCCTTTGCTCCTTGAGGGTAAGGCCATAAATTCCGGAGAAAAACTCCAAATTCTGATAGACGCTCAAATTGCCATAGAGGGAAAATTTTTGAGCCATGTAGCCGATCTCTCTGCGCGGCTTGACAGACGTCTCTAAATCGACCCCGTCGACCTGGGCTTTTCCCGATGTCGGATGGAGGAGACCACAGAGCATCTTAAACAGCGTCGTCTTCCCCGCACCATTGGGTCCTAATAAGCCGAAGATCTCTCCTCTTCGGACAGAGAGGGAGATATCATCGACCGCGACAAAGTCTCCAAACCGCTTGGTCACATTCTCCGCAACGATCGGCGTGTCCCCCTTTTTTGTAACGAGAGGCGCTCTGTCGGCAAGCTGCGATTCTCCTCCAGGCCCACCCCCTAAAATGTCGATGAACCCATCTTCAAAGCGAGGCGGAACAGCATGGAGCGCTGGGTATCCGCTTAAAATATTCTTGTCCCGCAATAGAACGCGTACCGTGCTTCCCTGAATGACCCCATCTATGACCTCTTTGTTTTTAAGCAAAGTAAACAAAAGTGCACGGCGATCTGTCTCCTCGATCGCAAAGGTCCTCCCTTCCATCTTTTCCGTCAGCTGTTTGGGGTCTCCGCTGTAGAGGAGCTTCCCCTCATTTAACAAAAGTACGTGATCGCACTGTTCCGCCTCTTCGAGATAAGCCGTGCTCCACAGCACGGAGATCCCCTCATCGAGTAGATCCTTCACCATTTTCCACAGTTCGCGCCGCGAGACGGGATCGACGCCGACGCTGGGTTCATCGAGCAGGAGCAGGGTCGGTTTTTTGATCAGGGCACAAGCGAGGCCGAGTTTTTGCTTCATCCCACCCGAGAGATTTTTTGCCAACCTGCCTGTAAAAGGCTCGAGCGCGGTGAAGTGAAGGAGCTTTTCACAAGTCGCGCGCTTCTCTTCCCCCACCACATTTTTTAAATCGGCGTAGAGATCGAGATTCTGCTGCACCGTGAGATCTTCGTAGAGCCCGAACTTTTGAGGCATATAGCCTATCAAATGAGGAATCTGCTCTCTGTCTTTTACTGTATCCAATCCTTTAATCGAGATCGCGCCTTCCGTAGGAGTCAAAAGAGCGGCGATCAAGCGGATCAACGTCGTCTTCCCTGCGCCATCAGGCCCCACTAGCCCTATGATTTTACCTGTCGGGAAAGAGGCGTCGAGCCGTTTGATGGCATCTGAGGAGGTTTTTGGAAATCTTTTGGAAAGCCCTTTAATCTCGACCATATCGAAATAACTTGAAGAATCGGGATTTTGACAAGGAGGCCCCCCAGAATTTTTGTTTGGAGCGAGCGACCATTGCCGAGAGACAAGGCGCGAGTGAAAACAAAAATTCTGGGATAAAGCCGACGCCGCCAAAACCCGATTCTTCAAGTTATACCAATCCTCGAAAATAACCTGCATTTGAGCGCGTGAAAGCGCCGGGATTCGACGCAGCTGAAATGCAGGTTGTTTTCGAGGATTGGTATTATTTCGGTATAACATCGTGCTGTCTCCTCAAATCGAGTTTGACAGTGACGGGCATCCCCTGGACGAGTCCTCGATCTGGATTGTCGACATAGATGCGCAGGCGATAGACGAGATCGGTGCGCAACTGCGTACTTTCGACTGTTTTGGGTGTAAATTCTGCGACGGGAGAAATGAATCCGATCGTCCCGGGGTAGCTCTTGCCCCCTTTGATATCGGTGAATACCTCTGCATGCATTCCGTAATAGACAGTGCCTAAATCAGGTTCATCGACAAAAGCACGGATCCAGACAGGAGAGCTGACAGAGAGCGTGTAGACGGGATCAGCCGGGTTGACCACTGTTCCCGGTTCCCGGATCCGCGTGAGCAAAATCCCATCGGTCGGCGCATAGGCTCTCGTGTAAGTCAAATTGTCGCGGGCTACGAGGATGGCCGAGTCCGCCTGTGCCAAATTTGCGATGAGCTGGTTTCGATTAGCAAGCGCATTATCGACATCTTCTTGCGAAACAGCCCCCACATCCACCAACTCCACACGCCGACGCAACAGGATCTCTGCATTCTCCAAATTCACCGCAATCGCCTCTTTTAGAGCAATCGCCTCATCGAGCTGACTATCGTAGGGGGTTGTACTTAAGACGCACATCAAGTCCCCTTCTCTGACGACATCCCCCTCTTCGAAGAACAATTCTGTCACTTGACCCGCTACCCGAAATCCGATGTCGACCTGGCGGACATCGACATTCCCATACAAGGTAATGAAGTCGCGCTCTTTCTTTTCTCGAAAGGCAACCACAATCGATACGATCACAATTGCCGTTACACAAAGAGCAATGACAGAAATCAACAACGTCTTTTTCATAACCTCTTAATAACTTAAGCAACAAATATAAAACAAAAACAATTATCTAAAAAATCCAGAAACCATTATATAAAAAAAAAGGTTCATCCCACGGTTATGCAACAACGTCGTTTCGCTCGGATAAACCAAAAAAGGAGCCACTATTATGAAAAAGTTGCTGCACATCATCGCCTCGCCCCGAGAAGAGAAATCGCGTACACTCGAAGTGAGTCACGTCTTTCTCGACGCTTTTAAAACAAAACACCCCAACTGCGCCATCGATGAACTCAATCTGTTCGAGGAAGACATCCCCTCTTTAACCCTAAAAAGCGTCGCGGGAAAATATCTTTTGCTCTCAGGAAAAGATCTCTTCGGCGAAGCTAAAGAATCGTGGGAGGATATCATCCGCCACATCGAACGGTTTCTCTCTGCAGATCTCTATCTCATCAGCACACCGATGTGGAACTTTCACATCCCTTACCTTCTCAAACAGTATATCGATGTGATCGTGCAACCCAAATACCTCTTCCGCTACACAGACTCAGGCGTAGAGGGACTGGCTAAAAACAAAAAGATGGTGATCATCGAGAGCCGCGGCGGCGACTACAGCTCCCCTCAAACCAAAAGCCTCGATTTCCAAGAACCCTACCTGCGCGCGGTCTTTGGATTCGTCGGCATTACGGATATCACCTGTATCAAGGCAGAACCCATGGACATGGGGCAAGAAACGCGCGAGGCCAAATTGCGCCAAGCAGAAGAGATCGCACATACATTGGCTGAGAAAATCGATGCCTAGAGATTTGAGCATCGGCAATGGAAACATCCTCATCGCGTTCGATAAGGATGCCCTTTTGCGCGAACTCTATTTCCCCCATGTCGGAGAGGAAAACCAAACGAAAGGAGAGCCTTTTCGCTTTGGGGTCTGGATCGATCGGCACTTTAGCTGGCTTCCGCACGATTGGAAAATCGAAAGGGATTACCTAGAGGACGCTCTCGTTACCCAAGTCACGCTCACCCATACTTCCCTTCCCCTCAAAATGACTTTCAACGATGGGGTCGATTTCTACGAAAATGTCTACCTTAAAAAAATCACTCTCGAAAACGGTTCTGATCAGGAGAAAGAGATCCGTCTTTTTCTCGGACAAGATTTTCACATCTACACCAATGAGATCGGAGACACGGGAGAGTTCCGTCCTGACGTTAACGGTATTTTGCACTACAAAAATGAGCGGTATTTTCTCAGCAACATCCACGTCAATGGGAAATTCGGCATCGAGCATTTTGCCATCGGCAACAAAGAGAGCAAGGGATTAGAAGGAGCCTGGCGGGACGCAGAGGATGGGATCTTGAGCAATAATCCGATTGCACAAGGATCTGTCGACTCTGTCGTCCAGATTTCCCTGACACTTGCTCCGAAGAGCACACAGACCTGTTTCTATTGGATCGCCTGTGGCAAAAGTTGGGACGAGGTCAAAGAGATCAACCGCAAAGTGAGAAAAAGAGGACCTGAGTATTTTTTAAAGCGCACGATCGATTACTGGAAGCTCTGGGTGAATAAGAACCCTCTCAACAAAGATCTCCTCCCTGCCAAAGTCCTGCGGCTTTATAAAAGAAGCCTTCTCATCACCCGCGCGCAGATCAACAACTGCGGGAGCATCATCGCAGGCGCTGATTCCGATGTGATCGATTTTAATCGCGATACCTATAGCTATATGTGGCCCCGCGATGCCGCCCTCATCTCCCACGCCTTCGACCGCGCAGGGTATGAGTTACCCTGTAGGTTCTATCAATTCTGCAATGAGATCATCGAAAAAGAGGGATATTTTCTCCACAAATACATGCCAAGCGGTGTCCCCGCGAGCTCTTGGCATCCTTGGATTCAGGGAAAGATCGCACAGCTGCCGATTCAAGAAGATGAAACAGCGCTCGTCATTTGGGCACTCTGGGAACATTACGCTCTTTACAAAGACATCGAATTGATCCGCCCTCTCTATAAAAGTTTGATCCGCACCGCTGCCGATTTCATGATGAATTACCGCAACCTGGAGACAGGGCTACCTCTGCCTAGTTACGACCTCTGGGAAGAGAGGCGGGGCGTACTCACGTTTACGGTATCCACTGTCTACGGAGGCCTGATTGCCGCTTCCCATTTCATGGAAGCCTTTGGCGATGTAGAACTCGCTCAATCCTATCGAGAAGGCGCGAAGCAGATGCGCGAGGGCATGGACCGCTATCTCTACCTCGAAAAAGAGAAGCGCTTTGCCCGGATGATCTCCTTCTTGCCCGATGGAAAGATCGAAGTCGATGCGACCCTCGATGCAAGCCTCTACGGGATCTTCGCCTTCGGCGCCTACGCCTCCGATGACCCCAAAGTCACGAGCACGATGGAGCAAGTCTACGCAAAGCTCTGGCGCGCTGATCAAGGTGGAGGCCTCGCTCGCTATGAAAACGACCCCTACTACCGCGTCGCTCCGAATGATATAGGAAACCCCTGGTTCGTCACAACACTTTGGCTCGCGCAATACCACATCGCCCGCGCTAAGACGCACGAGGAGCTAAAGCCCGCACTCGACATTCTCCTTTGGGTGGCCGACCATGCGTTGCCAAGCGGCGTGCTCGCCGAACAGATCGATCCCTACACCCACGTCCCGTTATCGGTCTCTCCCCTTACCTGGAGCCACGGCACCTATATCCTCGCCGTCCAGGAATACCTCGACAAACTCCTCTCCATCGAAAAATGTCCCGCCTGCGGGCTCCCCAAATTTTCGAAATTCCAATCGCCCTGAGAACACAAAAGAAATACTTTTCTTTAAAAGGAGGCTGGAGTATACCCAAGTGGACTCAAAAGTTAGCCGTAGGGCCGCGCCGACTTTTGAGTCCACTTGGGTATAAGTCGAGATAATCTTAAGATAAGGGGCTTTAAGCATGCGTTCGTTATTTTTTTCTGTCGCTCTTTTTTCCGCCTTGCCTGGTGGGATAATGGCGTTAAATTGGACGACTCCCAGTAACATCTTTAATGGGGCGCCTACAAAGAGCAATGTTGTCTACGTCTCCTACATTCCCCCAACTGGACAAGCCATTGCAACGTGGACGGATCGGAGCACTTCTATGCCTTATTATTCGCTCCTGCAACCAGTGACAGTGGGAATAACATGGCAACCCTCTCTTACAGTAAGCGATATATCCTCATCTGATTCTGTTTCTACCGCCGTGATCCCCAACGGGACAACTCTGGCTACATGGCTCGATCCCACTGGAATCGCCTACTATGCGAAAGCTTTCTCAGGAGGCCGGTTTGAGAACGCACAAAAATTCCTTCCAGAGACGCATGGCATGGCCTGTCCCGCTTCTATTGGCGCGAAGCCAGATCTGGCGACACAGAACTTCGCAGCGACTTGGGCCCCTGATAACAGTTCACAACCTTTTCCCGCTCCCCTCTACTCTGCCTACAATGGCACGTCATTTCTACCCGGTAACCCAATCCCAGGAACCTCTACAACAACCTGTTCTCCTGTTATAGCTGGATCCGCTTCAGGCAACTACATGGCCGTCTGGCGAGACGCAACGGCTAGTGTCCTCTTTTATTCTCTTTTTACTGGTTCTTGGCAAACAGCAACAGCCGTTCCGGGCTCTCCCGAAGTCGGGAATACTTCTCCCTTCGTGTCTTCTGTGGGATCCAATCAATTCCTCATCACATGGAAGGACAATGGATCCAATCCAAAATCGATCCTCCTCACGCTCACAAACCCATTGACCTGGGGTCCTATTCTTACAATTCCTGGGGGTTCATTTGTGAAAGGCACAGTCTTTAACACAGTTAACTCTGTTGATGGCTCGTACCTCGCCACTTGGGTGGACTTAGATACGGACCTCCCTATGTATTCTCTCTATTCTGGTGGCGCCTGGTCTTCTTCCACTTCAATCCCGGGCGGCATCTCAACTGGATTCGACGTCGTGTGCTCATTTAGCTCTCAAACGACCGACTTATTCATCGCCACATGGGTAGGCTCAGGTTTAGCCCCCACCTATGCCCTGGGCTCTGCAGGACCTCTGCCACCCCCTCCGCCCCCTCCATCTCCTCCACCACCAGGCCCCCCTCCATCACCCTCTCCCACACCCCAAGGCTTTACGGGCAAACAGAAAATAGATGACTTTGCAGTCGTCAGTGAGCGGTTCAACAGCCTCAAGTGGCAACAGGCTTCTGGGATAATCAATTATTCCCTCTACCGCGATGGAGAGTTGATCGCTGTCCTAGATGGAGATGCTGATTCCTATAAAGATCACGATCAATCTGAGGGAAGCCAAACCTATTCCTTAGTCGCCAATACAGCAGCCGGTCCGAGTAATCCCGCTATTGTCGTCGTCAGAGGATCTTGACACAGAAAATATAACCTAAAAATAAAAGATGTTTAAAAAAATAACCCATAAAGATATAAAGCACATTATGGAGACAAAAGATGAAAATAAGACTCGCCCTCGCTTTTTTTAGTTCTCTACTGAGTACTGTTTCCACCGTGTATGCTGACTTCGATCAAGAAGAAGAGCTACTGGATGAACCTACCGCTCAGAGCTTTTATCCTTTGCTAGTAGAAGATCTAGATGAAGATCTCTATGATGATGACTTTTTCTATGGAGACGATGCACTCGCCGATGCGGAAGATGCGGAAGAAGACACTACTACATCTTATGAATCGGACGAAGCCCCACACCAACGCCCCTTTCTAGAAGCTAAGGCGGGATATTTCTTCTTCACCGATCACCACATGAACCGCATTTATAAGCACGGTGGCCCCGATGTACAACTCTCGGGATCTTATCCCCTCTACCAAGACTTCATCCACATCTATGCGAGCATCGAATACCTACAGGCGACAGGTCACTCGCGCCCACTCCACCACAAAACATCTCTTTGGGAGCTCCCCATCAGTGTAGGACTGCGCCCCATCTTTACAATTACTGACTACGCTAAGTTCTACTTGACCCTCGGCCCACGCTACTTCTACGTCCACGTCCGCAACCACTCTCCCTATGTCCCCAAAAAAATGCACGCGCAAGGGGTCGGCGGCTTTGCCAACACAGGCGTACTATTTAACATCGGAGACCACTTCACAATCGATATCTTCGGGGAATACTCCTACCGGATGCTCCATTTCCACAGCCACAAGAAAAGAACGGAAGGACATGACGTTCAAGTCGGCGGTGTGACAGTCGGCGGCGGATTGGGCTGGGCTTTCTAATCTTGCAAAGGGTGTGGCGTAGCCCACACCCTTTATACCGAACGCAACTCAAGAATTACCTCCGATGCATAAACACCGCTGTAAAAGCTTTCCCTTGAATCGCAGCAGCCTTTAAACTGGAACTGTCGAGAATTTCCACACCGTCTACACTTAAAACTACTTGTTCCGGCGCCCCATGGGGAATCGTAGGCCCAAAAAACGCTAGGGCTTTCGTCCAAACCTGTTCGAATATTTCCACCTGTATTTCATTAAGGGTCGTATCTGAACTGATCTGATGCTCCGTTTCTAAATGCAACTCCATCTTCATTAGCGGATAGGTAACATTAATAGAATATGCTTTCACATTAAAATCATAACTCATGAAAAAAACCTCTTATTTTTTTGATTTAAACAAATAGCACACCAGAGTCGCCTTGAGTGCTTCTATAGGAAGGAAAGGGTAAAAACCGAAAGACAACACCTTTTGAAACCCGATAAAAGTAGCCAGCCAACAAGAGCCGATGCCCAATTGTAGATAAGCAATTAGGGTGCCTCCTAAAATTTTTTGGAAAAGGGGGATTTCCCTCTTCGCCAAAAGCCAACCGAACAGATACGCTTCCACCGGATAGGACATCAAATACCCACCAGTAGGGCCTACGAAATAAGCCAAACCAGAATTTCCTCCGGCGAACACGGGGTAGCCCAAACACCCTTCGATGAGATAGAGAATTGCTGCACTGGCTGCTTTATTTTTTCCCAGATAAGCAGCGATGCACATAATCGCAAATGTCTGCCCCGTAAATGGGACCGGGTAACAGGGGATCTTTATTTGGGCACACAGCCCGATGAAACAGGAAGCAAAGAATATTTGTAACAATGTCAAATACTTCGACTGCATTTCCGTACGCGGTAAGCTTAACGTTTGAGAGACCATCATCCTCCTCCTTTTGGAAAATTTACGCCTCCAAGCCTACCAGATGAGGCTCGTTTTCTCAACTACCCCTTGCCAGAAATTGAACCTAGTTTTTAGTTCGAAACAGATCCCTGTATTGTTTTTCCCATTGAAAAAAAAGAAAAACAGTCATAAAATTTAACCTAAAATCCAGGTTGTTTTTTATGATTCACACACTATTCGGCAACCAGAATATAGAGAGGATCCTCCTCTTCCTATTCGTCAATGAGCGGTGTTACGGGGCTCAGTTAGCAACCCTCTTAGAGGTCCCCCTCACCCCGATTCAAAATGCGCTCAACCGTTTGGAACGGTGCGGCATCTTGAAGAGTTACTTTGAAGGAAAAACCCGAATCTACCAATTCGATTCTGCATCTGCACTGCGTTGGGAATTGGAAATGCTCTTAAAAAAAATTTACACACTCCTTCCTTCTCAAGAAAAAAAACGGTATTGCTTCATACACAAACCGAAAACATCTGCCGTTGTTGAGAAAAACAGAGAGAGAAATCGACGCAAAGAACTCTCCCTATTTTGGGAAAAGCTCTTGAAAATCGAAAAGCTCTCCCTCGTCACAAAATCCCGTCGCGACCAAGAGAGCGTAACCCAAACAGGTAAAGCGGAAATCACCTCTCTCTTGATCGCACCCACTGTTCTGATTTTTCAAGAAAAAGGGCATTGGTATGTCGATGGACATCCCGATTCAAAATTCAGTAATGCATTCCGTTGGACCTTAGATCTTAAAGCCAGCTTAATCACTTTGGAACACTTAAGACATGGGAACAACCATCCGGTATTTTTATTCCATTTAACCCCTCAACTTCCCAATAAACTCGATTCAGTCGACGCCCATCTGTGCGGTCAAGACACCTATTTAGGAAGCCTTACCTGGGATCTGAATCAAATCTTTTTCCACTGGAGGATCATCGGACCGCAAAAAAATGATGAACTCATTTACCACTACTCCTAATATATACTGGATATATACTGGTATGGAACCCCTTTTCTCTCTGTGGTTTCCCCTCTCTGTGGTAATATTTTTTTCACCACAGAGAGGGGAAACCACAGAGAGAAAGAGATTCGTGACCCCAATAACCCCAAAAAAATGCTCTTATACAACGCAGAATCGGTCTCCAAGTCCTTTGGAACCAAAAGACTTTTTACAGATCTCTCCATCAGTGTTTTCTCTCAGGATCAGATCGGCCTGATTGGAGAAAATGGCTCAGGTAAATCGACATTCTTAAAAATTTTAGCAGGACTTGAGAGTGCAGATGCGGGCCAATTATCCCCCCGACGTGGCCTGAAAATCGGATACCTCCCCCAGGTCTGCGAATTTTCAGAAGAGTCCCCGATGCAGGTTCTGCTCAACGCTTTCCCGAAAACTTCAGAACTGGCCGATTATGAAAAAGAGCAGCAGGCCAAAATTTGGCTGAGCAAACTCGGATTTACAGGCAAAGAGAGGGTGAGCTCCCATCTCTCTGGAGGGTGGAAAAAAAGACTCATGCTCGCCAAAGAGATGCTTTTAGAGCCCGATCTCTTGCTCCTGGACGAACCGACGAACCATTTAGATCTAGAGGGGATCCTCTTTTTAGAAAAGTTTTTGAAACAAGAAGCCCCTACCTATTTGCTCGTCAGCCATGACCGGTATTTTTTGCAGGAAACGACGAATCGCATCATCGAGATCTCCCCCGCCTACCCCAAAGGACTCTTTGCCATCGATGGCTCTTATGAAAATTTTCTCGAAAAAAAGGAGTCGTTCCTCCAAGGCCAATTGCAGCAAGAGCGCTCTTTAGCTTCCAAGGCGCGCAGAGAAACGGAATGGCTCCGTTCCAATCCCAAAGCCAGGACCAGCAAATCTGTAGCCCGGATCGATCAAGCTCACGAGCTGCTCGATGATCTCGCCGATGTGCGCAAGAGGAACCAAAAACAGCGTGCAGCGATCCATTTCGCAAGTAGCGAACGAGAAACGCGCAAGCTCCTTGTCGCGAAAAACCTCCAAAAGCAACTGGAAGGAAAACTCCTATTCCAAGGACTCGACTTCACCCTCTCTTTAGGCACGCGCATCGGCCTCATGGGCCCCAATGGATCAGGCAAGACCACTCTCCTGCGCCTCTTGGCGAATGAACTCTCTCCCGATCTCGGAACGATTAAAAGGGCGGATGCTTTAAAAACCGTTTATTTCGACCAACACCGCAACCAACTGCCCGATACACTTTCACTAAGAGAGGCCCTCTGTCCCAATGGGGATTTCGTCACCTATCAAGGGCAATCGATCCATGTGAACGGCTGGTGCAGACGCTTTCTTTTTTCTCCCGAACAACTCGATCTACCGATCGGAAAACTCTCCGGAGGGGAAAGAGCGCGGATTCAGATCGCTCATTTAATGCTCCAACCGGCAGATCTGCTCCTACTCGATGAGCCGACAAATGATCTAGATATCCCGACATTGGAAATCTTAGAGACCAGCCTTTTAGAATTTCCCGGCGCCATCGTCCTCATCACCCACGACCGCTGCATGCTCGATCGGATCTGCAACCTCTTTTTAGCCCTCTCTAGCCCCCTTGAAAATGCCCTCTTTGCCGACTACGCACAATGGCAAGCCTCCGTAAAAAAGACAGCCCCTGCTCCTGCAGAAAAAAAACAGGGATCCGTAGCCTCCCTCTCAGAGAAACCTAAACTCTCCTATGCAGAAAAAAAAGAATACGATCAAATCGAGGGGAAAATTCAAAAGCGGGAAGCAGAATTGCGAGAATTGACCCACCTTTTAGAAAGCGAAGAAGTGGGACAAAATCCAACCCGGCTCTCTGAAGTAGGCACCGCCATCTCCCTCGTCGAGACACAAATCGAGCAGCTCTACATCCGCTGGCAAGAGCTCGACAAGAAGAAAAATTAATCCACACAAGCACACTCAAATGAATTCAAAAATAGAAAAATTAAAAAAGATGTTCGAGGAAGTGACGGTTCAAAAGAATGCGTCTATACCCCGCGCGCTTGAGGATGGTGCATTTGAGCGCGTCAAAGCCCCGGGGTTCGACGATCGGAAATGGGGGTAGTATTGATGAAATACAACCCCCATTTCCGATCGTCGAACCGCGGGAGCTTTCACGCGGCTCAAATGCACCATCCTCAAGCGCGCGGGGTATAAATCGAGGAATTCTACCATCCCGATTTTTTGCTCTATGCTAATGGTCACACGATGGACTACCGACAGCTTCTGGAAGGGCATCAAGACATTTACGCCACTCCCATCCAATACCATGTCGCCTATCAAGAAGAGACCTTCCTAGAGTCTGAGGACAAAGTCGCTGGAAGGATGTGGATCACGACCCAATTGCCAGGCAAGCCGAAAAGGGAACTCGAACTCCTCATTATCGTCCAATACAAAGAAGGTAAGATCTACCGGGTCTGGGAACTGACCTTTCCCGATTGGTCCAAGATGTCTGACTTCGAAGTCATTCAAAAAAACCTCGGATAGATATTCCTAGGACAGATTCTTGGACGTTCCATTAAAACAAACCAGCGAAAAGTCAATATTTTTCCCACTTTCCGCCGGTTTGATTCACCAAACTGGCGGAAAGTGGGCTAAAAATCGACTTTTCGCCAGGTTGACATATAACCAATTGAGAATCAATTGATTAAAATGAGTTTTCCTCTGAAGGCAGTTTCAGCGCTTTTCTTTTTTTCGAAAATCGGTCATGCTGTTGCGAAAACTAACGAGAAAAACTTTATGGATAACACCCGTCCTAAAAATTACCGCTGGTTCATTTCAGCCCTTGTCTTCTTCATCACTTTGGTCAATTTCATCGACCGGTCGGCAATTTCATTCGTGATCGAGCCGCTCAAGCAGGAGTTCCATTTCAGTGACACCCAATTTGGCATGATCTTATCAGCCTTTGCCCTAGGATATGTCTTGTTGACAGCTCTCGGAGGCTGGCTCGTCGATGTCTTTGGAACCCGTTCTGTCTGGTCACTCGCTGCGATCGCTTGGTCGTTGTGCGTCGCTTTCTTAGGACTAGCCACAGGCTTTTGGAGCTTCATCGCCATCCGTTTTCTCCTCGGAGTGACGGAAGGCCCTCACTTCCCAGCGATCACGCGTACAGTCTGCAATTGGCTGCCCCCTGTAGAGCGAGCGAGATCCCTATCGCTCGGACTCGTCGCGATTCCCCTCTCTGCTGTCGTCGGCGCTCCGTTTTGCTCCCATCTCGTCATCGACCTCGGATGGAGATCGATGTTCTTCGTCATCGCCGGCTTAGGTATTCTATGGGCGGTGCTCTGGTATTTCGTATTTAGAGATAAACCGCAAGACTGCCCGTTCGTCTCTGAACAGGAAAAGAATTTTTTAGCGAAGGCTTGTGAACAACACGGAGAGTCTAAGAACAATCGGATCGACTGGAACTTCATTCTGACCCACCCTACCCTCATCGCGAACAACCTCGCCTATTTCGCCTTCGGCTACATGCTCTTTTTTGCCACCCTGTGGCTGCCTGGCTATTTCCTCTCGCAGCACGGGCTTAATCTCAAGAGTGTCGGTTGGTATTTGACAATCCCCTGGCTCGTCGGGGCGATTTTCTTAAAAGCGGGGGGCTTCCTCTCCGATTGGCTCTATAAAAAAACGGGCAATGGGAGGATCTCTCGATCCCACGTGATTTGGATTAGCCAACTGCTCGCTGCCGTGTTCTTCATCCTGCTGGGCTTTACGAATTCCCTCGGCCTCTCTATCCTCTTTTTGAGCTTAGGGCTGGGATTTGGATTGATGCCACAACCCGCCTTCTTTAGCATCAACATCGACGTCGCCAAAGAACGCTCAGGATCTGCCCAAGGGGTTTGTTCTGCATTCCTCGCCCTGGCGGGGATTTTGGCGCCTGTACTGACGGGATTGCTCATCGATCTGAGCGGCAGCTATCAAGGAGCCTTTCTCTTACTCGGCGGACTGACGGCATTTTCCGTGATCATCGTGATCCTGTTCCACCACCCCGACCGCGCTTATCTGCGATTGAGAACAGCAGCTTAAGAGCATGGTTTAGCGCAAAGCTTATAACTCACCACAGAGATGGGACACCACAGAGAGAAAATTCATAAAATTTCCCCTCTGTGGTTTCCCATCTCTGTGGTGAGTGAGCGCTTTAGAGGACCTCTGCGGCGAGGGCGGCAAGAGGTGAGCGCTCCGTCTTCTCGAGGAAGATGTGTCCGAAGAGCGGGTATTGCTTGAACTTACCTACCGTAAAAGTGAGAGCATTGGAGTCTTTGTCTAAGTAGGGGTTGTCGATCTGGGTCGGATCCCCTGTTAGGACGACCTTTGCCCCTTGGCCCGCGCGCGAGATGATCGTCTTGACTTCATGAGGGGTTAGGTTTTGCGCCTCGTCGATGATCATATACATCTTCGGCAGTGTCCGCCCGCGGATATAGGTCACCGCCTCCATCTCGATTTTCTTACTTTCCAAAATCCACTTTTGCGTCTCCTCTCCATTGCCCTTGCCGGTAGAAGACTGGCATAGAAACTCGAGGTTATCGTAGATCGGCTGCATCCAGTGAAAGAGCTTTTCATCCTTGGTCCCTGGTAGATACCCGATATCTTTGCCGAGCGGAACGATCGGTCGGCTAACGAGGATCTTCGAATAGATCCCCTCATCGAACACCTTCCTTAAACCTGCAGCGAGAGCGAGGAGGGTCTTTCCCGTCCCTGCAGGTCCGATCAGAGTGACGAGCTTGACATCATCGCGCAATAGAAGATCCAGCGCACACTTTTGCTCCACATTGAGAGGATAAATTCCCCAAATGTCCCTCGAAATTTTAAGAAGCGGCTCGAGCCGCTTTGATTGCGCATTGTATTTAGCCACGGCAGAAGACTGTTCGGGACATGTCAAATGGCAGTATTCATTGGGCAAAAGATCGGGTAGATCTAGAGGCAAAGACCCTTCCTTAAAAAAGAGATCGATCTGTTGTTTGGGGACTTCGAGCTTTCGATAGCCACGGTAGAGATTGTCGTAGGAAAACTTCAAATTTTCGTAATCCTCCCCTTCGATCCCGATCGCCTCTGCCTTAATGCGTAAGATGAAATCTTTAGAGACAACCACGACCCGCTTTCCCTGCACCTTGAGCTGATAAGCGATCGCAAGTAATTTGTTGCCTCCTCGCTCAAAAGGAAGGGGAACCGCGCTCTTTTCAGGCGATTTTAAATCGACGTAAATCCTAAAGACGATCCCATTGTCTATTGCAACCCCCTCATACAGGTCCCCTTTGGCAGTTCTTTTGAGCTCATCGATATAGCGCATGACCTGGCGCGCATTTTTCCCAAGCTCGTCTGACAACCTCTTCATACTATCGAGCTCCTCTAAAACAGCTAAAGGCACGACCACATCATTTTCGCGAAATTTCTTGATCGCATCAGGATCATGGAGAAGGACATTGGTATCGATGACAAAGGTTTTTCTGCTCACGCGCGATCTCCTTACAAGTTGCGGTTTTCTTTTTCCGGAGCATAGCTACCCTCTCCCCCAACCTCAACAAATTTTTTACACCGTTCATTATAAGGGACTTAAGTAAAGATTAAGCAATTAGATGCCCGGACTGCTAAAAAAATTGACAAGGAAAATTGCCCTGTAATATAATGGAGGGAAGATAAGGCTAAATAAAGGTGCGTTATGAAAATCAACCAAAAGATCCTCAGCATCCCTCCCTATATTTCCACCTCGTGGAAAAATATCGCCTCGCTTCACGTCGAGCCCCAAGGCGAAATGCTCTTTTTGGTCGTGACTTTACTCAACGGAGTGGCGATCGAAATCCCCGATCTCCCTGGCGATCTCATCGAAATGATTTTCGTCCAGCATGCGAAATTCTTAGAGATGGGGGAGCGACCCTCCAAAACTCCCGCGAGACACCCGATGCACCTCGCCCTCCCTCAAGAGCAGGTATTCTCTTTTGAGTTTCCCTTAAAAGACGCTCTTGGCAGCATCGAAAATTTAGGAACCCTTTTACAACACAATCCCGATCAAAAGGACGCTCCCGAGCTCCCCCCTGAACTCTTGATGCGTATCGCTGAGATGGCAAAGACCATGGACATCGATGACCCCAATCACGCCCCCAAACCAGAGCCTTTTTGTCATTGCATTCACTGCCAAATCACAGGCGCTCTGAACAAGGGAATTACGGAAAATAGCGAAGAGCCTGCCCTTCCCGAATTAGAAGAAATCGTCTCTGACGATGAGCTGAAGTTCCGCCTGTGGGATATCTCACAAATCGGCGATAAACTCTTCCTCGTCACAAATGCGAGCGACAAAGAGGAGCATTACACCGTATTTCTCGGAAATCCCGGAGGGTGTACCTGTGGGGAAAAACAATGCAAACACATCCGTGCGGTGCTCGAGAGCTAAAAAAAACGTGGTGTAAAAAAATAACACCCCATAGAATGGCGATTCATACTCATATTAGGAGTTATCGTCATGCTCACTTCTTTTAAATTTTTGTGCCTTTCCCTGTGCGCCCTTTCTCTGAATAGCGCGTTTGCAGATGAGATCTCTTTTGACACAACTGCAGAAGAGATGCGCCCTTTTTCTGCAGGGGAATTGGTCCCCATCCCGCTTCAAGAAACCCCCTCTGCTGTCGTACCTAAAAAAACAGCTCCCATTTCCCAACCCACTCCTAAGGCCCCCGACGTTCCTTTCTCTCCCTTTACAGGAAGAATCAAGGCTAAGAAAGTGAGGATCCGCTTAGAGGCAGACGTCGACAGTCGCATCATCAAAGAAGTCCAAAAAGATGAACTGATTTCGATCCTCGGAGAAAAAGAGGATTTCTGGGCAGTCTCTCCACCTAAAGAGACGAAGGCCTATGTCTTCCGCAGTTTCGTGCTCGACAATGTCGTCGAAGGTAACCGAGTCAATGTGCGGCTCGAGCCCCATCTCGAGGCACCTGTAATCGCCCATCTCAATTCAGGAGATCGGCTCGAAAATGCAGCCATCTCACCGATCAACGGCAAGTGGCTAGAAATCACGCCTCCTGAAACGACGCGGTTCTATATCGCTAAGGAATATGTCGAATACGCTGGAGGGCCTGAGCTCAAGCAACAAATCGATCGGAAAATGGCAACATGTCAGCAACTCCTAGATGCCGCAGCTGTATTGAGTCAAGCAGAGCTGAAAAAACCGTTTGAAGAGATGGACTTCGATCGGATCGTGAACAGTTATAACACCGTCGTAAAAGAGTACTCTGAATTCACAGAGCTCGCAGAAACCGCGCGTCAAGCCCTGACGAATTTTCAAGAAGCCTATCTCGAAAAGAGAATCTCCTATCTCGAATCGCGCTCAGTCGCCGTTCAACCGGCAGAGCAAGAGGCAAATCGAGCTCTTGCTGAAGAACTCTCAGAAGCGCTCTTGCAAATAACCGACAGAATGATCGCCTGGGAACCTGTAGAAGAAGTGCTCTACATGGGTTGGGAAAGTGGGAACAGCGGTGGGAGCTTGGAAGAGTTTTACGAAGACCAAAAACTCTCTGCGATCACCCTCAGCGGGATCGTCGAATCCTACAATTCTCCCGTCAAGAGTAAACCGGGAGACTTCATCTTGCGCGACAAGGAAATCCCCATCGGTTACCTCTACAGCACAAAAATCAATTTACAGAGCCTTGTCGGCAAGCGCGTGACGCTAGTCGCCTCACCCCGTCCGAATAACAACTTCGCCTTCCCCGCCTACTACATCCTCGGGATGCAGTAGAGGGAAAACCTCCTATTCTGATAGACTTTTTCGTGTCCGCTCCCCTTTAGAACTTAAAGTTCTAAGAGGTGGGGGCGGGCAGAAATTTTTTTCAGACCTACCTGAGCCTATGGAATTAAGAGATTGGGCACTGCGGATCCTCTCCGCGGACACCTTAGAAGAAAAATTATATTGTCCTGAAAGTGTATCGGATCACAGTCCTGGGCCCGCGCTAGATTTCAATGAGCCGGTACGCCCTGTAGGCATGCACTTCCAGCGCAGAGGGCGCAAAGATAAGCTCCCGCCCCTTCACGAACACCGCGATCCCGATAAGCGAGCCGTCTGCTTGCACCGGTTTGCCGGCCATGAGCTCCTCGCTGTCGAGATCATGGCGCAGGCGCTCCTCAAGTTTCCCGAAGCACCCAAACACTTCCGCAGAGGGGTAGCGAACACCCTGAAAGAAGAACAGGAGCACGTACGCCTTTATTGCGCGCGGTTGAAGGCCATGGGCGTCGAGTTCGGAGATCTCCCCCTCTACCGCCACTTTTGGGCTTACGTCCCCCACCTCACGACACCGCTGCGCTACATCAGCGTCATGAGCCTTACCTTCGAAATGGCCAATCTCGACTTCGCCCCCCTCTATGGGAAGTCGTTTGCCCGAGTGGGCGATTTCGAGTCGGCAGCCCTGATGGAACAAATCCTAAAAGATGAGATCAACCACGTCGCTTTCGGCTGGAACTGGCTAAAAAAGCTAAAAGGGGAAAACGAGTCAGAATGGCAGGCCTGGGAAGAGAGTCTCCCCCCACTCATGACCCCCAAGCGCGCGACAGGCGTCATCGTGCGCGAAGAGCCCCGCCTCAAAGCAGGGATCCCCCTCGAGTGGATCGACCGCCTCAAGCAAGTAACATGATATAAATGATAAAATGATAGGAATGATGAAGAAAGAAAAATTTTATCGTTCCTATCATTGTATCATTCCTACCATTTCCCTGCCGTCCAACCCAAAAACCTTTACCATACAGTGGATCCCAATTACAAAACGCCATCGGTAATGGCAATTTTGCGCCCATTTTGACATTTCCGGTGGCGTTTTGCGATGACTCTTCATAAAACTCTAATAGCCAGTGACTTACAATGGAGCGGAACCAGAAACCAGATTTTGAGTTTTCTCTTCGGTATCAGCTGCTTCTACCGAGCTCAGTTCACGCGGTATCTTTTCGACTGCTTCCACCGTTTCGAGCTCGATCTGTCCTGAGAGGACGTTCATCTCATTGAATTTGCGGGCTGTGACGAGCACGCGGGATTCTAAAGAGCCGACCCCTTTGTTATAGGCTTCGACTGCGGAACCCAAGGATCTGCCCATCTTAGCGAAATGGGAACCCATGTCGGCCAGGCGCTTATAGAGCTCTTGACCGAGCGTCTGCAAGGCTTCCATGTGGCGGGTTAGGCTCTCTTGCTGCCAGCCATAGGCGACGGCGCGCAGGAGGGCGATGAGAGTTGTGGGCGTTGCGACGATTACCTTCTGCTGCGCCCCTGCTTCGATGAGCGAGGGGTCGAATTCTAAAGCTGCGCTGAAGAAGGTCTCTGCGGGGAGGAAGAGGACGACGAATTCAGGAGAGGGTTGGAAATGTTCCCAATAGGCCTTTTTCCCAAGCGCAGTGACGTGTGCGCGCACCTGTTTAGCATGGGTCTTTAGCTTTTGGATCTGAACCTCTTCGTCTGAGGATTGAATCGCTTCGAGATAGGCCTCTAGGGGCACTTTCGCATCGACGATCACCTGACGCCCACCGGGCAAACGGACGATGAGGTCGGGGCGGAAGCGATTCTCTTCATCTGTTGTATGCTGCAATTGCTCGAAAAAATCACAGTAACTCAGCATCCCAGCGAGTTCGACGACGCGCTTGAGCTGGATCTCTCCCCATCGCCCTCGCGCTAAAGGAGTGCGGAGAGCCTTGACGAGATTGGAGGTCTCTTTTTTCAGTTGCCGCTCATTTTCTAAAAGGGCCTTTACCTGCTCTTTGAGCGCTTCCTGATCCCCTTTGCGCTCTTTTTCGATCTCGCGAATCCCTTGGTCGAGTTTCTGCAGGGAATCTTTCATCGGATGGAGCATCTCGCCGATGGCGGTTTGTCGTTTCTCGAGATCACTTTTAGCGCCCACCTGAAAGGTCTCTAGCGTTGATTTGGCAAGATCTAAAAATTGCCGATTGTTCTTCTCGAGAGCGTCGCTAGAGAGGCTGGAAAAGACGTGTTTTAGCTCCTCTTGCGCTTTCTGCAAAAGGTTCAGCTTCTCTTCGGTAACCCTCTTCTCTATGTTCTCTTCGAGATACTGAGACTGGACGTTCTTGAGCTCTCCCTCTACTTTTTTGCGCAAGAAGCGTTCGCGGAAAAAGAAAAGGAGCCCCAGAAGGAGGCCGGCGACACCCCATATCAGCATTATATCATTCATGAGGACCTAACACGCTTGTTATGAATTTTCACCACAGAGAGGGGAAACCACAGAGAGGAAGAGTACATTTTTTTATTTTCTCTCTGTGGTTTCTTCTCTCTGTGGTGATTCTGTTCCCTATTCTTCATCCTCTTGCTCTGGCTCAAAATCGGCGAGTGTCTTCGATTTCTTGCCGGCGATGATGCGGATTAAAGAAAGGGTCCAACCGAGGAGCAAATAGCTCCAGGAGACGATCGCGAGCATGATGGGGAAGAAATAGAGGATCCCGTAGAAGACGAAAATCGCCAAGATCACCGTGACGAAGACGAGCTGGAAAGAGGGAACGCGGAAATGGAGCGCTTTGGAACTGGGGAATTTCCAACGGCTCACCATAAAATAGCCGAGCACGATCATGATACTCGTCAAAAGGATCGCCTTCAGCTCTGGTGAAAGAGTGAAAATCTCATTAAAAAAGGGAGAAGCGAATAGGAGATTAATCGAGACAGCTGCAATCGCAGCTGCTGGGATGGGGAGACCTGTGAAGTGTTTTTTGTCAGCAGCCATCGCCTCTTTTTTTCCCTTGGTCTCTGTCCCTCTCACATTGAAACGCACGAGGCGCAAGACGCCGCAGATCGAGTAAAGCATACAGCCGAGCATGGCGTAAAAAGAGAGTCCTGTCCCCGGCTCTAAAGAGAGCGTCTTCAAAAGCAAAACAGAGGGGACGACCCCGAAAGAGACGACATCGGCTAAAGAGTCGAAGTTAAAACCGAACTCGCTCTCTGCACGCATCGCCCGAGCGATCGCTCCATCGAGGAGATCGGCAAACGCAGCGACGAGCAAGATCAGCGCCGATTGGTTGAGGACATTGAAAATCCCTGCCCCCGGTTCGACCATATTCACCTTAAAAATGATGAATAGCCCACACGAGAGAGCAAACGCCGTCAAAATATTTGGAATCAGGTAAATTTGTTTCATCCTCACACCTTTGCTCTCTTAAGTCTTGCAAAAGGAGGGGATTTTTCCTACCAAAAAAATAGCTCCTCCCCTCTTTCTTAACGAGAACTTCAAATGCTAAAACACTAATTGTCTCATTTTTTGGACCTTGCGGCGGGGCCAAAAAAATTTCCCAAGGGGCGTTTTTATTTTTGTGGACATTTAGGCCACACCTACTATATATGGTGTATATACGAGCAAAGATCTACAACATGTGGTATACCCGAGCGCTGTGAGCGCTGGGGCCTTTGACCGTTCTAGGTTAAAAATAAGAGCCGGTTGTGGAACTCGAGTGCCCAGCAAACCTGAGTTTTTGCTGGGCGCCCGAGTTCTACACCCAGCTCGTAGGAGAAAAAAATGACTCGAAACGCTTCCTCCCCTTCCCTTTCGGCAAAAGAGATTTCCTCTGCGATCCAATCGATGCAAAATATTGACGATAAAATGCAATCTTTTACCGTGGTAAAGCGCAATGGCCAGTTGGTCCCGTTCCGCAAGGCACGGATCTCTCAGGCTCTGGAAGCTGCCTTTCGGGACACGAAAAAAATCGGCAAGGCAGGAGAGCTCTCTAAAGAAATTTCCGCTACCATCGATCAACTCACAGACCTCGTCATCGCCGATCTATTCCTGCTAGCCTCTAAAGGCGCCTCGTTAACCGTAGAAGGGATCCAGGATCAGGTCGAAGTGTGTCTCATGAAAGCGGGATACCACGATATCGGAAGAGATTACATCATCTACCGTGACCAACATAAAGCGCTGCGGGAAGATTCTCCCCAAAACCTCAAAGTCCTCCGCGAAGATGGAACTGTAGCACGCTTTAACCTGATGAAAATCACCTCTTCGATCGAAGATGCTTTCCGCTTTTTGCGCCAGATCGAAGGTCCTGCAACAGAAGAGATCGTCGAAGCGGTCAATCGGCTCACGCAAGATGTCGTCGCCCGCGCCGTCTCTCTTGCCAAAGCAGGGAACACCCTCACTCCCGCTCTCATCGATGATGAGATCGAACAGCAGTTGATGCGGCAGGGATTCTTCGACATCGCAAAGTACTTCATCCTAAAAAGGGCCTCTTTGGGACAAGAGTCGTCTTCCTTTGCGCATCCCCATCCCCAAGAAGAGAAGAAGGCGCGCCAGTTCCATTTCGTAGCAAGAGATGGCTCGACTCAGGTGATCTCAGAGGAGCAACTCTACCAACGCTTCAAATTTTCCTGTCGCGGTCTCGAGGAAATCGTCTCTGCAGAGGAGCTGCTCCAAAGTGCGATTACCAATTTCTATGAGGGAATTAAAGAGCATGAGATCGAATCGGCAACCGTGATGGCAGCTCGCTCGAAGATCGAAATCGAACCCGCCTACTCAAAAGTAGCCGCTCGCCTTCTGGTCGATATCCTCTACAAAGAGACGATGCAGATGGGAGCTTCCGATCCTCAGCTCGAATCGAGACACCGCCAGTACTTCAAGCAGTACCTCAAGTTCGGCATCTCCGTCGATCGGATCGATCCACAACTCCTCGAGTTCGATTTGGATAAACTCTCCTATGCGATGCTTTTGCAAAGAGATGATCAATTCACTTATTTGGGCCTTCAAACTCTTTACGACCGGTACTTCATCCACCACGAAGAGATCCGCTTAGAGACCCCGCAGATCTTCTGGATGCGCGTCGCGATGGGGCTTGCTCTCAATGAAAAAGAACAAAAGACAGAGCGGGCGATCGAGTTCTATGACATTCTCTCTAAATTCCTGTTCTGCTCTGCGACGCCGACTCTCTTCAATTCAGGGACGATGCATTCACAGCTCAGCTCCTGCTTCCTGTCGACGACTCAGGACGATTTGCACCACATCTTCAAGGTGATCTCAGACGATGCTCAACTCTCGAAATTCGCAGGGGGAATCGGCAACGACTGGACGAATGTCAGAGCGACGGGAGCGATGATCAAAGGGACCAATGGAAAGAGCCAAGGAGTCATCCCCTTCCTAAAAGTCGCCAACGACACAGCTGTCGCTGTGAATCAAGGGGGCAAACGGAAAGGAGCGATGTGCGCTTATCTCGAGACCTGGCACCTAGATATCGAAGATTTCCTCGAGCTGCGTAAAAACACAGGCGATGAGCGCAGACGTACCCACGACATGAATACTGCTAACTGGATTCCCGATCTCTTCATGAAGCGGGTCAATGCCAATGGAAATTGGACCCTCTTTAGCCCGAGCGATACACCCGATCTACACGATCTCTGCGGTGCTGCCTTCGAAAAACGGTATGAGGAGTATGAGAAGCTCGCAGATGAAGGCAAAATCAAGCTCTACAGGCGCATCGAAGCGATGCAGCTGTGGCGCAAAATGCTCAGCATGCTCTTTGAAACGGGCCATCCTTGGGTCACATTCAAAGACCCTTCGAACATCCGCTCTCCTCAAGACCACGTCGGGGTCATCCACAGCTCCAACCTGTGTACAGAGATCCTCCTCAATACAAATGAGCAGGAAACGGCGGTGTGTAACTTAGGTTCGATCAATCTGATCGAACACATGACAGAACAAGGGCTCGATGAGAAAAAACTCAGCACGACGATCCGAACGGCAGTCCGGATGCTCGACAACGTAATCGACATCAATTTCTATCCAACGAAAGAAGCGGCGAACGCCAACCAGCGCCACCGCCCTATCGGGATGGGAATCATGGGCTTCCAAGATGCGCTCTATATCTTGAATTTGAGCTATGCCAGCCATGAAGCTGTCCAATTCGCAGACACCTGCATGGAAACGATCTCCTATTATGCCCTCCTCTCCTCCAGCGAACTGGCAAAAGAGCGAGGCACTTATGAGAGCTACCGCGGCTCTAAGTGGGATAGAGGCTTGTTGCCAATCGATACGATCGATCTACTCGAAAAGGAAAGGGGTGAGACGATCCACATGGACCGCGCTTCCTCGATGGACTGGAGCAAGGTCAGAGAGTCGATCCAAAAGTATGGGATCCGCAACAGCAATACGATGGCGATCGCCCCGACAGCTACTATCTCCAATATCATGGGCCCGACCCAATCGATCGAGCCGATGTACAAACACCTCTTTGTGAAATCGAACCTCTCTGGTGAGTTCACGATCCCCAATACCTACCTCGTCGAACAACTCAAAAAACTCAAAATGTGGGATAAAGAGATGCTCGATGACCTCAAGTATTTCGACGGCTCTATCGCAGAGATCGAAAGAATTCCACAAGAGATCAAACAAGTCTTCTTGACTGCATTTGAGATCGATCCAGAGTGGATCATCGAATGCGCGAGCCGCCGTCAAAAGTGGATCGACATGGGACAATCGTTGAACCTCTATCTGGCAGAGCCGAGCGGCAAAAAACTCCATCAGATGTACCTGCTCGCGTGGAATAAGGGACTTAAGACGACCTACTACCTGCGCAGCTTGGGAGCGACCCAAATCGAGAAATCGACCACAGATGCCAATAAGCGAGGCTTACAGCCGCGTTGGATGAAGAACAAATCGGCATCGAGCAATATCCAAGTCGACCGGGAAGAGACAAAACCGATCGTATGTAATTTAGAAGAAGGCTGCGAAAGCTGCCAATAACAGAATCTATCCCAGTAAAATTTTTCGTCGATTTTCGGGATTATTTTGCGCCGAAAATCGACGAAAAATTTTACTGGGATAGGTAAGGAAAATACTATGTCAAATGCTCAGAACCAAGAAATACAAGGACGAGTTAACGTCTCAGAAAAGAGACTCATTAACTGCAATCAAGTCGACGTCAACCAACTCATGCCCCTCAAGTATAAGTGGGCGTGGGAGCATTACCTCAACGGCTGTGCCAACCATTGGATGCCCACAGAAGTTTCCATGGCCAAAGACATCGAGCTCTGGAAATCCAACACCCTTTCAGAAGATGAAAAACGGGTCATCATGCGCAATTTGGGCTTCTTCAGCACAGCAGAGAGCCTAGTGGGCAATAACATCGTCCTCTGCCATCTTCAAGCACGTCACCAACCCAGAGGTGCGCCAATACCTGTTGCGCCAGGCGTTTGAAGAGGCGATCCACACCCATACCTTTCTCTACATCGTAGAATCTCTCAACCTCGATCAGGGAGAGATCTTCAACATGTACAATGAGATCAACACCATCCACGATAAAGACAGCTTCGAGATGGAGTTGACAGCAGATATCTTAAAAACCGACTTCACCACCTCAACTCCTGAGGGAGCGCAAAAATTCTTAGAGAATCTGATCGGTTATTACATCATCATGGAAGGGATCTTCTTTTACAGCGGCTTCGTGATGATCCTCTCTTTCCACCGCCAGAACAAGATGACGGGAGTCGGAGAACAATTCCAATACATCTTGCGCGATGAGACGATCCACCTCAATTTCGGCATCGATCTGATCAACGGGATCAAAGAGGAGAATCCCCATCTCTGGACACCTGAGTTCCAAGCTCACATCATCGAAAGAGTCCAACAAGCAGTTGAGCTGGAAATCGCCTATGCCGAAGACTGCCTCCCTAGAGGTATCTTAGGCCTGACCGCCCCGATGTTCCGCGAATATGTCCAACACGTCGCAGACAGAAGACTCGAGCGCATCGGCCTAAAAGCTCTCTACCGCTCTAAAAATCCCTTCCCCTGGATGAGCGAGACGATCGACCTCGGCAAAGAGAAGAACTTCTTCGAAACCCGAGTGACCGAATACCAGTCTTCCTCTTCGTTAACCTGGTAAGAGATCACGCAGAGACGCAATTAATATTTTCTTTGCGCCTCTGCATTTATGCAACAAGGTCGTTTTTTAATATCGTATGAAACGAGTTAAATGAGGAGAGACCAGCTGGAATACGTGTTCTGCGAAACTTAACATCTGGGGTGACAAATAACTTTTGAGGGTCCGCATTTTCTCTTTTCCTTCGCAGTTGTCATTTTCATTGAAACACACCGCTTGACCTTCTTTGAGACAAACTAATAGTCCCTCGAGTTCCTCTTTACTTAATGCAATCTGTGTACGCCGCAATATCGTGAATATCTGATCGAAGTTTTGCTCAAGATTGATGATGAGACCACTCAAGTCGCAAATTTCCACTTTTGAATCAACAGCGACTTGAGAAATGAAGTGTTGTACGCTTTTCTCTTCCCTTTCACCCGTTTTTGCCATCCTTGCCTCTACAATTTTTGTAGTCAATTCGATTGTTTTCAACCTTAAAGGATAACAACGGAAACAATCCCTGTAAATTGTGAAGCAAATTTTCGCATTTTGATTCATTGTCTCTTTACACAAAACAGAAGAGATAAATTGTAAAAATTGCGAACGCTTTCTATCCCCATTAAAAGTGCAGTATTCAGATGTATTAGAAAGATAAAGAGTATCGATTTTCACATTAGCGGAGATGAACGCTCGTCTTAAAGCAGGCCCTTGGTCTCCAAACACATCCACTCTTTTAAAAATAAAACATCCAGACTCGAAGATCATCTTAATTTTCTCAAATCGTTCATTTGTAGACAACCAACAGATGTTTTCATTCTTGTCTCGTTGTAGATAAAAAACTTCCTCCTCGAAAATAGATTGAATTTCCTTTGCCTCTATCTCAGGATCGTTAGAATACCCAGAAAAAAATTCTTCTTTTCTACATTCTAAGAGTTCATCAATTTTATCATATGCCGTCTCTTTATTGTCAGAGCTCTGGATAATCTCAGCAACCGCGCTCCAAAACTTTTCCATACGCAAGCTTCGATCGAGCACGATTACAGAACTGATTCTTGAAGAAAGCTCCTTGCAACCTTCTCCTCTCATCGCAGCAATGTTTAATAAAAACATCCCACCCACTCCTACAACGGCATTATGCCCCTCGTCAACCCCTAATACGGGCCGCCTCGATAGTGCGGACAGCGTTTTTCCCTTTCCGCCCTCATTACAAGCACTAGGAAATACCCGATGGGAATAATCATCAAATCCCTTACAAGAAGGCACTAAATCAAAACAACTTCTCAAATCTGCTGATAACATTCTAACACCTTATTTTCACAAATACTTAATTCGTTTTTCCTAACAATACAATAAACTTAAATTAATCTAAATAATTAAAATAAAAAATTTAACTAAAAACCCCAAACGCGACAATAAATTTATTTACCCCTTTGAACCTATCCCACTCAGGCTCTGATCTCATTGACCTAGTAAAAAAAGCCCTCAGCCCTCTATAATCGAAATCTTTTATCAGATAAGGACAGGGGCAATGTCAGATACACATCTTTTCGATCGGTTGGGAGAGCGCTACGGCGATTTTGCGGTGACAAAAATCGTAGAGCTCAAAGAGCTCAATTGCACCCTCAAGGAGTTAGAGCATCTTCCTTCAGGCGCTTCGGTCATGCACATCGCCAATGACGACCCTGAAAATCTCTTTTGCCTCTCTTTCCAAACTCTTCCTTCGAGCTCTAACGGAGTTGCCCACATTTTAGAGCATACCGTCCTCTGCGGCTCTAAAAAATTCCCTGTCAAAGACCCTTTTTTCGCTATGAGTCGCCGCAGCCTGCATACCTTTATGAATGCCCTAACCGGCTCCGATTTCACGTGCTACCCCGCCGCCTCGCTCAATGAAAAAGATTTTTACAACTTACTTGCCGTCTATCTCGATGCGGTCTTTCATCCTGAACTCAAAAAAATGAGCTTTCTGCAGGAAGGGCACCGTTTGGAATTCAGCAACCCTAAGGACCCCAAGAGCCCGCTGGAGCACCGCGGCATCGTCTTCAATGAGATGAAAGGAAGCCTCGCTTCGGCAGATTCTCGCCTGTGGCACAAGATAATGCAAGAGCTCGTTCCTGATCTTCCCTATGCTTTCAATTCAGGAGGAGATCCGAGTGAGATCCCCAACCTCACTTATGAAGAACTCGTCGCCTTTCACAAGACTTATTACCACCCCTCTCGGTGCCTCTTCTTTTTCTACGGCGATCTCCCTCTCAAAAAACACCTCGATTTCCTCGCTGAAAACGCCCTGAAAAACATCCAAGCTCTGCCGCCTCTTCCACCCATCCCCTTACAAAAACGGTTCAAAGCCCCCGTCTACAAAGAGATGCGCTACCCTGTGAACGAAGCGGAGCCCACGAAAGACCGAACGACGGTCGCCTTTGGCTTTCTCACGACACCCTTGTTGGACCAAGAAGAGGTCCTCGCCCTTTCCGTGCTCGACTCTATCCTCATGGAGACAGACGCCTCTCCTCTCCGCCATGCCCTCTTGCAATCAAAACTCTGCGTACAGACCGATGCCATCATGGATGCGGAGATGAGCGAAGTGCCGTATATTCTCGTCTGTAAAGGCTGTAACGCAAAAAAAGTCGACGCCTTGGAGAGCTTTTTGAAAAAGACACTCCGCACAATTGCAGAAAGAGGAATCCCTCAAGAGCTCATCGACGCTGCAATCCATCAACTCGAGCTCTCTCGCTCTGAGATCACAGGAGATCACTCCCCCTTTGGCTTGACCCTGTTCATGCGCTCTGCATTGGCCAAACAACACGGCTGCCCTTCTGAGAACTCTTTGGGTCTACACACTCTCTTTGAAAAACTTCTGCAAAATGTAAAAGATCCTAAATACCTGCCTGGACTCATCGAGCGGTATTTCCTCGATAACCCTCACACCGTCCGCCTCGTCATGCACCCCGATGCGAATCTTTCGGCGGAAGAAATCGCCGCAGAAAAAAAAGAGCTGCAAGAAAGAGAAAGTCATCTCACAGAGCCCCAAATCGAAGAGATCCTCCAACAAGCGGAAAACCTCTCTGAATTTCAGAAGGCGACGGAAACGCAATCCCTCGATTGCCTACCCAAAGTCAGCATCGACGACGTCACCCCTCTCGCGCGCGATCTTTCGTTGACAGAGCTCTGTCACAAAAACCTCGAAGTCTTCCACCACGACTGCTTCACTAACCAGATCCTCTACGCCGACCTCATTTTCGATCTCTCTCACATCGAAGATGCGGATCTGCCTTACGTCCATTTGCTCACCTCTTTGCTCACAGAAGTCGGTAGCGGAAAACGCTCCTATGAAGAAAACCTCTCCTTCATGCAAGCATACACAGGAGGAATCGGCGCTTCCTGCGCTTTGCACCACCAAGCATCCGATTACAACCTCTTCAAACCTTCTTTCAACTTAAGGGGAAAAGCCCTCTACAGAAATGCGGAGCATCTCTTCCAGCTGATGAAGGAGACTGTCTTAGCACCACGCTTCGATGAAAAAGAGCGGATCAAAGAGCTCATTTTGCAACTGCGCGATGGTCAGCTCAATCGCCTCAATCGACAAGGCCTACGCTATGCGGTGCAACTGGCCCTAAAAGGATTTTCGCAAGCTGCTTATATCAGCGAATCTTGGTACGGCCTGCGCTACTTTAAACTGATCGAAGAGCTCAGCCATGCCCTCTCTTCCGACATCTCTCCCTTAATCGACAAACTCATCCAGCTCGCAGAAAAGCTCATGACTTTTCACCGTCCCCATCTCGTCTTAAGCTGCTCGGAAGGGATGTTACAAAACTTAGAAAAGCGGGATTTCTACGGCCTTGGAGAATTCGTTCCCTCTAAGTCATTCACCCCGTGGATCATCGACTATTCTCTACCTAAACCAGAATCTCAAGCGCGCCCCATCTCATCACAAGTCGCCTTTACTGCAGAAGCATTCAAGGTAGCCCCTTACCTGCATCCCCATTCTCCTGCCCTCACGATTTCAACCCTGCTCTTCGACAACAAAGTGCTACACCGCAAAATCAGAGAACAAGGGGGAGCTTACGGCTGCGGAGCGAGCTACAATGCAATGACGGGCCTCTTCTACTTCCACGCTTACCGCGATCCCCACCTGATCTCTACCCTGCGTGCCTTCCGCGATTCCATCGATGAAATCGCCTCTGGCCACTTCGATTCCAAAGATCTCGAGGAAGCCAAACTCGGTATCCTCCAACAGTTCGATGCGCCGATCTCTCCTGGCAGTCGAGCGATCACAGCCTACAGCTGGAAACGGGACGGCAAACCGCGTAAGATGCGCCAAGACTACCGCGACCGCCTCTTCGCCCTCACCACCCAAGACCTCCAGCGGGTCGTTACACAAGAGCTCCTCCCCCAAAAAGAAAAAGGGATCGTCGTCTGCTGCGCTGGCCAAGAGCTCCTCGAGCGAGAGAATGTCTTGCTCAGCCCGGAAGGGCGTGCACTGCCCATCGTACCGATTTAAAACATTTTTTAAGTCGATTTCCCAACCAACTTATGTTCAATACTAAGCCTAAGCTATCTTTAATGCGTATTATGTAGTAAAAAAAATTAACATAGACAGCAACTATGCTTAAGTTCTACTATTAATTAACATTAATTAAAATCCGAATTCATGAGGACCTAATCTAGCTCCCCATCATTCCATTCTGAATATATGCAATCTCACCACAGAGAGGAAATTTTTTAATATGAATTTCCTCTCTGTGGTTTTCCATCTCTGTGGTGAGATTCAGCTATTTAAGCAACAATGCCACTCAGTACTGATAAATCTGGATGTTGTTCTCTTTTGCGTATTGTAAAAAGCGGATATTGATATAGGTTGGATCTACTGTGTGGGATGAACGATGTCTCATAAACCCAATACTGTTCATATAGTATTCGATAGCACTTTCTGAATTTGCCGTGTTTCGATACTCAAAATCTTCTGGTTCGAGGGTGATATAAACAACCCGTTCCGATAAGTAGTTTCCAGCACTTTTTACAATATTAAGATCAGATCCTTGCGCATCGATTTTAATGTAATCGATGACGGGATGCGTGTCGAAGGGGAATCGATCGAAGAAATCTGATAAAGAAAATAAAGGAACTTCAATGATGTCCGCTACTTCGAAATCTTTAGGCTCATAGAGACTACTACATCCGCAATCGGCTGCTGTGACATAAAAAGGAACTGTCGTCGCTGTAGACAATCCAAGAGCACAAGGCACTAGGAAAAAACGGGTGCCGATGTAGCGAGGGTCTAGAGGCTCCCCATGGTAGGGGCGTTTTTTTACACCTCCCCTTTTAATTTCCTCTATAGCAGCAGGATTTGGTTCAAAGCCGAATACCACTAGATCTTCTTCATGATCCAGCCAATACCCCGCTATAGGCGCATTATAAGATAATCCGATATCTAGCTTAACATGCTTCAAGTGGCGGGGAACAACGATTTTCCCATCTAGATCCAAAGCAAGGTGCTGAGCGATGAATGGATCAAATTGTGCATTTTCAGCTTCGAGCTTTCCTGTAAAGCTCCCTAGGCACATCAAAAAAGCAAACAGACAAAAATTTCTCATTCTTCACGCTCCTGAGTTTGGATAGATTCGTTGGGGATCAAATGCCATTGCGCATATATATTCTTCTCATATATAATGGTATCATAAATGGACCGGGAGTTCCCGATCGGCGCCTTGCCTCGACGTAAGTCGGGGCATTTCGCTTTCTAGAGGGTAGAGCTTCAGACCTTTTCCTTCATATTCTGGAAAGCCCAGCAGCTTTTCTTTTAAAACATCGAAGGCTTTATTCAGCTGATTTCTTTTTATGATATGCCTTGCGATAGGATGCGCTACTAAATCTGCGATTTGAAGACCACTGCTATTGGTTTGTTTACTCGCAAATCTCAAATTGAAGGCATTGGAATCAGGAAACATGTCCACTGCAAACCGATTGAATGCTAATCTAAGGTCTTTATCTTCAGGTGCGCCTCTACTCTCAACAATGATATGTGTTTGTCGAGAGAGCTGCTGTTCTATTGTTAAAAAGCCAAGAAGTTGTTCCAGACAAGACCTAAGGGCCCAAAAATAGGGATTGTTTGCTTGGGTTTCCTGACTGAAACACCTTTTGTCTATAGCTGTAGCTGCAATTGAGAAGGGAATGTCTCCAATCACCTCATTAAGAGCCTGGAGAAAAATCTCTCTTTTTCTCTCATTAAAAAGGGAGGAAAATTCCCCGGTTGATTTCCGAATTTCGCGATTGTGAAGCACGACGAGATCGTGTCCCCAAAAATCCATTTTAAACTTGGAGATTGCTCGCTTGACAAGTGAAATATACTCAAACTTTCTAAAAATGCAAAATACAAGCACAAAAATTGGATTTTCTGGATTAACCGAAGCAGTGCCATGGTCTCCACTCTCATCAGCAAAGATAATATAATCGCTAAAATTGTCGTGCATCTGTAACTCGACATGAGATTTTATAGAAAAGCCAGGCAGGATTCAAGACGTTTTTTTAAGAGCTGTTGCCATTGCCACAAACATTGTCCAGTGGAGGAGGTATTGCATATATCTGCTCTTCTCAGGTATAACGACTTCTTTCACCTTTTGAAGGAGTCCTCATATGACGCGTTATTCTCTTCTCGCTCTTAGTTCCGCTAGCCTGCTTTTCTCCGCCCCTTTCCCCGGGATGGCTCAAGGGATGGCGCAAGATAACAGTGCTCCCCATTGCGTTTGCTCTCCTGAACAAACCTCTAAAGCATTTACTGCAGTCGCAAAAAAAGCGACCCCCGCTGTCGTCTTTATCAAGGTGCAAAGCAGTGTTTCTGAGATGGATGAGAATGGCTACCCTTATAATTACCAAAACCCCTTCGACTCCTTTGGGGGAGATGATTTCTTCCAGCGCTTTTTTGGCTTTCCCTACCGCGGTCAGCCACAAAAACCCGCGCCTCAGCTCAGTCAGGGCTCTGGGTTTCTCGTCACAGCAGACGGCTATATTTTGACCAATGCTCACGTCGTAAAAGGTGCAGATAAAATGACTGCTGTTCTAAATGATGGGCGCGAGATGGATGCGACTCTCGTCGGAGCCGATCCTCAGACAGACATCGCGATCATCAAGATCGAAGGAAAGGATTTTCCCTTCCTTACCTTAGGAGACTCTGAAGAGATCGAAGTTGGAGAATGGGCGATTGCCATTGGAAGTCCTTTTCAGCTCGAAGCCTCTGTCACTGTCGGTGTCATCAGTGCTAAGGGAAGACAGAATCTGCGCATCACCGATTTTGAAGATTTCATCCAAACAGATGCGGCGATCAACCCCGGAAACTCAGGCGGCCCGCTTCTCAATTTGCGCAGCGAAGTCATCGGCATCAACACAGCGATCGTCTCGCGCAGTGGCGGCTACATGGGGATTGGGTTTGCCATTCCGAGCGACATGGCCAGAGGCATCATGACACAACTCATCGACAAAGGCTCTGTCACAAGAGGCTTTATCGGCGTCTCTCTACAGCCCGTCGATAAAGACATCGCCGATGCTTTCAATCTACCTAAACCTGAAGGCGCTCTCATCTCAGAAGTCATTAAAGACTCCCCCGCCGATAAAGCAGGCCTCAAACAAGGGGATATCATCCTCGAGTATAACAAACAGCCCATCAAGTCTCTGCAGAGCTTCCGTAACGACATCTCCCTTATGCCCCCCGGAAGCGTCATCAAACTCAAAGTCAACCGCAAAGGACAGCTCATCACCCTCTCGGTCACGACGACATCTGCCAATGAAAATGCCGCTTCTGCTGGAGGAATCATCCAAAAGCTCGGCATGGAAATCGACAACCTAACCCCTGAGCTCGCTAGACAACTCAACTTGAGTCAAAAAGAAGAAGGTGTTGTGATCACCAAAATCAAACCCGGTTCTCCCGCTGCCCTAGCTGGCCTACGGCCCGGTTACCTGATCCAAGCGATCAACCATAAAAAAGTCGCCAACATCGCCGACTTCAACGAGGCCATCGGCCAGCCTGAAAATCAACGCATCCTGCTGCTCGTGCGCCAAGGCAACGGCACTCGATTCTACTCGATTAAAGTCGAATAGGCTTGCAGCTTGAGGGACAGCGCTCCTGTCCCTCTAAGGCTCTTTCATACAACCTTTTCATTCAGAGAGATGTAAGTATACGATACTATTCCATTTTGACCCGGTTCTTTAAGGGAGAAGATGAGTTCAGATTGTTGCTGCGTTCGCGTTTTGTCTACGCCGATATCGATCCGATAGGCATTAGGCCCTGGAGTTTCTTCTTTCCCCGTACCCAACATAAAAGTAGTCCCATCATTCAAAAATTTTGCTGGAAGCGCTAGATCTTTTGTCAGCTGCGGTTGAATATAAGTTGACATTTCCATCACTGCGTTCATAAATAACAGTTGCTCCGTAAACGCCTTCAGTTCAGGACTTATTCGATTCTGCACTACCTGCACAGCTAAGTCAGGTGGAAAGTTCTTTAATACGAAGTCTGGAGTGAGCTTCATCTCAAACCGAATTCCAGAGCTTTTAATCATCTGTGCAGCGATTTTGGATGCAAGCAGGGAGATCTGCTCCGCAGTCAATCCCTGTAATTTCCCCTCCATCTGCCTAACAGTTAGGGCAACGGGTACGCGCTGAACTGCGCTCTTGGTTTCACCGCTCGTGATCGAAATACAACCGCTCATACAAACCTCCTATTTTGAGCTCAGAACTCTACACAAAAGCACACATTATTTCCAACACTTGGGGATAAAAACGCGCTGTGTTACGTTGAAGTCATGAGCCCTAAGCAATTACTACCCCTAGTTCTTTTTTTCCTGTACGGATCTGTGGTCCATGCCGCTTCCGATGCGCTAATCCTAAAAAATGCGCAACAGCATTTTTCCATCGTGGGAACGTTAGAAAGAACGCGGGAGGGTTTTGTCTACGTCAAAGTTTCTGAAGAGTACATCAATGAGACCCTCCTCTTTCTCGGAGATGAGGTCATAGCTCCACCTGCCTACTACGGCGTCCGAAAAGTAGGTGCCCACATTACAGCGATCAAACAAGACGAGGCCCAACACAAAAAGCTCTTTATTCCCCAGATCGGTCAACCCGTCGTCTTCTTTGCCAAGCGGTTTGCCGCAAAAGAGATCAATGACAGCCGGTACTATTACTACCTCGTCGAAGTGCCCCAAGTGGAGCTCATTCGCTTGGCCAATGGCCTTCCCGGCAAGATCCTCGGGGACGATTTCCACATCACGGTCGGTATCGAGCCTCTCCCTTAACAACCTGATCGCTTTTTAGGAGAGTCACTAGATTTCTCTTGTTGGTAGATCTAAGATTGTCCAGATCTGATGGGTCCACTAGGCCTTGTTGCGTAACGGTTGCCTTCAGGCAGCCCTTAGGCAACAAGGCCGCTAATCAGCCAAATGTCCATAAAAATGACAGATTTGGCTGATTATAGGTCGATAACCAGCTTATTCAACCCAGCTCTAAAAACTCACCCGCCCCCCTAAAAAATAAGTTCAAAGGATGCCGAAAAGGCACTCGTTATAAAATCCTAAATTGAAACCTGTCATCCTGCATACAAAAAAAATTTAGACTTGAATTAAATAACATGAAAAATTAAAATTAAAACACAATAAAGCTTTAAAGGAACTTGCACAACAACGGCTCACGATAATCATGGTCAATGCACAAAAAATGCTCACCATCATGCCATCCTTAGAAGGACTTGAAAAACCCACGCCTCAAAAATACCTATATATAAAGTCTACATGTCAAGAACACCTAAATAAGGTGCTGCAATTTTTGGGAATGCTCGTCAAAGATCCCTACCAGCAAGAGCTTCTCAAAATAGTACAGAGATGGACGCCAGGAGATATGCCCGAGCTCACGCTCTTTACACAAACACCCCCCACAAGTTCTATTGGTTCTAATGCCACAGGTTCTGGTGACTAGTTGCACGGTACGCGTTATGGGGGTTTTCTCCCACCAACGCGTACGTCCCTGCTAAATGGGGTAAAAATGACACCAAATTACCCCATTTAGTTAAAAATCGAGCCCCGAAAAACCTCAGGCCTATAGGACTTATATGAGGGGGTAACCCCTCAGATAAGAAAGAAACCTCTAGAAATCGAATCGCCCGCGCAAGGTTAGGCCATAGAAAGCGAGGTCGCCGTCGGCGCGGATGTAGTTGGGTTGCGCTGCTGTGGTGAACTTCTCGATCTGATTCTGGCCCCAGTACATCTGGGCTTCGAAGGCGGCGCTGATGCCGAAGTGGCAGTGGTCTCGATTGAAATTGATGTCCCAGCCGGCACCTGTTACGAGCTGGAGATTGGGAGAGACAAGGTGTTGGTGCGTCTCTAATTGAATCGGCTCACTGCCGTTGAACTGCTTTTGGACCTGGTGGTTGTTGAAGATCCCGATTAAGAAAGCAGCTGCCATGTCGGAGAAAAGACTCAACCCATACCCTAAGTCCCAATTCGTTTGCAGCCCGATGCGAGGACCCGCTCCCTTGAAGTCGTTTGTGTAATGGACGGTGTAGATTTGTCCTGCGGGGACGATCCCTCCGCTGTAGTCGATCTTGGCTTTTTGATCGATCCAGCCTCCTTTCATGCCGAAGTAGGGACGAAAGATGAGTGTGGAAGAGAGAAAGTACGCCCTTCCAATTTCGAGGTCTGCTGACTGGAAACCGATGCGCCAATGCGCATGTGAGTGATTTACAAAATTAGTCGCTTCGTAGAGGAATTGGGGAAAGGTCACTCCCTCAAATCCATTCGAATGTTCGGGGGTCACTCGAGTGTAATTCGCATAGATGTCCCAGCCATCCATCGGGAGGTGAACGCCAAAGCCTACGCGAAAGCCTGAGGTGTAGTCGAAATGCACTGCTTTGCCTGTCGCATACTCCATCCCTTCCTGACGCGCGCGCCAAAAAAGCCACTCGCCTGTGACGTAGACGTGGCCACGCGGCGCTTGGAACCCCGTCCTGGGGAACACCTCTTCCTCGAATTGAGATTCTTGTTCATCGGGAGGAGAAGTGGGTCTATTTTCTGCAAAGGAGATTGTAGCGGCCGAGTTTGGGGTAGCGACTGCTCTTTGGAAATAAGGGCGATCTTCGGGGAGCTCTTCGAGCAGTTCTTCTTCTGAGGAGACTTGCTGTGTACTGACTTTGGGATACGTCTTGCTCGAGACCCACTGATTTTTTACTTTTGAGCGCTTCTTCTGCGTCTTTTGCGCCTTCTCTTTCGGAGGTTGACGTCGCGCTCCTGCATACTGGGGCTTGACCTTTTTAACGGGAGGCGAGGAAGGGTCTTTGGAATCTGCTGCGTATAAGCAAGTCGTGAACATACAAAACACTGCGAAAAGAGAAAAAGAACGCATGGCGAAAACCTCTGCTTTAAAAAGTAGAGTTTATAAGGAGAATGCGGATAAAAAGAAAGCGTTTATTAAGACACTCATCTCTCCTCTCTGTGGTTTCCCCTCTCTGTGGTAAAAAATATCTCACCACAGAGAGGAGAGATGAGTGTCTCTTAATGAGACTGCTCTTTGAGGAGAGACTGAAATGCTGGGTCCTCGCGGATTGGATCGAACAAGGCATCCGATAGGATCTGGATCCGATTGGGCAAGCCCTCGTCTATGGCGGTGCGCAACCAGCCGACACTCGGGAGGGCTTGTTTGAGCTGAGCGTGAGCGCAGGCGTTGCGTAAAGCTGTTTCTGAAGTGGGCCAGGTCTGAAAGCAGGCGCCTGCGAGTTCTGTGACGAGGGAAAAATCCCTTTGCTCAAAGGCGATCTTTTGCAAGAGACAGAGGGCATCGGGATTGAGATCTTCCCGAATCGATAATAAAAGAGCGTACGCCTCTCCGAGCTTTCCCTCCTCATATTTTAATAGGGCTAAATATTGGGTCGCGGTGTCGAAGATCATCCCCTTTTTTGCCTTCTGGCGCACCTCTTCGCAAAGGGCACTGGCTTGCTCTTTTTTGCCTAGCTGAATCGATTCTTCCGCCTTTTCTAAAGACTGTTGCAGAGTGCCATCTCGGTCTGTCTCTGAAAGGTGTCGGGTTTTGCGCAACATGTCGTAGCTCTGAAAGGCGAAGAGAAAAAAGAGAGCGCCGATGAGGAAACTCTGCATCAAAAAAGCGAGGAGAGCGACGATAAGAGAGAGAACGAGACTGGCGCAGATCGCATAACGAAATCCCTTGATGCCGAAGATTTTTTCCAAAACGATCCTGAGGAGCTGCCCTCCGTCGAGCGGCATGACGGGGAGCAGATTGATGATCGTCCAAAAGAGATTGACATCGCGCAAGAGTGTCATAATGCGAGCGGGAATCCCTTGAGAAAAAAAGGAGAGCTGGAGAGCTAGCGCTGCCACGCCAAAGAGGATAAACCCACAGAGGGGACCATCGAGGACGATGAAAAACTGCTTCCAAAGCGGCAGCTTCTGTCCATCGTGATAAGTGAGCCCACCCAAGGCGACGAGCTCGATCCGCGGATGCTGTCCAAAAATGAGAGCGGTCACGGCATGTCCCATCTCGTGAAAGAGGACAGAGACGAAGATGATTCCTATCCAGATGAACATCTGTGCGAGATTGCCACCGATCCAGTAACCGATGAGCGCTGCGAAGATCCAGAAGGTCAAATGGATCGTGATGGGAATTCTGCCGGGAAAATGGATCATTTTTTACTCTGTAGCGCGCGTTGCATCGTTTTTCCCATGTCAGCAGGAGATGCTGCGACAAGAGCGCCTGCGTGTTTGAGCGCTTCCATCTTGCCCTTAGCATCGCCCTTTCCCCCTGAGATGATCGCACCGGCATGTCCCATGCGCCTGCCGGCAGGTGCTGTGACGCCTGCGATAAAGGCAGCGACGGGTTTTGTGCAGTGCTGACGGATCCACTCCGCGGCCTCTTCTTCTGCATTGCCACCGATTTCTCCGATCATGAGAATCCCTTGTGTCTCATCATCTTCCTGAAAGAGCTTGAGGACGTCGATGAAATTCGTCCCATTGAGCGGATCTCCGCCGATACCGACGCAGCTGCTCTGTCCCAATTCCAAAAGGGTCGTCTGCCATACCGCTTCGTAAGTCAGCGTCCCCGATCGGGAGACGATGCCGATTTTCCCTCTGCGGTGGATGTAGCCGGGCATGATGCCGATTTTGCATTCTCCTGGCGTGATGACGCCGGGGCAGTTCGGTCCGATGAGGCGACTGTGCCGGCTCTGCTTCATCACGCGACTCACTTCAAGCATGTCGCGCACGGGAATCCCCTCTGTGATACAGACGATGAGGGGGATGCGCGCATCTTCTGCTTCCAAAATAGCGTCTGCAGCAAAGGGCGCAGGGACGAAAATCATCGTCGCATCGCAATGGGTCGCTTTTTTCGCCTGATAGACAGTGTCGATAGACGGGAAGTCCCAAGATCTCCTGCCCCCCTTTTCCTGGAGTAACACCTGCTACGAATTTCGAGCCGTAGTGCAAACACTGCTCTGTGTGAAAACTCCCCGCTTTCCCCGAGATCCCTTGGGTGATCACTTTCGTATTTTTATCGATCAAAATCGCCATTACCCTCTCCCTTGTAAGACAGTGGAGACTTTCTCCGCAGCTTCCGCCAAACTCCCCGCTGTGATGATCGGGAGCTTCGAATGCTCGAGCAACTGTTTTCCTTGCTCGACATTCGTTCCCTCCATGCGCACCACGAGCGGGACTTTGATCCCGATCGCTTTGGCCGCATCGATGACCCCCTCTGCCAAAACAGCGCAGTTCATGATCCCTCCGAAGATGTTCACCAAGATCGCCTTGACTTTGGGATCGCTGAAGATGATCTTAAACGCTTCAGAGACTTTTTCTTTCGAAGCACCCCCACCGACGTCTAAAAAATTAGCAGGCAGACCCCCGGCGTATTGGATGATGTCCATCGTCGCCATCGCAAGGCCTGCTCCATTGACCATGCAGCCGATATTTCCATCGAGGGCAATGTAGGCTAGATCGTGCTCTTTAGCTGCGACTTCTTGAGGGGATTCTTGCGTCGGATCGTAAAAGGAGGCGATCTCTTTCTGGCGAAAGAGCGCATTATCGTCGATCGAGAGTTTTGCGTCTAATGCCCACAATTTATCATCTGTAGAAGCAATGAGCGGGTTGATCTCTAAAAGAGAAGCATCTGTGTCCATAAACGCTTGGGCAACACCCTTTGCGATCGCAGCGCCTTGTTTTGCCATCTCCCCTTTCCATCCCATAAAATTACAGAGGCGCACGATCCGAAAAGAGCGCAATGTGCCATCGAGATCGATCGGCAACTTCAAAATCTTGTCGGGATGTTTGGCGGCGACCTCTTCGATCTCCATGCCCCCTTCGGGAGAGGCGATGATGATCGGCTGAGCGTGTTCCCGATCGATGATCGCTCCGAGGTAGTATTCCTTCTTGATATCTAGCGGTTTTGAGATGAGGACTTTATGGGCGATCACTCCCTCAGGACCCGTCTGGTTGTTGACCATTTTCATTCCGATGAGCTCATCGGCGATCTTTTCGATCTCCTCTGGCGTTTTGGCGAATTTGACCCCACCGGCTTTCCCTCGGCCCCCTGCGTGGACCTGGATCTTGATCACCGCCTCTTTGAGCTCCAAATCGCGTACGATTTGGGCGACATCGCGGACACTTTGCGCAACGCCAAAGGGAGGGATAGGGATCCCATAGCGTTTCAAAATTTCTTTTGCTTGGTATTCATGCGTGTTCATATCACACCTTCTCTTGAATCTCCTTATCTGATACAATTGCTTTTGAATCAAGGGTTATTCCATGCTGAAATTCTTCAAGTCGGGATTTGAGAAAATTAAGGGAGCGTTGAGTAAAACGCGCTCATTACTCGCCTCGCGCCTGCGGACCCTTTTTGGAAAACCTTGGGATGAAGGGACATTCGATGAGTTAGAACAGATCCTATACGAAGCGGATCTCGGATCGGAATGCGCCGCCTCTTTTGTCGAACACCTGCGCAAAGAGCTCAAGAAAAAACCGACACAGGATATCCAAGAGATCCTAAAGATCTTCCATGCCCATGCGCTCGAATTGCTACAGATCCCCCCACAAGCGCCTCTAGTGACCCCCTCGCCTCGCGTCCTCCTCATCGTCGGTGTCAACGGCAGTGGTAAGACGACATCGATCGCAAAACTCGCCCGCGCTTACCAATCCGAAGGGAAAAAAGTCCTGCTCGCAGCGGGCGATACCTTCCGCGCAGCCGCCATCGAACAACTCTCTACCTGGTCAGAGCGGCTTGGAGTAGACATCATCAAATCAAAACCTGGTGCGGACCCCTCTGCGGTCGCTTTTGATGCCTTAACAGCTGCACAAGCCCGCGACTGCGACATCGTCCTCATCGATACCGCAGGACGGTTGCAGAATAAAGTCGATCTGATGCAAGAGCTGGAAAAAATCAAGCGCGTCTGTCAAAAAGTCATCCCTTCCGCCCCCCACGAGACCCTGCTCGTGCTCGATGCCACAACCGGCCAAAACGCGATCGACCAGGCCACCCTCTTCCACCAAGTCACCCCCTTGAGTGGCATTATCCTCGCTAAACTCGACGGCTCCGCAAAGGGGGGCATCATCCTCTCCATCTACCAAAAGCTCAAGATCCCCGTCCTTTGGGTCGGCACGGGAGAGGGACCGGATGACCTAGAGCCCTTCGACCCCGCGACTTACGCCGATTCTCTGTTCGAACAAAATTTTTAGTACTATATACTTCTCTCTTCATCTCAAGCGGTAAACAATAAAATTGTTTAATTGAAGATTATTTACGATAAAATTATAATAGTAAACAAATTAATGATTAAGTGAGATAATAATGTCTACTATATCCACCATTTCAACAACGCCAGATCCTTATTATCTCAATGTGAAGGATCGAGCCAGCATAGGCCTAGACTCTACCATTTCATGCGCTTATCGCGAGCTCGAACGTCAGTCGAACAGCGACTGGGGGTATTACAATGGAGACTTTGACTATTGCAAATGTGAGGTTCATGAGCACCGCCTCATGAAGGCGATCATCGATCGAGATTATCCGGGGCGAAAAATGTTCTCTGCCTTAGAAGTCGGCTCAGGGAACTTTCCATGGCCTGCGGGCCTCGAAAGATTTCTTCAGAGTCAAGGATTACCCGATGATGTCGAAGTCCATATCGTCGGCACACGAGGAGAATCGTACTGGGATGACCCCGTTAAAAAATTGAGTCCACAGATCACGCTCTATCTTTTAGGCGCTTTAAAAATAGAGGAGATCCAAGAGTGTCTTCCTCAAAGACTCAACAAACACGGCTTTTCTATACAAAAAGCCGGCGGCTTCGATATCTGCATCACTTCCCAGTGTTCACGTCATACGGTGGATCCCACGGGATTGAATGGCCAGGAATTTAACTTAGTCCGAAAGGGGGGATTTTTTATCGGAGATGGGTGGTACTCTGGGAGAGAGGGTCGCCCTGCCATTACAGACCGCGCTACCTACAGCACCTATGTGCTCGAATTTTTACGCGATACACGCGCTCCATTTTTGGTAAGACACCTTCCCATAGCATCTCAGGTCCTCTGTGACTTTATCCTACAAAAACCCGATGACACTCCCATCCAATTGCCACTACAATATGTCTATAGCACCGACGCACCTACTCAGCCCATTCAATCGAAAACCATTACAGTCTTTAGGAGGACAGTAACTGAAGAGTGTTTAGAAATAAATATCCCTCAAGATCATAGAAAACTCCATGGCGATAACGCATTATTCTTCTTTTTGAGCACACAGGGCTGTTTCATGCGCTCTGATTGGACTCTCCCAGTCTGGGACTACCTAAAACCAGAGGATTGGCAATACGCAGCAAGCCTGCAAGAGCAGCTCTTTTCTAACGATAGTGAAGAAGTAAAAAGCGCTCTACTTCATGGAGCAGACGTTCACACAAGGAGCGGTTTTGATCAATCTACCCCTTTACACTTTGCAGTCAAAAATCAAATTAGAGAGACCGTCGCACTGATTGTAAAAGAAATGCACCCTCATCGTCTCAATAGCGAGGATCGGGAAGGAAAGACTGCTATGCAATACGCCGTAGAAACGGGAAATCTAGAAATCATCCGCATCCTTCTCGATACAAGCACATGGATATCCCTATCTAAGGACGCTGCTACTACACTTCTTTCACCCGCCATTGATGCTATGGATCTACCCTTCATTCAACAGCTCCTTGAGAAAGGGGCATCTATTCTTACAGAAGATGCTGAAAGAGTGCTGCAGAGCGCTGTTACGGCTCAGGATCTAGCACTCATCCGTATGCTCCTCGAGAAAGAGACTGCTCTTTCTGAAGAAGACACTGAAAGGATGATGCAGTATACCGTGGAAACTCTGCACAGGGATGAGTTGGAATTCTGGCGCAATTTAGAAATCATCTCGATTCTCATCAAGCGCGGCGCCCCTCTTTCTGAAGAAAACGCGCAGACCGTCTTAGCATATGCGATTGAAAGGCAAGACTTAGAGGTTATCAATAATCTCCTCATGCGCGGTATCACTCCTTCTTCAGAAACCGCCCTAGAGATCCAGTCTTTATTGACAGAACTACGATACACACAAGCGCTCCGGTCTTTATTTGGAAAACAGCAATTCGTTTAAGGAATAATTATGCTACCTATACCCGCCTCTGCAACAACAGCAGATCCCTACTATCTCAACTGGAAGGACCGCCCTCCTGAGACCAATGCTTTCATTTCCAATGCTTTTGAATCCCTCACACCACAAACAGCCAGTAATTGGCGTTCATACAATGGAAGTGAGTACTATGGGATATGTGGAGTCAATGAGCACCAACTCATGAAAACGCTCATCGAACAAGGCTATCCTAAGCAGAAGAGATTTTATGCTTTAGAGATCGGCGCTGGCAACTTTCAATGGCTGGAAGGCCTCGCTAAATTTCTTCAAGCTCAGGGGTTGCCTCAAGATGTCGAGATCCACATCATCGGCTTGCGAGGAGAATCGTACGATGGTGTGTCTATTGAATACTTTAGCCCTCAGATCCGGCTCTACCGTTTGGGCAGTTTTAAAGTGGAAGAGATCGAAGAGCACCTTCCCATGGCACTGCGCAACTACGGCCTTTTTGTACGAGAAGACGGCGGGATCGATCTTTGCATTTCTCGGTGGTGTTCCCGCCACTTGGCAGAGCCCGTGGGAACCGAGACCCAAAAAATGAATTTACTTAAGACAGGGGGAATTTCGATCGGGGATGGCTATTACTTCCAGCTGGAAGACCGACCCGGCATGATGGGCTACAACGCTTATATGCTCGATCTTCTCTTCGACACGCACGCCCCTTTTCTCATGAAATACGACGACAATAGCAGGACTCTTAATCAGTTCATCTTACAAAAACTCGAGGCGCCTATCCAGCTACCGCTACAATATGTAACAAGTGAAGAGGCAAATCAAGAGAAATACCAGATCGGATCGGCATGCGTTACGGTTTTTAGGCGAACGATTGCTAAAAAACCTCTGCAATTAAATATCCCTGAATACCCACATAAACTCCATGGCGATAGAGCCCTATTCCTCTCTTTGCATAGAAATGGCTGCCTTGCAAACACAAGAAATATGACCTTTTGTTGGGACTACTTAAAAGAAGAGGATGCGGGGTATGCTGCGCTTCTTCGAGAAATGGTTCTTTCCAATGATTTAGCACAAGTAAAAACGGCTCTAGAAAATGGAGCAGACATCGGTGAGAAAGATCTGACTGGAGCTACTCCCTTGCACCTTGCGGTCAGATCTCAAAATCGGGAGCTATTCGCGCTCCTTTTAGAAAAAGGAGCTCATCCTTATGAGCTTGATCGAGAAAAGAGGACTCCCCTGCGCGATGCAATTGCACTAGATACAGAAGGATTTTATCTGCGTCCTATGATCGAGAGTAGGCCAGCTCGGCACAAAGATCTAGAGCTTGCGATTGAGCTCAAAAACGTAAAAGCGGTCGAACTTCTCCTCCAGGATAAGGATATCCCCCTTTTTGAAGAAAACCAACAAGCACTCCAACAAGACGTGGTCTTTTTCCCTTTAATAAAACGTCGAGAAATGCTCTTTTCCAACGACCTGGTACAAGTAAAAACCGCTCTAGAACAGGGAGCTGGCATCAATGAAAAAGATCTGACTGGGTCCACTCCGTTACATTTTGCCGTCAGAAACCAAAATTGGGAACTATTCGCATTTCTTTTAGAAGAAAAACCCTTTCTCTTTGCTGAAAATCTAGAAGACAACAGCCCTCTAAACGAGGCCATTTTGATCGATACAGAAGGATCCTACCTTCTCGCTTTGCTTGAGCGCGGAGAACTCCTGCAAAATCGCTCTATCTACAGAAAACGTTCCCCTCTCACACTTGCGATTGAGCACAAAAACCTAAAAGCCATTGAACTTCTCCTCAAGCACAAGATTCCTATTTCTAAGGCAAATGCTCTAGCGCTCCAGGATGAGATATTTTCACCCTTAAGAGCTTGTCTGCAAAGTCTAGGGGAACAGTGCTTATACTATGGTCGGCATGAACAGTAGATTTAATAAGAAAAAATAAGGACTAATTATGTTACCTACACCCGCCTCTGCAACAACAACAGATCCCTATTATCTCAACTGGAGGGACCGCCCTGAAGAGACCAAGGCTTGCATTTCAGGTACCTTTAAACGACTCGAGTGCCAAAAATCGAGTCATTGGGGCATACACAATGGAAGTCATTGCTACGGGATGTGCGGAGTCAATGAGCACGAGCTCATGAAAGCGCTCATCAAACAGGGCTACCCTGAGCAAAAGAGATTCTACGCTTTAGATATCGGCGCCGGTAACTTTCAATGGCTGGAAGGTCTTGCTAAATTTCTTCAGGCCCAAGGGTTACCCTCAGATATCGAGGTCCACATCATCGGCGTGCGCGGAGAATCGTATGCGGGTGTGTCCATTGAATATTTCAGTCCCCAGATCAGGCTCTACCGTTTAGGCTCGTTTAAAGTGGAAGAGATCGGAGAGTGCCTTCCCATGGCACTGCGCAACTTCGGCCTTTTTGTAGAAAAAGATGGCGGCCTCGATCTTTGCATTACCCGGTGGTGTGCTCGCCACTTGGTAGAGCCCGTGGGAACCGAGGTCCAAAAAATGAGTTTAGTTAGAGAAGGTGGGGTTTCGATAAGCGATGGCTACTACTTCGAGCTAGAAGACCACCCCGCCAAGAAGGGCGACAACGCTCCTATGATCAATCTTCTCTTCGAGACAAAAGCTCCCTTTCTCATGAGCTACCATGACGAAAATTTCAGCTTGAATCAATTTATTTTACGCAAAGTGGAGAACATTCAGCTACCCTTAAGCTATGTGACTACTAAAAGAAGACAAACAGGTTTCGACATTGGATCGGAATGCATTACGGTTTTTAAGCGCACCGTACCTGCAAACCCTTTACCCCTTAATATCCCTAGTAAACAAAATAGCTATAAACTCCATGGAGATAGAGATCTATTCCGCTTTTTGAAGAGAAATAACTGCCTTATAAAAGACCAAGAAAGGCCTTTTTTTTGGGACTACTTGAAAAAAGAGGATAAGGCATTCGTTAAAAACCTCAGTGAGAAAATCTTATCCACTGTTGTTGTTGAAGTGAAAAGCGCTCTAGAAGAGGGCGCCGACATCGATCAACAGGATGCGACCAGGTCTACGCCCTTACACCTTGCGATCAGACATGACAATCGGGAACTATTCCTATTTCTCTTAGAAAATGGAGCCTCTCTTTCTACTGCCGATGAAAAAGGAATCACTCCGATGCAGGAGATGGTCTTACCAAGTACAGACCCCTACTATCTCCTCACTCTAACTCAGCAAGAACCGACCGACTTGACGGCACGCTTGAGATTGAGCTTTGCAAAAAATGACGCCTTGAGATTTGCAGTTGATAAAAAAAATGCAAGAGCTACTGAAATCCTCCTCGGGGATGGGGTCTTTCTCTCTAGAGAGCGGGCTCTAGTATTCCAACAAGACGCTGTCTTTTCTCATTTGGTAAAGCGACGAGAATTGCTCTTTTCCAATGACCTCACACAAGTGCAAATCGCCCTAAGCCAAGGAGCTAGCATCCGTGAGTTAGACACGAATCGATGCACTCCTTTACAGATTGCGATCAAAAAACACAATGCAGAGCTGTTCCACTTTCTTTTAAAAACTTTCCCTTCTCATAATAATCCATTCGATCTAGAAAAGGCGATTTCAGCAGATAGAGAGGGGTTTTACCTCTCAGCCTTACTCGAGCGTAAAGCGATGCCATGGATTCCCTCTGCGTACCTCCTCCTACGTGCGATCAAAAAGAAAAATCTAAAAGCCATCGAACTTCTCCTTACCTATGGTGCCACTATCTCTGAAAAAGCTGCTGAAGAGCTTGAGGATGAAGCATTTTCTCCCTTGAGAGAACGGGGATTAATTTCGTAAAGAATTTGTTGTGATTCTTTTTTTTATTTGATATGGTGCGGCTTTTTGAGAGAAACTCTATGTTCTGGCGCCGCAATTTGTCTCCCCTTTCTCCTCATTTGCTCAGAGAAAGACGCCATTTGGGACTGCTCCTGCAATTTTTGCTCACTTTTCTCTTTGAAGCGTTCCATGGCAGCGATGAAGAGCTTCTCCCCTTAAAAAAATTGCAAGAACATGCTCTTTGGCTTAAAAAGGCATTTCCCGAAGAACAAGAAGCGCTTGTGCAATTTGAAAGTAGCTTCTCGTCGCTTCTTTCTTCCCAGCAAGAGCGCCTCTGCTTTCACAATCTCTACTTGGCACTGGAGCCCTTTTTAAAACAGTGCCAAGAAGATGAGAACTTGATCCTCTTCTTACTCAAAAATCGATCCACTATCGATCAAATCACAAAACCCTCACACCTCCAGCACTTTCTTCGTACGCTCTACCCTGAAGGATTAGAAATCCTAGGAGAAAAAATATGCGACCGGTATCATCAGCGGGGATTCTCCTCCCAAATTTCTGAATGCAAACTATTACTTTCTGAACTCATATAATGCGCGCAGCAGTTTTTCAACTCATTCGAGACACATTAAAGTATGCGAGGGATCCGCTTACCCCCAACGCCCCTTACCTCTGTACAGAGGAAGAAACCGCTTTTTTTCTATCGGCTCAGAAAGAAAACGTGGCGCCACAAGAAGCGCTTCCCCAAAAACCCTTTCCCTCTCTGCCAAGACCCCAGACCTTCAAACCCATCCCTCCTACATCCGTTAAGGCACAAGAACCACTAGAACCCTCCCCCGCTCCTAAAAACCTCGAAGACCCCCTCATCAGAAAGAAGCTCCAAAAAATCGCCCCCCACCTCGCTCTGCACGACACCGTTCTAGAAGACAAGTCCCTCAACTCTCAAGTGCTCATCTTACTGTGTGATGCGAGTACGGAGACCTTGGACTTTGTCAAGAACTTAGCCAGGGCCATCGATGAGAGATTGAGACCGGTCAAAATTCTCTCAGCGCTAAAACTCGAGAAAGAGGAGCAATGGGATCTGTTTTTTCAAAAGAATCGGTTCGAACTCATTCTCGCAACCGATCAAATCTCCTCTTTTCCCCCTTTACCCGAGACCCCCTTCATCCTCCTCTCCCCTGTTTCTCATTACGAAGATGCGATGCAAAAGAGCCTGCTCTGGAAATCAGTATGTCAACGACTCAAGAAATAGCACCTCTCTCTGTCGCCGTGGTCGCCCTCGATGATGCGATCCAACACGTTTTCGACTACGAGATCCCAGATATTTGGAGGGGAAAACTGCACGTCGGTATGCGCGTGAAGGTGCCCGTCAGGACTACGGTGCGGCAAGGGACCGTCATCGAGCTGAAAGAGACGAGCCCCTTTCCCAAATTGGTAAAGATTCGAGAAGTTCTCTCAGAAAAGGTCTTTCTACCACCCGATCTCTTTCAACTCGCAAAAGCAATCTCCCATTACTACTGCACACCACTGGATAAAGTGATCCAAATCATGCTCCCTGCGAGTGTCCGAGGGAAAGCAAAACCGAAAGAGCAGCGATTTATCCAAGCGACGCTCTCTCCCCAAGCTTTAAGTGAGCTGTGTGTCGCGCTCAGAAAAACAGCCCCCGCTCAGGCAGAGGTGTTAGATGTCCTGCTCAAATTTCCCAAGGGTCTCTTATTTTCCAAATTGATCGAACTGACCCAAGGCTCGGAAAGCCCTGTTCACTCTCTCATCGAGAAAAAAATCCTCTGCTGTCAGAAGGGCAAAATCGATCGTTCCCTTTTAATCCACGCGGAGTACTTCCCCACAAAACCTAAGACCTTAAATGAGGAACAAGCAAAAGCTCTCCAGGCGATCCAAGAGTCTCTCGATGCGGAGCGCTTTGAAGTGCGCCTCATCCACGGCGTAACAGGCAGCGGCAAGACAGAAGTTTACCTTCAAGCGATCGATCACGCGCTCAAACGCCAGAAGGGAGTGTTGTTCCTCGTCCCGGAGATCGCTCTCACCTCTCAGATGATTGAAAAGCTCAAAGGGCGGTTTTCTGAGAAGATCGCCATCCTCCACCACCGTCTCTCTCTAGGAGAGCGGCACGATGCCTGGCATCGCTTACGCGATGGACTCGCGCCGATCGTCATCGGAGCGCGCTCTTCTGTCTTTAGCCCTGTCGCGAACTTAGGTCTTATCATCGTCGACGAAGAGCATGAATCCTCTTACAAACAATCAGACGATCCCCCCCTTTACCACGCGCGCGATGTCGCGATTATGCGTGGAAAAATCGCCCACGCGACGGTTTTGCTCGGCAGTGCGACGCCGAGTCTCGAAAGCTACAAAAATGCCTCCACGGGAAAATACACCCTCAGCACCCTCCACTCACGCGCAGATCATGCTCACCTCCCCGACATCCGCATCGTCGATATGCAGCGAGAATGGGAGAGATCAAAGGGTTTTACCCTCTTTTCTGAACTCCTTCTCGAGGGAATAAAAAAGAGAGTCGCTGTCGGAGAACAGGTTCTCCTCTTCTTGAACCGGCGCGGTTACCACACTGCTCTCTTTTGTCCCAAGTGCAGCGAGGCGATCCAGTGCCCCCTGTGCTCTACCAACCTGACCTTCCATCTCGGAGAAAACATCCTCGCCTGCCACCTCTGTGACTATAGGCTCTCTCCTCCTCCCAAAAGTTGCCCTAAATGCCACACGGAAAGCATCAAATTTAAGGGAGCAGGAACGGAGATGGTCGAACGTGCACTCCACGCCATCTTTCCCGAGATCCGCACTTTAAGACTCGATGCCGATACGACCCGCCACAAAGGCAGCCATGAGCTCCTCTTCAAGCAATTTCGCGCAGGAAAAGCCGACGTGCTCATCGGTACCCAGATGATCGCCAAAGGGCTGCACTTCCCCATGGTCACCCTCGTCGGCGTCCTCAATGCCGACAGCAGCCTACAAGTCCCCGATTTCCGCGCGAGTGAAACCGTCTTTCAACTCCTGACCCAGGTCGCCGGCAGATCGGGCCGAGGCGCACTCAGAGGAGAGGTCCTCCTTCAAACCCACCTCCCCGACCATCCGATCATCACGCTCGCCCAAGAACAAAATTACGAAGCGTTTTACGCCCAAGAAATCGAGACGCGAGAGCTCTTCCACTACCCCCCTTTTACCCGCCTGGTTAAAATTACCTTCAAGGGCAAGGACCCTCGCCACCCCCTCGAGGCCGCTCAAGCCCTGAGGAACACCCTCATCCAGCGCCTCCCCCCTCACTATGAACTCCTGCCCGTCGTCCCCTGCGGCCACGCCAAAGTGAAAGAGGAATACCGGTTTCAATTCCTCATCAAGGCAGAAGGCTTAGGGCAACTCCTCCCCCTACTCAGGGAACTGGGCACTTCAGCCAATAGCTTAAGGGCACTGATCGACGTCGACCCCACCACCACTTTCTTCTAGACCTGCATTAACCAATTAACTACCAATGTGTTACAATACACCTTGCCGATTTCTATTGACTTGCGGTATCATTTGATACTATTAATTGAGCTGGGATGCGAATGATCTGTAACCGTCCGACAGATAGAGAGCTGGATAGACAGATTAAGGCAGCAAAGGCCGCTTTGATCAAGCAGAATGGTTTATACGCAAATCTCAATAAGGCAACAGGAGAACTCTACGACTTAGAAATAGAATCTCCTAACCAGGTTTGGGAATTAATCCTAGAGCTCTTGGACGAAATTTGCCCTGGGGATTATGCCGGGGGAAAGCCTCCTCAAAAGTCCTACGAGAAAACCATCGAAAACCGAGAACTTTTTGCCTTCTGCTGGGACAGTAAAAAACTAAGGAAGAAAATGTACATTAAATTTGCTCTCAGAGAAAACAGATACTATTACGTATCTCTACACAAAAGTAAGGAGTCGTCATGAGGTGTCTCAATTGCGACGGGGATAAATTTGAAGAAAAAAAATGCCGCTTCACTCCTGAAATTAAAGGAGAGGAAGTCGAGGTCATCGTATCAGCGATGGTCTGCATGCAGTGTCATACTCATCTTATGAATGATGAACAGATGAGCGAACTGAGAAAGGCTGCCGCAGATGCATACCGGAAAAAACAGGGATTGTTAACCTCTGAGGAAATCATCCATTTTCGCAACTCATTTGGGATGTCACAAGCAGCATTTGCCAATTATTTAAAGGTGGGCGAAGCCAGCATCAAACGTTGGGAAACTTATTTCGTACAAGATGTAGGCCAAGATGAACACATCAGACTAAAATGCGATGAAGGCTATGCAGAATTAAGTGCTATCAATGTTCATTGGAAAAGTCATCCTCCCGACATATACAGTGGGAATCGACGTTTTAGCTGGGAACTTTTTAAACAAGCAGTTCGATATCTTATAAAATACACCACTAGCCCCCTGTTTTTAAACAAAGCATTGTTTTATGCAGACTTTTTGCATTATAAATCATACGGCACTAGCATTACTGGTGCGAGATATGCTCATTTAGAGTATGGTCCTTGTCCTCAACAATATGAAAATCTCATCTATTTCATGATTCATGAAGGGGAGTTAATTCGAGCAAAAGGGCACACTCTTAAAACGAGCAAACCCGCAGATTTAAGCATTTTCAGCGACTCTGAAAAAAAAGTTTTAGAACTTATAGCGAATAAAACCAAAACAGATGGCGGCAAAAAATTATTAGAACTCTCTCACCAAGAAACTGCCTATAAAAATAGCGAATCTATGGCCCTTATTAGTTACGCATTTGCCAAAAATTTAAAAATCTAAGCTTGGAAAATTTTTACTTAACACTAAAAACGCTTTTTCTCTATGAGAAAAAGCGCTTTCTGTCATAGACTTTTTGCCTTAAAACAAAAGGTCATCAATGAAACGAAGCATCATCGGCACCCTCCTTTCCCTTTCTCTTTGTGTCTTTCTATTTGCCCAGGATCAGCAATTGCCTCCCTCGCTTCTGATCATCGGTGGAGGACCCGCTGGTCTCGGCGTTGCCTTGGAAGCCAAGGAAAGAGGCTATGACGTCACGCTCATCGAAAAACGGGATGCCTACTCGAGGGAACAGACACTGCTTCTACTCGATAGCTCTCTAAAACTGCTTAAAAAATGGCAGGTCGAGTCCCCGTCCCTCCATACCATGTCCCTTACTGAAGATTTCTCTGTCGGTCTTATCCCCATCAACGCCTTAGAAACCGCACTCGATCAAAAAGTCCAAGCTCTAGGAATCAAAAAGATCCAAGGGGAATTTGTCGATTTTGGTCCTGAGCACACAGCCCTCATTTCCACTGCACAAGGGCCAAAGCATTTTTCTTACGACATCATCGTCGGAGCCGATGGCACCCATAGCCGCGTCCGAGAGTGCTTAGGAGTTGAAAAACAGATCTTCGGCACAGCAATAGGAGAAGGCGCCGTGGTGCACTGCTCTGAAGACCCTACTTCCCCTGCAATCGACGTCACCGACCCTGTCTCTCTCGGTAGTGGATTCGTGCGCAGAATCAAAACCCCCTCCGTCAGCGTCGTCTTTACCCAGTTCCCCGATTCCGCGACAAAGGTTCCCCTCCAAGAAGCTCTGCGCTCCCAAGGGTGGCATGGAGAAGCTGACGCCCTAGAACAACGCGATTGCTTTATCCTCCCCGAAGTGCCGATTCAACTCTCCCAAACCAAGACATTTTCCCACACAGACCACTCTGCTCTTCTCATCGGTGAAGCTGCCGCTTCAGCGAGTTTTTTCCAAGGCATGGGCGCAAACACAGCCCTTACAGGCGCTGCCATCGCCGGACACTTCCTGGGTGAGGTCCAAAAAGATCCAGAAGCTGCCTACGATCAGTTCAACCAGTCTATGCAAGAGGCAACGGACGCGCTCATCGCCGACAGCGCCTTTCTGTTCCGCCTCCCCTCATAGCTGCCCACCCCAACGCAACTAAATTGTGTAATCCAGGCACTCATTGGGAGCCAATGAGTGCCTGGATTACACACAAAAAGGGGAGAAAGACACGGAGCTGCCGAGCTGCGCTCAGGCTCTGATGGATCTTCTTAAATTGCTTTGTCCAACGTGAATTGAAGGGACTACAGTCTTTTTCTCTTTTGGCTTAATTTCAATGTCTATCCCCAACGCAACTAAATAGCGCATCAATCGCTCAATAGTAAATTCAGAAAGAATCCCTCTTGTGATCTTCGATACTTTTGGCTGGTCTATTCCCATCAATTCAGCAGCCATATCCTGAGTTAACTCTTTATCCTCTATGACTGATCTGATTAGAAAGGCAAGATCCCATTTTGCTTTAGCTTCCTCTGGATTTGCATAACCAAAATCTTGGAAGACGTTCCCAGAGCTAACCTCGTATTCGATTTCTTCGAACTTTTTACTTTTTCTTACTTTTTTTGCCATATGTCTCCTTGTAGAGCTGTTCAGCCCACTTGAGCCTTTTCTCAATTAACTCTATGTCTTCTTTAGGGGTTTCTTTCCCCTTTTTGCTTTTTTTCTGAAAAATATGAATAACATAAACAACCTCAGGATATCGCACGGTGTAGATCTCTCTAAAAGTACTACTTCGATAATCCCCTGTTACCTCAAATACACCGCTTCCATGATGCTTAAAGGGTTTTGCATCCCTATGAGTTTTCCCAATGAGAGCTAGCATCAAAGCATCTGAAAAAAGATCCTGTACATCCTGAGGAAACTTCGAAACATCTCTCCTAGAGGAACCAATGTATACCAATTGTCGATCTTGACTTCCCATCGTCATTCCTATGGTAACCTCCAATTATGCCACTAAAAGCATTTTCTCATCAAGCCCGACTCCCCGTTTGTTCGCAAGACCCTAATATTTAACTATTTATTGAATACGCCGCACTCCGCACTCGGCCATAAACTGCGAAGTGGATGTGCAGCAAAAGCGCCCGCATTGCCGGTCCATTTTTGCATCCGATGCGTAGCACGGGTGAAAAAATGGGCCGGCAATGCGGCACGGGGGAGCAGGGGGTGATAAACCCCCGACAAAGCTTGTATCGATATAATTTAGTAATGACTGTCTTTCAAAAAATTGTCCCATCCCCTGTACTCTGAAGCTCGACAATTTTCCCCCTTGCGCAATTGAGAAAAAGAGCCTAAAATGACCCCAATATTCTACATTATTGAGACATTATGATCACAGAGCCTGAATACCACCAACATGAAGAGTTCCGTAACCGCAGCCAGAAACTCCAAGAGCTGCGCGAGGGGGGAATCGACCCCTACCCGCACCACTTCTCTCCGAGCGCGACGGCTGGGGATCTCAATGCTCAGTTCGAGGGCAAAGAGGTCGGCCACAGCGAGGATGCGGAACACGCAAAGACAGAGCGCGTTATCGTCGCAGGGCGACTCATCTTGTTTCGGGCTATGGGTAAAAATGCCTTTGCCCACCTGCAAGATGAGACGGGCCGGATCCAGATCATGTTCAATCGAGACGCGACCCAAGTCGAGGGCTTTACCCCTACTGCAGAGCTAAATGCTCTTAAATTCTTGAGAAAAGAAGATCGACCTCGGCGATATCCTAGGCGTAGAGGGACACCTTTTCCGCACCCAAAAGGGAGAGCTCACCGTCTTCGCTAAACGCGTCGTCATCCTCTGCAAAACCCTCCTTCCGTCTGCCTGACAAACACAGCGGCCTTGCCGATAAGGGCGTACGCTACCGCAAGCGCTGGCTCGATCTCATCGCCCATCCCGATGTCGTCCAGACGTTCCAGACCCGCTCGCGCATCCTCAAGTGGATCCGCGAATACTTTGAGAGACAGGGCTTTACAGAAGTCGAAACTCCTGTTTTACAAAACGTCTATGGGGGAGCTCAGGCGCGCCCCTTCGTCACGACCCTCAACGCCCTCGAACAAGAGATGTTCCTCCGGATTTCCCTGGAAATTCCCCTCAAAAAATTGATTGTCGGGAGGGCTATTAAAAGTCTTCGAAATCGGAAAGGTCTTCCGCAATGAGGGAATCGACCGCACGCATAACCCAGAATTCACCGAACTCGAAACGTACGCGGCCTACTGGGACTACAATGACATGATGGTGTTTACAGAAAAGCTCTTCGAGGAGATCGCCCTCAAGCTCTTCGGGACGACAGTCCTGCAGTTTGATGTCGAAGGACAAGAAACACCTAGGACGATCGATCTAAAGACACCGTGGAAGCGCCTTTCGATGGTGGAGAGCATCCGGGTCTATGGCGGTCACGACATCGATGCGCTCGACGACGACCCAAATGCGTACGATTTTATTAGCTAGAGGTTCTTTGGATCCAAAAGAGGTCCAAGGGGCATCCCGTGGAGCGCTGATCGCCCTCTTCTTCGAAGAATTCGTCGAGGAGCATCTGATTCAACCCCACCACATCATCGACCACCCCATCGAGACAACACCTCTCTGTAAGCCACACAGAAGCCCACTGCTACGCGAAGCGGGGTTTGTCGAGCGCTTTGAGACATTCATCCTCGGCTCAGAGTTTTGCAACTCCTACACAGAGCTCAACGATCCGATCTTGCAAAGAGAGCTCCTGGTCGAACAGGCAGCGAAAAAAGCATCTGGCGATGAAGAGGCCTCTCCCTTGGACGAGGAGTTCATCGAAGCGATCTGTCAGGGAATGCCGCCGACAGGAGGCCTGGGGATCGGGATCGACCGCCTCGTCATGCTCTTTACACGCGTCCATTCGATCCGCGACGTGCTCTACTTCCCCCTCATGCGCCCCGGAGAGTAAATAACCACAGCACGTTTCACCACAGAGAGGAAATTCAGATTAAAAATTTCCTCTCTGTGGTTTCCCATCTCTGTGGTGAAATTACAACGGTAACAGCCTAAGTATATTCTTCTTGGAGCTTATTGACGAGCCAGAGGCCATGATCGGTGAGGTAGACAGCGTCCCCCTCTCCTTTCTTGACGAAGTTGGCCTGCGCTAGGTCGCGCGCGATCACGTTGGCCCCTTTATCATTCTGGCCGATGGCACGCCCGATGGCAAACCGATCGATCGCAAACGACAGGTCTCCCTGTGCAGAAGCGAGTTCGTAGAGTTTTAATAGAAAAGATTCATCTTTTGTCATTCTCGCCTCTTTAGTCTTGCACCCTGTGGGGTGTCTTCGATGAAATATCCGGCCTTCTCAATGAGGGCGCGGCACTCATCTGCTACCTGCCAATTCTTTTCCGCGCGAGCGACCTCTCGGCGATGCAGCGCATTCACCAGCTCTATAGGGATCTCCTCTTCTTGTGCTTCCAAAGGCAACACGCCTAAGACCTGATCGATTTTTTTGAGACAATCGAGAACATCTTCCGACTCTGATATCCCGATCTTGTCTTGATCGCACAGGGTATTTACCTCTCGGACCATATCGAAAAGGGCTGCTAAAGCAGCAGAGATATTCAAATCATCGCCAAGAGCCATTGCAAACTCCTGGATCGTCTTTTCGATGATCGGTAAGACGAATCCGTGGTCTCTTTTTACCTTGAGATCGCGTGTGACTTTTTCGACGACTTTTTGGTCTTCAGTGCGTTGTTCATACAGCATCTTTTGCAAGATGGGCGCTACGATGAGGGGATCGAGTAGGTCTCGATTTTTTTCATCGCGTACCTTGTGGACGACTTGACTGATGACTTTTTGGGCGACTGCAGGATCGAGTAGGGAGCGATCCAAAACAGCCTTTAACGCTGCTTTTTCCTTCACTTCTTTGGTTTCTGCTAAAATGCGCTGCAAGACACTTCCCTTTTTTTCTACTTTGGCAAGAGAGCGCTCTAAGATCGGCTCCAAAAGAGCGGGATCCAAGATATCTTTAGCTTTCTCTGCCTGCATGTCAAAGAGGATCCTTTCTCTGATCTGTTTTTGTCCGAGCCCTCAGGGAGGGCTTTCTCTAGAATGATGTCGAGCGCTTTATGCATCTTTTCATGCCGAATTGCCTGCAAACGGCGGATGAAATCGCTCAACCGCTCCAAAGTGGCGCGTACACTGCTTAAGCCTGTAAAAGTGAAATTGAGCTGGGTGCGGTAGTGGGTTTGTAAGAGCATATAGCGCACCTCTTTACCGCTGTACCCTTTTTCGAGCAGATCGCGCAAGGTAAAGAAATTGCCCAGGCTCTTGGACATTTTTTTGTGGTCGACGAGGAGATGCTCTGCATGCATCCAGTACCGCACAAAGCGGCAGCAAGTGCAAGCTTCCGATTGGGCGATCTCATTTTCATGGTGGGGAAACATGTTATCGACCCCGCCGACATGGATATCGATTGTCTCGCCGAGGAGCTTCATCGCCATTGCAGAACATTCGATATGCCAGCCCGGGCGGCCCCGTGCCAAAGGGGCTCTCCCAGAAGATCTCCCCGTCTCGCTCTCGATCGTAAGCCTTCCAGAGGACAAAATCGCTCGCATTCTCTTTGTCATACTCATCGGATGAGACGCTCAGAGGCGCCTTCTTTGAGCTCACTCAGATGCAGATGGGATAAGTCGGCCATAGGAGGGAAATTGCGGATTGCAAAATAGATGCTGCCATCCGCCGCCTTGTAAGCGGTTCCTTCTTTCACGAGTTTTTCGATGATCTCGATCATTTCGGGAATATAATCGGTCGCTGCCGGATAGTGTTCCACGGCTCGATGTTCAAGGTCTGAAGATCTTCGAAAAAAGCTCTCTTGAAGCGGCTCTGTAAACGCTTCGAGGGAGATCTTTCTCTTCAAGAGCACCTTTGATCGTCTTGTCATCGACATCCGTTAGATTCATCGCCTGGATGACTTCAAATCCGAAGAATTTGCAACGTCCGGCGCAAAAGATCTTCAAAGACATAGGTGCGGAAATTGCCGATATGGGCAAAGTTATAGACCGTAGGCCCGCAGGTGTACATCCGGATCAGATTGCCCTCTTTCGCGATGACCTCTTCCTTTTCCCGCGTCTCTGTATTGTAAATTTTTAATCTTACTTTTGACATAAACTCTTAAATTCTCATTTCGTCCAGGAGACGATAATGGGTTTTACCTGTCCCCGTCAAGGGAATCTCCTCAACTCGGCGAATTTCCGCAATTTTAACGATCCGCCCCCACCCCGTCTCCCGAAGAGCTGCGTTTACTCCCTCCTTGGAGAGGTTTAAAGTGGTAAATAAAATTAATAAAGGCTTATCCCCTTCCGGCTCTTGGGCGATTAGGGCAAGACAGGGCCCTTCCTCCTGACCACTTAGCCACAGCTTCTCTCGAGCCAGCCGCAAGAGCTCTTCTTCCACCCCTCCTAGACTGATCATCTCCCCACCGATTTTTGCAAATCGTTTGAGCCTTCCCGATAAAATCAAATGCCCTTCTGGAGAGATCGAACCTCGATCTCCCGATAAGTACCACTCTTTTCCCTCGAGCGTGATGAAAGGGTTACGCTGGCTACCGAGATACCCTGAAAAGACGCTAGGCCCCGCGATGCACACCTCCCCCTCCTCTCCTTCGCTGAGGATCTGATGCGTGGCAGAATCGACGATCTTAAGCGCTACATTGGGAAGGGGTTTTCCCACGCCTCGGTGGGGCTCGCCTGGGTAGTCTATGCTGACTACAGGACCGCACTCCGTGATCCCATACCCTTCTAAGAGCTCTGCTTGAGGCATGTGGTGACGTACAAAGTCAAAGAGATCCTGAGGGGTCTTTTCCGCTCCAGAGACGACGAACCGCAAAGAGTGGAGTTCTTCTGGAAGTGCCACGCGGAAGAGGCCGCGGATGAAACTCGGCGCACAGCACCACAAAGTGGGTTTCCATTCGGCGATGTCTTTGGCCATCGCGTGAGAGTCGGTCGGATCGGGAGCGTAACAAATCTTGAGACCAGCGAGCAGCGGCAAAATCCCCGTCACGGAAAACCCAAACGAGTGAAAAGGGGGCAATACGCCGTAGAAGATATCTGTCGATTCAAGCCGTGCCACTTCGAGACAGGCGCGCTGATTGCTTAAGAGATTCTCATGAGAAAGAGGCACTCCCTTTGGAAGGGATTCTGAACCACTCGTAAACAGAATGACTGCAGGATCGGAAGCTTTTATCGTATCGAGATGAAGCCTGCGCATCAAAGTCTTCGCAGAAAGCCATTGAGACAAAAAGGCGGAGGCCTTCTCCTTCCAGCCCAAATTCTCCTTCACATCCTCGAGAAAGAGAAGGTGTTCTTCGACTTTTCCCAGGTCTGCCTCTTCGAGCCGATCCAAAAACTTAGAAGAAGTGATCACCACCTTGAGTCCTGTGAGATCGACTGCATGGTCGAGAGAGCGCACTCCCACTGTCCAGTTGAGCATTACAGGCACCTTTTTTGCCAAGAGAATCGCTAGAATAACGAGGTACGCACCGACAGAAGCGGGGAGCATTACTCCGACCTTCTCTCCATCGAGACTCTTAAAAACCCGCGAGAGGAGCAGCGCTCCCATTTTAAGACGACGGTAACGCATCCAGGAAGAAATCCCATCGGCACAGGCGATGTGAGAACCATTTCGGTCCATGCTCTTTAAAAAAACCTCCTGGAGGGTGGTTCCTTCTGGGATCTGGGGCTTTAATCGATTCGACTCCTCGGGCCAAGAGCGCTGCTTCCGAGGTGCGAAAGAAAAATCATCCTCCCTCTCCCTCTTGTATCCCGCCGCGGCCTGTAAGACATCCTCGACCGAGAGAAGATCTCCTGGAACCAACTCGCTCGTTCCATACTGCTGCTCCAAAAAGATATAGAGCTGCGCGACATCGAGAGAATCCAATCCCAAATCCTGAGCGAGATTCATTTTTCGATCGATCTTTTCCGCTGCGATCCCAGACATCTTAGAGAGATGTGCGGAGATTTCTTCTTGAATTTTCGGGGAAACAGGTCTCTCTTCTGAAGGCTGCTCCCTCTCTTGTGGCGCTGCGACAGAAGGCAGCTCTTGCTTCCAAAAAGCGTAAGAGACGAGTGTTAAAGGCTCAAAGCCTGGCTCGGGATGGCGATTGTACCAATTTTCCAGGTACTTATTGAATTCTAGACGCGTGCCCTTAGCAGGTAAATCCTTCGGATTGAGCTCCAATTCGATCAAGACTTTGCGACGCGGGGCAAAGAAAATCCCATTCTTGAGCAAGATCTTAATCCCCTTCCAAAAAGTCTTGCCAAAATCAGGAGAAATGCCCGTCAGCGCCTTGGAAAACTGGCTTCCCCACAATCCCGTCGTCCTCACTAATACGATGTTCACATCGGGCACTCTCTGCACGAGTTGATGCACCAAAGAAGCCCCTCCGATCACCTCGAGTCCAGTGGTCTTAAGTCGCCCTGAGGGGTAGATCAAGAAGTTCCCCCCTTTTCGCAACTCTGTAGCAATCGCTCCGAATTGTCTCTCGATTTTCTTCCCGACCCACTTATTGACCATCCGATCCATCGACGGCAAAGGAAGTGCTCCGACCGCATCGAGAAAGACGCGAAATCCCTTCAAGTAATAGAAGTGCTCGACGACGAGAGGCCGCGTATGAAATTTCGGCCACAGAATGAGCTCTAAAAGAACGGGATCAATCTCCGCCGGATGGTTCGGCAAAAAGAGCATCCCCGCAGAAGCGCGTAAGTGCTCCGGCCGGATGTTCTCCAACCCCCTCACCTCGATCCGGTAACGCAGCGTAGCCAACCACCGAAACACAACGACCATCGCAGAAATGCAATGATCCACCCACTTGGATCTCTCCATGCCCTATTCCTTAAGAGGCCGTCTGCGAATTAAGTCTTGTCGGCTCAAAAGAACCCGAAAATCGACAGAAGCTTAAATCGCAGACGGCCTCTTGCCAAATTGTTTCTTCCGTGCTCTTCAGATGCTAGCAAGTTGAAGGATTCTTGAATACGCCCACAACTCGACCCACAAAAACAAAATAGACAAAAAAACCACATCTATTATAATTTCAAATTTTAACTAAAGAAAACAAAGAACGATGAAACGCAGCAAGAAGTATTCTAATTCGCAGAACAATTCGAACTCCAACGAATCTCTGGAAACAGCGATCAAAAAAATCGCTCAGCTCATCAGAGTGCAAGTCAGGCAAGTCGACAAAACGCTAAAACACAAAACGCGCTCCACAAAAATCCTCTCCACCTCCCCCCTTACTACCACCTTCCATAATTCCCTGGAGCAAGTAGCCAAGCTGCTCCGTTCCCAAATCCGTGCGCAAGACAAAAAGTAATAGAGCCGGCTCTCAAAAAAACAGTTCCCAAAATTAGCTGTCTCTGGTAATTGATTCAGAAGAAAATCCCTATTAGGGTCAGGAGGAAAACATGGTAAGAGAAGTCGGCAGAACAGCACATACCCACGCCACAGACGCTGCACACAAGGCGCACGAAACTTCAAAAAAAGTCTCAAAAGGGCTGAAAGCGCTCAGCGAAAAGGTGTCCGGATTCGTCGAGGGCCGGATCACAAACATAATGCCTATCTATTCTAAGCAAAAACCAGCCAACACTGAAGTAGTCAGCAATGCGGTACAGCCAAAACTGAACGGGCACCACAAGCCGACCCACGGACATCAGCAAACAAAAGCTATGTAAGAAGGGCCCACGCAGGACCCTTTTCACTCCAAGAACCTTTAGGCGCGTACGCTTTTAAACACTTTAGAAGCGACGAGCAGCTTGAAGAGATCTCCGATCACGAAAGGGGCCATTCCGAGAAGGAAGGCTCCTTGCCAACCGACAAAGCGAGCAAGCCAAGGAATACCGAAGAAATAGATCACGAGGTTGCCCACACCCATCGCCGCGAATACCCGCGCAGAAGAGCGATTTTTAAGTCTTTCGACAATGTAGCCCGTAATGAACGCCGCCACCAAAAAGCCGAGGAGGTACCCTCCTCTTGGGCCCGCGAGCGTTAGAATACCCGTCGCCCCTCCAGCGAACACTGGCAAACCCATCGCCCCGTAGGAAAGATGGAGCAAGACGGCCATCGTCGCACGTTTACTGCCCAACCACGCTGCCAAGAGCAAGATGACATGCGCTTGGGTAGAAATGGGGATGGGGGTAAAGGGCAATGGAATCGAGACCGGGGCAAAAAGAGCGATAATCACGCTTGCTCCCAACACGACCATCGCGTCCTTTAACCACGTGCGCTCCACCGCCACGTTTGTCGTCAAAGAGTAGGAATAATTCGTTGCCATAATACCTCCTAGGTAGGTAGAAAACGACGATCTTAGCAGTTCTGGGATTTATACGGAAACTTTTGAAATCACTTAAGTCCAAATTTTAAGGAGCATATCTAACTCCCTCCTACAAACTTCGCATTTGGCCGCGCCAAATGCGAAGTTTGTAGGAGGGAGTTTAACAAAAACGCTCAGTCATTTCATCTGAGTGTTTTTGTTAAACCGGAGAACAAGGCAAGTTCCTAACAACCAGATATACTGCGCCCGGTCAGGAATTGCGAATTTGAGCCACGTGAGCTCAAAAGTTGGCCGTAGGACCGCGCGAACTTTTGAGCTCACTTGTGGGTATGTAAAAAATTTATCTCAGAAAGGTTTCCCAATCGACGCAGGGAGAGGCGAACTCTGGCTCTGCATGGGTGGAAAAGCCGGGGATGGCAGAGATGAGGGTTGCGCCCTCTTCCCTTAGGCGGGAGAACTTGTCGTGGTCGGCAGTGATCGAGCGGCCGATCGAAAAGAGGCGGTGGATCTCGAGGTGTTTTTTAAGCGTCTTAAAGCGCATCGCGTAGGTGTTCGTCGTCGAAGGGGTGGTGCGCCAGTGACAAGAGGGCGTGCAAAAGATCTTCGAGGCGAGTGGCTCATATTGCGGCAGAAAATATTTATCCTTGTGGTCATAGAGTGTAACATAGTCGACCCCGGGCAAGGCAAACGCTTCTTTTAAGACTTGCGTCCAATGGGGGCGATGGATGTAATCATCCTCTAGAAAATAGAAGATCGTCTCAGGATCCCATTTCTTCTGCATCACATAATCCAATAGAAAAAGAAAAGAGGCCGCTTCTGTTCCCGCCTTCATCTCGACAACGGGAAAATCGTTCTGTCGCTGCAAAAAGTGGGGATCGGTCCCCGGATGGAAGGTATCGAGAAAAAAAGTCACATGTACTTGAGTTTGATCGATCGTTGAGAGCAGATTTTGAAAACACTTCTCTTTACTGAACTCTGGGAAACGGGTCTTATGGGCGCTTGCCGAGGAATAGTGACAGTGCCTTACAAAGACTTCGATGGGGAGCTCCTTTTTGCCTATAAACTGTTTGGCAAAGGAGGTGATTTTTTCGAAAATCGATTGGAGCATACTCAATTAGGATGGTTAAAAGGGATGTTTAAGTGATTGGCGTAGTAGATCAAAATCTCTCGGGCTTGCTTAAAGCTCAGCTGCGCCAAAGCCTCATCGATGCTGAGCCATTTCGCATCGCGTATCTCTTCTTCTTGAAGTGCTAGTTGCCCGCTGACGCGTGCTGCGAAATAAACGACTGTTTTAACGACAGTTTCCCCTTTTCTGCGAAAGCGGTAGTTTTCGGTATAGGATTCTACAGGGAACAGTTCCGCGACATCTAACCCTGTTTCCTCTTTTAACTCCCTACGCGCAGCCTGCTCAGGGGATTCCCCTTCTTCTGCCTTTCCCTTGGGAAAGCCCCAATGATTCCCCTCTCGATGGAGAATTAAAAGGACCTTCCACTCTTCCTCTTCTTTGATAAACGGGATGACTCCATAGGAAGTGATTGTAATCATTGATTGCTCTCATAGGGAGCAAAAATCAGCGCTGAGTTATGTCCACCAAATCCAAAGGAGTTGCTCAGTGCCGCTGTGATTTTGTGCGGTTGAGCCACATGAGCCACAACATCGATTCCCTCTAACTCTTCTTCTGGATGATCGAGATTGATCGTCGGGTGAACTTGGCCTCTTTCAATTGATTTGATCGCCGCAATTGCTTCGATTGCACCCGCTGCCCCTAAACAGTGCCCGATCATCGACTTCGTCGCATTCATCTTAAGATTAGAAACATGGGGACCGAATATCTTCTTCACGGCGCGCACCTCACACAAATCCCCTACGAGAGTGGACGTCGCATGCGCATTGATGTAATTGATTTGTTCTTTTTCAATTCCCGCCTCTTTAATCGCATTTTCGATGCAGAGACTGACGCCTAATCCATCAGCTCTAGGATCTGTCATATGATGCGCATCACACGAAATGCCTCCGCCGAGGTATTCGGCGATAATCGGTGCGCCACGCGCTAAGGCGTGTTCCAGGCTCTCTAGAACTAAGACTCCTGCACCCTCTCCTATGACAAAACCATCCCGGTTCTTGTCCCAAGGGCGAGAAGCTTTTTGAGGGTCTTCATTGCGCTCAGAAAGCGCGCGACAAGCGACGAATCCCGCTACCCCAATAGGGTTAATCGAAGCTTCGGCACCGCCACAGAGCATGAGATCTGCTTCGCCACGCATGATATGCTGCGCCGCAGAGTAAATGGAGAAATTCGACGTTGCACAGGCGGTGGAGATCGAGTAATTCGGCCCCATGAATCCGATGTCGATGGCGAGAAGGGCTCCTCCCATATTCGTAATGATAAAGGGCACGAAAAAGGGCGTAATTCTCTTAAATCCTTTCGTTAAAAGGGCCTCTACCCCTTCAGAAAAGACGTTCATCCCGCCCATCCCTGAGCCGATGAGGATACCACAGCGGGATTTGTCGAGCCGATCGAGAGCCTCTCCTGTCAGTTGTGCATTTTCCAGGGCTTTCTTCCCCGCGACAACAGTGTAACGAATGAAAGGATCGACCCGTCTCGCCTGCTTCTTATCGAGATAATCGCCGACGTCAAAGTCGCGGACCACACCGGCAAACCGAGTCGGAAAATCTTGACAAGGGAAGCTATCGATTTGGGTAATTCCGCTCTTTCCAGCGAGGAGTTGATCAAAAAAATGATCGATGTCTGTCCCAAAACAGGAGACGAGCCCCATTCCCGTTACAACAACGCGTTTTTTCTGCTGCATAAAATTTCCTACTGAAGGCCTTAAATCGAAGCCAAGAGTACAGTAAATCGATTAATTTTGCAATGGATCTAGTCGGTGAGGTGGTTCAGCAAGTGCGAGTAAAATATTTAAATTTACATCATACTCTTTAGGAAAATGCTTCCTCTCCTCCGCAATCCTTGAACCTATCCCAGTACAAAAATATTCGCTTGCTTCAAATCCAAGAAACTCAAAAAATGTGCCACTACTTTTGAACTCAAAAAAAGCAATGATAGAAACTTTTTCATTAGGGTATGGTTTGCTTGCGGTACAAAGCGCCTTACTGGGGGTAATCACGCCCCAATTAAGAGCCGTTTCGGAGGGATTACGCCTATTTGACGGAAAGAAAAGAAATGGCGCTAAGACAACACAGACAAAAACGCTTAAGCTAAAGAAGCAGCAGAGCCTTTAAGCACATCGATCTTGACATCGACGATCTTCCCTTCTCGCCACAATTGCTCGAGTTGGTATTTTTCTCTGAAGCCTGGCATGAAGAGGTGGACCATGATGTGCAGGTAGTCGATGACCACCCAGTCCCCGTGCTTCAGTCCTTCGACGTAGATCGGCCTTACCCCGAGCTCTCGCATCGCATCCATAATAGAATGAGCAATGGCAGTGACGTGTTTGTCGACGTTTCCTTCTGCGATTAGGACGTAGTCGGTCAACGAGGAGATCTCGTGAACATCCAAGCAGAGGATATTGACGCCTTTCTTATCGAAAATCGCCTGAGCGATGACGTCTAAATAATCTTTGGGATTTTTACTATATTGCATAGGCTAACAATATAGTTGATTCTGGTAAATATAGTCTAGTGCCAAAGCAGGGACGAGGTGGCCACAATATTTTTTTTCCAAAAGACGCTCGCGGATCTCTGTGCTACTGATCTCGTATAGTGGAATTTTAATTTGAGTCACTTCAAGAGGAGAAGCTGCGGGTTTTGAGACTTCTCGAGAGGCGACGAGGGGTGGCGCCAGGCGGATCAGCTCGGCAGAGTCCTTCCAACGGTGGAGCGCATCGAGATGGTCCTCGCCGATGAGCAGGTAAACCTCTTGGGAGGGATCTTGGGCCAGGGCGCGCACCGTATCGATGGTGTAGGTTGGCCCCCCATCGCCGCTTTTCGCTTCCCAATCTAATAGGGCAAAAGCATCGATGGGGTCGATGGTGCGCCGGATCATTTCGAGGCGATGCTCGATTGCAGCAATGGCGGGAGTCTCTGTTTTAAAGGGAGAGAGGGTCGTCGGACAAAATAAGACTTGATCGAGTGAGCACTGCTCTAAGAGGTTGATCGCTAAATTCAGATGTCCCAAGTGGATCGGGTCAAAGCTGCCTCCGAAAAGGCCTATCCTCTTCTTTTTCACAGAATTTCCCACTGATTTTGATTCGCTATTTCCTTCAGACTCCGGTCGGGGTTAACTGCTACAGGAGTTCCCACCGATGCGAGCAGCTTTAAGTCTAAAAAACTATCGGTATAAGCGGTCGTGTGATCTTTTGCAATCCTTAATTCTCTGCTAAGTGCTTCGACGTACGCAGCCTTCTCCTCCCCTTGCATGATCGAGCGAATATGAGACAAGCGGTTCTTTTCATCGACGCCGTACTCAGAGGCAGCCCACTCATCTACACCTAAGAGCTCTGCGATCCGCTTCACGAGAAAACTAGGAGAGCTTGAGAGGATTACTGTGTAGTCTCCGAGTTGCTGGGCCAACCGCAGGCGGACGAGCGCTGGAGGATACATCGAGGCAAAAAAATACTCCTCCAAAAAAGGACCTATGTGCTCTTCTAAGCCTGTTAAGGAACGCCCTTTCAAAAAGCGAGCAAAGACGTTGACGTGTAAATCACTGAGTCTCATCCCAAAAATTGAGAGCTTCACATAACAGAAAAGGGAATAGAGTATAGAAAAGGGAGACAAGACTTTTTTCGATACCAAATATCTACAAAAAGCAAAACTGCAATTGTCTACGACAATCGTTCGGTCGAGATCAAAGACAGCTAAGCGAAAAATACGCCTACCCTTCAATTTCGTCTATCTTCTCCTCTATTTCCCCGATTGCAGAGTCTAATTTATCCAGACGCCCCTTTTCCTCTTCGATCATCTCGCGATAGAGCATCGCCTTTTCAAAATCAAAGCCCGATCCTCCGAGGATTTTCCGGTACTGTTCCAACTGGTTTTTCAGTTCTGCGCGTGCACCGCGTTTCTCTTCTAGAGCGCTTTTTAATTGATCGAGAGCCTGTAAATCGACATCTGACAAATTGAGAAGGGCTTTTTGCCGCTTTTCATCGATCACGTCTTTAATCTGCTTGAACAGCCGGTCGACGAGATGCCGCTCTCCTTTGGTCAAGGAGATCTCTGCTAACGCCTCTAAGAGTTGTCCTTTTTGGGCGATCAGATCGGCAACATCTAAGGAAACAGCTCCACGCGCGAGCTCTTGTAAAGAGTGCTTAAATGTCTCAATTTTCTCTCTGCGCTGAATCTCCGCTTGCTTTTCCTGACGCCGCTTTTCCTCTTCTAGTTCTCGCGCACGCTCCAATGGGCCGCTTTTTGCCTTAAAGAGTTCATCTCTGAGGGCTCGCACCTCTTCTCGGCCGAGCTCGATCGTCTTCATAAACTGGAGGATCTCAGAGGATTCTATGTCACACTCTTCCATAGAAAGCCCAGATTCACATTTCTCTTTAAATCCCTTGATTTTTTCTAAGACGCTATCGAAATTTTGCTTAAATAGCTGGCGCTTTTCTTGGAATTCTCTTTTCTTCTCTCTCTCCTCGTTCCGGATGCGATCCCAGCAGCGACTCAAGAGCTGCCGCGTCTCTGTAAAGGCTTGCGTATTGAGCGTCAAAATCTTAGCGATCGATTGCAGGTGCTTAATCTCTTCACGCAGGGCATAGAGAGGAAGTCCTTTGAGTTCCTCTTCTCGAAAATGACTGTCGAGAAAATTCTGCACATCCTCTATGAATTCTCGAGAGAGCTTTTTGATCAATTCTTTTCTTTTGGGAAAGATCTGATCTCCGCAATGAGAGAGACGCTCCAACAGGCGATTTTTGATCCGGATCCGCATCTCTGTTTTCACGATCTCTTTACGCAATCCATTGATCCGCGTCGCGAGAGTATTGAGTAAGTTCAGCTCATTTTGGATTTCGCTATAACTCGCAGCTTTTTGCCGTAGAGAAAAACACTCCTTGGGGATGAGCGCTGGTATAGACTGGAGCAAAAGAGCAAAGTGCTCCAAATCTCTCTCCAATGCTTGGATGGCGAGCTCGATCTGTTCAATCGCAAAAGCGGATTGTTCATCTAAAATTTCTTTTAGACGTTTTGCCTCGGTCGACAGTTCGATATACTCACTCCACAGCTGGGAGCGGCTTTTTGCGGGGATACTTTCCTTAAAAAGAGGGAGGCACAACTTACGCCCTTCCCAAAAATCTTTGAAACGAGGGGTTCCACCACTCGCAAGGGCACCTCGCATAAACTCAAGGCTTAAAGAGATTTTTCGCTCACTACTATTCTCTTCATTAAAGCGCTGTAGGAACTCTGAAAAGGGGAGGAGTTCTGATTTTTTCGCTTCTTCGGGAGGAGGGAGCACCTCTACATTTTCTTCGAGGGGAGGGGGGCTCCCTATATTTTCTTCGAAGGGAGGGAGGCTCTCTAAACTTTCTTCGGGAGCAGCGAGATCCCCTAATCCCTCAATGAGGAACTCTTCTGATTCACTACCTAATTCATGATCTAAAGTCATTTTGCCACTGGATAAAAGACATCTGAACATGACATATTAGAGAAATAATGATTTTTAGTGAAGTCAGAAACTCAATTCGTAGTCTTGAATGATGAGCTCAGCAGAGAGCTCCAGGGGAATTTTCTCGAGATTGACCCAACGAAACAGGGGCTCTTTCCGGTACCAAGTGAACTGCCGCTTCGCATACCGGCGCGACGCCTGTTTGAAGGTAGTCACAAAACGATCCCAATCTTCCTGGCTACGCGAAGAGTGCAGGTACTCCAAGCACTGCCGGTAGCCGATCGCTTGAGACGCCGTGAGATTATTCATGAGCCCCTCCCCTTCCAACCGCTTGACCTCTTCTAAAAATCCCTGCTGGATCATCTGATCGCAGCGCATCTCGATCCGCGGGTAGAGGATCTCCCGGGGGTAGTACATGAACCAGCACCGAAAATCGTAAGTGTTTAAGGCTTCTGATGTCGTCGTCTTCAACTCAGAGACCTTCATCTTCGTCAGCGCGATGATCTCTAACCCTCGGATGATCTTATGGCGATCCCCTGAGGTGATCGTCTGAGCGTATTCAGGGTCTAATTCCTTTAAACGCTGAAAGAGCGGTTCGGGGCCGAGCTCTTTCATCTCTTCCTCGAGGGCTGTACGCACTTCTGAGTCGGAGGGAGGGCCATGAGGGGGGCCGTAAATGAGCGCATGGATATAGAACCCGGTTCCTCCGACGACGATCGGAACGGCTCCTTTATCGAGCGTTTCCTGGATTGCCTGATGCGCTTCTTTATAAAAGGCGACGACATTGTAAGTCTCATCGATTTCTCGACTGTCGATCAGGTGGTGGGGGATTTTCCCTCGCTCTTGGGGTAAAGCTTTGGCTGTCCCAATATCCATCCCCCGATAGACCTGCATCGAGTCTGCGGAGATGACATGCCCGCCAATTGCCCGTGCGATGATGAGCGACAACTGCGTCTTACCGACAGCTGTTGGCCCTGCAATCACGATCACTTTTTTCTTTTTGGCATGTGGGGAAAGGGGATCTTTTTGAGAGAGTGCAAAATGCTGAAGGAGAAGCTTTAACTCTTTATCTTCGAACGCAAGACCTGACACGCGTACTCCTTAACCTGAGCTTCCCTCCCCTCTGTGGTTTCCCACCTCTGTGGTGATAATGTGTTTACCACAGAGATGGGAAACCACAGAGGGGAAGGAAAAAGAAGAGGGTTGTTAATGGACGAGCTCTAAGCGGACGCGCCGACCAAACCTAGCGCCGACTGTCATTGCAATCGTGCGCAACGACTTGATGGTTCTTCCCTGTTTTCCCACGACCTTGGCGACGTCCTCTGCAGAGACGCGCACTTCCACAATAGTCCCTTGGTTCCCATCGATGATCTGTACATCGACAGAGTCAGGCTGATCCACGAGATTTTTAATCAGATAAGCGATAAAGTCTTTCATAGTTCAAAATTTAAGTTTAGAGTTGATCCTGGGACAATTCCTAAATGTCAAAAACGACTCTGGTATAGCATCTACCGAGAATTTGAGTCTATACTCAAGTGGACTCAAAAGTGGGCCGTAGGGCCAACTTTTGAGTCCACTTGGGCATATACCCCTTCCACCTCAATCGTACCCAAGAAAACCGAATGAAAAGTTCTCAAAATTCGAATCAAAGGTCGGGGTCAATATTAAATTCAATATTGACCCCGACCTTTGATTCGAATTTTGAGGCTTTTAATCGGTTTGCTTGTGGTTACGATTGAGGTGGAAGGGCTATATACCCACCGTATTTTATCTTTTAAGGATTTTCTCATGAGCTCAGCCACAACCACAACAAGCATATCCGCCCCTTCTTTTTTTCAGATTTTGGAAGATAAGTTGGCAATTCTCACTTCAAATCAAGATGCGTATTATTCAACATACCGCACAAACCTTGAAGGCGCCCTGGCCTACAAAGAGAGCAAAAAGGTTTTGAAAGATTACGCCAAGAAAGGGGAAATTCCTCTGGAATTTCGAATGCGGATTTTAGAAGTTTTATCTAAAAACAACTTCCGAACAATCTTGAAAGATCCACGATTCCGCTCTTTGCGAATCAAACCTACATCGATTCTGTTCATCTCACCAAAACTTTGGCAATTCCTCTTTCATCCAGAGTCCCACCCTTATGAATCTCATCTCATAGAATCGCTGAGCAACGAAGCCTTTGCGCTTTTGATCGACCCAAAAATCATAAACTCTGCCTCTCTCGAAACGCTCGTGGAACTCAAATGCTTCACCTCCCTTGTTGAAATTCCCGATCTGGAAGAATTCTACACCCAGTCTCTCGAATATCAACTTCCCAGAATAAATCGAAGGTCACCTAAATTGAGCATGAGGACAATTTATTGCCTGGCTTCCGTTTGGCCATCCTCAGAGGAAAAAGATTTTTTACAGCTATTTGCGACACTGCCCCCCACTTTACAGGAATCCTCGCCACACCTAGTAACACTTGAAACGGTCGCTGCTGAGTGCGCTCTTTTCAGCAAAATTGCTGCAAAGGGTATAGACGAAGAATGGCAAGCACTTTCTCCCGAAGCTTTGTACCGCCTCTTTCATTTTGTCCATGGCGATGCGAAAAGTTCTCGCCTGCGCAATGAGCTCTTCGATCACCTACTCACCCTTCTTAAAATTGGGAAACTCGACCCCAAATATTGCAACGAGCTTATAAAAGCCGCAGAAAATTCCTTCGATTTGCAGAAACGCTTAAAAGAAGATCATTTGATCGTCGTTCTAGAAGAGATCGGAACGTTATCGATCTGCCCGTGGAATATGTTCTCTCAGAGCGAGTATTTTCAAACTCTCTTGAAACCTGGCATGAAGCCACTGAGCCAAATCGTTTTAACCGGCGATGTGGCAAAAAGTTTCTATTTTCTCTATGACCTGCTCAAGGCGAAGAGGAAAGGCTTTTTCCATAACCTGTTTAGAGAACAGAAGATCAACGCCCAAACTCTCGAGCAATTGTGGGCAATTTTAGAGGGAATCCAGTTCTTTGCCCTCAGTGACTTCGAGACAGAAAGAAGCCTAATCGCACAAGAGATCATTAGAAAAAGCGGCGATTCCATGGAAAACATAGCTGCACTTGCGGATAACCTAGGAGCAATCCCCTGTCCCGAATTACAAGAATATGTGCTGCTCTGGTTAGAAAAAAGCTCCCTTTTTTTAATTCAAAAAAAAGGAAATAAATACGCAGTTACGATTGCAATCACCACTCTTCCCTCATTTGCCACTTTGAAATACGCCACTCGAGTGTTGAAAAGCTTGCAAAACAACCGATCTTTATCGACGATTCACTGGAAACAAATCAACTACTCAAGGCCGCAGCAGAAAACACTCCTTCTTCTTTGCGATGTCTATTGTTGCCATGAATTAGGACTCATAGCAGAAAAAAAGCTCCTAGAAAAAAAGATAGAGGACCTCTACTTCATAGCGTATTCCGTTAATAAAGAATCGCTTAATTCCTGGAGTCCTTCTGATGTTTTTTTTATCCTTGGAACTGTAAAAGAAGAAGCTGCCTCTCATTTCCTTAACACGCTTAGAAAAGAGGAGGTATGTGAGAGCTTCTGGAAATCCGTTCAAGCCTCAGTGCTCTCTCAAGGTGCTGCGCCGTTAAAAGGAGAAACTGCATATTTTGAAAAGATCGCATCCGATAAAAGTGGTACCCTGACTCATGCGTTATCCGCAGCACAACTCCCCCGGTTTCTTTACTTTCTTGTGCAAAGAGAAAACGAAACGCCCTTAGAAGAACCAACGCTTTTTCTAAGCAACCTCGCTCTGACAATCGGCAGACAGATCAAAGAAGGGAGCCTGGATTTTGAAGTCCTTAAAAAAGCACTGCAAGATTGCCAAACGTTCTATCCTGAACATGCAGATTTCGTAAACACTCTGGAAATCGGAATTGAGTACCCTCAGGCGCAATCTATACCCCTATCTCTACAATTGCTCCTACGGATGGAAATCTCTCCTCAAATCTTCAAAGAGGGCAAAATGGGAAGAGCCTTTGAAGGGATTCCCTTTAGAAGTGCTAAAAGAGCTGTCGAGTTCCTAGAAAATGTCATCCGTGAGAACGAGGTCCCTTTGATTCGGCTTCAAGAGGCGGGAAGGCTGTCCCCCTCTTTCTTTCTGGCACTGGAAGAAATTCAAAAAGGAGTATTTGGCTCTGACTTAACCCCCCTTAGAACCCAGGCTGCAAGAATCGCTTTTCTAATGTCGCTATTACAGGAAGATACCCTTCTCGCCGCTGCCCGATGGGCAGCCTCCATCAATTGTCATCCTCTCCTGAATGAATGCTCTTCTGTCTACTGTAAAGAAGGCAAACTGAAAAAATTCAAAGGATTCAATGAAATCGAGCTCTTTTCTATACAATCAAAACCCCTAGAGTTTCTGAAAGCAATCGGACAAAATATTCGTTACCTCACTCTCTTCACTCAGACAGATCCCCACGTTGCAGAGGGAGCCTGGTCAAAAATAGTCCAAGCCTGTCCACGCCTTCACTTTCTTTCTCTCTACATCTCAGGAAAGGCTCCTCCTCTTGAGACTTTTGCTTTATCTGAGCTCCCAGAATTGCAGCATTTACTGATTGCTCTAAAAGACATGGAAAGCTGGGAGGCGGTACGCTCCTTGAAGATCCCCCCAACGCTATCTAAAATCTGCATACTTACTGACATGACTCACATTGAGAGAACCACCCCCTATGAATTTTTCGATCGATTACCCCCTACAGGCGTCACGCTAGAATTAAAGCGCAGTACTCCGCAACAACCTCCAAGGCGCCATTTTTCACAGAATCTTCTAGAAGCTCCTGTAGAGATGCATCCTACAAAGATCCGTTTTCCTCGCCTGAGACAGTGTACAGAACTTAGCATCCGGCTACTGAAGTGCGATTGTATGGGTGAATTGATAAGCACGATCTCTGAAATGGATCAGTTAAAAACTTTAAATCTTTCTTACTACGAATACCTCCCTTCAATCAGGCTCTTAGAGACGCTCCTTCTCGGATCTCGACACCTAAAAAATTGTAACATCTCTATTGACCTAAGTTGTTTTGAATTAAAAAAGGAAAGCCCGAATTTCGTAAAACAATTCCAGGAAATTAGATACGGAAATCCCACTTTATCCCTCAGAATGAAAGGCACCAATGAAAAATTGGCTGAAGAGCGCTCTTTTCATATAAAATCAGATAAAGTTGAGAATAAAGATTACCCAAAGGTGAATTTAGAAATCGCCCTCTTTTGACTAGCAACAGGCGTTGTTGCATAAATAGCTGAATTTCACCACAGAGATGGAAAACCACAGAGAGGAAATTTTTTAATATGAATTTCCTCTCTGTGGTTTTCCATCTCTGTGGTGAAATTGCAATGGCAAGTTTACGGAGATGATATCTGCATTCACTACCTACGTTCAGCGTGCGGTTCAATAACGGATACGACCTTACAAGATCTCGTTACGGGACAGCATTACAAATATCAGTTGGGCGACCCAAAAAGTATCGCAATGAGATGACCCTTCCAATGAGCTAGCCTCTCATCCTTCGACGAAGGCGAGCTGCTCGATGCGCAGGTCGATGATTTTTTCTTTGAGAGTGATCTCTCCCTTCTCTAATGAAGAACGGGGAAGGCTCTGGCGCTCCCGTTCGAGCCACTCTGTGCGCAATTGTAGGTAGTTGGCGAGCTCTTGGGCGTAGTTCTTGGTGCTCAAACGCAAAATCCGCGGTAAAATGTAGTGAGTTTGCCCTTGGATGAGAAAATCCTCGGTGAGAAGCACGATGGCGCGCGTCCCATAGCTCTCTGCAAAGGCATTCGAGACATCGATGCGGCGGACGTGGAATTGGTCCCTATATTCTGGTGCGGTGACGATCTTGAGAAGGGCATCGCCTAGGGCGAACGATTTCCCAAAGAGGGGGGTATTCCACTGTACTTGGGGGCGCTCTCCTTCAACCGCTGCATCGTGGACTCCCAAGTAGAGCGAGGGGAGATTTTTGGGAGAAAAAAATGGGGCAAAGGGAAAGGGATACCCCTCCTTATCGATGGCGACATTTTCAAAATCCTCTAAGAAGGCGATCGGTTGGCGCACGGTGTAGTCGACGAAAACCGCATCGGGTGCGACGACTTTGCATTGAGAGGAGGCGATGAGAGGGCAGGTTTCTAAGCGCTGCTCTGCGCGTTTGAGATCGAAGTTTTTCGAGCTTTCAGGATGGTCTGCTGAGAGCTGGAGGATTTCTGCGAGGCACTCTGTCGTTAAGGCCTGTCTCTGGGGACCTGTTTGGATGATCCAGCGGATCGCAAATTGAGGGTTGCGCAAGGCCTCTCTTCTCTTTTCAAGGGTCCATTTGAATCCTAAATAACTCGGCCCTGTCACGAAGAAGATCGAGGCGATGATCCACGCAAGGGATTGCCACAGGGGCAATAGGGGGGATTTAGATCTCTTCATTTTGCAGCTCACTGCCCAATTTTGTGATGTCTCCGGCCCCGAGAGTGACGACGACATCTTCTGGGGTCAATTTTCCGCTGACAAAGCGACTTAAAAAAGAGCGCGGGGCGTAGTGGACCTGTTTACCCGTTTGCTCTTGGATCTTTTGAATGAGCGTTTCGATGGTGATGTTTTCGATGGGGGCTTCGCGTGCTGCGTAGATATCGGTTAATACTAAGAGATCTGCTCCTTGCAAGGCTGGGCCGAACGCTTCAAAGCAGTCGCGCGTGCGTGTGTAGCGATGGGGTTGAAAGACGACGACGAGCCGCTGGTTATCGATTGCCCGCTTCAAGCCGTTTAATGTCGTCTCAATTTCTGTAGGATGATGCGCGTAATCGTCGAAGATGGGGACAGTCCCCACATTTCCCTTGTACTCCGCCCGACGCGCAATTCCTTGAAATGTGAGGAAGGCTTCACGGATTAAGTCTTCTGACAACCCGAGGCGTAGCCCCATCCCAAAGACAGCGGCTCCGTTGAGGACATTGTGGGCACCGATGAGGGGAAGTTCGATCGATTCATAGGATTTACCTTCGAACGATACAGAAAAGAGATTTTTCCATCCTTCCTGGCGCGCGGAGAGGATGCGTAATCCGTTATTTTCTCCCCACCCATAAGCTGTGCCTTTGAGCCCCAACGCGCATAAAGCAGGGTCATCGCCACACCAAAAGAGGTGCTCTGAAGAGTGGACCTTTTGAGCGAATTGAGCAAAGCCTTGGTGCAAGGCTTCCTCTGTTTTCCAGTGATCGAGGTGATCACCGTCGCAATTGGTCACGATGGCGCCAAAGGGAGAGTAGTTGAGAAAAGATCCGTCGCTCTCATCCGCCTCTGCGACGAAATAATCTCCCTTGCCATACCCCCCGTTACTCTTCAAGCTCTTGACGATCCCTCCGACGGCAAAACTAGGCTCCCTGCCCGTTACAACGAGCAGATGACTCAAGAGGGCAGAGGTGGTCGTCTTCCCATGCGTCCCTGAAACCAACAGGGGCCGATAAGCGCGCATGAGCTCTCGAAGGAGCTCTGAGCGGTGGAGTATTTTTAGATCGTAAACTTTTGCTTGTTCGATCTCGGGGTTGCCTTCCTTGATATCTGTGCTGTAGATGATAGAGCCTCTTCTCGGGACGTGCTCTTTAGCGTGGGTCGATGCTACCAAGGCACCTTGTGCTTTGAGCACTTCTGTCAAGGGAGAAGGATTGAGATCTGTTCCGCTGACTGGTTCCCCTTTTTGCAAGAGGATCTGTGCGAGGGCGCTCATTCCGATTCCCCCAATGCCGATGAAGTGATAGGTCTCTGGTACAGAGAGGTGCGTTGGCGGAGTGAGATCCAGGGATTTAAGCACAAGAGAGGCAAGGCTTTCTCTTTTCTCTTTAAGTGGATAAATCTGTAGGGCTCTTTGCATCTGTTTGCGCTCGAGAGACGCGAGAGCCACTAGCGGCTCGATCTTTTCTAAAACGCGCTCTGTAAACGCAGTCCCCTCCTCTACGATTTTCGCTCCACCCACTAGGTTAGCGATGACCTCCGCATTTTTTGTCTGGTGTCGATCGGCAGCGTAAGGATAAGGAATGAGGATTCCCGGAACCGCGTAGTGAATCATCTCTGATAGGGTTGCAGCACCTGAACGACAAAGGACGAGATCTGCAGCGCTCCAGGCGACGTCCATATGCGTTTCGAATTTTTTCACATAGGCCGGAATGCCTAAAGTTTGGCACAGGAGCCGGATCTCCTCTGCCCTCTCTTCATTGCCCGTAAAGTGGATCAGCTGAAGTTCTAATCCCTTTTGTTTCAGTTGTGGCAAAAGGGAGAGGATCAGGTCATTGAGCGCTTTAGCCCCTTGGGAGCCGCCGAAGACGAGCAACGTAAAGGGATCAGGGTGTAATCCCAGTTTTTGGCGCGCTGCTTCTGCTGCTAATTGAGAATAGACCTTTGTAGAGGGGATCTGCGTGGAGATGGTCTTGCTTCCAAGAAAGCGCTTTGCTTCGGGAAAATAGAGAGCTGTCACTTTTGCAAATCGAGAAAAGAGGCGCACGACCTTGCCAGGGACGGCATTCGATTCGAATAAGACGATAGGGACCCGTTTGAAAAATGCGGCGCATAAGACAGGGAAGGCGTGAAAACTCCCAAAGCCGATCACGAGTTTGGGCCGCTCTTTGGAGAGGATTTTTAGACTCCGCCTGACCCCTCTTACCAACTGAGCGATCCCAGAGAGCCTCTTCCAAAAACTCCCACGCGCCGGTGTTCCTCCCTCTACTGCCTGGTAAGAGAACTGCAAGCGATTGAAATACTCCGTCTTATCTAGTCCGACCCCAGCAAAAAAAACGTGAAGTCCCGCCTCTTCTAACTGTTGAGCGAGCGCTTGTGCGGGAAAGAGATGACCTCCTGTCCCTCCTGCGGCAAAAAGAATTTTAATCTCCATAAGTTTTCCCTTGAACTTTCAGTGCGTATGAAGGTTTTGCAATATTGAGAATCAGAGCACAGGCTAAGAGGTTAGCGAGTAACGAAGATCCCCCTTGGCTGAAAAAAGGGAGATTCGTCCCCTTACTCGGCAATAAGCCAGAGACGACGCCGAGATTTAAAAATGCCTGAAAACAGATCAAAAAAGTCACCGTAGCTGCGGTATAAAATCCCTCAACAGAAGAAGCGCGCTGCGCAATCGAAAATCCCGCATAGGCGATCAACAGGTAAAGACAGATCAAACCGCACATCCCTACAAAGCCGCATTCCTCTGCAAAGATAGCGGCGATGTAATCACTGCGCGCCTCGGGCAGGTATTCGAGCTTCTGCAAACTCTCCCCTAACCCTTTTCCAAATAAACCGCCTGAACCTGTCGCAATTTTAGCCTGATAAGGTTGATGTCCTTTTCCCTTTAAATCAGACTCTGGATGCAAATAGATATGGATCCGATCAGAGACATGCGGCATGCGCAGAGAGACGATCCCTCCGCCTAAGCAAAGGACAAAGAGAGGAACCGCCCAATAGAGAATTCTCATTCGCGTCAAAATGAACAGCATGAGCATCGTCATCAATACGATAAAGACAGTCCCATTATCGGGCTCGATGAGGATTAATCCCAGCGGGATAGTGAGTTTCCCTAAAAGCTTGAGTAAAGACTTTAGAGGTAGAGGACCTTGCACGCACGTCACGCAGTGGATGTAATAGAGCGGCACGAGAAATTTCACGAATTCTGAGGGCTGTAAGGAATTGCCGAAGAGACTGATCCAGCGATGTGCCCCATTGATCTGCTGACCGATTCCAGGAACGAATACTGAGATGAGTAAAAGGGTGCCTAAAACGAGCAAGGGACCGCTGAGCTTCAGGAGGTTTTGATACCCGATGAACCAGATTCCGATCGCCCCCACTCCCCCTACAAGAGAGTAGAGCATCTGCTTGATCAGAGCGTGATGGGTGCTCTTATCGAGAAAGCGATCGAGAACCTCCGCCGAACTCGTATTGAAAATCATGACGAGCCCGAGCGCAAACAAGACAATCACTGAAATGAGAAACAAACAGGAGAATCGGCTCATTGAATCCGCAATTGATCTCCCGGTTTCAGCCGGCGCGCCTGGTCTTCAGAGAGGTTGTTTAATTTGAGTAAATCTTCCACCTTCATGTGATTTTTCACAGCGATCGTCCACGGGTTATCCCCTTTTTTAACCGTGTAGTACTTGATACCCGGTTCATTCTTTTTCGCCTCTGGAGTCACTGTTGTCACATGGGAGGGGGATTGAGAGATGATATCTGATTTTTTCAAGGCGGGATTGGCGACTTTTAAGATCTGTCCGATTTTCAAATTGGTGTTGTTCAAGTGATTGATCTGCATGATTTCAGCGACAGTCGTCTGATTATGCCGCGCGAGCTTTTCCAAGACATCCCCTTGCTTGACCTTGATCTCAATAAATTCTGCAACCGCTTCTTGCTTTGGAGCCTCAGAATGAAGTACAGGGGCAACTGATGAAGGATCTACAAGAGAAAAAGAGCGCAAATCGTCTGCAAAACTCTTCTGAGCAGAGACAGGTGCAGGAATGGCTGGGGTCGATTGAGAAGCGTATAGGTGCTGCTGCAGCGCGTGGTCTACCTCGTCTCCCAAAGTAGTCGAGGGAGCAGGTGAGGCCTGGGTAAATGGAGCGACTGGTGTCTCTTTTTTAGCAAAGACTTGCTGCTGCGGCTCTACAAAAGAAGTAGAGGCAGGTACTGAGACCACGGGAGTCTCGATAGTGGATTTAAGAGCGCTTGCGAACAAGACGATCAGTAATCCCGCATTGACTAAGACGGCGACGATAATGGTATCCCTTCGACTCATGATTTTTCCCCTTGCTCTAATGTATCAACCAACTTTTGAAATTCCCTACCCCGGTGCGCATAATCGCAAAACATATCAAAACTCGAGCACCCAGGAGAGAGAAGCACAGAATCTCCCTCGATGGCAAGAGCGCTTGCGATCTGAACCGATGAGGATAACGAATCTGCCCGTTTAATTTCAAAATAAGGACTGAGCTCGCTTACGATTTTCGGCGCTGCCTGACCGATCGCTACGATCGATTTGACCTTGCCTTTGAAGTGCTCCTTCCAAGGCAAATAGGAAGCACCTTTATCCACTCCTCCTGCGATCAAGACCACCTGTCCCCGCATCGCTTCGACTGCTCGGATCACAGCATCGATGTTCGTTCCCTTACTGTCATCGAAATAAGACACTCCCCGCACCTTTTTGACAAATTCAATCCGATGCGCTGGCTTCTGAAATGTCTGCAAGGCAGAAGAAAACCCCTCGTCAGTGATCGAAAAAGAGCGAGAGAGGATCCAAGCTGCCAAAGTATTTTCGATCTCATGTTTCCCCTTTCCTCTATAGCTGACTGGCAATAAGTATTCATTAGAATTCTTTCCAAAAAATCGCGCTCCATCCGTCCAAAAATCGAGCCCTTCTCGTTCGCCGAATACGCCTAGTCTCTCTGGTGCGAGAAGATCTTTCCACTCCGCTAAAACCCTTTCATAGACAAACAGTTTCTCTGTTTCCTTCATACAATGCGCTAATCTACACTTCGCTTCTGCGTAAGCGCGCATTGTCTCGTAGCGATCGAGATGGTCAGGCGTGATATTGAGAAGAACCGCCGCATCAAACACCTTTGAGGAAAGCGTCTCGAGTTGGTAAGAGCTCAATTCGATGACGTAAGCGTCGTGTGTTTCTCGTGCCTCATTGAGATAAGCGCACACAGAGGTTCCCACATTCCCGAGCGCTTTAGCCCGAATCCCATTGGCGTTGAGGATATGCTCGATAAGAAGCGTCACCGTCGTCTTCCCGTTCGTGCCCGTGACGCCCAAAAGAGGCCCTTTTAGGTGGGATAGCCCTAACTCCATCTCCCCCATAAGAGGAATGCCCCGCTCGAGTGCCTGAGCATAAAGAGGGTGTTTTGGCGAAATACCCGGCGAGACCACGCACTGTTCGATCTCAGCCCAGTTTACAGCCTCTGTATCCAAACAGGTCGTCATCCCCTGTTTTCTCAAATCCTCCACCCCTTCCAACTGAGCATCACAGCCGAGCACTGCCCTCTTTTGTCGCAACAAAAATTCTGCAGCCGCTTTTCCACTCACTCCAAGGCCTAACACAAACGTCTTCATAACTCTCACTGAAATTTCAACGAAGCGATCCCGATAATTGCCAAAATCAAGCCGATGATCCAAAAACGCAAGACCACCTTCGTCTCTGGCCATCCCTTATATTCAAAATGGTGGTGCAAAGGGGTGCAGAGGAAAATCCGCTTACAATTGCGCAACTTATAACTGCCCACTTGCAAGATCACAGAGAGCGTCTCTGCGACGAAGATCCCCCCGACGACTCCGAGTAACACTTCTCTGCGGAGCAGCACAGCAGAAACACCCAAGACGCCTCCGAGAGCCAAAGACCCCGTATCTCCCATGAACACTTGAGCCGGAGGTCCGTTGAACCAGAGAAATCCCAGACACGCACCGATCAGAGCAAAGAGATAAATCGCGATCTCTCCGCTCTGCTCGATGTATAAAATATTCAAGTAACGCGCCATTTCACTGTTATTCGATAAAAAAGCGAAAAGAGCCAATACTCCCGCCACCATCATCGCACACCCAGCCGCTAAACCATCCAACCCATCCGTCAGATTAACCGCATTGGAAGTCCCTGTGATGATAAATAGCGTTGCCAAAATCCCAAAGATAATTCCCGCTCCTTTCAAAATGAAGATAGGATCCTTAAAGCCAGGGACAAAATACCGATCCATGTACTGCTGCATCGAGAGTGTGCTCTCTTTTTTCTCCCCAACGACATACTCCTTAGCGACAGGAGGCTCAAACCAATCCCCCACATGAAAGAATTCAGAACAAGCAGGGACGAAGAGATAGAGCGCCACGCAAAATCCCAGCACATTCTGCAACAAAAACTTACGCTTTGCGCGCAGCCCTTTCGCATTTTTATGCTTTAACTTGAGGTAATCGTCGATCCCTCCTAGACATCCCAAAAACACCGTAGTAATGACCAAAATGAGAGTGAAGCAACTCTTTAAATCCATCCACAACAAAAGCGAAACGAGCATCGCAGACAAGATGAGAATTCCCCCCATCGTCGGCGTCTCTTTTTTCTTCTCGTGCAACTGATCCAAAAGAGGAGAATGCTCGACCCACCTCGATTGCCCCGTCTTCATCTGATACAGCTTGCGGATCACCCGCGGCCCCAAGAAAAGCGTCAGCAAAAAAGCAGTGAGCGCCGCCAAGAGCATCCGCGACGATGAGTAAGTAAAAACCGTCGGGACTGCCATCCCAAACAGACGAAAAAGGAGTTGATTGATCAGCAAAATCATAAGAATGTGTGGAGTTTTTTTTCAGAGCCGTCCGTTTTATCTTTCCCAAAGAGGAATGCAAAACAGACAGTCTAGACTGCTCCTGAGCTTACAGAGATGCTAAAAATTGCAACACCAAAAAATCGCTTTTTTCGCAAAAAAATCTAAAACCTACGTTGGGTCTCAAACGACACTCAAGCGAGATCCAGAGCTAATTGTAATTAAATTTTTTAACCCTCAAAATGACCACAAATTACGCGTAATTTAAAAACTTAATTGCGCAATTTACTTTTAACGTGAATCTGTGTACAATCTATTTATATTTAAATACAATAAAAACAGGTTTTCATGTCTGTTAGTTTCAGAAATACCTTTCAATCTCTAGAAAGAAGAGCTGCAGCCCTTAGACACTTGGAAGAGCTTTGTGATCAGGCAGCCCTTCCTCAAGATGATCTCTCCTTTTATGCAATGGCCAAAGAAATCAATCAGTTGGCCCGCCGTACATTGAGAACAATCGCCCAAGAGAGCACACCCGAAGAGCTCGATCAATTACAGTTCTACGGCGTTGAGACTAAAGTCAAAGACACCATCGAACGAGCGCAAAGAAAAATCGATCGAGATATCACAAAGCTCGAAGAACTATTTTATCGAACAAATACTACAGAAGACATCGCCACTCTACAGAGGATCGCCCAAAAGATCCAACATCTCAATATCCGCAAAAAATTGAGTTTTTTCTCGAAAGTAGAAGAGACTCTGAAACGACAACCCGATCGGATTTTAGAAAGATGTAACTTAAAAATCCTTGCAATACAGAGTCAGAGCCCTCAAGTCCCCACACAAAGAGATCAAAAACACAGGGGAGCCCGAGAGAGGGATAACTTCGGAGGGCAGGCATTAACGGCTCAATCCTACTCTCCTAACTGCATCCCTGATGATAAATTACCCATTATTCTCAAGCCTTGGTCCAAAGACATCTCCCTCTGGCCGGAAAAAGGAGAACAGTGTGACCAATTCGAGCGTGCCATTTACACATTCGTAAAAGATCGTAATGAAAAGACACTACGTTTACGCTTGGATGCATCCCACCAGTCACCTCCACCACTTCCCTCTCGTTTATTTCAAATTTCCGCGCTCGTCCAAAGATTGAAGACATTTCATCTCCACTATGAGGGACTCATCCTACCCACTCAAATTGGGTGTTTAACTGCATTACAACAGCTCAATCTCAGGGGAAATAAATTCACAGAAATACCCACCCAAATTGGGTGTCTAACAGGATTGCAATCCCTTAACCTCTCAGGAAACAAATTCACAGCCGTACCCACCCAAATCGGGCGTTTAACGGACTTGCAAAAGCTCAACCTCTCAGATAACAACCTCGCGGTACTCCCTACTGAAATGACCTCTTTAACCGGATTGAGAGAGCTCGACCTTTCAAACAACAGCTTTATCACACTACCCACTGAACTGGGGCGTTTAACGGCATTGACAGAGCTCACGCTCTATTACCTTCATCAACTCACAGCCGTACCTGCTGAAATCTTGGAACTTGCCCCCTCATGTGCAATTAGCATAGAGGATGACAAGCTACCTGCCGGCGTTGCTGAAAGACTCAAAGGAATGTATGAAGTGCATGCTTTGAAACGCACAGCCGCAGAAAACCTCAAAATAAAGTACTGGTTCCTTTTGGCTTATATGGCAAAATGGAGAGAGTCATTTGGATCCTAGACCTCTTCGAGGATCTTCCACAGCTGGTTCGAATTGGAGCCCTTGATGAGGACGACATCCCCTGGTAGCGCTAGGGCGTGGACGCGTGTTTTAAGGGCTTCTACACTCTCATGGAGCTCTGCAGGGCGTCCCGCCCTTTCGAAGAGCTCTATCATCGGGGCACATTCTTCCCCCAGACAGAGAAGATGATCGACGCATTCGAGGGCCATGCTGCCGAGTTGGCGGTGGCTCTCCTCTGCGAAAGTACCGAGCGGCCTCATGGCGCCTAAAACGCCGATCTTCCTTCCTCCTTTGGCGGGAGTGGGGAGATTGAAGAGCGCGGCTTGCATCGATGCGGGATTGGCGTTGTAGGAGTCATTGAGGAAGATCACCCCATTTTTTTCCAAGAACTGGAAGCGGTTCTTCTCCAGTTTCAACTCTTTAGCCCGCTCGAAAATCTCTTCCCATTCCATTCCCATTTTGCGCGCGACGATAGAGGCACCCAGAAAATTTTCAGAGAGATGAGAGGCTATAAAAGGCAGAGTGAAAAGTGGCGACTCTTTTCCTTCTTCGCGGATGCGAAGGGATTGTCCCTCTTTGAAAAGAAGGACATCTGCGTCGGTGTGCTCTTCTTCTAGTGCATAGCAGATTTTGGGAAAGGCACCCCTCTCCCGAGGCGCTTTATAGGAGGCGGCTTGAGCGCTCAAAATTCCTAGGCGCGTAAGAGGGTGGGAAAAGATTTCCGCTTTTGCAGCTGCGATCCCTTCGAGTCCGTCGGGAAAAGATTCCGCGTGGGCCAAAGCAATCCGCGTTAGAAGAGCGATTTCTGGGGGCGCTATTGCGATGAGGCGTGTGATCTCTTGCGGCTCGCTCATCCCCATTTCTAGAACCCAGAGCTCTGCATCCCCTTTTGCATTGAGTATGCTCAAAGGTAAGCCCGTTTGGGAGTTGGCGTTTCCCGGTGTCTTGGCGAGTTTGTATTTTTTTTCCAAGAGCGTCGCGATGAACTCTTTGGTCGTGGTCTTTCCTACAGATCCCGTTACGGCGATTACGCGTGGAGACCGGATCGCATGAACTCTTTGAGCGAGGCTCTGGAGGGTCGCTAAGACATCGTCTACGGCGATGCAGTTCAATCCGTAGAGCTCCCCTCGGTAAGTTTTGGAGATGACAGCTGCTGCAGCCCCTTTCTGCTTAATAGCAGCTAAGAATGCGTGCCCATCTACTTTTTCCCCCTTGAGGGCGAAAAAAAGATCTCCTGGAGTGATCAGTCTACTATCGACCTGAAATCCTGAAAATCTCCCTTCGAGGAGTTGATTTAAAGTACGTTCTGTCATCCCTACCCGCCTATGAAAATGAGAAAAATACCCATTGAAAGAAAAAGGAGCAAGTTTTAAGTTTTTTTATTTCATACCCAAGTGGACTCAAAATTTGGCGCGGCCCTACGGCCAAATTTTGAGTCCACTTGGGTATACTAGGAGGTGTTGTATGTCTAGAGCTTTATCCTGTCTCTTCGCCCTTTTGCTTCCCGTTTTCGTCTTCGCAGAGAACTCTTCGCAACAACTGAAGGTGTTGAGCTGGGCTCCGCGTGTCTTTCTCGTTGAGAACTTTCTTTCGGCTTATGAGTGCGACTATTTGATCGAGAAATCAAAGCCTGAGTTGAAACGCTCTACGGTCGTTTCCTTGAGCGATGCGAATGGAGTCGTCAACCCCGATCGCACGAGTAAGGGGATGTTCTTTCAAACCAGATCGAACGATCCCGTTCTCCACGAGATCGAGAAGAGAATCGCCGAATTCACAATGCTCCCCCTAGAAAATGGAGAAGCGATTCAAGTGTTAAATTATGGAATAGGAGAGGAGTATAAGCCGCATTTCGACTACTTCGATCGCAGTACACCGGGTGGTGCTCTCTGCTTCAACCGGGGTGGACAGCGCATCGCCACTATGATCATGTATTTGGCCGATACGGAAGAGGGCGGCGAGACTGTCTTTCCAAGAGCTGGGATCAAAGTCCAGCCTGTCAAAGGGAATGCCGTCTTATTTTATAATTGCACCCCTGAAGGGGTGGAAGACCCTATGACGTTGCATGGAGGAGCTCCAGTTCTCAAAGGGACTAAGTGGATTGCTACAAAATGGATCCGCAAAGCGGAATTCAATTGACGAGTTTTGCATCTCTCGCGCATAATTTACGGTTATTGAACCCATCTCAGTAAAAAATTTCAATCGATTTTTGGGTTCTTTTCGGTGGCATCGCCAAGTGGTAAGGCAGAAGCCTGCAAAGCTTCCATTCCCCAGTTCGAATCTGGGTGCCACCTTTTTTGTTCCCCAAAAAAATGTCCAAAAAAAGTGCTATACCTCGTCGCCACACCCATTGGAAATCTCGAAGATCTCACGTTTAGGGCGGTCAGCACCCTAAAGGGGTGCGATTACATCCTCTGCGAAGACACGCGGCACAGCCGTATCCTGACCAATCATTACCAGATCGAAACCCCTCTTAAATCTTTTCATAAGTTCAAAGAGCAAGCGAGCGAAGAGCGGATCCTCGAAGATCTCGAAATGGGAAAGACGATCGCGCTGATCTCCGATGCCGGCACTCCCCTCATCGCAGACCCTGGAGAATCGCTCGTCGCCCGCTGCCATGAACGGGGGATCCCCGTCTCTGCCATCCCCGGAGCTTGCGCTCTCGTGACGGCTCTCACCCTTTCGGGATTTCCACCCATCCCTTTTCAGTTCTTAGGATTTTTGCCCAAGACCCACCAAGACATGCGCCACGCGTTACTCCACGCCCTTCTCTACAAAGGGACCACGGTCAGCTACGAGGCGCCCCACCGAATCTCTGACACTTTAGAAAGACTAGAAGAGCTCGCTCCCCAAAGAAAGCTCTGCGTGGCGCGCGAGTTGACCAAACGGCATGAAGAGTGTCTTTTTGGCAATGCGACAGAGCTCCTTACCCATTTTAAAACCCATCCTGCCCGGGGAGAAATGGTCCTTCTCATCTCTGGTTGCGGAGAGGAAAAAGAGACAAGTGACCTCCCGTTAAAAGAATTCGTCGCCTACCTGCAAAATGAATTTTCCCTTCACAAGACAGAGGCCATCAAGCTCGCTGCAGAGATCGTCGGCCTCCCTAAGCGAGAAGTATACAATAAACTTTTAAATGACGCTTAAAACTTTCTTGAAACCATTATTCGGCCAAGCAAAATTTTTACCCTCTACCTTTTCGCCCACTTAAGGGTATAGCCATTGCGAGATAACTCAATTTTTCCTATACTCGTGGACACATCAATCTATACCTAAGGAGATTTAAGCCATGTCCCAAGCTAAAGAACTCATTTTCGAAGAAGAAGCGCGCGCTAAGTTGAGCGAAGGGATCGATATGCTGGCAGATGTCGTCTCCGTGACGCTCGGCCCTAAAGGCAAAAATGTCGGTCTGCAAGCCTCTTGGGGTGCTCCCAGAATTACAAACGATGGCAACAGCATCGCCAAAGAAGTCGAACTCAAAGACCAATATGCGAATATGGGGGTTGCTTTGGGAAAAGAGACGGCGAGCAAGATGAAGGAAAATTGTGGAGATGGGACGACTTCGAGTATTGTCATCTTGCGCGGGCTCGTAAAAGCTGCGGTTAAGAACATCGCCTCAGGCTCTTCTCCGATTGGTTTAAAGAGAGGAATGGATAAAGCGGTCGATGCGATCATCCTCGAATTGGAAAAAATGGCGATTGCGATCGAAAGTGACACCCAAGTGCGCAATATCGCCGTGGCCTCCGCTTCTGGAACTGAGGAGATCGGTTCGCTGATCGCTGATGCACTTGCAAAAGTCGGTAAGGCGGGCGTCATTACGATCGAAGAGGGAAAGAGCACAGAGACCTCCATCGAAATGGTCGAAGGGATGCAGTTCGATCGCGGGTACGTCAGCGCCTATTTCTGCACAAATGCAGAGCTGTTAAGCGTCGAGATGAACAACCCTAAAATCTTGATTACAGATAAGAAGATCTCCTCTATCCAAGAGATCCTCCCCATCCTCCAAGTCATCGCCTCGACAGCGACGGAACTGCTCATCATCGCAGATGAGATCGAAGGGGATGCTCTCTCAACTCTCGTCGTCAACCGACTACGCGGAACCCTCAAAGTTTGCGCCGTAAAATCGCCTGGCTTTGGCGATCGCCGTAAAGCGCTCCTAGAAGACCTCGCGATTTTGACGGGAGCCGTCGTTATCTCTGAGGAAAGAGGCCTTTCTCTCAAAGATGCCACTGTAGAGTCCTTAGGATCTGCTGAAAAAATCCAGATCACTAAAGACAAAACGACCATCGTCAATGGCCGAGGAAGTTCTAAAGAAATCCACGAGCGCGTCGCTCACATCGAAGCTGAAATCGCCCGCACGACGAGCCCTTATGATAAGGAAAAACTCGATGAGCGGAAAGCGAAACTCTCTGGAGGCGTCGCCGTCCTTCGCATCGGCGCTGCGACAGAACCTGAGCTCAAACAGAAAAAGCAACTCTTTGAAGATAGCCTCAATTCGACGCGCGCTGCGATCGAAGAGGGGATCGTCATCGGAGGCGGCGTCGCACTCTTACGCGCAAGCAAAAACTGCACTCTCGATTTGAAGGGAGATGAGGCACTCGGTGCTGAGATCGTCTTCAAGGCATGTGAAGCGCCCCTGAAACAGATCGTCCTCAATACAGGTCTCGATGCTTTTGTCATCTTGGATGAAGTCCTCTCTAAAGGCCTTTCCTTCGGATTCAATGCCGTATCAGAAAAGGTGGAAGATCTCTTGCTGGCAGGTATCATCGACCCCGCAAAGATGATCAAAAACTCTCTGCGGTACGCAGCCTCTACTGCTGGCGTCGTCATTCTCTCTGAGGCGCTAATCGGCAACGCCCCTGAGCAAGAATAGCGCAAATAAGAGCGCTTCTTCGCAATGCTTCTTAAGCCTGTTGGGGTCTCCCCAACAGGCTTTTTTTATATACCCCGCGCGCTTATAGCCAAGTAGACTCAAAAGTTGCCCGTAGGGCCGCGCAGGATGCGTCCCACTAAAATTTTCTCGAAATCTTAAGGCAACTCCCTGTAGACTCATACCCAAAACGGAGCACCCGTGAAAAAAGCTGCTGTGTTACCCGCTTTGGGCATTGGAGATGGTCTCTTGATGATGATCGCCTCCCATCATCTGAAAAAGGCAGGCTATCATGTCACGACCTTCCACGACCCCTTGCCCGAACTCGCCTCTTGGTTTCCTGGGCAATGCCTCTCCCCTCTTCAAAACCCGACAACGACCCTCCTCTCTTCTTTTGATCTCATCGTCGTAGAGAATGACAATTCTCCTCGGATCGCTACATTCCTCAAAGAACTGAGGCCGATCGTCAGCATGTTTTATCCGACCTATTCCCCGCACAAGCATGCCCCTTTAACTCCCAATGATTTCGTATTCGATCCTAATCTACCGATGGCGGAAAACATCGGTAAATCGATCGGTACCCTATTACAGCTCAAATTTCCCTCCAAAAACAACGGGATCGCTCCCCCCGTCCATTTAACACATCGCAAATACGTAAAACGGGTCATCCTCCACCCGTTTAGCCGAGAGACGGCGAAGAACTGGCTGCTCTCTTCTTATTTTTCTCTAGCGAAGAAACTGTGCGCGAAGGGGTTCTCCCCCATCTTTTGTATGAGCCCTCAGGAACGCTTGGAGTGGAAATGCGACGCATTTGAGAGTATAGATTTTCCGAATTTAGGCGCACTTGCCGCATTTGTCTATGAATCGGGGTTTGTGATCGGAAATGATTCTCTTCTCGGACATTTAGGCTCAAATCTAGATCTTCCCACCGTGACAATCGCGAGCGATGAGAAACGGATGCGTCTGTGGCGCCCCGACTGGAAGCGCGGACAACTCGCCCTACCCCCGTGGTGGCTTCCCCCTTCGAGATTTAAGAACACCCAGTGGCGTCACTTCATCTCACCCAGGAAAGTACTAAACAGATTTGAGGAGATCTTCGGCGCGCCTTAGAGCCGCATCGATATGGGAGACGATATTTTTCTGGCCAATTTTTTTCTCAATCCCATATTGCTGGATCGAGTTGTAGAGTTCCCGGCGTACTCCTGATAAGATCAATTGCGTATCCCGTTTCATACAGCGATCGTAAAATTCATTTAAGGCATGCAGTCCAGAGGCATCGATCACGGGAACTTTTCGCATCCGCAAAATGAAGACTTTGGGAGGCTTTTCCAACTGGAATAGCAGGTTTTGCAGGCTGTCTGCAACCCCGAAAAAGAAAGGCCCATCGATCTCATACACCTCTACTAAGGCAGGGATTGTTTTGTTGGAAATCGCATCGGGGTCTTCTATCTCCTCCTCATCCTCTTTCATCAGGGAGGTCATCGGAACGACCTTGGATAATTCGCTCATTCTCCTGATGAAGAGAAAGGCTGCGAGGATCATCCCGATGGCGACAGCAACCGATAAATCGATGAAAATAGTCAGGAAAAAAGTGGTCAGTAAAACAGCGATATCTCCTGCTGGCGCCTGAAACAGGCGGCGGAATCGTTTGATTTCACTCATATCCCAGGAGATCATGACGAGCACAGCGGCCAGACCGCCCAAGGGAATGAGGCTAACGACAGGAGAGAGCATCAAAATGATCAGAAGCAGCGTGGCCGCATGCACGATCCCAGCAATCGGAGTTCTCCCGCCCGACTTAATGTTGACAGCCGTCCGAGCGATCGCCCCTGTGGCAGGGATGCCTCCAAAAAAACAAGAGCCGATGTTAGCAAGTCCCTGAGCGATGAGTTCGCAGTTCGATCGATGGCGCCCCCGATCATCCCATCGGCGACCACCGCAGAGAGGAGCGATTCTATTCCAGCGAGTAAAGCGATCGTCATCGCATCGGGAAAGAGTTGCTGCAACTTCGCGAAATCCCAAGAAAAAGGGGTATACCCCACTCGGTCAGAAACTTGGAATTTGGGCGCGTCAAACCCCCGGGATTCTACGATCGGGGCAGGGGCCTGTATTTCCTCAATACTGGCCCCCTCCCCGATCGTGGAATCGCGGGAGCTTTCACGCAGCCCAAATTCCAAGTTTCTGACCGAGTGGGGTATAAGCCCGGGTGTCGGCAACATGTGTGGAATCTCTCCAAAGCGCTTCTGAATCGTCTCGACAGGAATGTGGAACAAAGCGACGAGAAGAGTAATTACGCCGATGGAGACGATTCCCCAAGGAATCTTCGGAAAAAATCGGCGGATGAAGAGAATCAGCGCAAGAGTCGAAGCACTCACCCCTAAAGTCCACAGATCTCCCGTCCCTGCCGCCTGAAAAAAAGCCTTCCACTTCGAAAGAAAATCGGCGGGAACTTCAGTTAATCGCAGTCCGAAAAAATCTTTGACCTGAGAGGAGAAGATGATGAGGGCAATCGCGGAGGTGAACCCCGTCACTAACGGGTAGGGGATGTATTTAATCAACGTGCCTAAGCGCGCAAATCCGGCGATGAGAAGGATCACTCCAGCAAGCAAAGTAGCCAGGAGGAGCCCCTCATACCCCTGCCTTTGGACAATGCTATAGACGATGACGACAAAGGCGCCCGTCGGCCCTCCAATCTGTACTCGACTCCCTCCGAATAATGAGATCAAAAATCCCGCGATGATGGCTGTATAGAGTCCCTTTTCTGGGGGGACCCCCGATGCGATCGCGAATGCCATCGCCAAGGGAAGAGCTACGACCCCTACTGTAGCCCCCGCAAGGAGATCTTTTCTCAACATGTGCCAATTGTAAGGCTCCTGAAAAAGACAGGTAAAGAGCTTCGGCACGAAAGCGAGGTAGTTTGGGTTTTTTCGCATACGTCCAAACTATACACAAACAAAAAGACAAATCAAAGTACTCTCTTTTCAAAAAAATCATTAACAGATACAGTCACGAGAAACACTACATCTCGAGGCTCTATGAACCGTGGCAAACGTCCTATGACGCAGAAGAACCAGAAAAAAATGAAAAAAGAAGTACACAAAGCGCAAAAAGCCTATCTCGTCAAACCCGTGCCCGTCAAGCCCATAAAGGAATCGAGCCCTACGCTAAAACCTAAGAAGACACTCAAAAAACTCCCTAAAAAGGTCGCCAAAAAAGAAGAAGAACAACGCGCCTCAATGAAAAAAGGCGTTGTCAAAAAGGGGCCTGCCAAGAAGAAAGGGGTATCTAAAAGAACGACTCCCGGTATGGTCCCCAACGACTCTACCCCTGCCTACCCACACAAAGAGGGCGGCCGCTGGACCAAAGTGCTCCAGAAACAAACTCAAGCCCAGAGAAAAGTCCAACAACGCCACTCTCCGAAGAAAAAATAAATCCCATTTTTTCTAGAAAAACAACGCAAAATCCTCTACACTTTGACACATGCAACCGTGTTGTTAAAAAATATTTACAACCAACGGACTTGCAACAAAATTAGACCACCGAGCCGGTTTCAAAACTCGAGTGCCCAGAAAAATCGATGATTTTGAGCCATTTTGTCATCCCGCTACCGAGCACATACCCCAAGGGGTAGGGCTCGGTAGCGGGATGACAAAATGGCTCAAAAGCGCGGTTTTACTGGGTGCCCGAGTTTTGCAACTGGCTCTACCTACTAGAAGGATCCCATGCAAGAAATCCTCCTCAATATCGAATCGAAAGAGATCCGCTATGCAGTGCTTAAAAATGGAATTCTCTACGATTTAGTGATCGAACGGAAAAAAAATCGCCAAATGACAGGGAATGTCTACCGCGGCAAAGTGACGAACATCCTCCATAACATCCAATCGGCTTTTATCGACATCAACGAAGGAGAAAACGGATTTATCCACATCTCCGATATCTTAGAAAACACGCAGAAGTTCCAAGAGATGTTCGAAATGGACTTCGATTGGGATTACGATCTGGCAGAAGCCCAAGCGAAGCAAAAGAAAGAGACCGACATCGCCAAAATTCTAAAACTCGATCAACCCGTCTTGGTGCAGGTCGTCAAAGAGCCGATCGGGACCAAGGGAGCTCGACTCACTTCTAATATTTCGATTGCAGGCCGCTATCTCGTCCTGCTACCCAATACGTTCCACCGAGGTGTCTCGCGTAAAATCGAAGATCCAGCTTCGCGAGACCGGCTGAAAAAGTTGATCCGCGCGTTTGAAATGCCACAAGACATGGGGCTGATCTGCCGCACGGCGAGTATGAATGCGACGACAGAAATGCTGATCGAAGAGGCTAACGAGCTCTTCAAGACGTGGCAAGGAATCGTCGAGGGATTCCACAAGTCGAGCAAATCGGTGTGTCTCTATGAGGAGTCAGACCTGATCAAACGCGCGGTCATGACCGCTGTCGACAAGAAATTCGATCGCCTCCTCGTCGATGATTACGCGACGTACCAACGGTGCAAGCGACTCTATGAGAGATACAGTACCGAACATCCGATTAGAATCGAGCTCTACCGGGATAAGACACCGATGTTCGAGCGGTTCAATGTCGAAAAGGAAATCGAACGGGCACTCAAGCGAAAGATTTGGCTCCCTAGTGGAGGCTATCTATTTTTCGATAAGACAGAGGCGATGTATACCATCGACGTCAACTCAGGACGCAGCTCGTCGCAAAAAAACTCAGATGTCGAAGAGTCACTTGTACGAATCAATATGGAAGCAGCAGAAGAGATCGCACGACAGTTACAAATCCGCAATATCGGAGGGCTCGTCATCTGCGACTTCATCGACATGCGCTCAAGGCGGAATCAAAGACGCGTGCTCGATCGCTTAAAAGAGGCGATGAAGGATGACTCTGCGAAGTGCACGATTTTAGGCATGAGTGAATTTGGCCTAGTAGAGATGACACGTCAGCGTAGCAGAGAATCGCTCATGCAGACGATGTTCGTCGCTTGCCCTTATTGTAGCGGAAGTGGCCACATTAAAAATCACGAAAGCGTCTCTGTAGAAATCGAAAGATCTCTTAAAAAATTGATCCAACAACAAAGTCACTTCGGTCTGGAACTCGTTTCCCACCCTGAATTGGACCACTACCTGAACCACCACGATAAGGATTACTTTTCTAAAATCGCGCATAAACTCAATGCAGAGTTGCGCTTTGGTAAAAGCGATAACCTCCATCTGAATGAGTTCGAATTCTATTCGACAATTAACGGCAAAAAGATCGAAGTATAAATGAAAACCAGCCCCGCCCATCTCATCTTTCAGAAGATCGATTCTCTAAGAAATCAGGGACTCATCCCTGAGAGATACGCTGAAATTTTAAGAACGTTCTTCTCAGGATATGAGCAAGTGTTGCAACCGCTGACATTTTCTCAGCATGAAGAGCTCTTTTTGAAATTTATCGATCTCGTCAAACAGCAGTGCCAAGATCCTTTTTCCTTTCAGCTCTACCACGAGAGGATTCGCTCTCCTCTCGACCATTATCAACTCGGAATCGACATGTTAAAACCCCTCGTCGATCTCCCCGCTTGCCACATCGAGGGATTAGAAGAGCTAGACGAGATCATCGCCTCTTTAGGGCGCGGAGAAAACGCGATCTTCTTGGCCAACCACCAAACAGAGGCAGATCCCCATGCGATCAGCATTTTGTTAGAGAACCACGCTCCAAAATTTGCCGAAGAGATGATTTTCGTGGCAGGAGAGCGCGTAATTACCGATCCACTTGCTATCGTATTTAGTATGGGGAGAAATTTACTCTGCATCTACTCCAAACGCTACATCGATCACCCCCCCGAAGATAAACTGAAAAAGCAGCTCCATAACAAGCGAACGATGGAATTGATGAGCGAACTACTCAGCGAAGGGGGTAAAGCGATCTACGTCGCGCCGAGTGGAGGAAGGGATCGCCCTAATAAAGAAGGCATTATCGAGATCTCAGCTTATGACCCGCGGAGCATCGAGATGCTCTACCTCATGGCACAGCGCGCAGGCCACCCGACCCACTTTTATCCGCTGGCTCTCAAGACCTCTGAATTGGTCCCTCCGCCTGAGACCGTCCAAAGGGAATTAGGAGAGCTGCGCCTGGCCAAATGCGCGCGCATCCACATGGCCTTTGGCCCCCAAATCGATATGGAAAACTATCCCGGCTCCGATCTTCCCGACAAATGGGAACGCAGGGCCGCACGCGCCCACTCGATCTGGGAATGGGTCTGTAGCCAGTACGCGCTATTCCCCTGAACCAATTTGCTAAGGATCTGTTGCATAAATAGTTGAGTTTCACCACAGAGAGGAAATTCATATTTAAAAATTTCTCCTCTGTGGTTTCCCCCTCTGTGGTGAAATTGCGTATATTCAGAACAGACTGATGGGGAACTAGATCATGCTCGATTTTTCTTGGTTATACCTCGCCCGGTCAGGAATTGCGAATTTGAGCTTGTTTGGGTGTAACGTTTTTGTTATATAAGTGTTTTTAACCAAAGGATTGAGCGATGAGACGACAGATGTTCAAATTAGTCCCCCTAGCCTCCCTGCTATTCTCTCTAACCCTCTTCAGCGCGCCTCTCTCTGCCGAAGAAGCTGTCGCCTCAGCATCAACCTCTGAAGCTCTCTCTTACCAGGTCGTGCGCGATTTAGCGACCCTTCCCATCCTCAATCCAGCGATGGAGGGAAGGAGCGTCGAAAAGCTGATCTTGCACAACGGGCTCAAAGTCCTTTTAATCTCCGATCCCGGTGTCGATCAGTCAGCTGCAGGGGTTGCTGTCGAAGCGGGTTCCTGGGACGATCCCGAGCAATACCCAGGGATGGCCCATTTTTGTGAACACATGCTTTTCATGGGAACCGGAGCTTATCCGAATGAATTCGAATACATGCAATTCATCACCGACCACGGAGGGAAGGTCAACGCCTTCACCGCACCGGATCGCACCTGCTACCTCTTTTCGATCAATAATAACAGGTTTGAAGAAGCTCTTGACCGCTTCTCTCATTTTTTCATCGATCCCCTCTTTTCTCCGAACTGCATCAATCGGGAATTACATGCAGTCGATCAAGAGCACGCAAAAAACATCGAGCACGATGGCTGGCGCCAGTACATGATCCTCAAAGAGACAGGCAATCCAGAACATCCCAACTCCTCTTTTTCCACAGGAAATGCCCAAACGCTCTCCGGCATTCCCCAATCAGCTCTCAAGAGTTGGTACCAATCTCACTATAGCGCCGATCGGATCCATCTCGCGATCATTTCCCCGCTGCCTTTAGAGGAACTCAAAGCCCTCGCTGTCCAAGACTTCTCTACAGTCCCCGCACGCACTGTCAAAGAAAGAGCGCTTCCTGCGACGATCTCCTCTGCCAATCAGCGTGGGTCTATGATTTTCATTCGACCTGTAAGAGACATTAAGGAGCTCTCTTTGAACTGGGAAGTGCCGAAACAATTCGCTAGAGATTCAGACACGAGGATCCCCGATCTCGTCGCTTCTGCCCTCAATGCAGAAAGGGAAAATAGCCTCGCGCAAGCGCTCAAAAAAGAAAAGCTCGCTGAATCTGTCCGTGCAGGCTGCGAACGCTTCAGCAAAGACAGTCAATTTTTCACCGTCGAGATCTCGCTTACAGACGAGGGAATCACTCAGATCAATACAGTGATCGAACGCGTTTTCCAGGCGATTGCACGCCTGAAAAAAGAGGGCTTTCCCCTCCATCTCTTCCAAGAGATCCAGACGATGGCAAAACTCAATTACCAATATCAGTCTAGAGAAGATGCCTATGCGGCGATCTCGCAACTCACAAGCGAGATGCCCTACGAAGACCTCGCGACCTATCCCTTGAAGACGCAAATTCCGACTGAATTCCAACCAGAAGCGATCGATGCCTTCGCGAATACGCTCAAGGCAGAAAATTGCATCTATTTCGTCCTAGGCGATCCCGCAAAGACAAAAGTCACCCCCGACATCAAAGAAAAGTGGATGAATGCTGAATACGCGATCCGACCCATCGCCAAAGAAGAACTCCTCGCCTGGGATAAAACGACAGTGATTCCTGCGATCCAATTGCCGATGAAAAACCCCTACATTCCCGCTGATCTCAATCTCATCTCTCTTTCTGATGCCAAAGGGAAAATGGTAACACCCACCGCGCTTTTTTCCGATGATGGAGCTAAAATCTTCTATGCAGAAGATGCGCGTTACCACGTCCCAGAAATTTCCTTTCTGTTTACTTTCAAATCTCCCCTACTCGATAACAGTGCCAAAGCTCAAGTCCTTTCCGACCTGTATATACGCGCACTCTCAGAAAAACTCTCTCCGACGCTATCGATGGCGGCATGCGGGGGGCTCTTAAGCTCTTTCCACTCTTCTGATTATGAATTGGGGATCCAGTTGAACGGCTATAGCGACAAGGCTCCTCTCGTGCTGGGTGAGATCTTCTCCACGTTGAAAAACGTTACCCCTACCAAAGAGCAGTTCGAGATCTATCGTCTCTCCCTCTCATCTGATTACGACAACAGCTCTAAGGAATTGCCGATCCGTCAGGCGATGGAAGAGCTCGATGGAATCCTATTCAAAACACCCACAGACAAAGCGAAATACCAAGCGGCACAATCGATTCAATACGACGACTTCATCGCTTTTTCCAAAGGATTATTTCAAAAGACCTTTACGGAAGGGATGCTCTACGGAAATATCACAAAATCGGCAGCGAGTACTCTGTGGCAACAATTGAAAGAGAAAATCGGATCCACACCCTTTGCAAAAGCTGACCAGTATAAAAAACAAATCCTCCTCCTCTCAGAAAAATACGGCCCCTATAAACTGACCCAAACAACCGACCGACAAGGATCGGGCGTTCTGTTGCTTTTAGAAGAGGGCTCTTTCACTTTTGAAAAAAGAGCGATTCAACAAGTGCTAAGCGCAGCCCTTTCCGATGCCTTCTTCGATACATTGCGCACGAAACAACAGACCGGTTACATCGCAAAGGCATGGAGCACAGAAGAGGAGAGACAACTCCTGCAATTCTTCGCCGTCCAATCGAGCACCCATGCTCCGATCGACCTCCTCGCGAGATTCGAGCTCTTCCTCGAGAGCTTTGATAAAAATATCGCCGAACAGATCCCTGAAGGGCGCTTTGAAAATATCCGCTCGAGCCTCATCAGCGTCCTGAAAATGCCCCCAGAAAATATGCCCCTAATGGCAGCGCTCTGGAATCAATTAGCATTTGAGTATGATGATTTTCAATGGCTGGATAAGCGGATCGATAGCCTTGCGACTCTGAAGTACGACCGCTTTTGTGAGATCGCTCATCAGCTCCTCTCCCGAGATAATCCCCGCCGCCTGGCGATCTTGATGCAGGGAGCGATGAGTCCAGAGAACGATTTCCATTATGAGCTCATCACCAAGGAAGACCTCCACGATCTCGGAACTTTTGTGACAGTAAAGTGAGATGAATCTAAAAAAGCGCCGCTTATTAGGACTCATCCCACTAGCGATCCTTCTGATCGTCATTTTGGGACTCTATTTCAGCGGCGCTTTCCCTACGATCGATTTTGAAACACTAAAGACAGAGCAGGTAAAATACAAAGCGTATGCAACCTCTCACCCCATCCTCGCTTCTCTTTATTTTTTATTGATTTACACCCTCTCGGCAGCCCTCCTCATCCCCGATGCGATCCTCTTGACCCTGATTGGAGGCCTCCTCTTCCCTTTACCCCTCGCGATCCTCTATGCCTGTATAGGAGAGACGCTCGGTGGCACCCTCTTTTTCGGCATCGTGCGCCTGGCTTGCACAAGCTTCCGCTTCATCAAAAAATCGAAATTCTTGCACAAGATCGAGCATCAAATCCACAATGAAGAGATCTATTACCTCCTCTTCTTTCGCCTCTCCCACCTCCTTCCCTTCTGGCTCATCAACTTCCTCTCCGCCATCCTCGAAGTGCGGTTCTGGACCTTTCTCTGGACCCTTTTCATCGGCGTCTTGCCCTTCTGTATCATCTTCTCAGAAGCGGGCTCTGGCTTTTCCCAGTACCTAAATACCCACACCTCTTTCCATATCTCCGAAATCTTCAATACCCAGCTGAAGATCACTCTCGCGGCGATCAGCCTCTGCGCCCTTATCCCCATCGCCATTCGACGGTGGCGTAAGAAGAAATAATTATACCCCGCGCGCTCAAATGCACCATTCCTAAGCGCGCGGGGTATAGAAGCACATCTAATTCATTATCAGACATTTAGAGAAAGTTAATTTTTATATACAAATTTTATTACAATTTATTGTATAATTATAATTATATTTAACGATTTTATAATAAAACAAACGAGAGAACAATGTCGTCTATAAATAACACAACAAACCAAGCTGTAGTTTTTTATAATAAATTAAGTGAAGATGTGAATGGGGGCTCCCCGCCGATTTTTATTCCAGAAGACATCGAGCAGTTAGATGCAAATGAGCTACAAACCCTGTCTGCTTTTCTGAAATTCTTACCTACCCACTTGCTAGTGACCAAGACCTTTGCAAATATCCCTGTAAATTTTCAACACGACACTCCTGATTTTAGCGAATATACAGTGGGTGGAGCAGAGCTCTATGCCAAATTAACCACTCGCATTACACAAGAGACCTCGGTGCAAAATTCTGGATGGTTCAGCCGAGTGGGCGGATACTTTTATAGTTTTTCCAGCACCCATGTAGACAATACACAAAAAAAAATGCTACTAGGGGAACTCTCCACACTCATCCACGAGATTCAGGGTGGGAATGCAAATCAGCCAAGAAAGACAATTCCCGTGGAATCAGAGGAAATCGAGGATTTCGTCTTAGTTGAAAACTATGAAGGGAGCTTTATTAATATCGGGAAAAAATAATTTAATTACTTAAAAACAAAAGGGTATCACATGTCCATAAACAACGAACTAAATCAAGGTCAGGTTTTTTACAATCTACTGGAAGAAGATGTAAGCAAAAATTGCATTCCAAATTTTTCTCTAAAAAATGTGGAACAATTAAATGAACCTGAGCTTCGCACCTTCTGCGCATTTATGAATGTATTGCCTAACTATGCAAAACTGACCGCTACCTTTGGCACAGATACCTATGTGGGCTCTCAATTCACAATTCCTAACTTAGGAGAATCTGAGTATCAAGTGGGTGGCGCAGAGCTATACGCCAAATTGACCGCTCCGACTAGAGAAAAAGAAAATGTGCAAGAAGAAGATTTGGAGATTTGGACTCAGGTGCAAGATTACGTGCTCAATATATTCACTGATAATACACAAAGCGAAAAAGCACTGCTAAACAAAAACGAATTAAATGAATTCCTTTTAGACAAGGTCGAAGACACAATTCATTTTATTGAACTCAAGAAAAAGCACGCGCAAAACACAACTGATGAAACTAACCCTAAAGAGGAGTTCTCTGAATTCTCCTCAGCATCCAGCGATGCCGATGCGGTGCGCCCGTTCAATTTCACTGGTTATGTAGATCCCTATGGCAACGCGCTTTTCGAGCCTCTTCTATGCCCTGCGCGGTCGAGTTCTCCCGATTACGCAGATGACAGTACGTTTTCCGATCCTCTTCTTCTAAGCACAGAGAGTGAGAGTAACGGCGATGCGGAATCCAGCTCTCCCCTTTATTCCAAAGAGACTTCTGATTCCTCCTCCTCCCCTATCTCCAGCGATGCGGACGACGAGTCCCATTTCGATATTATCGATATGCGTTAGAGCCTGCCTTGCATACAATCCCTTCCCTCTCTGTGGTTTCCCCTCTCTGTGGTAGAAAAATTACCACAGAGAAGGGAAACCACAGAGAGGGAAGCGGTTTTAATGGAGCTTAATCTTCCAACTTCATGTTATGAGAGACAGAGTCGACATCATCTAGGTTTTCGAGATAATCGATGAGATCGAAATTCAGTTTCTGGGTCTCTGGATCGCATGCGACATAGGTTTTGGGGATCATCTCTAATTCCGCAGACTCAGAAGGGATCCCAGCCGCATCCAATTGCTCTTTTACCTGAAAAAGGGCGTCGGGTGCTGTCGTGATGATGAACAGATCCTCTGTAGAGTCGAAATCCTCAGCACCTGCCTCCGTTGCAAGGAGGAATAGATCCTCTTCAGAAAGACCTTTTTTGGGCACTTGAATGACCCCTTTGCGTTCGAAATTAAACGCGACAGATCCCGGGGTAGCGACCGTTCCCCCTTTTTTGTTGGTGGCGATTCTCATATCGGAGGAGATCCGATTTTTGTTATCGGTCATCACCTCGGCGATGATCCCAACACCGCCATAGCCGTAGAGCTCATAGGTCATTGCGGTATAATCCGCTTGATCAGCACTCGTTGCTTTTTTGATATTTCGTTCGATGTTATCGCTCGGAAGGTTCGCCGCTTTTGCCTTTTGGATCACGCTTTTTAAGCGCGTATTGCTCTTGGGATCGGGTCCCCCCTGCTTCACAGCGCTGATGATCTCTTTGACAAGGCGAGAGAAAATTTTACCTCGAATCGCATCAGCTTTCCCTTTTTGATGCTTGATATTCGCCCACTTACTATGTCCTGCCATAAAAAAACCGTTGTTTGTTCTTTTCTTCCCAACGTTTGACCAAAGCGTAGTCGGCAAATTCCATTTCCCGCCTCTTAAACTCAGAGTGATGGATCTGGTAGCGTCCCTTTTTTCTCACGCGGATCGGAGGACAAACGCTATGGAGCATTTCATGATATACGACATAGGAGATAAAGTAAGGGGGAAAATCGGGATGATCGAGCAAACGATGGATTTTGATCTCTTTAGTCTCAAAACAGTAAAGTCCCAATTTACGGTACCGATAGGCTGGCTTTGAAGCGTTTGCAAACCAGGAAATCTTGAGGGAGAGCTTTCCTCCAAAATACTCAGCGTTAATGGCTTTGTAGATCGCTTGAAGGTCGTAATGGGTCTTTTTTTGGAGACGAGCGGGAGGGGTGGGAGAGGTGGGTTTGGAAAAGAGCTTACGCCAGAGACTCATTAGGAACCTATCCCAGTAAAACGTTTTCGTCAATTTTCGGAGTTATTTTGGCCGATTTTCGATTTTTTTGGCAGGGGTAATATACGCATGCCAAAAAAATCGAAAATCGGCCAAAACTTTTTACGGGGATAGGCTCAAATCTCTCTGCATAAAAATTTTTGCTGTGTATTTCCCCTCTTCTTTAATGAAATGGGATTGCCTTCCAAAGGGGCGAAAGCCGCACCGCTCATAGAGATGCCTCGCGGGATTGCCCTCGTAGACTTCGAGGTGCAGGATTTCAATTTTAAACCTCTCTTTAGCGTGCAGGATTAAATTTTCGATGAGAAAGCGCCCGATCCCTTTGCCGCGCATATCCCCTTTGACGATGATTGAAAAGAGGCAGGTGTGCTGGAGCTTTTCGTAGGGCTGAATGTAGAGATTGGCCATGCCACAGGGCTCTCCGCGGTATTCAGCGGTCAAACCCGATTCGATCCGCGAATACCCCACCCAGATCCGGACTGCGTCCTCGATCTCCCTTTGATCGAACATGGGAAACCAACACAAAACGGTCGGATCGGAAAGCCACTCTGTCAAATAGGGGGCATCCTCTAATTTCATGAGGCGCATTTTTAATTCATCAGGGGCGATATTGCTCATAGAAAACTCTCATACAAAATGCGCGCAGAATACTTTCCGGCATCTTTTACAAATCGATCTTGTCTGGCAAATTCCTGAAAATGGAACTCCTTCAACAGATGGATGAAGGGATTGCCTTCGAACACCTCGATATGCATGAATTCCAGATGAAAGTAGGTTTTTGCGAGATGCTTTAAGTTTTTTAAAAGAGATCTTCCGATTCCTTGGCGCTGATAACGGGGATCGACAACGAGCTTAAAGAGACAGTGGTGTGCGACTTTCCGATAAGGCATGAGAAAAAGGGTCCCAATTCCACAAGGTACATGATTGATCGTCGCCGTCAAACTCGAGCTATAACGGCTAAATCCAATCCAACACTGTATCGGCGTCTTCGATCTCTTTTTCTGTCGACACGGGAAACCACTTGCGCACCTCTGGGTCATGCAGCCACGTGCGCAGATAAGGATATCAGTTACATACGTGTAACGAATGTCTAGATCTTCTTTCACTTATATACTCCGCGCGCTTGAGGATGGTGCATTTGAGCTGCGTGAAAGCCCCGGGGTATATTAGGTATTGCCAAACTCCTTGAGGTATGCATTGATGAAACCATCGATCTCTCCATCCATAACAGCGTGAATATTCCCTACTTCATACTTGGTTCGCGTATCTTTGACAAGCGTATAGGGTTGAAAAACATAATTGCGGATCTGGCTTCCCCAGGCGATCTCCTTTTTCTCTCCAGCGACCTCCTTCAGCTTCGACTCCCGCTCTTCCAAGCTCTTTTTCATAGAGCTTCGCGCGGAGCATCTTCATGCAGGTCTCCCGGTTTTGGATCTGGCTCCGCTCGCTTTGGCAAGAGACGACGATCCCCGTCGGAAGATGGGTGATCCGCACGGCTGAATCGGTCTTATTGACGTGCTGACCGCCAGCACCTGAAGCGCGATAGGTATCCACTCGGATCTGTTCGGGCCTAATTTCGATCTGGATATCTTCATCGATCTCTGGAGTCATATCGACCGAGGCGAAACTCGTGTGCCGCCGCGCATTGCTATCAAAGGGAGAGATCCGCACCAGGCGGTGGACGCCTCTTTCCGCTTTGCAATACCCGTAGGCGAAAGAGCCAGAAATCTTGAGAGTGACACTCTTAATCCCCGCGACATCCCCATCGACGAAATCTAAGACTTCGACTTTCCAGTCTCTTCTTGCGGCAAAGCGCTGGTACATGCGAGAGAGCATATTCGCCCAATCGCACGCCTCTGTCCCCCCTGCTCCTGCGTTGATGCTCAAAAAGCAATTTTTCCCATCGAGCTCTCCAGAGAGCATCCGACGCACCTCGAGATCTGTGAGCACCTTGTCCACAGCCTCTAGCTCGTGCACGAGCTCTTGATGGAACTCTGCATCGGATGCTTCATCCACCTCAGCTAACAAATCCCGCACATTCTCAAAACGGCGCCTTAGCTCATTATACGGAATCGTCCAGGCTTTGAGCTGATTGCACTCTTCGATGACCTTCTGAGCCAGTGCGTTGTCCTCCCAAAAGCTAGAATCCTCCATCTGAGTTTCTAAAGCCACAATTCGAGCGTCTTTGCTTTTTAAGTCAAAGATACCTCAGCATGTGAAGAAGGCGATTTTCGATGCTTTTGATCTGATCTTGAATTTGCTCGTTCATATTCTTCCGTCCCCTAGAATCTCCCCCCACTATCCCATAGAGGAGAAAAATTGTCAAATTCCCCTCCCACAGTTTTACAAAACCTTAACCGTTCCTTTACAATAATTTTGCAAATCCTATAATCGACGGCGATTTGAAGAGATTCCCACCTATTGGAAGGTTCTGGGGAGGCAGAAAATTAGCGTTTTACTCAAACTCAGTTTTCGTTATGATGCCAGCTCAGAACCTACATTCTCTTTGAGAAGTCAACTTTACTCTTTATCAGGAGGTCATTATGTCAGTACAACGTATTCAAGACGGGTTAGTAAATTGCTGCCAAGGAATCAAGGAAGTGGGCGTCGCTTCCGCGCAGTGGGGAATGAGAACCTGCCAAGCCGGATTCCAATACGCATGCCAATTGGCATCCAGAATCGCTGAATGGATCCAACCATTTTTTGAGTCTGCGAAGCAATTTGTTCAAGAAAATCCCTCGACAATCATGGTAGCCGTAGGAGCAGCCGCAGTCGGCAGCATTCTTACAGCACTATTTTCTAGATTGTGCTGCCAAGACGCAGCTCAAGCGGATCATGCAAGAGCTCGGAGAGCTTAGAGACTCTTTAGCAGCGAGCGGCAACGCTCGCTGCTTTTTATCCAATTGGATTCAAAAGTTGAGTAAAACCTCCACCCTCTGTGGGCAAGAGCGTCACACGCGTTCTTGGAGGCACTTCAATCTGAAAATTCCCTTTTAACACCACACCGTGCGCATAGAATTCTCCATCTTCGTGGATGAGAATCGAGCAGACCTCTTTACGGGTAACCTCTCTCTTCCAATAACAATTCGCAGCGCTCCGATCGATCCCTTCATTTTCGATGACGACATCGATCAACTCACATCTGCCTACACGGCTTGAATAACGCCCCTCCAAATCTTGCACCGGATGAGTCGCTACCACGCGCAAAGAGCCTTTTAAAGAGAGATTGCGCACCTGAATCTCTGCGATTTCAAGCTCTAATTCACTCCCTTCTGCCAAAGAACCTCCTTGGAGTTTTTGCGCGATGATCTCGTAGAGAGGCCCTAACGCGGGATGATAGTGAAAGAGAACGTTGGGTCCTTTTTTTAGGTAGTCCTCAGCCAAATAGAAATCAGGAAGGATAAAACGGCACCCCTGAGTCAATAGCTCATGAGCATTTTGCAACAGCTCGAAATAACACCCTTCTGGAGTTTCTAATAGGGACCCTCCCTCTTGAAATTCCCGTTTCGCTGTGGAAATCGTCTTTCTGCGGTGTTGGTATGTCAAAAAAGTCGTCAGCAGAGAGAGATTGGGAGCGACGAAATGGTCAGCGATATTCTGCATCATCGACTCGAGACGGGCCACCGGCCCTTCGAGAGGGTTTCCCAAGGCATCGAAAAAACTCATCTTTTTGAAATTGAGAAGCATCCCTGGAAGCGGACAAACTGCGATCTTCTCCCGAATGGCCCCGATGTCAGCAAAGAGGATATTGGTGTTAGATGGGTACCGGGAATAAGCGCTCTCTGCATTCACTGGGACATCTTCGATGTCAAACCGCTTGAAGTCGCAGTACTCGATATTGGTCAAGCAGTACTCAGAATCATTTTTCTCGATGAGGACATTCATCCCCTCTGCCGATTGCGTCTGGCGCGGACAAGAGGCAAAGCCGAACTCTTTCTGCTCAGAAATACCCACCCCACAAAATGTCAGCAGGCTATGATCGATCCCCGCGATCGGATTGTTGATTTGCCGCACGAGCAACTTGCCTCTGCCTAGGGCCCCCAACCAATCGAAAATCCCGGCATCTTCTGCAGCCTTCCACAAGACTCCATGCCCCCCTGGCTTCATTAAAAACCCACCCGATTCGCTCCTACACCATCGCCCCAATGCATCCATCGTCGGAACGAGTGGCTGAGAGAAAAATCGAAAGGAGTCCTTCGGTCGAGAAAACCACGCCCGCTCTTCACACAGGCGGACAATTTGACAATGGTTGTCCTTTTCATGCGATGTCATCATCGCAATCGGCGTGATGAGTTGTTCACCAAACAACTTGTAATACAAATACTCCCGCGCTACGACATCTCGAATCAACCCCTCCAAAAGCGTCCGCCCGCAAAAGGGAAGCTTCGCTGCGGGAAGCGGCACTTGCGTCACAGGATCGCAAAACCTCAATCGATCTGCAGCCCCTCCGACAGGATACATCTCAGCCATCTGCGGCAGAGCACGGAGCCCCTCCATGGTGTAACGCCTCACCTCTGCTGTTTCGTTAGAGATAGCAATTCCCGGAGGGCGCAAGAAATTCCCTTCGATTTTTTTAGAGCTGTGCTCTTCACTCGTAAGCAGAGAGAGCATCATCGCGTGGTATCCGACAATACCCCCTATCTGCCGATAAAACACGTCGACGGGGATCAGTGTATCGAGAACCTCTTCCAGCTGACCCCTGTTCAATCTGAACAAGTGGTCTGCCTGCCCGATGAAGAGTAGTGATTTTAAAACCCATTCCCGATCAAAATCAAACGGCTCCCCAAGAGCAGAAAGCTGCTCCCACGCCCCGTTCTCTCGATCGAGCAATGCCATCCGCTCTTGCTTATCCGTACATCCCTTCAATCGCTCGATCAAAGGAGCCAAAGTCTCTCTGAGCATGTGTTCTACACCTTGATAACAATACTGCGCCCGGTCAGGAATTGCGAATTTGACCGGTACATAAGCCCCGGGATTCCACGATCGAAAAGGGAGCCAGTATTGAGGAAATACAGGCCCTCTTTTCGATCGTGGAATCGCGGGAGCTTTCACGCTGCTCAAATTCGCAATTCCTGACCGGGCGCAGTATATCCAAATTGCCAGGGATTTTTTCTAAAAGCAAGTGTTTGTTCTTCGATTACAAGACAAAACCAGGATCTTGGTAAGTTTTTTTGAACGCAAGGCAAGGAAATGGTAGGAATGATGTAATGATATGAATGATGAAGAGAGAAATGGTTATACACCCACGTGGATATACCCCTTCCACCTCAATCGTACCCAAGAAAACCGAATGAAAAGTTCTCAAATTTCGAATCAAAGGGAGGGGGTAATATTGAATTAATATTAACCCCCTCCCTTTGATTCGAAATTTGAGGCTTTTAATCGGTTTGCTTGTGGTTACGATTGAGGTGGAAGGGGTATATATTCAGTTTCTAGAAAATTAAAAAATTCCTATCATTCATATCATTACATCATTCCCACCATTTCATTGCCCCCTCCGCGACCTCGTGTCTTTGCGCTGATACAATAAGCAGAGGTTACGCATTTGCCGGATCAACCATAAATATTTTTAAACCACGCAATGCCTTTATCGTAAACAGCTTAAATAAAATACGCCGCAACGCCCCTTTTCCCTCTCCACCTGCTACAACGATTTTTTTTGACTATTAATTCCCTAGAGAGATACAACTTGTCATTCGAGGAGAGAAATCACCCACCCTCGAAGTTTGCCCCATAAGCAGCTAAAGTAGCTGCCCAAAAAATTTGTAAGGAGAAATGCCAATGACAAAAGAAAAAAAATCCAAGTTTATGCAACCGATGAAACTCAGCGAAGAGCTCGCTGCAATCGTTGGAAGAGGACCGATGCCTCGCACTGAAGTCACAAAGAAGCTATGGGCTTACATCAAAACAAATAAATGCCAAGACACTAAGAACAAAAGAAACATCAATGCTGACGCTCTACTTCTCAAAGTGTTCGATGGAAAGAAAACGATGAATATGTTTGAGATGACTAAAGCCGTTAGCAAACACCTCAGCTAAATTTTTTACAGAATACAGTCCTTGGACTGTATTATGTATCATTGCAGTATGTCTATTTCAGCTATACTTCTCGCAGGTGGCAAAGGGGTGCGTATGAACGCTCCCCTTCCCAAACAATATCTCCCGTTAAAAGGGATCCCCCTTGCCTTGTATAGTTTCGAAGTATTGAAGAACCACCCTGCAATTTTTGAAGTGATCGTCGTGTGTGAAGAAGCGTATCAGTCCTATTTTTTTCCCCATACCCTCTTTGCCTCTCCCGGAACTAGGCGACAAGATTCCGTCTTTCAAGGGCTGCAAAAAACTTCGCCACGAGCAACCCTCATCTGTATTCACGACAGTGCACGCCCGCTCCTTTCTCCAGAAGATCTAGACGCTGTCCTGCAAGAAGCCCACACCTACGGCGCCGCCAGTTTAGCGCGCCCCATCTCCTATTCGTTAAAAACAGCAACTCCCGATCACTTCATCGCAGAAACAATCGATAGACAAACCGTTTGGGAGATGCAGACCCCCCAAGTCGCAAGGCCCGATCTCTTACACCAAGGCTTTCAGATCGCCCACGCGCAAAGCCTCACTGTCACCGATGACAACGCCCTCATCGAGCTCACCAACCACCCCATCAAACTCGTCCCCGCTCGTTCGCCGAATCTCAAAGTCACAACCCCTGAAGATCTTCTCCTCGCAGAAGCTCTCGTGGAGTCTTATGTCCCACTGCTATAAAATGTGCATCAGTTATGAGGGGACAAACTACGGCGGCTGGCAGATCCAACCGAACGCGATATCCATCCAATCGCTCATCCAACAGGCGTTGCGCACGATCGTACGCGAAGAAGTTGCAGTAAACGCCTCTGGAAGGACAGACGCCGGCGTACACGCCCTTGGGCAGATCGCCCACTTCACCACACAATCCCCCATCAATCTCAGGAAAACGCTCGTTTCCCTCAATGGCCTCCTCCCCTCTGATATTCGCATCTTTTGGGTTGAAGAAGCTCCAGCAGGCTTTCATGCACGCTACAGCGCTCAATCCAAAACCTACCACTACCACCTCCACTTGAGTCCCATTCCCGATCCCTTCAAAAAACGCTACGCCTATCACGTCCCTCACACTGTCTCCATCGACACCTTAAGGCAAGCTGCCGCAAAGCTCGTCGGCACGCATGACTTCACCTCATTTGCCAATGAACCGACCAAAGGCTCTGTTGCAAAAAATGGAACCCGCACGCTGATCCGCCTCGATGTCATCGAAGAGCCGCAAGGCGTGCGCCTAGAATTTGAAGGAACAGGATTTTTATACAAGATGGTGCGCAATACCGTTGGCACCCTTCTCGAGATCTGCAGTGGAAGAATCCCTTTAGAGTCGCTAGAAGAGATCCTCGCTGCCAAAGACAGAAGACGCGCTGGCAAAGCAGCCCCCGCCCACGGCCTCTTTCTCGTCTCTGTTAAATATTAACGTGAGAGAGTGAAGGGAAGTGTTTTGCTCCAAGCTCACAACTCGGAGCCACGTGAGAGAGCCCCTCTGGGCAAATGAGGACTGCATCTACACCAGCAGCTAAGAGCGCTTTTAGCCCCTTAAATGAATCCTCAAAGCCGATAATTTTGTCTCCAGGGCTCGCCAACATCTCAATCGCTTTGAGATAGCCTTCGGGAGAAGGCTTAGCGAGAGTATATTGCTCGCGCGTCACCCAATGAGGAATCGTCTGCAAGATAGGAAGGGATTGCTTAATGATATCGATGTGCTCTTTGGGGGAGTTCGTCACGACAGCGCGCTTGAGCGCTTCACTATCGAGCAGAGAGAGGAGACTTTCTGCCCCCGGCATCAACTCGAGCTGAGTGTCCTGAAGCATCTCGACGTAGATCTGCTTCTTCTCCTCATAGAGCACCTCTTTTGTCCGCTCGGAAGTGAACATTTCAGGAAATTCACGACCTATCCCCAACCAGACCCCCATCGCCACCTCATGCGCCTCTTTGCAAAACTGCTCAAAATCCCAAGGCAGCACATACCCATACCGGGCACAGATCTCTCGATAAGAGGCGAAATGCACCTGCTCCGTATCGACGAGCAATCCATCGAAATCGAATAAAAATAATTGATACTGTGCGATCCATTGCATGAGTTTGTTCCTTATGTAAGGCAAATAGGGTACCTCAAATAGAAGGGTCGCGTCAAACGAAACAATCTGGTTGTGAACTATTTTTTTAATTTCTAAAGTACAACTTATGGAAGACTCAGCCCTAAATCTCTTCAATGGGATCCTCTACATCAATCTGGAAATGCGCAAAGATCGTAAAGCCAAGATCAAGCGGGAATTTAAAAAAGTAGGGCTGCATCCCGATAAAATTCATCGGATCGAGGGATTACTCGATGAGCTCAATGGGACGAGAGCCTGCGCTTACAGCCACGCCGAAGCCCTCGATTTTGCCATCCGGCAAGGCTGGAAGAATGTCCTCATCCTCGAAGATGATTGCCTCTTTGTAAAACCGCTCTCTGTTATCAACAACTATATCCATACTTTTTTTGAGCGCTTCCAAGAGAATTGGGACGTCTTTTTTTTGGGAGCGAATGTGCGCGTCTCCGAACCGACCGCCAACGACCCCTACGTCCTCGTCCGACTTGCCCTAGGAGCCCACGCTTACGTCGTCAATGGCCCCTATCTCACGCGCTTGAGAGATTATTTCCGCTACGTCTACAAGTCGATGGAAGACGACCTCTTTTTCACCTCCTGTTTTGAAAAAGCAATCGATCGGCAATGGGCTTATTTACAAGCGGTCGATCGGTGGTATGCAGCCAAAGAGATGATCGCTCAGCAGCGTGCCGATTTCAGCGACATCGAAAAGCGCTTCAAGCGCCAGCGTTAAGAGATTATAAGGGCGTTGTTGCGTAATTCATGAGGACATAATCTAGCTCCCCATCATTGCATTCTGAATATATGCAATTTCACCACAGAGAGGAAATTTTTTAATATGAATTTCCTCTCTGTGGTTTTCCATCTCTGTGGTTATACCCCGCCCACATCTCTACAAGATTTTAACGTTTAAACAAAAACCAACCTATATTATAATTACAAATCAAAAACGGCAATCAATTGGGATTTAATTTAGTCCCCACACCTGGAGCATTTTAATGACAATTGGCGTGACCAAAGCGAGAATCCCCATGGGCACCTGGACCTCCAGCTTAGAAACAAAAGAGCTGTTTGAGGGATTCTTTAAACCCACTTTAACAAATACAGCAGGTTCAAAATTCAGTTACAATACACCTCATGATTTTGGAAAAGAGATTCACGAGCTCCTCTTCTGTCAACCTAAGAAAGGAGTCACCTCTCGCTCTTCTAAAAACATCCTGGAAATTGGGCAAATAGAAGGATTTACAGTCACCACTTGCAAAGAAACCGACTTCCCTCGCGACCCCATCCTTGTCAAAGATAATTCAAAAATATTAATAACATATTATCTACCCTCTCACACAAAAGTAACGGAAAAATTACAAAATCGCGTGCACGTTTGGAAGGGGCATCCCGCTGTTCTTACAGAGCATCCTTATTTTGCTGATGGTTATTTAGGACGGGTCGGATTAGAGCGGCTAGCCATCAATGCATTGAACACTGTAAAATCCACTATCATAAAAGAAAGCAGACTCTATATAGAATGTGGCAATTTTTTGTACATAAACAACAAATACAATACACGTCAATGGTTGATAGGAGAAGACTCAGCCATTGCAACACAGCAATCTTTACATTGTGAAAAATGGTTCGATTACTACGCCAATGATGATGATACGAGCTTCGATTACTGGAACTCGAGCTGTCAGATGGAAAAACACCTGCAGTCTAAAACTGAAAATCCTTTGAACCAATTATTTCTAAAAGGAAAAATTCCTGAAGAAATTCGACAAATCACCCAATCCATCCTCCTTTCAATAACAAAGGAACAAGTAGAAAAAAATCTAGAAGAAATAGTAGAGAACGAAGAGATAATAAAAGAACAAGCTTTTGCAAAAGAACTGCTAAAAAAAATGCAGCTGAATGACAAAATAATCCCTCCCTCTGCAAAGTTACTCGCTAGCTACGCTATGGCTGAGCTGGAATTTGTGAAACAAACCCTATTTCCCACTGAATTAGAAACATCTCCACAAGAGATAAATTTCATACAACAGCCCGGCTATCATCTCGATATATTTATTTGTCCAGGGCCCAGAGGTTCCTTATTCGTCCAAGATTATCCTTTGGCTCTTGAAGTCTTAAAAACGATAAAAGCAAAAGAGAAGCAACTAAATCTATCTGAATCAGAGATCCGACAACTAGACTCATTTATAAAAACAACAAGCGAAATCTGTAGAGATCTGGATCCTATGATGAAAACACTCCAATCCCAACTAGAAAATGCAGGCTTCATTGTGATCCCGACACCGGGAGCATTTTTTGGATATGATCCAAACGATCCCACGAAAGAAACCAACATTAATTTCATCAATTCTATCACTGGATTTTCCCCTCAAAATGACCATTATTATTACATCACTGCCGGTGCTCAAGGACATTTAGGCAGGATCCTCATGGATGTTTTTGCTGAGTTTATCCACTCTCAATGCGAAAATACCGTCGTCTACTACATGGGAAGGAAAGGGAGCGATCCGACCAACTTCGAGGAAGCTCAACTCCACAACAACAGCGACAATGCATTTGGACCCCATTGCTTAGCTAATGAGTTGAAAACGGGCGCACACAGCACCGCTTAGAGCCAGCTGCAAGATCTGGGATATAACCTCTTTCTAGGACCAAACCTGCTCTATGGAGACCCATAGAGCAGGTTTTATCACACATAGAGCCCCTCTAAAACAGTCATAAGTCGTTTATTACAAGCTCTTTAATTTGATATTAATTAAGAAATTGAATAAATGTATAATTAATATTATAATATTATGTATAACCATAAACAATATACATAATAAAATGTCTTCTACAATAAGTTTAAATAAAAGCCATATCCCAATGTCTGAATGGGATCCCGCTCCTGAAGTAAAAGAGGTCTTTGCAGAGAGCTTTCAGCCCGAGATGACGCATCCACCAGATTCAGGATTTAGCTATACGACAGCTCATGATTTTGGAAAGAAAATCATCAAACTGCTCATCCGCCCTCCTAAAGAGACGGATCCTGGACGAGCGATTCTCGTTAACTCTTTTTGTTGTGAATTTTTCGAAAACATGAGCGAGATTGGAGACAGGGAAGGGTTTGAAGTCTCTCCTACTCCAGAGGGCTATTACCCGCGCGATGTGCTTCTCGTCAATGATAATTCAAACGTATTAGTCACCCACTCCGTCCCCTCTCATGAGAATGCAATCTCCCTTTTAAGCGACCATATAAAAATTTTCCGGGATCACGTGGCTCTCGCCACAAAAAATCCGTTTTTCCAAAGTATTTTAGGGAATGTGGGAGCGGAAGGCAGTGCGCCCCTGGCACTCAAAATCGTGGATCCTGCTATCACCAGAGAAACTCGGGCCTACTTGGAAGGGGGCAATTGTTTTCGCATCACTAATGCAGACAACATCCCTCAATGGGTTATAGGAGATGATTTAGCTATCATAACACATCTCTCTTTGCGTGCCGAAGGATGGTTCGAGCCCATCGATCACAATACGCGAAGCCTCGATACTGAAAAGCAGTTCCACGCTAAAAAAAGGGATCTGTTAAACCAGTGGTTTCTCGAAGGACAAATCCCCACAACCATCGACAAAATGGCGGAAGATTTCATTGCGCACACACCTGACGATACAATTGAAAAAATAGCTAAAATAATAAAAAGACAAGAAGATAGGCAGAAAAAAGACAGACCGACCAATCCTACCGAAACAATGGGAACCGCCGAAGAAATAGACAGAAAAGCAGCCTCTCACTACCAAGCGGAATTGTCGTTCGTGAAGAAAAAAATATTCCCCATCGAATTAGATGCCTCTCCAGAGAGCGTGCATTTCATTCCACAGCCCGGGTATCACCTCGACCTATTTATTTGCCCTGGACCCAGAGGTTCTGTATTCTTGCAAGATTACGAGCTTTCTCACAAAGTATTGAAAGAAATATATAAAAACAGAGAGAAACTTGGACTAAATTCATCTCAAGAATTTGAATTAGCATCATTAATTGAAACAACGCGCATACTTTCTAGGAACTTAAAAGGTACTATGGAATCGGTCCGAAAGCAGCTAGCTGCCGCTGGATTGATTGTCATCCCCACACCAGGAGCCTTTTTTGGATATGCTGATGATGAATGCGATGCTTCTTACAACATTAACTTCCTGAACGCTGTAACGGGCTTTTCACCTAAAACGGAACATTATTACTACATTACAGCGGGCGCACCGGGGCGTTTAGGCAAAATCCTCATGGATGTCTTTGCTGAGTTCATCCATTCTCAATCTGAGAATACTGTTGTTTACTATACGGGAAGAAAAGGGAGCGATCCGACCAACTTCGATCAAGCCCATAACTGTCTCAATATTTGCCATTGCGGGCCCCATTGCTTAACCAATGAAATAGAGACCGAAGCACATACTATCCCCAGCGCTATCTAAGGCCCCAGGAATCGAATCCAAGCCAAAACTAAAATAGCCGAGATTCTATACCTAAGTGAACTCAAAAGTTGGGTATATAGTGCTTCCACCTCAATCGTAACCACAAGCAAACCGATTAAAAGCCTCAAATTTCGAATCAAAGGGAGGGGGTTAATATTAATTCAATATTACCCCCTCCCTTTGATTCGAAATTTGAGAACTTTTCATTCGGTTTTCTTGGGTACGATTGAGGTGGAAGGGGTATAGATAAACCGTTAAGCGCGCGAGGTGTAAAATTCAGGGATGGCACGGATCATAAACTGATCGAAGAGCGGCACGGTGAACATAATATCTCCATGAGACGGACTATAAATCATTCCTTTCCGCATCAACGCTGCCCGTACCGGGCTCAACCCTGCAACCTTCACGCTTAACTTTTCTGCGACGTCTGAAGTGCGCTGTGGTCCTGATCCCAGTTCAGCCATCGCGCGTAAAAAATTCTTTTCCGCTTGAGTCAGTCGATCAAAACGGACTCTAAAAAAATCGGCGTCTAGCCGCTGAATGGCCTGCAGTGTCGCCCTTTGGACTGTCGATAATGTAATTGGGCTGGAAGTCGCGAGGTTCCACGTCTCGTATCCCCATACTTGTAGAAAATAGGGATATCCTTTTGTCAGGTTGAATATTTCCTCCAGCGCAGGAAGCTCAAAAATGACTTGTTTTGCCAAGGCAGGCTCTTTCAAGGCTCTGATCGCATCTTGTTCCGATAAGACTCCCACAGCGGGGAAACTGAATAACCGCTCAGCGTACGATTTCGATTCTCCTGCCATCCCAGGCAATACGGGTAGACCTGCGCCTAAAAGAACGACGGGGAGCTGGAGCTGTTGCATCTGATGCATCGACATGATGAGCGCGCCCAACTCCTTTTGATTCAAATATTGAATCTCATCGATCAAAATGACGACGGCGCATTTGCGGTCTTCTGCCGCCTCTCCAATCGCAGTAAAGAGATTAGGGAGATCGATCTCCAAATCCCCACTGTCTGCTAACCCTTTTTGCGGCTCGATGTCTAGGCCGAGACTAAAATCTCCCACACTTAGTTTAATCCCAGCGACAAAACTCCTGAGGACGACGAGAGCGCGCTTGACCTTGTTTCCCGCGCCAGCAACTCGGTTTAACTCAAAAAGCAGACCGCGCAGATGCGGGGCCAAAAGAGCAGCCAAAGGCTTGTTCTCAGAGGCTTCGATAAATACGCTGCGGTAATCAAATCCATCCGCCAACCGCTTGATTTCATGCAACAAGACCGTTTTGCCCACTCCTCGAAGACCTGTGAGCAACATGCTCTTTGCAGACCGCTTTTGCCTGCTCCGACCTAGTAAAATGCGCGCCTCTTCGAGGATAGAGTCTCTCCCCACCAGTTCAGGGGGTGGCGTTCCAGCGCCGGGAGAAAAGGGGTTTTCCATGGGATCCATCGTCACACCTGGTATTTATAGCAATTTCTAACCATGTATACAGGAATTCCATTATACTTAGCTATAAATAACTATATTTCCCTCTCTCCATGAAAAACCCGTTCTCAAGAATGGTGTTCTTCGATTAAGGTGAGGCTATGAACCTATCCCGATAAAAAGTTTCGGTCGATTTTTAGGATAGGTTTGTGGATTTTTTCATGGAAAAATAAGCGTAGCACCCTGTAGAATCTCCAACTTATGTCAAAAAAACTCAGCGTTTTTACTCTAGCGATGATCAACATCGCAGCCGTTAGCAGTGTGCGCAATTGGCCGACGATTGCAGAATATGGATTTGCATCGCTCTTTTTCTTTGCCCTTGCAGCTCTTCTCTTCTTTATCCCCGTCTCTATGGTCGCAGCAGAGCTCGCTACGGGATGGCCCAAAACGGGAGGGATCTTTGTATGGGTAAAAGAGGCGTTTGGACACCGAACCGGCTTTTTGGCTGTGTGGCTGCTCTGGGCGGAAAATCTCGTCTACTACCCCGCTCTCATCTCCTTCATCGCAGGGACGATCGCCTACATCATTAACCCGATGCTTACGAACAGCACGCTCTATGTATTGAGCTTCATCGTCGTCCTCTTTTGGGCGACGACGATCGCTAACCTCTTCGGCATGCGCACCTCAGGGTGGATTAGCTCGTTTGGGGTGATCTTCGGCACCCTCATTCCCGGGGGGCTCATCATTTTATTAGGGGTGCTGTGGTATTTTACAGGGAAACCGATCCAGATCTCCTTCACGTTAGATAGCCTGATTCCGAAGCTGAACTCTCCAGGAGAGCTCGTCTTCTTCTCTGGGGTATTGGTCTCCCTCTGTGGGCTGGAGATGTCTGCTGTCCATGCACGCGATGTAGAGAACCCACAGAAAAATTTTCCTAGGGCGATCCTCTTGTCCGCTATTTTGATCCTGGGGCTCTATATTTTGGGGGTGCTTGCGATTGCCCTCGTCATCCCGCAACAACAGATCAGCCTCGTCGCCGGGTCTCTGCAGGCCTTTTCCGTCTTTGTCGAGTCGTATGGGCTGGGATGGCTCACTCCGGTCCTCGCCATTTTATTGGGATTTGGGGCCTTAGGGACGCTAAGTACTTGGATTGCAGGGCCGAGCAAGGGTCTTCTCGCCGCAGCCCAGAATGGAGACCTCCCTCCCCTCTTCCGCAAGCTCAACCGCCACCAGATGCCCGTTGCCCTGCTGATTACGCAGGCAATCATCGTCACCCTGTTCTCCGTCGTCTTTGTGGTCATGCCAAACGTGAGCAGCGCCTATTGGATCTTAAATGCGACCCTGGCCCAGCTGTATCTCATCATGTACGTCTTGATGTTCGCCGCCGTCATTAAGCTGCGCTATAAGCACCCACGCGTAAAGAGGGCCTATCAGATCCCCGGCGGGATCGTAGGGGTCTGGATCGTAGCGGGACTCGGGCTGATCGGCTCTATAGCGACTCTATTTGTGGGATTCTTCCCCCCGACGCAGATCGCGACAGGAAGTACGTTCTTTTACGTCTCTTTTCTGATTTTGAGTATCGTGCTGTTCTGCGTAGCGCCGTCGGTTATTCTGCTCTTTAAAAAGCCAGAGTGGGACAAGCGGTTGGCACATGAGGAAAACCCATGAGCTTGTGCTTTAAGCACGAGCTCATGGGTATTAGGTAGGCTTATTGTTGATGGGAAGGAAGCAAAAAGGAAAAGAATTCTTTTTCTAATAAATTGAATGTCTTAGCTATAGCAGCTCTAGTTTCTTCTTTTAATTCCTTGACAGAGACCATAGTGCTAAAATCGTCATCATCATCATTTCTTATTTCCACATAATCATAGACAGGAAGAGCATCCATTCTCTTTTCGCTTCCAAAAAATTCTTTCCTAATCTGTTGTTCCACTGCAAACATTTTTTCTTCATTAAATTGAGAGATATAATCCCAATCGCTCTCGTGAAGTCTCATCTCTCTATCATTTACTTCATCACTGGGAATGAATCGATCAAGCCACTTGTACAACAGGGAGGCATAGGTAAAAAGAGCCCTCCCTTCACACTGAAGTTGGTCAATTTCTAACGGATTTACCTCATCTGTCTGCTCAGACAGCTTTTTGAGCAACTGCGCCACCTCTACCTGATTGATCTCATCCATTTGCTCACACAGCTCTTTTAGCTGCTTCTTGCAAGAGACGAGTTGCTCGATGTGTTGTGCCTCAACGATACGCTTTTTAAAATGCGGTGTATGCTTTGACGGTCTAAGGGGCTGGAGCGGTTCTGCGGGTGTTTCAGGGGATGGAGGTGCTGGTGGTCGAAAGGATGGCCTAGAAGGAGGTACCTGCGATCTCTTAGGGGGCGGTGGGGGCGTTGCTGAGAGAGATGCTCTAGCAGGTGGCAATGGGGATGCGGGCTGTGCTGTGGTCGTCGTAGTTGTTGTTTGCGTTCTCCTAGAAGGCGGTGGGGGCGCTGCTGGGAGTGATCCTCTAGCAGGTGGTAATGGGGATGCGGGCTGCGTTGTGGTCGTCGTAGTTGTTGTTTGCGTTCTCCTAGAAGGCGGTGGGGGCGCTGCTGGGAGTGATGCTCTAGAGGGTACTGGTATTCTAGATAGTGGTGGCGATGGCTGCGTTGTAGTAGTTGTTGTTGTGTGCTCAGAACCTGATCCTAGAAACTGCTCCACAACTTGTGGTGAAATAGCAGGAACATCCAAAAATTGCCTTTCCGGCTGGAATTCAGCGCCGACAGCTTTACTGAGCGCACATAGCTGGAGCATCATATAGTTAGCGGATTGACGGATCTGAACAAGAGGATTTTTTTCTGATGAGCCAGCTAAGTCCGCTATTTCTTGAAGTAGCGCTTCTGCACATTCAAGCAACTGTGGTCCAGCCTCAAAGAGAAGTTCCCTTTCTTGTGACCCTCCGTTACTGAGAGGTAACTGCAAACCGTGCTCTCGTTCCAAAATCTCGAGTTGTTCAAGGATTAAGCTCACACAACATCGCGCATAACCATTTCGCTCGTATTTGCACAGATCCTCGATAGCGCATAACACTTGTTTTAATGATTGGATTTGTTTCTGAAGCTGATCCGCTTTCGATTCACTCAGCCCGAGTGATTTTGCTCTTTCAAATGACGCTTTAGGCTGTTCTATCTGAGGTTCTAGCTTCAGTTGTTCAATTTGTCCTCTTAGAGTATCCAACTGCTGCATGAGCTTCTTGCCGGCTATATAGCCATCCTGACTAACTCCGCCGCTTAACAAGGCAATACCCCGAGCGAATAGAAGTTCTTTATCAGTACAGCTCTGCCTTAATTGGGTGTACAACAGCGTATCCATTCCTCGCTGGTAGGGCCCAAAAACCTTAACTTCCGCCTCAGCTAAATAGTCGTGCAGATCCTGCAGCGTAGGCGCTCCCCTTACCAAAGAACTCAGTTTATTAAGCGCGACGGTGGCGACAAGACGTTGCTCGTGCTCTAAAATTTGGAAATGATTAACTTGAATATCATTCATTCCATCCTTTCCATTCTCGAGGAGATGACGCAAGAAACAACACATCTCACGGCCGTATACACTGTCTAACAAACCATTCATAAAACAACCATTTAATTAATATAAATTAAAATAAACACAAAACAAATCTATTGCGACACACCTAACTCATCTCGTTTGCGCAACAGATCTATGAGCTGTATCACTTGCTGCATAATTACATTCGATTCGCCTAAAAGTAATAATAAAGTATTAAGTTCCGAAGGGTGCTCGCTTACTATCTCAAACTCTTGGCGTGAGTCAAGGTCTTCAACGCATTCCTTAACATTAGCCTCCACTGCGCTAATGTACTCTTGTAGCCGAAGAGGGAGCTTTACTTTCCTTTCGTCACTTTGTGCGTTGACCAAGTTTCGAATCAGCTGATCTAATTCTTTTATGGTGCGAAGTTGAGAAGCCACAAACTGTGGGCTTTCTTTCGCATCGTCACAAGCCCTTGTTATGTGGGTGTGCAGTTTTCCTAAGCGTTCGATCAAGAAGCTAAATTGATCCATATCATTCTCGCGGAGAATAATAAAGTGGGTCTCTTCTTGTAACGGCACATCTTCTGTTCTTCGAGCTTTGGGAACTGTTGTCGTCGTCGTTGTCGTCGTAGTTGTGGTTTGCGTTAGTGGGATCTTCTTCTGGATAGCATCCCGTGTTGTAACCAGGGCGTTAGTTCCTATCCCGCTAGAAAAGAAACTATCCATCCGATTCCCGACGCCTTGCTCTTGACCATTGACCATTTGATCAAACACCGTTTCGGCTATAGTCCCGGATTGTGGAGCTAGCATCGTTATCACCTTTGCTACACCATCATAACCAAGCTTTGGATCTGGCTGCAGCAAACGCTGCACATTGTCGTCCAAGATACTGTTTATTTTATCAAAAGCCTCCGACACAAACTTACGATCTTGTGGACCGCTCAATTTTCTAAAATCCTTCTGCTCTAGTCGACCCATTTCCCCATTCAGAAACTTTACGAAGAAAAACTGCTCATTTTTATTGAGACCAAACGTACAAGACATAAATAACCTGTAATTAACTTAATGCATTAAATCTTATACTAATTTTAACACAATGCAATTAAATATCAAACAATCTTTATTAAAAACAGAAACAAAACAGGGGTTTAAAACATTGCTTTTTTGCAAAAATCAGCATTTTAAGCACAAAACCTTGATTATCAAGAACTTGGGTTATTATGGAGCTGAAAACGAAGGTGATGAAAATCTGGGATTTGAATCCCATCGAGGGAGAATACCGGTGACTGGACTCGAACCAGCACTCTATTGCTAGAAGTAGATTTTGAATCTACCGCGTCTACCATTCCGCCACACCGGCATGTGTGTGCTGCCCTTAGGTTGTAAGGGCGTAGCATTGAAAGTGACGCGGATTATAGCGAGCCAGAGCAATAATCTGCAAAGAGATTTTACGTTCCCAGCAGCTGCCGAAGGACATAAGGGAGGATTCCTCCGTGCAGGTAGTACTCGATATCGATGGGGGTGTCGAGGCGGGCAATGAGGGGAACGTGCTCGATTTTACCCCCGCCGCGGTCGATTTCTAGGATAACCTCTTGATGAGGCTTGAGGGTTCCCTCTAAGCCCTTGAGAGAAAAGATCTCATCTCCCTTAATCCCAAGCGTTTCGAAGCTTTGATCCTCTTTGGGGAACTGCAGAGGCAAGACGCCCATACCGACGAGGTTGCTGCGGTGGATCCTTTCGAAGCTCTGGGCGACGACAGCGCGCACGCCGAGGAGCGCTGTCCCTTTGGCAGCCCAGTCGCGCGAGCTCCCCATCCCGTAGTCCTTTCCTGCGAAGATGATCAGAGGGACGTTTCGCTCTGCGTAGACACCACAGGCGTCGAAGATGGGCATTTCTCTCCCTTCTGGCATGAGGCGAGTGATGCCTCCTTCTTTGCCAGGAACCATGAGGTTGCGGATCCGGACGTTGGCAAAGGTGCCGCGCATCATGACATGGTGGTTGCCTCTACGGCTGCCGTAGCTGTTGAAATCGGGTTCTTTGATGCCGAGTTCGATCAAGTATTTCCCAGCGGGGGTATCTGCCTTAAAGGCGCCTGCAGGGGAGATGTGGTCCGTCGTGATCGAGTCGCCAAAGAGAGCGAGAGGGCGCATTTTAGTGAGCTCTTTTCTCTTGGGGAGCTCTTTGGAGAAGTCATCGAAAAAGGGAGGGCATTGGATGTAGGTGCTCATCGGATCCCATTGGTAACGCTCTGCCCCTTTGACTTCAATCTGGCTCCAGAGGGGGTTGTCTGTCGTGACATGGGCATAGCGCTCTTTAAACATCTTTGGGGTTACCCCCGCAGTAACGACGGTGTGAATCTCTTCATTTGTCGGCCAGATCTCTTTGAGGTAGACGGGTTTTCCTTCTTTATTAAAGCCAAGGGGTTCTTTATCGAGGTCGATGTCGATTCTCCCTGCCAATGCGAACGCAACGACGAGTGGGGGCGACATGAGGAAGTTGGCCTTGACAGCGCCGTGAATCCGCGCTTCGAAGTTCCGATTGCCGCTGAGGACGCTTGCGACGATGAGGTCGTTGTCTTTAATCGCTTTTTCGATGCTCTCGTCCAAAGGGCCGCTGTTACCGATACAGGTGGTGCAGCCGTAGGCGACGAGTTGAAAGCCGAGGGCATCGAGGTATTTTTGCAACCCCGTCTGGTTGAGATAATCGGTCACGACGCGGGATCCTGGTGCGAGACTCGTCTTGATCCGCGGATGGATCGATAGCCCCTTTTCCACTGCCTTTTTGGCCAAAAGTCCCGCTGCGAGCATGACGCTGGGGTTACTCGTATTGGTACAACTGGTGATTGCGGCAATGACGACGGAGCCGTGATCGAGAACGAAATCGCTGGAATGGTGCTGCGTATAACCGGGATTGATCACTTCATCTGTCATCGGGCGATTGTTGACCATCTCATCTTCGCTCCAGAGCGCTGCTGTGTCAGGAGGGAGGGTCTTTGTTCCTCCGTTGATGTGGGATTGCGAGGGATGAAATGTCCCTTCTGAATGGACGACGACAGGTCGTTTCCGCTCTTGGTGGGTTTTTCCGTAGCCGCCTTCAGGTACAGGGGCATTAAAGAGGTGGTCGAATCGCTCTTTTAATTGACGCAGATCGACTCGATCTTGTGGGCGTTTGGGGCCAGAGACACAAGGCTGGATCGTCTTTAAATCGAGTGAGACCTCTTTAGTAAAGTCGACGCTTCCTTTTTTGGGGATGCCGAACATCTTTTGCGCTTCTAGATACTCCTTAACTAAAGCGATGTGCTCAGAAGAACGTCCTGTCATCGCGAGGTACTGTAAAGTCTTTTCGTCGGCCGGGAAAAAGCCGATCGTCGCGCCGTATTCCGGAGCCATGTTTCCAATGGTCGCGCGATCAGCGACGCTTAAAGTCTCGGCTCCCTCTCCGAAGAATTCGACGAATTTTCCGACGACTTTTTCTTTGCGCAAGAGCTCTGTGATGCGCAACGTGAGATCTGTTGCCGTCACTCCTTCATTGAGCTTTCCCGTCAGATGGACACCGATCACTTCTGGCGTCTGGAAAAAATAGGGCTGCCCGAGCATCGCCGATTCCGCCTCGATCCCTCCGACGCCCCAACCCAAGATCCCAAGGCCATTGATCATCGTCGTATGTGAATCGGTACCGACGAGCGTATCGAAATAGAGAAGCGCTGTTTCTTTGGATTCTGTGACAACCTCTCCCAAGTATTCTAAATTGACCTGATGGCAGATGCCGATTCCCGGAGGGACTACTTTGAAGGTCTCAAACGCCTTTTCTCCCCAATTGAGGAACTCATAGCGCTCCTTATTCCTTTGAAATTCGATCTCTAAATTGAATAAAAAGGCGTCTTTGGTCCCGGAGCGATCGACCTGGACGGAATGGTCGATGATGAGATCGACGGGGACGACCGGCTCCACTTTTTTGGGATTGGCCTTTTGAGAAGCTGCGCCATCGCGCATCGCCGCGAGGTCGACGAGAAGGGGCACTCCTGTAAAGTCTTGAAGGATGACACGCGAGACGACGAAGGGCACATCTCCGCTGTCGGGTTTTTGGGGATTCCAGTGCGCTAGCCGCTTGACATCTTCTTCGCGCACGCGCTTGCCGTCGCAGTTGCGCAAGAGGGATTCGAGCATGATCCGGATCGAAATGGGTAGCCTATCGATCTTAACTCCTAGTGCTTCCTGGAGAGCCGGAAGGGAATAGTAGGAATATTTTTTCTCTTTTCCCAACGATTTCAAGGTGTTCCACGACATAATGAGCTCCTTTCTTGGAGGTGAAAGTAATTTTTTCTTCTTTTAAAAGAAAGGGGTTTTGTGCAAACATGATCTTCTGGAAAATTTTTTATACAGGATTTAAGATGAGCGCAGAATCTTTTGATTTAGCATGGATCATGGTCGAAGACATCAAAAAAGCGATCGCGTTTTACACCGATGTGATCGGTCTCAAACTCGTCGAATTTAATGAGCAATATGGATGGGCTGAGCTTTCTGGACAAAAGGGAGGCGCGCGCTTAGGGATTGGGCAGAAACAAGCTCAGGAAGATCCTAGCTGTCCTTACATTGGACCTAATGCTGTGATGACCTTCACCGTCAAAGATCTCGACAAAGCAGTACAGGGTCTCATGGAAAAAGGGGCAAAACTGTGCGGCGAAATTGTAACGGTCCCAGGACATGTACGCATGCAGACAGTCTCTGACATCGATGGAAACCAACTCCAACTCGTCGAGGTAGTCCAACAGAAGATGCACACCGGCGGCTGCTGCGGCGGACATTAATAGGTTTTACCACAGAGAAGAAATTTAAATATGAATTTTCTCTCTGTGGTTTCCCCTTTCTGTGGTTAATAACGGCAGTAGCCGTTAAAGGCCTTTTGCCAGTCGCAGGTGACAGATTCGTTCCGTTCCCGGTCGTGCCGCACCTGTATGGACAAATAGGGATAAGGGTGGCGATTATCGAAATCCCGCCCTTCATTTTTCTTATAGAGTTTCACGAAGATCTCCTTATTGTACCAAGGAGGCGTGGAGATGTTCATTGTGTCTCTTTCGAACCGTCGAAATTCGACGTAGTTCTTGTCTTTATCCTCTCGGTAATAGTCCATGATGAGACGCACGATCTCTTCAGGGCGATGTTCCATCCCCTGCACGTAAAAATCCACCTCCGCTCCGATCATGTGTTTCGAATCGCGATTATAGGAGCTACTATCGGAATAGTTGTTGTGTGCAGGACAGCGATGGCCACAGGTGACGATTACTTTGCACTCCGTCTTTGCCTGCACGTAGTTGAGCAAATCGATCAAGATGGGATAGATGAATTCTCGGTTCTCGCGCATCGGAAGCGAATGCCTCTGAGAGCCGACACAATCGAAAGAGTGAGCGGGATCTTTTGCATCGGTGTGGGGAGGGTTTAAGCTCGAGCCTTTGCAACGGAAAAATTCCTTCGAAATTTTGAGGTGTTTGCCGCTATGGGTCATCTCCCAGGGATATTTCGCACGCTCTTTGGGCTGCAACCCAAAGGTCAGGTAGCGTGTCTCTCCGTGGTGACGGTAGATCTTTTCTTTTTGCACGTTTTGCCGACGCAATTTCTTCTGTTCCGATTGCTCCATCGAAGAGCAAGCGGCCAGAAAAAAGAGGAAGAGAGATAAGGCTTTTCTTAAACTGCGCATATTCTATAATCCGCAAAGGGGGACAGTATCATGGAAGACAGACCTGAATGGAAGATACCCGATTGCGATAAGAAAAGCCACATTTTGATCGCCTACAGTCCCTCTATGCTTAAAATTCTCGAAGAGATCGCTCTGATCGCAAAGAGCTCCGCTTCTGTCTTCATCTCAGGAGAATCGGGTACGGGTAAGGAGATGATCGCGCAAGAGATCCACTGGCAATCTCTGCGTAGGGGAAATCCCTTCATCAAAGTCAATTGCGCTGCGCTCTCTTCCACTCTTTTGGAGTCGGAGTTTTTCGGCCATGAAAAGGGGGCTTTTACCGGTGCTTTGGCGAGAAAACCGGGTAGATTTGAACTCGCCCATCGGGGCACTCTATTGCTCGATGAAGTGTCTGAGATCTCTCTCGATCTACAGCCAAAATTGCTGCGCGTCATCCAAGAGAGAGAGTTCGAGCGCGTCGGAGGGATCCAACCCGTACGCGTCGACATCCGCCTGATCGCCACCTCCAATCGCTTAATGCAAGAGGCGTTGGAAAAAAATCTCTTCCGCGAAGATCTCTACTATCGCCTCAATGTCATCCCTATTCATCTGCCCCCTTTAAGAGAGCGTAGAGAAGACATCCTCCCCTTAGCAGAGTTTTTTCTGAAAAAATTTTGCCAAGAAAATCAAAGGACGCTCAAACGTTTTTCCCCTCAGGCTGAGCAGCATTTGATCCACTACCTTTGGCCGGGAAATATCAGAGAGCTCTCTAACGTGATCGAACGCTCTGTCGTCATGGTTCGATCGGAATGCATCGACTCGAGTGATTTGAAGATCGAAAGGAAGCAGAAAGAAGGCGCTGAAATGCATCCCCAAGGGATGACCCTTGAGGAAGTAGAAAAGAGGCTCATTTTACAAACACTGCAGAAAGAAAACAACAATCGCACCAAAACAGCACAGATGCTCGGCATCAGTGTCCGCACGCTGCGCAACAAACTCGCTCTCTATGAGAATAAATTGAGCTCGTAGGCGATCATTTCCTGGAGTTGTTGCCATTTGGCGAGGCTCTTTTGTTCTAAGAGGTCCCCTTGGAGAGAGGGAAATTTGCGGTCGATCAAGCGCTCGAGGGCAGGGATGACGTGGGAGAAGAGAGAGCTGTAAGCTTTTTCCTCCTCGAAGTCGAGCTCTAAAAGGGTCATCTTCCCACTGGGGAAAATCGCTCTTTTTTCACTTGTCAATTCTGCGATCATCTCTTCTGCGATCTGAAGAAGACGCTGCAAGCTCTCTTTGATTTTCTGGAGCTCATGGGCTACCGCCTCTTTAGAGAGGGGGATTTTGAGCGACTGGATGGTGCCGTGGACAAGAGAGTGGAGGTCTAGAGTCTCGTGACACTCTTGTTCGATGACCTCTTGAAGGGAGCGGTTGGGGATGCCTTCAAATCCAAGCCCCCCTGGGGAGACGTTATAGAATTGCACTTCGGGGTGGGCTTTTGCAAAGGCTGCGATGCACTCTGATTCCATGACCCATTTGACGAGGGTGAATGTCTTCTGCCCTGAAATATCTGTGCGCTCGAGCAAGCGCTCCCCTGCTTTTTTCTCTTGCTCTAGCTCAGTCTCTACGACGGAAGAAGAGGGCATGACGCCCGCTGCGTATCGACGCATGCCTGTATAAGCGAGGTCGATTCCGTTGAGCAGAATCGGGTTGCATCCCATTTCGACAGCGAGCGCGAGCGCGAGGGTCGTAACGGATAAGGCTTCACTGCCAAGTTCTGGTCCGATGGCTTCTCGTTCGATGCCGAGAGCTCGTTCCAACTCATTCTCAAAGGGTCCGCCGGTCGCCGAGTGCAGATACCCACGCTCCGCATTTGTCGTGAGTAAAACTTCCGATTGTAATCGAGAGGCAAAGAGGAGTGGCATTTCATAGGAGGAGGCCATTTTAAGGCGATCGAATTCTTCTCGATTGGGGTCGAGTGCGAGGCCGAGATGGGGAGTGATGCCATGGTTGCTCAAAGCGGCGATGGTCGATCCCCCCGCGATGATGAGCGCTCGATCGCTTGAGTTCTTTAAGAGAGAAAAGCTGTGCTCCAAAGAGGGGCCTGCGCCGCAGATGATCGCCGGGATATTTTTGAATTTACCTCTTAATCCTTCTGCAAAAAAAGAGCCTGGCCAGCGTTTGATATTAGCGAGGAGATTGGGTAGAAGCTTATGGGAAAAGAGGGCCTCTGCCATGAGTGCTTGCATGACGGTACTCAGTCGCAAAAGGGTCAGGCGGATCTCTTCAAAGAGTTCTTTACGCTCAGTTTGATACGGTTCAATTGCATAGATCTCTACGCGATCGGTGGGGTGTCGGGCAACGAGCTCTTCAAGCACTTCTTGTAACGGGAGCTCTTCAGAGAGAAAGTGGATTTCGATCTGGGGATGGGAAAAGAGGATTTCCCCTTTTTCAGAATGCGCGTATTCGGCTACAGCGCCGAGTTCATCTTCGAGAAAGATCAGCCGCCTCTCTTTTGCCCCTTCTAACCAGGTTATAAGCGTTTCTGCTAAGTATAAACCGTAGACGTAGATGACATCGATCCCCTCCCCATTTTTGCTCTGCAGAGAGAGCTCTCTGGGGTGAGACGACGGTGTGTGAGGGAAATAGTTCAGTCGAAAAAAAAGCTCGGGGTAACGCTCTAAAACAGCATCAGTTAGCATCAGAGCTACTCTCCCTGACGAGATTGCCCGCTGCGTCCCAATGCCGGTGAATGCCGATGGGTTGGCCCCCTTTGTATTCCCCTTGATCGATCAAAATTCCCTTCTCATTCCACAGTCGATCCCACCCTTCTCTCAAGCCCCCTCTGTATTCCACTTGTCGCTTCAAATGCCCTTCTTCCCAAAAAAGGCGTACCTCTCCTTCTAATTTTCCATTCACAAAAGGGATCAAACTCTTCACCGCGCCTGTCTCGTAAAAATATTCCTGAATCCCTTCCCATTCGCCGTGGACAAAGCGCTGGAGGCTACTGAGCGCGCCGCTGGGAAAATAGAGTCTCACTTTCCCTACTTTTTTCCCCTCGAAATACCAGCTCTTCGCGAGCACTTCTCCCTTTTGGCCAAAGACAGTCGAAGGGCCGTGCAGCTTGCCTTCTTGGTAAAACATCTCTGCGCGCACTTTCCCTTCTTCAGAAAAATAGCGACACTGTCCATGTCGCCTGCCATCTGAGATCAAATAGGCAGAAAGGAGTGATCCCTGTCGATCTCTTTCTAGAACCAAAGAAGAAGAGACTGCTTTTTTTAAATCCAAAGGCAGCCAGGCGATACTGACTTCAGAAAAAAGATCGATCTGCAACTCTTTGTCGACGATCCGTAATTCTCTTTCAGTGAGTAAATAGTGTTCAGAACTCACATTTCCTCCGCAAAATCGAGTCGATGACTCTTTTAAAGAACAGCACTCGGTGTATTTCTTTACCCAACATGTGGTTTTCTCCGCGCAAAAAGGGCCATTGCCACACATTCCACAACGGTAAGAGAAACTCTCGGTAACAAATTTCCCCTTCTAACTCGACATCTAGTAGAGCGTATTCCCCCGCATCCAGGGGGGAATGGGGGTAGTGCCTTTCCCAAATCTTTAACAACTGATCGCAATACTCTAAAGACTTTTCAAAACTCTTTTGCACTTTTTTCTTCACAAGGGCCACTTGGCTCTCCGAGACTCCCGTCAAAGGGGCCTCTGCCAACACCTGATGGACTTTGCCGTGCATATCGAGCGTATGGATGGGATGTAGAGCCTCAAGTGCGCACCGCTCGATCCCTTCGAGTTCGATTCCTCCGGGTGTCGCGCGGTACCAACGGGTCTCTGGATGCTTTTTCGCAAATGCCTGCATCCACTGAGCGCTTAGGAGCCAATCGTTTCTCGAATAGAGATCTTCTCCTATCGGGATCAATTTGTCGCTGTGTTCCTCCCCTACAATCTCTCCCGCATAAACAGATCCCTTGCGGCAGGAAAAATCCATTCCAACGAGGATAATCGGATCGCATCCGAGGTGCTGTGCGATGACAGCACAGACGTTGGCAACTGTCCAGCCGCTCTCGAGTGGCTCGTAGGACAACCCACATTCCTCTGCCATCCAACCTTCTAAGGGATAGCTCCCGCCAGCGGGCATCCAAACTAAGGGGCCTGCCGCGCGCTCCAAGAGAGCAGAGGCGAAGCGATCTTGGTAGAACAAGGGCTGTGTGTACATCTCTTGTTCTAAAAACCGGCTGTGGGGAGGGTCGGGATCGATGTGGGTGTAGAGGTGGGGAAACACTGCCGTGCGCATTGAGGGCTCGAACTGCAGAGCCTCCCGCGATCAAAAGAGCGCTCTCTTGTAAGGAACGGATCTCTGGAATAGCAGCGTCCAAGGAGGGCCCTGCGCCACAGAGAATGGCGGGGATCCCCTGAAATTTACCTTTAAGCGCTCGAAAGTCCTTGGCCTGGGGCAATTTCTCGAAATTTTTCAATACATTGCTCAAGATGGAAGAACCCTGGTCCCAAAAATCGGAGGCCAAGAGCGTAACTCCTAAGCGAAAATGCTCTAGGCGCTGAAAAAACTCCTGGGCCCTAGGGCTGTGCGCCTCTCCGTATCCAAAGCGCAGCCACACGAACTCCCAAGCGATTCTCTGATAGAGACTCTCCTCTTCAGAATCGCAAAAAAGACGGACCTGCGGATGTCCACCTAAGCAGGATCCATTCGCTTCAAAAAAAGCAGATTCTCCTTCTACGACCCATACCAAAAAGCGCGTAGAGTCTTCTTCAAGCCAAGAAAAGACTGTATGCGTGTCGATCTCTCTATACACGCATAAGACATCGATCTCCTGCAACTCTAAGACTGTTTGGCCCACGTCACTAACTCCTCATAGGAGGGTAACATCCCTCCGAAAATATATTTTTTCTCTTTCCCATCCCAATACCCAAAAGAGATCTCCTCCTTTCCCGCGACTGCGATGAAGGGAGCGCGCACAAAGGCGTTATAGCCTACGACCTGATCGATCGCAGAGCGATCCACTTTCCCCCTCTTACACTCCATGAGTAGAAGAGGAGACAGAGGATCTCCTTTTGCATAACAGAGGATGTCAATTCTGCGGTCAGGTGCGCAATGGGCGTTAATCGAGGGGAGTTCTCTTAAGGATTTTTCGACGACGATGAGTTCTTTGGGAAAATGGAGCGAGTGGATCAAATGGTGCAGCCACATCTGCCGCACCCTTTCTTCCGGAGCTGCCTTGACCCAGCTCCTGCGTGTTTCATCGAATAGGTTCATTCAGGCTGAATGAGTCCATAGTCTCCGTCTGTTCTACGGTACATCACCTTCAATTTCTTATCTTCTTCAGCACGGTAGATGAGGAACTGATCCCCTGAGAGGTCCATCTTCATGATCGCCTCACTCAAATTCAGTATTTTAAGCGGCTTTGTCTCCACTCCCACTACGGCATGGGGCGCGTACTTCTTCCACTCTTTTTCTGCGCTTACCGCTTCGATCTCATCATTGATCGCTTCCAACTCGTCTAGGGGTCGCTTCAAGATCTCGACCTGCATATCGACGTGGCTCAGGTCTTTCTTATGGTGATCCTGGATCCGACTCTTGTAGCGGCTCAGAACCTCTTGAAGCCGATCGATCGCACGGTCGATCGTCGCATACATATCGGTGCTAGCTGCTTGAACCTTGACCTTGATATGGCCAAACTTCGCGATGATAACGCAAGAGTGCTCCAGCTTCTGGATCTCTAAGTTGATGTGGATATACATGATATGGTTGTGAAATCGCTCGATTTTAGAGAGCTTATTCCACACATACGCGCGGATCGGTTCTGTCACTTCGAGATTCCGCCCTACGATATCGATCCGGTACCCTTGAGCCTCTTCTTCTTCGAATTTCTTCTTGTCGACCATATGTACCCCCTTAAAAAGTACCACCTAATTGCTCCCACTATATGTCATACCCCCACCCGAATCAATGTTTTTAATCGGAAAAGCGCGTTCGGAAGAGGGTTTCGATTTTAGAGGAGAGGAGGGGCTCTAATTTTAAAAGGCGGAGTGTGGAAAAATTTTTTGCCCCATAGAGCAGATGGAGGTGTTCCCATTCTACAGTCGTGAAGCGATGGGGGGCGCTGGGATGATGTGAGGCACAGAAGCTCTCCCCTTGGTCGATGAGACAGGCGGGGACTCCAGAACAATGGGCACATGTGGGAGTTAAGGAGAGGAATCCTTCCTGTTTGAGGAGCTTGAGCTGAAAACTCGAGGTGAGGGAAGTGAGATTGGGAAAGGTGGGAACCTGCTTGAGGTAGCTCTTATAGAGTGAGAAGAGCTCGGGCGTGGCTTTCCCTGGGAGCTGTGTCGAAAGAATACTTTGCGTCAGATGTGCTGCCGCCTGGATCGAAGAGTACTGCTTGCGCAAGGAGAGGTGTTCGTCGATCAGAGTCCCATCGATGAACCGAAAAAAGGAGGAATTTCCTTGCGAGAGGAGGTACTCCCCTTGCGTAAAAACAGAGCTCAAAGAGAGCAATCGCGTGTTTTTCTTCGAAATATTTTTTACCATCACGGTCATGAGGCCGCTTGCGGAAAAGAGGGTTACGATACGGTGGCGCTCCTGGTAGTCTTGGGAGCGGAGGACGATCGCCTCTAATTTTTCTTCATGCATACTTGTCTTTTTCTCACTGTATCTGTATCCTCGATCTCTTTTGCACCGATAGCTCAATCGGATAGAGTACCCGGCTTCGAACCGGGTGGTTACAGGTTCAAGTCCTGTTCGGTGCATGTTTAATGTTAATCATGTCCAAAGTTTCGATTTTTTCCCACACCCAAGAGAGTTTTGTCGAAGAGATGTTCTGCCGTTTCGGCAAGGGCAGGCAGCATGCCGCACGCCTTTATGCCGATTGGTTTCGAAAAGGGAACTTCGATAGCATAGCAGACTGGGCAGAGCCGCAGGCACTCGATCTCGTCCGACGCATGGTCGATGCGCTGTGCACTTCCCTACCCGAGATGAGTCAGCAAAAACAGGAGGGGGAGACGATCAAATTTTTGCTCCGCTTTTCCGATGGGTTGGAGAGTGAGTCGGTCTTAATTCCGATGGAATCAGGCCCCACGCTGTGCATCTCTTCCCAAATCGGCTGTAAGATGGGGTGCGCCTTTTGCGAGACGGGAAAGATGGGGCTGATCCGCCATTTAAGCTGCGAAGAGATCGTGGCTCAAGTGTTTTGGGCACGCCGGCTGTCTCCTACCCTGCGCAATATCGTCTTCATGGGCATGGGAGAGCCTTTCGACAATTACGAGGCTGTCATGCAAGCAGTGGGCGTCTTAACAGACCCCGCCGGAATGGGTTTTGGACCCAGCCGGATCACGATTTCTACAAGTGGCCGAGTCGATGGAATCCTCCGAATGACCCGCGAAGCCAACCCCGCTCTTAATCTAGCTGTCTCCGTGAATGCGCACGATGATGCGACGCGCAACCGCCTCATGCCGGTTAACAAAAAGTGGAACATGGAAGAGCTCTACCAGGCGATGCTCGCCTATTGCGCGCATCCACGTCGAGAAATTCTAGTGGAATACGTCCTCATCGCGGGGGTGAATGACTCTTTAGAGGCAGCTGACACGCTCGCCGCGTATCTCAAGGGCCTCAAAGTGAAGGTCAATCTCATTCCCTACAATCCCCAGAGCCGCGACCGGTTCGCTCCTCCTGCTGAGGCTGATAAAGACGCCTTTCTACAGAGGATGCGCTCTCATGGCTACCAGACTCTTTTGCGCGGGACTAAAGGACAGAACATCATGGCCGCCTGCGGCCAGCTCGGAAATGTCGAGGTGCGACGCGCGCTCTACAAAAGGGCCGGACCGATACTTATACCCAAGTTAAAAACACAAAACACAAAAAATAGTGCATTGGGAAGAAGCATTTAAACTCAGTCTGATCAACCACCGCGCTCCCTTCTTAGGATTCATCACTTGGGCGCTCGATGTCGAGGTCAAACGGATCGCTGAGATCGGAGTCAATAAGGGAGAAACGGCGCAACTCTTGCGCCATCTCTTTCCCAATGCGGAGCTGTTCTTAATCGATCCCTGGCAACTGAGCAGGGATTACTTCTATAGCGCAACGCCGATCTCCAGAAAAGAAAAGCATTACAAAAAAGCATTTGACGCGGTCTCTTCCTATTTTGCAGAGGATCCTAAAACGACCATCTTACGCATGACGGCAGTCGCTGCGGTACAAGAGACTCCCGATGACTTCGATCTCGTCTTCATCGATGCCAATCACGAATACACTCAAGTCAGGGATAATATCCTCGCGTGGCTCCCTAAGGTCCGCCCTGGCGGTATCTTATCAGGACACGACTACACCGATGAGATTCCGATGTTCTCGGGGGTAAAGCGCGCCGTCGATGAGCTCTTCGGCAAAGAAATCCTGCTCGGCCACGACCGCGTCTGGATCTATCAAAAAGATCCTCTTAATATACCGCTTCCACCTCAATCGTACCCAAGAAAACCGAATGAAAAGTTCTCAAAATATAGATCTGCGCTAAACGAGTAAGACGTCTCTTATAATCTAACTACCGTGAAAAAGAAAGAGTCCTCAAAAAACTCCAGGGTCAAATTGCTTGTGCCCATGTTGATCAACTGCAGCGTCGTTTCTCCTGGTATGTTAAGCAACAAGCTCGTACCCATTATAGCCGCTACTCCAGAATTCGATGCCTGTCCTACAATGAGAGAAGAGCCAGCAACAGGGGTAGCACCGTTGAGTGAAAGTCCAATTACAATAGGGAAATTAATCGTGTCGCTTGGATTGATGCCAAAAGAGACCAGGTACAGCCCCTCAGAAAGTGTGGCGAGATTAAAACCGCTCCCACCGTTCAAGGCAACACCCCCTTGCGGAATGGCAAATCCGCCTGCTGTGGTAGCGACACCTCCGGGAGGCCACGACGTAACGAACCCCCCTACTATAGTGCCAAAGGACGGCTGTGTGGCTCCAGCACCGGAGGTTCCTGTGCTACCGGTCGATCCCGTTGGACCCGAGGAACCCGTTGGGCCCGTTGGCCCTGTAACTCCCGTGGGACCCGTGGCTCCTGTTCTCGATCCTGTGCTTCCGGTAGCTCCGGTCGATGCAGTGAATCCAGTAGATCCCGTCGCCCCTGTAGGACCTGTGAATCCCGTGGCTCCCGTCGTCGATCCTGTAAATCCCGAGGAACCTGTAAACCCAGTAAATCCTGGAAATCCCGTAGAACCTGTAGTCCCTGTGCTGCCCGTCTGACCACTCAGACCTGTAGCTCCCGTTCCTCCTGTTACACCAGCGCTACCGGAAGGTCCTGTGGCGCCCGTCCCACCGGTAAAGCCAGAGGACCCTGAGAGACCTGTGGAACCTGTAGGCCCAGTAGGACCACTCGGCCCTGCCCCCCCAGTAAATCCTGTAGAGCCCGTCGAACTAGTAGGACCCGTGGAACCGGTCACTCCTCCCGTGGGGCCGGTCGGACCCGTGGGGCCGGTAAGACCGGTCGAGCCGGTAGATCCTGTAAAGCCGGTGGGACCGCTTAAGCCTGTAAAGCCCGTCGAGCCAGTAGACCCGGAGAGTCCTGTAGGACCAGTTGAGCCTGTCGGCCCTGTGGGGCCCGTCGGGCCAGTTGATCCTGTATGACCTGTGAGGCCTGTCGGCCCCGTAGGACCCGTGGGACCTGTCGGCCCGGTAGAGCCTGTGAGGCCTGTTGCGCCTGTTGGTCCCGTGGGGCCGGTCGGACCAGTAAAACCCGTGGACCCTGTGATACCTGCCCCGCCGGTAGAACCCGTGAATCCGGTAGAACCCGTTAACCCGGTTGAACCAGTGGGACCAGTCGGGCCTGTGGAGCCGGTCAGGCCTGTGGGTCCCGTAGGACCAGTCAGTCCAGTGAAACCGGTAATTCCCGTGGGCCCTGCGCTACCGGTCGGTCCGGTAGGACCTGTCCGGCCAGTAAAGCCGGTCGGTCCGGTGGCTCCTGTCGAGCCCGTGGGTCCGCTCGGTCCAGTTGGACCGGTAACTCCTGTAGCACCTGTGGCACCTGTTGCCCCCGTAGGCCCGGTCAAACCGGTTAGGCCAGTCGAACCTGTGATCCCTGTGGATCCCGTAGCCCCTAATCCAGCTGTCATACCGGTGGGACCTGTCATTCCCGTCATGCCAGTCATTCCGGTTGTTCCCGTTAGACCGGTCGATCCTGTCAGAGCCGTGGCACCGGTGGTACCCGTAGGGCCGAGGGGGCCCGTTAAACCTGTGGGACCGGTTCCCCCTGTCGACCCCGTCGGACCGGTAGGACCCGTGGTGCCCATCGACCCTGTGGGGCCTGTTAAGCCGGTCATTCCTGTATTACCCGTAGTGCCGGTCAGCCCGACAGATCCAGTAGAGCCTGTTCCTCCTAGCGGCCCAGGACTTCCCATGGCCCCCTGGCTTCCGCTTTCTCCTACTCCCCCTGTAGATCCAATGGGGCCGGTAGACCCTGTGCTTCCTGCAGGCCCTGTGCTCCCCGTCATACTAGTAGAAAAACCCGTCGAGCCCGGTGGGCCTGGTGGACCGATAGAACCGGGTGAACCGGGGCCCCCTGCGGATCCTTGTTCAGGCAGCGCGCCGCATTTTCCACTTAAGAGGTGAACCGGCTCTTCTGCGTAAGAGGAAAGAGAAAAGAGCAAAAAGCTCGAAAGAAAAATCTGTCTCATCTGCTTACCCCAGCTTAAAAATCACTAAAAAAGCCATTACTCCCCCAGGAGATGCCCCAGTAGGGGCTTCCAAAAGGACCTGGTTACCACTTAAATTTTGCATGGAAAAAGTCGTGGTCGTGCTAGCGGGGACTTGAATGATCGCTGCCGCTGTTGACATGACTAACTCTGCTGAGCTAGTAATGAGCAAATTCGCAGAAGGAAACGGGGGAGGTGACCCTAGAGCTAAGCCAAAAGTCGTGTTCGCGAAAGCAAATGAATCACTTAAAGAATAACCTACCAGCACATAATAAGAGGCTGTGCTTCCTCCCGAATTTACAATTTGAATCGCACTCGCACTCGGAAGCGAAATCCCTCCACCTACAGTCCCTTCCGTCCAAGAAATAGATGCGTTCGCTAACACGGTTACGGTACCACTCGAAGGCGCTGCCACATAAAAATACCCATAATCCTGGATCCCAAAATAAGAGCCATCTGGCCCTGCGTTCCCCGTGGCTCCCGTGGAGCCCGTCTGTCCTCCTGTAGAACCCGTTGAACCTATTGGGCCTGACCCCGTGCTTCCCGTAGCGCCCGTCGGTCCAGTGAATCCTGTGGCGCCTGTTTTCGTCACCTGTCCTGTGCTCCCTGCAGGGCCCGATGTACCCGTCGCCCCCGTAGGGCCCGTAGATCCCGTAGAGCCCGTCATTCCCGTAAATCCTGTCAACGCTCCGGTTGAGCCTGCGGGTCCTGTAGGGCCCGTAGGGCCGGTGGAGCCTGTGGACCCAGTAGGTCCTGTTACCCCTGTGGACCCCGTTGTGCTACTCGTAAGACCCGTCGGACCCGTCGGACCTGTCGTAGAGCCTGTAGGCCCTAGGGCTCCCGTAGAACCTGTGAAGCCCGTAGCTCCGGTTAGTCCTGTAGAGCCCGTTAGCCCTGTCGGACCGGTGTTGCCCGTGGGACCTGTAAGCCCTGTCGATCCTGTCTGTCCCGTCGGGCCGGTGAATCCCGTCGGGCCTGTCGCACCTGTCGGGCCTGTAGGACCGGTGGGTCCTGTGAGGCCTGTAGGTCCCGTACTACTGGTCGGTCCCGTCGGCCCTGTGGAACCAGTTGAGCCCGTAGGACCCGTCGAACTGCTTAAAGCTGTAGGACCGGTTAGTCCTGTAGAGCCTGCCAGCGCCGTGAGACCTGTATTTCCTGTGGCACCTGTAGGGCCGGTAGTTCCCGTGCTGCCTGTCTGCCCTGTAAAACCCGTTGGTCCCGTTGGTCCTATTGGACCGGTTAGTCCTGTGGAACCGGTATTTCCCGTGTTGCCCGTTGCACCGGTAGATCCCGTGGGGCCGCTCGGCCCTGTAAAGCCAGTCGAGCCGGTACTTCCTGTTCGTCCTGTAGGACCTGTAAATCCAGTGCCTCCGCTTAGACCTGTCGGTCCCGTCGCACCTGTGCTACCTGTCGATCCACTCGCCCCTGTAGAACCTATAGGCCCTGTGTTTCCAGTAGGACCTGTTAGACCCGTCGGACCTGTGAAACCCGTTCCCCCTGTAGGGCCTAGGGGCCCTGTAAAACCGGTCATACCTGTCGGTCCAATTAATCCTGTTCCCCCCGTTGAACCGGTAAAACCCGTCATTCCCGTTGGACCGGTCGATCCTGTCACTCCCGTCACACCTGTAAAACCCGCTGGACCCAGGGGCCCTGTGGGTCCCGTAGGTCCTGTGGATCCTGTGGGCCCAGCTCCCCCTGTATTACCTGTAGACCCAGTCAGACCCGTGGAGCCTGTAGATCCTGTAGGACCTGTGAGCCCGGAGGGGCCCGTGGGTCCCGTAAAACCCGTGCCTCCCGTCAGGCCCATTTCCCCTGTCCCACCAATCGCTCCTGTTATTCCAGGGCTTCCGGTCATTCCCGTAGAGCCTGTCATTCCAGTAGATCCCGTTAATCCCGTAGAGCCGGTTAAGCTCATAGAACCTGTGGAACCCGCTGGACCCATTGTGCCTGTAGATCCCGTAGCACCGGGTAGTCCCGTAGCACCACTGGGCCCCAGAATGCCTGTTGGACCGGGGGGACCGGGAGGGCCGGGGGGACCGGGTAATCCTGGAGGCCCTGCAGGCCCTTTTTTAGAAGAACGATTACACCGCGTTTCGATCATTACAGGAGGATCTTGTGTTGCTGAAATTTGACTTGGGCACAATGAGGAATACACAAGACTCAAAAAACAGAGAGTCCCTCGGATGGCCCCTACTCGCATGCGTCGTAATCTCATCATGTCAAAAACTCATTTTTCAAAAAAGTTGTACTACCAATAAAAATGCACTCAATCCCCCTGCTACAGCCGTAGTTGCAGGTCCAATCGTGAAAGATCCGCCGCCTACGTTTTCCAACGTTAGTGAAATAGTACTCGAGGCTGCCGCGTGAACAATGGATGTAACAGAGGTCGTCATCGGCTGAGGTTCTAGTGTAATTGTAAAGATGGTATTACCAGTATTATTAGCTACAACTAAATTCAGGTTACGTTGTGACGCAGATCCGGAAGGAACACAAAAACCAAAAGTAACCAAGTAGCTAACTCCTCCTGCGGGAAGAGTAATCGTAGAAGGGGGTGTAAAAGTACCCGTGAATCCCGGTCCTATAAGGCTGCCGGAAAACTGTACAGACCCAGTGCTTGGGATCGTTTGAGAGCCTGTGGCATACACATAGGCCCAATTCGAAGGTACCGCCGCAGCACTTCCCGTGCTTCCCGTCGATCCCGTAGAGCCTATCGGCCCTGCACCACCCGTCGGTCCTGTGCTTCCGGTAGTCGATCCAGTAGTTCCCGTCATGCCCGTAGTTCCCGCAGATCCGGTAGGGCCAGTCAGTCCTGTACTTCCCGTTGAACCAGTAGATCCTGTCCTCGAATTTGCCTGTCCTGTAAAACCTGTAAATCCTGGACTACCCGTTGCCCCTGTGGGACCTGTAGCTCCCGTTCCTCCTGTCATTCCCGTCGATCCTGTCGTGCCCCCTGTGAATCCCGTGGAACCTGTTGGGCCGGTGAAACCTGTGGGCCCGGTCGGGCCGGTGGGTCCCGTAAAACCAGTAGATCCGGTGGGACCTGTCGGGCCGGTCGAACCCGTGGGGCCCGTAGGGCCTGTAAGCCCAGTAGAACCGCTCGTTCCCGTTGATCCTGTTGTGCCGGTAGATCCTGTAGAACCTGTCGGGCCTGTCAATCCACTAGGGCCTGTAGACCCAGTAGACCCAAGGGGCCCTGTCGAGCCGGTGGGCCCCGTAGGGCCTGTAGCACCCGTCGGACCGCCTAGGGCTGTTGAGCCTGTCGGGCCTGTGGAACCGGTGAACCCCGCAGGACCACTCGGTCCGGTGAGGCCTGTTGGCCCTGTAAGGCCGGTCGGACCGGTCGTTCCTGTAGTTCCCGTAGATCCGGTGGATCCGGTTTGTCCCGTCGGGCCACTAGGGCCAGTAGAGCCCGTTCCTCCTGTGGAACCCGTCGACCCAGTGATACCGCTACCCCCAGTAGGACCGGTTGACCCCGTTGGCCCTGTAGATCCAGTACTCCCTGTACGGCCATTGCTACCGGTCGGTCCTGTGGGTCCCGTATCACCGGTAAATCCTGTAGATCCCGTAGGCCCCGTAGACGCTGTGCTTCCTGTGGGACCTGTGAGCCCGGTCGAACCTGTGGCACCAGTCAATCCTGTTGACCCTGTAGATCCTGTAAGGCCTGTAGAGCCTGTAATGGCTGTTGGACCGGTCGATCCTGTAGTTCCCGCTAAGCCTGTGCTCCCGGTCGCCCCAGTCGTCGATCCAGTCATCCCCGTCGGGCCAGTGAAACCTACAGAGCCGGTAGGCCCCATTGCTCCCGTGGGTCCTGTGGAACCTGAGGATCCAGTGCTCCCAGTGGGTCCTGAAGTCCCCATAGATCCCGTAGATCCTGTGGGGCCCGTCGGACCTGTCATGCCACTAGGGCCTGTCCTACCTGTAATCCCTGTACTGCCGTCTGGGCCTGTGCCTCCTGTCAGATTGTTCAAACCCGTGGGACCAGTAAGGCCCGTCGGTCCTGTAGTTCCTAAGGGGCCTGTTTGTCCGATCGATCCTGTCGATCCAGTCATGCCGCTCAAGCCTGTGGTGCTCCCTGTCATGCCTGCTGGCCCAGCAGAACCAACAGAGCCTGTGGGGCCTATAGTCCCCGTAGAGCCTGTCGCACTTCCCGTCGATCCAGTCGAGCCTACCGAGCCAGTCGAACCTTGGGGACCCGTTCCCCCTACCATCCCGACGTCAGGGCCCATTGCCCCACTGGGGCCCGGAGGTCCTGCAGGCCCAGGAGATCCAGGAGTGCCAGCGGGCCCTGGAGGACCTTCTTTAGGCTTTTTGCTACAGTGGTGTTTTACGATTACAGGCTCTTCTATAGAATGCCCTTCTACAAAATTCGCTAAGCAAATAAGGAGAAGAAAACGGCACCACCATCGAAATCGCTTAAAGCCCATAAAACCTGCCTCGAAAACCACCGGAACATGGATTAATATTTTCAGAAGAATAGCAAATCAAGAAAAAAATTGAACTCATTTTTTTCAAATTAAGAGTCTTGAAGCTATCCCGATAAAAAATTTGGGTCGATTTTCGGGATAGGTTCTTGGATCGATCGACAGCTGGGAACCCCGCGCGCTTATACCCTGACCGACCGCAGTATCCCCAAGTGGACTCAAAAGTTGGGTACGATTGAGGTGGAAGGGGTATATACCGAAGTGAGCTCAAAAGTTGGCCGTAGGACCGCGCGAAAGCTCCCGCGATTGAGTTGCCAGAAAGGGGGGTTGTATTTCTTCAATTATTTGACTTGACGATCGCATTTTCAATCCACACAGCAACGAGATTGCCATTGGGATCGACACCTACTTGCACGCTAGAGGCATTTTGACCCGCTGTAGAAAGGGTATCTGGCGGCTGAAACCCAACTGCGAAAGCAAGCAAAGGAAAAAACACCAGTACCAAAATAGACCGGAACAAAAAACGGCTCATCACAGCCTCCTCTCAATAAAAAATGTCACAACAGGATCATCGTCAAAAAGGCAGCCGTTCCACTATTTGCCGAGCCAGGACCGACGGATAAAGAACCCCCAGACACGTTGTTTACAGTGACCTGGTCGCCTGCTGACAAGAAAAGCAATACCGTTTCGCTCGTCAGAGTGCCATCCCGTATCGTTCCCAATGCCCGGTCAATGGGAACGGCCAGTCCGTTAACCTGAAGCCCAAAAAGGCCACCTCCTGATGCAGTATCCAAGGCGTACCCAAAGGAAACGAGATAGACCCCAGTGGTTGCAACTTGAAGTGTGGTACTAAGGGTAAAGGTAACCCCTCCTGAAACCTCGCCTAGCGTAAAGGGACCGATGTTCGTATTAGCTAATATATGCTCGACAGACCCTCCTGCCAATGGCAGATAAATATACCCACTATCTTCCGCTGTAGCTACACTCGTTGCCCCCGTTGACCCTGTTGCACCGGTCGATCCTGTCCGTCCTGTCGGTCCGGCAGAACCCGTGCTTCCCGTACTCCCCGTTGGACCGGTCGGGCCGGTTCGTCCTGTTAGGCCTATCAGAGCAGTTGAGCCGGTTGGGCCGATAGGTCCGCTTGGGCCAGTTGGGCCAGTTGAACCTGTGAAGCCCGTCGGACCGGTTGCTCCTGTCCCTCCCGTAAAGCCGGTCGTTCCAGTGATTCCAGTCGAACCAGTGAGTCCTGTCGGGCCCGTTGGGCCTGTTGAGCCAGTGGGTCCTGTCGACCCCGTCGGGCCCGTCGAGCCCGTCGAGCCTGTTAAGCCTGTGGCCCCGGTGACTCCCGTCAGACCGGTGAGCCCGGTCGTTCCTGTCAGACCCGTCAAGCCTATTGGGCCTGTGAGGCCTGTGGCGCCTGTCATTCCACTCGCACCTGTGGAACCGGTCGAGCCGGTTGGGCCGGTCGATCCCGTTAGTCCCGTTGGACCTGTCGGGCCCGTCAAACCCGTCGGTCCTGTGAAGCCCGTTAGTCCTGTTGGACCTGTGAGTCCGGTTGATCCTGTTAAGCCGGTAGGTCCTGTTGTTCCCGTCGAGCCCGTTAAACCTGTCGGGCCCGTTGTACCGGTCGGGCTACTTAAAGCTGTGGGGCCAGTCGGGCCGGTCATCCCGGTCATTCCGGTTGCCCCTGTCGGTCCCGTAGAACCCGGCGATCCTGTCATTCCCGTTAAGCCCGTCGGACCGGTCGGGCCTGTAAAGCCCGTCGATCCTGTGGGACCCGTTACTCCCGTTAGTCCTGTTGCCCCATTCGTTCCTGTTGGGCCTGTTGGCCCTGTCGGGCCGGTTAATCCTGTAGAGCTTGTCAGACCTGTCGGGCCAGTCGTTCCAGTCGTTCCTGTAAAGCCCGTCGGGCCGGTCATTCCTGTAAGGCCTGTTACCCCGGTCATTCCAGTCGTTCCGGTCGTTCCTGTCAGGCCGGTTGAGCCGGTCGTTCCTGTGGGGCCAGTTAAGCCCGTTGGGCCCGTTATTCCGGTCGTTCCTGTCGGGCCAGTTGAGCCCATAGGCCCCGTTGGGCCTGTAGCCCCCGTCATTCCCGTTGGACCTGTTCCCCCTGTTGAACCTGTAGGCCCGGTGAGGCCTGTCATTCCCGTATCACCCATTGATCCTGTAGATCCTGTCCGTCCTGTGGGGCCGGTTGAGCCGGTTGTGCCCGTTGTTCCGGTCGTTCCTGTCGGGCCGGTTAAGCCTGTCGGGCCGGTTGGGCCAGTTGGGCCCACTGTTCCGGTCGGACCTGTTGTTCCCGTTGAACCTGTTATCCCAGTCGTCGGACCTGTCAGTCCCGTCGGGCCGGTGGGTCCCGTAGATCCCATGAAACCCGACGCCCCTGTCGGTCCCGTCGATCCGGTTGCTCCTGTCGATCCGGTTATTCCTGTCAGTCCCATGGAACCCGGCGACCCGGCCATTCCAGTTGAGCCTATCGAACCCACCCCTCCCGTCGATCCCGTAGAGCCTTCCTGAACGAGAGAACCTGAGGAACCCATGGGTCCTGGGGGGCCCGCCGGACCTGGGGGACCAGGAAGGCCCGCAGGACCGGGTGGACCCTTTTTAGAGGATCTCCCACAGTGTGCTTGCACTACTGCAACCGAATCTTCTGACTCCCCGGCTAAAACTGCAAGCGGCACCAATGAAAAGTAAACTCCACTTAAAAAACCAATGCGTCCCCGTAAAATCTGCTTTTTCCATTTTAAAAAGACCATTTCATTGCACCCTAACAACCGTTAAAAAAGCGACGAGCCCCCCGGGGGCACTACCTCCAGTTCCCGGGCCAATAGTGATATTACCTGAGGCGTTACTGTTTAATACTTCCAACGTCGTATTTGCGGCCAAAGAGAGCGCAACGCTATAACAGATCATGATATTTGTCACAGATGCTGCCGCTATCAACTCCCGTGGCGGTGCAACCCCATTGACACGGAGCCCACATGCAGCCCTGACAGAGGTGGTATTAAAGCCAAAGCTGATCAAATACAGCCCTGCATTCGTAACAGTAACTACAGTATTTGCTCCATTAATCGTGACAGTGCCACTCGTCAGGTGGCCGGTACTAAACACAAAGTTCGCTCCGAACAGAACACCAATATTACCACCCGTCGTTGCCCGAAAAAAATAACCCCAATCTAGTATGGGGCTCAAGGCCCCATGACCTGTGGGACCTGTAAACCCTGTGGGACCTGTGGATCCCGTAAAACCGGTGCCTCCTGTCGGACCAGTAAAGCCGGTGGGGCCTGTTAATCCTGTCGAACCAGTTGAGCCTGTGGAACCCGTACTTCCCGTGGGGCCGGTTGTTCCTGTTGGCCCAGTCGGGCCCGTTGGACCTGTCAAGCCTGTGAAGCCGGTTGTTCCAGTGGGACCCGTCATTCCAGTCGGTCCTGTAGAACCCGTGGGACCTGTATTCCCCGTCGGGCCTGTATTTCCCGTAGGGCCTGTCGGGCCTGTGTTACCTGTAGATCCTGTGGAACCAGTGAATCCCGTGCCCCCAGTAGATCCAGTGAGACCTGTCGAGCCTGTGTTTCCTGTGGCACCCGTAAAGCCGGTGGCACCCGTCAGACCTGTCGAGCCTGTATTCCCTGTAGCACCTGTTCCCCCTGTTGGACCGGTCGGGCCTGTATTTCCTGTGCCTCCTGTCCCTCCCGTTGCCCCGGTCAGACCTGTCGGGCCCGTATTTCCTGTGCCACCTGTCGAGCCTGTCTGTCCAGTGGATCCTGTAGCTCCGGTGGATCCTGTAAATCCAGTAGATCCCGTAGCTCCAGTCGGGCCCGTCAATCCTGTGGGGCCAGTCATTCCGGTAGATCCCGTAGGCCCCGTAAAGCCCGTCGAGCCGGTAAATCCTGTGCTACCTGTTGGGCCGGTGATGCCCGTTGCGCCAGTCATTCCGGTAAAGCTTATGGGGCCCGTCAGGCCTGTTGATCCTGTGGAACCTGTTGGTCCTGTCGATCCCGTAAAGCCCGTTGCTCCCGTTACTCCCGTCGGGCCCGTTGGACCTGTCGAGCCCGTTAGACCGGTCAAGCCAGTGGAGCCCGTTAATCCCGTCGGTCCTGCCGGTCCTGTTAAGCCGGTTAGTCCTGTCGGTCCTGTCGGCCCTGTCGACCCTATAGGTCCTGTTGACCCTGTGGAACCTATTGGGCCAGTTGTTCCCATCGACCCTGTGAAACCCGTAGATCCAGTCGTTCCCGTCGACCCAGTCGGACCGGTCGAGCCTGTCGGGCCTGTCGAGCCAGTTGTTCCCGTTGGCCCCGTGAAGCCGGTCGTGCCCGTCGTGCCCGTCGACCCCGTAAAGCCCATTGAGCCGGTGGGTCCTGTTGGCCCGGTCATTCCCGTCGCGCCTGTCAGACCCGTTGGGCCGGTCGTTCCTGTCAGCGCTGTTGCGCCTGTTAGACTGCTTGAACCTGTCGCTCCAGTCGGGCCTGTAGAACCCGTTGGGCCAGTTGTTCCTGTGAGTCCCGTGGAACCCGTCGGACCAGTGGAACCTGTTGGACCGGTTGAGCCAGTTGTTCCGGTTGGCCCCGTAAAACCTGCTGCCCCAGTCGATCCCGTAAAACCCGTTGCTCCGGTCGGTCCCGTTGGACCTATCGATCCTGCCGGGCCCGTGGCGCCGATCGTACCCGTTGAGCCGGGTGGCCCTGTCATCCCTGTACTTCCTGTCGAGCCGGTCGAACCCGTCCCACTCATGACAGGACCGCTTGAGCCTCCAGAACCTGGAGGACCGACCGGGCCCGGTGGGCCGGGCTGACCCGCAGAACCTTGCTCCGGAACTTTACCGCATTTTCCAGCTAAGAGTTGGATCGATTCTTCCCCACCTGAGGTATACCCCGCGCGCTTGGGGATGGTGCATTTGAGCGCGCGGGGTATAAAAGAGAAGCACAGAATACTCAAGAAAAAAAGGGAGATCCACCCCACTCTGCATAATGAGAAGAGATGTCGTAAAAACCGAACCTGTTTCATATAGCCATCGCCTCTTCTTTTCACCTTAGTTTCCTATTTTCCACCTCTTTTAAACCACACGTCTACACTTTTGGCACGATCTATTTCACTCTATTCTAAAAATCGTCAAAAAAGCGACTATTTCATTTCCGGCTGAAGAGTGTAACGGTACTGTCGCTCCGCTCAAATTGACCGCCTGCAAAGTGGTGGTCCCCCCAGCTGCCGCTTGGATGATGCGAGCGCAATCGCCCACAGCACTCGTTTGCTGCGTAGACAAGATCAACTGCGAACCCGAGGGGGGGACAACCCCTGCTATTTCTAATCCAATGGAAGAAAAGGATGGCGCACCAGGCGTACCAACCATATAACCGAATACGACGTAATAAGATGCCGTAGTCGCTCCCGGATTCGAAAGGTTGATCGTCGATCCACTCAGTGAAATTCCCCCCGAGACCATTCCTTGAGTCCACGGAATGAACGCATTGGCCAATAGAGAGGTCGTAGCTGTTAAATAAAAATACCCATAGTCTGTGACTCCCAAAAAGGATCCCTGATTCCCTACGGAACCTACTCCACCCTGCGGACCTGTTCCTCCCGTTGCGGAACCAGTGAAGCCGGTCGATCCTGTAGATCCTCCCGTAGATCCTGTTGGACCCGTGGGACCTGTTGGTCCTGTGAAGCCAGTGGAGCCCGTGGATCCAGTGGGGCCAGTTGTTCCTGTCGTGCCTGTAAAGCCGGTTGGCCCGGTCGTTCCCGTTGGGCCGGACGTTCCCGTCGGGCCAGTTGGTCCCGTCGAGCCGGTAGATCCAGTGCCACCCGTAGGACCGGTTATACCGGTTGAGCCGGTCTGACCCGTAAATCCCGTTGTACCGCTCAAACCTGTGGGTCCCGTGGAACCTGTGGGCCCCGTAATTCCAGTGCTACCGGTTGTTCCAGTCGACCCTGTCAATCCTGTAGTGCCTGTAGGACCCGTGAAACCTGTCGGACCAGTGGGACCTGTTGGTCCGGTCATTCCGGTCGGTCCCGTGAAACCAGTCGGTCCTGTGGGACCTGTAGAGCCTGTCAGGCTGGTGGATCCCGTAAATCCAGTTGTTCCGGTAAACCCTGTGCTTCCCAGGAGACCCGTGGGACCGATTGATCCCGTCATTCCTGTAAAGCCTGCCTGTCCAGTCGAACCCGTGGGACCTGTCTCGCCGGTTGAGCCTGTTGGGCCAGTTATTCCGGTAGCTCCAATGCCACCCGTAAAACCTGCCCCGCCTGTTAGACCGGTTGATCCTGTGGAACCGGTAGGTCCGGTCGTTCCGGTGAACCCCGTTGCTCCGCTATTACCTGTTGCGCCCATTGAACCTGTAGAGCCGGTTGTTCCAGTAGGACCCGTTGGTCCAGTCGTTCCGGTCGTTCCGGTTAAACCCGTTGAGCCTGTTAGGCCCGTTGAGCCAGTAGATCCCGTTGGACCGGAGGGGCCCATAAAACCTGTTGGCCCAGTGGGTCCTGTCGGCGCCGTCGATCCAGTAAATCCCGTTGAGCCGGTAACTCCTGTGCTACCCGTGGGACCCGTGGAGCCGGTTGCTCCTGTCATTCCCGTAAAGCCAGTCAGTCCTATCGAACCCGTCGGACCTGTCAAGCCTGTAGAGCCTGTAGAGCCTGTGCCGCCTGTATTTCCCATTGATCCTGTAGGGCCGGTTATACTGGTGAGACCCGCAGAGCCCGTCATCCCTATGAAACCTGTAGAGCCTGTGATACCCGTAGGGCCCATTGGTCCTGTCGGGCCAGTGGAACCGGTCGAGCCGGTGGAGCCAGTCGGACCGGTCGGACCTGTAGGTCCAGTCAAACCAGTAGACCCAGTAGGGCCTGTACTATTCGTTGAGCCGATGGGGCCTGTTTCTCCTGTCGACCCCATTGCAGCCGTCGGCCCTGCCATCCCAGTTGAGCCTGTAGCACTCCCTGTAGAACCTGCAGAACCCATCGGCCCAATCGGACCTATATCTCCTGTCGTACCTAGGGAACCTGTGGCACTTCCCGTAGATCCCGTCGGGCCTGTGGACCCAGAAGATCCCTGTGGACCTGTCGGGCCGGTCATCCCCGTATCTGAACCCGTCATACCCGATGGCCCTGGAGGGCCTGGAGGGCCGGGCGCTCCTGGATCACCTGCAACGCCAGGCGGCCCCACCTTGGGCTTCTTTCCACAATTGATGAGAACCACTTCCTCTGAATCTGCATACCCTTTTACAAAACCCACCAAAAAAGTGATGACACTGAAGCTGAACAATAGAATGAATGGGCGTCGAGATTGCTTCATGAAAACTGCCTCAAAAGCCAGCGGAATGTGGATTAATATTTTTAACGAAATGGTAGATCAAGACAAAAATTAAATGCAATCGTTATTTCGATCAAGAATCCGCCTCAGTAAAAAAATTTTTCCCGTACTCAAGTATACCGAACGTGACTCAAGAATCGGCCGAATCCCGATTCTTGAGTCACGTTCGGTATAACCGACAAAAAGACCGAAACTTTTTCTTGGGTGCGATTGAGGTGGAAGCGGTATAGGTTCCTAGCACACCCTTAAAAAAATATTTCTTTGAATAAAAACATTTTTTTGCTCTGATGGTAGCTCCTTTAGAGCCTTCTCTGAAGGTATTTTTTCTTAAATCCAAAAGCCCTTTCGCATTTGGATAAGGGCTTTCAATAGTGGTGTCAGTATGAAAAAAATAGTGTGCGCATTATCACTTTGTCTTTGTCTACATTTGACAGGGAACCAGATCGATACTTGGTCTAGTCCCACGACGATCTCTACGACGGGGGTCAATTCTACTAATCCTACCATCGGAATGGATAGCAGTGCAAACGCTGTCTCTGTTTGGCTGGAAAACGGTATCGTTAAATCGAGTAATCTACCTTTCGGAGGAAGTTGGGGTACTGCTTCAGCGCTCTCTAGTTCAGGAGCTACCACGCCTCAACTCGTCGTCGATGCCGCAGGAAATGCGACGGCGATTTGGAACCAAGCAGGGGCGATTGAAACCGCCAGCCAGCCTTTCGGAGGCTCTTGGGGTAGTGCAACGACTCTAGCTGCTTCGGGATCGAGCATTCCTCAGCTCGCAGTCGATACGAGTGGAAATGTCGTCGCTGTCTGGTTAGCGAGCGGAGTCGTCCAAACAGCTACGCTACCCTTTGGAGGGAGTTGGTCTTCGGTTACTTCCCTATCTGGATCTAATGCAAATGCTCCTCAGGTTGCCATCGGCGGCGGGGTAGTACTTGCCGTTTGGCACCAGCTCAATGGCAGCACTTCTCTCAATAACGTTCAAGGGGTGACGAGTACAATTGGAGGCTCTTGGTCTTCCGTTGCGACTGTTTCCAATACAGCTGTCGATAGCACTTATCCCCAAGCTGCTGTTTGTGTGCTAGGAAATGCACTGGTGACTTGGTTCGGTAAGGTCACTTCGCCACTCGGTGACATCTCTGTTACACTGGACTCTTCCGCTCTGCCTATAGGAGGCGCTTGGTCCTCTCCTGTCACTGTTTCCAACACGTCGACGCGGGATCCCTCTCTGCTTTTTTCTAAACTGCGCTTTGCAAACAATGGCAATGCAATCGCGTTATGGACAGATTCAGATACCTCAGTTGGCGAGCCTTATTTCGATCTCTTCTCCGCTCAAAGCCCGAATCTCATCACGTGGGGGCAACCGCTCTTGATCGCGGAAGATCTCCATGCTTATACGGGAGATATCGCGATTACAACGGGTGGAGATGTGTTTGGGATCTATATGGCGACCGATCTTTCGACGGGCGATGTTGCGATCAACACAGTAGAATCTCACGTCGGTGACATCAATACCGATTTCTGGACACAAGATGTCATCATTTCAAATTCAGGGACTAATAATGGGTATCCTCAAAATGCAGCGGTGATTGTAGGGACCAACACCTATGGCAATGCCGTCTGGATGAATTACGACGGATCGAATACGATAATTCAAGCATCCACAGGATCGGGGGCTCTCATCGCACCTCCTTCGAATCTGACAGTGGTTCAAGATGTCAATGACTTTGGCGTCTTCCAAGAGTATTACAACGTCCTGTCGTGGGATGCGAGCACAGATCCTAACATATTGGATTACGCCATCATCAGAGATGGAATCCTATTGACGGAGATCTATTACACAAATCTCTCTTATACCGACCATAATCAAGTCGAAGGTGGTTCCGTCACCTATGATGTGAGATCGATCGATAACTCGGGAACAGCGAGCCTTCCCGTTTCCGTTTCTTTCCCTTAAAAAATATTAAGGCATCAGAAAGAGGACCTCCCCCAAAAGGGGAGGTCTTTTTTTATTGCGTACCGCACTCTATTAAAAAAATTTATTTGAATAAAAATATTTTTTCTGGTCTGATGGTCGCTCCTTCAGAGCTTTTTTTGGGGGAGTTTTTTAAACACAAAAGCCCTTTCGCATTTGGAGAAGGGCTTTCAATAGCGGTATCCGTATGAAAAAAATAGTGTGCGCATTATCACTTTGTTTTTGTCTGCATTTAACGGGAAATCAGATCGACACTTGGTCTAGTCCCACGACGATCTCCACGACGGGAGTGAATTCTATTAATCCCAGCATCGGAATGGATAGCAGTGCAAACGCTGTCTCTGTTTGGTTGGAAGACGGTGTCGTCAAATCGAGTAATTTACCTTTCGGAGGAAGTTGGGGTACTGCTTCAGCGCTCTCTAGTTCGGGAGCTACCACGCCTCAACTCGTCGTCGATGCCGCAGGAAATGCAACGGCGATTTGGAACCAAGGAGGAGCCATTGAAGCCGCGAGCCAGCCTTCTGGAGGCTCTTGGAGCGGTTCGACGACCCTATCCGCTTCCGGGTCGAGCATGCCTCAACTCGCAGTGGATACGACTGGAAATGTCGTCGCTGTCTGGTTAGCGAGCGGAGTCGTTCAATCAGCTACTCTGCCCTTTGGAGGAAGTTGGTCTGCGGTGGATATTTTATCTGGATCCAATGCAAGTTCTCCTCAGGTCGCTATAGGGAGTACGGGCTTAGTGATTGCTGCGTGGCACCAGCTCGATGGAATGACCTCTCTTAACAACGTCCAAGCAAATACAAAGCCAATTGCCGGTTCGTGGGGCCTGTCTCCCGCAATGCTTTCCGATCCAGCTGTCGATAGCACTTATCCTCAAGTCGCTGCCGATGCAGATGGGGATGCACTGGTGATTTGGTTTGGTACGATCACTTCACCACTCGGTGACATCTCTATTACACTGGACTCTTCCGCTCTGCTTATAGGAGGCGCGTGGTCCTCTCCGATCACTATTTCCAATACGTCGACGCGAGATGCCTCTCTGCTTTTTTCTAAACTGCTCTTTGCGAACAATGGCAATGCGATCGCGTTATGGACAGATTCAGCTAACTCAATCGACGAGCCTTATTTCGATCTCTTCTCCGCTCAAAGCCCGAATCTCATCACGTGGGGGCAACCGCTCTTGATCACAGAAGATCTCTATGCTTACGCGGGAGATATCGCGATTACAACGGGTGGAGATGTGTTTGGGATCTATATGGCAACTGATCCTTCAACGGGCGACGTCGCAATCAACACATTAGAATCGCACGTCGGTGACATCAATACCGATTTCTGGACAGCAGACGTGATCATTTCAAATTCAGGGACTAATAACGGGTATCCTCAAAATGCAGCGATGATTGTAGGAAGTAACACCTATGGCAATGCCGTCTGGGTGAATTTCGACGGATCGAATACGGTGATTCAAACATCCACAGGATCGGGGACTCTCATCGCACCTCCTTCGAATCTGACAGTGGTTCAAGATGTCAACGATTTTGGCGTCTTCCAAGAGTATTACAACGTCCTGTCGTGGGATGCGAGCACAGATCCTAACATATTGGATTACGCCATCATCAGAGATGGAGTCCTATTGACGGAGATCTATTACACAAATCTCTCTTATACCGATCATAATCAGGTGGTAGGAGGTTCCGTTACCTATGATGTGAGATCGATCGACAACTCGGGAACAGCGAGCCTTCCCGTTTCCGTTTCTTTCCCTTAAAAAATATTAAGGCATCAGAAAGAGGACCTCCCCCAAAAGGGGGAGGTCTTTTTTTTAAGCTCTTAGTCTATAAGCGATGCAAGAGATTTGAATCGAAGCATTGGAAGGGAGATTAGCCGCTTGTATCACGTCACGCGCAGGAGGATAGGTGAAATTAAATCTCAGCCCATACGCTGCATCCATTTGGTCATAATCTCTAATGTCATAGAGCGACACTTCTGTTTTGATGACCTGTTTCAACGTAAATCCTTTGACGTGTAATTCGTGTTGGATATGGTCGATGACTAAATTCGTCAAAGTAGTGATGTCTCCCTGCACGATCTTTCCCGTCGTTGGGTCAATGGGCAATTGAGCAGACACATAGGCAAAATCGCCTGCTGTGACTACCTGTGAATAGGTAGGCCCAGAGCAAAAAGCGCTTCCGGAAAAGAGCAAAGCCGACAATAAGAACAACGATTTCTTCATCATAATAACACCCTCCTTAAGTTTGGTGTATTAATTGGAAAACACAAACGACACTGTAGGACTTTGACATCCCGTAATATCGGTGGCTGCAACCCCATAGGTCACCGTCTCATGCAAAGGGCGATTGGTATCCGTGTACTGTAGGCTAGATGCTGGTATTGCTGTGATAATTTGCCCGTTGCGAAAGATGCTATAGGATATAATATTTGCCGAGGGGCTCGCCGTCCAAGTAAAGAGGTTCTCTTGCTCCGTTAAAACCCCAAAATTTTGAACTTGCCGCACGACGTTTAGGCTACTTGCCGGTTGGATCATCACAAACTGTCCCCGTGTCGCCTGTATCGAATTGATAGAGCCGTTGGAGTTGATCCAGCCGATTAGTATAAAAATGTCATCCGATGAAGAGGTTTGTGTTCCGCAAACAGGGAATCCATTATTCCCACTGGTCGAGAGAGTAACGGGATTGTAAAACACAGGCATGACAGCTCTTGTCGGATTTAAGGCCGCTAGAATGATCAGAGAGGCGCTAGGTATGTCGTAATACATGTAGCTCATCCCTACCTCTCCATTACTATCTACCCCTAAAGCTAGGGCATAAGAGAGCAGATTATAGCCCGTGATCGATGGAACTTTTGTCCACGTTCCTTCAGTTAAAACACTCGATTCGATGACGAAATTCATTTGGTCGTAGCTATTTGCCCAAGCAGCCAGGACGTCACCGAGTGGTGTAGCGATGACACAAGAGGTCAGGGTCGATGGGTCTTTAACACCTGCTGACGAGAGAGCGATGGGAGATCCCCACGCGCCTCCAGAAGGGAGGCTGGCAGCTTCGACGATGACGTTGGAGTAAGTAGATCCACTCAAAGAGTAGGAAAACCAAATCGCCGTTGCATTGCCATTTGAATCCACTGTAATTTGTGGATAAGCGCTGGCGACGCTCGCTGTCGAAATCTGAGAAGCTGTCCCCCAAGTGCCGCTGAGTGACTTAAAGGTAGCGTAGATTGCCGGGGTGCCGCTCACTGTCTCTTGCCAGACAGCGACGACTGTCCCATTGGTGCCGATTGCGACCTGTGGCACGCTCGCACCACTTAAAGAGAGCACATCAGGCGTCGCCGACCACGATCCCCCAATGAGCTTTGTCGCCGATTTGACTACATTTGCTTCTAACCACACAGCGACTAAATTTCCGTTGGAATCGATAGCGAGCTGTGGCGAGGAGGCACTCGAACCTGAAATTGCCCCTTCAGCAGACCAACTCCCATTCAAAGGTTGCGATGCCGATTCGATGACTCCATTCTCTATCCAAATCGCCGTTGCCAATCCATTGAGATCGATTTGGACTTCGGGGTTCGATGCACTAGAGCCTGAGAGTGTATTGATCGTCCCTCCCCAACCGCCTGAAATCGTTCCGTTATTTGACTTGACAATCGCATTTTCAACCCATACTGCAACGATATTCCCATTGGGATCGACACCTACTTGCACGCTAGAGGCATTTTGACCCGCTGTAGAAAGAGTATCTGGCGGCTGAAACCCGATTCCAAAAACAAGCAAAGGAAAAAATACCAGTGCTAAAATGAATCCTCTCATTCTTTTCCTCCACAAAAAAGTTCGTTTGGTTTTTAAAAGTTTACCACTCCCAGCCGGTATCCAATCCGAGCTGTTTGCGCAGGGGTTTCTCAAAGCGACAGATTACCTTTTCCTGGTCTTCAATTTTAAATCCTCGATCGAGAAGGTCTTTCGTCTCTTTTTCAGTGAGATAGCGGTTGTCGATCCGCAATTTTTCTTGTATTTTCCCAAAGTGCAATGCCCCCTTACGGCGATTCTCATATTTGTTGATGCGCAGCTCTTTTTTACTAGGTATTGCGGCAGACCTACCGTCCTTAAAATTGCATCGATAGGGAGGCCACGTAAATGAGACTTGTTCATCGGGCTTGAAGATTGTCTTGTTGATGCTCGTGCGGACATTTCGCGGCGTTTCGGCTGTGAGCTCTGCTACGGAGATGAGTAGGTTTTTCGTTGGAAATACGCCGACTTCAGAGGCATCGAAATGATCACTTTGCAATTCTACACCCGGGTATGCTGCGTAATATTCCAAGAAATCGGAGACCTTATTCGCATTTACAGGAACCAAAAACTCATCGATGTCGAGAAAAGCCACCCACTTCGTCTCTTTTTCAGCTCTCACTTTAAGCGCATGTTCATAGGCGGGCACCTGAGTGCTCAATGCCCAGTGAGAAGATTGCTCTCCTTCAACATTGGGCATCCGATCGGGCCAATGCACAAGTGTCACGATTCCTTCTCGGATATAGGGAAATAATACCTGCAAAAACTGGTCTCGGCTTTCATTATTGTACAAATAGAAGTGATCGACACCGACCAGCCTGTGGTATTCGATCCATTCCTTGAGATACGGCGCTTCGTTTTTAAAGAGCGCACACACGGATAACTGGTACTTCTTAGCGATGGGCTCTTCCTTCACACATTCATTCGCCTGTAAACGGAAGGACATCCCTCCCCCTAGGGCTATCATCCAAAAGACTAAAATTCCAATAACTCGATTCATTTTAATAACTCCCCCAATGAAAATTGTTATATACCCCTTCGACCTCAATCTTATACCACAGTCGGCCTCAAACTTGGAATTTGGCCGGCGCGAAAGCTCCGGGGTTCGACATGGCCCAATCCCGATTCTTGAGTCACGTTCGGTATATATACCCAGCTTTTGAGTCACGTCGGGTATGAATCGCTTGAAGCTCATAAGACCTGCCCAAAAAACCACTGGAACGTGGCTCAACATTTTTAGTGAAAGGATAAGTTAAGACAAAAATTGAATGCAATCTTTTTTTTAACTAAGAGTCTGTCTATATCTTAATACCAATCCCCGAAAATAACTTGCATTTGAGCTGCGTCGAATCCCGGCGCTTTCACGCTCTCAAATGCACGTTATTTTCGAGGACTGGTATACCCGACGTGACTCAAAAGTTGGTCATTGGTTCCTAGAGCGCAATGATGCTCAAAAAAGCACAAGTTCCCCCAGAAGAAGATCCGGAACCTAGCGTTGTAACATTACCACTTGTGCTGGTCACTTGGAGCGTAGATGCTGCCGGCACAGTAATGATCACCGTCGTATTTGCCAAAGTAGGAAGCGACGGCGCCTGTCCTAAAGCGAGACTGGAACCCGATGGAGGGGTGGTGCCGTTGACAATAAGGGTAAAGAGGGCTGGAGGATTACCGCTTACGAAAGAGTACCCGAAACAAACGAGATAAGTTCCAGCGTTTGCAATGTGGATTAGATTACCACCGGAAAAGGTAATTCCTCCGGACACTTCACCTTGAGTAAATGAAATAGCTGCACCAGCAGCCACAGGAAAGGTACCAGCCCTAGCTGTTATTACATAAAAGTAACCGGTGTCTTCCGTAGCATTCGGTCCCCCCGCTCCACCCGTGCTACCTGTGGGCCCCGTGCTACCTGTGGACCCCGTCGAACCAGTAGAGCCAGTGAGCCCAACCGTCGGTCCCGTCGTCCCTGTCGACCCCGTCGAACCGGTAGAGCCTGTGAAACCAGTGGGACCTGTCGAGCCGGTGGTTCCTGTCTGCCCGATAGGACCAGTAGGTCCTGTTCCACCGGTCAAGCCCGTAGCACCTGTCCCTCCCGTAGATCCTGTAAAACCGGTGGCCCCAGTTGTACTCCCTGTCCTGCCTGTCGATCCTGTCAAACCAGTCGGTCCCGTAGCCCCCGTCGGGCCAGTCGGTCCTGTGGGACCAGTAGGTCCCGTGGCACCGGTTGTTCCGGTAAAACCCGTCAGACCGGTTACTCCCGTTGCACCTGTAGATCCTGTAGTGCCCGTCGGACCCGTGTTACCAGTTGCACCTGTGCTACCTGTAGAACCCGTCGGACCCGTGGGTCCTGTGGGACCCGTAGCTCCTGTGCCCCCTGCCCCACCAGTCGATCCAGTTGGTCCCGTCAGTCCTGTGGATCCTGTCAGTCCTGTGAGACCTGTGGGTCCTGTAGGCCCTGTGCTTCCTGCCCCGCCAGCAGATCCAGTTGCCCCCGTCGGGCCTGTAGAACCTGTTAACCCCGTGAATCCCGTGGAGCCCGTAGATCCTGTGCTGCCCGTTACCCCTCCCGTCATACCTGTAGGACCCGTTGCTCCTGTAGAACCAGTCGTTCCCGTTAGTCCAGTAGATCCCGTCAGGCCTGTGAAACCCGTCAGACCTGTCGAGCCTGCAAGGCCTGTTGGTCCCGTCAGGCCAGTCGGTCCTGTGCTACCAGTCATTCCTGTACTCCCTGTACTACTCATAGAGCCAGTCGTTCCCGTCAGTCCCGTGGGTCCGGTGGGTCCGGTGGGACCTGTGAAACCTGTGGGACCCGTTGGACCCGTAAAACCAGTTGGACCGGTTGAGCCAGTCGAACCCGTGCTGCCTGTGTTTCCCGTCGAGCCGGTTGTTCCAGTAGCTCCTGTTAAGCCAGTAGATCCTGTCGATCCTGTTAAGCCAGTAAATCCTGTCGGGCCAGTCTGCCCTGTATTTCCCGTTGGCCCAGTAGAACCTGTATTTCCTGTCGCACCGGTCGGTCCCGTTGGACCTGTAGGGCCGGTAGAACCGGTGAGCCCTGTCGTCCCTGTATTCCCTACTGGCCCGGTCGCTCCAGTCGAGCCTGTGTTTCCAGTCGGGCCAGTCGGTCCTGTGGGACCAGTAGCTCCTGTGCTGCCTGTAGAGCCGGTTGTTCCCGTGAAGCCTGTCGGACCCGTTGCTCCTGTCATCCCAGTGAAACCCGTAGATCCTGTAGATCCAGTGGATCCTGTTGCTCCGGTGGCACCGGTCGGACCTGTGGGACCTGTAAAACCTGTCAGTCCGGTCGTTCCTGTCTGTCCTGTCGGTCCCCCCACACCGGTCATTCCTGTAGATCCGGTCATCCCCGTTGGACCGGTCGTCCCGGTTCTCCCTGTGCTGCCCGTTGCCCCTGTCAATCCTGTCGGACCTGTGAGACCTGTGGGGCCAGTAAAACCTGTCCCACCAGTCATCCCAGTAGCACCTGTAACGCCGGTAGAACCTGTGCTTCCTGTGAAGCCTGTAGCTCCCGTCGGACCACTTGAGCCTGTAACTCCGGTACTGCCCGTAGAACCCGTAAAGCCAGTCGGCCCTGTGGGGCCAGTCCCCCCTGTGAACCCTGTCAGCCCTGTTGCGCCCGTTGTCCCCGTCAGACCGGTTGAACCTGTAGGTCCTGTGGAACCTGTGGAGCCCGTCGAGCCCGTTAGGCCAGTTGGTCCTGTCAGGCCAGTCGATCCTGTGCTACCGGTCACTCCCGTGTTCCCCGTGCTACCTGTAGTAGAGCCAGTCGTTCCCAGAGGTCCCGTGGATCCCGTAAAACCTGTAGGCCCTGTGGAGCCTGTGAATCCCACTGGGCCGGTGAAACCGGTTGCACCGGTTGAGCCAGTCGAACCTGTGCTCCCTGTGTTCCCAGTCGTTCCCGTTGTTCCAGTAGCTCCCGTTAAGCCAGTAGATCCTGTCGTCCCCGTAAAACCAGTTGTACCTGTCGGTCCAGTTTGCCCTGTATTCCCGGTTGGCCCAGTAGAACCCGTAGTCCCTGTCAGACCGGTCGGTCCCGTTGGACCTGTAGGGCCGGTAGAACCGGTGAGCCCTGTCGTCCCCGTATTCCCTACTGGCCCGGTCGCTCCAGTCGAGCCTGTGTTTCCAGTCGGGCCAGTCGGCCCTGTGGGACCAGTAGCTCCCGTGCTGCCTGTAGAGCCGGTTGTTCCTGTGAAGCCTGTCGGACCCGTTGCGCCTGTGTTTCCAGTCGGGCCTGTCGGTCCTGTAGATCCTGTAGATCCCGTTGCTCCGGTCGCACCGGTCGGCCCTGTGGGACCTGTAAAACCCGTCAGTCCGGTCGTTCCTGTCTGTCCTGCGGATCCTGTCGATCCTGTTAGGCCTGTAGATCCGGTCATCCCCGTTGGACCGGTCGTCCCGGTTCTCCCTGCGCTGCCCGTTGCCCCTGTCAATCCTGTCGGACCTGTGAGACCTGTGGGGCCAGTAAAACCTGTCCCACCAGTCATCCCAGTAGCACCTGTAACGCCGGTAGAACCTGTGCTTCCTGTGAAGCCTGTAGCTCCCGTCGGACCACTTGAGCCTGTAACTCCGGTACTGCCCGTAGAACCCGTAAAGCCAGTCGGCCCTGTGGGGCCAGTCCCCCCTGTGAACCCTGTCAGCCCTGTTGCGCCCGTTGTCCCCGTCAGACCGGTCGAACCTGTAGGTCCTGTGGAACCTGTGGAGCCCGTCGAGCCCGTTAGGCCAGTTGGTCCTGTCAGGCCAGTCGATCCTGTGCTACCGGTCACTCCCGTGTTCCCCGTGCTACCTGTAGTAGAGCCAGTCGTTCCCAAAGGTCCCGTGGATCCCGTAAAACCTGTAGGCCCTGTGGAGCCTGTGAATCCCGCTGGGCCGGTGAAACCGGTTGCACCGGTTGAGCCAGTCGAACCTGTGCCCCCTGTGTTCCCAGTCGTTCCTGTTGTTCCTGTAGCTCCCGTTAAGCCAGTAGATCCTGTCGTCCCCGTAAAACCAGTTGTACCTGTCGGTCCAGTTTGCCCTGTATTCCCGGTTGGCCCAGTAGAACCCGTAGTCCCTGTCAGACCGGTCGGTCCCGTTGGACCTGTAGGGCCGGTAGAACCGGTGAGCCCTGTCGTCCCCGTATTCCCTACTGGCCCGGTCGCTCCAGTCGAGCCTGTGTTTCCAGTCGGGCCAGTCGGCCCTGTGGGACCAGTAGCTCCCGTGCTGCCTGTAGAGCCGGTTGTTCCTGTGAAGCCTGTCGGACCCGTTGCGCCTGTGTTTCCAGTCGGGCCTGTCGGTCCTGTAGATCCTGTAGATCCCGTTGCTCCGGTCGCACCGGTCGGCCCTGTGGGACCTGTAAAACCCGTCAGTCCGGTCGTTCCTGTCTGTCCTGCGGATCCTGTCGATCCTGTTAGGCCTGTAGATCCGGTCATCCCCGTTGGACCGGTCGTCCCGGTTCTCCCTGCGCTGCCCGTTGCCCCTGTCAATCCTGTCGGACCTGTGAGACCTGTGGGGCCAGTAAAACCTGTCCCACCAGTCATCCCAGTAGCACCTGTAACGCCGGTAGAACCTGTGCTTCCTGTGAAGCCTGTAGCTCCCGTCGGACCACTTGAGCCTGTAACTCCGGTACTGCCCGTAGGGCCCGTAAAACCAGTCGACCCTGTGGGGCCAGTCGAACCTGTGAACCCTGTCAGCCCTGTTGCGCCCGTTGTCCCCGTCAGACCGGTCGAACCTATAGGTCCTGTGGAACCTGTGGAGCCCGTCGAGCCCGTTAGGCCAGTTGGTCCTGTCAGGCCAGTCGATCCTGTGCTACCGGTCACTCCCGTGTTCCCCGTGCTACCTGTAGTAGAGCCAGTCGTTCCCAGAGGTCCCGTGGATCCCGTGAGACCTGTAGGCCCTGTGGAGCCTGTGAATCCCACTGGCCCGGTGAAACCGGTTGCACCGGTTGAGCCAGTCGAACCTGTGCTCCCTGTGTTCCCAGTCGTTCCCGTTGTTCCAGTAGCTCCCGTTAAGCCAGTAGATCCTGTCGATCCTGTTAAGCCAGTAAATCCTGTCGGTCCAGTTTGCCCTGTATTCCCGGTTGGCCCAGTAGAACCCGTAGTCCCTGTCAGACCGGTCGGTCCCGTTGGACCTGTAGGGCCGGTAGAACCGGTGAGCCCTGTCGTCCCCGTATTCCCTACTGGCCCGGTCGTTCCAGTCGAGCCTGTGTTTCCAGTCGGGCCCGTCGGTCCTGTGAGACCAGTAGCTCCCGTGCTGCCTGTAGAGCCGGTTGTTCCCGTGAAGCCTATCGGACCCGTTGCGCCTGTGTTTCCAGTCGGGCCTGTCAGTCCTGTAGATCCTGTCGATCCCGTTCCTCCGGTGGCACCGGTTGGCCCTGTGGGACCTGTAGACCCCATCATCCCCGTCGATCCTGTAGGTCCTGCGGATCCTGTCGATCCTGTTAGGCCTGTAGATCCGGTTATCCCCGTTGCTCCGGTCGTCCCGGTTCCCCCTGTGCCGCCCGTTGCCCCTGTCAATCCTGTCGGACCTGTGAGACCTGTGGGGCCAGTAAAACCTGTCCCACCAGTCATCCCAGTAGCACCTGTAACGCCGGTAGAACCTGTACTGCCTGTGGGTCCTATAGCTCCCGTCGGACCACTTGAGCCTGTCAATCCAGTACTGCCTGTGGAGCCTGTCAGACCAGTCGGTCCTGTGGAGCCAGTCAATCCCGTGAACCCCGTGGACCCCGTTGCGCCCGTTGCTCCTGTTAGACTGGTTGGACCTGTAGGACCTGTGGAACCCGTGGAGCCCGTGAGACCGGTTGGTCCTGTTGCACCGGTCGCACCGGTAGTTCCTGTGCTACCGGTCGTTCCTGTATTTCCTGTACTGCCTGTAGTGGAGCCAGTCGTTCCCACCGGTCCCGTGGATCCCGTGAGACCTGTAGGGCCTGTGGAGCCTGTGGAACCGGTCGGTCCAGTAAAACCGGTTGGACCGATTGAGCCAGTCGAACCTGTGCTCCCTGTGTTTCCAGTCGTTCCTGTTGTTCCAATCGTTCCTGTTAAGCCAGTAGATCCTGTCGTCCCCGTAAAACCAGTTGTACCTGTTGGTCCGGTCTGCCCTGTATTCCCCGTTGGCCCAGTAGAATCGGTATTGCCTGTTGGGCCGGTCATTCCCGTTGGACCTGTAGGGCCGGTAAAACCGGTGGCACCGGTTGGCCCTGTATTCCCTACTGGACCGGTCGTTCCAGTCGAGCCTGTGTTTCCAGTCGGGCCAGTCGGCCCTGTGGGACCAGTAGCTCCCGTGCTGCCTGTAGAGCCGGTTGTTCCAGTCGTTCCTGTTAAGCCTGCCTGTCCTGTCATCCCAGTGAAACCTGTAGAGCCCGTAGATCCAGTGGATCCTGTTCCTCCGGTTGCACCGGTCGGCCCTGTGGGACCTGTAGATCCCATCATCCCCGTCGATCCTGTAGGTCCTGTGGATCCTATCGGTCCTGTCAGGCCTGTAGATCCGATCATCCCCGTTGGACCGGTCGTCCCGGTTACCCCTGTGCCGCCCGTTGTCCCTGTCAATCCCGTCGGACCTGTGAGACCTGTGGGGCCGGTAGCCCCTGCCCCTCCGGTCATCCCAATGGCACCTGTAGCGCCGGTAGAACCTATACTTCCTGTCGAGCCTGTAGCTCCCGTCGGACCACTTGAGCCTGTCAATCCAGTACTGCCTGTAGAGCCTGTTAGACCGGTTGCTCCTGTGGAGCCAGTCCCCCCTGTGAACCCCGCGGGCCCTGTCGCGCCCGTTGCCCCTGTTAGACCGGTCGGGCCTGTAGGTCCTGTGGAACCTGTTAGACCAGTCGTTCCTGTTAGGCTGGGTGATCCTGTAAGGCCGTTCAAACCTGTGCTACCGGTCATCCCTGTACTTCCTGTACTACCCGTAGAGCCGGTCGTTCCCTCAGATCCCGTCGGTCCTGTGATTCCTGTAGGGCCTGTGGAACCCGTGGGACCGGTTGGTCCGGTGAGACCCGTGGGACCGGTTGAGCCGCTCAGACCTATGCTCCCTGTGTTCCCAGTCGCTCCTGCCCCGCCAGTCGTTCCTGTTAAGCCAGTAGATCCTGTCATCTCCGCAGAACCGGTTGCACCTGTCGATCCAGTCTGCCCTGTATTTCCCGTTGGCCCAGTAGAACCCGTATTTCCTGTCGGACCGGTCGGTCCCGTTGGACCCGTAGGTCCCGTAAAACCGGTAACCCCTGTTGTCCCTGTATTCCCTACTGGCCCTGTGGGGCCAGTCGAGCCTGTGTTTCCAGTCGGGCCTGTCGGACCGGTCGGTCCTGTAGATCCCGTACTGCCTGTAGATCCGGTCGGTGCCATAAAGCCTGTCGGGCCCGTCGCTCCTGTCATCCCAGTGAAACCTGTCGCACCCGTAGACCCAGTTGAGCCCGTGCTACCCGTAGATCCCGTCAGCCCTGTGGGACCCATAGACCCTGTCACTCCTGTCGGTCCTGTTGCTCCTGTGGGTCCTGTAGTACCTGTTAGGCCTGTAGATCCGGTCATCCCCGTTGGGCCAGTCATCCCCGTTGGGCCCGTTATCCCCGTTGCCCCTGTGCTGCCCATCTGTCCTGTCAGACCTGTAAAGCCGGTTGGTCCTGTCCCTCCGGTCATCCCAGTGGCAGCTGTAGCGCCGGTAGAACCTGTACTGCCTGTGGGACCTGTGAGTCCCATCAGACCCGTTGTTCCTGTAGATCCCATTGCGCCGGTAAAACCCGTCGCCCCTTCAAGTCCGGTTGTACCTGTGGATCCTATCCCTCCTATAAAACCAGCAGCACCCGTCGTTCCCGTCAGACCTGTGCTACCCATGGCGCCGGTTGGACCGGTCGAGCCCGTCATGCCAGCGCCACCTGTAGATCCCGTATTACCCGTAGATCCACTCGTTCCGATTCCTCCGGTTGCACCTAACATCCCTACGGGGCCGGTAAACCCCGTGCTCCCCGTAGGCCCTGCGGGCCCTGTTGCACTACTCAGAAGAACCTGTGGGACCTGCGAGGCCCTGAGGCCCCTGAGGGCCCTGAGGACCAGGCGCTCCTGCAGACCCTTGCTCTGGGAGCCGCCCGCATTTGCTGCCTAAGAGCAGGGAGTGAGACGAGAATGAAAAGAGTAAAAGACTCGAGAAGAAAAAAAGGAATCAGTCGACTCTGTCCTATACCACAGCCGGCTTGAAACTTCGAATTTGGCCAGCGCGAAAGCCCCCGCGGTTTGACGATCGTAAATGGGGGTTGTATTGCATTAATACAACCCCCATTTACGATCGTCAAACCGCGGGGCTTTGGCACGGCCAAATTCGAAGTTTCAAGCCGGCTGTGGTATATAAAAATCATCTGCTTTCCCCGCATTTATTCTATTCTATAAATCGTCAAAAAAGCTATCACTCCTCCATCAGGAGAACTACCGCCTGGAATTTGCAAAAGTTTCGAGACTCCGCTGAGATTTTGCGCTGACAAAGTCACGGTGGTGCTAGCCGCTACTTGGATGATCTGGGCGGCACTGTTCAACACGTTGCCTACTGAACAACCGAGAACCAGATGGGGGACAGGCGCAGTTCCAGGGGGAGTTAGCACTAAGCCAAAGGAAGTATTGGAGGGACTCCCGGTACCCAACGCGTAACCGAATGTGACGTAATAGGTTCCCGTGCTTGCCCCTGAATTGACAATCTGAACCTGCGAACCCGACAATGAAATCCCCCCCGAAACGACCCCCTGAGTCCAGGAAATATTCGACCCACTTCCTACGGGAATTGTAGTAAACGTACTAGATGCCAGATAAAAGTACCCATAGTCCTGTGCCGCTAAGTAACTCCCCGTGGCGCCGGTTGGTCCTATAGATCCCGTGGAACCGGTTATTCCCATGGAACCTGTGGGCCCTGTGGAACCTGTGGATCCCGTCGGGCCCGTTGGACCAGTGGGACCGGTTGAACCTGTCGGGTCTGTAAGACCCGTTAGCCCCGTCGGACCCGTGGGGCCGGTTGTTCCAGTAGATCCTGTTAGCCCAGTGGAACCTGTCGATCCGGTTCTTCCCGTCGGGCCCGCTGCTCCCGTTGGGCCTGTCATTCCTGTACCACCGGTGGTGCCAGTGAAACCAGTCGCACCTGTGGGCCCGGTTATTCCTGTAGATCCCACAGGTCCTGTTGCACCAGTTGTACCCGTTGGACCTGTGGAACCAGTCGGACCTGTAGGGCCTGTAAAACCCGTTGCCCCTGTGCTTCCCGTAATGCCTGTAGAGCCGGTTGTTCCTGTGGATCCCGTGGAACCTGTTGACCCAGTCGAGCCTGTGAAGCTCCCCGTGGAACCTGTAAAACCCGTTGCCCCTGTGCTTCCTGTGATGCCTGTAGGCCCGTTCGTTCCTGTAGAGCCGGTCGGTCCTGTCTGGCCCGTTGGACCAATTGGTCCTGTAGAGCCCGTAGAGCCGGTCGATCCTGTTACACCTGTAGAGCCCGTTGCGCCGGTCGCCCCCGTTGTCCCGGTCGTTCCAGTGGATCCTGTAGTCCCTGTGCCCCCGGTCGTTCCAGTGAAACCGGTCGGCCCTGTGTTTCCAGTCGTCCCAGTCGCACCTGTGGCACCAGTGGGTCCAGTACCTCCGGTTATTCCAGTTAGACCCGTTGGTCCTGTAGAACCCGTCGATCCTGTTGCCCCTGTGCTACCCGTTGAGCCCGTGGGGCCAGTCAGTCCCGTGTTCCCGGTCGATCCGGTCACTCCTGTAGAACCCGTTGTTCCCGTGGGACCGGTGGGTCCCGTAGGGCCTGTCAGACCCGTGCTTCCCGTTGCACCTGTGCTTCCTGTCGAACCCGTCAGCCCCGTGACACCTGTACCACCTGCCCCGCCAGTAGATCCGGTGGATCCCGTCAGTCCTGTGAGACCTGTCGATCCTGTGGAGCCAGTAGATCCTGTAGATCCCGTCGTCCCTGTGGGGCCTGTAGGGCCTGTTAGCCCTGTGGAGCCCGTGCTGCCAGTCAGTCCTGTGGATCCCGTTGCCCCTGTCGCGCTCCCGGTCATTCCTGTAGAGCCAGTTGTTCCTGTCTGGCCTGTACGGCCGGTTGTTCCGGTTAAGCCCGTTGGACCTGACAACCCGGTAGGTCCCGTAAGACCTGTCAGACCTGTTGCCCCTGTGGGGCCTGTAGATCCCGTACCGCCTGTGGTACCAGTGGTACCAGTCGTACCGGTTGTTCCAGTCGGTCCCGTCATTGCGGTCGTACCGGTAGGGCCGGTGGATCCTGTGCTGCCGGTTATTCCTGTAGACCCGGTGTTACCGGTCATTCCTGTGGAGCCCGTGGGACCTGTAGGTCCTGTAGAACCGGTAGATCCGGTAGATCCGGTTATGCCTGTAAAACCCGTTGCTCCTGTGCTCCCCGTAACGCCTGTGGGCCCGATTGGTCCTGTAGATCCGGTCGGTCCTGTGGAACCAGTCAATCCAGTCGAGCCGGTTGAGCCGGTTATTCCCGTCGCCCCTGTGCTCCCCGTAATGCCTGTAGGCCCGGTTGTTCCTGTAGATCCAGTCGCCCCCGTCGATCCTGTAGTCCCTGTGTTACCAGTCGTTCCGGTTAAACCAGTCGATCCTGTGTTCCCGGTCACACCGGTTGCACCTGTAGGACCAGTAGATCCAGTACCTCCGGTTGTTCCAGTTAGACCGGTAGATCCTGTAGAACCCGTCGATCCTGTTGCCCCTGTGCTACCCGTTGAACCGGTGGGGCCAGTCAGTCCCGTGTTCCCGGTCGATCCGGTCACTCCTGTAGAACCCGTTGCTCCCGTTGGACCGGTAGGTCCCGTAGGGCCTGTCAGACCCGTGCTTCCCGTTGCACCTGTGCTTCCTGTTGCCCCTGTCAATCCTGTCTGACCTGAGGAACCTGCCCCGCCGGTAGATCCAGTGGATCCCGTCAGTCCTGTGAGACCTGTCGATCCTGTGGAGCCAGTAGATCCTGTAGATCCCGTCGTCCCTGTGGGGCCCGTGGGGCCTGTTAGCCCTGTGGAGCCGGTGCTGCCAGTCAGTCCTGTGGATCCTGTTGCCCCTGTCGTGCTCCCGGTCATTCCTGTAGAGCCAGTTGCTCCTGTCTGGCCTGTCGGGCCAGTTGTTCCGGTTAAGCCCGTTGGACCTGACAACCCGGTAGGTCCCGTAAGACCTGTCAGACCTGTCGCCCCTGTGGGGCCTGTAGATCCCGTACCGCCTGTGGTACCAGTGGTACCAGTCGTACCGGTTGTTCCAGTCGGTCCCGTCATTGCGGTCGTACCGGTAGGGCCGGTGGATCCTGTGCTGCCGGTTATTCCTGTAGACCCGGTGTTACCGGTCATTCCTGTGGAGCCCGTGGGACCTGTAGGTCCTGTAGAACCGGTAGATCCGGTAGATCCGGTTATGCCTGTAAAACCCGTTGCTCCTGTGCTCCCTGTAACGCCTGTGGGCCCGGTTGGTCCTGTAGATCCGGTCGGTCCTGTGGAACCAGTCAATCCAGTCGAGCCGGTTGAGCCCGTAGAGCCGGTCGATCCTGTTACACCTGTAGATCCCGTTGCGCCAGTCGCCCCCGTTGTCCCGGTCATTCCAGTGGATCCTGTAGTCCCTGTGTTACCAGTCGTTCCGGTTAAACCGGTCGGTCCTGTGTTCCCGGTCACACCGGTTGCACCTGTAGGACCGGTAGATCCAGTACCTCCGGTTGTTCCAGTTAGACCGGTAGGTCCTGTGGAACCCGTCGATCCGGTTGACCCTGTGCTACCGGTTGGGCCGGTGGGGCCAGTCAGTCCTGTGTTCCCGGTCGATCCGGTCACTCCTGTAGAACCCGTTGTTCCCGTTGGACCGGTGGGTCCCGTAGGGCCTGTCAGACCCGTGCTTCCCGTTGCACCTGTGCTTCCCGTTGCACCTGTCGATCCTGTCGGACCTGAGGAACCTGCCCCGCCAGTAGATCCGGTGGATCCCGTCAGTCCTGTGAGACCTGTCGATCCTGTGGAGCCAGTAGATCCTGTAGATCCCGTCGTCCCTGTGGGGCCCGTGGGGCCTGTTAGCCCTGTGGAGCCCGTGCTGCCAGTCAGTCCTGTGGATCCTGTTGCCCCTGTCGTGCTCCCGGTCATTCCTGTAGAGCCAGTTGCTCCTGTCTGGCCTGTCTGGCCAGTTGTTCCGGTTAAGCCCGTTGGACCTGACAACCCGGTAGGTCCCGTAAGACCTGTCAGACCTGTTGCCCCTGTGGGGCCTGTAGATCCCGTACCGCCTGTGGTACCAGTGGTACCAGTCGTACCGGTTGTTCCAGTCGGTCCCGTCATCGCGGTCGTACCGGTAGGGCCGGTGGATCCTGTGCTGCCGGTCATTCCTGTAGAACCAGTGTTACCGGTCATTCCTGTGGAGCCCGTGGGACCTGTAGGTCCTGTAGATCCGGTAGATCCGGTAGATCCGGTTATGCCTGTAAAACCCGTTGCTCCTGTGCTCCCTGTAACGCCTGTGGGCCCGGTTGGTCCTGTAGATCCGGTTGGTCCTGTGGAACCAGTAAATCCAGTCGAGCCGGTTGAGCCCGTAGAGCCGGTCGATCCTGTTACACCTGTAGATCCCGTTGCGCCAGTCGCCCCCGTTGTCCCGGTCGTTCCAGTGGATCCTGTAGTCCCTGTGTTACCAGTCGTTCCGGTTAAACCGGTCGGTCCTGTGTTCCCGGTCACACCGGTTGCACCTGTAGGACCGGTAGATCCAGTACCTCCGGTTGTTCCAGTTAGACCGGTAGGTCCTGTGGAACCCGTCGATCCGGTTGACCCTGTGCTACCGGTTGGGCCGGTGGGGCCAGTCAGTCCTGTGTTCCCGGTCGATCCGGTCACTCCTGTAGAACCCGTTGTTCCCGTTGGACCGGTAGGGCCCGTAGGGCCTGTCAGACCCGTGCTTCCCGTTGCACCGGTGCTTCCTGTCGAACCCGTTAGCCCCGTGACTCCTGTACCACCTGCCCCGCCAGTAGATCCGGTGGATCCCGTCAGTCCTGTGAGACCTGTCGATCCTGTGGAGCCAGTAGATCCTGTAGATCCCGTCGTCCCTGTGGGGCCCGTGGGGCCTGTTAGCCCTGTGGAGCCCGTGCTGCCAGTCAGTCCTGTGGATCCTGTTGCCCCTGTCGTGCTCCCGGTCATTCCTGTAGAGCCAGTTGCTCCTGTCTGGCCTGTCGAGCCAGTTGTTCCGGTTAAGCCCGTTGGACCTGATAACCCGGTAGGTCCCGTAAGACCTGTCAGACCTGTTGCCCCTGTGGGGCCTGTAGATCCCGTACCGCCTGTGGTACCAGTGGTACCAGTCGTACCGGTTGTTCCAGTCGGTCCCGTCATCGCGGTCGTACCGGTAGGGCCGGTGGATCCTGTGCTGCCGGTCATTCCTGTAGAACCAGTGTTACCGGTCATTCCTGTGGAGCCCGTGGGACCTGTAGATCCTGTAGAACCGGTTGTTCCTGTCGAGCCGGTTGAACCGGTTATTCCCGTTGTTCCTGTGCTCCCTGTAACGCCTGTGGGCCCGGTTGGTCCTGTAGATCCGGTCGGTCCTGTGGAACCAGTCAATCCAGTCGAGCCGGTTGAGCCGGTTATTCCCGTCGCCCCTGTGCTCCCCGTAATGCCTGTAGGCCCGGTTGTTCCTGTAGATCCAGTCGCCCCCGTCGATCCTGTAGTTCCTGTGTTACCGGTCGTTCCGGTTAAACCGGTCGGTCCTGTGTTCCCGGTCACACCGGTTGCACCTGTAGGACCGGTAGATCCAGTACCTCCGGTTGTTCCAGTTAGACCGGTAGGTCCTGTGGAACCCGTCGATCCGGTTGACCCTGTGCTACCGGTTGGGCCGGTGGGGCCAGTCAGTCCTGTGTTCCCGGTCGATCCGGTCACTCCTGTAGAACCCGTTGTTCCCGTGGGACCGGTGGGTCCCGTAGGGCCTGTCAGACCCGTGCTTCCCGTTGCACCTGTGCTTCCTGTCGAACCCGTCAGCCCCGTGACACCTGTACCACCTGCCCCGCCAGTAGATCCAGTGGATCCCGTCAGTCCTGTGAGACCTGTCGATCCTGTGGAGCCAGTAGATCCTGTAGATCCCGTCGTCCCTGTGGGGCCCGTGGGGCCTGTTAGCCCTGTGGAGCCCGTGCTGCCAGTCAGTCCTGTGGATCCTGTTGCCCCTGTCGTGCTCCCGGTCATTCCTGTAGAGCCGGTTGCTCCTGTCTGGCCTGTCTGGCCAGTTGTTCCGGTTAAGCCCGTTGGACCTGACAACCCGGTAGGTCCCGTAAGACCTGTCAGACCTGTCGCCCCTGTGGGGCCTGTAGATCCCGTACCGCCTGTGGTACCAGTGGTACCAGTCGTACCGGTTGTTCCAGTCGGTCCCGTCATCGCGGTCGTACCGGTAGGGCCGGTGGATCCTGTGCTGCCGGTTATTCCTGTAGAACCAGTGTTACCGGTCATTCCTGTGGAGCCCGTGGGACCTGTAGATCCTGTAGAACCGGTTGTTCCTGTAGATCCGGTTGAACCGGTTATTCCCGTCGCTCCTGTGCTCCCTGTAACGCCTGTGGGCCCGGTTGGTCCTGTAGATCCGGTCGGTCCTGTGGAACCAGTCAATCCAGTCGAGCCGGTTGAGCCGGTTATTCCCGTCGCCCCTGTGCTCCCCGTAATGCCTGTAGGCCCGGTTGTTCCTGTAGATCCAGTCGCCCCCGTCGATCCTGTAGTTCCTGTGTTACCGGTCGTTCCGGTTAAACCAGTCGGTCCTGTGTTCCCGATCACACCGGTTGCACCTGTAGGACCGATAGATCCAGTACCTCCGGTTGTTCCAGTTAGACCGGTAGGTCCTGTAGAACCCGTCGATCCGGTTGCTCCTGTGCTACCGGTTGGGCCGGTGGGGCCGCTCAGTCCCGTGTCCCCCGTTAATCCGGTTACACCTATGGAACCAGTTTCTCCTGTCCCTCCTGTTAAGCCAGTAAATCCCGTCGTTCCCGTTGTTCCTATTTCACCTGTAGAGCCTGTTGCGCCCGTCGGCCCAGTCGCACCTATAGGTCCGGTCGTGCCTGTGGACCAGTGTCACCCGTTTGGCCTGTGGGACCCGTGTTACCTATCAGACCTGTCAGACCCGTCGGGCCAGTCAGTCCGTCCTCCCCTATGCTACCTGTAGATCCGATTGATCCAGTGGAACCTGTATTTCCTGTGGATCCAGTCGATCCGGTTGTCCCTATTGGCCCGGTTAGACCTGTCGGACCCGTTGAGCCAGTTAGTCCGTCCTCGCCTGTACTGCTCCCCGTAAATCCAGTCGGTCCAGTGAAACCTACGTTTCCTGTAGGGCCAGTCGGTCCCGTTGGTCCTGTTAGCCCGGTGGAGCCCATTGACCCAGTAAAGCCCGTTGCCCCTGTATTACTCGTTGAACCTGTCGACCCGGTGGGACCGGTTGGTCCTGTGAGGCCCGTTAGTCCCGCCATGCCCGTTGTGCCGGTAGTTCCTGTTAGACCGGTTATTCCCGTTGAGCCCGTCGGGCCTGTAGGACCCGTCGGGCCTGTGCATCCCATGGGACCTGTCGATCCCGTCAGGCCAGTTGTTCCAGTAGGACCGGCCAGACCTGTCAGGCCTGTAAGACCCGTTGGACCCGTCAGACCTGTAGAGCCAGTTGTTCCAGTCGATCCCGTCAGCGCGGTGAGGCCTGTCGATCCGGTTATTCCCGCCGTGCCCGTTGCTCCCGTTGGGCCCGTCGTTCCTGTACTACCGGTGGTCCCCATGGAACCGGTCGCACCTGTCGGCCCGATAGGACCTGTTTCACCGGTCAGCCCGGTAGGACCGATGGCGCCGGTCATTCCAGTCACCCCTGCAGCTCCTGTACTTCCGGTCATCCCGACATCCCCTGTAGAGCCCGGTCCCCCCGTCATCCCAGTGGAACCTGTGGAACCGGTCGGACCTGTGGATCCTAATAAGCCCGTTGGACCTGTAGGCCCCATCAGCCCTGTGGCCCCGCTTGAACCGGAGGGGCCCGGAGGACCTGCGGGGCCTGGGGACCTGGGGGGCCCGGAAGGCCTGGGGGACCCGGGGGGCCTTTTTTGGAAGGCACCCCACACTGCACAGGAATAATGGTAACAGGATCTTCTGATCCCCCTGCCAAGAGTGCGCTCGGCAACAATGAGACACACAAAAAACAAAGAGATCCCCACACGTGCTCCAATCTCATAAAAATGCGTCTCTTTCCATTAAAAATCATTATTGCACTCTAACCACGATTAAATAGGCGGTAATTCCTCCCGTAGCACTCGTAGAGTTTGATGCAGGGCCGAGGACCATCGTAACCGCGCTGACATTTTGTAACTGTATAGTAGTTCCTGCAGACAAAACCATCACAATAGTGTAAGAAATCATTGCTGCACCTGTGTCTTGGGACGGTAGGACTAGATTGTTATTGCTCGGTGCAGTCCCATTGATATTGAGCCCAATGCCTCCCCCTACGTTGGAACTTCCTGAGGCGTAGGAGTAACCAAAACTGATCAAATACGTCCCTGCATTTCGCAATACTCGCAGTAGAAGGTGTTGTAAACGAAACCCCTCCACTACCGAGTAAAGTCCCAGCATTTGTACCAGTGAATGGGATAAATGCATTTACACTGATGGACATCGATGAACCGGGGGTCCCTGCTTGAAAAAAATAACCCCAATCCGTTACGGCAACAGTGGTTCCTCCTGTAGAACCTGTAGGCCCCGTCGGTCCCGTTCGTCCTGTGGATCCCGTCCGACCACCTGTCGGGCCTGTGGGGCCGGTCGTTCCTGCCCCGCCTGTAAGGCCTGTAGGGCCCGTTGGTCCTATAGATCCTGTAGATCCTGTCGCGCCTGTCCGACCTGTTGGTCCAGTCAAACCAGTAGAACCTGTAAGTCCTGTGGGACCCGTCAGCCCCGTTGAGCCCGTAGTGCTACCGGTCGTTCCAGTGGCTCCCGTAAAACCTGTAGCTCCAGTCGCTCCTGTCGATCCTGTTGATCCTGTGGGACCCGTCGATCCTGTCGGGCCTGTCTGGCCTGTGGTCCCTGTCGATCCGGTCGTTCCAGTGCTTCCCGTCAGACCCGTAATCCCCGTCGGACCCGTCCCGCCCGTAGATCCTGCCCCGCCGGTAGATCCGGTCGTACCTGTTGTACCTGTCGTCCCTGTGGGGCCAGTAATTCCTGTCCCACCCGTTATCCCAGTGACACCCGTAATGCCAGTAGAACCCGTACTTCCTGTGAGACCTGTAGATCCCGTTGGTCCCGTTGGTCCTGTAAATCCTGTACTGCCCGTAGATCCCGTAGGACCGGTCGACCCTGTAGGACCAGTCCCACCTGTGAGCCCTGTGAGCCCCGTTGGGCCCGTTGCCCCTGTCAGGCCAGTCGGACCTGTAGAGCCGGTCGATCCTGTCAACCCCGTGGTACCTGTTTGACCTGTGGGGCCTGTTGGGCCGGTCGTTCCTGTACTACCTGTTGTTCCGGTGTTCCCTGTACTGCCTGTAAAACCCGTCGGTCCCGTTAGTCCTGTAGGACCTGTAAGCCCTGTAGGACCTGTGGAGCCCGTGGGGCCCGTTGGGCCAGTGAGACCTGTTGGACCGGTTGAACCAGTCGGACCTGTACCACCTGTGCTCCCAGTCGAACCCGTTGAGCCGGTCAAACCTGTGATCCCTGTACTCCCTGTCGTTCCCGTAAAACCCGTTGTCCCTGTCGTTCCCGTCTGTCCTGTATTTCCGGTTGGCCCGGTAGGGCCTGTATTTCCCGTCGAGCCAGTCGGGCCTGTGGGACCTGTGGTGCCTGTAGAACCGGTGGTCCCTGTCGGGCCTGTATTTCCTACTGGCCCTGTCGATCCGGTCGAGCCTGTATTTCCAGTTAGGCCAGTAGATCCTGTAGGACCAGTAGATCCAGTGCTGCCGGTTGAGCCTGTCGAGCCTGTAAAACCCGTTGCACCCGTTGCCCCTGTGATCCCAGTAGAACCTGTCACACCTGTAGACCCCGTCGAGCCCGTGCTACCCGTGCGGCCTGTCGGTCCTGTCGGGCCTGTCGACCCCGTCATTCCCGTCATCCCAATAGACCCAGTAGACCCCGTCGTACTACCTGTTAGGCCAGTAGATCCGGTGAGCCCCGTTGAGCCGGTTATTCCCGTTGCACCTGTGTTGCCCGTCGTTCCTGTCACTCCCGTTGCACCTGTCAGTCCCGTAGGACCAGTATTCCCTGTCCCGCCGGTCATCCCAGTGACACCTGTAACACCGGTAGAACCTGTACTTCCCGTAGATCCAGTTGAGCCTGTAAATCCTCCAGTTGGACCTGTAAATCCTGTACTGCCCGTAGATCCCGTAAAGCCAGTCGGGCCCGTAGCGCCGGTCGCACCTGTGATCCCCGTGGGCCCCGTTGGGCCCGTCAGGCCTGTTGGCCCTGTAAGTCCTGTAGGACCGGTCGATCCTGTCAACCCTGTGGTGCCTGTTTGACCTGTGGGGCCTGTCTGGCCAGTCGATCCTGTACTACCTGTTGTTCCGGTGTTCCCTGTACTGCCTGTAAAACCCGTCGGTCCCGTCAGTCCTGTTGGACCTGTAAGTCCTGTAGGACCTGTGGAGCCCGTGGGGCCCGTTGGGCCAGTGAGACCTGTTGGACCGGTTGAGCCGGTCAGACCTGTGGTTCCTGTGCTCCCAGTCGTTCCCGTTGAGCCAGTCAAACCTGTAAGCCCTGTGCTCCCAGTCGTTCCCGTAAAACCCGTTGTCCCTGTCGCCCCTGTCTGTCCTGTATTCCCGGTTGGCCCAGTAGGGCCTGTATTTCCCGTCGGGCCAGTCGGGCCTGTGGGGCCTGTGGGACCTGTAGAACCGGTGGTCCCTGTTGGGCCTGTATTTCCTATTGGCCCTGTCGATCCGGTCGATCCTGTGTATCCAGTTAGGCCAGTAGATCCTGTAGGGCCAGTAGATCCAGTGCTGCCGGTTGAGCCTGTCGAGCCTGTGCTACCTGTTGGGCCTGTTGCCCCTGTGACCCCAGTGGAACCTGTTGCACCCGTAGACCCCGTCGAGCCCGTGCTACCCGTGCGGCCTGTCGGTCCTGTCGGGCCCGTAGACCCCGTCATTCCCGTCATCCCAGTAGACCCAGTGGACCCGGTCGTACTACCTGTCAGACCGGTAGATCCGGTGAGCCCCGTTGAGCCGGTTATTCCCGTTGCACCTGTGTTGCCCGTCGTTCCTGTCACTCCCGTTGCACCTGTCAATCCCGTAGGACCAGTATTCCCTGTCCCGCCAGTCATCCCAGTGACACCTGTAACACCGGTAGAACCTGTACTTCCCGTGGATCCAGTTGAGCCTGTAAATCCTCCAGTTGGACCTGTAAATCCTGTACTGCCCGTAGATCCCGTAAAGCCAGTCGGGCCTGTGGCGCCAGTCGCACCTGTGATCCCCGTGGGGCCCCGTTGGGCCCGTCAGGCCTGTTGGCCCTGTAAGTCCTGTAGGACCGGTCGATCCTGTCAACCCTGTGGTGCCTGTTTGACCTGTGGGGCCTGTTGGGCCAGTCGATCCTGTACTACCTGTTGTTCCCGTGTTCCCTGTACTGCCTGTAGAGCCCGTCGGTCCCGTTAGGCCTGTAGGACCTGTAAGCCCTGTAGGACCTGTGGAGCCCGTGGGGCCCGTTGGACCAGTGAGACCTGTTGGACCGGTTGAGCCGGTCAGACCTGTGGTTCCTGTGCTCCCATGTCCCGCCCGTTGAGCCGGTCAAACCTGTGCTCCCTGTACTCCCAGTCGTTCCCGTAAAACCCGTTGTCCCTGTCGTTCCCGTCTGTCCTGTATTTCCGGTTGGCCCAGTAGGGCCTGTATTTCCCGTCGGGCCAGTCGGGCCTGTGGGACCTGTGGTGCCTGTAGAACCGGTGGTCCCTGTCGGGCCTGTATTTCCTATTGGCCCTGTCGATCCGGTCGAGCCTGTATTTCCAGTTAGGCCAGTAGATCCTGTAGGACCAGTAGATCCAGTGCTGCCGGTTGGGCCTGTCGAGCCTGTAAAACCCGTTGCACCCGTTGACCCTGTGATCCCCGTAGAACCTGTTGCACCCGTAGACCCCGTCGAGCCGTGCTACCTGTGCGGCCTGTCGGGCCTGTCGGGCCCGTAGACCCCGTTATTCCCGTCATCCCAGTAGACCCAGTGGACCCTGTCGTACTACCTGTCAGGCCGGTAGATCCGGTGAGCCCCGTTGAGCCGGTTATTCCCGTTGCACCTGTGTTGCCCGTCGTTCCTGTCACTCCCGTTGCACCTGTCAATCCTGTGGGACCAGTATTCCCTGTCCCGCCAGTTATCCCAGTGACACCTGTAACACCGGTAGAACCTGTACTTCCCGTAGATCCAGTTGAGCCTGTAAATCCTCCCGTTGGACCTGTAAATCCTGTACTGCCCGTAGATCCCGTAAAGCTAGTCGGGCCCGTGGGACCAGTCGCACCTGTGATCCCCGTGGGGCCCGTTGGGCCCGTCAGGCCTGTTGGCCCTGTAAGTCCTGTAGGACCGGTCGATCCTGTCAACCCTGTGGTGCCTGTTTGACCTGTGGGGCCTGTCTGGCCAGTCGATCCTGTACTACCTGTTGTTCCGGTGTTCCCTGTACTGCCTGTAAAACCCGTCGGTCCCGTTAGTCCTGTAGGACCTGTAAGTCCTGTAGGACCTGTGGAGCCCGTGGGGCCCGTTGGGCCAGTGAGACCTGTTGGACCGGTTCAGCCGGTCAGACCTGTGGTTCCTGTGCTCCCTGTCCCGCCCGTTGAGCCCAGTCAAACCTGTGCTCCCTGTACTCCCTGTCGTTCCCGTAAAACCCGTTGTCCCTGTCGTTCCCGTCTGTCCTGTATTTCCGGTTGGCCCAGTAGGGCCTGTATTTCCTGTCGTGCCAGTCGGCCCCGTTGGACCTGTAGTGCCTGTAGAACCGGTGGTCCCTATCGGGCCTGTATTTCCTATTGGCCCTGTCGATCCGGTCGATCCTGTGTATCCAGTTAGGCCAGTAGATCCTGTAGGACCAGTAGATCCCAGTGCTGCCCCAGTTGTTCCCGTCGAGCCCGTGCTACCTGTTGGACCCGTTGCCCCTGTCACCCCAGTGGAACCTGTTGCACCCGTAGACCCCGTCGAGCCCGTGCTACCTGTTGAGCCTGTCGGGCCTGTCGGGCGGGTAGACCCCGTTATTCCCGTCCGTGAACATGTCGTCTCCTCAAACCGGTCAATGCAATTCGCTGCCGTTGACCGGATTATCCCACTTCACCTGTGTTGCCCATCGATCCTGCGCTCCCGTTGCCCCTGTGAATCCTCTGGAATCCATGTCCCTCTCCGGTGATCCCAGTGACACCTGTAACGCCAGTAGAACCTGTACTTCCCGTAGATCCAGTTGAGCCTGTAAATCCTCCAGTTGGACCTGTAAATCCTGTACTGCCCGTAGATCCCGTAAAGCCAGTCGAGCCCGTGGGACCAGTCGCACCTGTGATTCCCGTGAGCCCCGTTGGGCCCGTGGCCCCTGTCAGGCCCATCGGGCCTGTAGAGCCGGTCGATCCTGTCAACCCCGTGATGCCTGTTTGACCTGTGGGGCCTGTCTGGCCGGTCGATCCTGTACTACCTGTTGTTCCGGTGTTCCCTGTACCGCCTGTAGAGCCCACAGATCCCGTTAGTCCTGTTGGACCTGTAAGTCCTGTAGGACCTGTGGAGCCCCGTGGGGCCCGTTGGACCAGTGAGACCTGTTGGACCGGTTGAGCCGGTCAGACCTGTGGTTCCTGTGCTCCCTGTCCCGCCCGTTGAGCCAGTCAAACCTGTGAGCCCTGTGCTCCCAGTAGTTCCCGTAAAACCCGTTGTCCCTGTCGTTCCAGTCTGTCCTGTATTCCCGGTTGGCCCAGTAGGGCCTGTATTTCCTGTCGTGCCAGTCGGCCCCGTTGGACCTGTAGTGCCTGTCGGACCCGGTGGCCCCTGTCGCTCCCGTAAAACCCGTTGCCCCTGCCCCCTCCGGTCGATCCTGTGTATCCAGTTAGGCCAGTAGATCCTGTAGGACCAGTAGATCCAGTGCTGCCAGTTGTTCCGTCGAGCCCGTGCTACCTGTTGGACCCGTTGCCCCTGTGATCCCCGTAGAACCTGTTGTACCCGTAGACCCCGTTGAGCCCGTGCTACCCGTTGAGCCTGTCGGTCCTGTCGGGCCCGTTAGACCCCGTCATTCCCGTCATGCCAGTAGACCCCGTAGGACCTGTCGTACTACCTGTCAGGCCGGTAGATCCGGTGAGCCCCGTTGAGCCGGTTATTCCCGTTGCACCTGTGTTGCCCGTCGTTCCTGTCACTCCCGTTGCACCTGTCAATCCTGCGGGACCAGTATTCCCTGTCTCGCCGGTCATCCCAGTGGCCCCTGTAGCGCCAATGGAACCTGTACTTCCTGTAGAACCTGTCGGTCCCGTAAATCCAGTAGAACCTGTAAATCCTGTACTGCCTGTAGATCCCGTAAAACTAGTCAACCCCGTAGCGCCGGTCTCCCCTGTAAGCCCCGTGAACCCCGTTGCACCCGTTGTCCCTGTTAAGCCGGTCGGGCCTGTAGGGCCTGTAGGCCTGTGGGGCCCGTGTCCCCCGTTGAACCTGTTGGACCTATTAGCCCCGTTAGACCGGTCGATCCTGTCAGACCTGTAGGTCCTGTGGAACCTGTCAATCCAGTGTTACCCGTTGTTCCTGTGGGTCCAGTCAGTCCTGTAGAACCAGTCGATCCCGTGGAACCCGTTGGACCTGTCACACCCGTTGAACCTGTAGACCCAATGTTACCCGTTATTCCGGTCAGTCCGATTGGACCATCTGAACCTGTAACACCCTGTCGCCCAGTTATTCCCGTAGAACCTGTCGTGCCTGTTGGGCCGGTGGAACCTATTGGCCCGTCAGAGCCGGTAGGGCCCGTAGAGCCAGTCATTCCTGTCGACCCTGTCGCCCCAGTCAGCCCTATAGGACCAGGTAGACCGGTCGTTCCTGTAGATCCAGTGTTACCGGTCATTCCGGTCAGTCCTATTGGACCATCTGAACCCGTAGGACCTGTAGCACCCGTTATTCCTGTTGAGCCTGTAGAGCCCATTGAACCCATGAAACCCGTGGGCCCCGTTGTTCCTGTAGAACCGGTCGAGCCTGAGAGACCCGTAAAGCCCGTTGAACCTGTTTGGCCTGTAGAACCTATTGGACCATCAGAGCCAGTGGGTCCCGTTCCACCCGTCAGACCTGTCGGTCCTACTGGACCGGTCGTTCCTGTGAACCCTGTAGAGCCCGTTGAGCCTGCTTGGCCCGTAAAACCTATTGGACCGTCAGAGCCGGTAGACCGGTGAATCCTGTCGGACCTGTGACCCCCGTCGAGCCAGTTCCCCCTGTCGGACCTGTGAAGCCAGTGAAACCTGTAGATCCCAATGGGCCATCCGATCCTGTGAGACCCGTTGCTCCAGTGCCACCTGTCGGTCCAGTCGTACCCGTAGTCCCTGTCACACCCATCCCACCCGTCGGCCCCGTAGATCCAGTCATTCCAGTGAATCCGGTCGGCCCGGTCATACCCGTTGATCCTGCCCCGCCTGTTAACCCTGTCGCACCGGCCGAGCCCGTCTCTCCCGTGCTACCCGTCGTTCCCGTTCCCCCTGTCGCTCCCACCGCGGCTGTTGGCCCTGTTATTCCGGTCAGTCCTGTAGCACTTCCAGTCGAACCCATTGGACCTACCGACCCAACAGCCCCTGTACTACCCGTAGCACCCATATCCCCTGCAGAGGTCCCAGTCATCCCCGTCGCACCTGAGGGCCCGGGGGATCCCTGTGGACCTATCGGACCGGTCATTCCCGTATCTGGCCCCGCTGCGCCAGGAGATCCTGCAGGACCTGGAGGGCCTGCTACACCTGGATCACCTGGGACGCCAGGCGGCCCCTGCTTGGGCTTTTCCCCACAACTTATGAGAATCACTTCCCCTGAATCGGCGTGTCCTTTTACACCACCCATTGAAAAGGCGACGACCGTACAGCAGAAAAATGTTATGAATGGATGCTGAGCTCGGCACCTGATGCTCATCAAGATTTTCCTCAGAGAATCTGTTGCAGTGGAATTATTATTTTAGCAGAAGGTTAAAGCAAGAGAAAAATTGAATGCAATTCTTTTTGATGATGCGTAGAACTTTCGAAGAATAAAGATACTGAAAAATGTGCTGAAAGATGCGAGAGAGGGGACTCGAACCCCTACAAGTTGCCTCACTACCACCTCAAAGTAGCGCGTCTACCAATTCCGCCACCCCCGCATTAGGGAAGTGGAGACTTTAAACTTTTTCCCGAAATTCTGTCGAGAAAAATCGAGACTTTAAAATTGGAGGCCTGTTATAAGGGTCCTTTATGCGATGTACTTGTTATTGCACAGCGGCCTTTTACGATATCCCTCGCCTTTTCCAGCACTTTCAAAAGCTGGGACAGACGCAGCTTTTTCGCGACGTCGTGCACACAAAGCTCAAAGATGACGACCGGTTCCAAGGAGATGTCTTCTATTTCTCCTATGGCGTACTCGTCTGCTGGGGCCTCTCAGAAGAAGAGGAACTAGAGATGCTCTCCTTCATTAAACCGTTCGAAAAAGAGCGCCTCTTAAAAGTAGAACTCGACGAATTTTCCTATATCTACGCACAGAATAACAAGATCGAAGAAGATGAAATCTCGCTACACGACGAGAGCACTTTGACAAAACTTGCCATCTCGCATGGCATTGCCCAATCGGTCAAACTCTCGACATTTGAAGATCTCATCCAAAAGACGATCGAATTGAGCGCCCAAATTCCTAGCGATCTCGCAAAAAAAGGGAAGATCACCCTCACCCGAAAAGAGATCTCCCGCAAGATGGGAGAGATATTCCTCGAGCGCAACTCGATTAACCTGCATAGCGAAGTGTTAGACACCCCTGAATTTTTCTGGAATTATCCAGAGCTCGAGCCCTTTTACCGACGCACCGCGCACTACCTCGATGTGGTCAAGCGCGTCGAAGCGCTTAATAAAAGACTCAATGTCGTCTACGAACTCTTCGGCATCCTCTCGACAGAGGTCAACCATCGCCACACCGTCCGCCTCGAGTTCATCATCGTCCTCCTGATCCTCATCGAGGTCCTCCTCGCTACCTTGCGCGACGTCTTCCACATTTTTTAAGAACCTATCTCAAACCCGGCCAAATTCCAAGTTTGAGGCCGACTGTGGTATATAAAAGCTACAAAAAATTTCATCGAGACAGATTCAAATGCTACGCATCCTCATCCGCATCTACCAACTAACCATCAGCCCGATGCTGGGGAACTGCTGCCGGTTCTACCCGAGTTGTTCCGACTATGCGCTCGAGGCACTGAAAGCGCATGGAAGTGCGCGGGGACTGTGGTTGACGGTAAAACGCCTTGTGAAATGCCATCCATGGCATCGCGGAGGTTTTGATCCTGTTCCAGAAAAGCGCGAAACAGAGCTTTAACTTCTTGATCCTTCTGGGGAATGAACAGAATACAGCAAAAGAAATCGTGCACATGCGTGAGAGAATAAGCGCTGTCGGGGAAACTCTCCCGCGTCGCTTCGAGAAAGGCGCGCGTGTTTTGCCTCTTTTTGGCACTCGTCGTCATAAATCCGGCCGCAGTCGCACCGATCTGATGAGAAGTATTCGTCTCCATGAGATTTAAGAGTAAGAGAAACCCTTCTTTTAATTGAGCTACTGGCAAAGTCATCTGAAAAGAAAGCGGCTCGATCGAGAAGAAGAAATTTTCGAGAGTCAATGCATTGGAATCTGCCAAAGGACCCAATGACATTTGCAAAGCATGCAGCGATTCGAGTTGTTTCGAAAGAAGCCCTCCATTGTAATCGCGCACAGGACCAAAATGCAAACTCAAATCCTTAAGAAGCGTTTGCCTCGCTCGCGGAAGATCGAGCGAGTGATCCTTTCTCAGGTAGTCTTTTTTAACAAGAGAAGCGCGGAAAGTAGAGGCCTCTTTGGGGTATTTGCGTATGCGACCCACGATCTTGTTCTCGCGAAGAGATGTCTTTAGGGGAAGGTTTAAGAGCAGTTGTTTTAAGGGCGCAGTCCTTCTTTTTAGAATGCGGACGAGGATGACGGAAAAAATCAGAGACTCCTCTGTCTGCTCTTCAAAAGAGATGACGAGCTGAGGAATATCATTAGAACAGCGAATTTCTCGGCTAAGTGCAATCAAATGACGCATCTGATCCTCTTCATTGCGCAACATGAAGAGCGGGTTTGCTGTGCGCTGGATCGATTTTTTCAGCTCTAAGGGCAGCTTCGCTTTAAGAACCTGTAACTCCTCCATGCTAAAATTGATATTTTCGATCTCGATGTAAAAAAAGAGACGGGAAGGGGTACTCGTGTCCATCAGGAAAGATCCCTCTATTTCTTTCAACTCCTTTACACACTGAGAAAGCGCTTGTAAAAGATGCTGTTTTTTGAGGAGTTCATTTTCTCTAAAGAGATTCAATAGAACTAAAATCCCGACCCTTCCCTTCTTTCTGAAAATTTTGAGCAGCAGATGGCGCTTAAAAGGTTTTTCCTCTCGCAATACGGCCAGCTGCTTTTGAAAGTAGAAGTGGTAACAGATGAGTCGCGCTACATCTTTTGCTGGGCGTTTACCGATAAATGCCTCATCGTAGAACGCAAGGCTCGCCTTCATCTCCTCAAAGATATCTCGATCGAAAATTTTCGGCCGCCTCTGATAAAAAGGAGCGATCGCATGACGGATCTCCCCCATCGTCTTTTCCGCACTCAAACGCTGCACGATCTGCTGCATCTCTTCAAAAGTCGAAAGGTGGCGAATCTCTGGCAACAGAATCTCTTTGCCTTCCCACTTCTCCGGTTTTAAAGAGAGGAAGCGACGCGCTCTGACGATTGAGAGGAAAGTGAGGCGCAACTCTTCGATAAAACGGGGCAGTCTTTGCTCAATGAACGGGATCTCCTCTTTGCAATTGGCCATGATCCACCGCTCACTGAAGAGGAATTCCCTTTTGTAATGGGGAAAGAAATGAAAACTCAACGTCCGCGTTCCGACGATTTCGACGATTTTTCCAGGGATCAAACGGCGGCTGAGTGCGTCCGATAAAAATCGACCCGTTCCATGTGTGTAAGCCGCATCGCTCAAAAAGACGACGCGAAAGGCATTCCCTCCCTCTTTGAGTTGTGCACTCGAAAGAAAAGGGAGCATTTCAGACAATTGCTTCAAAAACAGATCTGGATTTTCTTGCAACACTGAAATTTCTTGCGGCAAAATAACATCGAACAATTGTTCAATAGAGGTCACAAAAGAGAGATGATTGGGATCATCGCTCAAGTCAAAAGCAGGGTAAATTTTCACGGAATCCGCCAGAGAACATATCTCAGTAAAACTTTTCGTCGATTTTCGAGATTATACCCAAGTGGACTCAAAAGTTAGCCTTAGGTTCGCGCGGTCCTACGACCAACTTTTGAGTCCACTTGGGTATATACCCCTTCCGAAAGAATCGAAAATCGACTGAAACTTTTGAGTTCACTTGGGTATAGGTTCGGAAGAGGGTTTACAAAAACTTTACAGTCTAGGTACTATAATCGTCAAAGTTTTTTCTCCAGGTTTTTTATGATCAAAAGTTTGGTTTTTTTCATGACAGCATTTTCCACTCTTTTAGCCGCGAGCGCGCCGGCTACAGAAGTTTTGCGGCTCAACATTGCAGGTGATCCCGATACCCTCGACCCACGCACGAGCAATAATATCAACGCCTCTTTTGTGATCGGCATGCTCTTCGAAGGATTGACGCAGGTCGATGAAGACGGCAAGGTCTCTTTGGCACTCGCTGATAGCGTCAATCTATCGGACGATGGCAAAACCTACACATTCCACTTAAAAAAGACCCGGTGGTCAGACGGTGTCGATTTGACTGCAGAAGATTTCGTCTATGCATGGAAATCGGTATTGAATCCCAAAACCATGGCCCCTTGCGCTAACTTGCTCTACCCGATTAAAAACGCAGAGAAAGCAGCGCGCGAGGAGATCTCACCCGATCAATTAGGTTTAAGAGCTCCCGATCGTTACACCTTTGTCGTTGAACTCGAAAAACCCGTCCCCTTCTTTCTCGACCTGATCGCAGCTTCTGTCTTTTTTCCCGTACCAAAACACAGTATCGAACAAGGGGAAAAGTGGGGAACGACAGAACGGCTCGTCGTCAATGGACCCTTCAAGCTAGCCTCTTGGGCTCACTGCAATGCGATCACAGTCGAAAAAAATCCCCACTATCGGGATGCCGAATCTGTGAAACTCGATCAGATCCACATATCGATGGTCGAAAATGAGACGACCGCACTCCAACTATTCGAGCAAGGGAAGCTCGACTGGATCGGCGGCGATTTCTCCCCACTTCCGCTCGATGCACTAGAAGATCTCAAGAAAAAATACCAGATGCAAACCGTCGCCTACGGAGGGACCCGCTACTGCGCACTCAACGCACACGTATTTCCCTTTGACAATCTGAACTTGAGAAAAGCATTTGCCATTGCCACAAACCGGCGCGATTTGATCGATCACGTCACTCTTTCAGAAGATGAAGTCGCGACCAATATGATCGCCTCCGTATTCAGAAATCACCAACAGAGCTGCTTATTTCCCGATGGAAATCGAGATGTGGCGAAGCGTTATCTCAAAAAAGCGCTCAAAGAACTCAAAATGAAGCCTGAGGAATTGAAAATCACCTTCAAGTATGAGAATGCAGAAGTCGCTCATCGACTCGCCCAGGCGCTCCAACGCCAATGGCAAGACGTCCTCGGCATCACAGTCACTCTCGAAGCCTCTGAACTCAAAACCTTCGTCAGCGGCTTACGCAAACGAGATTTTCAAATGGGACTCATCTACTGGATGGTCCATTACAACAGCCCAATGGACATCCTCGATCGCTACCGTTCGAAAGATCTCCTGAAGAACTATCCCGGCTGGGAAAATAAAGAATACACGCGCCTACTCGATGCCTATCTGTCTGAATCCCGCGAAAAGACCCGTCAAGAACTCTTAGCAAAGGCGGAAATGCTCTTCATCGAAGAAATGCCAGTAATCCCCCTTTTCCACTTCAGCCGCCCCTACCTCTCTAATCCCTCTCTCAAGAATCTGCACATCACTCCTATCGGAGATGTCTTTTTCACAAAAGCCTATTTCGCTAAGAAGGAATAAGCGAACCCCCAAGGGACCCATCCGCAGATGGGTCCCTTGAGAATCCAAAAGCTTTTTCCCTATATATACCCCTTCCACCTCAATCGTAACCACAAGCAAACCGATTAAAAGCCTCAAATTTCGAATCAAAGGGAGGGGGTTAATATTAATTCAATATTACCCCCTCCCTTTGATTCGAAATTTGAGAACTTTTCATTCGGTTTTCTTGGGTACGATTGAGGTGGAAGGGGTATACACCCCTTTCTCTCTGTGGTTTCCCCTCTCTGTGGTAATATTTTTTCACCACAGAGAGGGGAAACCACAGAGAGAAGAAGGAAAAAAAGAAAATTCAGAAAATAGGTTCTTCTGCCTCTAGATCGGGCAGCTCCAACTCTTCAGACTCGTCAGCTCTCTCGCATCCCGAAATTCCTGGGGGATCGAGAACCCAGGGCACTTCGACATTCACCCCACCGATCTTTCTTACGAACAGAGCGTAACAGCCGTATTCTTCTGAGACAAAAGGGAGGGGTGCTTCGAGGATTTGCACATGCAGCCCCCACTTCTCTTCTACAATGAGCTCATCAGGATCGACCATGACGGCTGCATGAACGAACCGCATGTCTTTGTCGAGGTAGAGGACGATATCGTTTTTTTTCGGTCGAGAGACCATTTTGTAACCGAGAGCACGCAGAATCTGCGCAGAACGACTCGTGGAATGGCCGAGAATTGAACCAGACTCTCTTTCGAAAAGGACATTCTTCACATTTTCTTCGCGCAGTTTATAAAAAGCATAGTGTAGACAATCCATCCGATGAGGCGCTTCTCTTCGCATCTGACCCGTTACGGAATCTCTGTATTGCAGTTGGAATTTAGGATCCACAATCACACAAGAAAGAGGTCTACCGATCGCTTCAAGCGTCTTTGTCCACAGTTCTTCTACCCGCTTAATGAGCTGAGGTGCAAAGATCCGCTCAGACTGCTGATCTTCTGGACTCAAATCAAATAGAGGCATTGCGATTTGGGAAGCCTCTTCTGGAAAATCCCTTTCAACCCAATCAGAGATCTTTTTCCCGATGCCTGTCAAACACTCCTCGACATCTACCCTTTTGAACTGATCCCAAATCCAGTACTTCTCTCTCAAGTTCTCCATTGCGAAAAAGCTCTCTCTCAAAATCTCTTCAAATTTCGATGCTCTGGGATCGGGTTCAAAACAGTGAAATTTTTTGAAAATCTCGCAGTAGCAAAGAGCATCGATAAAACTCTCCCTCGGCTCCTGTACTGCCGCATGCACTGGCATGGATTTTATCGCACACTGGGGGGCAAAAGGACTAAAAGTGATGTTCATAACAATTCTCGAAAATAACGGACACCCACTCTCGAAAACAACTTGTATTAGGAAGCGAGAAACCTCTGCGATTCGAGATCAGTTATTGGGGATTTCGAGTTTTTTACCAGGACGGAGCTTTTCTGTCTCTAAATGATTGATCCGCATGATCTCTTTGATGCTAACCTGGTATTTCTTTGCGATTTTCCACAGGTTATCTCCCGATTGGACGACGTGGATCTTCGGCGTTATGGCTGCAGAGAGCGCTGGCTTTGCATCTGCTATGATCTGAGCCTCTAAAGGGGGCGCTTGAGGGAAAAAGCGCTTTAAAACCAGAGCGTGGTCATAAGGCTCTGGAGGCGCCTCTCGGGCGATAGCATAAAGTGTCAGTGCCGCGCGTTTCCACACAGCATCCGTGCGCGGGGAAGCGATGAGATCTTTGGCAAACCGCTCAATGAGAGAATCATTTTCAGGGTAAAGTTCTAAAAGGGCAAGAACACGCGCGTCATCGAGTCGTTTCAAGATGAAATCGAGATCGGAAGCGAGGAGCAATTTTGCCGCAGTCTTGGAGCGGTGGGAACAGTAGTTGAGCAAAAACGCCCGCCTGTGATCCGCTGCAAGAGAAGGTTCGGCGCGCACCTTTTGCACCGAATCACTCAATAGCTGCCAATCCCCTTCCCCGATTAAATCGACGATCTCTTCCGTCGTCCCATTCACCCCCGTCTTCGTCAGGAGCGTCTCGATCGCTTGATACTCCTGAGTTAAAAAAAAGGCACCCCATAATGCCGGGTCTTTTTTTGGAAAAGAGCGCTGGATCTCAAAAAAAAGACCCCGTGCAGTCAACGGCCATTTCTCCGTTTTGGCATAGTGGAGGATCGCATTGAACTGCTCAGAGCCCAACCCAGCAAAAACCGGGATCGTCATCGCCTCATCGAGATGGGAAAAAGAGAGCGCCCTTTTTTGTAAGGGAGCCCACCCTAGGGCGCGGTCGACGTGAAAATGGTGAAAAGCGCTTAAGGATGCGAGCGCGAGATCTCGCCGCGTCAGTCCCTCTTCGAGGGGCTCATCGTTTTCCAAGTGTAAAAAGAGCTCTTCCTGAGAGAGTTGCGAGTACTTCTCTAAAACCTCTTGGTTCGTCGAGAGAACGGGCGCCGGAGCCTCTAGAGAAATAGGGTTTCCCTGCTGCCCCTTCAAGGCGAGATAAGCAAAAGTAGCGGCAAAACCGATATTGAGCATCCCGCTGATCAAAAAAGCCTGCGTTAACCACCGCGTGCGCCGAATCCAAGGATTTTCTAAAGGGTTTTGTGCCATGATTTTTCCTTTCCCAAGATTTGAGAAAATGGGGTACACTTTCATTTTTGCACATCTTAATTACTTTTGCCGTTTTATGAAAGTCCCTCTCTCTTTGTTAAATAATTACTTAGACCTCAAACACCTCTCCCTAGAGGAGATCGCAAAAACACTCACTCTAGGCGGTATCGAAGTCGAAAGCATCGACAGAATCGGACCGAGCTTTACTGGCGTCGTCGTCGCACAGGTCATCGATTCAAAGCCCCATCCCCATGCCGACCACCTCAGCATCGCTACCGTATTCGATGGCACAGAGACCCTCCAAATCGTCTGTGGAGCCCCCAACTGCCGCGCAGGGATCAAGACAGCGCTCGCTAAAATCGGCGCCGTGCTCATGGATGAACAGGACAAACCCTTCAAAATCAAAAAGAGCAAATTCCGCGACATCGAGTCCAACGGGATGCTCTGCTCCGCTTTAGAATTAAAAATCGGCACCTCTGATGAGGGGATTTTAGAATTCCCCGAAGAGATGGCAGTCGGCATCGATCTCAGAGAGCTGCACACACACACTGTCTTCGATGTCTCCTTGACGCCCAATCTCGGCCATGCCTTTAGCATTTACGGCATCGCAAGAGACCTCTCCGCCCTGCTGAACCTCCCCCTAAAATCCACTCCTATCGTCTTGAAAGAGGAGGGCGAGCCGATCGAGAAAGGGGTGCGCGTGCAAGTGATCGACCAAAGAAGGGCTCCCCGTTACGCCTGCCGCATCGTCACAGATGTGCAAGTCGGTCCCTCTCCAGAGAGTTTGAAAAGACAAGTGGAAGCCTGCGGGATGCAGAGCATCAACAACGTCGTCGATTGCGGCAATTTAGTGATGCTACTGCTCGGACAACCCTTGCACCTTTTCGATCTCGACACCATCGCCGATCACAGCATCATCGTCACCGCAGAAACAGAATTTAAAGAACTAGAGACACTCGATGGAACACTCCGCGCACTCCCCCCTTCAGCTCTACTCATCTGCGATGCAGAGAAACCCCTTGCCATCGCCGGTATCATGGGCGGAAAGAACTCAGGGGTGACGGAAAAGACGCAGCGCATCCTCATCGAAGCCGCCCACTTCACACCGGTAGGGATCCGCCAAACGAGCAAACTCCTCGGCCTAAAATCAGAAGCCGCGCAGCACTTTGAAAAGGGAACCGATCCCAATGCCCTCTTTGCAGCCCTCGATCTCGCCGCCTCCTTGCTCCAGCAATACGCAGGAGCCAAAGTCGCAAAAGGAGTGATCGATCGCGCCTCCCACCCGTTCACACCTAAAAAGATCGCCTGCCGTCCCGAGCGCGTCAACCAGATCCTCGGCACCCATTTGAGCGAGAGCGAAATGACAGGACTCCTCTCCCGTTTAGAAATGGAAATCCTCGAAGAGAGCGGTAATCAATTTCTCGTCGCTGTCCCCACATACCGCAATGATATCAAAGAGGAGATCGATCTCATCGAAGAGATCGCGCGCCTCTATGGATATAATTTATTGCCAAAAATTCTCCCCCGCCACGTGAGCTCGCCTCTCTTCCACACCCCTCTTTACACCCTAGAAAACCGAGCGCGGCAACAGCTTTTGAAACTCGGGCTCCAAGAGATGCTCACTTGCGATCTCATCCACCCCGATCAGGCCGCGCTGAGCTTTGAAAGCACGCTCAAACAAGACGCCATGATCTCCGTGCTCCACCCTAGCTCCATCGACCAGTCGGTGCTGCGCGCGTCCCTGCTGCCGGGACTGCTTCAAGTCGTCAAATACAACTGCGACCACGGCAATGAGGCGATTGCAGGTTTTGAAGTGGGGCGGATCCACTTCAAAGAAAAAGACCGCTACGCTGAACCCGCGACAGTTGGGATCATCTTAACAGGAGCCTCTCGTCCCTACCACTGGGATCTGAAACCCAAAGAATTCGATTTCTTCGATCTCAAGGGGATGGTCCTCGATTTTTTATCCAGCCTACATCTCGAAATCGTCACCCTCGAGATCTCCCACCTGCACAACTTCCACCCAGGTAGGCAAGGGCGTTTAAAAATAGAAGAGAGCGTCATCGGCTCACTGGGCGAAGTGCATCCCGATCACGTTCTAAAAAGCGGCATTGCGCAAAAGGTCTACTACGCAGAACTCAATCTAGAAGCGCTGATGCCGTACCTCGCCAAAAAGCACACCACTCGTCCCATCCCTCAATTCCCCGGCTCTGAGCGGGATTGGACCGTAACACTCGATGAACACACTCCCGTCGGATCTGTATTGGATGCCGCCCGTTCGATTCCGACACGTCTTCTGAAAAACGTCCTCCTTTTGGATCTTTACAAAAGTGAGCAAATCGGCAAAGATAAGAAGAACGCGACATTTCGCTTCTTCTACCGCGATCTCGAAAAAACCATCGCCCATGAAACTGTCGAACGAGAACATAGCCGCATCCTTCAGATGATTATCTCGAATTTGCAGCTTCTGGTAAAATGAGTGAAAAACATTCGCAAAAAGTTGCAAAGTCGAGATTAAGAAAGATTAAAAAAATAGGTCCCTTATGAAATTTCTATTGCAAAAACCCATCACCCTCACGTTCAGCCTCGTCGCTCTCTCCCTTACGGGCTGTCACAACACCCAAGACACGGATAACGTCGTTTCAGAACGCTACGTTCACAAATACGGCTACGCGCTGACAAAGGCAGAATGGCAAGCAAAAGACTACCCCGGACAAGTCATCACACTTCTCGCAGATGGATCGACTGTAACGAGCACTTACGAAGCAGGGCTACTCCATGGATCGATGACAGCTACCTATCCCCACAGCCAAACGGTCGAATTTTACACCCTCTACAACCAAGGGGAAAAAGTCAAAGAGATCCAATATGACGCGACAGGAACACCCATTAAAGAGTGGATCCAACTCTCTCCCACACGCTACTGCATCTCGATGTGGTACCACGAAGGCTCTCCTATGCTCGTCGAAGAGTATGCAGGTGAAGAGCTGCTCGAAGGACAGTATTTTTCTCTAAATAATGAGATCGAATCGCGCGTAGAAAAGGGAGCTGGCACTAAATTCCAAAGGGCTAGAGAGGGAACCCTCCTCGCCCGCGAAATGGTCGAACAGGGCTACTCGCTCAAAAAAGAAACCTTCTACTCCAACGGCACCCCAGAGACGATCGCCTTTTACCACCGGAACGTCCTCCATGGAGAAAAAAAATGCTTTGCTTTAACGGGAGAACCCCTCTCGATCGAAGAATGGGTTAATGGAGAACTCCACGGAAAAGCGACCTACTTCGAAAACGGCAATCGCTACCTAGAAACCTCCTACCTCTACGGCCAGAAGAACGGCACGGAGCGCCACTATATCGATGGGGAAATCCTCTCCCAAGAAATCACGTGGGAAAACGATCAGAAACACGGCCCCACTAACCTCTACATCAATGGCGAAAAAGAGACGCGCTGGTTCTATGCAGACAAATCGATCAGCGAACACAAGTTCGAAGAGCTCTCCCTTCTAGACCAGAAAATCCACTCGAGCTCCTACAAATAGAGCGAAATTTCACCACAGAGCAGAAACTTTTCTCTCTGTGGTTTCCCTTCTCTGTGGTAAAAACTCCCCAATTAGCCTTGAGGTTCTGAAGAGTCTTGCGCGTTAGCGGAATTTCACCACAGAGCAGGAAAAACAGAGAAGAAACTTTTCTCTCTGAATTTCCTCTCTGTGGTTTCCCTTCTCTGTGGTAAAAACTCCCCAATTAGCCTTGAGGTTCTGAAGAGTCTTGCGCGTTAGCGGAATTTCACCACAGAGCAGGAAAAACAGAGAAGAAACTTTTCTCTCTGAATTTCCTCTCTGTGGTTTCCCTTCTCTGTGGTAAAAATTCCCCAATTAGCCTTGAGGTTCTGAAGAGTCTTGCGCGTTTTTAGAATATTCTTCTAGGACCTCATCGACAGAGCCCATGCACTGGATCATTCCATGCTTGATGAGTATTGCTTTATTGCAAAACTCTCGGATGACCTGTTGATTGTGAGAAGAGAAGACCATGATCTCCGATTGATGGACTAAATTTTCCATACAAGCGTGCGCTTTTTTCATGAACCGCTCATCGCCGACACCCACAACCTCATCGATGAGTAAAATCTCTGAAAAGAGGTGGACAATGATTCCAAACGCAAGGCGCACACCCATTCCGGAGGAATACGTCTTAACGGGCATTTTGAGAAAATCTCCGAGTTCTGCGAACTCTTCGACCTGAGTCGTTACTCTTGCGATCTCCGCTGCAGAGAGTCCCAAAATCTTCCCTCTGAGTTTGATATTCTCATACCCATTGAGCTCGAGATCCATCCCCATCATGATATCAAAGAGGCAGTTCATCCTCCCTTTCACCTGTACCACTCCACTCGTGGGTTCATAGATTTGAGCTAACACTTTGAGCAAGGAGGATTTTCCCGCCCCATTATGTCCGACTAACGCCAGGCGATCCCCTTTCTGTAAAGAAAAAGTGATCCCTTTGAGCGCCTCGACCTGCATCCGCTTGCAGCTTTGATCCAGCCTTCCTCCCGTTGCAAGATTCAGCACCGTCGTTTTAAACGAACGGGCATTCGTGCCGTAGATAGGATAAACCAGTGAGACATCTTCTAATTTGATAAAAGCCATATCAATCCACCCAAAATGGAATGCGCGAGCGCACAGAAGAAAAGAGATAAAAACTCAAATAACACCCTGCGAGGCACAACACGGTGCAAAAGATCCAACTCGCCATCGAGGGAGCCATCCCGAGCAAGGGAGCGCGCACGATGTCTATAAGATAGACAAAAGGGTTGTACTTTAAAATCTTCGAGTGTTCATCGAGTAATCGGGGCATCCAAGAGATCGGCGTGACAAAAAAAGCGACCTGCACACAGGAGTTGACGATGGCGACCATATCCCGAAAACGGGAACAAACGAGGGCGATCAGCAAACTGATCCAATAGAGATTGAGGATCAAAAGGAGCAAACCTGGGATCAAGAGAAAAGTATAAGGAGTGACCGGCACCTGAAAAATAATCGCCACGATGACATAGACGACTAAATTGTGAAGCATAAAGATAAACTGCTTCACGAGGTGCTTAAAAATGTAAATGTTGTAGGGGAGGTTGATCTGCTTGATAAATCCGACATTTGCCTTAAAAATTTCCGTTCCTTCCAACACACTACTGCTCAAAAAGGTCCAAGCGATGAATCCCGCCGTAAAAAAAGGCAGATACTCCCTAATACTCTGATTGAATAGTCGGCTAAAGACGATCCCCATCATCCCGATAAAAATGGAAAGACTGATGCTTACCCACCAAGGGCCCAAAACCGATCTTCTGTAGCGCTGCTTGACCTCGAGATACCCCAGGTGCCAAAAAAGGGAATACTGAGAAAACGTGCCCTTTAAGTCCGCAAGGGCAGAAACCATCTGACTCATTACACAATCCTTAAAATCTGA